>NZ_BAAJOU010000021.1:0-1233325 GCF_057536035.1 Nonomuraea sp. B208
AGACCGGGAGCGGTGGGCTTGGCGACCGGACGCTCCCGTGTCGGCCCCTTCGCCGCCTTGGCGCTCCCCATGGAGACGATCTCCTCCACCGCCCGCACCGACAGGAGCTCCGCGACGATCCGCTTAGCCAGCTTGATCTGCTCCTCGGCCGAGCTGAGCCCCGAGCAGCGCGCGCGCATGCGAGCCGCTGATGAGACCAGCGGCGACCTTGGGCTGGACTTCCGGCGGCAGGTTCAGGAGTCGAAGGGTGTTGGTGATGTGCGAGCGCGAACGACCCACCTTCGCGGCCAGCTGCTCGTGCGTCGCCTGGAAGTCGTCAAGCAGTTGCTGGTACGCCGCCGCCTCTTCGAGCGCGTTCAGCTGCTCCCGTTGCAGGTTCTCGATGAGGGCGTCACGGAGAAGGTCGGTGTCCTGGGTGTTTCGGACGATCGCGGGCACCGGATCAAGCCCCACCTTCTGACACGCCCGCCAGCGCCGCTCCCCCATGATGAGCTCGTACTGACCGCCACCGACCGGCCGGACCACGATCGGCTGCAGCAACCCCACTTCACGGATGGACGCGGCAAGGTCATCCAGCTTCTCCGGGTCGAAGATGTCACGTGGCTGACGCGGGTTGGGGACGATCGCCTCGAGCGCGACCTCCTTGAAGTACGCTCCAGCGATCGGCTTCGGGCCGGCCTGCCCTGCCGTGGGCGTGCCGTTGCCGTTGGCCGGGGCGGTCGCCGTCGCCATCCCGGGGCCGTCAACAATGGGACCGGTCGGGATGAGCGCCCCGAGCCCCTTGCCCAATCCCCGCCGCTGCTGACTCACTGCGTCTCCTCATCCACCCAACCGATTCCGGTCACCTCAGGAGAGGTTACCGTTGCGAGCGTCGCCGAGTGCCTCCTCGCCACACACCGTCCGGCGGATTTGCCCCAACACACCCACAAACTCGCCTAACCCTGCCCGCCCTCGCGCCACTCCCCCACCACCCGCCTATGGGGAAGGAACGGGGAAGACTGATCGGCGCGAAGTCGGTCGCTCAGGTGGGCGAATCCTCTTGATATCAAGCCCTCAGATCGAAGGTCGCCCGCTCAGGAGAACGTCTGCGGGCCCCCAGCCATCAGAATCACACAGGGTGGGTGGTGCCCGGCGCCCTGCGGCTGGGTGCGGTCGATGGTAGGCGGTGGGGCGGCGCCGGCGGCTGAGCTGGACGCCACCTGGCTCGATACGGCTGGGCTCGGTTCAGCTTCGCTGCTTTGGAGTCCTCTGCTCGACGGGAGCTGTAGCTCGGTCAGCGATTGAGGCCGGTTAAGCGGGCGGCGTGCGGTTGCAGGAGTCAGCGTCGCGCAGGTGCCGGTCTCAGGTCGCTGACCTGATCGGGTATGTCGAGGGACGCACCTGAGGTTGTGAGGGGGCACGTCGCGGAAGGGTGAATGCGCTCCGGAACGGCAGCGGTGACGGGGAAGCTGACGCGGTGGTCACCTTCGACACTGCCTGCGGTGGCTGCCGGCGGAACCGGGCGCGGTGCTTCATCGGTGGGTGCGGGGTCGCGATGCCCAGCCTCACCGCGAAACGCCTCGCCGTCCGTCGTATACGAGTTCTGCCTTCTGTTGGGACGGCAACAGAGGCGAAGTGGATCCGCCCACCGACCGAGTGGCGTGGGCTGTGATGGTCGCGACGGGAGCGAGCACAGCAAGGGCTACTGACGGGATGGCACGGCACGCGACTGCGATGCCGGCTGTGAGCCTCAGAGTCGATGAGTGCGCCGACTCAGAGAATCACAGCCGACCCAACGTCACCACCCCGAACCGGCTCAGACGGCAGGGCAGGGCACTCAGGCGACCGTAGCGCGGTAGGCGATCTCCCGAGCCGCATCCATGTAAGCCATCGCCCCACTGGACCCCGGATCGTACGTCATCACCGACTGCCCATAGCTGGGCGCCTCCGACAGCCGTACGCTCCGCGGGATCACCGTGTTCAGCACCGTCTCCCCGAAGTGGGACCGCACCTCCTCCGCCACCTGCGACGCGAGGCGGGTCCGCCCGTCGTACATCGTCAGGACGATCGTGGACAGTCGCAGCGTCGGGTTCAGGTGGACCTTGATGAGGTCGACGTTCCGGAGGAGCTGGCCGAGCCCTTCCAGCGCGTAGTACTCGCACTGGATGGGGATCATGACCTCGTCCGCGGCCACCAGCGCGTTGACGGTGAGCAGGCCGAGCGACGGCGGGCAGTCGATGATGATGTAGTCCAGCTCGATCGCGTCGTACGCCGTCAGCGCCCGCCGCAGCCGTGCCTCCCGCGCGACCAGCGACACCAGCTCGATCTCGGCCCCGGCGAGGTCGATGGTGGCGGGCGCGCAGTAGAGGTTGGGCATCTCGGGCACCTGCTTGACGATGTCCGCCATGGGCAGGTCGTCCACCAGCACCTGGTAAACGTCCGGCACGTCACCACGGTGCTCGGTGGCAAGGGCGGTGGAGGCGTTGCCCTGCGGGTCCAGGTCCACCACGAGCACCCGCTGGCCGTGCATCGAGAGCGCGGCCGCGATGTTCACCGACGTGGTGGTCTTGCCGACCCCACCCTTCTGGTTGGCCACCGCGATCACCCGTGTCTTCGCCGGGCGGGGCCAGCCGGCGTCGCCCGTGCCGGGCCCGTCTCCAGCCTGAGCAGCCGTCGGGGTTGCGGATGTTTCACGTGAAACCACTGAGCTGAGCGCCTCTCGTACCAACGGCGAATCACCGGGGTTCAGGGGGGTCTGGGTCACGATGGCCATCCTTTCAACCGATGGTGTGCCGGTGCCGGGAATTTGCTGTCGCGACACGCCCATTTCGGGCCAGCCAACCCCGGTGGGACTCGAAGGCTGACGACGGTCCGGCCATCCGAGACCGCTTGACGCGACTGGCACAACCGTCACCTCCTCCGTCGCCGCCCGGCTCGCTCCGGCGCGCGACCCGCTACCACCCGAACCAGTGTTGCAGGCGGCTCGACCTTACCGCGCCCGACGGTCACAAGCTCGGCCGTTCGGGCTCCGCTGGCGCGCAATTGGGCTTCGGCCTCGGCCAGTTCACCGGCCGCCCGCTCCCCCTTCATGGCGATGAGCTCGCCGCCCTCGCGCAGCAGCGGCATCGCCCACGTCAGCAGCCGGTCGAGCGGCGCGACCGCACGGGCGCTGGCGACGTCGAAGACGCGCTTGCCGGCCAGCTCCTCCGCCCGGCCGCGCAGCACCTCGACGTTGCCGAGCTTGAGCGTCGCGACGCTCTCCTCCAGGAACACGGTACGGCGCAGCAGCGGCTCCAGCAGCGTGACCCGGATGTCCGGCCGGACGATCGCCAGCACGAGCCCCGGCAGCCCGGCGCCGGAGCCGATGTCGACCAGCTCGACGTCGGCGGGTACGGCCTCGGCGACGACCGCGCAGTTGAGCAGATGGCGGTCCCAGATCCGCGGCACCTCCCGCGGCCCCAGCAGCCCGCGGACCACGCCGGGCCCCGCCAGCAGCTCGGCGAACGCGTTGGCGCGATCCCAAGCCTCCCCGGCGAAGACTTCCCGCGCTATGTCCGGCGGCGCCGGCAGCTCATCGCTCACTGGTTGGAGGCCCTTTCTCGGGTGCTGGTGTCGTGGCCGGGCGTGACCGTCCCCGCGGGGAGCTTCCACGTCCCCAGGCTAATCGGGCGATCACAAAGGAAGACTAGCGGGCCGCTCTCAGGGTGACCTTCGAGCACGCCGCCGGCTGCGGCGGACGGACCGGCAGCATGGGGACGTACGTGCTGACATCACCGCAATGAGGCTGACGGAGGTACATACCAGGATAAAAGAGAACGGCCGCCTGCCGCTCGCCAGGGGGCGGGGCAGACGGCCGCGACGAAGCGGAGGATCAGGCGGGCAGGACCACCACGTAGCGGTTGGGCTCCTCGCCCTCGGACTCGCTGCTGAGCCCGGCGGCGGCCACCGCGTCGTGGACGATCTTGCGCTCGAACGGGGTCATCGGCTGCAGCGACTTGGGCTCGCCGCGCTCCTTGACCTGGTTGGCGATCTCGGTGCCGAGCTTGGTCAGCTCGGCGCGCCGGCGCTCCCGGTAGCCGCCGACGTCGAGCATCAGCCGCGAGCGCTCGCCGGTCTGGCGGTGCACGGCCAGGCGGGTCAGCTCCTGCAGCGCCTCCAGGACCTCTCCCCCGGGGCCCACCAGCTCGTTGCCCTTGAGCCCGACGACGGAGACGAGCGCGCGGTCGCCCTCGACGTCCATGTCGATGTCGCCGTCGATGTCGGCGATGTCGAGAAGCCCCTCGACGTAGTCGGCAGCGATCTCGCCCTCCTGCTCCAGGGCGGCGAGATCAGGAGCATTCTTCTGCTCGGCCTCGGTCATGGCCGGCCTCTCCTTCGTGGTCACGACTTCTTGCTGCCGGTGCGCTTGCTGCGAGGCTGGCGGCTCGGCTGCTGCCTGATGATCTTAGGCTCCGGCGGGGCCGGAGGGGCCTGCTCCTCCGGAGGCGTCTTGCGGATCTTGGCGATCAGGCCCTGCTTCGGCTCCACGGGGATCGCGTTGCCCTTGGCGTCGAACTGCGGCATCGGGTGCCGGCTGTAGAACCAGTGCTGCTGGCCGAGCGTCCACAGGTTGGTGGTGACCCAGTAGAGGATCAGGCCGAGGGGGAAGTTCAGGCTGAAGAAGGCGAACAGCGGCGAGATGTACATCAGAATCTTCTGCTGCTGCGCCATGGGGTTGTCCGGCATCTGGGCCATGGAGCGGGTCACGCTCTGCCGGACGGTGAGGAACGTGGTCAGCGAGCTGATCGCGACGAAGAAGCCGATGACGACCTTCTGCATCGCCGTGGGCGCCTCGAAGAACGTCGCGGGCAGCGGGGCGCCCAGGATGAGCGCGTGCTTGGCGCTGTCGACCAGCTCCTGCGTCATGCCGAACTTCGCCTCGTCCGCCGCGATCGCCCGGAGGACGGTGAACATCGAGATGAAGATCGGGAACTGGGCGACGACGGGGAGGCAGCCGCCGAGCGGGTTGGCCCCGGCCCCCTGGTACAGCGCCATGACCTCCTGGTTCATGCGCTGCTTGTCGTTCTTGTAACGCTTGCGGAGCTCCTGGACCTTCGGCGCCAGCTCCTGCATCTTCCGCGACGACCGCATCTGCTTGAGGAACAGCGGGAAGATCAGGATCCTCATGAAGATCGTCAGCGTGATGATGGTGAGCGCCCACGTCAAGCCGCTGTTCGGATCGAGGAACGTGCTGTACGCACTGTGAATCCAGGTGATGACTTGGGCGACGGCTGTGTACAGCCAATTGAGCCAGGACAGCTCCACCGAGCTATCTCCCTTGCGTTTCGTGAGACCGGACCGGGCGTGGGGGCACCGGGTCTATACCTCCGGGATGGAATGGGTGGCACCGCCCGATGCGCCGGACAGTCAGCCAGATGCCACGCAACGCACCATGCGTGGCGATCGCCTCGAGGCCGTACGCACTGCACGACGGATAGAAACGGCAGCGCGGGCCGAGCAGCGGGCTGATGAACGCCCGATAGAACCGGATCGGGACGATCAGCACCCGAGCCGCGACGCTCGGCACCTCGTGCACCTGCTCCGTCATCTCTGTCCACCCGTCGAGGCATCGCGCCGCCTGAGCAAACGATCCAACGCGGCGTCGAGCTCGGCGGCCAGGTGCTCGAATCGCGCGGACGCGGCCGGTGGATTGGCGCGTACCACAAGCAGGCTACCTCCCGGCAGCCGGTCAAGACGCTCCCGCATGAGGTGTCGGAGCCGTCGTTTGACCTTGTTCCGGGTGACAGCGCCGCCCACGGCCTTGCTCACCACGAAACCCACCAGGGGTGGCTCTTCCCCGGAAACGCGAAAATGCACCACCAAAGTGGGGCGACCCGCGCGCTTGCCGCGCCGCACGGCCGCCTCGAAATCCTCCCCGCGCCGCATGCGGGATTGCCTGGACAGCACCGTATATGCCTATCGCCCGCCGGCGAGATTCACCGGCGGGCCGACTATCAGGCGCGGGACGGTCAGGCCGACAGCTTCTCGCGGCCCTTGCGGCGGCGGGAGGCCAGGATGGCGCGGCCGGCCCGGGTGCGCATCCGCAGCCGGAAGCCGTGGGTCTTCGCGCGGCGACGGTTGTTCGGCTGGAAAGTACGCTTGCTCACGGGTGGGCTCCAGGTCATTGGTGCGCCCGGCGGGCGCGGTACACACACAAGGATGGCCTGCCAGGAAAGCGAGGGCACGCGAAATAGCCGTCGCGTGACAAGCCGACCGTCGTACGTTACGGGCCAAGGCCCTCCCAGGTCAAACCGGGCGGGTTGTCCACCAATCCACAGGCGAGTTTTCCCCAGGCCGCACACGTCCACAGTATGTGCACTCAGGTGCCACTAGGCTGTGGACAACGCCTTGAACACAGCTGTGCACAGAGTTACTGTCGGCCCTCCTGGAGCGGCGGTAACACGTCAGCGCCACTGTGCACAACATGTGGAGATCCTGTGGAGGAACCGAGCGTGACGCTCGCCTCCCCTGCTGTGGACAAAGGCGTCCGAAGATCGTCAGCGACCGCCGGCATGTGGATGAACGACCGCGGAGGCCGCGAGAGGGAGGAGGGGGAACCGCACTGTGAGCAGTGTCGACCTCGGCACGGTATGGGCGAGGGCCCTGGGTAACTTCCTCAACGAGAACGTGCCGATCCAGCAGCGTACGTGGCTGTCGATGGTGCGCCCGATCGCCCTGGCCAACGACACGATCGTGCTCGGCGTCCCCAACGACTTCCTCAAGGACCTCATCGAGGGCAAGCTGCGCCCGCTCGTCGCGCACGCGCTGTCCCAGGAGCTCGGCCGGACGATGCGGCTGGCGGTGATGATCGACACGACGGCCCCCGAGCAGCCCGTCGTGGACGTTCATCAACAGCCTGTGGCTTCAAGTTATCCCCAAGGTGTGGAGAACCAGCCGCGTTTCACACAGCACCTTCAACCGCAGGCCCAGCAGGCTTCTGAGCCTCCGCAGTTCTATTCTCCACAGCCGGAGCCGGAGCGTTCGTCCACCGAATATCCACAGCAGGGCTTCGCTTTTGAACAGGCGCAGCCGTACGCGCCGGCCGGCACACCGCCTGTGGAGAAAACGCCGGAGCCGGCGCCGAATCGGTGGGAAGCAAAGAGCAGCAAACCCAGCGAACCCGCCCGGCTCAACCAGAAGTACACATTCGAGACTTTCGTCATCGGCGCCAGCAACCGGTTCGCGCACGCGGCCGCGGTGGCCGTCGCGGAATCGCCGGCGAAGGCGTACAACCCGCTGTTCATCTACGGCGACTCGGGGCTGGGGAAGACCCACCTGCTGCACGCGATCGGGCATTACGCGCAGAGCCTCTACGACGGCGCCCGGGTGCGCTACGTGAGCTCCGAGGAGTTCACCAACGACTTCATCAACAGCATCCGCGACCACAAGGCCGACGGCTTCCGCGGCCGCTACCGGGCGATCGACATCCTGCTCGTCGACGACATCCAGTTCCTGGAGGGCAAGGAGCAGACGCAGGAGGAGTTCTTCCACACCTTCAACACCCTCCACAACGCCAACAAGCAGATCGTCATCTCCAGCGACCGCGCGCCGAAGCAGCTGATCACGCTGGAGGACCGGCTGCGCAACCGCTTCGAGTGGGGCCTGATCACCGACGTCCAGCCGCCCGAGCTGGAGACGCGCATCGCCATCCTCAGGAAGAAGGCCATCCAGGAGGGCCTGGCCGCGCCGCCCGAGGTGCTGGAGTACATCGCCAGCCGCATCTCCACCAACATCCGGGAGCTGGAGGGCGCGCTGATCAGGGTCACCGCGTTCGCCAGCCTCAACAGGCAGGGCGTCGACCTGCAGCTCGCCGAGGTGGTGCTGAAGGACCTCATCACCTCGGAGTCCGACACCGAGATCACCATCGCGGCGATCATGAGCGAGACCGCCAACTACTTCGGCATCAGCATCGACGACCTGTGCGGCACCTCGCGCAGCCGGGCGCTCGTCAACGCCCGGCAGATCGCCATGTATCTCGCGCGGGAGCTGACGGAGCTGTCGCTGCCGAAGATCGGCCAGCAGTTCGGCGGTCGTGACCACACGACGGTGATGCACGCCGAGCGGAAGATCCGGTCGCTGATCGCGGAGCGCAAGTCGATGTACAACCAGGTCAACGAGCTGACAATACGCATCAAGCAGACACAGCGCGGGTCCTGAACGTTATGCACAGCCTGTGGAAAACACTGTGGAGCAGCGGAAACGTCGATTCGAGGCCCCTCGGTGCCCGGCAATGCCGCGAAAAATCCGCCCACAAGGGCTGGGGACAAACCTGGGGACATCTGGGGGAAACCTGGGGACGGTCCGTGGATAACGTGTGGACAGCGTGTGCACAACCGATCTGGGGCCCCAGAAGGGCCTCTTCTACCCCGTGGATAACCTGTGGAAACATCGTGGATAACCCCGGGTTTCCCGTGGATGAAGCGACCATGATCTGGGGACAGCCTGTGGGCGAAGTTTCGCCGTCCCCAGGCGCCCCCAGTTACCCCCAGGCTTCACACACAGCCTCGGTGGATGAATTCAGGGCCACTGACCAGGGCGAAGGCTGGTTGTCCACAGTTTCCACAGCCCCTAGTGTGATGACCTCTTCTATCTCTTACTAAGAAACTCAAAGACCCATAGTTGGGCTTCTCCCGGAGCGCGAGTGCGGGAGAGTGGATCCTCGAATCAACGACAGACCCAGGAGGCCGATCACCGTGATGTTCCGGATCGAGCGAGACGTACTCGCCGAGGCGGTGGCCTGGACGGCACGCAGCCTCCCGGCGCGCCCGTCGGTGCCCGTCCTCGCGGGCATGCGCCTGGAGGTCACCGACGACCAGCAGCTGAAGCTCTCCGGCTTCGACTACGAGGTCTCCGCCCAGGTGACGCTGGAGCTGCAGACCGGGGAGGCCGGTGTCGTCCTGGTCTCGGGCAAGCTGCTCGCCGAGATCACCCGCGCCCTTCCCGCACAGCCTGTGGACTTCGTGGTCGACGGCGCCAAGGCGGTCGTCACCTGTGGCAGCGCGCGGTTCACCCTCCTCACCATGCCTGTGGAGGACTACCCGTCCCTGCCGGCCATGCCGCCGGCCGCGGGCCGGGTCGGCAGCGACGTGTTCGCCTCGGCCGTGTCCCAGGTGGCCGTCGCCGCCGGGCGTGACGACACCCTGCCGATGCTCACCGGCGTCCGCATGGAGATCGACGGCGACACGGTGACCCTCGCGGCCACCGACCGCTACCGGCTCGCCGTACGCGAGCTGAAGTGGCAGCCGGGCCAGCCCGACTTCTCGGCCGTCGCGATGATCCCCGGCAAGACGCTCGCCGACACCGCGAAGGCGCTCGGCAGCACCGGCGCCGAGGTCGAGATCGCGCTCAGCTCCGCCGGCGGCACCGGCGAGGGCATGATCGGCTTCTCCAGCGCCGGCCGCCGCACCACCACGCGCCTGCTCGACCCCGAGTTCCCGAAGTACCGCTCGCTGCTCCCCACCGAGTTCTCCGCGCGCGCCGACCTGTCCACAGGCCCGTTCGTCGAGGCGGTCAAGCGCGTGGCGCTCGTCGCCGAGCGCAACACCCCGGTACGGCTGGCGTTCCGCAGCGGCGAGGTCGTGCTGGAGGCCGGCAGCGGCGACGAGGCCCAGGCCGTCGAGGCCCTGCCCGTGGACTACGAGGGCGACGAGATGAACATCGCCTTCAACCACCAGTTCCTGCTGGAGGGTCTCGGCGCGATCGACTCCGACATCGCCAGGCTCCAGATGACCACGTCCACGAAGCCCGCTATCCTCACCGGTGGCAAACCTGTGGAGGACGGCGTCACCACGGACTACCGATACCTGATCATGCCCATCCGCCTGTCAGGCTGATCCTGCCATCGGGGATGATGAAAGCCTGACGAGGGGGTAGGGAAAAAGTCATGCAGATCGGCATGGTGGGACTGGGCAAGATGGGCGGCAACATGGCCGAGCGCCTGCGCCGCGGGGGTCACGACGTCGTCGGTTACGACCGCGATCCCTCGATCAGCGACGTCGAGAGCCTGAAGGGCCTCGTGGAGCGCCTGGAGGCGCCACGCGTCGTCTGGGTCATGGTGCCGGCGGGCAAGCCCACACAGTCCACCGTGGACGATCTGGGCGAGCTCCTCGACGAGGGCGACATCGTCGTCGACGGCGGCAACTCCCACTATGTGGACGACCAGAAGCACGCCGCCGAGCTGGCCAAGAAGGGCATCGGCTTCGTCGACTGCGGCGTGAGCGGCGGCGTGTGGGGCCTCGAGAACGGCTACGCGCTCATGTGCGGCGGCGACAAGGAGCACGTCGACCGGCTGATGCCGATCTTCGAGACGCTCAAGCCCGAGGGCGAGGACGGCTTCGTCCACGCGGGCGACGTCGGAGCCGGCCACTTCGCGAAGATGGTCCACAACGGCATCGAATACGGCATGATGCAGGCCTTCGCCGAGGGCTGGGAGCTGCTGGAGGCCTCCGACGTCGTCAAGGACGTGCGCGGCTCCTTCTCGAGCTGGCGCACCGGCACCGTCATCCGCTCCTGGCTGCTCGACCTGCTGGTCCGGGCCCTCGACGACGACGAGCGCCTCGACCAGCTCCGCGGCTACGCCCAGGACTCCGGCGAGGGCCGCTGGACCGTCCAGGCCGCCGTCGACCACGCGGTGCCGCTGCCGGTCATCACCGCCGCCCTCTACGCCAGGTTCGCCTCGCGCCAGGACGACTCCCCCGCGATGAAGGTCGTGGCCGCGCTGCGCA
The DNA here is from genome assembly GCF_057536035.1 of Nonomuraea sp. B208. Taxonomy (NCBI): domain Bacteria; kingdom Bacillati; phylum Actinomycetota; class Actinomycetes; order Streptosporangiales; family Streptosporangiaceae; genus Nonomuraea; species Nonomuraea sp. B208. The sequence goes on from NZ_BAAJOU010000021.1 coordinate 10,743, forward strand.
ACCAGTTCGGCGGCCACGCGATCACCGCGACCGAGGGCAGCACCGCCAAGGGCGCCGACGCGCCGGGCGCGGACGTCAACCCGCCCAAGGAGACCGACCGCTGAAGGCGCGCGCCTCCACGGGCCGCGCCTCCACAGGCTGTGCACAGACCTGCGTACAGGTCGGCGCACGGTCGCGCCTCCACGGGTGACCGCCCGGCGGCGGGAGGTTTTCCACAGACCGCACGCCGGTGAACCCAGCGGCGCGCGAGGCCGACTAACCTCTTTGAGGTGCACGTCGCCCACCTCTCGCTGACCGACTTCCGGTCCTACGCCTCCGTGGAGCTCGGCCTGGAGCCGGGCGTCACGGCGTTCGTGGGGCCCAACGGCCAGGGCAAGACCAACCTGGTCGAGGCCCTCGGCTACGTCGCGACGCACTCCAGCCACCGGGTGGCGACCGACGCGCCCCTCGTCCGCCAGGGGGCCGCCAGGGCGATCGTGCGCTGCGCCGTCCAGAGGGACGACCGGCGGGCGCTGATCGAGCTGGAGATCAACCCGGGCCGGGCCAACCGCGCGCGGCTCAACCGCTCGCCCGTCTCCCGGGCCCGCGACGTCGTGGGGCTGCTGCGCACGGTGCTGTTCGCCCCCGAGGATCTCGCGCTGTCCAAGGGCGACCCGTCCGAGCGCCGCCGCTTCCTCGACGACCTGCTGGTGGCCAGGGCGCCCAGGTTCGCCGGCGTGCGCGCCGACTACGACCGGGTGCTGAAGCAGCGCGGCGCCCTGCTGCGCACGGCCGCACAGGCCCGCAGGGGCAGCCGTGGCGCCCGCAGGCAGGAGAGCGACACCGCGTTCGCCGCCGCGGGCGCGGGCGACGTCCTGAGCACGCTGGAGGTGTGGGACGCCCACCTCGCCAGGCACGGGGCCGAGCTGCTGAAGGCGCGCCTGGAGCTGATCGAGGCGCTGCGTCCCCTGGTCGCCGGCTCCTATGCGGCGCTGGCCCCGTCCAGCGCCCCCGCGACGCTGGCCTATCGCAGCACGTTGTCCACAGGTGGGGACGACGACGAGGGGGGTCAGGGGGGCGAATTCCCCGGTGAGCGGGGATCTTTCGATACACAGACGTTATCCACAGACTTGGGGAAAACCCTTGAAGAGCGTCTGCGGGAGCGGCTATTGGAGGTCCGCCAGTCGGAGCTGGAGCGGGGCGTCACGCTCGTCGGCCCCCACCGTGACGACCTGGTCCTCGGCCTGGGCGAGTTGCCCGCCCGCGGCTACGCCAGCCACGGGGAGTCGTGGTCGTTCGCGCTGGCGCTGCGGCTGGCCGCCTACGACCTGCTGCGGGCCGACGGCGGCGATCCCGTGCTGATCCTCGACGACGTCTTCGCCGAGCTGGACAGCCAGCGGCGGCGCCGGCTGGCCGAGATGGTGGCGCCCGCCGAGCAGGTGCTGATCACCGCAGCCGTGCCCGACGACGTGCCCAAGGAGCTCTCGGGCGCCAGGTTCGACGTGCTGGAGGGGAGCGTGACCCGTGTCAGATGAGGACAACCCGACCGCCCGTACGGCCAGAGGGGTGGCCATGGCCAGGGAGAAGCTCGCCCAGGCCAAGGCCGACGCAGCCAAGCGCGGCCAGCTCCCCCGCCGCGAGCCCCGGCGGCGCGGGGGCGGCCCGCGCAGGGAGGCCGGCGACCCCCAGCTTTTCGGACGGGCGATAGCCGACCTGCTGGCCGACCGCGGCTGGGAGCGTTCGGCGGCCGTCGGCGGCGTGTTCGGGCGCTGGCCCGAGATCGTGGGTCCCGACCTCGCCGCCCACACCAAGCCCGACTCGTTCGAGGACGGCGAGGTGCTGATCCTGGCCGACTCGACGGCCTGGGCGACGCAGGTCCGGCTGCTCGCGCGCACCCTCGTACGCAGGCTCAACGAGGAGCTCGGCGAGGGCACGGTCACGAAGGTCAAGGTCAGGGGGCCGCAGAACGCACCGCGTCCATCAGGGGGTTTGCGGGTGACCGGAAGCCGAGGTCCGGGGGACACCTACGGTTAGGCGCCGGGGCGATCAGAAGGCCCCCAGACGCGATAAGCCCCCTTTCCGGAGGGGGGATGCTGGCCTGGGGGGCAAAACGAGCTAGAGGCGACCACAGGCGCGTTCATTGCCACCACGGGGCTCCGGAAGCGGTAGAATGAAAAAGGATTCCGGACACGTCCGCTTGCGTGTCACCCCGGCAGCAAGCCGACTCCCCTGGGTGACCGCGCATCGGGGCACTCACGACGGTGACGGGCACGGCAGGGGCAGCTTCGCAACACGATCGCCTCCCCCGCCGCGTGTCCGCGGCAGGAGGATTTCGCAGTTGTCCTACGACGCTAGCTCAATCACCGTACTCGAAGGGCTTGAGGCGGTTCGCAAGCGCCCGGGTATGTATATCGGCTCGACCGGCGAGCGCGGCCTGCACCACCTTGTCTACGAGATCGTGGACAACGCGGTGGACGAGGCCCTGGCCGGCTACGCCAACCGCATCGAGATCACGCTGCTCGCCGACAACGGCGTCCGGGTGGTCGACGACGGCCGCGGCATCCCCACGGGCATCCACCCTGTGGAGAAGCGCTCCGCGGTCGAGGTCGTGCTGACCACGCTGCACGCCGGCGGCAAGTTCGACAGCCAGGCCTACGCCGTCTCCGGCGGCCTGCACGGCGTCGGCTCGGCCGTCGTCAACGCGCTGTCGACCGCCATGGACGTCGAGATCAAGCAGAACGGCCACTACTGGCGCCAGCGTTTCGAGCACTCCAAGCCCGTCGCGCCGCTCGCCAAGGGCGAGGGCACCGACGAGACCGGCACCACGATCACGTTCTGGCCCGACCCCGACGTCTTCGAGACCACCACCTGGAACTACGAGACGCTCTCGCGGCGCTTCCAGGAGACGGCGTTCCTCAACAAGGGCCTCGTCATCACGTTCACGGACGAGCGGCCCGACCACGTCAACGGCGACGGGCCGCACACCGTCACCTACCACTACGAGGGCGGCCTGTCCGACTTCGTCAAGCACCTCAACGCCAAGAAGGAGCCGGCGCACGCGTCGATCATCGCCTTCGAGGAGGAGGGCGACGGCATCGCGGTCGAGATCGCGATGCAGTGGAACAACTCCTACTCGGAGTCGGTCTACACGTTCGCCAACATGATCAACACGGCTGAGGGCGGCACCCACGAGGAGGGCTTCCGCGCGGCGCTGACGTCCATCGTCAACCGCTACGCGCGCGAGCAGAAGTTCCTCAAGGAGGGCAAGGACGACAACCTCTCCGGCGAGGACGTCCGCGAGGGCCTGACCGCGATCATCTCGGTCAAGCTGTCCGACCCGCAGTTCGAGGGCCAGACCAAGACCAAGCTGGGCAACACCGAGGCGAAGTCGTTCGTCCAGAAGGCGTGCAACGACCACCTGCGCGACTGGCTGGAGCGCAACCCCGGCGAGGCCAAGGACATCATCAGCAAGTCGCTGCAGGCCTCGCGCGCGCGCATCGCCGCCCGCCAGGCCCGCGACCTCACCCGGCGCAAGTCGCTCCTGGAGTCCGGCAGCGGCCTGCCGGGCAAGCTGGCCGACTGCCAGTGGAACGACCCGGAGAAGTGCGAGCTGTTCATCGTCGAGGGCGACTCGGCCGGCGGCTCGGCCAAGGGCGGCCGCGACTCGCGCTTCCAGGCGATCCTGCCCATCCGCGGCAAGATCCTCAACGTCGAGAAGGCGCGGATCGACAAGGTCCTGAAGAACAACGAGGTGCAGGCGCTCATCACGGCGCTCGGCACCGGCGTGCACGACGAGTTCGACATTGGCAAGCTGCGCTACCACAAGGTCATCCTGATGGCCGACGCCGACGTCGACGGCCAGCACATCAACACGCTGCTGCTGACGCTGCTGTTCCGGTTCATGCGGCCGCTGATCGAGGCCGGGCACGTCTACCTGTCCTGCCCGCCGCTGTACAAGATCAAGTGGGACCGGAAGGGCGAGGACGCCTCCTACGCCTACTCCGACCCCGAGCGGGACGCGGTCATCGCCGAGGGCATCGCCAACGGCAAGCCCGACCCCCGGCCCCGCGACAACGTGCAGCGCTTCAAGGGCCTCGGCGAGATGAACGCCGGCCAGCTCTGGGAGACCACGATGAACCCGGCGACCCGGTTGCTGCGGCTGGTCACGCTCGACGACGCGGCGCAGGCCGACGACCTGTTCAGCGTGCTCATGGGCGAGGACGTGGAGGCGCGGCGCGACTTCATCATCCGAAACGCCCGTGACGTGCGCTTCCTCGACGTTTAAGGAATTTCACCTGTGACGGACGTGAACACCACTCCCCCGGCTGACCGCATCGAACCGGTGGACATCCAGTCCGAGATGCAGCGCAGCTACATGGACTACGCGATGTCGGTCATCGTGTCCAGAGCGCTGCCGGACGTGCGCGACGGCCTCAAGCCCGTTCACCGGCGGGTGCTGTACGCGATGTACGACGGGGGCTACCGCCCCGACCGCGGCTACTTCAAGTGCGCCCGCGTCGTCGGTGACGTGATGGGCACCTACCACCCCCACGGCGACACCTCCATCTACGACGCGCTGGTCCGCCTCGCCCAATCGTGGTCGCTGCGCTACCCGCTGGTCGACGGCCAGGGCAACTTCGGCTCGCCGGGCAACGACCCCGCGGCGGCGATGCGCTACACCGAGTGCAAGCTCGCGCCCATCGCCATGGAGATGCTGCGCGACATCGACAAGGACACCGTCGACTTCCGTCCCAACTACGACGGCAAGTCGCAGGAGCCCGACGTCCTCCCGGCGCGCTTCCCGCAGCTCCTCGTCAACGGCTCGGGCGGCATCGCGGTCGGCATGGCCACCAACATTCCGCCGCACAACCTGCGCGAGGTCGCCGCGGCGGTCAAGTGGGCGCTGGAGAACCCCGAGGCCACCGACGACGACCTGCTCGAAGCGTCGATCAGGCTGGTCAAGGGCCCCGACTTCCCCACCAAGGCGCTCATCGTGGGCCGGCGCGGCATCGAGGACGCCTACCGCACCGGCCGCGGCTCGATCACCATGCGGGCCGTGGTCGAGGTCGAGGAGGAGAAGGGCCGGCAGGCGCTGGTCGTCACCGAGCTGCCCTACCAGGTCAACCCCGACAACCTCGCGCTGAAGATCGCCGAGCTGGTCCGCGAGGGCAAGCTCACCGGCATCGCCGATGTACGCGACGAGAGCTCCTCCCGGGTCGGCCAGCGCCTGGTGATCGTCCTCAAGCGGGACGCCGTCGCCAAGGTCGTGCTCAACAACCTCTACAAGCACACCCAGCTCCAGGACACCTTCGGCGCCAACATGCTGGCCCTGGTCGACGGCGTGCCGCGCACGCTGCGCCTCGACCAGTTCATCCGGCACTACGTGGCCCACCAGATCGAGGTCATCGTCCGGCGCACCCGCTACCTCCTGCGCAAGGCCGAGGAGCGCGCCCACATCCTGCGCGGCCTGCTGAGGGCCCTGGAGCGGCTCGACGACGTCATCGCCCTCATCCGGGCCTCGGACTCCGCCGCGCACGCCCAGCAGGGCCTCATGTCGCTGCTGGAGATCGACGAGGTCCAGGCGCAGGCCATCCTCGACATGCAGCTGCGCAAGCTCGCCGCCCTGGAGCGCCAGGCGATCCAGGACGAGTACGACTCCCTCATGACGCAGATCGCCGAGTACAACGCGATCCTCGCCAGCGAGGCCCGCCAGCGGGAGATCATCAACGAGGAGCTCGCCGAGGTCGTCGGCCGCTACGGCGACGAGCGGAAGACCGAGATCATCGCCTACGACGGCGACATGTCGATCGAGGACCTCATCGCCGAGGACGAGATCGTCGTCACCATCACCCGCGGCGGCTACGCCAAGCGCACCAAGACCGACTCCTACCGCGCCCAGAAGCGGGGCGGCAAGGGCGTTCGCGGCGCTCAGCTGCGCCAGGACGACATCGTCGACCACTTCTTCGTCACGACCACGCACCACTGGCTGCTGTTCTTCACGAACAAGGGCCGGGTCTACCGGGTCAAGGCGTACGAGCTGCCCGAGGGCGCCCGTGACGCCCGGGGCATGCATCTGGCGAACCTTTTGGCCATGCAGCCCGACGAAACAGTCATGGAGGTTCTCGACCTGCGCGACTACGACGTCGCGCCCTACCTCGTCCTGGCCACCCGCAGCGGCCTGGTCAAGAAGACCCGCCTGTCGGAGTACGACTCCCCCAGGTCCGGCGGTCTGATCGCGATCAACCTGCGGGAGGACGACGAGGTCATCGGAGCCCGTCTGGTCTCCGAGACCGATGACCTGCTGCTGGTGTCCAAGGGGGCGCAGGCCATCAGGTTCACGGCCTCCGACGAGGCGCTCCGGCCCATGGGCCGGGCCACCAGCGGCGTGATCGGCATGAGGTTCCTCGAAGGCGACGAACTTCTCGCCATGAATCGCATGGCCGACGGTCAAGACGTGCTTATCGCCACGAAGGCGGGGTACGCAAAACGGACGCCAGTGGAGCAGTATCCGGTTCAAGGCCGTGGCGGTAGAGGGGTGCTGACGGCGAAGATCGTGAGTTCCCGTGGCAAGCTGGTTGGAGCCGTCATGGTCAACCCTGAGGACGAGGTCTTCGCGATCACGTCCGCCGGCGGTGTGATCCGGACGAGTGCCGGCGAGATCAAGCAGTCCGGCCGTCAGACCATGGGAGTTCGATTGATGAATCTCGCTGAAGGCGACAGCGTGGTTGCCCTCGCCCGGAACGCGGAGTCCATGGAGACTTCGGTGGACAGTGATGAAGACGGGGGAGGAGAGTAGTCCATGAGCGCCCAGGGTGGCCCCGCCAGGACCCAGGCGGCTTCGGGTAACGGACAGCAGCCGAAAAAGCCCGGAGAAACCGAGATTTTCAACCCGGTCGACGACGGTCAGGACACCACCTCGCCCGCGCAGGGCAAGGCCGTCCCGACCAAGGACGAACCACAGCAGCGCTCCCAGGCGCCCGGCGCGCCGGTCGACGGCAGCCGCAACGACGGCATGCGCGCCCGCCCGTCGCTGGCCACCGAGGCTCCGCCGCAGGTGGAGCTGACAAGTGGCAAGAACAAGAAGAACTCCTCCAACTCCGGCGGCAACCGGCTGCCCCGCAAGGCCCACCTGGTCCTGCGGCGCATCGAGCCGTGGTCGGCCATGAAGTTCAGCTTCGTGGTGTCGCTGGTGTGCTTCGTGGTGCTGTTCGTGGCCGTGGCCGTGCTCTACGGCGTGCTGCAGGCCCTCGGAGTGTTCGACAGCATCGTGGACCTGGTCAACCAGCTCGGCCAGGGTGAGCAGGGCCAGAGCTCGATCCCGATCGACATCGCCTCGTGGTTCGAGCCGGTGCGCATCCTCGGCTACACGGCCCTGATCGGCGCGGTCAACGTCGTGCTGATCACCGCGCTCTCCACGCTGGGGGCGGTCATCTACAACATCTCCTCCGACCTCGTCGGGGGCGTCGAGGTGACCTTCAGCGAGGCCGAATAGCGCGTACGTGGAAGGCCGCTCGCGCCGTCCCTTCCGGGCCCGCCGGGGCCGGGACGGCGCGAGCAGCTCCCCGGACACGGTAAGCTTTTCCTCGTCCGCGCAACCGGTTCGCCTCCACACCATGGATGCGATACGGTTCGGTGTGCAGCGGGGCTATAGCTCAGTCGGTTAGAGCGCTTCCCTGATAAGGAAGAGGTCCCAGGTTCAAGTCCTGGTAGCCCCACCCAGTTGGTAAAGGCCGCTGTCCGATCTTCGGAGGCGGCCTTTTGCGTTGTCCGGATGTGCCGCTAGGGTTTCGGGAATCGAAGATCACAGCTTCCTGGTGATGGAGCGGACATGGGCGGCCGGACGGTGCCGGTGAAGGTGAAGGCGCTGGCCGTCGCAGCGGGAGCGTTGCTGATCATCGGGCCGCTGGGTCCGCCGGCAGGACGGGCGACCGCCGATGTCCGCCGCGCCTCCGCGCCGGCTGCACCCCTCGGCAAACCGCTGAAAGGTCACACAGGCGCGGTCGAGACGGTGGCCGTGGGCAGGCGCAGCGACGGCACCCCGGTCATCGTCTCCGCCGGGGACGACAGGACCGTGCGGATCTGGAGCCTGGACACCGGCAAGGCTCTCGGGAAGCCCCTCAGGGGGCACAAGGGCGAGATCTACGATGTCGCCGTCGGCAGGCGCAGCGACGGGACTCCGGTCATCGTCTCCGGCGCCGCCGACGACATCCGGATCTGGAACCTCGACACGGGAAAGCCGCTCGGCAAGCCGCTCAAATCGAGCCTGGTCTATGCGGTGACGACCGGGAAGCGCACTGACGGCACCCCGGTCATCGTCTCCAGTGGCGACGCTTTGACCCGGGATGTCGAGATCTGGAACCTGGACACGGGGAAGCTCATCGGCAAACCGGCCGTGAGTCCCATCGCCCTCACGGTCACCCAGTTGGTCACCGGCAAGCGCAGCGACGGCACCCCGGTTTTCGTCACGGGCGCGACCAACGGCAGGGCACGCATCTGGAACATGAACACCGGCAAGCCCCTCAGCAAATCTCTCAGCCGCTGTGGCATCTGCCTGGTGGAAGGGCTTGCCCTGGGTAAACGCAGCGACGGCATCCCGGTGGCCGTCTCCGGCGACATCCCGTCCGGTCCCGACGAGGACGGCGGCACGCCGCCGAGCTGGATCCGGATCTGGAACCTGGACACCGGCAAACCGATCGGCAAGTCCATCGAAACCCCGAGCCGTGGCGACGTCGAGGTGGCGGTCGGGCGGCGGGGTGACGGCTCCCCCGTCATCGTCTCCGGCGATGACGCCGGCCACCTGCTGATGTGGGACCTGGACACCGGGGAGCGCCTCGGCGAACCCGTCGCCGGGCACACCCTTCCGATCTCCGCCCTGGCGACCGGGCGGCGCAGCGACGGAACCCCGGTCGTCATCTCCAGCGGCGGGGACGGGACCCTCCGGATCTGGAGCCTGGGCGCTCGAAGCTCCACCGGCTGAGCGACGCACTGCCTGAGCGGACGCTCGATCGGCGGTGTGACGCAACCCCCCAGGGGACTTGTGCATGTAGATGGCATGAGATCCGAGACAGTCCATCCGCCACCCGGCGCGGCCGACACGGCCGTGACGGAGTTGTTCCTCGCTCACCGCCTCGCGCTGGTGCGCCTGGCGTTCCTGCTGGTCGGCGACCAGGAGACCGCCGAGGACGTGGCCCAGGACGCGTTCGCCGAGGTGTATCGCAGGTGGAGCCGGTTGGCTGACCGGGGGCAGTTGCTGCCGTACCTGCGTACGGCCGTGGTCAACGGGTGCCGGATGGTGCTGCGGCGCAGGGCGGTCGTCGGGCGGTTCCGCGGTCACCGTGAGGTTCCCTTCTGGTCGGCGGAGGCGGCGGCGCTGCTCGGGGAGACCCGGCGAGAGGTGTTCCTGGCCGTGCGGGCTCTGCCGCGACGCCAGCGCGAGGTGCTGGTGCTGCGGTTCTACCTCGACCTGTCGGAGGCGGAGATCGCCCAGGTGATGGGGGTCAGCCGCGGAACGGTCAAATCGACGGCATCCCGGGCGCTGAAGGTGCTCGCGGGGAAACTGCAGGAGGAGCGATGACCCGGAACGTCGAGGACCGGCTCCGCGACGCTTTCACCGCCGGCGCGGAACTGGTGTCCCCGGAGAGCCTGAAGGGTGTCGCGGCTCCTGCCGTGGCCCGGCCGCGCAGGAGTTTCCTGGTGCTGCCGATGCTGGCGGCCGCCTCCGTCGCGGTGGTGCTCGGCGCGGTCGCGATCTTTCCCTCCTGGTCGCGGCAGCCCGCGGCTCCTGGAGGGTTCACCGCTGTGGTGGACGCGCTGGCGAGGCGGGTCGAGCAGCCGCGTGAATACTGGCGCAGCGAGGTGGAGACCCTGACGAGGGGGCGGCCGTCCAAGCAGACGTACAACATCGAGGAGCGTACCCGCAGGGTCCACTGGGCGACTCCCCGCGGCGCCGCCGTGGCGACCACGCCGCTCCAGACCCGGCCCGTGACGACCGCCGATGAACGGAAGTGGCGTACGGCGGGTGCGCCCGCCCTGTGCGGTTTCACGGTGGGTTGCAAGGGCGTGCAGGACCGGCGTGGCAGGACGGACTACTGGTTCCCGGAGGGCTTCGAGCTCGGCTCGGCGTCGTTGACCCGTCCTCAGCTCCTCGCACTACCTGAGGATCCGCAGCGGCTGAGAGCGGAGTTGTTGCGGCTGTGGGGCGGCGAGCGCCAGGAAGCTGCCGGTCCCGGCAGTCCCTCGGTCACGCGATACTCGGAGCAGGACAAGCTGTGGGTGATGGGCGAGCAATTGCTCACGCGGATGCCTACCCCGCCCGCCGTGCGGGCGGCCGTCCTGCGCATGATGGCCGCGCTGCCCGGCGCACGGATCGTGGACGAGGCCAAGGACGCCGAAGGGCGAAGCGGCCTGGCCATCGTCCGCAGAGTCGACCGCGATCCGCTGGAGCGGCGACTGGTGTTCGATCGCTCCAGCGGCGACGTCCTCGGGATGACGTCCCTGGTGACCGAGCCACTGCCCGCACGCCTCGGCCTGAAGGTCGGCGACCTGGCCTCCGCGGACGTGGTCAGGAAGCACGGCTGGACCGGTGAGGGCCCACGGCTGCCCGAAGGGTGTGTCCAGCAGGCCGGGAAGTCCTGCCTCGGCCCCTGAGCGGGTCGTTCAGACGCCGCTGCCGGCGACCGCCGCGAGGATCAGGTCGCGTACGGGACGGGGCTCGGCGGGCAGGAGGGCGGGCAGGTCGCTCCCCCGGGCCTGGAGGTTGCCGGCGATGACGTTGGAGAAGGTCGAGAGCGTGTGCGTGACCTGGTAGGGCTCCAGTCCGAGGCCGGTCAGCGCCTCGCGGGCGGCGGACAGCGGGATCGGCCGGTAGCTGACCGGCCGGCCCAGCACGCCGGCCAGCGCCTCGGCGAGGTCGTCGCCGCAGACCGCCTCGACGCCCTCCAGCTCGTACGTCCGGCCCGCGTGCCGGCTGCGGCGGCCCGCCGCGAGGTCGCCCTGGATCTCCGCCGCCACCCGGACGGCGACGTCGGCCAGGTCCTCCCGCGCCACCGCCGACATCCGTCCGGCGCCGAGCGCGGCCGCGAACACGCCCGTCTCGGCGGCCGTCGCGGCGCCCAGGGCGGCGAGCCCGGCCGGGATCTCGGCGTAGAGGCCGTTGCGCAGGATCGTCACCTCGAACGAGGCCGCGGCGAGACGCGCCTCGGTCCAGCGGTGCGGCAGCGCGAGGGTCAGCAGCTCGCCCGACCCCGCGAGGCTGGTGTAGACGACGTGCCGGACGCCCGCGGCCTCGGCCGCGTCCACCACGGCGCCGTGGCGGGCGAGCACCACGTCGTCCTCGGCGTACCCGGCCGAGACGAACACGAGGACGTCCACGCCGTGGAAGCCGGCGGCGAGCGAGGCCGGGTCGTCGAAGTCGAGCCGGCGGGCGGTCACGCCGTCGCCCGAGCGGGTGCCGCCCGCCACCTCAAGGCCGTCCAGGGCCGACAGGCCGCGGTGGATCAGGCCGCCGAGCCCGCCGGAGACGCCGGTCACGAGAATCATTCGGTGCTCCCCGATGTTGATCTGGATCAGAACGTGACCGATCATCCGCGCCTGGCCGCGGCACCGTAAGGAGGCACTTTCGTGTCAGTGACGAACACGGCGGTAATCCCGCAGGTCAACGGCTCAGCCCCCACCGGGCCGTGTGGTGATGACGACTGCGGGATCCGCGACGTGCTCGACCGCCTCGGCGATCGGTGGACCGTGCTGGTGCTGGTCGAGCTGGCCAAGGGAACGCGCCGCTTCCGTGAGCTGGAACGCGCGATCCCCGGCATCTCGCAGCGGATGCTCACACTGACCACGAAACGGCTGTGCCGCGACGGGCTGGTCGTACGCACGCTCTATCCGACCGTCCCGCCGCAGACCGACTACCGGCTCACCGACATGGGGAGAAGCCTGGCGGGCATGGTGTCCGCGCTCGCCGACTGGTCCCGCGAGCACAAGGACGCCGTCGCCGCCGCCCGTACCCGCTGGGACCAGCAGCACCCGTAACGCGGCTCAGACCTCCTCCACGCTGCTCGGCTCGCGCCGGGACAGGTCGATGCCGAGCTCCTCGGCGGCGCGGAAGACGTCCTCGTCGGTGTCGCGCATCTCGATGGACCTGCCGTCGCTGGAGAGCACCTCGACGTTGAGGCACAGCGACTGCATCTCCTTGATGAGGACCTTGAAGGACTCGGGGATGCCGGGCTCGGGGACGTTCTCGCCCTTGACGATGGCCTCGTAGACCTTCACCCGGCCGACCACGTCGTCGGACTTGATCGTGAGCTGCTCCTGGAGCGCGTGGGCGGCGCCGTACGCCTCCAGCGCCCACACCTCCATCTCGCCGAAGCGCTGGCCGCCGAACTGGGCCTTACCGCCGAGCGGCTGCTGGGTGATCATGGAGTACGGGCCGGTCGAGCGGGCGTGGATCTTGTCGTCGACCAGGTGGTTCAGCTTGAGGATGTACATGTAGCCGACGGCGATGGGGTAGGGGAACGGCTCGCCGCTGCGGCCGTCGAAGAGCATGGCCTTGCCGCTCCGTCCCACGAGGCGTTCGCCGTCGCGGTTGGGCACGGTGTTGCCGAGGAGGCCGATGATCTGCTCCTCGTGCGCGCCGTCGAAGACCGGGGTGGCGACGTTGGTGCGCGGCTCGACCTGGCCGAAGCCCTTGTCGCGCAGGTGCTCGGCCCACGCCTCCTCGACACCGGAGAGGTCCCACCCCTGGGCGGCGATCCAGCCCAGATGCGTCTCCAGCACCTGCCCGACGTTCATCCGGCCGGGGACGGCCAGCGGGTTGAGGATGATGTCGACCGGGGTGCCGTCCTCCAGGAACGGCATGTCCTCGACCGGCAGGATCTTGGAGATGACGCCCTTGTTGCCGTGCCGGCCGGCCAGCTTGTCGCCGTCGGTGATCTTGCGCTTCTGCGCGACGTAGACGCGGACCAGCTCGTTGACGCCCGGCGGAAGCTCGTCGCCCTCGTCGCGGGAGAACACCCGGACGCCGATGACCTTCCCGGCCTTGCCGTGCGGCACCTTCAGCGAGGTGTCGCGCACCTCGCGGGCCTTCTCGCCGAAGATGGCGCGCAGCAGCCGCTCCTCCGGGGTCAGCTCGGTCTCGCCCTTCGGGGTGACCTTGCCGACCAGGATGTCGCCGGTCACCACGTCGGCGCCGATGCGGATGATGCCGCGCTCGTCGAGGTCGGCCAGCACCTCCTCCGAGACGTTGGGGATGTCGCGGGAGATCTCCTCGGGGCCCAGCTTGGTGTCGCGGGCGTCGACCTCGTGCTCCTCGATGTGGATCGACGACAGCACGTCGTCCTGCACCAGCCGCTGGGACAGCACGATGGCGTCCTCGTAGTTGTAGCCCTCCCACGGCATGAACGCCACCAGCAGGTTCTTGCCCAGCGCCAGCTCACCGCCCTCGGTGGAGGGACCGTCCGCGATGACCTGGCGGGCCTCCACCCGCTCGCCCTCGTCCACGATCGGCTTCTGGTTGAAGCTCGTGCCCTGGTTCGAGTGCCTGAACGTCGCCAGCCGGTACGTCGTGCCGGTGCCGTCGTCGTTCCTGACCGTGACGTAGTCGGCGCAGACCTCCTCGACCACCCCGGCCTTGGCGGCCAGCACCAGGTCACCCGTGTCCGTGGCGGCGCGGTACTCCATGCCGGTGCCGACGAACGGCGCCTCGCTGCGCAACAGCGGGACGGACTGGCGCATCATGTTCGCGCCCATGAGCGCGCGGTTGGCGTCGTCGTGCTCCAGGAACGGGATCATCGCCGTCGCGACCGACACCATCTGGCGTGGCGAGACGTCCATGTAGTGCACGTCGTGGCCGCGGACGTACTCGGCCTCGCCGCCCTTCGTGCGGACCATCACCCGCGGCTCGGCGAAGCCGCCGTCCGCCGAGAGAGGGGAGTTCGCCTGGGCGATGACGTACCTGTCCTCCTCGTCGGCGGTCAGGTAGTCGATCTGCTCGGTGACCCGGCCGTCGACGACCTTGCGGTAGGGCGTCTCGATGAAGCCGAACGCGTTGAGCCGGGCGAAACAGGCGAGGTAGCCGATGAGGCCGATGCTCGGGCCCTCGGGGGTCTCGATCGGGCACATCCGGCCGTAGTGGGACGGATGGACGTCACGCATCTCCACGCCCGCCCGTTCCTTGGACAGGCCGCCCGGTCCGATGGCGGACAGGCGCCGGCGATGCGTCAGCCCGGTCAGGGGATTGGTCTGGTCCATGAACTGCGACAGCTGCGAGGTGCCGAAGAACTCCTTCATCGACGCCACGACCGGCCGGATGTTGATCAGGGTCTGCGGCGTGATCGCCTCGACGTCCTGCGTCGTCATCCGCTCCCGGACCACCCGCTCCATGCGGGCCAGACCCAGGCGCACCTGGTTCTGGATCAGCTCCCCCACGTTCCTGACCCGCCGGTTGCCGAGGTGGTCGATGTCGTCGATCTCGACGATCACCTCACCGCCCGCGCCCGGCATCGACTCCTCGCCGGCGTGCAGCCGGACGATGTACTCGATCGTGGCGACGATGTCCTCTTCGGTCAGGGTGCCCTGCGTGATCTCCGCGTCGACCCCGAGCTTCTTGTTGATCTTGTAGCGGCCCACCTTCGCCAGGTCGTACCGCTTGGCGTTGAAGTACAGATTCTCCAGCAGCGTCTGCGCCGACTCCTTGGTCGGCGGCTCACCCGGCCGCAGCTTGCGGTAGATGTCCAGCAGCGCGTCGTCCTGACCCGCCGTGTGATCCTTCTCCAGCGTCGCCCGCATCGACTCGTACTGGCCGAACCGCTCCAGAATCTGGTCGTTCGTCCAGCCCAGCGCCTTCAGCAGCACCGTCACGGCCTGCTTGCGCTTGCGGTCGATACGCACACCGACGCTGTCACGCTTGTCGATCTCGAACTCCAGCCAGGCACCCCGCGACGGGATCACCTTGCACCCGTACAGGTCCTTGTCGGAGGTCTTGTCCACAGTGCGCTCGAAATACACACCGGGCGAGCGGACCAGCTGCGAGACCACGACACGCTCGGTGCCGTTGATGATGAACGTGCCCTTCGGCGTCATGAGCGGGAAATCACCCATGAACACCGTCTGGCTCTTGATCTCACCAGTGGTGTTATTGATGAACTCCGCCGTGACGAACATCGGGGCGGAGTAGGTCATGTCCTTGTCTTTGCACTCGTCTACGGAGTACTTGGGCGGCTCGAACCGGTGATCCCGGAACGACAAGGACATGGTCCCCGAGAAGTCCTCGATCGGACTGATCTCTTCGAAGATCTCTTCGAGGCCCGACTGGGTCGGGACGTCCCTGCGCCCGGCCTGACGAGCCGCCTCTACCCGGGCCTTCCACTTGTCGTTGCCGAGCAGCCAGTCGAAAGACTCGGTCTGCAGGGCCAGAAGGTCAGGAACTTCGAGCGGCTCGTGAATGCGGGCGAAAGACACGCGACGGGGACCAGTGAGTGCGGCGGAGGCGTTGCGCGAGGCTGCCAACAGATGTCCTTCCGAGGGCTCGCGGCGGACTGACTACACGCACGCCAGACGACCTCGGGATGCGAGCGGGCAGCACGAGGCGTCACAAGGGGAGCGTGGAAGCATGAGCGTACTCGCTCTGCCTAATTTTGTCCACGCTGACGCAGACCCATCTATCCGGTCGCATCTTCAGGATGACGGATGAGGGGTTGCTTGTCAACCTCCAATTCGAGAATTCAGATGTGCGGGTTCTGTGCGAAGGCGGTGAAAGTCCTGATCAGGCGACAGGGAGGCTGGGACGATCCGGTTTGTGCGGATGTCTGTTCTCATGGCCGTGCTGGGGTGGATGTTCCTGGTCGCGGCGAGCTGGCTGCAGATCCCCCTCCACCGGGAGATGGGGTGGTTCGGGGCGCTGCTCGTCGTGGGGTTCGGCTGGCTGTGGAGCGGCTTGTGGACCTTCGTCGCGGTCCTCCTGCGCCTGTCCGTACGGGCGTACGCGCGGGCGGCGGCGGTGCTGGTCGCCGCGAGCGTGGCGGGTGCCGGGATGTGGGCGGTGGACTGGCGGACCGCGTTCGTCGACGGCGTCGTGTGGGCGCAGCGGGACGCGTTCGCCGAACTGGCCGCCGACTACCGGGAGGGCCGGCCGGTCGAGCCGCCCGGGTGGATGGCGTACGTGTCGGTCGGCGGGGAGGTCCGGGTGCTGGATGGCGGGCTTTATCTGCCGGTTCTGGTGGACGAGTGGCGGGGGGAGAGCGGGGCGGGGATCGCGTACCTCGGGCCGTCGCCGGGCGCCGACCGGCTCGTGCCGACGGCGGAGGGAGGGATGGGGCGGCCGGTCCGGGAGCTGGGTGACGGATGGTGGTGGGTGGAGTAGGCAAGTCCCCCGTCGTCCACAGGCTGTGCACGGACGAGGTCGCCCGCAAAGGGCGGCGGGGAAAGGGGTTCGGCGCGGCCGGCCGATCATCCTGTGGATATCTGCGCGTCCGGTCTGTACTGGGAGGACGTGCGTGCTGAGCCGGTTTTGGGCGCGGTGGGCCGGGGTGAGGGGTTGGCTGGGGATGCGGCATTACGGGGAGTGGTTATCCACAGGAAGGGTGAGTTATCCACAGTGTGTGGGAAAGCTCGCCCTACTGCGTGCCCATCCTCCTGAGCTGGTGCGCCCGCGCGCCCGCGTCGCCCGGCAGGTCGCGCTCGGCCAGCGCGGCGGCGACGCGCTCGCGGAGCTCGACCGGCTTGTGGCTGTCGTACTTGAACTTGGCCCGGACGCCCATCACCTCAAGCCGCAGCCCACGGATGGCGGACAACATCTTGCGGTACGGTCCTTCGTCGGCGGCGACCACGCCGTACCCGCCGTCCGGCTCGTGGTGGGCGAGCTGGCGGCGCAGGATGTCGGCCTTGCCCTCCTTGTCGTCCACGATCCGGGCCGTGCAGGTGAGCTGCACCGAGGCGTAGTAGCTGGTCGGCACGCCGGTGCCGGGGGAGTCGGCGCGCCAGGTGGACGGGATGAAGGCGTAGTCGTCGTGCACGCTCATCACGACGGTCGGGTTGGCCTCCAGCGCCGCCCAGATCGGGTTGGGCCGGGCCAGATGCAGCACGATCTCCTCGCCGCTGCCCGCGTCCAGCAGGAAGTGGGTCGGCACCACCACGGGCGGGCCGCCCTGCGCGCCGTTCGCGGCCAGCAGGCCGAAGTCACGCGTACGCAGCCAGGACCGCCACTCGTCCGCGTCGACAGCCGCGTCCCAAGGATGAATAAGCACCCGAACTCCTTTGTATTAGTACATAATGTCTTTTGTGCTAGAAAAATATCGGATTGCCGGCGAGACAGCCAGCGAGTTGGCCGCCGGGATCGAGACGGCCGTCTCCGAGGGACGGCTGCCGCCGGGCTCGCCGCTCCCCCCGATCCGCGAGCTGGCGCAGCAGGCCGGGGTCAGCCCCAGCACGGCGGCGGCCGCCTACCGGCTGCTGCGCGAGCGCGGCGTGGTCGAGACCGCCGGGCGGCGCGGCACGCGCGTCCGGCCGCGTCCGGCCAGCACCACCCGGGAGGACATCCGCATCGAGGTGCCGCCGGGCGTGCGCGACCTGTCGAAGGGCAATCCCGACGCGGCCCTGCTGCCGCCCCTGCACGACGCGCTCGCCGCCGCCGCCCGAGCCCATGAGGAGCGGCCCGCGATGTACGGCACCCACGACGACGCGGACCTGCTCGCCCTGGCCGCCGCCCGCCTGAGCCGCGACGGCGTGCCGCCCGGCGACCTGGCGATCACCTCGGGCACCCTCGACGCCGTCGAACGCGTCCTCGCCACCGCCCTGCGCCCCGGCGACCCGGTCGCCGTCGAGGACCCGGGCTGGTCGTCCCTGCTCGACCTGGTCGCGGTGCTGGGCCTGCGGCCGGTGCCGGTGCGTGTGGACGACGAAGGGCCGCTTCCCGACGATCTCGACCGGGCGTTGCGGGCCGGCGTACGGGCCGTCGTGGTCACCGCCCGCGCCCAGAACCCGACGGGCGCCGCCGTCACCGCCGCCCGCGCCGCCGCGCTGCGCGAGCTGCTGGCCGCGCACCCCGACGTGCTGCTCGTCGAGGACGACCACGGGGACGGCTTCGTGGACGTGCCCCTGCACCCGCTGGCTGGGGTCACGTCCCGGTGGGTGCTGGTGCGTTCGACGGCCAAGGCGTTCGGCCCTGACCTGCGGCTGGCTCCGGTCACCGGCGACCGGGCCACGCTGGACCGGCTGCGCGGGCGGCAGCGGCTGGCCGTCGGCTGGGTGAGCCACCTGTTGCAGCGGGCGGTCGCGCACCTCTGGCGTACGGGGGCGGTGGACACGGTGGCCGTGGCGGCGTCGTACCGGGAGCGGCGGGACGGCCTGGTGGCGGCGCTGGCCGGGCGGGGCGTGCGGGCGCACGGCCGGACCGGGCTCAACGTGTGGGTGCCCGTCGCCGACGAGTCCGCCGCGATCACCCGCCTGCTGGCCCGGGGCTGGGCCGCCGCGCCGGGGGCGCGCAACCGGGTCCGTACGCCGCCCGCGATCCGCGTCACCGTCTCCACGCTGAGCCCGGCCGACCTCGAGCCGCTCGCCGCCGACCTCGCCGCCGCCGTCGAGGCCCCGTCACGCGGCCGGTACGCCTAGCTGGTACGGCTAGGCGCCCGGCGTCGCCGGCCGCGAATGCGCCGCCATCAGGTGGTCCACGAGCGCGAGCAGCACGTCCCGGCTCGCCCGGCGGTCACGGGCGTCGCACAGCACGAGCGGCACCTGCGGGTCGAGGTCGAGCGCCTTGCGGATCTCCTCCGGCGCGCGGTCCCTGACGCCGTGGAAGCAGTTGACGCCCACGACGAACGGGATGCCGCGGCTCTCGAAGAAGTCGATCGAGGCGAAGCTGACGTCCAGCCGCCGGGTGTCCACCAGGACGACCGCGCCCATCGCGCCGTTGACGAGGTCGTTCCACATGAACCAGAACCGCTCCTGGCCGGGCGTGCCGAACAGGTAGAGGACCAGCTCGCGGTTGATCGTGATGCGGCCGAAGTCCAGCGCGACGGTGGTGCTCGTCTTGCCGTTGAGTCCTTCCAGGTCGTCGACGCCGACGCTGGCGTGGGTCAGGTACTCCTCCGTACGCAGGGGCTCGACCTCGCTCACCGCGCCGACCATGGTCGTCTTGCCGACCCCGAAACCACCGGCGACGAGGATCTTCACCGCCAGGGGAGCGGTGTCCCCGTGGTCAGAGTTCGCGTAACCCATCCCTCACCGCCTTGAGGATTTCCATGTCGGGAAGGCCGTTCGCGTGCGCGAAGGCCATCGGAGGCCGGGCGCGCAGTTGCCCGGTCTCGATCAGGTCGCCAATGAGGATCTTGGTGACGGACACCGGCAGGTCGAGCGCGGCGGCCACCTCGGCCACCGCCATCGGCCGGTGGCACAGGACGGCGATCCGGCGGTGCTCCGGCTGGAGCCGGCGCGGGCCGCGGCCGGGCTCGGGGAAGGTGTCGGACACCGTCGTCACGAGGGTGATCAGCGCGAGGTCGTCCCGCTCGGGAGTGGTGCGCCCGCCGGTGATCGTGTAGGGGCGGACGAGGGTCTCGTCGGCGTCGTCGTCGTCGAAACCCTCAGTCCAGTGTTTCATCCGTGTCCCCCGATGTCGCGGGCCTCCGGGGCGCGGGCGTCGGTGCCGAGCTTCTGGCCGACCTGCTGGATCAGGGTGTGCATGGCGACGCTCATCAGCTCGGCGTCGACCTCCTGGGAGGCGACCACGGCGAGGTGCGTGCCGCGTCCCGCCGCCGTGATGAACAGCCACACCTCGGCCATCTCGATGATGACCTGGTGCACCGGGCCGCCGCTGAAGAGCTGCCCGACGCCGCGGGCGAGGCTCTGCTGGCCGGTGGCGATGGCGGCGAGGCGCTCGGCGTCCGCCCGCTGGATGGACCGGGAGCGGCTGATCACCAGGCCGTCGTCGGACAGCACGATGGCGTGCCGGGTGCCCGCGACTCGATCGACCAGGCCGTCCAGCAGCCAGTCCAGGTCGGCGTTGGTGGCGGTGGTTCGCTGCGTCATCATCGATCTTCCGTCGTAGGGGAGCCGGGCTCGGGGGACCCGTTCGGCCGGTGCGGTGAGGTGTCGTCGTCGCCGCGGCGCAGGCGGGACTGCCTCTGGAAGGCGCCGATCGCGGCGCCGGAGCGGCTGGGCCGGTCGCCCCGGGCCCAAAGCCGCTGTTCGTCTGTCTCGTCCGGATCCGGGGTGGCCGGGGTCCTGAGCTCTTCGGCCAGATTGGCCTGGCGTACGCGCTGCGGCAGCGGACGACGGCCGGAATCCGGGTCGGGCGGCGGGGGAACGGGCGAGGCCGCCACGTTCGCCAGCGCGCGGCCCCTGGTACGGGTCGGCAGGCCGTTGCCGGCGGCCGCGTTCTCCCGCGCGGCCTCGTCCTGGGGACGGGGCCGGGGACCGGTCGCCGCCGGGCGGGGCTCCTCGGCGGGCGGCGCGGCGCTCTCCTGGGGACGCTCCACCACCAGCGTCTCCGGCACCAGCACGATGACCCGGGCGCCGCCGAACGCCGACGGCCGCAGCTCCACCTGCAGGCCGAGGCCCGCCGAGAGCCGGGCGACGACGTACAGGCCGAGGCGTACGTCGTCGGCGTGCGTCATCACGTCGAGCTGCGGCGGCGACTTCATCAGGGCGTTGGCGGCCGCGTACTGCTCGGGCTCCATGCCGAGGCCGCGGTCCTCGATCTCGACCGCGACGCCGCGGCTGACCGGCGAGGCCCGCACCTCGACGGGCGTCAGCGGCTTGGAGAAGGCGGTGGCGTTCTCCATCAGCTCCGCGAGGACGTGGACCAGCGGCCCGACCGCGCGCTCGGCCACCCAGGGCTCGCCCTCGACGTCGATCGTGATCCGCCGGTAGTCCTGCACCTCGCCCTGCGCGGCCCGCAGCACGTCGAGCAACTGCACCGGCCGCCGCCAGCGGCGCTGCGGCTGCCCGCCGCCGAGGATCACCAGGTTCTCCTCGTAGCGGCGCAGCCGGGCGGTGAGGTGGTCCAGGTCGAACAGGCCCTCCAGCACCTCCGGGTCCTCGTGCCTGCGCTCCAGCTCGTCGAGCTTCTTGAGCTGGAGGCCGATGAGGATCTGCGTACGCCGGGCGATCCGCTGCAGCATCCGCTGGAAACCGCGGTGCTGCTCGGCCTGCCGGACGGCGGTCAGGACCGCGCTGCGGCTGGCCTGGTTGAGCGCCTCCCCCAGCTCGCCGAGCTCGTCGGGGGTGGGCTCGACCAGGTGGACCTCGGCGTCCACGTCGACGTCCTCGCCGCGCTCAAGCCGGGCGACCACCTCGGGCAGGCGCTCCTGGAGCTCCTGGGCCTCCTCGCGCAGGCGGAGGATGCGCCGCCGGAGGACGGAGGTGAGCCGCCAGCTCGTGAAGATGACCAGGCCGAGCGCGAGCAGGCCGACGCTGCTGATGCTGACGAAGACGACGAACAGCATGCGGGCGTGGCCGTAGCCGAGCTCGCGTACGGTCTCCAGCCGGAGGTTGAGGAGGTCCAGCACCTGGGCGGTGACCGCGTCGGCCGACGTGCGCCAGGCGGCCGCGTCGCCGCGCACCGCCACCTGGCCGCTCGCGTCGTCGCCGCCGGTGGCCAGGCGCGCTTCCTGGGCGACCAGGGCGTTCCACGCCTGGCTCGTCATCAGCGAGCGGTGCCGCAGCTCGTCGCCGGTGAGCGCGGGCATGATCCTGGACTCCAGGAGATGCGTACGGGTGCCGATGGCATCGGTGACGACGGTGTAGTCGTCCCTGGTCAGCCGGCCCGTCTTCCAGGCGCGGGCCAGCACGGCGTCCTCGCGGCCGATCGTGTCCACGACCCAGAACAGGTCGATCATGATCTGCGCGCGGCTGTTCACCTGGCCCTCGTCGGTGTGGCTGAGCGCGGTGAGCACGCCGAGGTCCGCCACCAGGAGGCGGCTGTAGTAGTCGAACGCCTTCCTCGCCGTGGACGTGCCGGTGTCCACCGCCCGCCGCTCCGCGCCGAGGGAGGCGAGCACGCGGTCGGCTGCGGCGACGGCCTCGGGCAGCCCCTCCTGCCCGTTGGCGAAGTCCTGGCCGACGAGTGAGCGGAAGGCGCGTACGGACTCGTCGGTCGCCGCCCGCTGCTTGACGAGCTGGTCGCGGATGCCCGGCTCGGCGGCGGCCTGCACCTCGGCCGTGAGCCTGCGCTCCTTCTGCAGGTCGAGGAAGAGCGCCGCCGCGGGTCTGCCGGCGGTCTCGGTCGCGAGGTCGAGCTGGGCCCGTTCCGCCCGCCACTGGGACGAGAGCTGGTACATGCCCGAGGCCAGCAGCGGAGTGAAGGTCAGACTCGGCACGAACACGATGATGAGCAGCACTGTACGCAGAGGGAGCCGGCGTGCGCCGGCCAGCCGCCGCGGACGAGCGCCGTCCGAGCTGTTGTCGTCGCCTGCGGTCTCGGCCGCGTCTCGCCCGCCCCTGCCTGATTCAGCCACGTGCGGACTCTCCTCACTTCGGATTGGTGCTCGATCGTAGCTATGTGACAGGTGTGACGAAAAGTCCCGCCGTTCAGGGCTTGGCGGCCTGCGTGTAAGTCAGGCGACGCCTGCCCGTGAGCGCTAGGATCGCGGCGTTCCGCAGGTGCTCGGAGCTCCCCAGGGAAAGGGCGGGCGTGAGTTCGCAGTCCGAAGAGGCGCGGCCGGAATGGCCCTCGGGGCTGGACATCGGCGCTCTGCTGGAGAGCGGCTGGCGCCCGACGCCCTTCCAGCAGTTCGTACTCAAGATCCACAGTAGGTGCAACCTCGCCTGCACCTACTGCTACATGTACGAGATGGCCGACCAGGGCTGGCGCCGCCAGCCCCGGCGCATGTCGCAGGCCACGATCGACGCGGCCGCGGCCCGCATCGCCGAGCACGCCAGGATGAACCGCCTGTCCCAGGTCGAGGTGATCCTGCACGGCGGCGAACCCCTGCTCGCCGGCGTCGACCACCTCCGCTACGCGGTCAGCGCCGTCCGCGCCGCGGTCGATCCCGGCGTGACGGTGAACGTCCAGGTGCAGACCAACGGCGTGCTGCTCGACGCCGCCTTCCTGGAGCTGTTCGACGAGCTCGGCGTGCTCGTCGCGGTCAGCCTCGACGGCGACCGCGAGGCCAACGACCGCCACCGCCGCGGACCGGCCGGCCAGGGCAGCTTCGACCGGGTGGACGCCGGGCTGACCAGGCTCGTCTCCCCCGCCTACCGTCACCTGTTCAGCGGGCTGCTGTGCACCGTGGACCTGCGCAACGATCCGGTGGGCACGTACGAGGCGCTGCTGGCGTACGGGCCGCCGGCCGTGGACCTCCTGCTGCCGCACGGCACCTGGGAGACCCCGCCGCCGGGCCGCCTGCCGGACAGCGAGGACACCCCCTACGGCGACTGGCTCGTCGCCGTCTTCGACCGCTGGTACCGCGCGCCGGAGCGGGAGACGCGGCTGCGGCTGTTCGACGAGATCATCCGGCTGCTGCTCGGCCGGCCCTCGCGCAGCGAGACCGTCGGGCTGTCCGCGGTCGCCGTCGTCGTGATCGAGACCGACGGTGGCATCGAGCAGGTGGACAGCCTCAAGTCGGCCTACGACGGAGCCACCCGCACGCCGCTGCACGTCGGCGACGCCGGCGCCTTCGACACGGCGCTCATGCTGCCGCCGATCGCCGCCCGCCAGATCGGCGAGCGCGCGCTCGCGCCGGAGTGCCAGGCGTGCGAGATCAGGCGGGTGTGCGGCGCCGGGCTCTACCCCCACCGCTACCGCCCCGGCACCGGGTTCGCCAATCCCAGCGTCTACTGCCGCGACCTCTTCCGGCTCATCAAGCACGTCCAGCACGCGGTGAGCGACGACCTCGCCGCCGTACGCGAGCGCCGCCGGCGCCGCCAGGCGTCCGCGCAGCTCACCGATCCGCAGAGAGGCCACTCCACGTCATGAGGCTGACCCCGCTACTGCTGCCCAAGAAGGTGTTCGCCGAGCTCGCCTCGGGCGGGGGCGGCCGCGACGCCGTCGGCCGCCTGTGGGCGGCGCAGGACGGCAAACGCCTGCTGCTCCTGCGCGGGATCCGCGACCTCGCCACCGAGGACGTCGAGCGGGTCCGGCATGCCTACGACCTGCTCGCCGACCTCCAGGAGGCCGCGCCCGAGGTGGTCAGGGCGGTGCTGCGCTACCCGACCGTGGGGTCCTGGGGGCTGCGCACGCTCCAGGCCCTCGCGGGCGAGGCGCCGCCGGCCGCCTGGCAGGATCCGGCGGTCATGGCGTCGCTGGCGGCGGTGGCGGCGATCCGGGCCGGGCGGGCGGCGACGGTCGAGGTGCCGGTGCTGGACGGCGCCGTGGTGCTCCCGTCGCTGGGGCGGGCCGTGGTGCCGGGCGACGCGCGGACCGCCGTCGTACGGACCGCCGACGGCGAGGCGGAGATCAGCGCGGGCGGCGTGACCGTACGCGTCGGCGAGGACCCCTCGTGGGAGGGCCTGCGCCGCATCCGGGCCGAGCACCGCGGGGTGGCGGTCGAGTTCGTCGTGGACGACGTCGATCCGGGCCGGATGCCGGGGGCGCGGCGGCAGGAGGAGCGGCTGAGCGAGGCGGACCTGCACCGGTGGGCCACCACCCTCCAGCCGGCGTGGGAGATCCTGGTCGAGCGGCACCCGCTGGTCGCCGAGGAGACCGACGCCGTGGTCAAGGCGCTCACCCCGCTGGTCGGCCCGGCGGACGGCACCGCCAGCGCGACCTCCAAACTGGCCTTCGGCAACATCGGCCTGTCCACGCCGCCCGATCCGCACTCCTTCGCCGTGACCCTGGCCCACGAGTCCCAGCACGCGAAGCTGAGCGGCCTGCTCGACCTGATCCCGCTGACCCGGCCGGACGACGGCAGCCGTTACTACGCCCCGTGGCGGGAGGACCCGCGCCCGCTGGGCGGCCTGCTCCAGGGCGCGTACGCGCACATGGCGATCGCCGCGTTCTGGGAGGTCGAACGGCGCGAGCCGCATCCGGACGAGCTGCTGCTGCGGGCGCACACGGAGTTCGTACGGTGGCGCGAGGGCACCGACGCGGTGATCCGCACGCTGCGGGCGAGCGGGCGGCTCACCCCCGAGGGCGAGGTGTTCGCCGCCGGGATGGCGGACGTGATGGCCGCGATGGGCGCCGAGGACGTCCCGGCCGAGGCGACGCTCCGGGCCCGGGGCTCGGCCGGCCGGCACCTGGCCGGCTGGCGCGCGCGCAACGGCGAGCCGCCGGCTGAGCAGATCCCGGCTCCGGCGGCGCCGTAGGCCCCGGGCGTCGTCCCGGTCAGATCGGCGGCGGGTCGAAGTCGAGGTCCAGGTGCCGTCCTTCGAGGAAGGCGACGGCGTCGGGGTGTTCGAGGCCGAGGCGGTGCGCGTATTTCTCGCGGGTGTCCTCCCTCAGCCGCTCCGCCTCCTCGACGGCCTCCGGCGTGCCGAGGCGCTTGAGGTCGGCGGAGAGGTTGGCGGCGCAGGCGAGGGCGACCGGGTGGTCCGGGCCGACCAGCTCCCGCAGCCGGCGGTAGGTGTCGTGGCCGCGCTCGACGGCCGCCTCGTGGTGGCCGAGCTCGGCCAGGTCGCTCGCCAGGTTGGTCGCCACGGTCAGGTAGTAGTGGTGGTCGCGGCCCAGGTGGCGCTCGATGTCGCTGAGGGTCTCCTCGTTGACCGCGCGGGCCCGCTCCGGGTCCTGGCAGGTGCGGTGGAGCAGCGCCAGGTTGCCGGTGCAGGCGAGGACGTACGGGTGGTTGGTGCCGTACACGCGGGGATAGCGCGCCACGGTGTCGGCCGCCAGCTCCAGCCCCTCCTGCTCCTGGCCGTTGTTGCGCTGGACGTTGGCGAGGGACATCGCGGCGGCCAGCGTGTCGGGGTGGTCGAGGCCGTACCTTCGCACGTAGCGGCCGTGCACGTCGGCGCACATCTCCAGCGCCCGGTCGAGCTCGCCGAGCCGCCGCCAGGCGATGGAGAGGTCCTTCGCCGTCCAGAGGTAGGCGGGGTGCTCGCCGCCGAGGTATTCGAGGCCGTAGGCGAGGGCCTCCTCGCCGAGGTCGCTCGCCTCGGCGTAGTCGCCGGTGAGCCGGACCGCGCGGGCGAGGGAGTTCCAGTGGACGAGGACGGTCGCCGCGCCCGCCTGCGCGTCCTGCAACCCGATGAAGGCGACCTCGTGCAGCTCGCGCGCCCGCTGGAAACTGCCGGTGAGGCTGTAGTCCAGGGCCAGGTTGTTCTTGGCGCGCAGGGTCCGCGGGTCGTCGGGGCCGAAGGCGGCCTCGTGGCGGCGTACGGAGTCCTCATCGTGCTCCAGCGCCGCGCTGAAGTCGCCTCGCGCGCGCAGGTCGGCGCCGATGCCGCTGACCAGGTTGAGCAGCTCGTCCTCCGGCGTGCCCACCTGCCGCATCTTGGCGAGGGTGCGCTGGTTGAGCTCGTAGACCTCGTTGTACCTGCCGAGCTGGCGCAGGATGTTGCCCAGCTCGCGGTAGGCCTTGAGCACGTGGGGGTCGTCGGGGCCGGAGTCGCGCTCCCACTGGTCGATGAAGAGGTTGACGAACTGGTGGGCGAAGCCGTCGCCCGACATGTAGAGGTAGCGGGCCAGGTCGAGCGCGAAGTCGCGGACCTTGACGTCGCGGCTCTCCTGGACCCGCGAGGGGACGACGTGCCCCAGGATGCCGCCGTATTTCCCCCAGTTGACCGACTCTTCCGGGTTGCCGAGTTGCAGGCCGGTCAGCAGGCGGTGGACGTCCGCGAGATGTTCGTCCCGCTCCTCCGGCTCGAGCTCGTCGCGGACGAGGGCCTGGATCAGCCGGTGCACCTGGATGGTCCGGCTGCCCGGGTCGATGCGCGCGAGCGCGAAGCGGCCGAGCTCGCCCACCGACCGGCTCAGCTTGATCGGGTTGGCGAGCAGTTCGCTCATGCGCGGGCTCAGGCCGCTGACCCGCTGGCTGAACACGTCGCGCGGGATCGGCTCCGGGCCGAAGAAGGCGCAGCAGCGCAGCAGGTCGATGGCCTCCGGCCGGCGCTCGCTCAGCCGGCTCACCGACAGGTTCCACGCCGCCGTCATCGAGATCGGGTATTCGGTCGGCTTGCCCTCGCTGAGGAGCTGTCCGGTGTGCTCGTTGAGCAGCTCGATGTACTCGTCGACGGGCATGCCCGTCTCCGCCTGGAGCGCCCCGGCCTGCTCCAGCGCCAGGGGGAGGTCACCCAGCTGCTCGGCGAGCCGGTCGGCGTCCTCGGGGGCGAGGGCGCGGCGCACCCGCTTGGTGAGGAAGGCGATGCTCTCCTTGCGGCTGAAGACGTCGACGGGGACGGCCTCGACGACGTCCTCCCACCGGTGGTTGCGCGAGGTGATCAGGACGTGGCCGGGCCCGTCGGGGATGACGTCCCTGATCTCCTCCGGCTCGTCGGCGTTGTCGAAGATGAGCAGCCAGCGGTCGTACGGCTGGCCGCGCCGCAGCGCGTCCAGTGCCGCGTTGGCGGCGTCCTCGACGCCGACCGCCGCCGCCGACGGCAGTTCGAGGTGGGGCGCCAGGGCCGCCAGCGACGAGCGGATGAGCACGCGCTGGTCGGCGGAGATCCACCAGACGAGGTCGTACTCGTTGCCGTAGCGGTAGGCGTATTCGACCGCCATCTGCGTCTTGCCGACGCCGCCGAGGCCGTGCAGGGCGTGGGGGAGCACCTGGGGGAGCACGACCGTGACCTGACCGGTGGTGCCGGCGGTCATCCCGGCGCGCAGTTTCTCCAGGAGCTCTTCCCGGCCGGTGAAGTTCTTGTTCCTGGGCGGCACCTTGCCCCATACCTCCGGGGTGCCTGACCGTCGTACCTCACTCTGGTGCGTACCGGTCATAAGGGACACCTCCGGATCGCGGATTTCAATGCCAACGTCGGGCAAGATTTCGCTATCGTAAATGGTTCCTTCGGGCCCGGCCATGACCTTTTAGTGCTGGCCTTTGAACGAGCCCCGGTGTCAGGCGCGGAGGCTCAGCTTGTATGCTGGCCCGGACATAGCACCATGATGTATCGAGCTGGGAGTCCCTCATGGAGCAGCAGCAGAACGACCTGGCAGGTCAGCTGCCTGATTGCTCCGATTTGTCCCTTCGCGACCTCGATGAGCTCGACAGTTCGGCGTTCGCCCACGCGCTGCGGAGCCTGATGTCGCCGGACCCCCGCGACACCGAAGTCGTCGCCGGATTCAGCAACTCCATCGACTATCAGTAACGCGCTCAACGTCCCATTCGGGCGAAAATCGCCCTTTAGTCACTGTCTGCGGGCAATTTTCCCCATCGGTTTCTCGTGATGGCGGAACAGGCGCGGGCTCGTCGCCTGGAGCGCTTCTTCGGCCAGCTCCGCCGCGAGGTCCCGGTCGCCGCGCCGGTCCGCCGCCTGGGCCAGGAACACCAGGACCAGGCCGTGCGTCCGCCCCTCCTCGCGAAGCTCCTCGATCTCGCTCCGCGCCACCGGAGCGTTGGCCGCCATGATGTACGCCGCGCGGGCCGAGGGCGGCGCGGCGGTGGCGACGCTGCTCAGGTCGGCCACGGCCAGCTGTGAGTTGCCCCAGTCCGCGTAGACCTCGCCGCGGATGCGCAGGGCCTCGCAGTGCTTCGGATCCCGCTCCAGCAGCCCGTTCAGCTCCCTCACCGCCGCCTTGTGGCGGTTCGCCCGCCAGTGCGCCTGCGCCACCTCCAGCCTGGCGATGGACTCCGCCGCCTGGTTCAGCAGGCCCGAGCGAGCGGCGCCGAGCGCGCGGTCGGCGTCCCCTCGGAGCAGGTGCAGGCGCGCGATCGCGGCGTACAGGTGCATGACGGCGGGCGACCTGCGGTCCGTCATCAGCTTGTCCTGCAGCGCCGTCTCATAGGCCGCGCACGCCGCGCCGTGGTCGCCGCGCAGGTAGGCGATGTCGCCCAGGACGATCCGGGCGGCGGTGTGCGCGTCGTGGTGGGCCCGCCGGTCCTTCTCCAGCGTCGCGCGCGCGTACTTCTCGGCGAGCCGCAGGTTGCCGGCGGACATCGCCTGCTCGCACTCGCGCAGCAGGTCGTCCGCGGCGGGCTCCGGCTGCGGCCCCGGCGCCTCGCCGAGCCGCTGGAGGGCCCGCGCCAGCCGAGGGTGCTGGAGCTGGAGGCCGTCGTCGCCGGTGAGCCGGCAGTACTTCAGCAGATGCCGGTCCTCCACCGCGCGGACGACGGTGTCCGTGATCTCCTTGGGGCGCGCGCTGCGCGGCGCCGGCACGGCCTCGTGCGGGGACCGCTCGTCCGGCGACCTGGTGAAGGTGCGCCGCATCCAGCCGCCGATCTCGCAGGTCGGCAGGTTGTGGTCGGTGGTCAGCGTGAACAACGTACGGGTGCAGTAGTCGGCCAGCGCCGCGTCCACGTCGTCGAGCACCTTCTCCGCGACGACGGACAGGCCGCCGCCGTCGCGCAGCCCGGCCCAGAGCTGGGCGCACAGCGCCTGCAGCAGGACGGGCTCCACGCGCCCGCCCGTCGTGCCGTGCTCGACCGCCAGGGCGTCGACCAGCCGCTCCGGCACGAGCTCCTCGAACTGCAGGTGGGTGCCGAGCAGCGGGCGGGTGAGCGCGTCGATCGCGGACGGCCGGTCGAGAGGCGGCAGGTCGTACCGCGCGGGGGTCAGGCCGAGCGCCACGCCGAGGTCGCCCGCCTCCTGGACGGAGTCCGGCCGGACGGCGAGCAGCAGCCGGACGTCGGGGAACGCCCGCAGCGCCGTCTCCAGCTCCGCGCGCACGCGGCGGTGATCGGGCAGCGCGGCGGCCGGACGGCGCAGGATCCGGTCGGCGCCGTCCACGGCCACGAGGATCGGCGTGCCGCGCCCCGCCCTCCTGGTCTCCCGCTGGAAGAACTCGCGGATCGTCAGCCCGACGCTGCGGGCGGCGTCCTCCTCCGCGGGCTGCCACGAGGACAGGAGTGCGAAGAGCGGGCGGCCCCGGGCCGTGACCACGGGAGCCGGCAGGGACCTGCGGTAGTCGAGGTCGCCGACGGGCACCACCCGCGCTCCGCTCGCGGCCGCGTACGGAGCCGCACCGGCATGCAGCAGGGAGGTCTTGCCAACACCCGAGTCGCCGACCAGCAGGGTCAGCCGATGTTTCTTCCAGAGCTCGGCCAGCTCGCGTTTCTCGGCGTCACGTCCGAAGAAACGGGCCGCGTCCGGCCTGCGGAAAGGCCGGAGGCCGACCCAGGGCCCATCTTCGTAGGAGGTCACGAAGGGACTCCCGCCGACGCCGATTCCTGTCGAATCATGATCTCCCGTATCCGCTGCCGCCGCAGGCGAATGCGTGTTCTGCCTGACGGTGGCTTGGCATGAAATCCGGCTGGGTAATGCCGCAATCATCCAAGAAAGTCTTCTATCATGCTATGTCTGGCGTCAGAAGTCCTCGGCGGAGACAATCTCGGGCGTAAGAAACGCCTTTTACCCCCCTGACTCACGACTGCATCTATGGTGACCTGAATGCGGAAAAAGGTCGATCGGCTGTCGCCCGAGGAGCTGGAGCAGGCCGCCCGCCAGTTGCTGGAGAACGACGCCGAGCTGGCGTACAGACGCGACCAGCACCGCGCGATACTCGATCACGTCCGGCAGAGGTCCGGCGATCTCTCCGCGTTGCTGAGCGAAGAGATCGCGGTGGTCGGCGAGGCCCGCCGCGCGCTGCTCCGCCTCCGGGTCGTCGCCGTTCTCGCCTTTCTCGCGGCCGCCTTTCTCATCCTCGGGGCCGCTCTGTGGAGCGACGGGACGCCGTTCCGGACGCGGACGGCCAACGTCACGTTCGCGTCCGGCCTGGCCGTGTTCGCGACGATCGCCGTCGCCGCGCGCTGGGCCGCGATCCGGCGGCGCGGCGTGAACGCCGCCCGCGAGCTGCGGAGGGCGCTGGTGGCGCCGCTGCGCGCCCTGATCCGCCTCCTCATCAGCGAGCTGGAGGACGACGAGGTGCGCTGGGGCGGCACGCTGCGCACGTCCGAGGCTCCCGCGCTGGTGGAGCTCCACCTTCAGGACACCATCCCGTCCCGCACCTACGAACGGCTGCGCACCTTCATCGGCGAGCACGAGTCCTCCGCCATCGGCCTGGCCGGCGCGCGCGGCTCCGGCAAGACGACCCTGATGCGGCAACTGCGGCTGGACAAGGACCTGGACTGCCACGTCGCCCTGGTCAGCGCGCCGGTGCAGTACTCCGCCGTGGAGTTCACCCGCCTCATCCACAACGAGCTGGCACAGGTCGGGCTCAAACCCGGCGAGGCGGCGCTCATCCGGCACCGCATGGTGGCGCCGACGCTGCGCGCGGTGCTGCGGACGCTGCTCGCGTCCGTGGTGCTGTTCTTCATGATCACGTTATGGATCTACGACAAGAACCGTCCCGTGCCGGACGCGCTCGACCTCGGCTGGGCGGGCTTCGCCGCGGTCGTCCTGGGCGCGCTGATCATGGGGTTCATGCTCAGCCGGGGCTGGGTCCTCTTCCAGAGCCGGACGAGGCTGACGGTCCCGCCCCGGACCGTCCGTGAGCTCTGCCTGCAGCAACTGGAGTTCCTGCGCTGGTCGACGACGGTCGAGAGAAGCGCGGGCGCCGCGCTCAAGGTCGGCGGCACCGGCTTCGACGGCGGCGGCAAGCTCTCCAGGACCGAGCGGGAGATCACCCACGCCGAGTCGGTCCAGGCGCTGCGGCAGTTCATCGACCAACTGCTCGCGCTGAGCAGCAAGCCCGTGGTCATCTGCGTCGACGAGCTGGACAAGCTGGCGAACCCGGCCGAGGCCGTCGACGCGATCAACGGGCTCAAGGACCTGTTCCACGTCGCCAAGGCGCACTTCGTCCTCTCGGTCTCCACGGACGCCATGCACAACTTCGCCGCCCGGGGGGTGCCGGTGAGGGACGTGTTCGACTCGGCCTTCGACACCATCATCGGCGTCGGCCCGCTCTCCTTGAAGGAATCGCAGACGCTGCTGTCCCGGCGGGCGCGGGAGTTCTCCAACGTGTTCGTGCTGTTCTGCCACGCCTGGTCCGGTGGCCACGCCCGCGACCTCATCCGGACCGCCCGCGCGTGCGTGGACCTCAAGCGCGAGCTCAAGGACGGCGAGGAGGCCACGGTCGCCCTGCTGTCCGGGCGGGTGCTGCGCAAGGACCTGCGCGAGGTCGTGGACGCGACCGTCGAGAAGCTGCGCGGCGACGACCGTGGCAATGACCGGGGCGATGACCGGGGCGATGACCGGGGCAAGGAGCTGCTGGACCAGGTGCTGGCGTTCCAGGAGTCGCTGGAGGACGAGTCCGCGCCGCTGCGCGACCTCGTCGAGGCGGGCGCGTTCCCCCCGGACGCGGGACCGGTGGCGCCGGAGGCCCAGCCGGCGGCGACCCTGGCTCCGTACGCGCGGATCGCCGGCCTCTGCGAGCGGCTGTTCTCCGTCGCCCGCCCGCCGGCGGCCTGGCAGAGCGAGGCGATGGGCCAGGCCGTCATGGCCCTGGCGGAGGCCCGGTCCTCGCTCGGACGCCACCCACGGGCGATCGAACGCCGGCTGCAGCGAGCTGTGGACGCGTGCGATCGGGTGTAGAATGATCATTGTCCCGAGCGGTGAGGCCGCCCGGGATTTTGCTTTTCATGCCTTCCCCTCATCGCACGATTCTCAGTGCGGCCGTTCCCCTGTTCGGGTCCATGAGCGCCGGGGTCGTCGCGCAACTCGTCGGCACGTCGCTGCTCGGGCACCAGGCGACCGCCCAGCTGGCGGCGTTCGCGCTGGCCGGCGCGGTGCTGAACCCGGTCACGGCGGCGGTCGCCGGTGGGCTGCGCGGGGCGGCGCCGTTCGTGGCCGTCCACCGCGACCGCCCCGCCGAGGCGGTCGCCGTGCTGAAGGACGCGCGGTGGCTCGCGCTCGGGCTCGGCACGGCGGGCGCCGGGGTCATGCTCGCGGTGCCGTCCATCGCGCGGGCGGGCGGGGCGCCGGACGAGGCGGTGGCGGAGCTCGGGCTGCTGCCGCTGCTCCTGGCGCTGCACGTGCTGCTGTTCGCGGCGGGCAGCGGCGCCAACGGGGTGCTGGTCGCGCTCGGACGCAGCCGGCTGGTGCTCTGGTCCGGCCTCGCGGGCACGGGCACGCAGGTCGCGCTGTCGCTCGTCCTCGTGCCGAGGGTGGGGGTTCAGGGGATCGGCGTCGCGTTGCTGGGGTCCACCGGCGTCGCGGTCGCCGTCTCGAACGGGGTGCTGGCGCGGCTGACGGGCGCGTCGCCGTGGCCGGGGCGGCCGCGAGTGCGGCGGATCGTCCGGATGGCCAGGGTGGGCGTTCCCATGTCCGCCACGCTGGTGATCAAGTTCACGGTCTTGGGCGGGGTGGCGTACACCGCCGCCCGGACCGGGGTCCAGGGGGCGGCGGCGCACGCGATCCTCCTCGCGCTGGACGGGTTCCTGGGGCTGGCGGCCTTCGCGGCGGCCCAGGCTGCGACGCCGGAGATCGCGAGGGCGGCCTCGCCCCGGGAGGCCCGGCGCGTCAGCGGGGCGGCCGTCACGATCGCGGCGGCCGGGGTGCTCGTGGGCGGGCTCGTGCTGCTGCTCTCCGGCCGGGCGGTGCTCGGCGCGTTCACGCCGGACGCCGCCGTGCTCGGCCTCGCCGGTGGCCTGGTGCCGCTGCTGGTGGCCTTCTCCCTGGTGGGGAACTGCGGGATCGTGGTGGCGTACGGGCTGGTCGGGCTCAGGCGCTCGACCTGGCAACTCGCCTCGACCGGCACCGGGTACGGCCTGCTCGCCCTCACCATGACCCCGGCCGCCGAGGCCGGAGGGCTGGCGGGGTTGTGGTGCGCGATGCTCGCGAGCGTGACGCTCATCGGCGCGATGCAGGTCGCCGGGTTCCGCCGTGCCAGCCGTTCTGTCGGTCTTGCCGGGTGATGGTGCATGGCATATCGTCTCGATGTATCGGGCCGATATATCGGGTGAGTAGGTGGAGCCGCGATGAGACGGATCGACTACGACACGGAGCTGCACGAGAACTACGCCCGAGGCCGGGCGCTCACCGGGCGGCAGCTCCAGGTCTGGATCGACGCCTTCGCGGCGGTGCTGCCCGGCCGCCGTCCCCTGACCGGCCTGGACGTCGGCTCGGGGACCGGCCGCTTCACCCCGGCGCTGGCGAGCGCGTTCGGCCCGGTGATCGGGATCGAGCCGTCGGTCCGCATGCGGGAGGTGGCCGAGGCACGTCCCGGCGTGCGTTACCTGGACGGCCGCGCCGAGGACCTGCCCGTGCCGGCCGCGAGCGCCGACTACGCCCTCATGTTCCTGTCCTGGCACCACGTGGCGGACAAGCCGCAGGCCGTCCACGAGCTCGCCAGAGTGCTCCGTCCCGGCGGGCGGCTCCTGTTGCGCGCGAACTTCAGCGACCACCACCCCCGGCCGTGGTGGCTGGACCACTTCCCCCGGGCCCACGAGGTCGAGACCGCGCTCTTCCAGCCGTTGCACGAGGTCATCGCCATGTTCACCGTGAACGGCTGGCGGGTCACCGACTTCACCACGGTCACCGAGCCCTCGTCCGGCACCCGCCGGGACGTGCTCGACCGGCTCCGCCTGCGCAGCCTGTCGTTCTTCGCCCACCTCACCCCCGACGAGCAGGAGGCCGGCTTCCGCAGCCTGGAACGGGCCGTCGCCGAGGACCCCGACGCCCCGGCCCCCGTGTTCGCCGAGCCGCTGCTCACCCTTGAGCGGGGGTGACGCGGGATGGGTGCCTGGGGTCCCGGCCTGTTCTCGGACGATTTCGCGTGTGACGTACGGGACGAATATCGCGAGCTCATCGAGGACGGCGCGACCGACGAGGAAGCGCGGCGCCGCGTGGTGGAGTCCTATTCCGAGGCGCTGGACGATCCCGGCGAGGCGCCGGTGTTCTGGCTGGCTCTCGCGGTCACGGAGTCGAAGCTCGGCCGCCTGGACCCCGCGGTGCGGGACCGGGCGCTCGGGATCACTCGTTCGAGGGGACGACGGTCCAGGTGTGGGTGTTCAGGAAGAAGGATCCCGACTACCGGGATGTCGGTTTCACGGTTCTCGACGGCACGATCGGACCTCGCCCGGGAGACGAGCGGCTCGCCGCCCAGGTGCATACCCATTGGCGGAGCCTCGCGGAAGAGTTGGACGCCCGATAGCCACCTTTTTGTGGGTACTTGTCGGCCGGGTCCGGACGGGGTGAAGCTTGGTCCGTACGAGCAGGTGAAGCGGGAAGTGGGCGGTGGTTCATGAGGCTGGTCGTGACTCAGCCAGCTTCTCCAGACGGCGGTGTCCCCAGTCGGACAGCGGCTCCAGGGCTTCGGAGAGCTCACGGCCGAACGGGGTCAGGGAGTAGACCGTCTTGAGCGGCCGCACGTCGTGCACCTCCCGGTGGACCAGCCCGTCGGCCTCCATCTCGCGCAGCGTCTGAGTCAGCACCTTCTCCGTGAGCCCCGGCAGCCGCCGGCGTAGCTCGCCGGGCCGGTGCGGGCCGGATTCCAGCAGCCAGAGCAGCATCGTCTTCCATTTGC
Organism: Nonomuraea sp. B208; assembly: GCF_057536035.1. NCBI lineage: Bacteria > Bacillati > Actinomycetota > Actinomycetes > Streptosporangiales > Streptosporangiaceae > Nonomuraea > Nonomuraea sp. B208. Next base: position 46,141 of record NZ_BAAJOU010000021.1, read on the forward strand.
CGTCGATCACGGCGATCGCGGCGGTCACCCCGCAGACGTTCGGGTCCCGGGCGCGGCTGCGCGTCATCGTCGTCCCCTTTTTTCGTCGTTCAGTGCCCATATTGAGGAGCTGAGGAATGACCTCGAACACCCAACAGTCTGCCGTCACCGTGCTCGGTCTGGGCCCGATGGGCCGGGCGCTGGCGGGAGCCTTCCTGGCCGCCGGCGTGCGGACGACCGTATGGAACCGTACGCCGGGCAAGGAGCATGAGCTGGTCGAGCGGGGCGCGGCCGGCGCCCGCTCGCCCGAGGAGGCGGCCGGCGCGAGCCCGTTGACCGTGATCTGCGTCGTCAACTACGACGCGGTGGACGCCGTCGTACGGCGCCCCGAGGTGACCGGCGCGCTCAAGGGACGCACGCTCGTGAACCTGACCGCCGACACCCCCGACCGGGCCAGGGACACCGCGGCCTGGGCCGGCGAGCACGGCATCGGCTACCTGGACGGCGCCATCATGACGCCGACCCCGACCATCGGCACCCCGGCCGGGGTGTTCCTGCACAGCGGCCCCGAGGACCTCTACCGCGCGCACCGGCCGACGCTGGACGCCCTGGGCGGCACGCACACCCATCTCGGCGCGGACGTCGGCAGGGCGGCCGCGTACGACATCGCCCTGCTCGACATCTTCTGGACGGCGATGGCCGGATACGCCCACGCCTTGGCCGTGGCCAGGGCCGAGGGGATCAGCGCGCGGGAGCTGGCGCCGTTCGCCCAGGGGATCGGCGCGATCCTGCCGCCGCTCTTCGAGGAGGGCGCGGCGGAGGCGGACAGCGGCACGTACTCCGGCGAGGGGAACCCGATCACCTCGGCGGTGTCGTCCATGGCCCACATCGTCCACACCTCCGAGGCCCACGGCATCGACGCGAGCGTGATGCGCGCGGCCGAAGGGCTGGCCCGCCGCGTCATCGGGCTCGGCCACGGCGACGACGGGTTCCTCCGCGTCACGGAGCTGCTCAACCCGTCGGCGCGCGCCTAGCGCCGCACGCGCTCCCGTACCGCGAGGAAAAGGGCCAGCGCGTACGGCCCGAGCAGCAGGGCCGCGCACAGCAGCGCGTACCAGAACCGCGGCTCGAACGGCCCCAGCACGAGCCGGTCGGCCGTCCACGCCAGCGTCGCGGCCACGACAGGGAGCACGAAGAAGACGAACCAGGCCAGCACCCCGGCGAACCCGGCGAGCCACACCCACCGGAACCACCGCCCGGCCCTGATGTCGGTGGGCCCGGCCGCGACCAGCTCCGCCGCCTGGCCCGGGGTGAGCCGGCCGAACGCCCGCCGCAGCAGCAGGGTCTTGACCCGCCACAGGTCGCGGCAGCCGAGCGCGTTGACCAGCACCGCGTACAGGTCGGTACGCAGGAACACCATGCACTGCCACAGCAGGCCCGCCAGCTTCACGAACACCCACACCGCGAGCGTCGCGTCCACGCCGGGAGCCGGCGACCACACCCCGTGCCGGATCAGCAGCCGGGCGGCCAGCAGCAGGCTGAGCACGACCACGTCCACCGCCATCCCGCCGAGCAGCGGCCCGTAGCGGAGGCGGCGCGGCACCGTCCAGAGCTGGGACAGGTCGGTCTCCAGGACCAGCAGCATCATCCGCCGGTCCACCCCGAACCTGGACCGGACGCCGATCGCGCGGGCGGCCAGCCAGTGCCCGCCCTCGTGCAGAGCGGTCGAGACCAGGACGAACGGCATGAGCAGCAGCACGCTCAGCCCGACGTCGCCGAGCAGGAACGCGTCCCGTTCCGGGCTCGGGAACAGCGACGGCGAGGTCACGAAGACGGCCAGGCAGAACAGGGCGAGGGCGAGGTAGCAGGCCCAGGCCGCCCGCCCGAAGAACGGGCGGGCCACACGCTCGCTCACCCCCGCGAACCAGCGCCGCGTCTGGATCGGCGCGGTGCGCACGACCTGGCGTTCCGCGTCCGGCCGGTCGTCGAGGAAGCCCAGCTCGGCGAGGGTCGCCACGAACGACGGCAGGTCCACGGGCCGGCCGGCGTGCGCCTCGGCCTCGGCGGCGGCCTCCTCCACGCTCGCGCCGCGCAGCAGCGCCGAGACCAGCACGCCGCCCACGGCGGGCATGGCCACGAAGGTGCCGGTGGCGGGGTCGCCGACCAGGGCCTCGCCCCCCTCCTGGATCACGGTGAGCGGGCGCAGCCGTACCCCGCCGGTCATGGGCGTCACCGCCGGGCCAGCGCGCACGCCGGGCAGCCCGGGTCGCGGGGGAACGGCTGCCACACGGGGACGAGCCCGTCCAGCAGGTCGAGCACGACCCGGGACCCGGCCGCGCGCGGCGGCTCGACGCCGGTCAGATAGCGCATGACCTCGTACGCGACCAGCGACCCGACCTGCATCGCCATCGGCCCGGTGAGGCCGTTGGCGAGCCGCAGCCCCCGGCTGAGCCGCTGCGCGACGGCCGCGCTCGTCCGCCCGTCGCGCGGCGGCAGGTCGGACTCGTCGCAGAGCAGGCAGGCGCTCCTGCCCGGGTCCACGGAGAAGTAGATGAGCTGGGTACGCGTCATCCCGCCGGCGACCAGGGGGACGCCCGCGCGCAGCGCCGCCTCGTTCACCCACAGGTTCGCGTCGGGCGCGCCGTCGAGGCCGCCCGCGATCACGTGGACGTCCTCGGTCAGGTCCTTGAGGTCGTCCGGGCCGGAGATCCAGCGGTCCACGGCGCGTACCTCGATGCCGGGGTCGAACTCGCGCACCCATTCTGCGGCGCGGTCCACCTTCGACCGGCCGACGTCGGCCTGCCGGTAGAGGAACTGGCGGGCGAAGTTGCGCGGCGCGATGTCGTCGCGGTCCACCAGCGTGAGCGCGCCGACGCCGAGCCCGGCCAGGCACTGCACCAGGGCCGAGCCGCCGCCGCCCGCGCCGAGCACGAGGACGTGCGCGTCGCGCAGCCGCCGGACGAACTCCGCCCGCGACCTGCCCAGCCGGGCGAAGGCCCCGAAGAACGTCAGATTGGAGAAATGCCGCTCGTTGGCCTCCGGGTCGCCCAGGAACCGTTCCGCGGCGTCCTCGACCAGGCCGAGCGAGTCGAGCCCGGCCAGCCCCGCGCGGACGTCGTCCCCCGTGACGGCGACGCCCCGCGCGGCCAGCCGCACGCTCAACTCCTCCGCCGTGGCCGGCCCGCGCGCCAGCTCGTCGAGGAGCGCCGCGATCCGGCCGTCGGGATCGGCCAGCGTGTACGCCTCGCGCGGGTCATGGACCACCACCAGCTCGTCGCCCAGGGGTTCCCAGGCGCACTCCTTCAACATCACCTGCATCACGCTGTCCGCATCATCCGTCGGGCCGGGGACTGGCCGGGAGGCGGCAGGACCGCCTCCCGGCCGGCTGAGAGGCGGTGCCTCAGGTCATGAACTGGGTCGCCTTGACGGCCTCGACCTTGCGAACCTCGATCTTCACCGCGTTCACCTCCTTCTCCGCTCGTTTCCGATCAACCTCCTCCATCGGCCCACACAAACCGCATAGGGTCGCCATAGAAGGTCAGAACCGCTGATCGTGCCGGGAGACGCAGGTGGACTTCGCGATCCTCGGGCCCGTCCAGGTCACCGACGCGCGGCGGCCCGTCCGGCTGGCCGCCAAGGCGCGCGCGGTGCTCGGCGTCTTCCTGCTCCACCCCAACACCGTCCTGACCAGGGAGCGGCTGATCGCCTCGGTGTGGGACGACCCGCCCAGGTCCGCGCTGCCGAACCTGCAGACGTACCTCACCGCGCTGCGTCGCGCGGCGATCGAGGTGGAGACCGTGCCGCACGGCTACCGCCTGTGCCTCGGCCCCGACCGGCTCGACGCGCTCGCCTTCGAGGAAGCCGTACGCGAGGCCAGGCTGGAGGCGGCGCGCGGGGAGCCCGCGGCGGCGAACCGGCTGTTCGCGCGGGCGCTGTCGCTGTGGCGCGGCCGGCCCGCCGAGGACGTGACGCTGGCCGCGACGGTGCAGGCGCGCATCGCCGAGCTGGAGGAACGCCGGGAGAGCGCCCGGCTCGGCTGGATCGACGTGCGCCTGCGGCTCGGCCTGTACGACGAGCTCGTCGGCGAGCTGACCGCGCTGGTGGAGGCCGCGCCGCTCAACGAACGCCTGTGGCACCGGCTCATGCTGGCGCTGCACCGGGCGGGCAGGCGCGCCGAGGCGCTGGAGGCGTACCGGCGGGCCCGCTCGGTCCTCGTCGCCGAGCTGGCGCTGGAGCCCGGCCAGGAGTTACGCGAGCTGCACGCGGCGGTTCTCGACGACGGTCCCGTTCCCGCTCCCGAGCTGGAGACGGTACGGGAGCCGGGGTGGACGGGGATCTGCCTGCTTCCGGCGGACATCGCCGATCTGGCGGGGCGGGAGCGCGAGACCCGCGACCTGGTCACGGCCCTGGACGCCTCCGACGCGGCGGCCGGTCTGGCGGCCGGTGGGGCGAGTGGCGCGGCGGCCGGTGGGGCCCGCCGGGTCGCCAGTGTGGCGCCGGTGATCGTGGCGGTGTCGGGGCCGCCCGGTGTCGGGAAGACCACGCTGGCGGTGCACGTCGCGCACCTGGTCCGCGACCGGTACCCCGACGGCCAGCTCTTCGTCCGGCTGCACGGCGCGTCGGCCTCGCCCCGCGACCCGTCCGACCTGCTCGCGGAGCTGTTGCGGGCGCTCGGCGTGGACTCCGCGGGCGTGCCCGCCTCCACCGAGGAGCGGGCGGCGACGTACCGGGCCATGATCGCCGACCGCGCGGTGCTCGTGCTGCTGGACGACGCGGCCGGCGCGGCCCAGGTGCAGCCGCTGATCCCGGGCACGCCGCGTTCGGCCGTCCTCCTCACCTCCCGGGGGCCGCTGCCCGCGCTGCCGGGCGCGGTCACGTACGCGCTGGACGTGCCCACCCCGGCCGGCGCCCGCGCCCTGCTCGCGGGCGTGGCCGGGGCGGACCGGGTGGCGAGCGACCCGGAGGCGGCGCAGGCGATACTCGATGCCTGCGGGCGGTTGCCGCTCGCCCTGCGCATCGCCGGGGCACGCCTCGCCACCCGCCCGGCCTGGCCCCTGGCCGAGCTGGCACGCCGCCTCGCCGACGCTTCGGCGCTGAACGAGCTGCGTGCGGGCCACCTGGACGTCCGCGCCACGTTCGAGGCGAGCTACGCGACCCTGTCGCCGCCCGCGCGGCACGCGTTCCGGCTGCTCGGGTCGGTGGCCGCCGACGGCGTGGCGGCCTGGACGGTGGCGGCGCTGGCGGGGGCGAGCCCGTACGACGTGGACGGCTCCCTGGAGGAGCTGGCCGTCGCCGGCCTGATCACCGCCGGCGCGGCCGACGCCGCGGCCCAGCCCCGCTACCGCATGCACGACCTGCTGCGCGGCTTCGCCGGCGAGCTGTTCCACGCCGAGGACAGCGGTGAACGCCGGACGGCCGCGCTGCGCCGGGTCGCCGCCGAGGCCCGCGCCCGCGCCGCCGGCGCCGCCGCCGAGCTGCCCCTCGCCTTCGCCCCGCCGCCGCCGGACCTACCGGAGAGGACGCCGCCCTGCCCGGAAGGCGGCGCCTGGCTGGCGGCCGAGCGCGGCGTGCTCGTCGCCGTGGCCGAGGCCGCCGCCCGAGCCGGGCTGGTACGGGAGGCGGCCGGTCTCGCGTACGCGCTGGCGCCGTTCCTCGTCGTGCGCGGCTTCCACGACGACGCCGTACGGATGGTGGGCACGGTCGCCCACGCCGCCGCGACGGCGGGGGACACCGTCACCGAGACGCGCCTGCGGCTGGTGAGCGCCGACGCCGAGGTCGATCGCCGGCGCGCCGGCACGGTCGCGGACGAGTTCCGCCACCTGCTCGGCCGTAGCTCGCGGGCGGGGGACCGGCACGCGGCGGCGTACGCGCTGCTCGGGGTCGCCGCCACCCTGGAACACGACCTGGGCTCCGCGCTCACCGCCGCCACGCTGGCCGCCGAACGGTTCCAGGAGTTGGGCGACGGGCACGGCCTGCTGAGCGCGTGGACCGAGATCGCCGGCATCCAGTTCTACCTGCGCCGGCACGACGCCGTCGGAGCGACCTGCCGCCTGGCCCTCGCCCACCTCGACGGCCACAGCTCCCTCCATCGGGCCCGTTTCCTGCGCGCCCTCGGGATCGCCTGCTACGAGACGGGCCGCGTCGAGGAGGCGATCGGCCACTACCGGACCAGCCTGGACCTCTGCCGCGAGCTGCGATGGGAGACCGGCGAACGGCTGTCGCTGCACCGGCTGGCCCAGGCCGAGGCCGCGCTGGGCCGCCACGACACCGCCATCGGCATGCTCGCCCGGTGCGCGCGGCTGTTCGTGAACGCGGGGGACACGCGGGGGCAGGCGCTGATCTCGTACACGTTGGGCGAGATCAGCCGGTGGCGCGGCGACGAACGGGTGGCGCTGGCCCACTTCACCGCCTGCCTCGACCGGCTCGACCCGCTCAACGAGCACCTCTGGTCCGCCCGCACCCGCGACCAGATCGCCCGTTCCCGCGCCGCACTCCGATGACCGGTCAATGCCCTGCCCGTGTCCTGGTCCCGGCACTCTCGGTCCGCGAGTCTTGACCGCATGAAAAAGATCGCTCTGCTGGTCTCGACGCTGGCCGTGGCCGGCCTCGCCCTGGTCGCGCCCGCCGGCCCCGCCGCCGCGAACCCGATCCCGCCCGCCGCCATCCCGCCGCCCCGGTGCGTCCCCGAGAGCCAGGGCAACGGGACGTACGAGTGGGAGTACCAGTACACCTCGACCATCAGCAAGGGAGGCCACGGCACGCGGACCCACCACTTCTACGTCTACTACCTGCCGGTCACGTGGTTCAGCACCGGCACGAAGGTGAGCTGCAGCCTGTCCTTCTGAATGTCATCGAGGCGGGCAGGTTCCGCGACACCGTGAAGCTGGTCCGCAAGGAGTCCCAGGTGTCCCGCCGCACGGCCTGGAGGTCGCGAACACTTCCTCCGATGACTCCCGGGCCCGGGCGCGGTCTTCCTCATGAGACGAGACCGAACTCATGAGGAGGAGCGATCCCGTGGACCTGCACAGCGTGGTGTGCGTACGTGACCGGACAATCTCCCTGAAGTGGTACGAAGCCTTCTTCGGCCGGCCGGCGGACGAGATCATCGGCGAGGAACACCTGTGGCAGACCGGTGAGAACGCCTGGCTCGTCATCGACGACCGGCCCGTGCGGGCGGCCCGCGTCGGCGGGACCATGATCACGTTCGGCGTGACCGACCTCGACGACATCCTGGCCCGCCTGGCCGCGTACGGCATCGACCACGAACCGGTGGAGACCTACCCCAACGGGGTGCGCCACGTCGAGATCCTCGACCCCGACGGCAACAGCATGTCGCTCGCGCAACTCCCCTAGGAACCGAGCGGGTGCCCCGTCGTCGCGTCGACGTGATCGGGGATCTCGGCGTGGCGGTCGCCGACCGACGACGTCCCGGTGGGCTCGAACATGAGGATCGCCGCCCCGGCGGGCGCGGACGGCCGGTGCTCCGTGCCGCGCGGGACGGTGAACACCGAGCCCGCGGGGAGCCGGACCGTACGCTCCCCGCCGGGCTCGCGCAGCGCGATGTCCAGCTCCCCGTCGAGCACCAGGAAGAACTCGTCCGTGTCGTCGTGGACGTGCCAGACGTGCTCGCCCTCGACCTTCGCGACGCGTACGTCGTAGTCGTTGACCCGCGTGACGATCCGAGGGCTCCAGAGGGCGTCGAAGGAGGCCAGGGCCTGGCTGAGGGCGATGGGTTCGAGGTTCACGAGTGCATCCTGTCCCACCGGACCCGCCCGGCGTGAGTGCTAGGAATAGCACATGCCGCAAGAATCCTCGCACATCGCCTCGGACGCGCACCGGGTCGTCGTGATCGTGGACGAGAACTCCAACCCCTTCGAGCTGGGCTGCGCGACCGAGGTCTTCGGCCTGCGCCGGCCCGAGCTCGGCCGCGACCTGTACGACTTCCGCCTGTGCTCCCCCGAGCCGCGCACCCTGATGCGGGACGGGTTCTTCACCCTCACGGGCGTCGCCGGCCTGGAGGCGGCCGACGCGGCGGACACCCTGATCGTCCCGAACCGTCCCGACGTCGAGGTGCCCAGAAGAACCGCCGTGCTCGACGCCATCCGCCGGGCGCACGCGCGCGGCGCCCGCCTGGTCGGCTTCTGCAGCGGCGCCTTCACCCTGGCCGAGGCCGGGGTGCTCGACGGACGCCGGGCCACCGCGCACTGGCAGTGGGCGGACTCCTTCCGGGCCCGCTTCCCTTCCGTCCGCCTTGAGACGGACGTGCTGTTCGTGGACGACGGCGACATCCTCACCGCCGCGGGCAGCGCGGCCGCGCTCGACCTCGGCCTGCACATCGTCCGCCGCGACCACGGCGCGGAGGTCGCCAACTCGGTGAGCCGGCGGCTGGTCTTCGCCGCCCACCGCGACGGCGGGCAGCGGCAGTTCGTGGAGCGGCCGGTGCCCGAGGTGCCTGACGAGTCGCTGGCGCCCGTACTCGCCTGGGCCCAGGAGCACCTGGACGCCCCGCTCACGGTGTCCGACCTCGCGGCCCGCGCCTCGGTCAGCGCGGCCACCCTGCACCGCCGCTTCCAGGCGCAACTGGGCACCACCCCGCTCGCCTGGCTGACGGGGGAACGCCTCGCCCTGGCCTGCCGGCTGATCGAACGGGGCGAGTCCCGCTTCGAGACGGTCGCCCGGCACACCGGCCTGGGCACGGCCGCGAACCTTCGCGCGCTGATGCGCCGCAGGATCGGCCTCACCCCTCTGCAGTACCGCCACCGCTTCGGCCCGGGCCAGGCGCCGACGCCGAGGCCAGCCGGGTCATGAGGGTCCGCCGGACGGCCGGCCAGTCGGACGAGACCACCGCGAACATCGCCGAGTCCCGCAGCAGCCCCTCCTCGCCGGGCGCCCACGACATCGACCAGTTGCGCAGGACCCCCTCGAAGCCGATGCCGAGCTGCTCCAGCGCACGTCGGCACCGGTGGTTGCGGGCGTCGGTCTTCAGATCGACCCGCGCGACGCCGATGCTCTCGAACGCGTACGTAAGCAGCAGCAGCTTCGCCTCGGCGTTGATCCCGGTGCCCTGCGCCGACGCCGCGAGCCAGGTGAAGCCGATCTCGATCGCCCGCAGGGAGTCCGGCCGGTCCGGCCACGGCCGCGGATCCCAGAACGCGGTGCACCCCACGGCTTTCCCGTCACGTACGCGGATCTGGGCGAACGGCGTCAGCCCGTCCCTGGCCAACTGCGCCGCGACATACCCCCGCATCCCGGGCCCTCGGGGAACCAGCGTGAACCCGTAGGACGCCCGGTCCTCCTCGGCGGCCTCCGCCAGGTCCGCCGCGTGTTCCATCGTCAACGGCTCCAGCCGTACCAGGGAACCGGCGAGCACGGGAACGTCGAGCTGAACGCTCATCAGACCTTCCTCATCGTTCCTGGCGTTGGCACCTTGCCCGAGCTGGGCAGGTTGCCGGACCGTCACAGGGCCAGGCCCCTCAGATCCTCTGGATGATCGTCGAAAGTCGATCTTCCCCAACGACCGCCGGCAGCGTCAAGCCTGGAGGAGGGCGGCCGCGAGGATCCCGGCCAGCCATTTCTCGTACTCGGCCTCGCTCCACCCGCAGACCTCGGTCAGCTTCTCGAAGTTCTCCGTCGAGGTGAGGACGTAGATCTGCGCGGCCGCCCTGGCAGGAGCGAGGCCCGGCCGCAGGGCCCCGAGCGCGTGCAGGTGGTGGGCCGGCCCGTGGCTGCCCTTCAGCCGCTCGCGTTCGATGTCGGCCAGGACCTCCTGGAGCCCCGCGTCGGCCGGGGAGGCGGCGGCGGCCGCGCGCAGGACGCGGTGCACGGGCTGGATGCGCCGGAGGATCCCGGTGGCCATGGCGGCGTACCGGGCCAGCTTGCGTGCGGGATCGGGTTCGTCGATGATCGCCTGCACCTCGGGGCGGTCGCTCTGCGGCAGGGGCCGGGCGTCGCCGGCCAGCGTGATGTCGTAGACGAGCTTGGCCAGGGCGGGCTTGCCTCCGGGGGAGGACGTGTACAGCGTCTGGAGCGCCACCCCCGCCTCGCGGGCGACCTCGGCCATGGTCGTGTCCGCGTAGCCCTTCCTGATCATGAGTTCCCGCGCCGCGCCCGCGATCCTCTGCCGCGTGGCCTCGGCCTGCTCCTGCCGCAGAGCGCTGGAGTAGGGACGGCGCTTCTTCCGCTCAGTCATCGCCAGCCATACTCCCAGAACCACATTGAATAGAAGCCCTTCTAATGAAAGCTTCTGTCTATACCCAACTCCCGGAGATGCCGATGTCCTTGGTGCTGACCGCGGCCAGGATGGTCGCGCTGCTGCTGATCGGCCTGTACGCGGGCGGCGTCGTCTTCGTCCTCCTCGCCCCGTCCGTGGCCCGCCTGCCGGGACCTGCCTACGTCCGGTACTGGCAGGCGCTCAACGTCGACTACGGCCGCGCCATGCCGCCGCTGCTGCTGGCCGGCATCGCGGCGCTGATCGTCGCGGCCGCCCTGTCGTGGCCCCGAGGATGGTTCGCCTTCGGCCTCACCGCCGCCGCCCTGATCCTGGTGATCCTCACCGTGGCCCTCACCCTGACGGGCCTGGAGCCACTCAACCGGCTGGCGGACGCCTGGGACCCCGACCTCCTGCCCGCCGACTGGGAGGAGAGCCGCCGTCGGTGGTTGAACCTGCACCTCGTACGGACCGCGCTCGCGCTCGCGGCGTTCGCCTCCCTGATCACCGTCCAGACCTTCGACCGCACCTGAACAGCGGCCTTCAGCGCGGGAACTCGTCCGTCCACCCGGTGGTGACGGAGATGTACGAGTTGCTGATCGCCGCACCTCCTTCGGCGGTCAGCAGGATGGTGGCACGCGTCACCCGGGCGGCCTCAGGATCGACGACCATCTTGACCTCCACCTTCCCGGAGAGCGGGATCACCAGCTCCTGCCCGTCCTCGACAGGCCCCACGTTCCTGACCCCGGGGGTGGCGGCGAGGGCCTCGAATGCCGCCGAACGGACCCGCGCGGGCGTCGGCAGCTCCGTGATCAGCTCGATCAGCGGGGAGACGAGCTCGCCTTGCCGGTCGGCAGGGAACATGGCGCTGTCCTGGCGGGGCAGCCCGGCGATGTGCTCCTTCAGCTTCTCCGGATCCGCCGGAAGCCCTTCGAGCTCCTCGAACCCGATCTCGGCGCCCATGAGTCTGAACGGCGCCGGGTCCTCGACGACCGAGCCGGGCGTGGCGGACGGCTCGTTCCTGGACCAGTGGCGGCCGTCGCGGGTGGTCCAGCTCTCCTGCACATGGGGCCCGTCCGGGCCCTGGAACGTACGCTTGATGTGCCAGTAGGTCCCCGTCCCCTGGGAGACGTGCTCGGCGCTGGCCGCCGCCATGAGCAGGACGTCCCTGCCCGAGACCGGCGCGGCGGCGGGCTGGAACACGCCGGCGACGATCAATGCGGCGGCCACCGCGGCGGCCACCGCCATGCCCAGCACCGGCAGGCGCCGGCGGGCGCGGCTGCGCCTCATCCTGTCCTGGAGACGTCCCCTGCTGCGGGCGATCGCCTCGGCGGACGGCTCGGGCTTGGCCAGAAGGGTCGCGACGGCGTTCAGGTCATCCACGGGCTTTCTCCTTGTCGACGATGGCGACGATCTTGCTGCGGGCCCGGCTGAGCCGGGAGCCCACGGTGCCGACGGCGATGCCGAGCGCCTGAGCCACTTCGTCATAACTGAGCTGGCCCAGGGCCACGAGCAGCAGCACGTCGCGCTCGCCGCCGGACAGGGCGGCCAGCGCCCTGGCCAGCTGCGGCTGCATGCGCTCGGCGGCGACCGAGGTGACGACCCGGTCCTCGTGGCCTTCCACGACGGGCTCGGGTCCCAGCTTGGCCAGCGCCTTGTAGTGGCGGGTCTCCTTGCGGCGGTGCCTGGCGATCAGATTGGTGGCGATGCCGAACAGCCAGGGCCGAAGGTCTCCGCGTTCCGGGTCGTACCGGTCGCGCCGGTCGAAGGCCAGCAGGAACGTCTCGGCGGTGAGGTCCTCGGCGATCTGCGTGTCCAGGCGGCCCGCGACGTACAGGTAGATGTCGCGGTAGTAGCGGTCGTGGACGGCGGTGAACAGGTGGGGGTCGCGCCGGTACCGGGCGACGAGCTCGGCGTCGGTCACCTGTTCGCTCGCTTCGGCGCTCACGTTCTTGTCTCCGGCATGCGGTCTGCCTTCTGGGTCTGCGGTCTCGATCACCCATCCTTCGCCGCAGCCCGGAATCGTCTTCCCACACGCCGGCGGTATGCCCCAGGTTTTCGGGACGTGTCCCGTTATAGGCGCCTAAGATGCGCGGCATGTCGTCCCTGCCCCGCCATGAGGCACCGATCAGCCGTCCCGCTGCCTGGCGTGTGCAGCCGACGTGGACCAGTCTGCTGCCGAAGGGCGTGAAGTCATGCCCGCCGCTGGGCTCCGCGGACGGCCACACCACTTATGTGTCGGCGGTGGTGGCCACGGTCCTCGACGGCCGTCCCGTGGCGGTCACCGGGAGCGGCGACAACACCGTACGGGTCTGGGATCTGTCCACCGGTGACCTGATCGGCGCCCCATGGACCGGTCACACGAACACGGTGCGGGCGCTGGCGATGTCCGTGCTGGACGGCCGTCCCGTCGTGGTCAGCGGTGGTGACGACGGCACCGTACGGGTGTGGGAGCTCGCGTCCGGCAAGCCGGTCGGCGAGCCGTTCCACCTCCAGGACGGCGTGCGGGCCCTCGCGATCGCCGAACGCCATGGCCGCCAGGCGGTGGTCACCGCGTGCTACCACACGCCGGTAGGAGTATGGGACCTGGAGACGCGGCAGGAGGTGATGGAGCCGATCCGCGGCCACAGCGGTCCGGTGTACGCGGTGGCGACCGCCGTGCTGGACGGCCGCTGGGTGGCCGTCACGAGCGACCGAACGGTCCGGGTGTGGGACCTGGACACCGGTGACCCGGTCGGCAGCCCGTTCACCCGCGACAGCGGACACGTGAGCGCGCTCGCGGTCACGGAGCTGACTCCCGGTCATCCGGTGGTCGTCTCCGGTGGCTACCAGACGACCACCCGCGTGTCGGACCTGGCCACCGGCCTGCCGGTCGGTGACCTCCCCCGATCGGTGGACCTGAAGTCCGTGACGACCACGGTCATGGACAACCGACCGCTGGCGATCACCTGCACCTCCGACGAGCCCACCATCCAGGTATGGGACCTGCGAACGGCCGAGCTGGTCGATGAGCTGTACCCCCAGCATCCCCGCGCGCTGCTCGCGGTGGCGACGGCTGTGATGGACGGCCGGCAGGTGGTGGTGTCGAGCTGCGACGGCGGATCGGTCCGGGTGTCCGACCTGGTCGTCGACCGGCCGGCCGACAAGCCGGAACGCCACGACGCCGCGATCACGGCGGTGGCCACCACTTCAGTGGCCGGCCGGCCGGTGGCGGTCACCGGGAGCGCTGACGCGACCGTACGGGCGTGGGATCTGGAAACCGGCGATCAGGTGTGCCGGCCACTCACGGACCACACCGGCGCCATCACCGTCGTGGCCGCGACCCAGGTGGACGGCCGGGCGGTGGCGCTCGCCGGAGGCAAGGACGGCGAGGCCCGTGTCTGGGACCTCGCCCTGGGGAAAGCGGCCGGAGCGCCGCTGGCCGCCCACCGCGGCCCGATCACCGCGATCGCCGCCGACGACACGGACGACCCGCCCCGGGCCATCACCGCCGGCGACGACAAGACCATCCGGGTATGGGATCTCCGCACCGGCGAGGAGACCGGAAACCCCCGCAAGAGCGACCACCGATCCGTACAGGCCCTCACCACCACCACGCTCGACGATCGGCCCGTCGCTCTCCTCGGACGTCGGGGCGGCGGCTTCCGGGTCCGTGATCTCACCGCGAACCGCGACACCCAGCTCCAGACCACCGGGAGCAACGGCAAACCGGTGCGTCTCGTGGCCGCCACCCTCGCGGACGGACGACCCATCGCCGTCACCACGAACGACGACTGGCGCGACCCATGGACGAAGGTCTGGGACGTCGCCACCGCCCAGCAGATCGGTCAGCTCCGCACGACGTACAAGGACGTCTACATGATGAACGTGGACGTCCTCGCCGCCACCACGATCGACGGCCACCCCATCGCGCTCACCGCGAGCCAGAGAACGGTAGCGGCCTGGAGCCTCGCCACCTTCGACAGGATCATCCCTGACCTCGCATTCCCCGACCAGGTCAACGCCGTCGCCGCCACCCCACAGGGTCACGTCATCGTCTGCTTCGGCCGCGACATCGCCGTCCTCACCATGGCCAGATCGAGCTGACCGCGGCCTGGTCCGGCAGGACCGCGAAGATCTCCGATGCCAGGCTCTCGGCCTCCTCGCCGAGCATGGCACTCAAGCGACCTCATGAAGGACAGCAGGCAGTCGCCGGGTCAGGAATCCCGCCGATCGGGGGCAGAGGCGAGCCGAAGCGCGCCACGCAGTGCCAGACCTTCTTCAGCGCCTGCGCGTCGTAGCGCCCGGTGCGGGCGGCTTCGCCGATGATCCGCGGATCGAGCAGGCCGTCGACCGCGATCTCCGCGCCGAGCGCCACGTACTCCTGTCCCCGGTAGTCAGGGTGGCGCCGCAGATGCTCGACCGTGAGCCGGAAGCCGGGATGCCATTCCACCGGGCACGGAAGCCGGCGGGCCGCGGCCTCCACGGCCGTGCCGCGATGGCTGAGGTCGAGGACCAGGGCCTCGACGTCCCGGTCGAGCCTGACCGGCCCGTGCACCTGGGCCTCGATGTAGTCGTCCAGAAGGTCGGGGTCGTCGGCCTCGGCCAGCTCGATCAGCGCCATACGGGATGCGACGCCGAACGCCGAAGGCTCGAAGAAGCTGTCCGGGTAGCAGAAGGTGGTCCGGCGAAGAGTCTCGGCCGTCAGCCTGAAGTGGGCGGATCCGAACCGTGGCGCGGCGCCGCTGGACCTGCGCCGGAAGTTCAGGGCACCGTAGACGGGGCGCTCCTCCGCGGGCGCGTGGTCGTACGCGCCGCCGAAGATCGTGCTCTCCCACCGCCACCGGTCGCCGCCGGGGTGGGCGGTGAGTCCCCCGTTGCTCGTCCCGGTGACGAACTGCGACAGGTAGACGCCGTCGTCGGCCAGCCTGAGCAGGATCTCCCGATCGCCGACCAGGCGGTCGGGGTGGAAGTTGAGCGTCACGCGCGACCGGGGTTCGAGCGGGGCCCCTGACGACAGGGCCTCGACATGGCGGAGGGCTCGCTCCTGTGGTGATGTGACCGGGTCGGCGCTCATCCGCGCAGTCCGTCCCTACGTGGACGCCTTTGACGACGTACCGGAGCAGTTCGCGGGTCGTAACCGGACCATCGCACCAAGACGATGGACAGACCGACGAAGATCGTGAACACGCCGGAGGCGAGGGCCAGGAACGCCATGAACCACTCGCCGTCCGGATCGCCGAGCCCGGAGGGGCGTCCGTCGACCCAGCTCATCGTGGGCCAGGCCTGGGTGGCGACGAGCACCCCGAACGCGGCGGTGATCGTACCCAGGACATGACCAGGGGGACGGCTCCACCGGCCCGTGGCGGCAAGCACGAAGCCGGCCACCAGCCCGACCGAGACCCCTGCGAACTGGCCCATGTCCAGCGCCATCAGGGCTGCGAGCCGCGCGTGCTCGAACCCTTCACCACGTTGCAGCCACAGGAGCGGCACCGCGATCACACCACCGAGCAGGCCGACCGCCAATAAACGGAGCATCACCACCTACGACATGATCGCGGACCACTACGAAGGCTGATCGGCCGGCACGCGTTCCGCAGCGGTTTCGGACGGCGATCGCTGCTGTTCCGCCGGTGGTCGCCGGTGCAGCAGGAGTGCGGTCAGGCCGCCCGCGACCAGGCCCCAGAACGCCGCGCCGATGCTCAGGATCGTCATCCCCGACGCCGTGACCACGAAAGTGACCACCGCGGCCTCCCGCCCCTCCGGTTCGGTCACCGCCTGGGCCAGTGACGACCCGAGCGCCGACAGCAACGCGAGGCCGGCCACCGCGGTGACCAGTACGGGCGGGGACAGCAGCACCAGAGCCATGGCCAAGCCGGCGCCGAGACCGAGCGCCAGCTGCCCGGCGCCGAGGGCCGCCGTCGCGATCCACCGGCGGCCGGGGTCGGGGTGGGTGTCCGGGCCGGCGGTCATCGCCGCGGTGATCGCGGCCAGGTTGACGGCGTGACCGCCGAACGGCGCCGCCAGCGCGCTCGCCAGGCCGGTCGTGACGAGGACCGGCCGCAAGGGCGGCGCGTACCCGTACGTCGCCATGACGGCCATGCCGGGAACGTTCTGCGCGGCCATGGTGACGAGGAACAGCGGGACGGCGATGCTCACCACCACGGACGGGTTCAGCGTCGGGGCGGTCAGCTCGACCGCGGGCCGCAGCGCGGCGCCGGCCAGGCCGTCGCCGGTCCCGTGCACCGCGATGGCGATGACCGCCACCACGAGCGCGCCGGGTACGGCCCACTGCCGCAGGTACCGCTGCAACACCGCCCAGGTCAGGACGACCGGCACGGCCAGCAGCGGGACGTCGACGACGGCGCGGACCGGCGCGGTGCACAGGCTGAGGATGACGCCCGCCAGCATGGCGCCGGCGATCGGCCGCGGGATGGCGGCGATCGCCCGGGCCGGCCAGGGCGAAAGGCCGGCCAGCACGATGAGCGCGGCGCAGACGATGAACGCCCCGACCGC
The DNA here is from genome assembly GCF_057536035.1 of Nonomuraea sp. B208. Classification (NCBI taxonomy): domain Bacteria; kingdom Bacillati; phylum Actinomycetota; class Actinomycetes; order Streptosporangiales; family Streptosporangiaceae; genus Nonomuraea; species Nonomuraea sp. B208. The sequence goes on from NZ_BAAJOU010000021.1 coordinate 62,822, forward strand.
GGCCGGAAAACCGCCGGGCACGGGACCGGTCGCCACCAGCAGCGCCGCGCCGGGGGTCGACCAGGCGATGCTGATCGGCATGCGGTAGCGCAGCCCGAGGAAGATCGCCGCCACCCCGACGCCGCAGCAGAGGGCGAGCAGCCCGGAAGCGGCCTGCCCCGGCGTCGCCCCGACGGCACGCAGCCCGGCGAGCACGACGGTGAACGAACTGGCGTAGCCGACCACCGCACTGACCAGCCCCGCCATGACGGCCTGCAGCCGCATGCCCACCCCCGCCTCCCGGACACCGTTCCGTTTACGGAACGAACCCTAGCCAGGTGGTCACCGCGGGACAAGCCCGGCGGCGGAATGCAAGGATTGCCGGATGGACGGCCGTGAGACGGATATCGGGAGCCGGCTGCGGCGACTGCGGGAGGCCCGCGGCATCTCCCTGTCGGCGCTGGCCCGCAGCGCCGGCATCGGCAAGGCCACCCTGTCCGGCCTGGAACTGGGCACCCGCAACCCGACCTTGGAGACGCTCTACGCGGTGGCGGGAGCCTTGGGCGTTCCGCTGACGACCCTGGTCCTGGAGCCCGGCGCGTCGCCAGCGGAGGCCGTCCACGTGCCCGGCGCCGCCGTGACGGCCACCCTGCTGGAGGTCTTCGAGGAGCCGACCGCGACGTTCGAGCTGCTGCGCATGCGCGTCCGCCCTGGCATCGTGCAACACTCGCCGCCCCACGCCCCCGGCGTGACCGAACACGTCACGGTCTACGCGGGCGTGCTGCGCGCCGGCCCGGCCGACGCCCCTCTGGTGGCCGCGCCGGGCGAGCACATCTCCTGGCAGGCCGACGTCCCCCACGTCTACAGCACCGTCGGCCCGGACGAAGCGCTGGCCACCCTGCTGATCCGCTCCCCCCGACAGAACTGAGCCACCGAACGCCAGGCTGATAAGGCTCATGTGCTCGTCAGGTCATTTCTCGGCTCGCTCGCGATCAGATCACCGAAGTCGATCAGGCAGACGTGGCATTTGTGCAAAGGCGCGGCCGACGACCTGCGGGTCACCGAGCTCCTTCTCGGCAAGCGCCTCACCTCCACGGCAGGCGGCCCGATCGCGTGCGTGACCGCAGCCTGAAGCGCTCGATCTTGACGCTGCGACGCGCCGCTGCCGACCATCGGTGAATGCGCCTTCCCCGTGTGAAACCGGAACACGCCCCGTACCGGCTCAGCGACGGCACGATCCGTCTCGGCGGCGCCCTGCACGGGATAGCGTCGGAGATCGCGGATGCCGACGGCTGGGCATGGGCCGCCCTGATGCTCATGAACGGCACCCGGTCCACCGCGGAGATCGCCTCCGAGCTCCGCTCCGGCTTCCCCGACCTGACCGCCGAGGACGCCGAAGGCATCGTCGCGACCCTCCTGTCCTCCGGCCACGTGGAAGAGGCCGCCCCCGGCCCGTGCCAGGAGCTGGCCGAGCAGGAGCAGGAACGCTACAGCCGGAGCAGGGACTACTTCCGCTGGGTGGATCTCACCCCGCGCGACCACGGATGGGAACCCCAGCTGCGGATCAAGGACGCTCGCGTGCTGGTGCTCGGCCTGGGCGGGACCGGCAGTCACGCGGCCTGGTCGCTGGCCGCCGCAGGAGTGGGCCGGCTGCACTTGGTGGATCCTGACGTCGTGGAGCTGTCGAATCTCAACCGGCAGCTGCTCTACACCGAAGCAGACATCGGCCGGCCCAAGACCGAAGTGGCGCTGGAACGGCTGCGCCAGGTCAACTCCGGTGTCGAGATCACCGTGGAGAAATCGACGGTGGGCAGCCCCGAGCAACTGGCAAGCCTGGTCGGCGGCTTCGACGTCCTGGCGCTGTGCGCCGATCGGCCGCGCGAGCCCTCCGGCATCCAGAGCTGGGCCAATCGCGCGTGCTGGCAGGCGGGGATCCCGTGGGTGAGCGGCGGGTACAACGGTCCCCTCGTCAGCGTGGGCGTCTTCGGCCCCGGCGGGCCGTGTTTCGCCTGCGTACGAGCCGGCATACCGCCGCAGCCCGGCGCCGACTACGCCTGGCCCGGGGTGACCGGCGCGTCCGCGGGGTTGTCCGGGCATCTGGTCGCGCACGACGTCCTGGCGCTCGTGACCGGGACTCTGGCCACACCGCCGGGCTACTTCCACGGGGTGACGCTGCTGGACCCGGACGGGCACGTGTACGCCCGCCATCCATCGCGACCCGAGTGCGAAATCTGTTCTTGATCTGCGGCCGAAGGGATCATACTCTCGCCGTTACCGTTCCCGACCCGATCGGTAAGGAGTGTCATGAGTAACACCACCTCCCCGGAACCACAGCAGGAGCGGAAGCCGCGTAAGAAAATCATTGTGCGCCGGCTGGAAAAGATCGAGCCCACCACGATGACTCCCAGCCAGGGCAACTCCAACTGATCAACGTGCGGGCAGGGCGACCTGCCCGCACCTGCATCTCGGGAGGCGTGATGAGTGACGTTCTGAGCCGCTTGATCAACGTGCCCGCCAAGGCGATGAACGCGGCCGAATACGGAGCCGACTTCGCCAGGGAGTTCGACCGCGCCGCCGGAGTCGTGTGGAAGCTCGAACGCGCCCAGCATTTCGACGAGGGGGATCTGCCCAGCTATCTGGCGATGCTCGACGGAGACTGGGACCGGGCGATGGAGCTGGCGGAACAGATGCGTCCCGGTTTTCGCGCCGACAATCCCGATCGGATGGACTTCCGCCGGATCCGAGTGGTGGAAGAGCCGTTCTCCCCGTACGTTCGCTGGGAGCTCGCGTTGCTCTCCATGCGCGCCGAGGAGGGTGAGAACAGCAGGGTCGTGCCCGTCTCGGCGGTGCACCCGTACGAGGCCGAGGGGCCCGTGCCGGAGCTGGTCCTGTTCAACCCGACCCTGCTGTACGAGGTGCGCTACGACGAGACCGGAAGGCACACCGGCGCACGCAAGATCACCGACCCGCGCGCCGTCGAGCCTTGCATACCGGTCCTGGCAGATCTCTTCGAGAAGGGCGAGGACCTGCGTACGTACTGCGCCAGGATGAGGGTGGCTTGACGGTCGCCTTCCACCGTCTCGGTGTCCGCCGTGACGGCGACGAGTGGATCGTCGGGCGGGTGGACTCGGGCGACTTCGTGGCCGTACCCGAGGAAGGACTGCTGGCCATCCGCCTGCTGGGGCAGGGGATGAGCGTCGAGCAGGTACGCGCCCGCCTGTGGGAGGAGACCGGCACCGACCTCGACGTGGACGACTTCGTCGCCGACCTGTCGGACGCGGGTCTGGTGGCCGAGGTCGAGGGGCGACCCGTACCGAGCCCGCCGCCACCGCGACCGACCTTCCCCTGGCTCCAGCCCCGGTACGTGCGCTGGACGCTGCATCCCGCGCTGCACCTGGCCCTGTCGGTGCCGATCGGGACGGGAATCGCCTGCCTGGCCTTACGCCCCGCGATCTTCCCGGGATGGGAAGCGGCCTTGTGGACCGGCCACGGCGTCGCCGTACTGCTGACCTGGGCGGCGATCGCCTGGCTGACGACGGGGCTCCACGAGCTGGCTCATCTGGTCACCGCCAGGGCCGCCGGAGTGCCGGCGCGGATGACCCTGGGCACGCGCCTGCAGTTCCTGGTGGCCCAGACCGACGTCTCGGGGATCTGGCTGGCGCCGACCCGCGTCCGCGTCACCGTCTACCTGTCCGGTATAGCCGTCGATCTGACGATCTGTGGCATGGCCCTGACCTGGGCGTACCTCATGGGGCCGAACCCGCTCACCTCCTGGACCATCCTCATCCAGGCACTGCGCCTGGCCAATCAGCTCCTGGTGTTCATGCGTACCGACCTGTACTTCCTGCTGCAGGACGTCACCGGCTGCCGCAACCTGTACGGCGACGGCGCCGCCTACGTGCGCGGCCTCCTGCGCGGCAGGCGGAACACCCTGGCCGCGCTGCCGCCACGCGAGCGGCTCAGCGTGCGCCTCTACGCGATGCTCCAGAGTGTCGGCACCGTCGCCTGCCTCGCGTTCGCGGCGCTGTTCACGCTGCCTCTGGTGATCACCCTGATCGCCCACTCGGTCCGGGACCTGCTGGCGGCGGTGGAGCCGTGGGCGATGGCCGAGGCGGTCGTGGTGCTGGTGCTCGTCATCGTTCCGGACGTGCTCTGGGCCCGCGTGTGGTGGCGCAGGCACGGGCCACGGATCAGACGAGCGACAGCGGCGGTGGTACGCGGGTAATGGAACGCCCCAGCTTGACTGGAAAATGCACGAATTTTTGCCCGGTCTTGTCCAGATGCAGTGATCCACGCCAGAATCAGTTCAGCCTTCAACTACTGGGTTGGAGCGTCACCGCACGGATAGGAGAGGCATGAAGCGCACCATCTCCGTTCTCGTCGCCACCGGCGTCCTCGGCGCCACGCTCACCGGCACCAGTCCCGCCTCCGCATCCACCTCCGCCGTCGACTGCGCGGCAGGCGGATACACCCGGGTCCACAACAGCTACGTCCCCACCAACATCGAGAGGCCCGCGATCGACGGCCGCAGCTACAACATCGGCGGCCCGCTCGCGTACACGTACGAGATCTGCCTCGACATCCCGGACACCTCGACCTTCACCATCGAGGTGCGGAGCTGGAACAACGGCTCACAGAGCTCGTTCGTGGACGACCGGCCCGGGGACAAGATCTTCCGCTACTCGCTCGCCCCCAACAGCTTCTGGCAGGTCTACGGCACGCTGACCGGGCCCGGCAGCACCTACCTCTACTACACCTGGTACGAGAAGCAGATCCCGGCCTGACCCGGAACAGACTGACAAAAGGCCACATCCCGCTTACGAGGGGATGTGGCCTTTGATTTGGAGTATCTCGGCGGCCAATACGACCATGTCCCGCCCATGCGTGTAGTACTTGAGCGCATATTGGTCATCAATCACCAAGAGGACCTTCTCGAACGCCGATGTCAGCCATGTCAGGCGAGAGCGGTGCCGTCATGCGGAAAATCCTCCCAGAGTTCCAGAAAAGGCAGCGATGACTGATCCCATCAAGCGCGTGCCGTTCGACGTGGAAAGCTACATCCGCCGTTCCCGTACGGGACCGTGCTTCATCTGCGCGATCGTCAGCAGAGATCCCGCCCAGCCGGAGGAAATCGTCTACGACGACGGCGAGCACATCGCGTTCCTTGCCCGCTTCGCCTCGCTGCCGGGCTATGTCCTCGTGGCGCCCAAAGCCCACATCGAACACGTCGTCCGAGACCTCACTGAGGACCAGTTCGTCACGGTGATGCGGATTGTGCGCCGAGTCGCTCTGGCCTTGGAAGCGAGCGTGCCCTGCGAGCTAACGTACCTGTTGTCCTTGGGCAGCCAGCAGGGCAACGCCCACCTGCACTGGCACGTCGCGGCTCTGCCGCCTGGCGTGCCGTACGAACAGCAGCAGTACCACGCCCTCATGGCAGAGAACGGGATCGTCGAGCACACCCCCGAGGAGGCCGCCGCCTTGGCCACCGCGATAAGGAATGCCTTGGACGCATAGCTTGTCAGTACGTCTGCAACTCCAGCAGATGGCCCTCCGGATCACGCAGATGCGCCGTACGAAGGCCAGAGCCCCACTCCGGCCGGTCCGTCGGCGGTGCCACGGCCTGACCCCCCTGACGCAGGCAGAACCGGTAGCCGGCGTCCACGTCCGCCACCCGGCTGACGAACATCACCACGTCCTGCACCGCAGGACCGTGCTCCGGCAGGTCCGCGGTGCCGGCCACCCGGGCCATGGCCTCGCGGTCGAACAGCGTCAGCACCCCCTGCCCGCCGACGTCCCAGTGAGCGTACGGGCCCGCTTCGGTGCCCTGCACCCGCTCGGCGCCGATCAGCTCAGGGAGCACGGCGTCATAGAAGCGAAAGGCCGCAGCGAAGTCGTCGGCCAGCAAACGAGGGTGGAACCCGTCCATTCCCGCTCCAATCGTAGGTTCGCACCAATCATAGGTTTCAACCTACAATAGCTCGGTGACCAAGACACCACCCCGCCTGGCAGCGCTGACCCCCTACCTGCTGTCCAAGACCGGCAAGGCCGTACGCGGCCAGGTCGCCTCCCGGCTCGCCCTGCATGGAATGCGGATGTGGCACATGGCGATCCTGGACGCCCTGGCCGGCTCCGGGCCGCGCTCACAGCGGGAGCTCGCCGCCACGCTGGCGATCGACCCCAGCGACGTGACCAAGGTGCTGGACGAACTGGTCTCCGCCGGCCACGTCGAACGCACCCGCGACCCGCGAGACCGCCGCCGCATCCACGTCAAGCTCACTCCCGCGGGAGCCGACGCCCTCGCCGACCTGGCCGCCGAAGTGTCAGCGGTCGAGGACGAAGTGCTGGCGCTTCTGGACGCAGCGGAGCGCGCCCAGCTCCACACCCTGCTGACCCGGGTCTTCCACCACCTCGAAGGTGCTGCCGTACGAAATCAAAAAGCCACTTCCCGTTCTGCGGAAGTGGCTTTTTAGCTGACGCTTTGCCACCTGCGGAAACCTGATCAGTCAACGCACATCGCTTCGTGGGTAGACCTGAAGACCCATGTGCCACCACCTGGAGAGGAATAGATCGTCAGCGTGTAATAGGTCCCAGGGGTGCAGTCGTGGCCGACCGCGAGGACGGCCTCCCGGGCCCGCTGTTCGGCCGCCGCCAGCCCGGCCGCGTGGGTGCTGCCCGCCCCCAGAGCGGTGGCGCTGCGGGGAGTGTCATAGCCGTCGGCGTGCGCGGCCACGGGCGCGGTTGCCAGGCCGACCGCCACCACCGCTGGGACGAGGCCCAGCCGGTGGAGCCAAGTGACTTTCTGCATGCTTCTCCTTACAGGGGACGGGCAGTTGATCGATCAAAGTAGATTTAGCGCACGTCGATATCGCGGCGATATTCACCACTTGGACACAAAGATCTGCCGGCCGTCGTCCTCCTGGCGGAACACGTGGCGAAGGGCACCCCAGAAAATCGGCTTTCAGGTAATCTCGCCCCATTAAGGCGGCCTCAATGCTTTGACCTGCAGATTGAATTCGCCGAGTCGTTTGAAATTACTGAATTACGCGGAACGCAGGTATCAGGCGATCACTACCCTGGGCCGGCGCAGAGCTGGGAGGTCAAAGTGGTGCGGGCCCACTCTTCCCATGTGTCCGCCGACCAACTGCGGTCGCGGACGAAGATCAGGTAGAGCTCCGGACTGAGCAGGCCGAACAGCAGATCCGCCGCCATCTCGACGGAGAGGCCGGGCCGGACGTCGGGCTTGCCGACCAGGGCTTCGGCCGCCGCGTACTGCACGGTGTAACGCGGGTCGGGCCCATTCGGCCACTGCGCGGCGATCTCGGGGTCGGTGGCCGCAGCGGACGCGATCAGCGGCATGATCGGGGCGACCCGGCCCAGAATCTCGCAGGTGCCGCGGACGTGCGCGCGCAGCTGTCCGGCCGCGGTGGGCTCGGCACACGCGGCTCGAAACCATTCGCGATCCATCGTGGCGACGGGCTCGGTGTCCCCGGCGATGGACGTGTCGACGACGTCCTTGAACAGCGTCCGCTTGTTGCGGAAGACGAAGTAGACCGTCTGGACGGCCACACCTGCCCGGTCGGCGACCTCCTGAAGGCTCGTCGCTCCGTAACCCTGTGCGACGAACAACTCGCGAGCCGCCTCGACGACCTTCTCACGGGTACGGCGTGAGCGCTCGGCTCGCTTGTCCGGCCGGTTGACTCTCTCCATTGTGCGAGTATAACTTCAGAGTCCAACACTAGAGTTTAACTCTAGCTACTTGGAGGAGACGATGGACCAGCTCAACGCCCAGAACCCGGACTCGGACCTGACCCCATCGGAACAGGTCCAGGAGGAGGAGTCCGTACACCGCGCACTGGAGGGCTTTTACCGCGCCGGCAAGCCGCCATGGGACACCGGCGTCACCCCGCCCGAGCTGGTGGCCCTGGTGGAGGGGCAAGGCGCGCTGCCGCCCGGCCGCGCCCTCGAACTCGGCTGCGGCACGGGAACCAACGCCATCTACCTCGCCCGGCACGGCTGGGAGGTAGCGGCCGTCGACCTGATCGACCGCGCCGTCGACCAGGCCAGGCAGAGGGCCGAGGCGGCGGGGGTGACGGTGCGGCTGCTGCACGGAGACGCCACCCGCCTCGACGAGCTGAACGTGCCCGGCCCCTTCGACCTGTTCTTCGACCTGAGCTGCTACTGCGGAATCCCGCTGCACCGCCGCGACGCCTACGCCGCCGGGCTCACCCACCGCGCCGCTCCCGGAGCACGGCTGCTGATGTTCGGGTACGGCCCCGAGCCGCTCGACAACCCGACCACCGAGATCAAGTCGTGGGCGGCGGGCGTCACAGCCGACGAACTCCGGGCCAGGTTCGCCGGCTGGGAACTTCTCGACGTCACACCGGGCACCAACTCGGTGCCGACCTTCTGGTTCACGCTGCAACGCGTCGCCTAGCGCCAAGGCGGTGCTGGACGCGCCTGTAACTGTGACGATGCAGCTGTATAAAGTCGAAAAGGCCCCATCCCCATCAGGGGAAGTGGCCTTTTGCTTGGAGTGGAGCCTAGGAGATTCGAACTCCTGACATCCTGCTTGCAAAGCAGGCGCTCTGCCAACTGAGCTAAGGCCCCTTCGAGACGAAGATAGCTTACCGGGCGGAGGATGCCACCTGCGTCGCGCCCATGCTGTCGCTCAGGATCAGGTCGGGGAAGTCGACGATGGAGTCCAGGATGTGGGTCGCGCCGCCCTTGAGGAGGCGTTCGCGGCTGTGGACTCCGGTCATGAGGCCGGCCACGACGGAGGCGCCGGCGCGGCGGCCGCAGAGCATGTCGCTCTCCGAGTCGCCGATCACGGCCACGTTGCGTACGTCGGCGATGCCGAGGCGGAGGACGGCGTGGAGGACCATGTCGGGCCAGGGGCGGCCGCGGCCTCCCGCGTCTTCCGGGCTGATGGCGAGGTCGATGCGGTCGTGCCAGCCGAGGATGCCGAGGACGCGGCTCAGCGTGGTGCGGCTGAAGCCGGTGATCAGGGCGAGCTTGACGTCGTTGCCGCGGAGCTTGTCGAGGACTTCGAGGACGCCGGGCATGGGTTCGAGACCCGCGCGCTCCAGGGTGCCCTCGTAGGAGCGCTCGAAGGTCAGGTTGGCCGCCTGGGCCTGGGCCTCGTTGCCGGGGAAGATGCCGCGGAAGACGTCGATCTTGGGGCAGCCCCGGGACCGGTGCACGTGCACCATGGCTCGCGCGTACGCTCCGGTCCCGGGCACTATGCCCTGTGTCGCGATCGCCTCGGCGAAGGCGCGTTCGACCATGGCGATGTCACCGACCGTGGTGCCTGCAAGGTCCAGGCACACCAGCTTGATGGGGACGATGTCACTCATCGCCTCGCCGGTCGGTTAGTTCTCGCTGCCGGTCGCCTCGGTCCAGAGATCGAGCTCGGCGCGGTCGGCCTGCACCTTGCGCCAGATCAGCAGCCCCCCGAGGGCGATCAGCGCAAGCACGAGCAGCTTCTTCACGGTGTGACCCCACTTCTTCGACGGCCTCACCTGCCGGGGTGAGACCCAACGGTTGACATGCAGCCTAGCAAGGGATGGCTGCGGTCCTCGTGTTGTGCGCGGACCAGATGTGCGGATTGAGCGGTGAAATGTGTGGATTGGGGGATGGATAGGGATACGGGCAGGTGCCGAAACGACTGCTCAGGCAACTTTTCAAGCGAGCGGGTGCTCGGCGAGTCTTCGCGTGTTCAAGAGCCCACCATATCCAGGGGTGACGGTTCTCACGTGCCGGCGGGGCCGCGTGTCCGGATTCGGGGGCTTGCTCATACCCTGGGGGGGTATGTTAGGTTCGTAGTGGCTGGGCGGGACGCTGTGAGCGAACGGCCCGCCGCTGGACCGCCTCTGTCCGTACGTCATGGGGAGAGGTGGGGCACCGAAATACCCTAGGGGGGTACGGTGTTAGACTCGAAGAGGACGTATTTGACCATGTTGAGGAGACCGTGATGACCGTTACCGCCACCTACACCGTCAAGGGCATGACCTGCGGCCACTGCGTCAGCTCGGTGAAGGAGGAGGTCGGCGAGGTCGCCGGCGTCACCTCCGTCGAGGTCGAGCTGGAGAGCGGCCTGCTCACGGTGAGCAGTGACGAGCCCGTTGAGCAGGCGAAGATCGCCGCCGCCGTGGAAGAAGCCGGGTACGAACTGGCAGGCCGGTCATGAACGCGGCCGGCAAGCTGGGCGCCTACGTCCTGGGGCTGGCCGTCGTGTTCGGCGGGGCCCTGGGCGTAGGGCGGGTCACGGGTCCCGGTGACGCCCCCACCCAGGGGAAGTCCGCAGCGGTGGCGGAGCATGCGGAAACGGGCGGGCACGACGGCGCGGACGGCGGTCATGAGGCCGCCACCACTACCACTACCAGGACTGATACCCCCGGGGGGCTCCAGGTGTCCCAGAACGGCTACACCCTCTCCCTGCTCACCACCCCGGTCACCGGCCGTCCCATGGACCTGACGTTCCGCGTCACCGGCCCCGACCAGCGCCCCGTGACCGGCTACAAGGTCGAGCACGACAAGAAGATGCACTTCATCGTCGTCTCCCGCGACCTCACCAGCTTCCAGCACGTCCACCCCGAGATGGCCCCGGACGGCACCTGGAAGACCAGCCTCACGCTGCCCGCCCCCGGCGCCTACCGCGCCTTCGCCGATTTCGTACCGGAGGGCGGCGAGAAGCTGACGCTGGGCGCCGACCTCCAGGCCGCGGGCGACTACCAGCCGCAGCCGTTGCCGCATGTCAGCCGTACGGCGACGGTCGGTGACTACACTGTGAACCTCGCAGGGAACCTGGTGCCAGGCCGGTCGAGCAAGCTCACGCTCACGGTCAGCAAGAACGGCAAGCCGGTGACGGACCTCCAGCCATACCTGGGCGCGTACGGACATCTGGTCGCGCTGCGCGCGGGCGACCTCGCCTACCTGCACGTGCATCCGGAGGAGAGCGAGCAGGCCGGGCCGGAGATCACGTTCTACGCCGAGGTGCCGAGCGTCGGCAACTACCGGCTGTTCCTCGACTTCCAGCACGACGACCAGGTGCGGACGGCGAGTTTCACCGTCCCCGCCACCCTGGCCGACGGGCACGCGCCCTCGGCCACCCACGACCACGGCCACTAGCGGCACGGACGCGACGAAGGGAGAGGTGACATGTCCTCCATGACCGAGGGCAAGGCTGTCGAGCTCACGATCGGCGGCATGACCTGCGCGTCCTGCGCCAACCGGATCGAGCGCAAGCTCAACAAGCTCGACGGCGTGACCGCGACGGTCAACTACGCGACCGAGAAGGCGAAGGTCACCTTCCCGGAGGGCCTCGATCCGCGGGCGTTGGTCGAGGAGGTCGAGAAGGCGGGCTACACCGCCGCGCTCCCCGCCCCGCCCGCCGCCGAGGAGGAGGGGAAGGAGAAGGCGGAGCCGCCGGACGAGCTGCGCCGCAGGCTGATCACCGCGATCGTGCTCAGCGTCCCGGTGGTGGCGATGGCGATGATCCCGCCGCTGCAGTTCCCGAACTGGCAGTGGCTGTCGCTGACGCTGGCGGCGCCGGTCGTGGTGTACGCGGGCTGGCCGTTCCACAAGGCGGCCTGGACCAACCTGCGCCACGGCGCGGCCACCATGGACACGCTGATCTCCATGGGCACGCTGGCGGCGCTCGGCTGGTCGCTCTGGGCGCTGTTCTTCGGCTCGGCGGGCACGCCGGGGATGACGCACCCGTTCGAGTTCACGATCGAGCGCACCGACGGCTCCGGCAACATCTACCTGGAGGCGGCGGCGGGGGTGACAGCGTTCATCCTGGCCGGGCGCTACTTCGAGTCCCGCTCCAAGCGGCGGGCGGGCGCGGCGCTGCGAGCGCTGATGGAGCTCGGCGCGAAGGACGTGGAGCTGGCCGACGGCAGCCGGGTGCCGGTCGAACGGCTCCAGACCGGCGACCGGTTCGTGGTGCGGCCGGGGGAGAAGATCGCCACGGACGGCGTGGTCGAGGAGGGCTCCTCGGCGGTGGACGCCTCCATGCTGACCGGCGAGTCGGTGCCGGTCGAGGTCAAGCCGGGTGACGGCGTCACCGGCGCGACCGTCAACGCGGGCGGCCGGCTCATCGTCCGGGCCACCAGGGTCGGCGCCGACACGCAGCTCGCGCAGATGGCGCGGCTGGTGGAGGAGGCGCAGACCGGCAAGGCGCAGGTGCAGCGGCTGGCCGACCGGATCTCGGGCGTGTTCGTGCCGGTGGTGATCGCGCTGGCGGTCGCCACGCTGGGCTACTGGCTCGGCACCGGCAACGGGGCGGGGGCGGCGTTCACGGCCGCGGTGGCGGTCCTCATCATCGCCTGCCCGTGCGCGCTGGGCCTGGCCACGCCGACGGCGCTGCTGGTCGGCACCGGGCGGGGCGCGCAGCTCGGCATCCTCATCAAGGGCCCCGAGGTGCTGGAGTCCACGCGCAAGGTGGACACCGTCGTCCTGGACAAGACCGGCACGGTCACCGAGGGCCGCATGACGCTCACCGCCGTGCACCTGGCCGAGGGGGAGACCCGCGAGGAGGTGCTGCGGCTGGCCGGGGCGCTGGAGAACGCCTCCGAGCACCCGATCGCCCAGGCCGTCGCCCGCGAGGCCGCCTCGCAGGCCAAGGTCGAGGACTTCGCGAACGTCGAGGGGCTCGGCGTGCAGGGGATCGTGGACGGGCATGCGGTGCTGGTCGGACGCCCCCGGCTGCTCGCCGAGTGGTCGCAGCACCTGCCCGCGGACCTCGCGGCCGAGCTGGAGGAGGAGCAGGCCAAGGGCCGTACGGTCGTCGCGGTCGGTTGGGACGGCAAGGCGCGGGCGCTGCTGGTGGTGGCGGACGTCGTGAAGCCCACCAGCAAGGAGGCGGTCGCGCAGCTCAGGGCGCTGGGGCTCACCCCGGTGCTGCTGACCGGCGACAACGAGGCCGTGGCCCGTACGGTCGCCGCCGAGGTGGGCATCGACGAGGTGATCGCCGAGGTGCTGCCCGCCGAGAAGGTGGACGTCGTCAAGCGGCTCCAGGGCGAGGGCAGGGTCGTGGCCATGGTGGGCGACGGGGTCAACGACGCCGCCGCGCTGGCCCAGGCCGATCTGGGGCTGGCGATGGGCACCGGCACCGACGCCGCCATCGAGGCCGCCGACCTGACGCTGGTGCGCGGCGACCTGCGGGTGGCGCCGGACGCGATCCGGCTCTCCCGCCGGACGCTGGCGGTCATCAAGGGCAACCTGTTCTGGGCGTTCGCGTACAACGTGGCGGCGCTGCCGCTGGCGGCGGCGGGGCTGCTCAATCCGATGATCGCGGGGGCGGCCATGGCGTTCTCCAGCGTGTTCGTGGTCAGCAACAGCCTGCGGCTACGCGCGTTCCGCTGAGCGGGGGCGGCGGGCGTCGAAGCTACGCGCGTTCCGCTGAGCGCGAGGCCGAGCGGCGGGCCCAGCGGACGGCCGGCGTCATCGCGGCGCCGGCCGCCGCGAACATCGCGCCGAGGGCGAGCCAGCCGAGCGTCCCGCCGCCGAGGACGAGCGTGGTGAGCGCGACCGGGCCGAGCATGCGGGCCACGGCGGTGCCGGTGCCGAAGAAGCCCTGGTACTGGCCCTGCCGGTCGTCGGGAGCCAGGCCGAAGCTGATCTCCCAGGCGCCGGCCGCCAGCAGCATCTCGCCCCACACCAGCAGGGCGGCACCCAGCAGCAGGTACGGCCACCCGTACGGACTGAGCGCGAACACCGCGCAGGCCGCCAGCATCATCAGCCCGGCCCGGCGCACCGACGCGGACGCCTCCCGCAGGGTCCGCACCCGGCGGGCCACCCGCACCTGGAAGGCCAGCACGCTGCCGGTGTTCACGAGGAGCAGCGCGGCCACCACCCAGGACGGCGCGGACGTGCGACCGGCGATCCACAGCGGCACGATGACGCTGAGCAGCGGCATGTAGAACAGCAGCACCGCGTTGATCAGCGTGACCAGCGCGTACGGCCGGTCCCGCAGCACGGTCAGCCGGCCGGAGGGGGCCGTGCCATCAGCGGGGCCGCCCGCCGGGCGGAGCGCGGGGAGCCGCAGCAGGAGGGCCGCGGCCACGAGGAAGCCGGCCGCGTCGAGGGCGAAGAGCGCCGTGTACGCGGCGGGCGTGTCCAGCCACAACGCGATCCCGCCGAGCCCGGCCCCCGCCGCGAGCCCGCCGTTCAGCGTGGCCTGGAGCATCGCGCGGGCCGCAGTCCGCTCGGCGGGCGGCACCAGGCCGGCGAGCAGCGCCTGGCGGGCCGCCGACAGGCCGGTCTGCGCGATGCCGTACAGGCAGGTGACCAGCAGGAACGGCACGAACGAGCGGACCAGCGCGAACGAGGCCACCGCGACGGCGGTCGCGACCGCCAGCGCCACGGCGACGCCGCGCGGGCCGCGCCGGTCGGCGAGGTGCCCGAGCGGGACCCCGGCCACCATGCCGACCGCCCAGCCCGCCGTGAGGCCGATGCCGATCTGGGCCGGGGGTAAGCCCACGACCTTCGCGAAGTAGAAGGCGGAGGCGACGAGGTAGGCCCCGTCGCCGACGGAGTTCGCGAACTGCGCCTGGGCGAGCACGCGCCGCCCGGAGCCAAGGCGGCCGGCGGGGGCGGGGGCGGGGGCGGCCAGAGTGAGGGTGGTCATGGCTGGTACGACTCCGGCGTCATGCGGGTGGAGACGCCGATCCGGTTCCAGGCGTTGATCGCCGCCACCGCGACCACGAGCGCCGCCAGCTCCTCCTCGCTGAAGTGCGCGGCGGCCTCGTTCCAGACCGCGTCGGTGACGTCGTCGGTGGACAGCCGGGTGGCGGCCTCGGTGAAGGCGAGCGCGGCCCGCTCCCGCTCGGTGAAGAACGGCGCCTCCCGCCACACGGCGACCGCGTGCAGCCGCGCGTCGCTCTCCCCTTCCTTCTTGGCGTCGGCGCTGTGCATGTCCACGCAGTAGACGCAGCCGTTGATCTGGCTGGCCCGCAGGTTGACGAGGTGGACGAGGGACGTGGGGAGGGGGCTCGCGGCGACGAAGCGGTCCAGGCCGGCCATGCCGCGGTAGGCCTCGCGGGCCAGGGATCCGAGGTTCATGCGTTCGGTCATGAGTTCATCCTCGCGCCCGGCTTGTCCCAGGATAAGCTCCAATTTCCAGCCAATTGATTGGGCCAAGATGGACGTGCACATCACCCTTCACGAGGGGCGGGGCAACCTGGCCGCCCAGGTGTACCGGCAGCTCATGGACGCCATCCTCGACGGCCGGCTGCGCTCGGGCGAGCGCCTGCCGCCGACCCGCGAGCTGGCCCGCCGGCTGGACATCTCCAGGAACACGGTCGCGCTCGCCTACGACCGCCTGGTGGCCGACGGCTTCCTCGTGGGCCGGGCGGGGGCGGGCACGTTCGTCTCGGCCGCGCCGGTGCGCGGCAGGGCCGCGCCGAAGGGCGTCATCCGCCCGCGCGCGCCCTGGCCGGACCTCAGCCCGCCCCCGCAGGTCCCGCCCGCCCGCTACGACTTCCGCGTCGGCATGCCCGATCCCCGCCTGTTCCCCATGCAGACCTGGCGCCGCCTGGTGGCCCGCGAGCTGCGGGCCGGCATCGGCGGCTACGCGGACCCGGCCGGGCATCCGGCGCTGCGCGAGGCGATCTCCCGGCACATCGGCCTCAGCCGCTCGGTCGACGCCGGCCCCGGCGACGTGCTCATCACGAACGGCGCCCAGCAGGCCCTCGACCTCATCGGCCGGGTGCTGATCGAGCCCGGCGCCTGCGTGGCCGTCGAGGAGCCCGGCTACTGGCCGGCCCGCCTGCTGTTCCGCTCGCTCGGCGCGCGCGTGGCGACCGTGCCGGTGGACGCCGAGGGCATCGACGTCGCGGCCATCCCCGGCGCGGCCCGCGTCGTGTACGTGACGCCGTCCCACCAGTTCCCGCTGGGCACGCCCATGTCGCCGGCCCGCCGCGCCGCGCTGCTCGCCTGGGCCGAGCGCCGCCGCGCGGTGCTCATCGAGGACGACTACGACAGCGAGTTCCGCTTCGGCGAACGCCCGCTCGCGCCCCTCCAGAGCCTCGACCGGGCGGGCCGGGTCATCTACGTGGGCTCGTTCTCGAAGACGCTGCTCCCCATGCTGCGGCTCGGCTTCCTCGTCGCGCCCGCCTCGCTCGCGCCCGCGCTGCGCACCGCGAAGCAGCTGTCCGACTGGCACGGGGAGCTGCCGGCGCAGGCGGCGCTCGCCCGCTTCATCGACGAGGGGCTGCTGGCCCGCCACATCAGGAAGGCGACCCGCGAGTACGCCGCCCGCCACGCGCCCATCGCCGAGGCGCTGGCCGCCGACGAGCGGCTGCGGCCGGTGCCGTCCAGCGCGGGGCTGCACCTGTGCGCCCGGCTCGCGCCCGGCGTGTCCTTCGAGCCGGCGCCGGGGCTCGCGGTGGAGCGGCTGGAGGCGTACTGCGCGGAGGGCGCCCCGCAACCCGGGCTGGTGCTGGGCTACGGCGGGATCACCAGGGACCTGGTCCCTGAGGGCCTGCGCCTGCTGGGCCGCTCGCTACGGATGCCGGCGGCCCCAGGACCGCCGGCCTCGGTCACCTGACAGCTCGGGGTCGTCGGGCGCGGCCGGCTGCTGCACGATCACCACCGTCGTACGCGCGTGCCGCGCGCAGTACATGCTGGTGGAGGGCAGGAAGATGCGGCTGAACAGCCCGCGTCTCCCTCGGCCGAGCACCAGCAGGTCGCCCTCGCCGGCGAGATCGACGAGATGGTAGCCGGGGTCGCCGACCCGGCCGATGGCAGCCGTCGTGAGGTCGTCGGGCACCCCGCCCGCCACGTCCTCGAACGCCGCCGTGATCACCTCGGCGCAGCGGGCCTCCTCGCCCGCCCGCACCGCGTGCTGCACGGGCAGCGCCTCGGGGAAGGGATGGACCGGCGCGCGACTGACGTGCACGGCGACCAGGGCCATCCGGTGCAGCCTGGCCGCCCCGATGGCCCAGGCCAGCGCCCAGCGCGAGGCCGGGGACTCGTCCACTCCCACGATCAGCCTCGCACCGCCGGGCAGTTCCTGTTCCACGGTGCCTCCTGATGAGAAGTACGACCATAGTGCGCCACTCGGCCGGTTACCGGGAGGTGGGACTTTGCGAACTTCGGCGTCGCCGGTCGGGAGGCGGATCAGATGAGCGTGAGCAGGCCGTCGTGGAGGGCGTCGCGCTCGGCGGCGGACAGCGCGGCGTACGGTCGGCCCGCCCGGAGGTTCGTGGCCGCCTCGACCGCCGCGCGCACCGGGCCGTCCCGGAGGCCGACGATCTCGGCCGCGGACAGGCCCGCCGCCTCCCAGGCCGCGGCGTGGGCGTCGGCGCGGTGGTAGCGGAGCGCGGCCAGGCGGTTGAACAGCAGCACGCCGGGGGAGGCGCCGCCCGGCTCGTACGGCGGCGCCACCAGCTCCAGCGCCCCGCCGGGGACGCGCTCGGCGTGCTCCAGGACGCGGCCGGCCAGCTCGGCCAGAACACGCAGGTCGCCTGGCCAGGCACGGGCGGTGGCGGCGGCGTGGACCTCGTACAGGCCGTGGACGTACGCGCGGCCGCGGGCGGTCAGCCGCAGGCCGTCGTCCCCGTCGGCCAGCGTGCCCTCGCGCAGGTGCTCCAGGACGGCGTCCTCCAGGGCAGCCGGGTCGTGGTAGCGGTGGATCACGGCGAGCCCGGCGCGGGTCAGCGGGCGCAGGGGGAGCACGAAGCGCAGGTCGGGTAGGAGGCCGGGGGTGACGCCCGAGGTCTCGGCGAGCTCGGTGGCGGCGCGGCGGGCCGTGGCGTGCACGTTGACGTGGGCCGCGTCGATGATCGGGGCGATCGCCGCCGCATACTCCGCCAGACCCTGAAATTTCGCCATTTGGCGGTCATTATGCCAACCCCGCAGCTACCCGCCAGGCATGTCCGGGATCATGGTGCCCATGCACACCGGGAACAGCATCGGAGGCGTCGTCGCGCAGGCCGCCGGGCTGTTCGCCGTCACGAACGTCGACGACCTCGTGCTGCTCGCGCTGTTCTTCGCCCAGGCCGCCGGGCATCGGAGCGGCGCGGCGCGCATCGTCCTCGGCCAGTACCTCGGCTTCGCGGCGATCCTCGCGGTGTCCGTCGCCGCCGCGCTCGGGGCCACGCTGCTGCCCGAGGCGGTGCTGCCGTACCTGGGCCTGCTCCCCCTCGCTCTCGGCGTCCGCGCGGCCTGGCGGGCCTGGCGCGAGCGGAACGGCGGGGACGAGGAGGAACCCGGAGGAGGTCCGGGCGGTCCCGGCGCGCTCGCGGTCGCCGCCGTCACGTTCGCCAACGGCGGCGACAATGTGGGCGTCTACGTCCCGGTGTTCGCCACCTCGGGCCCGGCCGGCATCGCCGGGTACGCGGCCGTCTTCCTCGTGCTGGTCGCCGTCTGGTGCCTGGCGGGCCGGCTGTTCGCCACCCGGCCGCTCGTCGCCCGCGCGCTGAGCCGCTGGGGGCACGTGCTGCTCCCCCTCGTGCTGATCGCCGTCGGGCTGGTCATCCTGCTCGGCTGAGCTGCGCGGGCTCCTGCTCGGCGGCGGGCTCCGTGGTACGTCCGGCCAGGGTGAGGCCGAGGGCCAGGAAGATCAGCGGGATCGCCGGCACCACGTACCGGACGTCGAAGGCGGCGAGGAACGGCGGCGAGACGACGAGCGCGAGCGCGACCAGCGCCGGGAGCAGCGCGTCCCAGCGCCGCCGCCACACCATGAGCCCGAACGCGGCCATCAGCGCGACCATCAGCAGCGGGAACGGCACATATCCGAAACGCTGGTAGGCCCGCAGCCAGCCGGCGTACGGCTCGACGACCCGCGTGGCGGCCGGCCCGGCCTCGTACGACTCCGCGATGCCGCGCACGGACTCGCTGATGGGCCGCTCGGCGGCGGGCAGCTTGTACGGCGTCTTCTCGTCCACGGCCGTGCGCTCCCAGCGCAGCAGCTGCCGGAGGTCGGTCGCCACGGCGGCGAGGTAGTCGACCGGCTGGGCGAGGATGGCCTGCCGGGCGAACTCCCCGGCGAGCTGGTTGCGGTTGGCCGTGCCCGGCACCTTGAGCAGCGGCGAGAAGTCCTCCCACAGCCAGTGGGGCGGGTAGGGGCGCTGCTCGACGGGCATGTTCGGGCAGAGCACGGCCAGGCGCTCCGGCGGGTCGATCACCGCGCAGTCGGCGAAGCTCATGGTCCTCGACCAGAGGAAGTTGCCGTCCGCCTCGGTGAGCGCGAACTTGCCCTTCTCCGCCTTGGTCCAGGTCGCGTACGCGCCGAGCGGGATCGCCCCCGCCACGACCAGCGCCACGAGGGGACGCCAGCCGTACCGGCGGATCAGCAGGTACGCGGCCGTGAGCAGCAGCAGCGGCAGGCCGACGGTCCGGGTGATGCCGGCCAGGCCGAGCAGCAGCCCGGCGGTCGCCGCCGTGGCCGGGGTGACGCGCCAGACCACGAGCACGACGGCCGCCGTGACGAGCGCGACGAAGACCGCGTCCGCCATGATCATGTGTTCCAGGAGGATCAGGAACTCGTCGTACAGCAGCGGGGTGACCAGCAGCGTCGCGCCCCAGCCCGGCAGGCCGCGCTTCCTGAGCAGGGCGTACACGCCGATCGCGAGCGCCAGCCCCAGCAGGTGCTGCAGGACCGTGACGAGCGTCAGGCTGTGGGCCGGGCGCAGCAGCGCGAGCAGCAGGGAGTAGCCGGACGGCCGGGCGGTGCCGGGCGTCAGCTCCTCGCGCAGGAACGCGAACGAGTCGCCGTAGAACAGCAGCGCGGGCGGGAACCCGAGCACGGCGAGCACGCGCAGCCCGATGGCGGGCAGGAGGGCGATGACCAGCGCGCGATGAGCCAAGGCGGTGCAGCTTCCTCGGGCAGCTTCTTGACGTACGGATTAATCACCATAGCGGCCCTCAACTCGCCCGACGGCCGTCCAGCGCGGGGCCTTGTCGGCGACCGGGGCCGAATGTGATTCTGGAATCGCCTCGGACAATCCACCGGAGGACGCATGACAGCCGCGATCGGCCGCATCGACAAAGAGGCCCTGCGCCGCAAATACCGCGAGGAGCGCGACAAGCGGCTCCGCCCGGACGGCAACGACCAGTACCTCCGCCTGCCCGCCGACTACCTGGACGACCCGTACACGCCCAGGACCGAGCGCGCCCCCAAGACCGACCACGTCACGGTCGCGGTCATCGGCGGCGGCTTCGCCGGGCTGCTCACCGGGGCGCGGCTCAAGGAGGCCGGCGTCCAGGACGTCCGCATCCTCGACAAGGCCGGCGACTTCGGCGGCACCTGGTACTGGAACCGCTACCCGGGAGCGCAGTGCGACACGGCGTCGTACGTCTACATGCCGCTCCTGGAGGAGACCGGCCACATGCCGTCCGAGAAGTACGCGCACGCGCCCGAGATCCTGGAGCACTGCCGCCGCATCGGCAAGCACTTCGGCCTCTACGACGACGCGCTGTTCCACACCGAGGTCACCGGCCTGGAATGGCTCGGCGGCCGGTGGCTGGTGCGCACCGACCGGGGCGACGCCTTCACCGCGCAGTTCGTCGTCATGGGCATCGGGCCGCTGCACGTGCCGAAGCTCCCCGGCATCCCCGGGATGGCGGATTTTCGCGGCCACGCCTTCCACACCAGCCGCTGGGACTACGCCTACACCGGCGGCGACCCGGCCGGCGCCCCCATGGACCGGCTGGCGGACAAGCGGGTGGCGATCATCGGCACCGGCGCGACCGCCGTCCAGTGCGTCCCCCACCTGGCGAGGGCCGCCGCCGAGCTGTACGTCTTCCAGCGCACCCCGTCGAGCGTGGACGTACGCGACAACCGCCCCACCGACCCCGAATGGTTCGCCGGCATCGCCACGCCCGGCTGGCAGCGGCGCTGGCTGGAGAACTTCACCGCCATGCAGACCGGCGCCCAGGCCGACGAGGACCTGGTGATGGACGGCTGGACCGACCTCGCCCGCCGGGTCAGGGCCAGGGTCGCCGAGCTGCCCGAGATCACCCCGCAGACGTTGCTGGCCGCCTTCGAGGACTCCGACTTCGAGAAGATGGAGGAGATCCGCGCCCGCGTGGACGCCGTCGTACGCGACCCGGAGACCGCGCGCGGGCTCAAGGCCTGGTACCGCCAGCTCTGCAAGCGCCCCTGCTTCCACGACGAGTACCTCCAGGCGTTCAACCTGCCCGGCGTCCACCTCGTGGACACCGACGGCAAGGGCGTCGAGCGCATCACGGAGAAGGGCGTCGTCGTCGCCGGCCGCGAGTACGAGGTCGACTGCGTCATCTACGCCTCCGGCTTCGAGGTCGGCACCGACTGGACCCGCCGCGCCGGCTACGACCTGATCGGCCGCGACGGCCGCAGGCTGTCGGAGCACTGGGCCGACGGCATGCGCTCGCTGCACGGCATCCACGTGCACGGCTTCCCCAACGCCTTCCTCATCGGCCACACCCAGGGCGCGAACCTGCTCTCCAACATCCCCCACAACCTCACCGAGGCCGGGCGCACGGTCGCCACCGTCGTCGCGCACGCCCTGGCACACGGCCACACCGAGGTCGAGGTCACCGAGGAGGCCGAGAACGGCTGGGTGGACCTGCTGCTGTCCGGCAACGGCCCGCTGCTCGGCTCGCCCGACTGCACGCCCGGGTACTACAACAACGAGGGCCGGGACCTGGGCGTACGCGGGCGGTTGAACGGCGGCTATCCCGGGGGTGCGGCGGCGTTCTTCACCTACATCGACCAGTGGCGGTCCTCGGGGACGTTCGAAGGGCTCCGGTTCACCCGTATGCCATAGGTGGAGGTGAAAAGTAGGGTTCGGTGCCATGGACGAGAAGTGGCAGGAGATCGGCGACCGGGTCTACGTCCGCCGGCACCGTTCCTACGACATGAACACCGGCCTGGTCGTGGGCGACGACGGGCACTGCCTGGTGCTCGACACGCGGGCCTCGCACCGCCAGGCGGCCGACCTGATCGAGGCGATCAGGACGATCACCCACGGTCCCTGGACGGTCGTCAACAGCCACTCCCACTTCGACCACTACTTCGGCAACGCGCTCTTCCGCCCCGCCGAGATCTGGGGCCACACCCGCTGCGCCGAGGAGATCGAGACGTACGGCGAGCAGCAGCGCGCCGCCCTCCTGGAACGGCTTCCCGAGGTGGAGGAGGTGACCATCGTCGCGCCGGACTGCACGTTCACCAGCGCGGCGAGCCTCGACATCGGCGGGCGCATGGTGCATCTGCGGCACTTCGGGCTCGGACACAGCAGCAACGACGTCGTCGTGCAGGTGCCGGACGCGGGGGTGGTGTTCGCGGGTGACCTGGTGGAGGAGGGGGCGCCGCCCGCGTTCGGGGACTCGTACCCGCTGGACTGGCCGGTGACGCTGGCCGCGATGCTCAGGGAGATGCCCGAGCCGGTGATCGTGCCGGGGCACGGCGCGGTGGTGGACCGCGCGTACGCGTCGGGGCAGCAGGCCGAGCTGGCGCTGGTGGCCGACCTGGCCAGGCGGGCGCACACGGAAGGGCTGCGTGACCTCATCGGCCGCTTCCCGTACCCGGAGGAGACCAGCAGGCAGGCGATCGACCGCGCCTTCCTGCAGCTCGACGCCTGATCGCCGCCGGACTCTCGACTTCCGGTGCTGCACATGCCTATAGTGCAAATTGCACTATGGAAAGGAGCATCATGGCGCGCCGCCACGATCTGGTCGGGCTCACGGTCCTGGCCCTGCTCACGTTGCGCGCCGCTCACCCGTACGAGCTGCACCGGCTCATCGTCGACTGGCACAAGGACTACATCACCGGCCTGCCGCGCAGCCTCTACCACGCGGTCGAGCGGCTGGCCAGGGACGAGCTCATCGTGCCCGCGAAGACCGACCGCGAGGGCCGCAGGCCGGAGCGCACGGTCTACGAGATCACCGACGAGGGCCGGGAGGAGCTGGCCGCCCGGCTGCGCCTGCTCCTGGAACGGCCCGACCCCGACCGGCGCGCGTTCGTCGCCGCGGTCTCGCTCATGGGTTGCCTCCCGCCGCCCGAGGCCCAGCGGGCGCTGCGCGCCCGTGCCGCGACGATCGAGGGCGTCCTCGCCGGGATGGACGCCCACCGGCGGGCCATGGCGGAGAACGGCCTGCCCGCCGTGCTCGCGCTGGAGCTGGAGTACGAGCAGGCGCTGCACCGGGCCGAGCTGGCCTGGCTCGGCGACCTGCTCGACCGGCTGGACCAGGGCGAGCTCGACTGGGGCCCGCCCACCTGAAGAAAGAACGGCCGCCGAGGTGCGCCAACACCACGGCGGCCGGCATCCGACCAAGGCGCCTGCCCTGTCCGGACTCGCAAAGCCCAGGATAGGCGCCGCGACCGAGAGGAACCGCGTCATGTCCCCCACCGAATCCACCGTCGAGATCAACGGCCTGCTCGCCCGCCTGACCGAGACCTGGAACGCCGGCGACTCCGCCGGCTACGCGGAGCTGTTCACCGCGGACGCCGACTACGTCACCTTCTTCGGCCTGCACCTCAAGGGCCGCGAGGCGATCGAGGAGACGCACCGGGGGCTGTTCCGCACCGCGATCAAGCTCGACGAGAGCGACGTCGAGCCGAGCATCAGGCACATCACCGACGACGTCGCCGTGGTCGTGACGGGCGGGTCGTCATCCGTGAACGGCGTCCCCGACCCGAGCCGCACGTCCACCGTCACCTTCACGGCGCTGCGCACCCCCGAGGGCTGGCGCTTCGCCTCCTTCCACAACTCGCGCGTGGTCAAGCCGTGAGCCGCCGGCTCGTCACGGCGGTCGCCGGGGTGGTGACCGCGCCCGTCGAGCGGGTGTGGCCGCTGCTCCGGCGACAGGTGCCCGCCAAGGAGGTCGGCGAGCACTTCCTGGCCTACCAGGGCGGCTGGTGGTACCGGGGCGAGTGGACGGTGACCGCCCATCCCGAGGGCACGCGCGTGGACCACCGCGTCTACTGCGTGGCCGGCCCGTTCTGGGCGGTGGCCCTCGCCAACCGGCTGTTCATCGGGTTCGGGGCGCGTACCCGCCGCGCGTTCGGGGACGGCCTGGCCGCGATCGCCCACCAGGCGGGAGGTTCTGCGCGCCTGACCTAGGCTCTCTTTTCATGAAATGGGAGCCTTTGACCCTGGCGGACGCCCGGCCGCTGGCCGACCTGCTGGGCGCGATGGAGGCCGTGGACCGCGCCGGCGTGGTCCACGGCGTGGACGAGGTGGCCGGCTACCTCTCCAGTCCGCTGCTCGACCTGGCCGAAGGCACCCACGCGGCCTGGGAGGGCGACCGCCTGGTCGCCTTCGGCCACCTGCCGGTCATGCAGTCCGCCCCGGAGACGCACACCATGCGGCTCTGGGGCGGCGTGCATCCGGACCACCGCCACCGCGGCCTCGGCCGGCGGATCGTGGACTGGAGCCTGCGCGCCGCCCCGGCGCTGAGCGCGCGGGCCTTCCCCGACGTTCCCGCGGAGGTGCATCTCACCGCGTACGCCACCGACCCCGGGGCGGCGGTGCTCGCGGAGGCCGCCGGGTTCGTCCCGGTACGCACCTTCGCCCGCATGGCCCGCCCGCTGCACGGCGACCTGCCCGCCGTCCGGCCCCCGGCCGGCGTGTCCCTCACCCCCTGGTCACCGGACCTGGACGAAGGCGCCCGCGCCGTACGCAACCAGTCCTTCCGCGACCACTGGGGCAGCGTGCCGCACACCCCGGAGAGCTGGCGGGCCGCCATCACCGGCCCGCCGAACTTCCTGCCGGGCTCGTCGTTCGTGGCCCTGGCGGACGGGCGGGCCGTCGGCGTGCTCATGACCCACCACCGCGAGACGCCGGCCGGCGAGCGGGTCGCCTGGATCCAGATCGTCGGCACGCTGCGCGAATGGCGCGGCAAGGGCGTGGCCGGCGCGCTGCTCGCACACGCCCTCACCGCCTTCACCGCCCAGGGCTACGACGCGGCCGGGCTCGGCGTGGACGCCGCCAACCCGACGGGCGCGGCCGCCGTGTACGAACGCGCCGGCTTCACCGTCGCCCACCGCAGCACGGCGTACTCCTGCGCGGTGTGAGTCGGCCGCTCATGAGGGGCAGGGATGCGACACGTGCCGGTTCGGGCAGCAGATCAGCCCCAGGCTCACGAACCTGCCGCCCTTCAGCCACTCACCCCACTGCACGTCCACGCCCCTGGGCAGCGCGTCCCTGGCGTAGACCAGGCGCTCCTCCAGGGGAATGCGCTCCTGACGGATGAGGGACGTGCGCGCCTTGCCGTACTCACGGGCCAGCCAGCCGGCGGCGTCCTCGACGTCGTCATACGTGCCGGCGATCCGGGAGGCGGGCTTGGCCAGCCAGTCACCGGTCCGCATGGGCGGCAGCGGCGAGGCAGGGAAGCCGGGCGAGCCGGGCCGCCTCCCGGACTCGTAGCCCCGGTCAGCGCCGTTGCCAATCCACTGGTACGCGTGCCAGTGCATGTTGAGACCTTGTCTATTGGTTGTATCTCCTCGTCTAGGTAGCAGATAGTAGCCGCGTTGCTACGAGAACGGGCGGTGGCGCGCTAGCCCCGGTCGAACGACGGGTGCGGGCCCAGGGCCCAGTACTCGAACAGGCCGTGTCCCACCAGCCCGTCGTACTCGAAACGCCCCACCGCGTCCACGAGCCCCCACATCCGGTTCGCGTCCTCCGGCAGCCGGTACGTCACCCCCTGCACCACCGGCTCCGGCCCCTGGTACATCCCGTGCCGCCAGTCCGGTTCGAGGCCGTAGCCGGTGCCGGCCATCAGGTGGACCGGCAGGACGGGGGTGCAGCGCACGTCGAAGGGCTTGCCCGCGGGCGGGGTGAAGGTGATGACGGCCTCGACGACGTCCCGGGTGCCCGGCGCGTACACGGGCCGGTAATCGGGGCGGCCCAGATACTCCTCCTCGCGCCCGTCCGCCCACACCCGGACGGCCTCCTCCAGCAGCCGCCGGCCCCGCTCGTCCTCCTGGACGATGCACAGGATCGCGTGGTCGCCGAAGCTCATGGGGGCGTACAGCCAGTAGAAGGTGCCGGCGTTCCTGGACTGGATGCCCGGCGGCTCGGCCTCGCCGACCGGGCGGATGCCCCAGGAGCGGTCCCTGGTGCCCAGCCAGCGGTCCGGCGTGATCGGGATCTCCTCGTCGCCGATCCGTACGTGCCCCGACCAGCGGCCGGTCTGCGCGAGCCGGACGGAGTCGAACGTCACCCGCTCCTGCCACCGCAGGAAGTGCCGCGGCTCCAGGGTCGCCGGGATCGTGCCCTCCCAGCTCAGGTCGAAGGACAGCCCGTACGCGTTCGGCTCCAGGACCACGCGCAGCCGCTTCAGCCCTTTGACGACCTCGACCCGGAACGGCCCGACCCCGGTGTCCATCCGGTCCGCGCCGAGCTCGCGCGAGGCCCGCACCACCCGATGCAGGTCCCCCCGGCGGGCCAGGGCGAAGGCGTCGGTGACGCCCAGGTTGGGGTACTGGCCGAGGCCGACGATGAGCATGAGCTCGTCGGTGCCCGCATGGCAGTTGAAGTAGTAGCGGTCGTAGAAGTTGCGGTCGGAGGTGGTCACGTGCCGCATGACCTGGGCCGCCTGGTGGACGGGGTAGTCATCGAGGGGTGACAGGCTCATGTCCGTTTGTAGCAAGCGCTTGGTAAGCGGTCAAACCCCTCGGGAAAGGAGAAGCGCCCCCGTGCCGGAGCACGGAGGCGCCTACCCTGGTCGCCGGATCAGGACATCTTGCGAGACGTCTCGTCCGCCCGGTCCGACACACCGCTCGCCATATCGGCGGTACGGTCCGCCTTCTCACTGACCCACCGTGAGGCATCGGAGGCGGAGTCCTTCATGTGCTCGGTCCACTGCTGGGCATTGCGGCGGTAGGCCATGTAGCCCATCGCACCCACCGCGAGTCCGGTCATCAGGACGAGCATCGGCCACCTACGCGACCGTGTCCGAGCCGGTTCGATCTTCCTGGCCGCCGCGGTCAGCATGGAGCTGATGTACGGAGCGACCTGGTCCTCGATGCCGTGCGCCGCGGACTCCAGCCGCGGTGCCGCCCACGAGCGGGCGTCCTCGATACGGTGCGTGGCGGCCATCCTGGCCTGGTCGGCCATCGGCGACATGCGTTCGCCGGTTTGCACGGCCCGGGTCTTCACGCGACCCATCCACGTGGCGGGTACCTCTATGGCCACGCGGCGCTTTCTCAGTGTCAGGGACACGACAACCTCCCCTGTCGTTGGGATCCCGAGCCTGACCTTCCCTGGGGGAGGCGGTCCATTCATTGCGGTCCGTGGGAGGATGGTCACAGCGGCCATAAGGCCACAGTTCGCACAAGATCACCAACCAACCCTGTACATCAAAGGGGGCAGCTGTCTCGTGGCTGAGAAGCTGATCGCTAACCTGCAGACCAACCGCGGCCTGATCAAGGTCGAACTCTTTCCCACCAAGGCGCCGAAGACCGTGCGCAACTTCGTGGAGCTGGCCGAAGGCACCCGCGAGTGGAAGCACCCGGGCACCGGCGAGAAGAGCACGGGCCGCTACTACGACGGCACCATCTTCCACCGCGTCATCCCGGGCTTCATGATCCAGGGCGGCGACCCGCTGGGTCAAGGCATCGGCGGCCCCGGCTACGAGTTCGACGACGAGATTCACCCCGAGCTCTGGTTCAACCGCCCCTACCTGCTGGCCATGGCCAACGCGGGCATCCGCTTCGGCAAGGGCACCAACGGCTCGCAGTTCTTCGTCACGGTCGTTCCGACGCCGCACCTCAACGGCAAGCACACCATCTTCGGCGAGGTCATCGAGGGCCAGGACGTCGTCGACGCCATCGCCAAGACCCGCACCGACGCCCGCGACCGGCCCATCGAGGACGTCATCCTGGAGTCGGTCACCATCGACCGCGTGCAGGGCTGAGAGCCCGCGTTCCTGAGGGGCGGGCGAAGCGCAGCAAGCCGTAACAGGCCATAGGCTTTCGGTCATGACCAGCCAGCCGCCCAGCCCGCCCCCTCAGCCGGAGCAGCCGGCCGAGGCCGTGCCCACGTGCTACCGGCATCCCGACAAGGAAACCTGGGTCCGCTGCCAGCGTTGTGAGCGCCCGATCTGCCCCGACTGCATGCGTGACGCGGCGGTCGGCTTCCAGTGCCCCGAATGCGTGGCCGAGGGCAACCGCGGCATCCGTCAGGCCCGCTCCACCTTCGGCGGCAACGTCGTACGCACGCCGATCGTCACGTACGCGATCCTGGTCATCAACCTGCTGATCTTCGGCGCGCAATATCTCACCGGCGACCGCGTCACCGGCGAGCTCGCGATGTGGCCCGCAGGCGTCGCGCTCGGCGAGCAGTACCACCGGCTGATCACCGCCGCCTTCGTGCACGGCGGCGTGATGCACATCCTGTTCAACTCCTGGGCGCTCTACGTCGTGGGCCCCTACCTGGAGCGCTCGTTCGGCCACGCCCGCTACATCGCGATCTACCTGATCAGCGCGCTCGGCGGCAGCGTGCTCGGCCTCTGGCTCGACCCGCTCAGCCAGCCGACGGTCGGCGCATCCGGCGCCATCTTCGGCCTGTTCGGCGCGGTCTTCGTGGTCGGCCGCCGGCTCAACATGGACGTACGCGGCATCGCCGTGCTGATCGTGATCAACCTGGCGATCACCTTCGTGGTCTCGGGCATCAGCTGGACCGGGCACGTCGGCGGACTGATCACCGGCTCGCTGCTGGCGGCGGCCATCGCCTACGCCCCCAGCAGGAACCGGACCCTGTGGCAGGCGGCGACCATCGCGGGCGTGCTGATCGTGCTGATCGCCCTGGTGCTGGTGCGCGTGTCGGCCATCCAGGCCGCCGTCGGGGCCTGAACGGGGCCTGAACGGGGCCTGAACGAGGGCCGCCACGTGACGGCGCCCACAGGGTGTGGAAAAAACTGTGGAAAGAACTAACGCCAGCGGGTGGAAAGAACCACACCGAAGATGATGAACACGAACCCGATCAGCAGGTTCCAGTTCTGGAGCTCGCCGATGAAGGGCGTGCTGGGCGCGACGTAGTAGACCGCGATCCACAGGATGCCGATGATCCACGAGACGACCATCGTCGGCGCCAGCCACCGCGGGCTGACCTTGACCTGCTGCGACCTCTGCGGCGGCGTGTAAACCGCCTTCTTACGAGCCTTGGACTTGGGCACTGGGTAACTCCTGCTGAGGGCCTGGGGCATCCGGATCGTCCGCAGGCTCTTCGGTTAGCCTAATCGAGACGGGCCCAGGATAGTCGCCACGCGCACGTCCTGGCGATCCCCGGCCGCCGCGACTCCCCCGTTTACCCTGATCGAATGCGGGCTGCGCTCCGGGCCCTGGGGGAGACGAGCATCACCGCGGGCCTCATCCTCATGCTGTTCTGCGCCTATCTGCTCTGGGGCACCGGCGCCTACACCCGGAGCCAGCAACTGCTGCTCCAGCGCGAGCTGGCCGCGGCGAAGGCGGCCGGCGAGCGCGGCCGTCTCGACCGCATCGACCTGGGCCGGGCCGTCGCCGTGCTCGGCATCCCGAAGCTCGGCCCCGGCTACCGGTACGCGATCGTCGAAGGCGTCGGCGCCGACCAGCTCAGGAAGGGCCCGGGCCACTACCCGGGCAGCGCCCTGCCCGGCCAGATCGGCAACTTCGTGGTCTCGGGCCACCGGACCACGTACGCGGCCCCGTTCAACCGGCTCGACGAGCTGGAACGCGGCGACGAGATCGTGGTGGACGCCCGCGAGGCCCGCTACACCTACCGCGTCACCTCCCAGGACGTCGTGGAGCCCGACGAGATTGACGTGCTCGCCCCCGTGCCCGGCAAGCCCGACATCCGCCCCATCCGCGCCTACATCACGCTGTCCACCTGCCATCCGGAGTACTCCGCCGCCCAGCGCCTCATCGTGTACGGCGTGCTCAAGGAGACCCAGCTCAGGAAGGAATGAGCCCAGATGTACGCCTGGCTCTGGCGCAAGCTGCCCGGCCCCCTGCCCCGCCGCGTCCTGACCGCCGCCGTGCTGGTCATCGCCGTGGTGGCCGTACTCTGGTTTGTCGTCTTTCCGCTACTGGAGCCGCTGGTGACGCTCGACGAGGTGACGGTGAAGGAATGAGTCGTGTGCTGGTGGTGGACAACCACGACAGCTTCGTCCACACGATCGTGCAGTACCTGCGCGTCCTCGGGGCCGAGTGCGACGTGCGCCCGCGTGACGAGGTGCGCGAGGCCGACGCCGACGGCTTCGACGGCGTGCTGGTCAGCCCCGGCCCCGGCACCCCCGAGGCGGCCGGCGTGAGCGTCCCGCTGGTCCGCCGGGCGGTCGCGCGGCGGCAGCCGCTGCTCGGCGTCTGTCTCGGCCACCAGGCCATCGCCGTCGCGTTCGGAGCCACCGTCACCCGCGCGCCCGAGCTGTTCCACGGCCGGACGAGCGACATCCTGCACGACGGCGAGGGCGTCTTCGCGACGCTGCCCTCGCCGGTGCGGATGACCCGCTACCACTCGCTCGCCGTGCTGCCCGAGACGGTGCCCGAGGCGCTGGAGGTGACCGCGCGCACCGCCGACGGCGTGGTCATGGGCCTGCGCCACCGCCGGGCGCCGGTCGAGGGCGTCCAGTTCCACCCCGAGTCGGTCCTGTCCGAGCACGGCTACAAGCTGCTGGAAAATTGGCTTCGGCGAACCATGTAACAAATGTCGCGCTGCCACCGACTTACCAGTGAACGTCCCCGCCGTTGCCCCCGAGCGGCGGGGGCGTTCTTTTTTCGTCCCAGAAACGCCGAGGGCCGCCCCTCCCGGAAGGGAGAGGCGGCCCTCAGCGGCGTCAGGACCGGTCGCTAGAACCCGTCGGGCTCGTCGTCGATCGGGTTGTCGTTCGTCGGCGGTTCGTCGATCGGGTTGTCGCTGGTCGGCTCGTCACTGGGCTGCTCGGGGAAGTCGTCGCTCGGCTCCTGCGTCGGCTGCTGCGGCTGCTGCGGCCCGGTGGACACCACAATCGTGATCGTCGTGTTGGGCGCCAGCTTGGCCCCCTCGCCGGGGTTCTGCTGGATGACCGTGCCCTGCGGCTGGTCGCTCGGCTGCGGGACGACCTTCACCCGGAAGCCGGCCGCCTTGATCTGCGCGGAGGCGTCCTCCTGGGTGAGGCCGATGACGCTCGGCACCTCGCCCAGCTCCTTGGGCACGTAGAGGGTGACGATGCCGTTCTCCTCGATCTCCTCGCCGGCCTTGGGCCTGGTCTCGATGACCGTGCCCTGCTTCTTGCTGGAGACCTTGGTCTTGACCGTGCCGCGCAGGCCCTCCTTCTCCAGGGCGGCGATCGCGTCCTCCTGGGACAGGCCGATGAGGCCGTCCGGCACCTTCTTCTTGGCCGGGCCCTTGGAGACGAAGAGCTTGATCGGCGAGCCCTTTTCGACCTTGGTGCCCTCGACCGGGTCGGTCCGGATCACGCTGTCCTTGTCGATCTCGGAGCTGTTCTCCTTGACGACCTCGACCTTGAGCTCAAGCGCCTTGAGCTGCTCCTCCGCGTACGCCTGCTCCTGCGAGACGAGCGAGGGGATCGTGACCTGGGTGTCGGAGGCGGCACCGCCGCCGTTGCCGAAGACGATGTAGCCGACCGTCACGAACGCGCCGATGATCAGCAGCGGGATGATGATCCACAGGGCGGTCTTGAGGCCGTTGCCGCCGCCTCCCGAGGCCCGGCGCCGGCCGCCACGGCCGCCGCCCTCGCCGTCGCCGTACTCGTAGGGCGGGACGGCGTTGGTGCGCTGGGTGGCCGGGCCGGTGGCCGCGTGCGTGGCCGTCATCATGCGCGTGCCCTGGTAGCCGCCGGCGTTCATCGCCATCGTCTGGGCGTCGGTCGGCATGCCGGACATCGCCCGCTGGATGTCGGCGCGCATCTCGCCCGCGCTCTGGTAGCGCTGGGCGGGGTCCTTGGCCATGGACTTGAGCACGATCGCGTCGGCCCAGGCCGGGATCTCGGGGTCGATCTGCGACGGCGGGATCGGCTCCTCGCGGACGTGCTGGTAGGCGATCGCGACCGGCGAGTCGCCGGTGAACGGCGGCTGGCCCGTCAGCAGCTCGTAGAGCAGGCAGCCGGTGGAGTAGATGTCGCTGCGCGCGTCGACCCGCTCGCCCCGCGCCTGCTCCGGCGAGAGGTATTGGGCCGTGCCGATCACCTGGGCGGTCTGCGTCATCGTGGCGGCCGAGTCGGCCATGGCGCGGGCGATGCCGAAGTCCATCACCTTGACGTCGCCCGCACGCGTGATCATCACGTTGGCCGGCTTGATGTCGCGGTGCACGATGCCGCCGCGGTGGCTGTAGTCGAGCGCCCGAAGGATGCCGTCGACCAGCTCGACCGCGCGCTCCGGCAGCAGCCGCCGGTCCTGGCGCAGCAGGTCGCGCAGCGTGCGGCCGTCGACGTACTCCATCACGATGTACGGGACCGGCGCGCCGTCGGTGACGTCCTCGCCGGTGTCGTAGACCGCGACGACGGCGGGGTGGTTGAGTGAGGCCGCCGACTGCGCCTCGCGGCGGAAGCGGGCCTGGAAGGTGTGGTCGCGCGCCAGGTCGGAGCGGAGGGTCTTGATCGCGACTATGCGGTCCAGCCGGATGTCTCGGGCGCGATACACCTCAGCCATGCCGCCGCGCCCGACGACACCGTCGAGCTCGTAACGACCTCCGAGTAGCCGAGGCTGAGTCATTTCCTGCACTGTCCCTTACCGTTCATCTTGGGTACCGGCCTGCTCGGGGGCCGCCGGTGTCCATCATCGACCCCCTGGCGCGTCACGTCTCCTCCTCGGGCGTGTTTGTCGCACCCTGATCCGGCGAAGCGGGCGGTGTCGGAGTTGTCAGGGTTGTGGTGGGCTTCGGGGTTGTGGGGGTAGGCGTCGGGGTTCGCGTCGTCGGGGTCGGTTTGGGGGTCGGCTTTCTTGTGGGAGTAGCCGACTTGCTTACCGTAGCCGACCGCGAGGGTGTAGGCCGCGACGACCTGACCGGAACCACCGGGGGCCGGTGGGTCCGCGGTTTGGTCCTGCCCGGCCGCACCTGCGCGGGCGAGGGCACCGGGGGCGTCGGCTCCGCGGTGCCTGGCGTGGCGGTGGTGCCGGGGGTCCGGGCGGCGAGGGTCATGGCGCTGAGCCCCACCGCGGCGACGCAGCCGGCCGTGGCGACCACGGCCAGCGTACGGGCGCCCCGACGGCGCCGCCTCGCCGGCGCCCGCCCGGGCCCCGTGGCGTGCTCGTCGGGCGCTGTCTCGTCGGACGCTGTGGTGGTGACCAGGTCGGTCTCCTGCTCGTCCTCCGGCGACGACTCGCGTACGCGGAAGCCGCCGGGGTCGGTGAGCATGCTCAGCTCGGCGGGCCGCTCGGCGGCGGCCGCCAGCGACTCGCGCAGCACGTACGCCCGGTCGGCCACCTCCATCGCCGTCCCCGGCCGCAGCCCGGGATCCTTGGCCAGCAGCCTCATCACCAGCTCGCGCACCGGCGCGGGCACGTCCACGCCGAGCGGCCTGGGCGCCTCGTTGAGATGCCGCAGCGCGATGGCCACATGATTGTCACCCAGGAACGGCGTGCGCCCGGCCAGGCACTCGTAGGCGACCACGCCGAGCGAGTAGAGGTCGGTCGACGGGGTGAGCGGGAAGCCCTGCGCCTGCTCGGGGCTGACGTATTGGGCGGTGCCCAGCACGGTGCCGGTCTGCGTCACCGGCGCCGCCTCCAGGGCCCGCGCGATGCCGAAGTCGGTGACCTTGATCACGCCCTCGGGCGTGACGAGCAGGTTGCCCGGCTTGACGTCGCGGTGGATGACGCCCGCCGCGTGCGCCGTGTGCAGCGCCCTGGCGGTCTGGTGCACCACGTCGAGGGTCACCTCGGCCCCGATGGCGCCGTTGCGCGCCAGGATGGCCGACAGCGGCTCCCCGTGGACCAGCTCCATCACGAGGTAGGCCAGATCGCTCTGCTCGCCGTAGTCGAAGACCTGGGCGATCCCGGGGTCGGCCAGGGACGCGGTGATCCTGGCCTCGTTCCTGAAACGTTCGCGGAAGGCCGGGTCGACGTGGATGTGACTTCGGAGGATCTTGACGGCCACCTCGCGGCCCAGGAGCTCGTCCCGGGCACGCCACACTTCTCCCATACCGCCCATGGCGATGCGGGAGACCAGGAGGTAGCGGTTACGGAGCCGCATGATCCAGCAGGTTACCGTCGGTCACTTGGTGAGCACCGCCTCCAGCACGGCCTTCGCGATCGGGGCGGCCGTGTGGCCGCCGGTCGCCTCCGCGCCGACGTTGGCCGCGCCGGACTCGACGATGACCGCGAGCGCGATCTTCGGGTCGTCGGCGGGCGCGAAGGAGATGAACCAGGCGTGCGGCGGCTGGCCGTCGGCCGTCTCCGCGGTGCCCGTCTTTCCCGCTACTTGGACGCCCGGAACCTGCGCGAGGTTGGCGGTGCCGTTCTGGACGACGCTGACCATCATCTGCCGCAGCTTGCCGGCGGTCTCCTCGCTGACCGCGTCCGTCAGCTCGTCGGGGTCGGCCTCGTCGATCGTGTCGCCCTTGGAGTCGGTGATCTTGTTGACGAGATAGGGCTTCATGACCGTGCCGTTGTTGGCGATGCCGGCCGCGATCATGGCCATCTGCAGCGGCGTCATGCGGTTGCTGCGCTGGCCGATGGAGGCCATGGCGAGCGCCGCCTTGTCCTCCTCCTTGCCGAAGTCGCTCTGCGCCACCGACATCGGCACGCCGATCTGGGTGCCCATGCCGAACTTCTCGGTCTGCTCGTTCATCTTGTCGTAGCCCAGCTCCATGCCCATCTTGCCGAACGGCGTGTTGCAGGACCTCTCCAGCGCGTACGTGAGCGTGACCGAGCCGGAGCCGCAGGCCGCGCCGCCGTAGTTGGGCAGGCTGATGTTCGTGCCGGGCAGCGGGAGGTTCTGCGGCGCGTCCACGGTCGTGTCGGGCCCGCGGTCGGAGTCGTCCTCCAGGTAGGCCGCCATCGTCACGACCTTGAACGTCGACCCCGGCGGGTAGGTCTGCCCGATCGTCCTGTTGAGCAGCGGCTGGTCCTTGGCCTTGGCCAGCTCGTCGTAGCGGGAGAACACCTTGCCCTTGTCGGTGCCCGACAGCTCGGTCGGGTCGTAGGTGGGCAGCGACACCATGGCGAGGATCGCGCCCGTCTTGGGCTCGATCGCGATGACCGCGCCCCGCTTGCCGCTCTGGCGCAGCGCGTCGTAGGCCGCCTTCTGGGCCTTGGGGTTGATCGTGACCTCGACGTTGGCGCCCTTGGTCGGCTCGCCGGTGAACAGGTCGATGCTGCGGCGCAGCAGCAGGTCGGCGCTGGAGCCGTCGAGCAGTTTGTTCTCGCTGGCCTCGATCGCGCTCGCGCTCTCCGGCGAGAAGAAGCCGGTGACGTGCGCGTACAGCTTGGCGTCGGGGTATTGCCTGATGAACCTGAACTGCTTGCTGTCGGTCTCCACGGACTGCGCGATCACCTTGCCGCCGGCGGTGATCCGCCCGCGCTCGATGGAGTAGCGCTCGTAGAAGTTGCGGATGTTGCGCGCGTCGGCGCTCAGCTCCTCGGCCCGCACCGCCTGCAGGAAGTTCACGTTGATCATCAGGAGCGCGAACATGGCCAGGCAGGCCACGGACACGCGCTTCAGTGTGCTGTTCATCGCTGGAACACCTGCGTCAATCCTTCGTTCTGGATCGCCTGGGGTGGGGGGCGCCGGGCGGCGTCGGACGTGCGTACCAGCAGCGCGATGAGGATCCAGTTGGCCAGCAGGGCGGAGCCGCCCTGGGACATGAACGGGGTGACCAGTCCGGTCAGCGGGATGAGGTTGGTCACGCCGCCGACGATGATGAACACCTGCCACGCCAGCAGGAACGCGAGGCCGCCCGAGAGCAGCTTGCTGAAGGGGTCGCGGGCCGCCAGCGCGGTGCGCAGCCCCCGCTCGACCAGCAGCGCGTAGAGCATGAGCAACGCCATGAGGCCGGTCAGGCCCAGCTCCTCGCCGGTGGCGGCGAAGATGAAGTCGGAGAACGACAGCGGGATCCGCTCGGGATGCCCCTGGCCGAGCCCGGTGCCGAGGATGCCGCCGGCGCCGAAGCCGAACAGCCCCTGCATGATCTGGTAGCTGCCGCCGATCTCGCGGTCGTAGAACTCGGGGTTGCCCGGGTCGAGCCAGATCTCGAACCGGTCGCCCACGTGCGAGAACGCGAGCCCGGCGAGATAGGCGCCGCCGACGAACAGCAGCAGGCCGATCAGCACCCACGAGGTGCGCTGGGTGGCGATGTAGATCATCGCGATGAACGTGCCGAACAGCAGCAGCGAGGTGCCGAGGTCCTTCTCGAAGACCAGCACGAGCAGGCTCAGCCCCCACGTCACGAGGACGGGGCCGAGGTCGCGGGCGCGGGGCAGGTCGATGAAGAGCAGCCTGCGGCCGGCCAGCGCCAGCACGTCGCGCTTGGCCACGAGGTAGCCGGCGAAGAAGACCACCAGCGCCAGCTTGGCGAACTCACCCGGCTGGATCGAGAAGCCGCCGATGCGGATCCAGATCTTGGCGCCCTGGACCTCGCTCAGCGAGCCGGGCAGCAGCGCGGGGATCGCGAGCAGCACCAGCCCGATCGCGCCCGCGGTGTAGGTGAGGCGCTGCAGCATGCGGTGGTCGCGCAGCACGATGAGGGTGGCGGCGAACATCACGACGCCGAGGCCGGTCCACATGATCTGGTTCGCGGCCGACGCGCCGGGCATCTTGGCCGACTCCAGCCGGTAGATCATCACCAGGCCGAGGCCGTTGATCAGCGTCACCAGCGGCAGGATCAGCGGGTCGGCCCAGGGGGCGAACTTGGCCAGCACGAGGTAGGCGACCAGCATGATGCCGCCCAGGCCGAGACCGTAGGCCAGCATGCCCGCGGGCACCCGGCCGTCCACGGCGAGGCCCACGTTGGCGTAGGCGCCCATGACGATCAGGACCGCGAGCGCCAGCATCACGAGCTGGGCCACCCGGCGCTTGGCCGGCATGGGGACGGGGGAAGCTGCGACTTCGCTCATCTATTGCGGTTTCGTCTTGGTCTTGGTCGCGGACGCCGACGGCGTGGGGGACGGGGACGCCGTCGTCGAGCCGTCGTCGGCCTGGCTCGTGGAGAACTTCAAGCTGTTGATCTTCTCCACGCCCGCGTCGGCGTTGGTCACCGGTATGCCGCTCTTGACCAGCGCCTGATCGGCCTCGGACAGCCGGGAGAGCTGCCGCCCGGTCGGCCGGGAGACGCTGAAGAGCTGGAAGGGACCCACTTCCTTCTGCACCCCCCGATAAACGACCACTTCGTCGCCCCTAGCGCCGACGAAGAACTGGTCCTGGGTCCACTGGTATCCAAAGTAGCCGCCGACGCCGACGGCCGCGCCGCCCACGCCGAGCACGGTGACCAGCACGGGCCACATCCGGCGACGACGCCGGCCGGCCGGCCGCTGGGCGACCGGCTCTCCGAAGTCGTCGTCAATGAGGACCGGCTGGGGCGCGGTCACCGCGTCGGCTCGCCCCGGCTGGGTGTCCTGGGGGGCGCCATGCAGCCGGGTCATCCCCGCCGCGCCGACGACGGCGGCCTCGGCGGGCACCGGCTGCCCATCGTCGATCTCCAGGACGTCGGCCAGCACGCAGGTGATGTTGTCCGGCCCGCCACCGCGGTTGGCCAGATCGATGAGCTGGCGGACGACCTCCTCGGGGTCGTCGATGTTGGTGAGCGTGGCGTGCAGCGTCTCCGCGCTCACCACCCCTGACAACCCGTCGGAGCACAGCAGGTAGCGGTCGCCCACCTGCGCCTCCCGCAGCGTGAGGTCGGGATCGACCTCGCCGCTGCCGTCGAGCGCGCGCAGCAGGATCGAGCGCTGCGGGTGCGTGGCGGCCTCTTCCGGCGTGATGCGCCCGTCGTCGACGAGCTGCTGGACCAGGGTGTGGTCATGGGTGATCTGGTAGAGCTCGCCGCGTCTCAGCAAGTAGGCGCGCGAGTCTCCCACGTGGACGAGGGCTACCTGGGTGCCGCTCCACAGCATGGCCGTGAGCGTCGTGCCCATGCCCTTGAGGCTGGGATCCCGGCCCACCATCTCGTGCAGCCTGCGGTTGGCATCGCGTACCGCTGCCTCAATGGCGTTGAGCAGGTCACCCCCCTGGGGGGCCTCTTCGAGAGAGGCCATGGCGGCGATGGCGACTGAGCTCGCCACCTCGCCGTGTGCGTGCCCGCCCATGCCGTCGGCGACGGCGAGCAGGCGGCCGCTGGCGTACGCCGAGTCCTCGTTACCTTCGCGGAGGAGGCCGACGTCCGAGCGGGCGGCGTAGCGGAGTGCGATGGTCATTTGCGCAATTCAATGACTGTCTTGCCGACGCGGATCGGAACACCGAGCGGCACCGGGGTCGGGCGGGTGACTTTGTTGCGGTCGAGGTACGTGCCGTTGGTGGAGCCGAGGTCTTCCACGATCCACTGGCCGTCCTGTGGGAAGAGCCGGGCGTGCCGGCTGGATGCGTAATCGTCGCTGACTACCAGCGTGGCGTCGTTCGCCCGGCCAATGGTGATGGGCGTCTCCGTGAGGTCGATGGTGGTGCCTTGCAGCGGGCCACCGGTGACGATGAGCTGGCGTGGCTCGCCCTTCTTGCTCTTGGGCTTCACCGGTGCCTTCGTGGTCCGTGGCGCCTTGCGCGGGGCCGCGGGAGCCGTGCGTGAACCGAACAAGTCAGTCCGGATCACGCCGACTGCGGCAATGACGAAGAACCACAGCACCGCCAGGAAGGCTAGCCGGATCAGCAGCAGCGTGAGCTCGGACATGGACCGTCTGTTTACCTCTAATCGCGCCGGAAAACCAGAGTCGTGCGACCCAGCGTCACTCGCGTGCCGTTCTGGAGCTCGATCCTGCGTACCGGCTGGCCGTTGACGAAGGTTCCGTTCGTCGATCCGAGATCCACGAGAGCCACTGTCTGGCCCTCGACGCGCAGCTCGGCGTGGTGCCGGGAGACGCCTGGATCGACGAGACGAAGATCGCAGTCGGTGCCCCTGCCGAGCAAGGTCACCGGAGTGGTGAGCTCGTAGGAGCGGTCGCCCTGCGGGTCGTCCTGAGTGGACACGAGCAGCCTGGGCCGCCCGTTGAACGCGTTGGGCCGGGACGGAGGCAGGTCGCTCGCCGGCTGGCGGATCTCGTCCTGCTCGACCGTCGCGCCGCGGATGACCCCCGACCGGATGCGGAACAGGCCCACAGCCAGATCGCCGGCGGTCTCGAAACGCACCCGGACCGGTCCTACGAAGGAGTAGCCCTGCTCCTTGGCGTACTCCCTGGCGAGGTTGGCCAGCTCGTGGCTGATGCTGTCGGCGTAGACCTCAAGCCGTTCGCTGTCGGTCGTGGACAGCTCCACCACGAAGTCGTTGGGCACGAGCGTCCGACCCTGGGCCACGATCGCCGCGCGCTCGTCCATCTCACGCTGAACCGCACTGGCGACCTCGACCGGCTGGAGATCGGATTTGAACGCCCGCGCAAAGGCTCCCTCAACCAAGCCCTCGAGCCTTCGCTCGAAGCGCTGAAGGACTCCCACCGGGTACCTCCCTTCCTCCGTGCATATGATCGCGGCCCCCAGGCGCGCCCGGCGCCCGGTTTCCGCTTGTTCCACGTGGCGGCGTTCCTCGGCGCCCGTCGGCTCTCGCGCCCAGCTCCTCCGCTCCCGTGTCTTATGCGATCGTATCCGGGTTCAGTACCACTGGCTGTTCCGTGCTAATGTTCTTTCCGCACCCACAAGGGCGGGTGGCGGAACGGCAGACGCGCACGGTTCAGGTCCGTGTGTCCGAAAGGACGTGAGGGTTCAAATCCCTCCTCGCCCACCTCAGGTCCACCGATGAAATCGGCAGACCCACACTGACGAAAGCAGCCCCGGTTCGCAAGAGCCGGGGCTTTTTCTTTGTCGGGCCCTGGTGCGCACGGCCGCGCTCCGCAAGGAGGACGGTAGATGGCTCCGCTTGCAGATCGCTTTCGGGTGGCTTGCGTGATTTAGCTCACAAAAGGGCTTTCTCGTGCCGGCTCGGTGACCGGCCGGCACGAGGGAACCCGAGCTCAGCCCGCCGTGGCCCCTGCCGCCCTGGTGTCCAGGAGCTCTCCCAGGAGGTCGGTGAGGCTCACCATGCCGATGACGGCGCCCGCGGCGTTCGTCACCAGGGCCAGGTGCGCCCGCGCGTCCTGAAGGGCCGTCACGGCCTCCGGCACCTGCGTGACGCACGCCAGCCTAGGCAGGGGGTGTTTCAGCGACTCCGCGGTGGCCTCGGGCCGCAGGAGGGCGTCCCTGGCGTGCAGGGCGCCCTCGACGCCCGACGGGCCCTCCACGAGCAGCCTCAGGTGCCCGCTGCCGGCGGCCGCCTTCCTGATCTCCCGCCCGGTCGCCTTCACGCCCACCTTCACGGCGCGCTCGATGGGGACCATCAGCCGCTCGATGCCCTCCGCCTGGAGGCGGAGCGCCCGGGTGAGCAGGTCGTGCTCCTCGCGGTCGAGCAGGCCCATGCGGCCCGACTCGCCCACCAGCATGGCGAGCTGGCGAGGGGTGCGGGTGGTCGCCAGCTCGTTCCTCGGCTGGACGCCGAAGAGGCGCAGTATGGCGTTCGTCAGGGCGTTGAGCGAGCGCAGGAGCGGGCTCATCGCGCTGGTGAACGCGCGGAACGGCAGCGTCAGGAGCAGCGCCGCCCGCTCGGGGTGGGTCAGCGCCCACGACTTCGGCGCCATCTCGCCGACCACCATGTGCAGGAACGTCACCAGCGCCAGGGCGATGGTGAGCGAGATCGGCAGGCGCAGGCCCTCGGGGACGCCCAGAGCGGCGAACAGCGGCTCCATCGCGTGCTCCAGCGCCGGCTCGGTGACCTGACCGAGGCCCAGGGTGCACAGGGTGATGCCGAGCTGCGCGCCGGCCAGCATGAGGGAGAGCTGCCGCCCGCCGCCGACCGCCGACTTGGCGGCGACGCGGATCAGGCGGTTGCCGCCCGTGGCCATCTCCTCCAGCCGGTGGCGGCGGGCCGAGACGAAGGCGAACTCCGCGGCCACGAACAGGGCGTTGAACGCGAGCAGGGCGAGACTGAGGAGCAGCAGCGTCATCGGGCCGCCTCCGCCCACTCGCCCCGCTGCTCAGCAGCCTGTTCCGCCGGCTGTTCCGCCGGCTGTTCCTCCGGGGACACGCGGACCCACTCCGGCACTCGTCTGTTGAGCGACATCACCGTCAGGCGGGCCGTACGGCCGCCCTCGTCCTCCTCGAAGGGGTCGTCCGTGTCCGCGGTGACCGGGACGGACACCGCGTCGCCCGGGTCGGGCAGGCGGCCCAGGCGGGCCAGGACCAGGCCGGCGAGCGTGTCGTAGTCGTCGCTCTCGGGCAGGCTGAGGCCCGTGGCGCGCTCGACCTCGTCCAGGCGCAGCCGTCCAGGCACCTCCCAGACGCCGCCGGGGCGCTGCACGGCGCCGAGCGGCTCGGGGTCGTTCTCGTCCAGCAGCTCGCCCACCAGCTCCTCGGCGAGGTCCTCGACGGTGATGACGCCGGCCAGGCCGCCGTACTCGTCGATGACGCAGACGATGTCGTCCTTGGCGCCGCGCATGCGGTCGAGGACGAGCGGGAGCGGCAGGCTGTCGGGCACCAGCAGCGCGGGACGGGTCACCGCGCCGACGCGCCCCTCCTCCAGGCCGGAGGCCAGCAGCTCGCGGACGCCCGTCACGCCCAGCACGTCGCCGTCCTCGGCCAGCACCGGGTAGCGGGAGTGGCCGCGCTCGCGCATGACGCCGAGGAGGTCGGAGATGGGCTGCGACTCGCGCAGCACGACCACGCGGGGGCGCGGCACCATGGCCTCCTCGGCGGTGCGGTCGCCGAACTCCAGCGCCCGCTCCAGCAGGTCCGACAGCCGCGGGGGCAGCTCGCCCGCGCGGGTCGACTCCTCGATGATGCGCGACAGCTCCTCGGGGGTCGCCCCGTGCTCCACCTCCTCCACGGGCTCGATGCCGACCAGGCGCAGCAGGCCCGTGGCGGCCGAGTCGAACAGCCGCACCACGGGGCCGACCACCGCCAGGTACACCAGCGTCGGCCGGGCCAGGAACTTGGCCACCGGCTCGGGCCTGGCGATGCCCAGGTTCTTGGGAGCCAGCTCGCCGAGGACCATCTGCACCACCGTCGCCACGAGCACGCCGGAGGCCACGGACACGCCGGAGATCATGGTGTCGGACATGCCCGTCCCCTCCAGCCAGGGGCGGACGATCACGGAGATCGCCGGCTCGGCGAGGAAGCCGACCAGCAACGCGGTGACCGTGATGCCGAGCTGGGCGCCGGAGAGCATGAACGACAGGCGCGAGGTGACCTTGAGCGCCTTGTCGGCGGCGGCGTCACCGGCGGCGGCCTGCTCGCGCAGGACACCCCGGTCGGCGGCGACGTAGGCGAACTCCTGGGCGACGAAGAATCCGGTCGCGGCGGTGAGGAGGAACAGGGCCAGTAGCCCGAGATAGGCGCTCACCGCAGTGAGCCCTCAGAGGAACCCGTGCACCGGCACGGGCATGGACTCCACGGGTCCGGAGCGGACACGATCATCCCTTCGATAGAGGTCGTCCCTTAACTAACGACGCAGGCGGCGTCTATGTTTCCGCCGCTGCTTCCGTCACACCCGTCACAAGGGTCATTCGAGGGTGTCCGCGCCGCTTACGATCTTTTGGTTCCCGGTACTTTTCCGTGGAGCAACCTTGGCGGCACTCCGCACAGTCGGGGGGATCGACGTACCGTCTATGACATACCGAAGGGGAAGAAGGCGAAGTGTCTGAGGACGACCGGACGCGAGCCATGCGCTCGCCGGGCGACGGGCGCCCGCTGCCGCCGAGGCCGGACGACGGCCTCCGCTCGGGCGGCGCTCCCGCCCACCAGACGCCGCCCTTGAAAGGGGCGAACGCGCCCACCCACAAGCTTCCCACCGTCCCGCAGGCGCCCGAGCCGTCGTCCCCGCGCGCCGCGAACGACGGCGCGCCGGCGCAGGGGCGCTCGCGCGTCTACGGCCGGGAACGTTCCGGCGGCGGCGGCGGCCCGGTCCGGCCGCTGCGCTCGTCGTCGGGCGGCGGCGGCGAACCGCCCGAGCAGGGCCGCGGCGGGACGCCCCGGGGGCCGCGCAGGCGGCCGTCCGGCCGGCTCATCGTCAAGATCATCGCGGCGGCCCTGGTGGCGCTGCTGGTGACGGGCATCGGCCTGCTCTTCTGGGTCAACTCGCGGCTGACCGGCATCGAGGGCGTGCTCGACCCCTACGAGGGCCGCCCGGACGACACCCCCGGCACCAACTGGCTGCTGGTCGGCTCCGACAGCCGCAAGGGCCTCTCGGCCGCCCAGCGCAAGAAGCTGGCGACCGGGCGTGCGGTCGGGCAGCGTACGGACTCGATGATGCTGCTGCACATCCCCGACAGCGGCGACAGGCCCACGCTG
Source organism: Nonomuraea sp. B208 (assembly GCF_057536035.1). Lineage (NCBI taxonomy): Bacteria > Bacillati > Actinomycetota > Actinomycetes > Streptosporangiales > Streptosporangiaceae > Nonomuraea > Nonomuraea sp. B208. The sequence continues at coordinate 106,153 of NZ_BAAJOU010000021.1, forward strand.
GTCAGCCTGCCGCGCGACTCCGCCGTCACGATCCCCGGCAGGGGCCGCGACAAGCTCAACTCCGCCTACGCCTTCGGCGGACCCAAGCTGCTCGTCCGCACCGTGGAGACGGTCACCGGCCTGCACATCGACAACTACATGGAGATCGGGTTCGCCGGGTTCGTGGACATCGTGGACGCGGTCGGCGGGGTCGAGATCAACGTGCGGGCCGCGGTGGACGACCCCAAGGCCGGGCTCAAGCTGAAGAAGGGCACCCAGGTGCTCAACGGCTCCCAGGCCCTCGGCTACGTACGCACGAGGAAGGGCGGCGCGCTGCCCGACTTCGAGCGGACCAAGCGGCAGCGGCAGTTCCTCGGCGCGGTCGTGAAGAAGGCGGCGAGCCCCGGCGTGCTGATCAACCCGTTCACCTCGATCCCGCTGGCCATGAGCGCCACCGACGCCGTCGAGGTCGACACCGACACGGGCGTGTTCGACATGCTGTCGCTCGGGCTGTCCATGGGCGACAGCCCGGTGACGACCGTGGTGCCCTTCGGCGGGGAGGAGAGCGTGGCGAGCGGCGGCACGGCGATCAAGTGGGACCGCACCAAGGCGGTCGCCCTGTTCGACGCGCTCAAGGAGGACAAGCCGGTGCCGAAGGAAGTGATCGACGCCAACTGAGCCCTGGCCCCTCCGGGTGCTCAGCCGCCGCTGGTGGCGACGACCGTGGCGGCGGTGATCGCGGTGATGGTGGCGGCGTTGATGGCCGCGATCGTCCTCGCCACCGCGTCGCCCGCCCAGGCGCCCTCGGCGAGCTCCTTCACCCGTTCCTTGCTCGCCCCGGGGAACGCCTTGCGGTCGAGCTTGGCCGCGTGCATGATCGCGATCAGGACGGCGGTGCGGGGGTCGGGCTCCGCGCCGCCGAGCACGCTCGCCACCCGCTCCCTGACGTCGGCCTCCACGCTCGGGTCGGCCTCCGGCCAGCGCGTGACGGGGAAGATCCCGAGCACCTTGCCCCGCTGCTCGGTCAGCACGCCGGACTGGGCGAGCCTGGTCAGCAGGCGCGCCCGCAGCTTGTGCGACTGCAGGCGCTGCACCCACCAGGCGGGCTTGCGCTCCTTGCGTTCGTCGCCCAGGCGGCTCAGCACGGCGTCCAGCTCGTCGTCCCCGGTAGATGCGGAGTCGATGAGCACGAGCCTGTCGTCCGTCAGCTCGACGCGGCCCTCGACGGCGAGCTCGGCGAGGAGCGCGCCGGCCAGCGCGGGGTCGAGCTGCACGGTGCTGATGAGCTGCTTGCCCTCGTCCTCGCTGTACGCGAGCAGGAGGAGTTCTTCGGCGATCGTCACCTTCATGCCCCGACACTAATCGCCCGGCGCTTTCCACAGGCTGTGGATGGTCCGGCGCGCACCGTACTCTGGGGGCATGCCGGAACTTCCCGAAGTGGAGTCTCTGGCCCACTTCCTGCGCGAACGGGCGGTGGGCCGGTCCATCATGGCCGTCGAAGTGGTCGGCATCCAGGCGCTCAAGACGTTCGATCCGCCGGTCACGGCGCTCGGCGGGCTCACCGTCACCGGGGTGGCGAGGCACGGCAAGTTCCTCGACCTCGACTGTGACGGGCTGCACCTGGTCTTCCACCTGGCGCGGGCCGGGTGGCTGCGCTGGCGCGACGACATGTCGGGGGCCAAGCCGGTGCGGCCGGGCAAGGGCCCGCTCGCGGCGCGGGTGCGCTTCGCGCCCGACGACGAGGGGCAGGCGCCGGGGTTCGAGCTGACGGAGGCGGGGACGCAGAAGCGGCTCGCCATCTATGTCACGAAAAATCCGGACGAGGTGCCCGGCGTGGCCGCCCTCGGCCCCGACCCCCTCGACCCGGCCTTCACCGTGGACGCGCTGAAGCGCATCGTGGGCGGCAACCGTACCCAGATCAAGGGCCTGCTCCGCGACCAGAAGATCATCGCGGGCATCGGCAACGCCTACTCCGACGAGGTGCTGCACGCGGCGCGGATGTCCCCGTTCAAGATCGCCGGGACGCTGACCGACGCGCAGGTCGCCGACCTGCACGAGGCCATCGTCACGACGCTCGCCGACGCCGTCGAGCGGGCGCACGGCCTGGCCGCCAAGGACCTCAAGGCGGAGAAGAAGTCGGGCCTTCGCGTGCACAACCGGACGGGGCAGCCCTGCGACGTGTGCGGCGACACGATCCGCGAGGTGTCGTTCGCCGACTCCTCGCTGCAGTACTGCCCGACCTGCCAGACGGGTGGCAAGCCCCTGGCCGACCGGCGGATGTCCAAGCTGCTCAAATAGCTCCGCGCGGGCGGGACAATGGAAGCATGACCGTTCCTGAGACCGAGGCCAGCGCCGTCCCCGCGGACGCCTACCTGCTCGACGTGCGTGAGCAGGACGAATGGCTCGCGGGCCACGCGCCGGAGGCCGTGCACATCCCCATGACCCAGATCCAGGGCCGGGTCGAGGAGATCCCGGCCGACCGCACCGTCTACGTCGTCTGCCGGGTCGGCGGCCGGTCGCTGCAGGTCGCGGCCTGGCTCAACCAGCTCGGACGCGACGCCGTCAACGTCGGCGGCGGCATGCAGTCGTGGGAGGCCGCGCGCCGGCCCATGGTGAGCGAGACCGGTCAGGACCCGTTCGTGGCCTGATCGGCCGAGGAAGAGCCTCATATGGCGCTTCTGGCGCCATTGAGGCATCATGAGGGCGAAAACTACAGATCGTCGCGGGAGCTCGGGGTTCGCCGGGCTGAGAGGGCAGCTGACCAGCCGCTGCCGACCGCCTGAACCTGTCCGGGTAATGCCGGCGTAGGGAGTGTGCGATGGCGCATGTCGCCGACGAAGTCCCCCTGACCCTCGACGGCGCTCCGCCGAAGACGCTCGGCGTCCTCGACCAGGGCGCCCTCTGGGCCAACCTCGGCGTCAGCCTCCTCGGCTTCTCCGGGGCGCTGTTCCTGCTCGACCCCCTCGGCAACGCCCCGCTCAGCCTGGCGGGCGCGCTCGTCGCGGCCCTGGTCGGCAGCCTCATCGGCACCGCCATGGTCGGTCTGTCCGCCGTCCCCGGCACGCGGACGGGGCAGCCCGCCATGGTGCTGCTGCGCGGGCTGTTCGGAGCGAAGATCTCCTACGTCCCCACGGTGCTCAACATCGTCCAGATGCTCGGCTGGGGGGCGTTCGAGCTGTGGGTGATCGCCAAGGCCGCCACCGCGATCTTCGGCGGGGTGCCCTACCAGGTGTGGGTGATCGTCGCCGGGGTGCTCACCACCGCGCTGACGATCTGGCCGCTCGGCTCGATCCGGCTGCTGCGCCGCTACGTTACGGTCGGCGTGATCATCTCGATGCTCTGGTTCGCCTGGTTCTTCCTGAACGAGGCCCCCACGTACACCGGCGGCTCGTGGACCGCGTTCCCGGCCGCCGTCGACTACGTGATCGCCCTGTCGGTCTCCTGGGTGCCGATGGCCGCCGACTTCGCCCGGCACTCCCGCTCCAGCCGCGCCGCGTTCACCGGCGTCGTCGGCGGCTACACGCTGGCCCAGGTCGCCTGCCTGGGGCTCGGCGTGTACGCGGTCGCCATCGCCGGCTCCGCCGCCGTCACCGCCGACAGCACGGCGGTCTTCGCGCCGTTCGTGGCGGCCCCGCTCGGCGCGCTGTTCTTCGGCATCCTGGTGCTGCGCGAGACCGACCAGTCGTTCGCGAACGTCTACTCGACCACGATGTCCCTGCAGAACCTGCTGCCGCGCGTGGACCGGCGGTTGTTCTCCGTCGCGATCGGCGTGCTGACCGTCGCGATCGCCCTGGTCGTGGACGTGACCTCGTACGGCGCGTTCCTCGGCGTGATCGGGGCGGTCTTCGTGCCGATGTTCGCCGTGCTGGCCGTGGACTACTTCGTCTTCGCCCGCGCCGGCCAGTGGAACACCGCCGAGGACGCCCCCTCGCGCCCGAGCATGCTGGTGCCGTGGGCGCTCGGGTTCGTCGCCTACTGGCTGACCACCTCGACGCCCACCGTCGCCGCCTGGGACGGCATCTGGGCGGGCCTGCGCGACGCGATCGGCTTCACCCGCCAGCCGTGGATGAACGGCGCGCTCGGCGCGGCCCTGGTGGCGGCGCTGGTGACGCTGCTCGCCGGGGCGCTCACGGGCCGGTCGAGGCGCGCCGTTCGACGTTGAGCAGGTGCTGCTTGGCGGCGACGCCCCCCGCGTAGTCGCCGAGCGCGCCGTCCTCGCGCACCACCCGGTGGCAGGGGACGATCACGCAGAGGGGGTTGGAGGCCAGCGCGTTGCCGATCGCCCGCAGCGCGCGCGGCCGGCCGATGCTCTCGCCGATGCGCTCCAGCGTCGTGGTCGTGCCGTAGGGGACCGCCATCGTCTTCTGCAGCACCGTGCGCGCGAACGGCGTGGCGAGCGCCAGGTCGACCGGCGTGGCGAAGGCCCGCAGCCGCCCCGAGAAGTAGGCGTCCAGCTCTCTGCGCAGCGGGTCGAGGCGGCGCGGGTCGGGGCCGATGAAGCGGCCCACGGTGCGGCTGATCAGCTCGAAGACGTCGTTCTCCGGCTCGAAGGAGCAGGCCACGGCGCCCTTGGCGGTCACCGCCAGCACGAGCCGGCCCACGGCGCCGTCGTAGGTGCCGAACGCGATGTCGGGTGCGTCTCCCCGGTAGGTGCTGGAGGTCACGCGCAGCAGGGCGTCCAGTTCGCCGCTCGTCATGCCCTCGCCCTCCCGGAATCGTCGTGACCGCAGCGTATCGGACGGATCGCCCGACGCACCCACCGCGCCACGTGCACTATGGAGGAGTGGGGGACGAATGGGCCGGTAGTGACGACGAGATCGCCCGCGCGGTGCTCGACAGCTCGCCCAACGCCGTCGTCGCGGTCGACAGGGACCAGACTGTGCTGGTCTGGAACGAGGCGGCCGAGCGGCTGTTCGGCTGGACGGCCGCGGAGATGCTGGGCCGCCGGGCGCCGATCGTCCCGGCGGAGCTGACCGCCGAGCACAACGCGGCGCTGGAGCGCGTACGGACCGGCGGCCAGGTGTCGGTGCGCACCAAACGGCTCGACAGCGCCGGCGACCTCCTCGACGTGCGGGTGGACATCAGCGCGCTGCGGCTCGGCAGCGCCGTCGCCGGCTACGTGTGCGTCCACCACCTGGCGCGGGCCGACCAGGTCGCGAAGACCCGGATGGCGCGCCGGGCCAGGCTGGTGCGCCGGCTGACCGACGTGGTGGGCGACATCAACTCCGACCTGGAGCTGTCGGCCGTGCTCGACCGCATCTCGGCCAGCCTGACCGAGCTGACCGGGGCCGACGCGGGCGGGTTCGTGCTCATCGAGGGGGAGCGGCTGCGGCTGGTGAGCACGTACGAGCTGCCTGACGGGCTCCGCGGCACCACCACCGACCTGCGGACGAGCCTCGTGGACCGGCTCTTACGCACGGGCAAGACCGTCCTGCTGGAGTCGAGCGGGCTCGACGACCTCGTGTGGGCGCGGCTGAAAGGTCTGCACACGATCGCGCTCGGCCTGGCCGCGGTCGGCGGCCGGCCCTACGGCGCGCTCTACGCGCTGTTCGCCAGGAGCACCCCCGGCCACCTGGAGCTGGAGCTGCTGGAGCTGCTGGCCGGGCACGCGGGCATCGCGGTCGGCAACGCCGTCGCCTACCAGGAGGCGGTGCGGCAGCGGGCCCACGAGCGGGCCGTCTTCGACGCCAGCGCCGACGGCATCGCCGTCCTGGACGAGGCCGGGCGGGTGGTGCGCTGGAACCCGGCCGCAGCCGAGATCACCGCGATCCCCGAGGAGACCGTGCTCGGCGGGCCGCCGCCGTTCCCGCTGCCCGAGCCGGGCGAGAAGCTCACCTTCCAGCTGGAGACCGGGCGGTGGCTGGACGTCGTGGGCGCGCGGATCGAGGAGACCGGCGAGGTCGTGGTCGACTTCCGCGACGTGACCAGGGCCAAGGAGCTGGAGGAGGCGAAGGACCTGTTCCTCGCCACGACCAGCCACGAGCTGCGCACGCCGATCACGATCGTGCGGGGGTTCGCCTCGACCCTCGACGCCCGCTGGGACAAGCTCGGCGACCTGGAGCGGCGCGCGGCCGTGCACACCATCGCCGAGCGGGCCAGGTCGCTCGGGCAGCTCATGGACCACCTGCTGCTCGGCGCGCGGGCAGGAGCGGACGAGCTCAAGGTGCGCATCGAGGAGTTCGACCTGGCCGAGCGCATCCACGCGGCCACGCTGGGGCTGCCCGTGCTGTCGGACCGGCACCGGGTGGAGGTCGCGATCGGCGACGGGCTGCCCTGCGTGCTCGGCGACGCGCTCGCCACGGACATCGTGCTCGGGCAGCTCCTGGAGAACGCGTTCAAGTACTCGCCCAAGGGCGGGCTGATCCGCGTGGAGGCGTGGCCGGAGGACGACGACGTGGTGGTCGTGGTGGACGACGAGGGCGTCGGTATCGCCGCTCCTGACCGGGAACGGGTCTTCGAGCGGTTCGTCCAGGTGGACAGCGGGGACCGGAGAAGGTTTGGTGGAGTAGGGCTCGGGCTCTACATCGTCCGCAGTCTGGCGAGGGCACAAGGAGGAGACGTGAGCGCACATCCGAGGCCCGGCGGGGGCACCAGGATGCGGCTGGTGCTGAAGGCCGCCGGCACTATCGGATCCGACACACCGATGCGGTAACGAGGTGGTCACGGTTGAGCTGATCTATCTTCCAATGTGTACAAGCTGTGATCGAGATGCGGTTTCTGGGATCGAGTAACGGGGCATTTCGGTCGTACCGGGGAGTGTTCCCGCGGGGGGCACAGGGAACGGGGAGGTGGGTGTGTCAAGCGTGGTGCTGCTGCCGTACGCGCCGTCCAGCGTCGCCGTCGCCCGCCAGCGTCTGAGCACGGACCTGCAGGACAGCGGGGTCTTCGCCACGGCGATCGACGACGCCGTGCTCGTCGTGAGCGAGCTGTTGAGCAACGCGCTGCGGCACGCGCACCCGCTGCCGTCCGGCATGGTGAGAGTCGCCTGGCTGCGCAGCGACGGGCACATCGAGGTCGCGGTGAGTGACGGAGGCGCGGCGACGGAGCCACGGGCGGCCCGGCCGACCCTGTCCTCGCTCGGGGGGCGGGGGCTCGGCATCGTGGAGTACGTCGCGGAGAGCTGGGGGGTGCGCCACGACGGCGACACCACGACGGTGTGGGCGATCCTGCCCGCTCCTCAGGCTGCGTCGATGAACGGGCAGGTCGCGGCGTTGAAGGAGGCCGGCTGACCGGCCCTTGAGTCGCGTCAGGCGCCCGCGCCGGCGGGGCGCCGGTAGAGCACGGCCCGCTCCGCGGCCGCCCACGCGTTCGACACCAGCAGGTAGAGCCCCGCCGCGAGCGGCAGCACCAGCACGGCGATCACGGACCCGTACGGCGCCAGCTTCGCCATCCTCCTGAGCAGCTCCGGCTGGTCGTCGCCGACCCTGATGTTCCTCGCGGAGAGCCACGCCACCGCCGCGACCAGCAGGATGACCAGTGCGAAGACCGAAACGGGCACACTGAGCAGACCGTAATTCGCCACCAGTCCCGCCACCTGCTGCCCCAGCGGCGCCCCGAACAACGTGTGCCCCGCCAGCGCCGTCGGATGCGTGGCCACCCGGTACATCAGCCACAGGAACGGCAACTGCCCCAGCATCGGGAGGAACCCGGCGAACGGCGAGCTGCCCTCGGCGGCGTACAGCGCCCTCGTCTCCTCGACCAGCCGCTCGGGGTGGCGCGCGTGGCGCTTCTTCAGCGCCTGGAGCTTGGGGGCGAGGCGTTCGCGGATCCGCGCCGTACGGGCCTGGCGCACGTTGAGCGGCAGCAGCAGGAGCCGTACGGCGAGCGTGAACAGCACGATCGCGAGCGCGGCGTCGCCCCCGGCCGCGCCGACGACGAACGTGACAAGAGAATCGATCATGAAAAAGCGAGCCTTCCATCCATGGGGACGATCGGGATGGGGCTCACCCGGCGGCGAGCCCCGCTTGCCTGGGGAAGCGGGGCGTGCCTAAGGAGCGCGCGGGCGGGACCGCCCGGCGGCGTCAGGGTCGCGCTGACGCTGGAAGGCGGTGCGGCGCGCGTAGGTCAGCGGAAAGCCCAGGGGCTCCCCGCCGAGGACGGGCAGCAACGTGGCCGCCCACGCGACCAGCAGCAGGATCGCCACCATGGTGATCCCGGCCAGCCACGGGTCGAAGAGGAGCTGGGTCACTGCGAACGGGAGGACTTGCTCATCACGGTGACCACGACGAACAGGACCAGAGCGATCAGACCGACGATCAAGGCCAGCTTGAACAGCCCCGCCAGCAGCGGCAGCAGGAAGTTGAACACCACGAACAGGCCCAGCAGGGCCCCTATGACGATCATCACGACTCTACTCATGAGGCCACCGTACGTCCTGCGGGCAGGGGCCGCGAGGCTTACGGAGTGATGACGTGAGCGGCGGTCCCGGGGGCGTGAGCCGTACCGTGAAGTGGTGAACACGCGCATCCTGGTGGTCGAGGACGATCCGACCGTTTCCGAGGTGGTCGCCCGCTATCTGGAGCGTGACGGGCACGAGGTCGAGTGCGTGGGCGACGGCGCCGAGGCGCTGCGCCGGGCTCTCGCGCAGCCGCCCGACCTCATGGTGCTCGACCTCATGCTGCCGAGGCTCGACGGGCTCCAGGTGTGCCGCAGGCTCAGGGAGCGCTGGCCGGTCCCGGTGATCATGTTGACCGCGCTGGGCGAGGAGATCGACCGGGTGGTCGGCCTGGAGACGGGGGCCGACGACTACGTGGTCAAGCCGTTCAGCCCGCGCGAGCTGGCCCTGCGGGTGCAGTCGGTGCTGCGGCGGGCGCGGGGCGCGTCCGTGACCGGCGGCACCGGGGTGCTGCGCGACGACGACCTGACGGTGGACGTCGGCGCCCACGAGGTACGCCTGCGCGGCGCCGAGGTCATGCTGACCGCCCGCGAGTTCGACCTGCTGGCCTACCTCATGCGCAACCCCCGCCAGGCGTTCAGCCGGTCGGCGCTGCTCAACCAGGTGTGGGGGTGGTCGTTCGGCGACTCGTCCACGGTGACCGTGCACGTGCGGCGGCTGCGGGAGAAGATCGAGCCGGATCCGACCGCGCCGCGCAGGATCGTCACCGTGTGGGGAGTCGGCTACCGCTACGAGCCGATGGAGGGCTGATGGCGCCGCACGGGGTCTCTCCGGCCGTGGCGGTCGGGGAGCTGCCGATGGTCGTGGCCGTGGCGGCCGGGCTCGGGCTGCTGGTGGCGCTCGGCGGGATCTGGGCGATGGGGCGGCTGCGCACGCGTTCGATCGGCGTGATGCTGGCCGTGGTCGTGGTGGTGGCCGTGGCGGCCACGCTGGCCGGCGTCGTGGCGATCATCGCCAAGATGATCATCGAGGGGCCGGTCAAGGACTTCGTGCTGAGCGTGGTGGCCGTCGGCGGGCTGGTCGGCCTGGGGGTGGCGTTCGTGCTGTCCAAGCGGGTCGTACGGGAGAGCCGCCGGCTCGTGGACGCCGTACGGGAGCCGCCGTTCCAGGCGCCCCAGGGGCTGCCCGCCGAGCTGCAGGAGATCGCGAACACCCTGGAGGAGTCGTACGCCCGCGAGCGGGCCCTGGAGGGCGCCAGACGCGAGCTGGTCGCGTGGGTCAGCCACGACCTGCGTACGCCGCTCGCCGGCATGCGGGCCATGGCCGAGGCGCTGGAGGACGGCGTGGTCTCCGACCCCGCGACGGTCGCCCGCTACCACGGGCAGATCAAGCTGGAGGTGGAGCGGCTGTCGGCCATGGTGGACGACCTGTTCGAGCTGTCGCGCATCCACGCCGGGGCGCTGCGGCTGTCGCGGGCGCGGGTCGGGCTGGCCGACCTCGTCGCCGACACGGTCGCGGGCGCCGAACCGCTCGCCCGCGCCAAGGGCGTGCTGCTGACCGCCGAGGCTGCGGACGCCGCCGTGCCCGTCGAGGCCGACGCGGGCGCGCTGGGGCGCGCCCTCGGCAACCTCGTGGTCAACGCCATCAGGCACACCCCGTCGGACCGGTCCGTGGTGCTGCGGGCCGCCGTGGACGACGGCATGGCGTGCCTGTCGGTCGCCGACTGCTGCGGCGGCATCCCGGAGGAGGACCTGCCTCGCGTGTTCGAGGTGGCCTTCCGGGGGGAGAGCGCGCGCACGCCGACCGCCGACGGAGGGGCCGGGCTCGGGCTGGCCATCGCCCAGGGCATCGTGGAGGCGCATGACGGGGTGATCGGGGTGGTCAACGACGGGCCGGGGTGCCGGTTCGAGATCCGGCTGCCCCTGTGCTGAGGGTGCTCTCCGTGCTGAGGGTGGTCTCCGTGCTGAGGGTGGTCTCCGTGCTGAGAGCGGTCTCCGTGCTGAGGGTGGTCTCCGCGGTGACGGTGCTCTCCGTGGTGGGTGTGCTCCGGACCGTCTCCTCGCCGATGCGGAGCTCCGTGGCGGGGCGGGCCGGAGCGTCGGTCGTGGTGTCCTGGCCTTCCTGGGTGCCGGTGGTGTCCCGCTGGGAGCCGAACGACTCCACCATCGCCCGGAACGTCGGGCACGGCCACCGCCACATGCAGCTCCGGCACCGCAGGATCGGATGCGCCGCGTCGCTGGTGATGCCACCCGCGTCACGGGGCTGGTGCAGGTCGAGCAGCCTGAGCCCCAGCTCGGAGAACCTGAGCAGGTCGGCGCGGGCCCCCGCCAGGAACTCCAGGTCTTCGCGGACCAGCCGCGTACGGATCGGGACGTAGCCCTCGTGGTTGAGCAGGCCACGCAGCCGCGCTGCTTCGTCGTGCCATGAGTTGGCCTTCTCCGTACGGAGAAGGATGGACTCCAGCCGGTCGCGGAGCCCTTCGCGCTGAGGATCTTCGGGTTTCTCGGTCTTCATCGACGTGGGGCCCGTCAGCCGTGCCCTGGTCCCTCCTTCTCGATGCCGCGGCGGGTGTTCAGGTGTCACGCTGTCAAGCTTCGCGTACTCTCCGTGCCCGTGGAGCCCAAACGGAGGACAAAAACCTGTGCTTGCCCTATCGGCGTGACAACGTGACCGGAAGCCTCCGCGCCGCTAGCCTGCCCATGTGGAGCTCAAGGTCTCGACTCGATCACATGCCGGGTTCGCGCTCGTCGCGGTCACCGGGGAAATCGACCTCTATACGGCGCCTCACCTGCAGTCCGAGTTCACTCGGCTGCTGCAGGAAGGGCCGAGCCGGGTGGTCATCGACATGTCCGCCGTGGATTTCTGCGACTCCACGGGCATGAACGTGCTGCTCTCGGCGCTCAAGAGGATGAAGGAGCAGGGGGGCACGCTGGAGGTGGCCTCGCCCCGTCCCGCCGTACGCAAGATCCTGCAGGTCACCGGGCTCGACTCGGTGTTCACCGTGCACGAAGAGGTTCCGCAGGAGTTCCTCATATCCGAGGGATCATGACGGCGGCCGCACCGGGTTCACGAGCAGTGAGCGGTGACACCGCGGTCGTCATTCCGGCGGCCAACGAGGCCGAACGCATCGCGACCACCGTCAAGGCCGCCTCGGCGCTGCCCGGCGTGGCCCTCGTGGTGGTCGTGGACGACGGCTCGCACGACCTGACCGGCAAGGCGGCGCGCGCCGCCGGCGCCCGCGTGGTGCGGCACAGCCGCAACCGGGGCAAGGCGGCCGCGATGGAGAGCGGGGCCGAGGCCGTACGCCTCCTGGACGAGGACGACGCCGCACCGCGCCACCTCCTGTTCCTGGACGCCGACCTCGGCGACACCGCCGCCGCGGCCGCGCCGCTCGTCGAGCCCGTACGCGCGGGCGCGGCCGACATGACCATCGCCGTCTTCGCCACCAGGGTGAAGCTCGGGGGCCACGGGTTAGTCGTCCGCCTGTCCAGGGAGGGCATCCGCCGCGCGACCGGCCTGGAGCTCGCCCAGCCGCTCAACGGCCAGCGCTGCCTGACCCGGGCCGCCTTCGAGGCCGCGCGGCCGCTGGCGCACGGGTTCGGCGTGGAGACCGCCCTGACCATCGACCTGGTGCGCAAGGGATACCGGGTGGAACAGGTCGAGGTCGAGATGGCCCACCGGGCGACGGGCACGGACTGGCGGGCGCAGCTCCATCGCGCGATCCAGCTCCGGGACGTGGCGCGGGCGCTGGCCACCCGCGACCCGGTGGTCGTCCAAAACCTGAACAAACTTCACCCCAACCGCTGACCACCTCCGGACAGGTCGAGCCCGCGCCACGGTCACCGGGCACCTGCGGGGGTGCCCGGCCGGTTATCCACAGGCGCCCGCCGTCCGGGCCGAGGCCGTCCGCGCGTGTGCTGGAATACGCGGGTGACTACGGAGACGCGGCACGACACCGCACGCGGGCGGATCGCGTGGGCGGGCATGTGGGCGATCGGCGCCTCCGTGCTGCTGACTGCCGCCATCGGCCTGCTCGGCCCGTCGCCCATGGTCCCCGCGCTGGGCGGGCCTTCCTGGCAGCCGTCGTACTCTCTGGACGTCCATCCCGATCCGCATCTGACGGTCGCTCTCGGTGCGGCGGCGATCATTCTCGGCGGGCTCGGCCTGCTGACCACGTTGCTCGCCCTCGCGACGCCTGCTTCGGGGGCCCCTGCGACGCCCGCACCGGCGCCCGCTTCTGGGGCCTCTGTTGCGCGTGCGTCGGCGGCTCCGGCGGCGGCCGAGGGGGCCAAGGTGTCGCTGTCCGTCTCTGTAGGCCCTGCCGCGCCCGGCCCGGCCGCCGCCTGGCGCGCCACCCGCCTCGGGGGTGGCCGGTTGCCGGACGGGCGGGTGCTGATGCTGCTCGGCTGCCTCGCCGCCGCGATTCTCGCCTTCCTGCCACCCTCGGGCTCCGGCGACCACCTCAACTACGCCGCGTACGGCCGCATGGTCACGCTGGGGATCAACCCGTACACGCACGGAGCCGCCGACCTGCCCGGTGACGTGATCGCCGACGCGGTCGAGCGGCCGTGGCGCGAGGAGCCCAGCGTGTACGGGCCGGTCGCGACGGCGGTCCAGGCGTTCGCGAGCTGGGTCGGCGGCGACTCGCTCCGGCTGACGATCTTCGTCCTGGCGCTGGTCAACGCCGCCGCCTTCATCGTGACCGCCCTGCTCATCGACCGTTTCACCAGGCACGACGAGGCCGCCCGCCGCCGCGCCGCGCTGCTGTGGGCGGCCAACCCGCTCCTCCTCTACCACCTGGTCGCCGGCATGCACGTGGACACCCTGGCCGTGGCCTGCATGGTCGCCGCGCTCCTCGCGAGGGGCCGTCCGGTGGGCGGGGGCGTCCTGCTCGGCCTGGGGGTGGCGATCAAGGTCAACGCGGGTCTCGTCGCCCTTGGCCCCGCCTGGGAGCTGCGCCGCCGTCCCGGCCGCCTGGCCGTCATGGCGGGATGCGCCCTGGCGGTGGTGGTCGCCGGCTACGCCGTGGCGGGCACGGACGCGATCGCGCCGGTGACGCGCACCAGCAAGGCGATCTCGCACGCCACGATCTGGAAGCTGGTTCAGGGGTGGCTGCAGACGGTGATCGGCACGGGGACGGCCTACCGGGGCGAGATCCAGGTCGGCTCGCTCCTGCTGCTCGCGCTGCTGGCCTGGCTGCTGTTCCGATGGGCCGCCCGCACCGGATGGGCCTGGGGCGCCGGCGCGGCGCCTGCCGGGGCGGCCGGGCTCGGCGCGCCCGTGGTGGCGGCCGGGCTGGCGGTGGCGTACGTGTTCGCCTCGCCGTACGTGCTGCCCTGGTACCACGGGCTGGCCTTCGGGATGCTGGCGCTCGTGGCGGGGTCCGCGGTGGACGCGTTCCTCGTCGTGCACCTGCTGGCCCTGTCGCTCGCCTACCTGCCCGCCCGCGTCGACGGGCAGCCCGCGGACCTCACGTGGCTCAGCGGCGTGGTCCGGCCTCAGACGGCCTGGGTGCTGCTCGCCCTGACGATCGCCCTGGCGGTGTGGGCCTGGCGAGCTGCAGGGCGCGCACACACGCCGCCAGCGTCAGCGGCACCGCCACCGTGAGCGCCATGGCGGGGATGGCGATGCCCGAATCGTTCATCAGGAACCCGACGAACGCGCACGTCAACGCGCCGAACAGGCCGGCACGGAGTGTCGGGGCGAGGGCGTAGACCTGGCCGAGCGCCGCGGCACCGTACCGCGAGGGCCGGGCCAGCACCAGGAAGAGGAACGCGAGCGCGACCAGCGTGAGGAGGGTCAAGGACCAGTTCCCGACCGTGACGCCGATCATGGCGCTGAACTTGCGGCCGACGACGGTCCACGCCTGGCCGTCGATGACCTGCTGCACGAACGTCCCCAGATGCGTCCGCTGCGCCTCGGGACGCAACCAGTCCACCACCGACAACACCCCGACGACCACCACCCCCGCGACGCCGACCAGCAGCAGCCTGAGCACCGACACCCGCCTGCCGGAGAGGAGGATCAGGAAGACGGCCAGCCCGATCACGAACGCCGGCACCCCGCCGAAGTCCGCTCCCCAGGACGGCCACCCGTCCGCGAACACCGCGAACATCCCGTAGAGCGCGCAGGCCCCGACCACGACGAGCCTGGAGACGCCTCTGCTCAGCAGCCACTGCGCGATCCCGGCCAGGCCCAGGATGGTGCCGGTGGCGTAGACGGCGAAGGCGATGTTGCTGAAGCCGTAGAAGCGGCCGCCGGTGACGGGCTCGTACCCGGTGACGGCGTTGACCTGGAGCTTCGAGCCGGTCATGACGTCGATGAGCAGGGCCAGGGACGTCAGCGCCGCGACGACGGTCAGCGGGCCCAGCACGTGCGCCCGCCAGGGGCCCGCGAACGCGGCGGCGGTGATGAGCGCGGCGATGCCCAGGATCGTCACGACGACCGAGACCATCGGCACGGGGAGGGTCCACCAGGGCACGAGCTGCGCCAGGAAGGTGGAGACGGCGATCGCGCCGCTCAGCACGGCGACGATCTGGACGGCGCGGAGCAGCTTGGACGCGCTCGCGTCCCCGCCGATGATGATGCTGTTGTCGGCGCTGCCACCGCCGCCGCCACTGCTGTTGTCGGCGCTGCTGCTGCTGTCGCCGCCGATGATGCTGTTGTCGGCGCTGCTGCTGCCGCCGCGGCTGTCGCCGGTGCCGGTGCCGGTGCCGGTGCCGGCGACGTCGGGCGTCGTGGTGCTGGGGCCCGGCTCACCCCCGGGCGGCGTGTCGGCGTCGCCCCCGGCCGTGGCTGGGGAGGTGGCGGCGTCGTTCCCGGGTGAGGCGGCGGTATCGCCTCCGGACGGGCCGGTGGTGTCGGCTCCGGGCGCGCTCGCGGCGCCTCCGGGCAGGCCGGTGGTGCCGGCTTGAGGCGGGGTCGCGGCGTCGCGTGCGGCTGGGGTGGTGGAGCGGCGGTGGCGTAGGGCGAGGGCGGCGCAGGCGTAGAAGAGCAGCTGGAGGGTGACCAGGACGGTGAAGAACGGGCCGCGGACGTTCCTGAGCACCTGGCTGGCGAGGTCGGCGTCGGCGAGGCCGGAGACCGTGTCCGCCGTGCCGCCTGACGCGGGAGCGCCCGCCTGCCAGGGCCGGCCGACCACTTCGCGCGGCTGTGGCAGGCCCAGGAGCCGGATGACGGTCGCGGTGAGGTCGGTGATGGTGACCAGGGCGTCCTGACGGGTGGAGGTGGCGGTGAGGTGGCCGCGCGGGTACGGCCCCCCCGCCGGGGACGGGCCGACGGCGACGGCGACGTGGAGGTGGGCGTTCGGGGTCACGTCGGAGAGGCCGGCGACCAGGATCATGGTGCCGGGCGGGAGCCGGTCGAGCAGGGCGGCGACCTGGCGGTCGGCCTCGGCGACGGCGGCCTGACGGGTGGCGGCGGGCATCCCCGCGGGGACGCCGTACTCGTCGAGGGGCTGGCGGGACCAGGCGTCGGCGAGGGGGGCGGCGTCGAAGACGATGAGGTTGTACGGGGCCGGGTCGCCCAGGGCGTCGGGGGTGGGGGCGTATTTGGCGATATTTCCGGACTTGTCGGCACCGGCGATGGCGGCGCCCGGCCCGACGGCGGCGACCTTGCCCCCGCCGTCCGTCACCAGCTGACCGAGCGTGCCGATCCGGGCGTCGTACCCGGTGTCGGACTGGTAAGCGGTCATGGCCTGCCAGCCGGGCACGGTGGCGCCGCCGTCGCCCCGCCCGGACGGCTGAGGGGCGGCGGGGCAGCCCTTGCCGTCGGTGCCGGCGCGCTGGCCCGCGGAGACGGTCAGCCAGCCGGCGACGGCGCAGGTGATGCCGCGGTCCGGCGGCGGCACGGCCCGGGTGGAGAGCGAGCCCGAGGAGCCCTGGCCCACGAGTTCCCAGAGGGCGGGGGTGCGGGCCGCGTCGAGGTCGCTCCACTGGAGGCCGGGCACGCCGATCAGCGCCACCCGGCCACCCGTCCGGCTCTGGGCGGCGGCCGGGGCGAGGGTCAGGAGGGCGAGGAGGGCGGCGAGGAGGACGACGGCGAGGCCGTGCACAAGGCGGGGGCGGGAGCCGGGCCGACCTCCTGGCAGGCCGGATGCGCTCTCGTACGCCATGGATGGAACCCCCAGTGATTGCCCCTCGTACAACAACAGCCACGGTAACGTGCCACACCGTGACAAGAGGCGAGGTGCGGGTGAACCGGCGGCAGTGGTGGGCGTGGGCGATCGTGGCGCTGGCCGTCGCGGCGGCCGTCGCGCCGCTCGTGCACACGTGGCTCACGAACCCTGACGACCAGCGCCTGGTCGACCTGGACGTCTACCGGACCGGCGGGCAGATGCTGCTCGAAGGGCGCCCGGTGTACGCGGCCTACACGCCCGCGCCGCAGTTGCTGCCGTTCACGTACCCGCCGGTGGCGGCCATGCTGGCGGTCGTGCTGGCCGTGATGTCGTGGGAGACGGCCCAGTGGGTGTGGACGGCCGGGATCTACGTGACGCTGGCCGTGACCGTCTGGTTCTCGTTCCGGCAGGTGCTGACGGGGGAGGCGGTCCGGCGGTACGCGCCGTGGGTGTTCGGGCTGCTCATGGTGGCCTGCGCGTACCTGATGCCGATCCGCGACCAGGTGCGTTTCGGGCAGGTGGACATCCTGCTGGTCGCCCTCTGCGTCGCCGACTGCCTGGCCAGGCGCCCCTGGTGGCCGCGCGGGTTCCTGATCGGGCTGGCGACGGCGGTCAAGCTGACGCCGGGGGTGTTCCTGATCTATCTCCTGGTCACCCGGCAGTGGCGGACGTTCTGGATGGCGGCGTTCGTGACGGCGGTGCTCACGCTGTTGCCGTTCGCCGTGATCCCGCAGGACGCGGCCGACTTCTGGTTCTCGGCGCTGCTCGACCCCGAGCGGCTCGGCGCGAACGCGGCCACCACGAACCAGTCGATGCGCGGCATGCTGATCCGCCTCTACATGAACGAGACGGTGGAGTCGGCGATCTGGCTGGTGCTGGTCGCCGTGGTCGGCTGGCTCGGCTTCCGGGGGGCGCGGGACGCGCACCGGGCGGGTGACCCGCTCGCCGCCGTGGCGCTGGTCGGCCTGATGGCCGTGCTGCTCTCGCCGGTCGCCTGGATCCACCACCTGGCCTGGATCGTCGTGGTGCTCGGGGCGATCGTGGGCGACGGGCGCGACCCCGTACGGCTGCGGGTGGCGGGCGGCGTGTGGCTGTACTACGTGGTGCCGGTCCCGTGGTGGGGGGTGGCGCTGATCGCGGCCGGCATCCCGGGGGTGAGCCTGGTGCTGGGGAAGATCGTCCAGAACGGGTTCGGGCTGGGGGCGCTGGTCCTGGTGTGGTTGCTGGTGTCGTGGTTGCCGAAACGGCGCGAGCTTGCTTGACTGAGCCGTTACCCTCGGTCACGTGCTCGTTACCGCATGGGTGATCGTGGGCGTCGTCGCCGGGGTCAGCGGCGTGCTGATCGGCCGGCTGTCGCTGCGGCAGGCCAGGGCCGCCGTGGAGGAGTGCCAGCGGATGCTGGCCAGGCAGAGCAGCGAGGGCATGGGCGATCTCAAGGCCATCAGGGACGTCGCGGTCTGCCGCTACGACGCGCTGTCGGAGATGCGCGGGCGGCTGTCGTTCTCGGTGGCGATGATCAACGGGCTGGGCGACGGGATCGTGCTGACCTCGATCAACGGGCAGAGCGAGACGCGCACGTACGTGCGGCCCGTGGTGGGCGGCAAGGGCGAGCAGCCGCTGTCGCCCGAGGAGGCGGAGGCGGTGCGGGCCGCCCGGCTGGGGCTCGGACCGCTGGTGCCGTGCCGCTCGGCGGGCCCGCTCTGACCTGACGGATCAAGGGCGGATCAGGGGCGAAACGGGCGCGGGCCTGGCGACCTGCGGTTACTCTGGACGCATGCCCAGACTCGCCTACCTCGGGCCCGAGGGTACGTTCACCGAAGAGGCCCTGAGCCTCCTCGACCCCACGGCCGAGCGGCTGCCCTGCGCCAACGTGAGCGCGGCGCTCAACGCGGCCCGCGCCGGGGAGGCCGACGGAGCCGTGGTCCCGCTGGAGAACTCCATCGAGGGCGCGATCACCACGACCCTCGACGAGTTCGCCTGGGGCGAGCCGCTGCTGATCACGGCCGAGCTGCTGCTGCCGGTGCGGTTCTCGCTGCTGGCCAGGCCCGGCACGGAGATCCCGCACATCAAGCGCCTCTACACGCACCCGGCGGCGATCACGCAGTGCCGGGGCTACATCGCGCGCGAGCTGCCGGACGCGGTCGTGGTGGCCGCGCCCTCGACGGCGGCCGCGGCGCAGGAGGTCTCGCTGCCCGGGTCCCCGTACGACGCCGCGATCGCCCCCCGCATCGCGGGCGAGTACTACGGGCTGACCGAGCTGGCCGGCGGCATCGGCGACCGGTCCGACACGGTGACCAGGTTCGTCAAGGTCAACCGCCCCGGCGGGCCGCTGCCCGCGCCGACCGGCTCCGACCGTACGACGCTGGTGGTCTTCCTGGCCGACGACCACCCGGGCGCGCTGCTGGAGATGCTGACCGAGTTCTCGGTGCGCGGCGTCAACCTCACGCGCATCGAGTCGCGGCCCACGGGCGACGGCATCGGGCGCTACTTCTTCCACTTCGACTTCGAGGGGCACATCGGCGACGCGCGGGTCGGCGAGGCCATCGCCGGGCTGCACCGCATCTGCGGCGAGGTGCGCTTCCTCGGCAGCTATCCGCGGGCCGACGGCATGGCGCCGCAGATCAAGCGGGGCACCTCGGACGAGGAGTTCGGCGAGGCGGGCGAGTGGCTGGCCCGCATCCGCGCCGGCCAGGTCTGACGGAGATCCTCGGCAGGCGGTAATCCGGGGGCGGGGCGGCGTCCGGCGCCGGTAGCCTTTCCTTGTGATTGACCTGCGTACCCTTCGTGAGGATCCCGACCGGCTACGGGCTTCGCAGCGTGCCCGCGGCGAGGACGACTCCGTCGTCGACACGCTGCTCGACCTGGACGAGCGCCGCCGCGCCGCGCTGACCTCGTTCGAGTCCCTGCGCGCCGAGCAGAAGAGCATGGGCAAGTCGGTCTCCAAGGCGCAGGGCGAGGAGAAGGCCGCGCTGCTGCAGCGCGCCAAGGACCTCGCGAGCCAGGTCAAGGCGGCCGAGTCGGAGGCGGAGAAGCTCGGCGCCGAGCTCGACGACCTGGTGCAGAGCGTGCCCAACATCGTCGAGGAGGGCGCGCCCGCCGGCGGCGAGGACGACTACGTGGTCCTGGAGACGGTGGGGCGGCCGCGCGAGTTCGACTTCGAGCCGAAGGACCACCTGGAGCTGGGCGAGAGGCTCGACGCCATCGACATGGAGCGGGGCGCCAAGGTGTCCGGCTCGCGGTTCTTCTTCCTCAAGGGCCTCGGCGCGCGGCTGCAGCTCGGGCTGCTCAACATGGCGATGCAGCAGGCGATCGAGGCCGGCTTCACGCCGATGATCACGCCGGTGCTCGTCAAGCCGGAGACCATGCAGGGCACCGGCTTCCACGTCGCGCACGACAAGGAGATCTACCGCCTGCCCGAGGACGACCTCTACCTCGTCGGCACGTCGGAGGTCTCGCTGGCCGGCTACCACGCCCAGGAGATCGTCGACGCGGACGCGCTGCCGCTGCGCTACGCGGGCTGGTCGTCGTGCTTCCGTCGCGAGGCCGGCTCCTACGGCAAGGACACCCGCGGCATAATCCGCGTCCACCAGTTCGACAAGGTGGAGATGTTCTCGTACGTGCGGCCGGAGGAGGCCCACGAGGAGCACCTGCGCCTGCTCGCCTGGGAGAAGGAGATGCTGGCCAAGATCGAGGTGCCCTACCGCGTGATCGACACGGCGGCGGGCGACCTCGGCATGTCGGCGGCGCGCAAGTTCGACTGCGAGGCGTGGATCCCGAGCCAGGGCCGCTACCGCGAGCTGACCTCGACCTCCAACTGCACGGAGTTCCAGGCGCGCAGGCTCGCCGCCCGCTTCCGCGACAAGGACGGCAAGCCGCGCCATCTGGCCACGCTCAACGGCACGCTCGCCACCACCCGGTGGATCGTGGCGATCCTGGAGAACCACCAGCAGGCCGACGGCTCGGTGGTGGTGCCCCAGGCGCTGCGCCCGTACGTGGGGCTCGACGTCCTCACGCCGGCCAAGCCGTAGCCGTCCGGCGCCCGCGGGCTCACAGGTCCGCGGGCGCCCTCGCGGCGTCCTTCCTGATCAGCAGCAGGTCCACGGCCAGCACCAGCGCGGTCAGCAGCGCGGCCACCGCGACCGCGGCCCAGTACGACCCGAAGGTCCCGTCGGCCCAGCCTTCGAAGGGCAGGTAGGCGGCCAGGTAGACGAACGGCGCGCTGAGGATGCCCACGGCTATGGGCGCCGGGCGCGCCCGCCCCACGATCAGCAGAACGGTGCCCACGATGAAGGCCGCCGGGACCGTGCCGACCGCGAGGACGGCGAGCAACTCCATGTAGTCGCCCAGGGCGGGCACGATCCTGGAGAACGCGACGCCCAGGAAGCTCAGGCAGGCTGTCGTCGTCACGGCCAGGTAAGCGCGGTGATAGCGGCGCAGCCCGGCTCCGGCGGCCCCGAAGAGCACGCAGCCGGCCAGGAAGGCCGCGCTGACCCCCTCAAGGTAGAGGTCCGGGGCCCGCTCCGGCTCGCCGGGGTGGCCGAGCCGCCGCCAGGAGCCGGTCTCGTCGCGGAGCAGGATGCCCTCGCTGCCGTTGGCGACCACCACCACGTGCCCGCCGCGCCAGCCCTGCACGGCGAGGCCGCCGGAGCGCGGGAGGTCGTCGTCGTCGTACTGCCGGGCGAGGCGGTCGCGGTCGTCGCGGGACGGTGACCATGACGGGCGCCAGGTGTCGCCGCCGTCGTCGGACTGCTCGACCCCCAGCCGGCCGGGGGTGACGCGGTAGCAGCGGGTGGCCTTGTAGGGCACGCACATGGCCGTCGTGGGCCGCTTGGGCGGCCGGTCGGACGCGCTCTCGTAGACCCAGGTGTCGCCTCTGTTCTCCGAGGTCCACGCGGCCGAGTCGTCGGTGTGGACGATGATGCGCCCGCCGCGTACCTCGACGGAGACGGCCTCGGACGTGGCCTGCGGGGAGGCGCCGCTGGCGGCGACCGCGAGCAGGGCCAGCGGCGCGGTCAGCAGGACGCGCAGGCGGGGCGAGGAGGGGGCGGCGAGGCTGCGGCGGCGTACCCACCAGGCGAGCGCGAGCGCCGGCAGGGCCAGGAGGTCCGTGGGATCGGCGAGGACGCGCGAAGGACCGGCCACGAGGGTCCAGACATGGGAGGCGGCCTCAGCGCCGGTCTCCGTCGTTTTCACGAGCGCGAAGAGCACTCCCGTGGCCAGCGTGGCGGCCAGGTCGGCCCGGCGCAGGAAGAGGAGTGCCAGCAGCGGGGGCGCCACGAGCAGGCCGGCCACGTCGCTGAGCTTGCCCGTCACGAACCCGGGCCAGGCCTGCTTGAGCAGGTGGTCGTTGACCAGGAGCACGATCACCCCGGCAACGGTCACGGGATGACACAACCACGCGTACCTCATGTAGAGATCGACGCCCGCCGGGGCCCGCGCGTTCAGCGGACGGCCCACCCGTGACCAACCCGACACATGCGAAAGCCGGGGTCCGCTGGACGCGAACCCCGGCTTCTACTTGCTAACTAACAGGTCAGATGGCGCGGACCTGGGAGGCCTGCGGCCCCTTCTGGCCCTGCGTGATCTCGAACTCGACCCGCTGGCCGTCTTCGAGGCTTCGGTAGCCACTGCCGACGATCTCGGAGAAGTGCACGAACACGTCCGGCGCACCGCCGTCCGGGGCGATGAAGCCGAAGCCCTTCTCAGCGTTGAACCACTTGACGGTTCCCTGAGCCATAAAAGCTCTCCCTCAGGATGTGAATCTATGGGACCCACACCTCGTGGGTCCCGGTGTGTCGTACAGCAAGCACCCGGGGTGGCTCAGACAATGTCATGCTGGTTTTCACTACGGGATCAGCTAATACAACGCCATCACATCTAACACCATTCTGGCGCGTCGGTGTTCCGTCCGATCGAAGATTTCTGTCAGGCGGCCTCACCGGGCAAACTGGAACCTGTTATGCACAGCGACCCGACACCCCGCCTTGTGGCCACCGACCTGGACGGAACCGCCCTTCGCCGGGACGGAACCGTGTCTCCCCGGACCGTCGCGGCCTTCGCCCGCGTCGAGGACTCCGGTGCCATGCTCGTGTTCGTGACCGGCCGGCCGCCCCGGTGGATGGGGGGTGTGGCGGGTGCGGTACGTCACCATGGGCTCGCGATCTGTGCGAATGGGGCCCTGATCTACGACTTGCATACCGAGCGGATAGTGGAATCCCACCTCATCGAGGCGGAGGTCCTTGAGGAAGTCGTCGCTCAGCTAAGAGCGAACGTGTCCGATCTCGTATTTTCGGTCGAGTATGAAGCCGGTTTTGCGCATGAGTCCGATTTCCTGGACCGCCGGGCGGTCGAGGCGCAGGCCGCATCCATGACCGCCCGCCCCTGCGCCAAGCTGCTGGCCCTGCACCCGCACATGGACGCGGACGAGCTGCACGCCATGGTGCACGACCTGGTCGGCCACCTGGTGACGGCCACCCACTCCAGCCGTCGAGGGCTCATCGAGATGAGCGCCCAGGGTGTGACCAAGGCCACGGCGCTGGCGGCGTTCGCCCAGGAGCACGGCATCGAGGCGGGCGAGGTCGTGGCGTTCGGCGACATGCCGAACGACCTGCCCATGCTGAGCTGGGCAGGCACGTCGTACGCCGTCGCGAACGCGCACCCCGACGTGCTGGCGGCGGTCGATCACGTGACCGCGGCCAACGACGAGGACGGCGTCGCGCAGGTGCTGGAGAAGCTGTTCTGACCCTCGGGCGGGGGCCCGGAAACGGCTACAGGTAGGGCCCGGAACCCCCGTGGGGACGCCCGGACTCGTCCATCGACTGCGGCACGCCGGGCAGCGCCCTGCGCATCTGCTCAAGCTGCGCACGGGCCGCCATCTGCTGCGCGAACAGCGTGGTCTGGATGCCGTGGAACAGCCCTTCGAGCCAGCCGACCAGCTGGGCGTGCGCGATGCGCAGCTCGGCCTCGCTCGGCGGGGCGCCGGTGTCGTCCGTGAACGGCAGCGACAACCGCTCAAGCTCCTCCACCAGCTCCGGCGCCAGACCGTCCTCCAGCTCCTTGATCGAGGAGGCGTGGATGTCCTTCAGCCGCTTGCGGCTGGCCTCGTCGAGAGGAGCCGCGCGCACCTCCTCCAGAAGCTGGCGGATCATGCTGCCGATGCGCATCACCTTCGCCGGCTGCTCGACCAGCTGGGTGACCGAACGGTCCTCTTCGCTGCTATCGCCCTGACCTCCCTGGAAGTCGGGGCCCACCACCACGATGTGAGGGGTGTTGTTGTCCTCAGCGTTCATAACACTCACCGTACTAGCAGGATCTTGCCGACGTGCTCCCCGGAATCCAACATACGGTGCGCTTCGGCAGCATCGGACATGGGGACTTCCGCGTACACGACCGGGCGCACCGCACCCCCCGTGACCAGGGGCCACACGTTCTCGACGACGCTGCGGACGATCGCGCCCTTCTCGTCCACCGGCCGGGCGCGGAGCGTGGTGCCGTGCACGGAGGCGCGCTTGGCCATGAGGGCGCCGAGGTTGATCTCGGCCTTGCTGCCGCCCTGGAGCGCGATGATGACCAGCCGGCCGCCGGTGCGCAGGACCTTGAGGTTCCCCGCGAGGTATTTCGCCCCCATGATGTCGAGGATGACGTCGGCCTCGACCCTCTCGGCGAAGTCCTCCTCGCGGTAGTTGACGACCTCGTCCGCGCCGAGCCTGCGCACCCGCTCGGCCTTCTCCGCGCTGCCGACGGTGGCGACCACGTGGGAGCCGAGCGCCTTGGCGAGCTGGACGGCGAACGTGCCGATGCCGCTGGCCCCGCCGTGCACCAGCAGCGTCTCGCCCCTGCGCAGCCGGGCCAGCATGAAGACGTTGGACCAGACCGTGCAGGCGACCTCCGGCAGCCCGGCGGCCTCCTTGAGCGGGACGCCCTCGGGCGCCGGCATGACCTGCTGCCACGGCACCGCTACGCGCTCGGCGTAACCGCCGCCGCCGAGCAGCGCGCACACCTCGTCGCCTGGCTTGAACTGCTCGACGTCCGCGCCGACCTCGGCGACCACGCCCGAGACCTCCAGCCCCGGGTACGGCGGCGCCCCCGGCGGCGGGTCGTAGTTGCCGCCCCGCTGCAGGACGTCGGCACGATTGAGCGCCGAGGCGGTGACGTCGATGAGCACGTCCCCCCGCCCGACCTCGGGGTCGGGCACCTCGCGCCACTCCAGCACCTCCGGCCCGCCGGGCCGGGTGATCTCAATGGCTCGCATGCGATCCACGGTAGCCGGGCAAAGAAGTTGTGGGTTGGTGGGCTGGACCGGTTGCCAGCGCGTTAACCTGCAAGGTATTTGCTGCCCCTTTAGACCCACCCGAGGGGGAACACGGTGGCAAGACACGATCGAGAGGAATCTCTCGAGGAACAGCTGGCCTGGCTTGACGCGATCAAGGAGAGCGACGAGACCCCGGTCACCGTCGGCGCCTCGGCCGCGGCTGCCGACGAGCCGGTCTCGCCGTACCCCAAGGACCCGTGGTCGCTGGTCCCCGCGCAGCCCGACACCCCGGCGCCGACGCTGTTCCGCGCGGCCGCCGACTCCGTCGCGGCCGCCGAGCCCGCCGCCGACGCCGATGCCGGATGGCTCGGGGACGCGGCCACCACGGACATCACCCGCGAGGCCCTGCGGGAGATCAACCGTGACCAGCCGCCCGCGCCCGCCGTGGACGACCCGTTCCACGCGCCGCTCAAGCCGCTGCCGCGGTCCGAGGACACCGAGGCGTACGGGCTGACGTTCACGCCGTCCGCCGAGCCGGCCCAGCCGCCCGCGGCGGACAGGCCCGAGGAAGGACGCCAGGACGAGCCCGAGGACCGGCGGGCGGACGAGACCTGGCCGCCGGCCGACTGGTCGCGGCCGTCGGAGCCGGGCGGATGGCGGCGAGGGGCGTTCGAGGAGCCCGCGCGGGCCGAGGAGCCCGCGCAGGAGGAGCAGCCGGAGCCCTGGGCCGCCACCCAGCCCAGGAACGAGCCCCCGAAGTGGGGCCAGCCCGACTCAGGACCTCAACCGGAGCCTCACGCCGCGTTCGGCGCCGAGCTCAGCGGCGCCGATACCGGCGCCGGCTCCCGCATCGACTCCCGCATCGACTTCCGCATCGACTTCCATGGCGACTCCCGCGCCGGCTCACGTTCCGAGTCCCGTGGCGACTCCCGCCCCGGCTCGCCGGCGGGGTCCCCCGGCGAGGCCGCGGTCTCGCCGTCCCCCGGCGACCGGCCCGCGGGTCCCGTCGCAGGACTCCCCAAGGACAAGCCCACCTCGCAGGCGGACACGCCCGACGCCGCCGAGCATCGCACGGAGCGGCCCCACGAGCCCGCGACCTACGAGCAGGAGCTGCCCCTCCCCGAGCCGGCCCGCCTCGACCCGGCCCGTTCCGAGTTGGCCCGCCCCGAGTCGGCCCGCCCCGACCCGGCCCGTCCCGAGCCGGCTCGCCCCGACCCGCTCAAGCCCGGCCCGTTCGGCCCCGAGCCGTCCCGCTCAGAGCCCTCCAGCGCGGAGCCGCCCGGCGGCGAGCGCCCGGCGAGCGAGCCCACCGGGGCCGAGCCGCAGGGGAGCGCCCCGCTCCAGCGGCAGGACCGCCCCCAGTGGACCGAGCAGCAGGAGTGGCGTCCGGCCGAACGCGACATCCCGCCCGTCGTCCGCCGCCGCCCGGCTCCCGTCCCCGTGTTCACCTCCCCGCCCCGCCCGCCGGTCACCGGCCGCCCGACCGCCGACAGCCTCGACCCCGAGACCCTGCTCCGCGGCCGGCGCAACGCCCCGTCCAAGGGCTGGCGCCGCCTGGTCTACAAGGCGTCCGGAGGCTGGATCAAGCCGGGCGAGCCGCCGGAGGTCCGCCGCCGCCGCGAGCTGATGAACCGCGCCCGCACCCCGGTCACCACCGGCCACCACCGGGTGGCCGTGCTGAGCCTGAAGGGCGGCGTGGGCAAGACCACGACCACCGTCGGCCTCGGCGCCACGCTGGCCCAGGTGCGCGGCGACCGCGTCATCGCCGTGGACGCCAACCCCGACCGGGGCACGCTGTCCGACAAGCTGGTGCTGGAGACCTCGGCCACCGTGCGCGACCTGCTCAACGAGCGCGACCAGGTCAAGCGCTACGTCGACATCAGGGCGTTCACCTCGCAGGCGCCGTCCCGGCTGGAGGTGCTGGCCTCGGACCGCGACCCGTCGGTGTCGGAGGCGTTCAGCGGGGCCGACTACCAGGCCGTCTCGCAGGTGCTGGAGAACTTCTACTCGATCTGCATCACCGACTGCGGCACCGGCCTGCTCCACTCGGCGATGGGCGGCGTGCTCGGGCTGGCCGACCAGATCGTGCTGGTCAGCTCCCCGTCGGTGGACGGCGCGCGGGCGGCCTCGGCCACGCTCGACTGGCTGGAGGCCCACCACTACGGCGATCTGGTGAAGAACGCGACGGTGGTGCTGTGCAGTGTCAGGCCGCGGTCGAAGTCGGCGGTGGACATCCAGAAGCTGGAGGCCCACTTCGCGGCCCGGTGCCGGGCCGTGGTGCGGGTGCCGTACGACCCGCATCTGGAGGAGGGCGCGGAGATCGACCTCGACCGGCTCCAGGACAGCACGCGCGAGGCCTACCTCAAGCTCGCCGCGCACGTGGGCGACGGTTTCGCCGCCCTGAGGGAGTGAGCGGAGGGTGTGGGATTCGAACCCACGAGGCCATCGCTGACCTGGCCGCTTTCAAGGCGGCTGCACTCGTCCACTATGCGAACCCTCCTGTGCGGAAACCACGATAGCGGCTGTGATGAGGCCGGTGTACGTTCAGGAGGTGGCGGATCTCGACGTCGAGGTGGAGCGCGGCGGCCCCCACGCGCGCGTCCACGTGATCGGCGAGCTCGACAAGCTCACCGCGCCGTTGTTGAAGGAGAGCCTGACCGCGCTCTTCGCCGAGGGCAGGGTGGACGTCGTCGTCGACGCGAGCCTGCTCGACTTCTGCGATTCGAGCGGCCTGTGGGCGCTGGTGGAGCATCAGCGCCGGGTCGCGGCCCACGCCGGCTCGCTGACCCTGGTGGGCGTGCACGGCGTCCTGGAGCGGGTGTTAGAGGTGACCGGGCTCAAGGCCGTCTTCGACGGCGTGGTGCCGGCCTAGCTGCGACAGCAGCCATTTCGGGCCCACGCTCTCGGCGCCCAGCTCGCCCACCCGCTGCCGCAGCCCCCGGTCGGCGGTGACGACGAGCACCCGTTCCCAGGGCCTGGCCTGGCGTACGACCTCGACGATCGTGTCGTCGCCGCTGCCCGTGGCGGGCACCACCTGCACACCGGGCGGGCCGGGCACGTCCTTGGCCGCCCCTTCGACGATCGCGACCACCCTCGGGAACCACTGCGCCAGCACCGGATGCCGCAGTCCGAGCCCGGCGACGTCCTCCAGCAGCCGCGCGGCGGCCCCGGCCCGGTCGCGCCACCAGCCGTGCTCGGCCCGCGCGCCGACGATGTTGGCGACGTCGAGGACGACCGTCTCCGGCTGGATCACCCCTTGGATGGCGCCCCAGGTGGCGGCGAAGCCCGGATGCAGCTCGCGCGCGGCGATCTCGGGTAGGGCGACCCAGCGCAGCTCGGTGCTCTCCTGATTGGCGGGGGCGGCGGCCAGCAGCTCGGCCGTCTCGGCGATCACCGTCTCGAACGCCCACCCGCCGTGGTCGTCGAGGTAGACGCCCTGCACCCGGAGCTCGTCGGCGCCGAGCGCGGCCTCCTCGCGGGCCTCGCGCAGCGCCGAGGCGACGGCGTCCTCGTGGCTGTCGCGGGCGCCGCCCGGCAGCCCCCAGGTGCCGCCGTGGTGGCTCCACCAGACCCGTTTCTGCATGAGGACGTACGGCGTGCCGGCGGGGTCGTGGTGCACGAGGAGGAGCCCCGAGGCTCCGTGCAGCCCCCAGTGCCGGTGGCCCTGGGCACACTCGATCCAGCCGTCGCCGTCCTTAGCCGCCATGGCGTGATTGTGTCAGCCTCCGCCCTTGGAGAAGTGCTGGAGGTCCTTGGTGCCGGACCAGTAGCCGCCCCACTCCCAGCCGACCTGCGCGAACGCCTTCACGACCTTGTCGCCGGGATTGATCA
The DNA here is from genome assembly GCF_057536035.1 of Nonomuraea sp. B208. Lineage (NCBI taxonomy): Bacteria > Bacillati > Actinomycetota > Actinomycetes > Streptosporangiales > Streptosporangiaceae > Nonomuraea > Nonomuraea sp. B208. The sequence goes on from NZ_BAAJOU010000021.1 coordinate 134,665, forward strand.
CACCTTTGCCCTTCATCGGGCGCTCGGTGAACTTTTCGGCATTTTTGTGCGCCGTGCTGCCACTTGCGGTGACATATGGGTTTTCGCGGGGATTGACGTCGATCGCCTTGCCGTAGGCGTGGTTCGACCAGTTGCTGGACCCGGTCGCCCGCCGGCAGTTGAAGGCCGAGGTGTTGTCGGCCTCGATCGAGGCGTAGTCGTCGGCCTTGAAGGCGTCCACGAGCTTCATCTGCCTGATGGGCCAGCGCCATCCGTACAGCTTCCTGAAGACCGTCACGATGTCGTCGGTGACGCTCTTGTGCACCACGAGCTCGCCGGTGTGCGGCTTGTTGTCGAACCCCCAGTACGACAGCGTCACCAGCCGCAGATCCCGGTAGTGGACCGGACAGCCGGGCCGCCACGAGTAGGGCAGGCGGTCGCGCGCGACGGCGGTCACCTTCGCCGAGAAAGCGGGCGGCGCGGTGGAACTCGGCGTCGCCGTGGGCGAGGCCGTGGGCGACGCCGGGGCCGACGGCGAGCTCGCGGGCGGCTCCGGCGAGGGAGCGGACGATGCGACGGGCGGCGTCGCGCCGCACGACACGGTCGTGAGGGCCACGAACGCCATGGCGACAGCACGCTTCATCTAGCCACCATATGCGACGTCTTGCCAGGTCAGGGGACTATCAGCACAGTACGGCGAGCCCGTTTCGCCAGCGCGCCCGCCACCGACCCGAACAGGGAGTGCCGCGAGCGGCCCACCACGATGGCGTCGGCCATGTAGGAGCCGGCCAGTGCTTCCAGCTCGCGGGCCGCGTCGCCCCGGACGCTGACGAACCGCCACGGCACGCCGCTGCCCCTCAGCTCGTCCTTGAGGTCCTCCGTGAGGTCGGCCGCCGAGTCGGGGATGATGGGCGAGCCGGCGAAGAACCACAGGCTCGCGCTGTTCAGCGCCTCGACGAAGACGACGAGCAGCGAGGCGTTGTCCCTGCGGGCCAGGCCGGCCGCGTACGCGAGCGCGTTGCGACTCGGCCCGGACCCGTCGAACCCCACCACCAGCAGGCCCGCGCCGTCCTTGCCGATCTCGAACGCCCCGTCGGGGAGCCGGCCTGCCAGCGGCTCCCAGCGGGGGTCGACGTCACCGCCGGACACGGCGCTCTCGCGTCAGCTCTCGGCGTGCTTGCCGCGGCGCGCCAGCTCGCGCAGCGCGTCGGCGGCGTAGACGACGAGGGCGACGAACGCGATGCCGATGAGGCCGCCGCCGACCCACAGGTCGTTGACGGTCGCGTCGGCGTACTCGGCGCCCCTCGGCTGGTAGCCGACCGCGAACGGGGCCGCGACCAGCCACAGGCCGCCCAGGAACAGCACGACCAGGGCGCCTACGCCCAGCTTCGCCTTCATCGGTTCTCCTCCATTCCGACCAGGGTGGTCCTGCCGTTCTGCCGGTGCTCGCCGCCGGCGCGGTCGGTCCGGTTCATGTCCTCGCGAAGGGCCTCGACGAGCGGGGCGAGCAGGGCCGCCAGCTCGGCCGAGGACGCCTGCGGCGGCGCGGCCGGGACGATCTCGGGCTCGGGCTCGACCCGGCGCGGCTTCACGACCACGGCGCCGCGCACGACCAGCTCCTCGTAGATGGCGAGGGCGAAGCTGATCGCGCCGGCGAGCCCCACGACGGCCACGCCGAGACCGGTCCAGAACTCGGAGGTGGTGATGTCGGTCCAGTCACGGTTCTCCGGCTGGCTGCCGAGGGCCCAGGGGGCGATCATCAGCCACAGCCCGGCCAGCACGGCCAGGGTGGAGGCGACGGCGCCCACGAACTTGCGAATCATTGGGGGATTCCTCCTGTGACGAGGTCTTTCTGGGCCGGCGTGGCCTGCGCGAGCAGCGCGCGCGAGGTCGGGCGCAGCACGGTCTGCGCCACCGATCTGGCGCGCTCGCGTTCGGACCTGGCGTCCTCGGGCGCCATCCTGGCGACCGCGGTGAGCAGCGCGGACGGCTCGCCGTTGGACCGCTCGACCCGCTGGGCGACGAGCTCCAGCAGCAGCCCGGCGAGGACGAGGTCGTCCTTGCTGAGCGGCTGCGGCTCGGCGGGCGGCATGGTGGAGCCGCGCAGCGGCAGCTCCTTGAGGAAGAGCGTGGCGACGAAACCGAGCAGCGCGATGGGCACGCCCACGATGAACACGGTCTCCAGGCCGCGGGTGAACGCCTCCAGCACGATGTTCTTGAGCGGACCCGGCAGCGCCTGGATGGCGTCCGGACTGCCGAGCTTGATGTCCCCGCCGCCGCGGACCTTGATCCCGGCCTCCGCGATCAGCGTGGCCATCTCGTCCTTGAGCCGGCCCGTCAGGATGGCGCCGAACGCGGCCACGCCGACGGCGCCGCCCAGCGAGCGGAAGAACGACACACCGGACGTGGTCGAGGCCATGTCCCGCAGCTCGGAGCCGTTCTGTGCGGCGAGGATGAGCATCTGCATGGAAAGGCCCAGCCCGACGCCGAGCACGGCGACGTCGAAGCCGATGAGCCATTCGCTGGAGTCGACGTGCAGCCGCGACAGCATGAACAGCCCGATGGCCACGATGAGCAGGCCGGCGACGGGGAAGATCTTCCACTTGCCGGTGTTGGTGACGATCTTGCCGGAGATGACGCCGGACAGGAACAGCGCCACGACCATGGGCAGCGTCATCAGGCCGGAGTTCGTCGGGCTCATGCCCTTGACGATCTGCAGGTACTGGGGCAGGTAGATCATCGCGCCGAACATCGCCATGCCGACGAAGAGCGAGGCGAGGCTGGTCAGCACGAACGTCGGGTTACGGAACAGCCGAGGCGGCAGGATCGGGTTCCTGGCCGTCCGCTCGGACAGCACCGACAGCGCCAGCATGAGCAGGGCCGTCGCAGCCAGGAAGTACGTCCAGAACGAGTTCCACGCGAACTCGTTGCCGCCGAGCGTGAGCAGCAGCATGAGCGCGCTCGCGCTGGCCGTGATGGTGGTCGCGCCCCAGATGTCGATGGAGGTGTTGCGCTTGACCGGCGGCAGCCGCAGCACCTTCTGGATGACGACGAACGCCACCGCCGCGAACGGCACCACCACGTAGAAGCACCAGCGCCAGCCGAGCCAGTCGGCGTCCACGATGAACCCGCCGAGCAGCGGTCCGGCGACCGTCGAGATGCCGAAGACCGCTCCCATGTAGCCGGAGTACCGGCCACGCTCGCGGGGCGAGACGATGTCCCCCAGGATCACCTGGGACAGCGCCGACAAACCACCCACACCCAGGCCCTGCACGGCACGGGCGGCGATGAGCTGTCCCATGTCCTGCGAGAGGCCCGCCACCAAGGACGCCGACACGAACAGTCCCAGCGCCGTCTGGAAGAGCAGCTTGCGCCCGAACAGGTCGGACAGCTTGCCCCACAACGGCGTGGAGACCGTCATCGTCAGCATGGTGGCGCTGGCCACCCATGAGTACTGGTCCTGACCGCCGAGCTCCCCCACGATCGTCGGCAGAGCCGTGCCCACCACCGAGGTCGAGATCATCGACGTGAGCATCGCGAGCATCAGCCCGGACATGACCTCGAGGATCTCGCGGTGGGTGTAGGTCCGCTTCGCGGGGGGAGCTGCGGCGTGAGCTTGGGCTACCAAGACACCACATCCCCTTCATACCGTTTTTACCCGACGCGAGTATACGCATGTTTACTAGCCGCGCGGCAAGCGGGGGTCAGCACACCCTCACGTGAGTAGAGTGCGGAACATGGAGGCCCAGGTGACCGAGAGCCAGGCGACCGAGAGCAGGCCGCGCGGGCGCGAGGCCACGCGCGAGCGCATCCTGCAGGCGGCGCGCACGCTGTTCGGGGAGCAGGGATACGAGCAGGTGACGGTCCGCATGATCGCTGCCGCCGCCGACGCGAACATCGCGCTGGTCGGCCGCTACTTCGGCTCCAAGGCCGGGCTGTTCGCCGCGGTCCTGGAGGGCGAGCCCACCATCGACTGGCTGCTCGAAGGCGGGCGCGCGGAGCTGCCGCGCCGGCTGGCCGAGTACGCCGCCGAGCGCATGCGCCGCCCCCCGGACAGCCCGATCCTGCGTGCGCTCGAACGTTCGGCCCGTCATCCCGAGATCGTGGACGTGGGCCGCGAACGCCTGATCACCGCGGTGCTCCAGCCGTTGCAGGCCCGGCTGGGCGGCGGCCCCGACGCGCTGGCGCGGGCCCGCATGGCCACCGCCGTCGTCCTCGGCGTGGGCGCCACGCGCCGCCGCCTCGGCCCCTCGGTCCCCACGGAGCGCGACGTGGACCGGCTCACGGCGGTCTTCCGCGCCTGCCTGGAGGAGTGAAAGTTTCACCTTTCGCGCCCCGTCTGGCCTGCGGAGACGTGCCCGCGATCGGTCGGAGGTCTTTGAGGCGGCGAGAACGGCTACCTAGCATCCGTGGTGCCGGTGGGAGCGCTCCCACACAACCAACGGAGTGATCGCATGTCTCGCAGAAGGCCCGTGCTCGCGGCGTTCCTCACGGCGGCCGCCATGGCCGCGGCCGGGGCGGTCGTCATGTCCTCGTCCACCGCCCAGGCCGCCGACTCCGCTTTCTACGTCGACCCCCAGACCAACGCCGCCAAGTGGGTGGCCGCCAACCCGGGCGACAGCCGCACCCCCGTCATCAGGGACCGCGTCGCCGCCGTGCCGCAGGGCCGCTGGTTCGCCAGCTACAACCCGTCCACCGTGCGCAGCCAGGTCGACGCCTACGTCGGCGCCGCCGCCTCGGCCGGCAAGGTCCCCATCATGGTCGTGTACGCCATGCCCAACCGCGACTGCGGCGGCGCGAGCGCCGGCGGCGCCCCCGACCACTCCTCCTACCGGTCCTGGATCGACCAGATCGCGCTCGGCCTGGCCGGCCGCCCGGCCACCGTCATCCTGGAGCCCGACGCCCTGGCCATCATGACCAACTGCATGAACGCCTCCGAGCAGGCCCAGGTCAAGGCGTCCATGGCGTACGCGGGCAAGAAGCTGCGCGGCCAGGCCAAGGTCTACTTCGACATCGGCCACGACGCCTGGCTGTCGGCCTCCGAGGCCGCCTCCCGGCTCAACGGCGCCGACGTCGCGAACAGCGCCGACGGCATCGCGCTCAACACCTCCAACTACCGCTCGACGCCCGGCCTGGTGTCGTACGCGAAGAGCGTGATCTCCGCGACCGGCGTCTCCCGGCTCAAGGCCGTCATCGACACCAGCCGCAACGGCAACGGCCCGTCCGGGAGCGAGTGGTGTGACCCGGGCGGCCGCGCCACCGGCACCTGGAGCACCACGAACACCGGCGACTCCGCGATCGACGCCTTCCTCTGGGTCAAGCCGCCCGGCGAGGCGGACGGGTGCATCGCGGCGGCCGGGCAGTTCGTGCCGCAGCGGGCGTACGACCTCGCCATGGCGGCCCCGCCGCCCACGGACGGGCCGACCCCGACCGTGACCCCCACAGACACTCCCACCAACGGCCCCTCCGGCTGCACCGCCACGTACCGGATCGCCAGCCAGTGGCAGGGCGGCTACCAGGGTGAGGTCGCCGTCAAGAACACCGGCTCGTCGGCGATCTCCGGCTGGCGGGTGGGCTTCACGCTGCCGAACGGCCAGACCATCACCCAGCTCTGGAACGGCAACCTCTCCGGCTCCAGCGCCGTCACCGTGACCAACCTGTCCTGGAACGGCAGCCTGTCCGCCGGCGCCGGGACGACGTTCGGCTTCCTGGTCAACTCCAGCGGCCAGAACACCACCCCGTCGCAGGTGACCTGCACCGCGTCCTGACCGTCGCCCCGCCGGGCCCCACGCCTCGGGGCCCGGCGGGCGGCTGAAATATCCGCGCCCTCGTCGCTGTTGCAGAAAGCCAGATCATCGACGAAAGGCGCGTACCCATGGCTTTGCCGCTGTCCATCCTCGATCTGGCGCACATCGGCGACGGCGAGACGGCCGCGGACAGCTTCGCCGCCAGCGTCACCCTGGCGCAGCGCGCGGAGGAGCTGGGCTACCGCCGCGTCTGGTACGCCGAGCACCACAACATGGACAGCATCGCCTCCTCGGCGACCAGCGTGCTCATCGCCCACATCGCCGCTCACACCCGGACGATCCGCCTCGGCGCGGGCGGCGTCATGCTCCCGAACCACTCGCCGCTGACGATCGCCGAGCAGTTCGGCACCCTGGAGACCCTGCACCCGGGCCGCATCGACCTCGGCCTCGGCCGCGCCCCCGGCAGCGACCAGAACACCATGCGCGCCCTGCGCCGCACCCCGTCGTCCGCCGACACGTTCCCGCAGGACGTGCTGGAGCTCCAGGGCTACCTGACCGGCGAGACCCGCATCCCCGGCGTCCACGCCACCCCGGGCAAGGGCACGAACGTGCCGCTGTACATCCTCGGCTCCTCCCTGTTCGGGGCGCAGCTCGCCGCCATGCTCGGGCTGCCGTACGCCTTCGCCTCGCACTTCGCCCCGGCGGCGCTGGAGGAGGCGGTCACCGTCTACCGCACCGAGTTCAAGCCGTCCGCGCAGCTCGACCGGCCGTACGTGATCGCCGCGCTCAACGTCATCGCCGCCGACACCGGCGAGGAGGCGCGCGAGCAGTTCCTGGAGGCCAAGCGGCTGCGGGTGAGCAGGTTCCTCGGGCGGGGCCGTACGTTCACGCCGGAGGAGGCGGACATGATCCTCGAATCGCCCGCCGGGCAGCAGCTCCTGCAGATGATGAAGTACACGGCGGTCGGCGACCAGGCCGAGGTCAAGGAGTATGTGGACCGCTTCGCCGAGCACGCGCGCGCCGACGAGCTGATCGTCGCCTTCTCCGCCCCCGACCGGAAGCTGTGGCTGCGTTCTGCCGAGCTGCTGGCGCAGGCGTACGGGCTCTGACCCCTTTCTCAGTCCTCCGGGCGCGGGCGCTGGAGGTTGACCGCGTAGGGGCCGGTGGCCTCCGAGATCGGCGCGGGCGTCAGCCCGGCCGCGACGAGCTGCGTGCGCAGCGCGACGACCGTGCGCTCCAGGGCGCGGATCTGCGCCTGAAGGCGGCGGATGTGGTCGCGCATCGCGGTGGAGCTGCTCTGCTCGGCCAGCAGGTCGGCGCCGAGCCGCGTCGCCTGGCTCTGCACGCGCTCCATCTGCCGCTCCATCTGGCTCAGCGCGTCCTCGTAGATGATCTTCGCGCGGGTGAACGCCTCCGCGTCCACTTTGGAACGCTCCAGCTCCGCCTGCCGCTCGGCCTGCATCAACGCGGTCTGCTGGGTCTTCCTGTTGGCGTCCGTCGCGGACTTGAACGCGAGGTAGGCCACCCCGAGGGGGACCACCCCGATGGCGATCTGGGTGAGCACGTCAGCGATCCCGGACACCACGGCCTCCTCCCAAGGCCCGGATCACGCCGGTGTAGGTGATGCCGTCGTCGGTGTGCCAGGCGTTGACCGTCAGCGAGATCGGGAACTCGGTGCCGTCGCGGCGCAGCCCCATCAGCGGGATGACCTCGCCGGAAAGGTCGGATCTGCCCTTGGCGCGGACCCGGGCCAGCCCCTCGTCGTGCCGCGCCCGGTAGCGGTCGGGCATGAGCACCGTCAGCGGGCGGCCGACGGCCTCGTCCGTGCTCCAGCCGAACATCCTCTTGGCCTGCGGGTTCCACGACAGGATGGTGCCGGCGTCGTCGGCGACGACGATGGCGGCCCCGCCGGACGTCGGCACCCGGGTCAGGTGCGCCGCCTCCGGCCAGGTGGCGATGAGCGCGATCCAGCCGCCGAAGGCCAGCCAGACCGCCCCCGTCACCCAGCCGCGCGGGTTCTGCCCGGTGATGGTGGAGGACAGGAAGATCAGGCCGTACATCAGCAGCAGGGCGGTGGCCGCGGCGAAGGCGATCCTGTCGGACCGCATGAACGTCTGCACCAGGCACAGCACGCCGACCGCGAACCAGGCGGCGGCCCAGACGGACAGCGGGGCGAGCCCGGCCAGGATCGTGAAGGCGGGCATGGTGCGCTGCTCGGGCTCGGCGAACACCAGCGAAGCGCCGATCACCAGGCTGAGCAGCCCGACGAAGACCAGCGACGCCCCGCGCCGCCCGATTCTGCGCACCAGTCGCGCCGCCAGGTCGTCACCCACAGTGGTGATACTAATCCAGATAGTTAGCAATGGGATGGCATGATTTACCTTTCGGCTTTCCAATTTCCGTCTAGGTTGTCCTTAACCTGTCGGCCCGCCGGACGATCGGCACATAACCGCCCCTGGTCCGGCCGGCCGCCGCGAGCCCCGCCCAGTCGTGCGCGACGTCCCGCCGGTCCACCACCGCGATCACCGCACCGCCGGCCCGCTCCACGTGGCCGAGCCAGGCGAAACGCCCGTCGGCCTCGTCGAGGTGCGTGATCCCCTCCACCAGGAGCCGGAACCTCCCCGGCCCCTCGACCAGGGCGAAGGTCACGCCGGGCGTGAGCACGAAGCCCGAACACGTCGCCGGCCTGCCGTCGCCGACCAGCCGGAACCGGGGAAGCTGGACGACGGGCGCGGCCGCTCTGAGCACCATCGTGGGCACGGCGCCGCCGAGACAACAGGCATCCTCGCGCGGGACACAGGCGGGCACTCCCCGAGTATGCCAGCTCCGTGTCCGCCCGCTCACGCTGCGTCGATCGCCACCACGCGGGCCCAGGCGGGCGGCCGGTCCGGCACGTAGCCGGGGTCGTCCTCGCGCCACGACGCCCGCCGCTCCCGGGGGAACAGCCCCACCACCGTCCGGCAGGCCGGCCGCTCCTCCGGCCACGGGGTCTGCCCGTCGGTGAGCACCACCACGACGTCCGGCCGCGGCTCGATCCTGAGGGCCCGCGCGAACCCCCGGCGCAGGTCCGTCCCGCCGCCGCCCACCAGCGCGAGCCCTTCGGCCCGGCACAGCGGCTGCACCACCCCGGCCGCCGCGTCGCACGACACCACGCTCACCAGGTCGCGCCGCCCGCCCACCGCGCGGACGATCGCCGCGACCTCCAGCAGCGCGCTGCCCAGCTCGGCGTCGCTGACCGACCCCGACGTGTCGACGACCACGGCGACCCGCGGCGGCCGGCGCCGAAGACTCGGCAGGACGACGCCGGGCAGCGCGGCCGAGCGCCGCGCCGGCCGGCCGTAGGTGTAGTCGTCGCCCGCCCCGGGGCCGGAGGCGGCCGCGCGGATCGCCGCCCCGAGCAGCTCCCGCCACGGCTGGGGCGGATGGAACGCCTCCTCGGCCCACCGCCGCCACCCCTTCGGCACGCTCCCCGGACGGGCGGCGATGCCCTGGGCGACCCGGAAGCGTACGGCGTCCCGTTCCTGCTCGCTGAGCCCGTCCGCGCCGTCCGGCCCGAGGTCCCAGTCCCGGTCCAGCCCGTCGGCGCCGCTGCCGCAGTCCAGCCAGGCCAGGTCCTGCGTGTACGGCCCCAGCCGGAACATGCGCAGGTAGTCCTCCATCAGCTCGCCCTCGGGGAGCCCCAGGTCGGCCGGCTTGGCGGCGCCGTCCGGGCGGGCCAGCCCGTCGCCGTACACGTCGTCGTTGATCTCCAGGTCGGCGGCGATGTTCATGCGCAGCCGCTCGCCCGGCCCGGTGAGCCCCCGCTCGGCCGCGACCCGGTCGCCGCGCCCGTGGTGGTCGCGCAGCAGGTGGGAGACCTCATGGACCCAGACCGCCGCCAGCTCCTCGACCGGGGTCGTCGCGACGAACGCCGGCGAGACATAGCAGCGCCAGTGCCGGTCCACGGCCATCGTCGGCACCCGCCGCGACTCGACCACGTGCAGCGCGTACAGCGCCGTCGCCAGATAGGGGCGGGCGCGGGCGGCGTACAGCCGGGCGGCGAACACCTTCTCCCGCGTGTCCGTCATCCGCCCTGCCTCCATTCGCTCTGCCTCGCCGCCACCCGGGCCTCGGCCAGGTCCGCCTGCCTGCTCAGGGACACCACGCCGGCGAGCCTGTCGATCGACGCGGGGACGTCCCAGCCCGCCCGCCGCAGCGCCGCGAGCGTGGACGCCGGCACCACGACCAGATCCGGCGGCCCGCTCTCCAGCGCCCGGCCCAGAACCGCCCACGCCGCGTCCCACCGCGGCTGGTCCGGACGTCTCCGCACCGCCTCCACCACGCCGTCGAGCACGGCCTGCCGCAGGTCACCGCGCTCCGGCAGCTCCGCCCCCGCGGGGTCCGCCAGCAGCGTCTCGGGGTCCGGCAGGTCCATCCGGTCCATCGAGGCCAGCAGCTCCAGCCCGGGGCCGTCCCCGACCGTGCCCCTGACCAGCATGGACAGCACCTCGCGCGACGTGCCCGCCGCCGTGGCGAAGGCGACCAGGCGCAGCGCCATGTCCCAGCTCCGTGGCGAGGGCCAGGGGCCGCCACGGCGGGCCTCGTTCTGGGGGAGCTGGTGCACGAGGGCGGGACGGGCGGCGAGCAGCCCGCACACCGCCCGCCTGGCGAACGCCACCGCCTCCGCCAGCCGCGCCGGGTCGAGCCGCGGCAGGGACGCCCGTGGCCAGGTTCCGGCGAGGCCGCGTACCACGACGTCGTGATCGTGAGCCCACCGCAGGTGCACGAACCGGTTGGCGAGCGGCGGGCTGAGCTCCCAGCCGTCGGCGGCCGACGAGCGCGGGTTGGCCGCCGCCACGATCCGTACGCCCGGCGGCAGCCGCAGGGCGCCGACCCGCCGTTCCAGCACGAGCCGCAGCAGCGCGGCCTGGACGGCCGGCGGCGCGGTGGACAGCTCGTCCAGGAAGAGCAGCCCCCGCCCCTCCCGCGCGAGGTGCACCGCCCAGTCCGGCGGGGCCATCGGGACGCCCTGCGTGGCGGGATCGTCCCCGACCACCGGCAGGCCGGAGAAGTCGGACGGCTCGTGCACGCTGGCGATCACCGTCGTCAGCGGCAGGTCGAGGGAGTCGGCGAGCTGTGTCAGTGCGGCGGTCTTGCCGATGCCCGGCTCGCCCCAGAGCAGCACCGGCAGGTCGGCCGCCACGGTCAGGGCCAGCGCCTCCAGCTGCGGGTCGGCGCGGGGTTCCGTGGTGGTGTCGTGGAGGAGGGCGAGCAGGTCGGCAGCGACGTCCATGGACAGGGGGATCACCTTTGAAGGTCTCGATGGGCGGGCCGCGGCGGCCCGGGGATCAGCGCGTACGCCGGTGGGAACGGGCGGGCCTGGGCCTCTGGGGACGGCGGGCGGGGACGGGCCCGAGCTCGTCCAGCTCCGCCCGGAACAGCCCATGAGCCACCCGACGCCGGGCCGCCCGCTCCAGCTCGTCCCGCAGCGGGCCGTCGGGCAGCGAGGCGCCCGGCCCGAGCAGCCGCTCGACGACGGCCAGCGCCCCGGCGACGTCGCCGTGCTCCAGCCGTCCCCGTACGTCGTCGAGCGAGCTCGGATCGCGGTGCGCCAGCTCGATCGCCGCCAGGCAGGGCAGCGGGGTGCCGCCCAGCGCTGCCAGCAGCTCCTCGCGGCGTACCTCGTCGGCCGAGTGATCGAGTGGCACGAGCACCCCGTCCACGAGCCCGACGCGATGCAGGGCATCACGGCACCGGACCAGCTGCATGCCGCTTTCCGTGGGCTTCGGGTAACTCGTCACCGTGTGTCCGGGGACGAGCGCCGCCGCGACCAGCGGATGCAGCCGATCGGCCTCGATCAGTCCCGCCCGCAGCAGCGCCAGGTCAGGCAGCACCCACGTCGCCGCGTCCGGCAACATCGGCAGCCCGGCACCGCCGCCTGTCGTGATGCGGAGCTCCGGCGCCGACAGGTCCAGCAACAGCCGCCGCCGCCCGCCGAGCCGCACGACGACCGCGTCACCGTCCTGCCCGTCCTGCCCGTCCTGCCCGTCCTGCCTGTCCGCCCGCAGCAGCAGCCGCGCCTCGTCCGGCCACCGATCCACGGCGCACCCGCCCGGCCCCCCGGCGCCCGACCGCGTCCGTAGCTCATGCACCCTGCGTACGTCCCACAGGTGACGATGCAGGTCGAGCCGGAAGCACCGATGGGGCCGCGGATGCGGATGCCCGCGTGCCCCGGGCCGGTCGGCGTCCCACAGCTCCAGGCCGAACCGCTGCCCCGCCGCCGCCCGGACCGGCGGCGTACGCGCCACGAGCCGCAGCCCGGGCGCGTACCTCGCGAGCGCGACGGTCAGCCCAGGCCGCAGCAGACCGTCGGGCGCCACCCGCGGCATGTGCCAGCGCAGCAGCTCAGGAGCCAGATGCCGGAGATCATCCCGTACGCGGGCCGCGACCTCGTGCCCATGAACGCGGGCCACGGAACGCAGGTCGAGATCGACGTCCACGCGCGCCGCGGCGCACGCCCCCGCCCAGTCGCCGACGGCACGGCGGGCGGTCGCACGTTCGATCATGGTGGGCGGCACGGCGAACTCGCGCACGCGCAGCCAGAGAAGAAGGCGAGAATCCTCGTCCGCGATCATGGAGCGCATCAGCACTCACCTTGCGCGAACGGGACCCCCAATCTGCTGAAAGAGAGGTTCATCCCGATCAGGATATAGCCACGGCCCCCGTCTCGATCAAGCCCGAATCCGTCCACAATCCCAGAGCGACCTCGACGTGCCGTACGACCTGCAACAACTCCCACGACTGGAGCCGCGACTCGACCTCCCTGATCCGTCCCACGAGAGCATCACGTTGCCCGGCCGTCGCCCGAAGGCATTCCTCAACGCATTCAACGAGCTCCGCCGGCATCAACTCACTCGGACGACGCTCACGCCAGAACCACAACGCGAAAAGAGCGGCTTCGCGAGGAGCGCCGTACCAGTAGAAACGCGCCTGAACATTCGGATCGATTTCCCCCGCCCCCGGCACCCGCCGACCACGTTTCTTGGCCTCCAGCCGCCTCGCCGCATAATCCCGCACCGCGACCTGCCGAGCCGCCCGACTGGCCTCGACCAGCTCCAACGCCCGCAACAGCGCCGACTCCTCCCGCTGGAACCGGCCCGCTTCGGCCTCCAAATAGCCCAGGGTCGCCCGAAATCCGAGCGGCCTGTACAACTGCACGCAGGAACGCAAAGCCGACACCCGCCACCGAAAAGGCAGAGCAGGATCACGCACCCTGCGGGCGTGATTACCGAAGCTCACGGGGCTTGTCGAACCACCGCCCGGCCGAGGGCAACAAGAGCAGAACGACCACCACCCAGCCGAAACTGTTTCCGACGACCGCCGACCGCCAGTCGACGGTGGAATAGAGGACCATGTCCACGACCTCGACGCCGACCGGCACCACCTGCATGGCGACGAGCGACCAGCGCAGGTAGATCCGGCGACTGTTCCACCGGCTGAGCAGCCATCCGAGAAGGGCCGTGCTTCCCGCGACGAACGCCAGTCCGAGCAGGTACACCCAAACAAAGCTCGAGAAGAAAAGAGCCAGGAAGAGCCCGGAGCCCACCAGGCCGAATGCCACCTGGATCGTGATGAGAATACGAGCCGCCTTGAGGGTGACCGGCATGGGGGGTGCCTCAACGGAATTCGCCACAGCGCCATTCTCCCGGACGGAGGAACCTTCTGGCGATGCCATCAATGCAGCGGAACGTACGGTTCCCACATCACAACGAGCACCACCACCACCGCGAGCGCAACGTCCTGCATCACCACGACCCCGTGACGCCGCCGCCTCCAGGCGACGACGGCGATGACCACCAGGGCCACTGTTCACGGGCAAAGCCTGCCACCAGGACAGACACCTGAAGGGGGACTACTCAGCGGTCCCTACGACACTTCCTGGTCGAGACATGCCTCGTGGCATTGGTCGCTTCGTTGGCGACCGGAAGGATTTCCTCGGCGGCCAGCGCGTATCCGCGGTCCGGGTCATCCTTCGCCATCGCGACCATCATTCCGCCGACCGTGCCGTCTTCGACGATCAGCGGGGCACCACTCACACCCGTGCTCATGGGACCGGAGACCGCGAACATCATCCTGCTCACATCGTCTCCACGGCAGTCGGGGCGTACCCGGACTCCTCCTCGCCGGCGAAGACCTCATCGGCGATGACCTCGGCAAGGAGGTCGTCGATCTCGACCGCCGTCGCATCCACGACTGTGGTGGGTTCCGCGGCCTCGGCCGCCGACATCGGCTCGGTGAGCCATTCCTCCCACGACAGCCCGTGCTTCTCCACCAGATAGCGGGCGCGGTAGAGCCGCGTCGCGTCGTCGATGGCCGAGTAGAGCATGTTGAAGCTGAGCCCTGCGGTGAGGATGCCGCCGGCGATCGGCACGATGTTGGCGAGCCGCGCCTTGGTGAGCCTCAGCCCGAGCAGCTTGAAGATCTGCAGGATGACCTGGACGAGAGGCTCCCTGCTCAACTGCTTCCATGTCGCGCGGCGCATCATCATCTGGGTGAGGCGCGACAGGCTCGCGAGAGCAGCCGTCCTGCTCGCGGACGACGACGCCATGCTGTAGTTCAGGACCCCCATCAGGAACAACTCCTCTTCGGGTTCCCGAGGGTCGTAGCCGTAGTGGACGGCGACCTCGGCGACGGCGCGGCCGAGGAGAGCCAGCGAGATCACCGTGTCCGACGCCACCGCCACGACCGCGACCCCGGCTGTCGTGCCGCCGCTCACCGTCGTGCTGACCGTGGCTCCGGTCACCACGACGGAGGCGACGCCGGATTGGAGCACCCCGATGAACGGAATGGTCACCGTGGGCCGGCCTTTGTCGAGGTCCTTGAGATCGAGCGACTTGAACGGCGACTCCGCGCCCAGATCCTGGTGCCTGCGACGCAGTTTCTCGACGCGTTTCTCCAGCGATGCCGAACGCACCGCGGGCAAGAAGACGGCCTTGAAGCCGCCCTCCAGCGCCTTGACCATGGTCTCGTCACCGAGGTCCATGACCTTCACCGCGCCGGGGACCTTCCTGATCTGCTCGCCGGCACGCTTGGTGACGAGTGCCACCTTGCCGGCCGCGCGTGCTCGTAAGCTGTTGCGGCGCTTCCGCTCGGTGTCGAGCAAGGTGGACCAGGCCCGGGTCTCGTAGTCGGACATGTCTTCCCGCATCCACGCCCCTCACGGAATCGTTGGAACCGCCCAAGCTGACAGCAGGTCGTGGCGGATGAGCGGCTCGCTCACGCCGTCATCCCAGCACAACCGAGTCCGCCGACTGGCTGTAACGCTATAAATTCCTACGATCGCAATCCGTGATCGGGCATCGGCTCGCGAACCGCCCTCTCACGCGCGAGGAGAGAAAAGGCCCGCTCCAGGGGCATTTGGGAGCGGGCCTTGCTGCTGCTGTGTGCGGCGAGGGCAAGGCAGGTGGCACGAGATTCCTGACGAGGCTGATCACTGCCCAGTGAGCCTTTGATCAGGGAATGTAAACCTCGTAGTAGTAACCCGCCCGCCAAACGCCACCTCCGCGGAACCAGTGACAGCCGACGAGCGCGGTGTATTGACCGTTCTGCGCAGCGTCCTCGAAGGCGACTTCGCAGTCGGCCAGGGTCGAGTAGGGGCCTTGCAGGTACCAGTCCGGCGTCGGCCAGCCCGCGGTGGCCACGGCCGTGCTGGTCTGGGTGCCGGCGAAGGCAGGTGCGGCGCCGGCCAGGATGCCGGCGCCCAGCGCCACGGCGAATACAGCGGAATGTAATCGGCGGATCCGCATTATGGATGCTCCTCGCATTCGGGAAGGAGAACACCTTCAGGTGATCACCGGCCATGAGCACCGTCAAGACCTGTAGTCAATGCGGCATCTCCCGCCACTGGTCATAGCAGTACGGCCTCGATGAGAAAACGGTGGTTACGAACGGTGAATTCACCCTGCGAACAGATGCGCTCATGGAGGCTCTGTAGCGGCCCCTCATAGCGTTCGTGATCGAAGTCGGGAATCTGCCACGGGACGGCTCGCAGGTGGAAGATCACGGCACCTATGTCATGGAAGACATAGTCGATCATCTCTTCGCGAGCATCCAGGACGTGAAATCCGTAGTGGCGAAGGCGATCCACTGCGACGGCCGGCGTCCATGCCTCTGGATCGGGGAGAGGCGCGCCAAGGGCGATGTTCAGCTCCAGATCATTCCTGGTGCCGACTTGTTGGGTGAGAAGCCGGCCGCCGGGGGTGAGAACTCGGGCGACCTCGGCAGCGTTCAACGCCCCGTGCCTGTTGAGCACGAGATCGAAGGTGGCCTCGCTCACGGGGATGGCATCCGCTGTACCGCCGAGCACGGTGGCGTTGAGCGGTCGAAGCCGCTCGGCGGCGATGGCGATGTTCGGCCGCCATGCTTCCATCGCCACAGTGTGACGAGGCAGTGGAGCTAGGGAAGCCAGCACTTCACCGCCGCCGGTGTCCAGGTCGAGCAGCCGCGGTGCCGCCGAGAGAAGTGCTGAGGCCCGCTCGGTGTATCGCCATGATGGGCTCCCGCCACTCGTTCTGCCGCGTAACCAGCTGAAGTCCCAGCCGAGCAGGGGGCGTACAGGGCTTGTTCGACAAGTTCGTCGTAGCTGAGCATCTGGTCACGCTAATGAGGCCCGAGGAGACCAGCTACTGGATTCGGGTCGGACGGGTTGCTCAGCTCCGTTCCGTGAACAACTCAGTGGAGGCTCCGTCGCGATAGGCGGCGACCGCGAGCCGGACGAACGAGCGGATCAGCGGATTCGTGTCGCCCTCGTTCCACGCCACCACCGCGCGGCTCGGCGGCATGTCGACCAGCGGCACCACGGCGAGCCCGTCCGCCTGCGGGTGGTTCAGGAGGGTCATGCCGATCGTGCCGTTCCAGAGAACGGCCTGCCTGCATTCCTGGACGGCCCGCACCACCGGGCCCTCCCGAGGCGTCCCTCCGTTCCAGTACGACTGCCAGACGGGGTCCGTGCCCTCCGGGAACAGGAACCAGCGGCGGTCGGCCAGATCGGCCAGCTTCACGCTTTCCCGGCCGGCCAGTGGATCGTCCGCGCGCACCAGGGCGCCCACCGGGTCGGCGCGCAACTCCCGTACGGTCAGTCCGGTCTCGTCGAACGGTCCGCGGGTCAGGGCCACGTCGACCAGCCCGGCGTGCAGGCCGCAGGTGGGATCGGTCAGGTCGGTCTCGCGGATGCGGACCTCGACCTGCGGGTGGAGCCGACGGTAGGCGTCGGCCAGCCGGGCCGCGGCCGGGTCGGAGGTGTCCCCCAGGAGACCCACCGTGATGGCCGCGGTGCCGGCCGCCGCGGCCACGCGTACGCGCAACCGGTCGGCCTGGTCGAGCAGGGCCCGCGCCTCGTCCAGCAGCACGGCCCCCACCGGGGTGAGCGAGACGCCGGAGGGCGAGCGGTCGAACAGCGCGGCGCCGACCTCGTTCTCCAGCTGCTTGATCGCCCGGCTGAGCGGCGGCTGACTCATGTGCAGCCGGGCGGCGGCCCGGCCGAAGTGGAGTTCGTCGGCGACCGCCACGAAGTAGCGCAGCGTGCGTAGCTCCATGGTGCGACGATACCCGTACGGTATCGGCGGCACAGAACAGATCTTGGACAGTAGCAGTGCGCCGGCGGTGGGATCGGGACATGACCGATCGACCCACACCCGTATCGGTGGTCGGCCCGGACGACGGCGAGACGATCGTCCTGGGCACCACGCGACTGCGCATCCTCGAAGACGGCAGCAACACCGGGCACCGCCTCGGAATCGCCGAGTCCGTCCTCGCGCCGCACACGCCCGGACCGCCGCAGCACCGGCACGCCCGGCACGACGAGGGCTTCTACGTCATCTCCGGCGTGGTGCGGTTCACGGTCGGCGACGAGGACCACGACGCGACGGCGGGGACGCTCGTGATGGTCCCGCCCGGAGCCCCGCACACCTTCGCCAACGTGACCGACGAACCGGCCGTCATGCTCAGCACGTTCACGCCCGATCTGTACGTGCAGTACTTCCGCGACCTGAAGGACATGATCGCCGGCGGCCGGGCGATGACGCCGCAGGCCAACATCGAGACGATGCGCCGCTACGCCACCGAGCCCGCCACTCCTGGATGGGCGCCGTGAACGTCGCGTACTGGATCGTCGCCGGCCTGCTCGCCCTCTTCTACCTCTACGCGGGCGGGATGAAGGTGGTCAGGAGCCGCGAACGGCTCCGGCCGATGATGGCCTGGGTGGACGACACGCCGATGCCGGCCGTCAGGGGCATCGGCGTGATCGAGGTGCTCGGCGCGATCGGGCTGATCCTTCCGCCGCTGACCCGCATCGCGTCCTGGCTGGCCCTGGCCGCGGCCATCGGCTTCGTGGTCCTCCAGATCGGCGCGACCGCCCTGCACCTGAGACGCGGAGACCGCCAGATCGCCCTCAACATCACCCTTCTCCTCGCTGCGGCTCTCACTGCCTGGCTGGCGACGACATGGCTGTGAACAGGCGTGCCGCGTCACATCCCTCCCGTCCGGGGTGTGTCACGGCGGACCTTCGTAGTCAGCCGGTGGCGTGTCGGCGGTGTACGGGACAAGAGGCAGGGACCGGTCGGCAAGGAACGCGGTGATGGCCTTCGGCACCAACGCGTGGCCCCCTTGGTAGACGTTGTGACCGGCGCCGACCAGGTAGATCAGGCGTGAGTTCGGCAGCAGATCGCGGTACGTCACCGCGGACCTCCAGGACAGATAGTCACACGAGCCCTTGACGATCAAGGTCGGAGTGGGCAGGCCGGCCAGCGCCGGACGGGGGTCGCTCGGCGGCGGGGCGGTCGCTGACTGCGGATACTGCATCGCGTAGAAGCCCGTTCCCCGTACCGGCGGCCGGTCCGGGAGAGTCGCGCCCCGGCAGTACAACGCAGGCTCGCTGAGTTCCACCACCATGTCGTTGACGGCGTCGGCCTCGGCGTCAGGCAGGAAGGCGTGCGCAGCCCGCGGGTTGACCTGCAACAACAGATAGCTCAGCAACGAGCGGGGGGCGAGCAGACGGGCGTACAGCCGCACCTTCTGATCGCTGTCGAGGCGACTGCTGACGAGATCGCCGCTGTGATCGTCGGGATCCGCCGCTCCCGGAGAGGTCAACACCAGCTTGGAGACGCGGTCCGGGTGCGCGGCCAGGTAGCGCGCGGCGATCTCGCCGCCGTAGGAGTGGCCGATCAGGATCACCCTGTCCAGACCGAGCCGGCTGCGCAGACCCTCCAGGTCGGCTACCGCACGCTCGCGGGTGTAGCCGCGCGGATCGGCCAGCCGAGTCGAGCCGTCGGTGCCGAGTTGCGCATAGAGGTAGACGTCGAACCCCTGGTCGGCGAGGAAGGCGAACGCCTCGGCGTTGTCCCGCAGCTCGGGCACTCCTGGACCGCCGTGCACCACGATGATCGGTGGACGGCTCGCCGCCGCCCGTACCGGCAGCTTGATCACGGTGAGCCGGGATCCCGTGGACACCTGAACCGTCATGGCACCGGGCACGGACATGGACGATGAGGGCACAGGCTGCGGCGTCGACACGGCCCAGGCGAACACCGCTCCCGGCAGGAGCGAGCCTGCCGCGAACACCGTCCACCGCGCCGCTCGCCGCCGTTCCGGCGGCACTCGCCAGGCCGCGACCACCACCGCACCGCTGTAGCCGATCACCAGGAACGCTCCCACGCCCGCGATCATGAACAGCGCCGGCGTCGCTGTGATCGTCGCGACCGCGAACAGCGCGGCCGTACCGCCTGCCGCAGCCACCAGGGTCACGGCGGCCGCGGCCAGACATGTCACCACCCGCGACCGCCGCGGGCTCGCGAGCGGGGGTTGTCGCTCCGCGCCGGCGCCCTGTGTCGCTTCCGGAGACATGGAGGCAGGTAAACACGGCACAGGCGCATCACGCCCCCGGGAAACACCTGAATGGTCCCCTTGCCGGACCCTGAGAACGCCGTAGGGGTACGGGAGCTTGGTCGGACGGTGAGGCGGCGATCGGCCGCCATGTGCCGCAGCCGCCTGCTCTTCGCCCCCGTTAGCCTGTGCGTGTTGACCCTTCACCCGGGAGAAGCCATTGCGATCAGACATCAGCCTGGATGAAATGGCTGCTGAACTGTCCCGGCTCGCTGATCTCTCGACGGCTGTTCCGCTGCCGGAATCCGAGGTCGTGGCCCTGGAGAAAGTGATCGGCGCGCCGCTTCCTGACGAGTTCCGGTCGTTCCTGCTGCGTTTCGGCCGGGGAGTTTCGCCCGGCCACTTGCTCGACCTGCGTTGGATCGTGGAAGAGACCCAATGGGAGCGTGAGTGTTTCCAGGAGGAACCTGAGGTGGCTGCCTACCCTTGGGAGCCCTTCCTGGTGACTCGGGATGATGTGCGGCAACTGCGGCGCCTCGCCGCCGATGGGGCGGATCCCACCCTGTGGATGGACAAGCCCGCGCCTGGAACCATGTTCCTGTGCAGCCACGGGTGCTCGTGGATCAGCATGCTCGCCATGAACGGCGAGTACGCCGGCACCGTCTGGCTCACCGAGTGGGGCGAGGCGAAGGGCATGTACTGGTGGCCATCGGCTCCCTGGAGGGATGTCGAGCCGTCGGGCCGTCTGCATGGAGGCTGGAGCGAGCCGGTGCCGTTCCTGGACTGGTACATGCGCTGGACCCAGCGGCTCGTCAGCCGACGTCGGCGCTCGCGGCAGCCGGACTTGCCCTGATGGCAGAGACGTTCAGGCTGCCTTCAGTAGACACACAAAGGCCCGCTCCCAGGAACCCCTGGTAGCGGGCCTTGCTGCTGTGCGCGGCCGAGAGGACTCGAACCCCTAACCTTCTGATCCGTAGTCAGATGCTCTATCCATTGAGCTACGGCCGCTCGCTTTTGCCGCCCTGACCTGCCGGTCTTGGCGACACCCAGAAGACTACCAGACTCGTACGGTGCTTATAGCCCGTCTGATCGCAGCCCCCAGCTTGCCCGGACGGGACAAGATGAATCACAATGAAGCATCGCGATACACGGGGAGCATCGAGCGGCATGTAGCTCCGGAGAACGAAAGGGTTCTGGCGCGTGTCCAACGTCATCGAATTCAACCCGGAGCGACGCACCCGGCGACGAACCAGCGCGGCCAGCCGCGCCATTCCCGTCCCGCGCGGAGCCCACCTGCAACAGTGCCTGGAATCGTGGGAGCTCGCGCTGCGCTCCGGCAACAAGTCCGCGAAGACGCTCCGCTCCTATATAGACGTCGCGTCCACCTTCATTACCTATCTGCAGGACAACTCCCTGCCGTGTGACGCCGAGGGAGTCCAATCCGAGCACGTGCGGGCGTTCATCGTCCGCGAGATTCACCGCACCAGCCCGGCGTCGGCGGACGTCGCCTTCCGCAACCTGAGAGTGTGGTGGAACTGGCTGTGCTCCGACGAGATCGGCGAGCGCACCAGCCCATCCCCGGTGCTCAAGTCGGACCGGCCGAACGTGCCGGCCAAGGTCCGCCAATACATCTCCGAAACCGAGCAGCTGCGCATCCTCGCCACCACCAACTCGAAGTCCTTCGAGGACCGCCGCGACCGGGCGCTGCTGGAGATCCTCTACGACTCCGGGCCGCGCGCGTCCGGCATCATGGGCGTCCGCTACACGCCGCGCGAGCCGTCGACCAACGACGTCGACCTGCGCGGCCGGCGGCTACGGATCCGGTTGAAGGGCGGCGACGAGCATTGGCTGCCGCTCGGCAACACCGCCGCCCAGGCCCTCGACCGCTACCTGCGGGCCAGAAGCGCCCACAGCAAGGCTCAGAGCTCGCCGTGGCTGTGGCTGGGCATCCAGGGCCGCAACACCTCGCACATGACCGCTGAGGGGCTTCGGGACATGCTGGGGCGCCGCTCCGAGCTGGCCGGGATCGGCAGGAAGGTGACGCCGCACGACTACCGGGGGACGGCAACGCACGAGCTGCTGAAGTCGGGCGCCGGCAAGGAGGCCGTGCAGCGGGTGCTGGGCTGGAAGACGGCCGAGATGGTCGATCACTACTCGGATGCGCTCGCCGACGAGCGGGCGCGGGAGATCCACGCCCGCCATTCGCCGGCGGATCGTCTGTCGGCCGGGAGGCGATGACGGATCGGTGACGGATCCGTCATGGCCGGGATTCGCGGCCTGGCCTGCGCGGATGCGGTCGTACGTTCCGGGGTTGTGACGGATGACAGGTTTTCCCGCATTCCCGCCCTTACGCGGGCGCGTATGCGCGCGTGCGTCACGCGGGCGCGCACGATACGGGGGAACGCAGCGGAATCTGTCATCTGTCACAGCCTTGGACGCCAATTACGTGTTTCGGCAGGTCAGAAAGCATCTCCCGGCTGTGACGGATCTGTCATGGCCGGAATGGACCCGTCACGCGAGCAGTGGTTTGTCCTCGGGAAGAGAAGAATCGGCCTTTGTGTGCGAATGGGGGGTGACTTACAGCGGTTGATTAGTTACGATGCGAGTCCGAACCTGTTAAGGCGCGAGGCAGGACCCCCAGCACCCGCACGGCGGTGGGGCACCCGGCCTCCCAGGCAACGGCGCTCCTTGCCCGCCGTGCGGGCCCTGCGGGCATCGGCCTCGGTGGTGCGAGGCCGAAACCCGCACCGGGCTAACCGAGCCGATAGGTTTCCCTGCCGGGGCAGGGAAACGCGCCGCCCGAAAAAGCCGGACATTGTTCTCATTGCGGGTTATGCGCATCGGTTGCAGCCGTCACGTACATGAATGACACTCGCGTGTCAAGACGGTTACTTTTCGCCCGTTTGTATCTTCAACTTTCGGATCGGTCCATATACAGTGGCGGGGCCGCTGCCTGGGAATCACGGCAAAAGGCCCCAACAGCGCCGTTGGGGCCGATGGGGGAAGGACCCGGAATTGGCACGACGCACCCGACGCACCCTCGTCTCGGCCTTCGCGATCGCCGGCACGTGCACTCTGTGGGCGGTAACGGTCATCACCGCCGTCACCGGGGTCGGCTCCGACCGGCTCCACCTGACGCTCCTCACCGGGAGCCTGGTGGCCGTCATCATCACCCTGGCCATCGCCGGGATGATGGTCTACGACACGAGAACCCGTGTCGTCTCGGGAGAAGTCCAGGACGCGGTCCGGAGCGGATTCGACGAGATCCACGAAGTCATTGACGTGATCCGCCAGGACCGGGCCACGATCGCCGCTGCACGCACACTCACCGCCGAGCTGATCGCCGCGAAGGCGGCGTCCAAGCAGGGCCAGCACGCCGCCTAGGAGTCCTTGCGGTAGGTGGTCAGGAATTCGAGCGTGAGGACCGGGCCGTCGTCGTCGACGGCGACGGCCTGGTCCTGGCGGCCCGTCGTCTGAAGTTCTGCCTCGGTGGCGAGGCCGGTGATGACGAGCATGTCGCCCAGGGTGCGGTCGGCTTCGATGCCGGCCTTGCGCAGGATGTCGAGCTGGCGGCCGGTGGCGGCGCGCTGAAAATCCTTGGCTTGCACGAGGATGCGGCGGCTGTCGCGCAGGACGATGATGCCGGGGTCGCCGTGTTCCTCGCCGTAGCTGGCGAGCCGCATCGCTTCGTCGTAGTCCATGCCGATCACGTCGGCGATCTTTTTCACGGTTCTCGCGATGGGCCGTTTGCCTTGGCTGGCGAGCCGGTTGTAGCTCATGCGGCTGATACCTATTCGTGCTGTCCAGTCCACGAGGCTGGCGCCTTCGGCTACTCGTGCGCGTTCGGCGGCGGCCCAGAGGGGGCGGCCCGGCGGCGTCGTGTCGTCGTGTCGTCCCTGCTCCGTCATGTACCGCATTGAATCACGGTGGCTCAAAACAGGTCTAGTCAGGGGTTGTAAAACCTCACCGCATCGCCATGTCTCCCGTTGTAGCGTCTTGTATTCTCTGGACCGCCGATGTACCGTCTTGGCTCGTAATGAACCATTCCCTAGACGGTGTGGAGGCGCCCATGGGCGACGAGCAAACCCCGCTCACCCCGCTCACCCTCGACGACGTGTGCCGGGTGCTGCAGGTCAGCCGCTCCACCGCCAAGCGCATGCTGGTCGGCGGGCAGCTGTCGGGCGTCAAGCGGCACGACTGCGGCACCGTGTGCGGTGCTCCGCTCGCCTGCAAGCAGGGCCGGTGGGAGTTCACCCGCGCCAACGTGGACGCCGCCAGGCAGGCTCTCGCGCTCTCCGAGACGGGGCGTTGATGGCCAGCCCGGAGCGGCGCACGGCCGCCGCCAGGATCGCCGTCCACACGTCGTGGGCGCGGACCGCCGACCGGTCCGCCCGCACCGCTCCCGCCACCGCCGCCTCCCCGGTCTCCCTCGCCTACTGGGAGTCCCGGCTGCGGGCGGAGGGCGTGGTGCGCGAGCAGGACATCCCGAAGGCGGCCGCGAACGCGCGCTCCGCCGAGATGCGGCGCCGCGCGCTGGCTTCGGCCGCTGCCCGCCGCCGCAACAGAACCGCCAAGCAGGAGGCCGCCGCCCAGGCGGCCTCCGCCTGACCAGGAGGAAACCCATGTCCGACAACACCGCGCAGGGCGCCGTCCAGGAGGACCGGCTGCTGACGCGCATCGAGGTGGCGCGCATGTTCGGCGTCGACACCAAGACCGTCACCCGGTGGGCGCAGGCCGGCAAGCTGCCGGCCGCCCACCGCACCGCGGGCGGGCACCGCCGCTACCGCGAGTCCGACGTCCGCACCCTCATGCGAGGCGAGTCGTGAAATTCGCCGACCTGCGCCCGGGCCACCTCGCGCGCATTCCGACCGTGCACGCCAAGCCGGGCGAGCTGCCGCCGGTCGTCCGCGTCGAGTCCGTCCCGGACGCGTGCGAGGACGCCACGTGCGGCTGCTGGCGGCTCGACTCGCAAGACATCGAGACCGGCCAGCCGAGGCCCTACCACCGCAACCCCGCATTCCCCGTCACCGTCATCACCCCTGCCGTGTCGGAGGCTGGCCCGAAGGAGGCGGCGTGATCGGACACGCGCACATCGAGGCGTTGCGCGAGCAGGTGGCGCGCGCCCAGCGGGAGCTCGTCGGCTGGGAGCAGCTGCTCGCGCACGCCGAGCGGGCCGGTTCGGGGGCGGTGATGCCGGACCCGGTGATGCCGGCCGGGCAGCCGTGGCCGCTTCCCGCCCCGGAGCCGTGGCAGCCGCCCGCCGAGCCGGTCGGCGGCCGCAACCCGTACGAGACGTCGGTGCTGCCGCCGATCGACGGCAGCGAGCTGCCGCACAACCAGGAGGCGGCGCTCGGCACCATCACGTCCGAGCACGACGCGTACGCCCAGACGCCGAAGGGGCAGGACGAGCAGCGCAAGTGGGAGGCATCGTGATCGACGCGATCATGCTCTCGATCGTCGCCGCGTCCGCGGCAGGGCTCGCCTTCGCCGCGCTCCGCCGCGGCTGGCAACTGCACGCCGGCGTAGCCTTCCTCGCCTTCGCCTTCCTGGCCGCGTTCGCCGCGTGCGCCGCCTTCGGCGCGCTCGACACGCTCCCCGGCTGGATGCACGCCGGGATGACCGGCGTCGGCATCCTGCTGGGCGCGGTCACGATCGACGTGTCCCGGGCCAAGAAGCACGACAAGGCGGCGCGGTGAGCCTCCTGTCGGCGGCGCCCGGCCTGCGCCGGTGGACGCTCACCCTCCCCGCCGGGCTGGAACTGCTCAACACGAACCAGAGGCCGCACTGGAGGGTCCGCGCCGAGCGCACCAAGAAGCTGCGCGAGGCCGCCGCCTGGGAGGCGCGCAAGGCGGCGGTGCCGCAGCTGGGGCGGGCGCACATCATCGGCGAGTTCCGGCCGCCCAACCGGCGGCGGCGCGACGTCGCCAACCTGTACCCCTCGTTCAAGGCGTGCGTCGACGGGCTGGTGGACGCGCTCGTTCTGCCGGACGACGACGACACGCATCTGCTCGGCCCGGACATGCGGCTCGGCGAGCTCGCCGCCGCCGCCCAGCTCGTGCTGCACATCACCGAACTCCCCGAGACGGCCCGATGAAGCAGCCTCACCCGGTGTTCCGGCAGCTCGCTGAGATCCGCCGTGGCAAGGGCCTTAGCCAGGCCGTGCTGGCCCGTCGCCTGTTCCTGAATCACCACACGGTCAGCCAGCGCGAAACCGGCTACAGCGTCCCGGATCTCGTGGAGACCGATCGTCACGCCCGCGAGCTCGGATACCAGCTCGCCCTCATCCCCCTGGAAGGAACCGAATGACAGACAACGAGCCCGGCCGCACGCGGCCCTTCGCCGACGTGCTCCGCGACATCCGCGCCGGGCAGGTCGCCGACGACGCCGCCACCGCGATGCAGCAGCTCGTCGCCGCGGTCCGCGAGCACGGCAAGAAGGGCACCCTCACGCTCACCATCACGGTCGAGCCGATGAAGGGCAACGAGGACGCCCTCGCCGTGTCCGGTGACGTCATCTCCAAGGCCCCGAAGGCGGCGCCGAAGGCCGCCATCTTTTTCGCCGACAACGACGGCAACCTGCTGCGCGACGACCCGCGCCAGGTCGCTCTGCCCGGCCTGCGCCGGGTCGACCTCGACACCGACAACTCCCAGCCGAAGGACCTCGCGAAGTGACCATCCGTACGGAGAACGACTCCCTCATCGAAGCCCTGACCACCTCGGCGCTCGCCGAGGAGCTGGAGCCGGGCTGCTTCTACGCGTTCAAGCACAACGACAAGGTGACGCTCGTCGACCTGCTCGACCGGAACCTCGCCAGACCGCGCCGCAAGACCGGCCGCGTCGTCGTCGAGGACGCCGCGTCCTTCGTCCACTACTACAAGAAGCACGCCGACAGCAGCTCCGAGGTGTTCGTCGACGTCGACGCCGGCCGGATCACCGCCGTCCTCGACGCCCACGAGCCGACCCCGGACGAGGGGCTGGACCGGGACGAGTCCGCCCGGTGGGGCGACCACGAACTCATCCTGGTGATGCACACCACGGACGCCTGGAAGCGGTGGACGGGCATCGACCGGCGCATGCTCGCGCAGGAGGCGTTCGCCGACTTCATCGACGACAACCGCGTCAACATCGTCAAGCCCAGCGCGGCGGACATGTTGGAGCTGGTGCAACACTTCCAGACGAAGACGCAGGTGACGTTCAACAGCGCCGCGGTGCTCGCGAACGGCAACCGGCGCCTGGTCTTCACCGAGGAGACCACCGCCGGCGCGGGCGCCAAGCAGCAAATCGAAGTGCCCGGAACGCTGACCCTCGCGCTCACTCCGTTCGACGACTCCGAGCCGTACGAGGTGAGCGCGAGGTTCCGCTACCGGATCCCCGGCGGGCACCTGCAGATGGGCATCGTCCTCGACAACGCCGACGACGTGCGCAAGGACGCCGTCAAGCAGGTCGTGGCGAAGCTCCAGGAGAAGCTGGGCATCGTCATCATGCGGGGCACGTCGGAATGAGCGTCGTGCTGCGAGGAGACACCGTGTCGACGATTCGCAAGCTCCTGGCCGCCGTCCTCCGGCCCCAGGCCGCCCAGGTCGAGGATGTTCCGGTCGCGCCGAGTACGGCGGCGCTGCAGGAGGAGCTGGCCGGCGCCCAGGAGGTGATCGCGCGCCTGGCCGACGACCTGGCCGAGGCGTGCCGCTCCAGGGGTGAGGCGCGGCGTGAGCTGGACGTGGCGCGGGCGGAGATCGGCCGGCTGCTCATCCAGTTGGAGAGCGCGGATCGGGCGGTGGAGCCGTACCCGGAGCCGCGCACCCCGTCACAGGAGCTGGCCGCCATGAAGGCCCACGTGACCGCGTTGGAGGATCGGCTGCACCGGCTGCAGGCGACCACCATGGCTCGCGACCGCGCCTGACCGGCCGTTCCGCCGGCCCGACCACACCCACCGATGTACCGTCTTGCACCATGTTGACTCATCTTGTATCGTCTCACGTGTCAGGACGGTACGAGATGGGACGGAAGGGGACGCGCATGGACGGCGACGTGGTCGAGGTGTGGTGCGACGTGGTCGAGCGGGTCGTGGAGGCCGAGTTCGACGGCGACGGCCACGTCTGCACCGTGTGCGGCGCGGCCGGCCACCCCGAGACGTTCTGACCTTCCGCTGGCGGCCCCCCGATCGGGGGCGGGGCCGCCCCACCCCCACCTTTCGAGCGAAGGAGACGCATGACCAGCACCGACCCGGCCGAGGTGCGGCGCCGCCAGCGCGACGCGGCGACCGTCCTGCTCGGCCTGCTCGACCTCGACCTGCCCACCGTCACCTGGACGGCCACCGAGGAGGGCGACGTCCACCTGGAGGGGCTCGCGATGGCGTTCTCCGGGCCCGTTGTCGACGCCGCCACCGTCGACGCGTGGGCCGCCCACTTCGGCGTCATCCCCGCCTGGGAGCCGCGCCCCAGCGGCGGCTACTGGAAGGCCCGCGCCGTCGTCTCCGGCGTTCGCGTCGAGGTGTGGGCCGGCCTGCCCGCCCAGCCCGCCAGCACCCCCGGGAACGGCGCCTGATCGGGGCTAGCCCGCCCCACCCCCATCCATCTGAAGCGAAGGAGATGCACTGTGAGCTCAAGCCAGGATCCCGGCTTCCTCGGGTTGTACAAGGTTGCCGACATCGCCCGCCTCAACAGCGCTCAGCGCAACGGATTCGCCTGCGTCAACTGCGGCGATGACCTTGTGAGGACGGCCCCGGCGGGATACCACCCGGACGGCGGCCAGCTGTTCCGCTGCGCTGACGGTTGCGGCGGGCACGTCCTCGCTCTCGTGGACGACGTGGCCACCATCGAGAAGAGCTTCAACATCGTCCACGACCCGGACGACGACAAGCGCTTCGACGTCGAGCAGCCCACCTACCAGGTGCACAAGACGCTTCGCGCTCGCGCCGTCTGGACGGCCGAGCCCGGGAAGCTGTGGAAGCTACAGTCGGTCACCGTCTTCGGCAAGCTGCGCAGCCAGAAGAACGGCCCCGAATTCCCGATCACCTGGTCGGGCGGCGACACCCCGGCCAGCAAGCCGCGCGGCAACATGACATTCATGCCCGCGTGGCTCGCGGCTGCCGTCGCGGCGCACGCCCCGGCGGGTGCCCGCTGATGTTCTCGCAGCCCGCCCCGTACGCGGAGGAGGTTGCGGCGCCGCTGTTCACGGTGCCGCAACCCCCCATCCACACCACCCCCGCCCCCGCCCCGGTCCGGTTCGAGCACGAGCCGACCGGCGAGCAGCAGGCCATCCTCGACGCCGCCGCCACCGGACGCCCGCTCACCATCGAGGCCGGCGCCGGAACCGGCAAAACCAGCACGTTGAAGATGCTCGCCGCCGCCCGGCCCGGCGAGCGGATGCTGTACCTGGCCTACAACCGGGCCATCGCCGACGAAGCCATGGCCAGCTTCCCGGCCAACACGGACTGCCGCACCGCCCACTCGCTCGCGTTCCGGCAGGTGGGCCACCAGTTCAAGGACCGGCTCAACGGCCCGCGCCTGCCCGCCCGCGAGGTGGCCAGGTTCCTGCGCATCCCGGCCGTCGTCGACCTGGGGGCGCACGCCCTCACCAGCGTGAAGGTGGCCCGCATCGTCACCGACGCCGTCCGCTCCTTCTGCTACTCCGCCGACGACCAGCCCGGCCCGTGGCACATCGCCGCCGTGCCCGGCCTGGAAGGCGACGGCATGCAGCTGCTGCGCGAGCAGGCGCTCCCGTTCCTGCGGAGGGCGTGGGAGGACCTGACGACGCCGGGCGGCCGGTTGAAGTTCGAGCACGACCACTACCTCAAGCTGTGGGCGCTCACCCAGCCCGTCCTGCCGTACAGCGCGGTGCTGCTCGATGAGGCGCAGGACGCGAACCCGGTCATCGCCCGCGTGGTCGAAGCGCAGGCCGCGCAGCGGATCCTGGTCGGCGACCAGTCGCAGGCGATCTACGGCTGGCGGGGCGCCGTCGACGCCATGAGTAACTTCGACGGCCAGCGCCTCGCCCTCTCCCAGTCGTTCCGGTTCGGGCAGGCGATCGCCGACGAAGCCAACGAGTGGCTGGAACTCCTCCAGGCCCCGCTCCGCCTCACTGGCAACCCTGCGAAGGATTCCCGGCTCGGCGTCGTCGTGAAGGCGGACGCGGTCCTGTGCCGGACGAACGCGGGCGCGGTCGGGCAGGCGATGGCCGCCCTCGACGTCGGGCTCCGCCCTGCCCTGGTCGGCGGCGGCGACGACATCCGCCGCCTCGCCAAAGCCTGCCAAGACCTGCGCACCGGCAGGGGGACGGAGCATCCGGAGTTGATGGCGTTCGCGTCCTGGGATGAGGTGCGCGAGTACGCCGAGCACGACGCCGGCGGCGCCGACCTCAAGACGTTGGTGAAGCTGGTCGATTCGCACGGCCCGGAGGAGATCCTGCGGGTGGTCGACCGCCTGGTGGATGAGCACAACGCCGACATTGTCATCTCCACCGCCCACCGGGCGAAGGGGCGGGAGTGGGGAAGCGTGCGGCTGGCCGGCGACTGGCAGGAGCCGTACGACAAGGACGGGAAGCTCAACCGCGGCGAGGCCATGCTCTCCTACGTGGCCGTCACCCGCGCCCGCGAGCTGCTCGACTGCCGGACGTTGAAGGCGGCCGAGGCGGGCGGCATCGGGTTCAAGGTGCTGGTCGAGGATGAGGAGCGGGCCGCCCTTGTGGACGACGCCCCGCCCGTCCACAGAACGACGCTCGGCGCGACGGGGGAGGCCCCGGCGGCGGAAGACTCCGCCGCCATGGACACCTTGACGCCGGACCCGCCCCGGGCGGAGACGGACCTGCCCGCCGAGCTGGTCGGCTGGCTGCAGCTCGCAAAGGACGCCGCCGCCCACGAAGCCTCCTGGAAGGCCGTCAAGGAGCAGGCCCAGCAGAAGCTGAAGGACTGGCTCGGCGACCGGGAGGAGGCGACCGTCGCCGGCAGGCCGGCCGTGTCGTGGAAGACGTCGAAGCCGGGCGGCCAGCTCGACGCCAAGCAGCTGCAGGCCGACCACCCCGACATCTACGCCCAGTACTACAAGCCGAAGAAGGCGCCCCGCCCGTTCAACCTGATCGGAGAATGGAAATGACGATCAAGATTACGCCCGCCGTCGTCGACGACGTGCTCGTCAAGGCCCTCACCCTGCCCGCGTGGAGTGACGTCGAGGACGAACTGGTGAAGGCGTTCCGCGACACCAAGGGGTCCGCGTACGAGGGCGTCCGGGAGGTGTACGGCGAGGTCTTGGAGATGCTCGCCCTTAACCTGGTCCTGGCCCGCGCCGCGCTGGCCGGTGACGACCCCGAGGAGCCGGTGGTGGCGTCCGAGCCGGTCGTCCTGGACCGGCTCGCCGCGCGCGAGCTCGCCTACAGGAGCGTCGGCGAGTCGTACGGCGGGTGGACGGTCGTCGTCAACGACTACATCGACAAGTCACGGTGGGAGTCGATCCACTGGCTTGTCATCCGTAACGAGCAGGGGCAGCACTTCGCCGACACGTACCGCCGGGGCCTCACCGAATACCAGGACACGGCCCCGTACGAGTACGAGGAGGCGGCCACGTTCGCCCCCGTCGCCCCCAAGTACAAGGTCGTCACCGAGTGGGCCACCCCCAAGGCGGCGAAGTGACGGCGGTTGCTTTCAGTCAGCCGGACGCGGGCTGGGCCACCCCAGCCCTCACCGGGCTGGCCGCCGCCATCGCCACCAACGTCGTCAGCGTGGTGAAGCACGCCGGCCAGAACGCGCCCCGATCCCTGCAACGCGTGATCGGCCCGTCCGAGATCGGCATGCCGTGCACCCGCCGGTTGGCGTACAAGCTGTGCGACTGGCCCGAGGTGAACACCGACGGCGACCCCTGGGCCAGCATCATCGGCACCAGCGTGCACGCCTGGATGGAGGAAACCTTCGCCGCCGAGAACCGCAGGCTGGGCCGGGAACGGTATCTGATCGAGAACCGGCTGCACATCCGCGGCAACATCTACGGGTCGGCGGATCTGATGGACCGGGAGACCGGCACCAACATGGACTGGAAGGTCGTCGGCGCCGACCGGCTCGACAAGTACCGCAAGAACGGGCCCGGCGACCAGTACCGCATCCAGGCCCACCTGTACGGGCTGGGTTGGGAGAACGCCGGCGAACCATGCAACGACGTCGCCATCGTGTTCCTGCCGCGCGGCGGGAGGATCGACGGGCTGCACGTGTGGACCGAACCCTACGACCGCAGCGTTGCGCTGGCGGCGCTGGAGCGCATGGACCACGTCATGACGGCGTTGACCGCGCTCGACCCGCCCCAGAATCCGGCCGCCTGGTCCATGTTCCCGGTCTCGGACGCGTTCTGCACGTTCTGCCCCTGGTTCCAGCCCGGCAGCACGGACGCGAGCCGGGGGTGTCCGGGCGCGTTCGGGTGACCGTCGTGGACGAGTCCTGGGCCCGCATGTGCGTCGGCAAAATCCGCCACGAGACCAGGGAGAAGGCGCTCAGCCACCTGCGCGCCCTCTCCCGCGCCCAACGCGCCCGCCAAGGCCGGCTCAACGTGTACCGGTGCCCGATCTGCCTGACCTGGCATGTCGGGCACCGCCGCCGGACCCGCCCCCAGTAGACAGCCCCACCAGCAAACCCCATGCGAGTCTCGTATTGACTCGCAATGTCTCATCTTGTACCGTCTTCACTGCACGACACATTACCCAACGCCCCACCAAAACAAATCGAGGTAAAGAAAATGTTCGCTCAGCCCGCCCCCTCCAGCGACGTCAAGATTGCCGACTACGTCGGGCACCTCATCCTCTTCTACCCCCGCTCCATCCGCGCCGGCGTCCTCACCAGCAACGGCGTCGCCGACCCCATCGTCGCCGACGTCGTCATCCTCACCCACCCCGACGGCCCCAAGGCCGAGGCCAACGTCCTCATCTTCCAGAAGGTGCTCATCGGCTCCCTCAAGAACAGCATCGGCCAGGACCCCGTCCTCGGACGGCTCGCCCGCGGCGTCGCCAAGCCCGGCCAGTCCGCGCCGTACGTGCTCAACGAGTACGACCAGAACGACGCCGTCTACGCCACCCAGTACCTGAACAGCGTCGGCGGCAACCCGTTCCCCAGCTTCCAGCCCGCCGCCCAGGCCCCGGCTCCCGCCCCGGCCGCGGCCCCGGCGCCCGTGCCGGTTCCGGCGACTCCGGCCGCTCCGGTGCCCGCCACGGTTCCGGTCGCTGCGCCGGTGGCTTCGGTCGCCGCTCCGACGGCGCCCGTCCCGGTCGCGCCCGCCCCGGCGGCCCCGGCCGGGCCGCCCAACCAGGCGGAGCT
Source organism: Nonomuraea sp. B208 (assembly GCF_057536035.1). Taxonomy (NCBI): domain Bacteria; kingdom Bacillati; phylum Actinomycetota; class Actinomycetes; order Streptosporangiales; family Streptosporangiaceae; genus Nonomuraea; species Nonomuraea sp. B208. The sequence continues at coordinate 167,535 of NZ_BAAJOU010000021.1, forward strand.
CGCCGCCGCCATGCAGGCGCTGAACATGCAGGCGATGCCCCCGGCGGCACCGGCCAGCGCGTGACACCGCCATAGAGACCGGCCCCGGCAGGAACCCCTCCTCCTGCCGGGGCCTCACGCATCCCCACACCAGCCAGTCGGGTCGATAGGTTGAAAAATCGAGAGCGGGGCCCCCACTTGAACCACCTCCTCCAGGCCGCACTGGACTTGTATGACGCCGGCCTGTGCGTCCTCCCCGCCGCCTCCGACGGGTCGAAACGGCCCGCAATCGGCTGGAAGCCATACCAGGAGGCGCGGCCCACCCGCGAGCAGGTCGAAGCCTGGTTCGCCCCCGGGCAGCATCACGGCCTGGGCGCCGTCTGCGGAGCCGTCTCCGGCAACCTGGAAATGCTCGAATTCGAGGGGCGCGCCGTCGCCGAGAACGTGCTCGGCGACGTCGGCCAGCTCGCCGAAGCGTCCGGCATCGGCGACCTGTGGAAGCGCATCGTCACCGGCTACGTCGAGGTCACCCCGTCCGGCGGCATCCACCTCCTCTACCGCGTCGACGGCGGCGAGGTGGCCGGGAACACGAAGCTGGCCCGCCGCCCCGCCACCGCCGAGGAGCTCGCGGCCAACCCCGACGACAAGACCAAGGTGCTGATCGAAACCCGCGGCGAGGGCGGCTGGGTCGTCCTCGCCCCCTCCGCCGGGTCGACGCACGCGACTGGGAAGCCGTGGCAGCTGCTCGCCGGCGGCCCGGCCACGATCCCTGCCGTCACCGCGCAAGAGCGCGACCTCCTCCACCACCTGGCGGCCGTCTTCGACCGCATGCCCACCCCAGGAGAAGCCCCGGCCGCGCCCACGTCGACGCTGTTCTCGCAGCCCGCGCGCGCCTGGGACGACGAAGACGGGGTGTCGCCCGGCGACGACTACAACGCGCGCACCACCTGGGACGAGATCCTGATCCCCAGGGGGTGGACGCGCCTGTGGACGGACAGCGCGGGGGTCACCTACTGGTGCCGTCCCGGCAAGAAGACGGGCGTGTCCGCCACCACCGGGCGGAACGACGGCGACAACCTGTACGTGTGGTCCACCAGCACCGAGTTCGAGGCTGAGCGGCCCTACGACCGGTTCGGGGCGTACGCCCACCTGGAGCACCGTGGCGACCACTCCGCCGCCGCCAGCGCCCTCTCCGCCCAGGGGTACGGGCAGCGCGTCGAACGCACCGTCCCCGCCCCCGCACCCGTCCCGCCCCCCGTCGTCGACGGCAACCTCGCCACCGTCCACCAGCTGCACACCGCGCCCCCGCTCGCCGTCGTCGAAGAGAGGACGTACGCCCAGTCCGACGACGGCAACGCCCTCGCCCTCGTCGACCGGTTCGGCGACGTCATCCGGTACGTGCCCGAACGCGGCCGATGGCTCGCCTGGACCGGCACCCGCTGGGAGTGGCAGCCCCAAGGCGGCGGCCTCATCCGCGAATACGGCAAGAGGGTCGCCCGCGGCCTCCCCGACGGCGAGAAGAAAGCCATCCAGCACAAACGGCACGCCCTCTCCAGCGCGGGCACCACCGCGATGCTCGCCCAGGCCCAGACCGACACCCGGGTCGTGGTCGGCGTCGACGAGCTCGACGCGCACGCCTGGGAGCTGAACACGCCCGGCGGCATCATCAACCTGCGCACCGGCCTCCTCGGCCCGTCGGACGCGTCCCGGCTGCACACGAAGGTGACCGCGTGCACGCCGGACGCCGGAGCTGACACGGCGCGCTGGCAGGCGTTCCTGGCCGACACGTTCGGCGACGACCAGCAGCTCGTGAGCTACCTGCAACGGCTGATCGGCTATTCGGCGACCGGATCCGTGTCGAAGCACGTCCTCCCCTTCTGTGTGGGGAGCGGCGGCAACGGGAAAGGCGTCTTTCTCGAATCGATTGTTGGCGTTCTCGGCGACTATGCGACCACCGCGCCGAGCGGATTCCTGATGGCGAAAGCGACCGTCCAGCACGAAACCGAGATCGCCCGCCTGGCCGGTATGAGAATGGTCGTCTGCTCCGAAGTCGCCGACGACGACCGTTTCGACGAAGTGAAAGTCAAACAGTTGACCGGCGGCGACACTTTGACGGCCCGGTTCATGCGGCAAGACCATTTCACTTTCACGCCCACCCACCATTTGTGGCTGATGGGCAACCACCAGCCCTCGGTGCGGGCGGGCGGGCGCGCGTTCTGGCGGCGGCTGCGGCTGATCCCGTTCGAGCACGAGGTGCCCGTCGAGAAGATGGTCGACGACCTGCAAGGGATCCTCGCCTCCGAGCACGGGCCGGCCCTGCTCGCATGGATCGTCGCCGGGGCCGCCCAATACGCCGCCGACGGCCTCCAGGAGCCCGACAGCGTGCGGGTGGCGACCGACCACTACGCCGCCGACCAGGACACCGTCGCCCGCTTCGTGGCCGACGCCTGCCACACCGCCGCCTCCGCCCAAGTCCAGATCAAGGTCGCCGCGCTGCGCGAAGCCTACGAACGGTGGTGCTTCCAGGAGGGCGAGACCCCGGTCAGCGCGAAGAAGCTCACCCAGGAGCTCGGCCGCCGGTTCGGAGTCGGGGCGGACCGGACCGGGACGGTCCGGTTCTACACCGGCATCACCCTCCTCACCGACGACCCGGAGGGCGATGACAGATCCGTCACCGACGGCGCGGATCTGTCATCGGGCGGCTTCGCCCAGCCGGACCCGGGCGACAAGTACGGCGGGCCGGGATGGTGAACACACTTCACACGCCCAGGGTCGTGACGGATGATGACGGATCTGTCATCGGCCAGGATTGGGCGTTGACCTGCGAGGATGCCGCCGCACGCTTCAAGATCGTGACAGATGACAGGTTTTCCCGCATTCCCGCCCTTACGCGCGTACATGTGTGCGCGCGCGTCACGCGCCCGCGCATAAGCCGGGGAACACGGCGGAATCTGTCATCTGTCATCGGGGGGCGGGGATGATCTCCAGCCCGGTTCACCTCGACCGGTGCCGCCGATGCGGCAAGCCCATCCTGTCCGGCTACTCCGAAGGGGCCTGGGTGCGGGCCGACCCGGCCCCCATCGACGCCCTGGGCGAGCTGCACGCCCTCCAGGCCGGCCTCATGACCTACGACCTCCAGCCCCTCGGCCTGCCGCGCCGCCCGTTCCTGTGGCAGCGCACCGCCTGGCGCATCCGCGGCGAACGCAAATACTCCGTGCACGCCCAACACCGATGCCCGCCCGGCCCCCACTTCGTACCGCCGCCCGCCCAGCCGGTCGAGCTGTATATCCCGTCCGGCTATACGGTCCCCGACAATCCGCCATTCTGAGGAGGCACACCCGTGCGCGAAATCGTGACCGCCACCCTGGAATGGGTTATCGAATACTGGCCCGACCTGATCGAAGCACGCATGCCGTTGACGACGAAACCGTTGCGGCAGACTCGAACCATTTCCCGAGAGGAAAAAGATCTGCGCGACGGGCAGGCCGCCATCGAACGCTACTTCCGCAACCCGCTCCAATGGGGGGAGTCGCCGGCCCCCGTCGACGTTGACATCCTCCAGACCCTCCTGGATGTCGTCGTGCACGCCGACGACCTGGCCGACGACCTGGCCGAGCAGCTCGACCCCGCCACCGCCCGCCCGATCCTGGCCCCGCCCCGCTTCGGCGAGTACGACGCCCGGCCATGGCTCCAATACGCGCTCGCCTGCCTCCACGAGCTACCCGACGACGTGGTCGAGTGGGCATGGCCGCGGGTACAGAAGATCCACGAGCGGACGGCGCGGGCGCTCGGCATGCTGTACCACGGCCAAACCGTCAAGATCGTGTGCCCGTGGTGTGACGGCCGGACCGCCGAGCAGCCGGTCGGCGGCGGCCACACCTGGAAGGTGGAGGTCCTCCCCTCCAACCAGGTGGCGATCATCTGCCACGGCTTCAACTGCAACCCGCCCGCCGAGCACGTCACCACCTGGCTGTGGGGCAAACCGTGCTGGCCCATCACCGCCTGGGCCAAACTCGCCGCGCACGTCGTGCCGGAGGAGGAGCGGGCAGCCCGCGCACGACACGCCATCACCGCGTGATCAGCCGCGTTGACGCAGGTCGAGCGCCTGTGGATAATGAGTCCTGCAGCTGCATGCCCAGAATCAGCCCCGCCGCGTGCGGGGCTTTCTTCGTGTTCGGGGGTGAGCACGTGTGCCCAAGCCCCTCGACCCCCAACGCCGCGCCGCCATCAGCGAAGCCATCCGCGCTGGCGGAAGACGCAATGAGATCGCCCGAGAACACGGCGTCTCACCTTCCACCGTCTCGAAGATCGCACGCGATGACGGGCTGACGTCCGCCTTCGACCGGACGCAGACCAAGAACGCGACTGAGGCAGCTCGCGCCGACAACGCCGCACTCCGGGCCACCACCAGCCGCCGGTTCCTGGAAGAGGCCAACCGGTTCCTCGACGACCTGCACAAGCCACACACCGTCTTCAACTTCGGCGGCAAGGACAACACCTACAACGAGAAGACGTTCGACGAGCCGCCCACCGCCGACAAGCGCAACCTCATCACCTCGGCCGCGGTCGCCATCGACAAGCATCTCGCCGTCGAGAAGCACGACAACAGCGGCGAGTCGCAGGCCGCCGTCGACCTCTGGCTGCAGGAGATGACCGGCCTGTGAACGTCACTCCCTTGGTCGGGAAGCAGCGCCAGTCCGTGCAGCTCGCCACCGCCCGCCTGAACGTGTGGGACGGCAGCGTCCGCTCGTCGAAGACGATCTCGTCGCTGATGAAGTGGCTCAAGTTCGTCAGGGAGGCGCCGCCCGGCCCGCTGCTCATGGTGGGCAAGACGGAACGCACCCTGAAGCGGAACATCATCGACCCGTTGGTCGAGATGCTCGGCGAGAAGCGCTGTAAGTTCGTCGCCGGCCGCGGCGAGCTCTTTCTCCTCGGCCGCCTCGTCTACGTGGCCGGTGCCTACAACGAAGGCTCCGAGGACAAGATCCGGGGCCTGAGCTTGGTGGGCGCGTACGTCGACGAAGCCTCGACGATCCCTGAGAGCTTCTGGGTCATGCTGCTCACCCGGCTGTCGATTCCCGGCGCGCAGCTGCTGGCCACGACCAACCCGGACGGCCCGCAGCACTGGCTGAAAACCGACTACCTCGACCGGGCCCGGCTCTGGCTCGACCACGACGGCCAGGTCCACGACAACAGCGCAGAGCCGGACACGCTCAACCTGCACCGTTTCTCGTTCAAGCTGGCCGACAACCCGAACCTCACCGCCCAGTACGTCGCCGACGTCTCCAGCGAGTTCACCGGCTTGTGGCACCGGCGGCTGATCCTCGGTGAGTGGTGCCTGGCCGAAGGCGTCATCTGGGAGTCGTGGGATCCCGCCCGGCACGTCGTCCAGTCCCTGCCGACGATCGAGCAGTGGCTGTGCCTGGCGATGGACTACGGGACGACGAACCCGTTCCACGCCCTGCTGATCGGCCTCGGCCAGGACGGTCGCCTGTACGTCGGGCATGAGTGGCGTTGGGACTCGAAGAAGCAGCGCGGCAGCCTCACCGACTCGGAGTACTCGGAGCGTGTCCGGGCCTGGGTCGCCGGCCTCGGCGTCACGCCGCACTACACGATCGTCGACCCGTCCGCGAAGTCGTTCCGTGTCGAGCTGCACCGCTCCGGCTGGACGTCCACTCTGGCGGACAACGAGGTGGTTGACGGCATCCGCGACGTCGCCTCCCTGTTCGCCACCGACCGGCTGCTCGTCTCGGCGGAGTGCAAGGAGCTGATCCGGGAGATTCCCGGCTATGCGTGGGATCCGGACGCGTCGGAGAAGGGCGAGGACAAGCCCTTGAAGATCAACGACCACGGGTGTGACGCGCTCAGGTACGGGATCCGGACGACGCGCAACGTGTGGCACGGGCGGCTCGTGCCGCCGTCGAAGGCTGCATAAACGGACTGCATGACGACTGCATAAACGGACATTGGGGCGGATTCTCGCGCCCATTTCGACGCCGCTTCCCATCCAATCCGCTGACCTGCAGAAACGCCGAACGCTGACCTTACAGAATGGGCATTCTGTACGGTTACCAGCCAGTAACCCACAACCGAGCCTGTGGAGACCAACATGAACCGCTTCGTCATGCCCGTGGACTGGGTCGCACGCATCTGCCATGAAGCGAACCGCGCCATCCAGATCGTCACCGAGGACCCCTCACTCTCCCCGCACTGGGACGAGGCACCCCAGTGGCAGCGCGACTCCGCGATCGAGGGCGTCGAGGCCGCCCAGCGCGGGATCACCGACGAGGAGCTGCACGAGGCGTGGTGCGACTCCAAGCGTGGCGCCGGCTGGACGTACGGCCCGGTCAAGGACAACTTCGCGAAGACGCACCCGTGCCTCGTGCCGTACAACGAGTTGCCTGCCGAGCAGCGGGTCAAGGATGCCCTGTTCCGCGCGATCGTGGAGACGCTCCGCCCGAACGCGGGCGCGGGCGTGAACCCGGGCGTGGTCGACGTCGACCCGGCCCCGCTCGCCGCCTACAACCAGGCCCGCCGAAACACCTGAGAGGAGCGTCCCCGATGCCGCTGCCGAGCGGCGGCGGCACGTGGCCGCCCCAACACCTCACCCCCATCTACAACCACTACGCCGTCCTCGACGCCTGGTACACCGGCGACCCCGACCGGCTCGCCGCCACCTACCAGGACCCGCACCGCGCCACCACCCAGCCGGCGAACCACCCGTGGCAGCACCGGGGCGGCGTCACCGGCTTCATCGGCCGCATGTTCTGGGGCCAGCCCACCCCCGCCGGCGAGCGCCGCGCGAAGCTGCACGTCCCCGTGGCGAGCGACATCTGCACCATGAGCTCGGACCTGCTCTTTAGCGAACCCCCGACGATCACCGTCGAGAACGCGGCCACGCAGGAACGCATCGACCAGCTCGTGCCCAGCCTCCAGGCCGCCCTCCTCGAAGGCGCTGAGGTCGGGGCCGCGCTCGGCGGCTACTTCCTGCGCACCGTCTGGGACGAGCAGGTAGCCGAACGCCCCTGGCTGGCCGCCGTGCACGCCGACGCGGCGGTGCCGGAGTTCCGGTTCGGCCGCCTCCACGCGGTCACGTTCTGGCGCGTGCTCGAACAGCCCGACGAACGCACCTGCTACCTCCACCTCGAACGCCACGAACCCGGAGCCATCCTCAACGGGCTCTACGTCGGCGCCCCCGGGTCGCTCGGCAAGCAGCTGCCGCTCACCGACCACGCCGAGACCGCCAACATGCAGCCCGTCATCGAGACCCGGCTGACCAGGTGCACCGCCCAGTACGTGCCCAACATGCGGCCCAACCGGGCGTGGCGGAACTTCCCGGCCGGCGCCTCGTTGGGCCGGTCCGACTTCGACGGCCCCGTCATGCAGCTCATGGACAGCGTCGATGAGACGTGGACGTCGTGGATGCGCGACCTGCGGCTCGCGAAGGCCCGGCTGATCGTCCCCCGCGCCTACCTGCAGTCCCTCGGCAAAGGCCAGGGCGCGTACTTCGACCCGGACCGGGAGCTGTACGAGGCCCTCGACGTGCTCGGCGGCGACGACCGCATGGAAATCAGTGCGCAGCAGTTCGCGATCCGGTACGCCGAGCACAAGGAGACCCAGGCCGAACTCCTGGCCGCCATCCTCCGCGCCACCGGCTACAGCGCCCAGTCCTTCGGGCTCAGCGGCGAGGTGGCGGTGACCGCGACCGAGGTGGCCGCCAAGGAGCGCCGCTCCCTCATCACCCGGGGGCGGAAAGCCTTGTACACGGCGCCCGAACTCGCCGCCGCCATCGAGACCCTGCTGCAGCTGGAGGCGGCGCTCGGCTTCGACGGTGCGGTCGCACCCGAACTCCCGACCGTCGTCTTCGGCGACTCCGTCTCGCCGGACATCATGCAGCTCGCCCAGACGGCCGAGCTGATGCGCCGAGCGGAGGCCGCCTCCGACGAGACCCTGGTGCGGATGCTGCACCCGGACTGGGACGAAGACCAGGTGCAGGCCGAAGTCCAGGCCATCGGAGACGCGCGGCCGGACCCGCTCGCCGACCTGGGCGCGTTCGGTCAGCCGCCGGTGCCCGGCGAGGAGGACGGCCAGGAGCCTGGCCAGCAGGACGGGCCGCCGCCTCGTGAGGAATGATGGACGACATGACCATCAAGCCCGCGCACACGGTGTGGATCGATCTGCCCGGCGAGGATGCAGTTGAGCTGCCAGCGGTGGGGCCTGACGACGACGGGCCGACCATGCTGCTGCACTGGTCAGGCAACGGCGTGGCTGCGCTGCATCTGGGAGAGCCGTACGAGACCCCGGACGGCCGGTCGGATCACAGCGGCCAGTCGATCAAACCCCGGGAGTAGCACCGCAAGGAGGTCCTCCTCCCGGACGGTAAGCCTGTGGTGGGGGTGGTCTCGTGGCCGCCCCCACCATCGACGACCTCGTCAAAACCCTGCTCGACCTCTACACCGGGGTCGAGCAGCGGCTCGCCCGCGACATCGCCGTCAGCCTCAAGGCCGGCATCGACAGCCCGGACTGGGCCCAGCAGAAGCTCGCCCAGCTCGGCGCGCTCAGGCAGCGCACCGAACGCATCCTCGCCCGCCTCGCCACCATGTCCGACGACCATGCACGGCAGGCGATCGCCCTCGCCGCCCAGCGCGGCGGCCAGCAAGCCCTCCGCGAACTCCACATCCAAGCCGACGCCCCACTCCCCGACCTGCCCGGCGTGTTCGACGCGCTGCCCGGCGTCGGCGCGCTGATCCGGCTCGCCCGCGAACTCGCCCTCACCCTGCGCTCGACGCACACCCAGATCCTGCGGTGGACGCTCGACTCCTACCGCGAGGTCGTGGCCCGCGCCGCCCTCCCCGAAGTGCTGCTCGGCGTCCAGACCCGGCGGCAGGCCGCTCAGCACGCCTGGCAGGGCCTCGTCGACCGCGGCATCACCGGCTTCGTCGACAAGGCCGGCCGCCGCTGGGAACTCGCGAGCTACGTGGAGATGGCGGTCCGGACGGGCGCGCACCAGGCGATGCGGCAGGGCCACATGGACCGGCTCACCGACGCGGGCGAGGACCTGGTCATCGTCTCCGACTCGCCGCGCGAGTGCGGCCTGTGCCGACCGTGGGAACGCAAGATCCTGAGCTTGTCGGGCCGGGCGGGGCGGGTGCTCGTCGAGGACGAGCTCGTCGACGACCGCATCATCGCCGTCAACGCGATCCCCATCCAGGTGGCGCGGGCGGCCGGCCTGTTCCACCCGAACGCCATCCTTGGGGACCAGGACTGCCGCGTCCTCGGCAAGGTCGAGAACGCGGTCCGCGCCTGGTATGAGGGCCCGTCAGTGCACCTCACGACCGCGAGGGGCAACCACCTGACCGTCAGCCCGAACCATCCGGTGCTGACCACGCAGGGGTGGTTCGCTGCCGACCGCATCCACGAAGGCATGCATGTATTCAGCGCTGCCGCTCGTGAACGGGAAGACCTTGCGACCCATCCGGTAGAAGACCTCCACGACGTGCCAACGAGCATCGAGAAGGTATTCGATGCGGTTGCGACGCATGGCCGCCGCACGAGCATTACCGCCACCAGTCACGACTTCCACGGCGACGGGCGCTCCTACAAGGGCGAAATCGACGTTGTATGGGCCGAAAGCTCGCTGCTGCACGTACTCCAGGCCGACCTCATCGAGGAGCTTGGCGAAGGTGGCCTCATGGGGCCCAGCGTGGAGCTTCATACGCTCTCGCGTGGTGGCGCGCATCTCCTTGGTGGTGCTGGTGTCAGCGGTGCGGTAGGCGGGTCCCTGCCTGATGGGCACGCCGTTCTTCTTCAGTCGTCTGAGGAGCGTTTCCCGGCTGGCGCCGAACTCCCCGGCGAGGTCCTCGCACGACTCTCCTGCGAGGTAACGCCTGATGAGGTCGTCCTCGTTGAGCGGGATTGGTACAGGGGACATGCCTATGATCTCCAGACCTCGACACGTGCATACCTAACTGCACACATTGTAGTACACAACTGCACCCACTCCACCAGCCTCTACCTGCCGGGCGTGACCAAGGTCGACAACGCCGAGCACGACCCGGACGGGTACGAGGCGAAGCAACGCCAGCGCGCGATCGAACGCCACATCCGCAAGTGGAAGAAGCGCAGCATCGCCGCCATCGACCCTGTCGCGAAGCGGCGCGCGGACGTGAAGGTGCGCGAGTGGCAGGCCGCACTGCGCCAGCACATCGACCAGCACGGGCTTAAGCGGCTCCGCTACCGGGAGCAGGTCGGCGCGGGCAACATCCCGCCTGCCGTGCCCGCGCGCGCCGCCGCGCCTCCGCCCACGCCTGCGCCGACGCCCGCGCCTGCCCCTAGGCCCGCGCCGACGCCGAGCCGACGGCTCACCCCCGACCAGGCCCGCGCCATGCAACAGCGCATGCTCGACGGCCAACCCTGGACCGACGAGCAGCGCGACGCCATCGAGCGCTACGCCTCTGGCTGGGCGCCCGACATCAACCGCCCGCTCCGGACCGGCAAGAAACCGTCGAGCCTGGCCGCGGCGAAAGCCATCCGCGACCTTCAGGCCGCGATGCGCCCCCTCGCCCAGCCCGTGCGCGCCTTCCGGTACGTGCTCCCGGACGCGTTCGGTCCCGGCGTCCGCGCCAGCGACCTGGCCGGCATGGTCGGCAAGACGCTGCAGGACCGCGGCTTCATGTCCACCTCCATCGCCCTCGACGGCCACCCCGACGAGGGCCTCGCCCGCGCCGCCCGCGTCCTTCCCGTCCGCATCGAACTCGACGTGCCCGCCGGCCACCCCGCCGCCTACATCGAAGAGCTGTCCGCCAATCCCGGCCAGTGGGAGCTGCTGCTCGGCGCAGGCACCAAGCTCCAGATCGTCGAAGTCCACCAGGACGGAGCCCAGACTGTGGTTCGAGTGCGGGTGGTGCCATGAGCACGCCGTCCGGGTTCGACGACCAGCCCGTCTTCGTCGACGTCGTCGAGCACGGCGACGCCTTCGACGACGCGGAGTATCGGGCGATGCTCGGCCTCGACCAACCGACAGAGCTTCCGCCGCGGTGAGACGCCGTAGCGGGCACCGAGCGCACGGGCGGGATGCCCGAGCGCCCACCCGAAGGAGAGCAGCCGCATGGCTGACGACGACACCACCACCACAGACGCCAGCACCGAACAGCAGGACGGCGCGCCGGCGGGGGACGAGACGTCCCAGCAGGGCGACGACCTGGCCGGGCTGAAGTCGGCGCTGCAGGCCGAGCGCGAGCAGCGCAAGGCCCTCGAACGGCAGGCCAAGACGAACGCCAAGGCCGCCGAGGAGCTCGAACGGCTCAAGGCCGCGGCCATGTCCGACCAGGAGAAGGCGGTCGAGGCCGCGAAGGCCGAAGGCCGGATGGAGGCTGCCCGCGAGCACGGCCGCGTCCTGGCCGAGGCCCGGTTCGAGGTGGCGCTCGCCAAGAAGGGCGTCGACCTCGGCCCTGCGGCCGACCTGATCGACAAGTCCCGGTTCGTCAACGACGACGGCACCATCGACCAGCAGGCGATCAAGCAGGCGGTCGACCAGCTGGCCAAGCTAGCCCCCAAGGCGCCGTCCTCCTCCGGCGGCGACTTCGGCGGCGGCAACGGCCAGGGCGCACCCCCGAAGAGCCTGCGCGAGCAGATCCGCGAAGCAGAAGCCAAGGGCGACTTCAAGACGTCGCTCCGGCTCAAGAGCCAGCTCGCGCTCACCCAATCCACCCAGTAACCATTAGGGCCAGGCCGACGCGCGCCTGCCCGACCTCACAGAGAGGCTGACACCCCCATGGCGGGTATCACCGGGCAGGGCGACACCTTCGACCTGCCGAATTACGTGGGCGAGCTTTTCGCCGTCACCCCCGAGGACACGCCCTTCCTGTCCGCGATCGGCGGCCTGACCGGCGGCGAGAGCGCGGAGGCCACCCTGTTCCAGTGGCAGGGCTACGACCTGCGTGACGCGTCCGCGTCCCGGCAGCGGCTGGAGGGCGCCGACGCGCCCACCGCCGAGGCCCGGGTGCGGTTCAACGTCAACAACGTGGTGGAGATCCACCAGGAGGCCCTGGAGCTCAGCTACACGAAGCTGGCGGCGACGGGCCAGTACGCGAGCACCGGCTCCAGCCACGCCGGCTCCGTCGGCATCAACGGCTCCAACCCGGTGCTGTCCGAGCTCGACTGGCAGATTCAGCAGCACCTGAAGCAGATCGCCCGCGACGTCGAGAAGTCGTTCATCACCGGCACCTTCAACAACCCCAGCTCGAATGCGACCGCCAGGCGGACGCGCGGCATCCTGGAGGCCACCGCCACCAACGTGTCCACTCAGGGCACCAGCGTGGGCACGGCCGTCATCGAGGCCGACGACGAGACTTTCACGATCTCGGCGCACGGCCTGTCCAACGGCGACGCCGTGGTCGTCTCCTCCCTGACGGGCGGCGCCACCAGCGTGCTGTCGGAGAACACCCTCTACTACGTGGTCAGCTCGGCGACGAACACGTTCAAGCTGGCCACTCGGCCCGGCGGCAGCGTGATCGCGTTCTCCACGGACGGCGGCGCCGCCGTCACCAAGGCGACCGCGCTCACCGAGGCGATCGTCATCGACCTCATGCAGGACGTGTGGGCCAACGGCGGCATCATGGAGTCCGAGACCGCGACCCTCATGACCAACGCCACCCTCAAGCGGGCCCTGACGAAGATCTTCATCACGGACAAGAACTACCGTGAGATGTCCCGCACCGTCGCCGGCGTGCACGTCACCACCATCGAGACCGACTTCGGGACGCTGAACCTGATGCTGGACCGGCACATGCCGAGCAGCGTCATCTCCGTCGTCTCCCTGGAGGAGTGTTCGCCGCGCTTCCTGCCGATCCCCGGCAAGGGCTTCCTGTTCGTCGAGGAGCTTGCCCGCTCGGGTGCGGCGGAGAAGCGGCAGATCTACGGCGAGATCGGCCTGGCGTACGGCAACGAGAAGAAGCACGGCAAGATCCTCAACGTGAAGGCCGCCTAGCCGATGCCGGTCTTCCACTGCGGTCGCTTCCCCGACGGGGAGGTGCCGATCAACACGAGCCGCGGCCTGGTCACCTTCGTGGACGGCCGGGCCGTGGTGGACGATCCCGAACTGGCGGCGGCGCTCCGCGAGGTCGACCCGAAGTTCGAGATCACCGAGGACGCGGTCGGGGGCGGGAACCACGGGCCTGCCCCCGACCGCACCTCCCCCCGCAAGCGCACCAAGACCTCGAAGGAGTAGGGGATGGCGCGCACCGCGATCACCGTCACCACCATCACCCAGGCCGGCACCAGCCCGGCCGCCGTCGACCAGGCCGCCGAACTCACCGACGGCAATTCGTTTCCGTGGGCTCCGCACCGGCTCCTGTACGTCATGAACGGCGACGACGCTGCGCTGACCGTCACCGTGCCGACGCCGGCGACCGTCGGCCGCGGCCAGCTCGCCGTCGCCGACACCACCATCTCCATCCCGGCCGGCGAGTACCGGATCGCGGGCCCGTTCGGGCCGGAGCACCGGCAGGCGGACGGCACCGTCCACGTCAACTACGCGGGCACCACCCCGACCGGGGTGATGGTGGCGGCGCTGGACGCCTGACAGTCGTGCGCGGGCGGGCGAGGCGGGATGAGGGTGCGCCCGCCCGCGCGCACCACATCGAGAGGGGAGGCGCCGCATGGCGTACGCCACCAGCTCCGACTACACCGACTACACCGGCGGCACCGCGCCCACGAACATCGACCTTCTCCTCACCCGCGCGTCCCGGCTCGTCGACCAGGCCCTCATCGCCGCCGTCTACGACACCGAGGACACCGACGTGCAGACCGCGCTCCAGGAAGCGACGTGCGAGCAGGTCGCGGCCTGGGCGGCTGTCGGCGAGGACGGGACCGGCGCGACCGCCGAGTACGCGGACGTGCAAATCGGGTCCGTCCGGCTCGCACGCTCCAGCCGCGGCAACCAGACCGGGGCGGGTGGCGGAGGCTCGGCCGCCACCCGCCTCGCACCTCAAGCGTTCGCCGTCCTGCAACAGGCTGGGCTGACCGGCCACGAGCCGAGAACCTACATCCCGTGCACGGCGGCCGACGATGCCTGACCTGCCCCCGTTCCTGCTGCGCCACACGGCCGTTGTCGAGCCGTTCGAAGGCGAGGGGCCGTTCGGCCCCGAGTACGGCGACGCGGCCACCGTGGCGTGCTTTGTCGACGACCGGCTCCAGAAGATCCTCAACAACGAGGGCGAAGAGGTCGTAGCGAGAGCCGTCATCTACATGCCGCTCAACACGACGTGCCCGCCCGGCTCCCGGATCACCGTCAACGGCCGGCAGGCCCAGGTGGTGGCGGCGCTCCGGCGGGACGGGGGCGGCCTGCCCACCCCTGACCATCTGGAGATCGCTCTTCAGTAGAGAGGGGTGGAAGTGAGTAAGGCCAGGTTGAAGCTGAACACGAAGGCGATCCGGGCCAAGGAGCGGGCGGGCGCGGTCAAGGGCCTGCGGAAGGCCGTCAACCACCTCCACGAACAGAGCACAGGGGTGGCTCCGATCGAGGAGTCCACCCTCATCAACTCCGCCGTCCCATCCGTGGACGAGGGCGAACTGCGCGGCGCCGTCAGCTTCGACACGCCATATGCCGTGCGCCAGCACGAGGAGCTCACGTGGCGGCACGATCCGGGGCGGCAGGCGAAGTACCTGGAAGGCCCCTTCAACGCTGAGCAGGCGACGATGTTGGCGCTGATCGCCGCCCAGATCCGTAGGAGCCTGCGTTAGCTGCGCCGGGCAGCATCGAGCAGAGCACGCATGTCGACTACGGCGTGCTGCAGGAACTCGGCCACCGCGGCTGCCACGGCAGCGTCCGCTCGTTCTACGTCGTTCTCGGGCTGGAAGTCGGTAGGCACCAGCACCGGGCCAACCTCATGGAAGTCGCCGTACCGCTCTTCCAGGAACAGTTTCCGGGTTTCCGCCCAGTCCAGGCCCTCGACGGCCGCCAGGCGGCGCGCGATCTCGTTCAGGTCCATTCATCCAGTGTGGCAGGGGGTGGCGTCTGTGACCCTGCTGGAAGAACTGGCCGCCCTCCTCGACCAGCTCAACCTGGACGTCGGCCCGCGCTTCCTCCTCAAGATGCCCGCGTCGCCGGACCGGTGCGTGGTCCTGGCCCGCTACGCCGGCGGCGAATCCGCGCTGGCCGACAACTACGACGAGCCGCGTGTGCAGCTGCGCGTCCGCGGGCCCGCCACCGATGTCCGCACCGCCGAACGGGACGCCGAGCTGCTGTACGACCGGCTGAACGGTCTCGGCACGATGACGCTCCCCGGCGGGACGTGGCTGCAGCTCGCCGTCGCCATCCAGTCCGGCCCGGTTTTCATCGGCCTCGACGCCAACCAACGCCCCGAATACGTGATCAACCTCCGCTGCGATGTCAGCCGGACCAGCACGAACAGGAGTAACCCGTGACCCAGCGGAAGATCAACGCGAGAGACATCATCCTCGAAGTCGAAACCTCCACCACGGACACGTGGATCGGCATCGAGAACCTCGCCTCCGTCACCTTCAACCGTGGCGAGAACGAGGAGACGGCCGACACCACGGATTACGACTCGGAGGGCGCGTACGAGCAGGAGATCATGCAGCGCGGCGCCAGCATGGCCCTGGCTGGCCTGGAGCTGCGCGACGACTCCACCGGCGCCCTGCAGCCCGGCCGCGCCCGCGTCGAGGAGATGGCGGGCGAGGACAAGCTCGGCTCTGACAGCCTGGGGCGGGTCCGGTTCCGGCACCCGACCTCGACCACCTGGCGCATCTGGAACTGCACGTTCAGCCTGGGCGAGTCCGGCGGGGAAACCAACGCCAAGTCCGCCTGGGCGGCCACCATCACCAAGTCGGGCCTGTCGTCCACCGCGTCGGTGTCCTGACATGTCGAGCACCGAGCCACTCGACACCCCCAACGACGAAGAGGCGTGGGACGCGTTCTGGGCCGCCCAGATGCGCCGGGAGGCGGCCGAGCAGGGCCGCCCCCACACCCAGACGATCCGCGGCGTGCAGGTGGTCGTCCCGGCCGACCTGCCGCTCATGTTCGAGCAGAAGCTCGACGCGCTCAAGGGCAGCGACACCGAAGGGTTCAAGCAGCTCGTCGGCGCCCTCTTCGGCACCGACGTGCTCGACGCCTGGGTCGCGGCCGGGATGGGCGACCGGGAGTTCGAGGTCGTGTTCGCGTGGGGGTACGCCAACGGTCGAGGGAAGCCCACCAGCTTCGCCGAGGCGTACGAGCTCGTGAAGGCGCGTGACGGTGCGGGAAAAGCGCCCGCGACGCCTACGGGGAGGACCGGCGGATCCGGCGGCTCTGGTGGGCGATCGAAGCCGACTTCCGCCGCGAATACCGCCTCACCCCGGCGCAGATCGCCGCGCTGACCTACCGCGAGTTCGGCGTCCTCCTCGCCGGCCTCTCCCCGAACGCCGTCTACCGGCTGATCGTCCAGTCCGAGCCCGTCGAACTGGCGGGCGACGCGGCGGCCGACTTCCTCGAAACAGCCTGACCAGAGAGGCGGTGGCGCGTGTCTCTCACCGTCGGCGAGCTCGTCGCCTACCTCGACGCGGACGACCGCGGCTTCGACTCCGGCCTGGACCGGGCCGAACGCCGGTTGAACCGGCTCGACTCGGTCACCACGAACACGACCGGCCGCATCGAATCGACCGTGTCGTCCGCGTTCGCGCGGGTCGCCGACAACATCTCCAAGGGGATGGACCCGGACGCCGCCCTCGCCGACATGTCCCGCCTCCTCGACGGCGTCGAGAAGGCGATGGCGGACGTCGAGCGGGCTGCCGGGGACGGCGGGCAGCGCGCCGGGCAGGCGGCCGGAGACGGCTTCTGGCGCGGCGCCGACGGCCGTCTCCGCGACGCCAAGGGCCGCCTTGCGAAGGAAGGCGAGGGCCTGTTCGAACCGCTCGCCGACGGCGCGGTCAAAGCTGGCAGCGCCGTCGGGAAGGCGTTCGACGGCGCCTTGTCGGTGATCGGCGACCTCGGCCCCGCGAAGGTGGGGTTGCTGGCGGCGGCGGTCGCCGCCCTGCCCGGCGTGGCGTCCGTCGCCTCGGCCGGGATCGTGGCGGCGGTGGGCGGCGCCCTCCTCGCCGTCGGCATCAAGTCCGCGGCCGGCGCGGACCGGGTACGCAAGGCGTGGTCCGACCTCGGCCAGGAGCTCAAGGGCGAGCTGGCGGACGCCGCCAAGCCTCTCGAAGGCAGCCTGGTCCGGGCGGCCGACGTGGCCGAGCGGGCGTTCGACCGGCTCAAGCCCGCCCTGAAGAGGATCTTCAAGGATCTGGTGCCCGACGTCGACCACTTCGTCGAAATGGCGGGGCAGGCGCTCGGCGGGCTCGGGCCCACCTTGGAGCGGCTCGGCGACTCCTTCGGCGACGTGCTGTCGTCGCTGGGCGACCGCATGCCGAAGATCATCGGCAACATCTCCGACGCGCTCGACACCTTCGGCGACATTCTGGACGAAGACCCCCAGATGCTCGCCAACCTGATCACCGACGCCACCGAGCTGCTGAAGGTCGGCGCCGAAGTCCTCTCATGGGCGGACGAGATCAAGGTCGCGTTCTCGGCGCCGCTCGGCCCCGCCGGATCGCAGGCCGGGACGGACTACTTCTTCCGCCAGCTGTTCGGCGGCACCCCGGAGGAGATCGCGGCCGGGATGGAGGAGCTTCCCGGCGTGCTCGACCGGATGAAGGTCGCCGCCGGCGCAGGCGCGGCCGCCATCGCCAACGTGGGCGACAACGGCAACGACGCCGCCTCCGGCGTACGGAACTTCTCCGACGCGCTGGAGGAGCTGTTCGATCCGGCCGCAGCCGCCTTGGATGCGGAGATCCGGCTGAAGGAGGCGATCAGCGAGTCGGCGAAGGCCGCCAAGGACAGCAAGCTGTCCACCGTCGACCGGCTCAAGAGCGTCCAGGACCTGACCGGCGCGATCGCCCTTTCGGCGCAGGCCGAGCACGACCAGACCGGAAAAACCACCGAGGCCAGCAAGGCCTTCGCTGACCAGCTGCCCACCCTGATCGACCTCGCCGGGAAGAACGATGCCGCCCGCGACGCCGTGACCGGGCTCGGCAACAGCCTCGGCGTGACGGTGAAGAAGACCGACGACGGCAAGGTCGCCATCGACAAGTTCGGCAAGGCCGTCGTAACCCTGCCGAACGGCAAGACGGTGAAGGTCGACGCCGAAACGGCGAAGGCGTTGTCGGGGCTGGAGTCGACGAAGCGCAAGGTCGACGACGTCAAGGACAAGAAGGTCAAGGTCGACGCCGAGACCAAGCAGGCCGTGGCCGAGGTCGGCAAGGTCACGTCCAAGCTGAACGGGCTGAAGGGCGACGGGCAGAAGGCCGGCGCCGATCTCGGGTCCGGGCTCGTCGCCGGGATCAAAAGCATGATCGGGCAGGCGGCCGAGGCCGCGCGCGGTCTGGCCAACTCTGCCCTCCAGGCCGCGAAGAACCTGCTCGGCATCCACTCCCCGTCCACCGCCATGGCCGAGGTCGGCAAGTGGACCGTCCAAGGCCTCATCCAGGGGCTGCAGTCCGAGGAGGGGCGGGCGGTCGACACCGTCAAGCGGATGGTCGACCAGATCAAGACCGCATTCGCGAGCACGCCCGACGCCAAGGACCACCTGCTCGCCTTCGTCTCCAAGGGCAACGACAGCTTGGCGGCGCTGGCGAAGCAGCGGGAGGACCTGGTCGCCCGCCTGGCGGCGGCGAAGGAGTACGCGAAGCAGGTCGCCGGCGACGCGAAGGAGTGGGCCTCCATCACGGGCCTTTCCGAGGACGAGCTCAATTCGGGTGATTTCTCCGGCGCGTTGAAGGACCGGGCGCAGTCGATCAAGGACTTTGCGAACGACATCCAGACCTTGGCTCGGCGCGGCCTGAACAAGGAGACGTTGCGGCAGATCATCGACGCCGGGGTGGAGGGCGGCGCGTCCATCGCGGAGATGCTGGTCGGCGCTCCAGGCTCTGAGATCAAGGCGATCAACAAGGCGCAGGCGCAGATCGACAAGATGTCGAAGCAGCTCGGCAAGTCCGGCGCGGACGCCCTCTATGACGTGGGGAAGAAGGCCGGGGACGGCTACCTGAAGGGTCTGCAGGACAGTCTGGCGAAGCTGGACAAGGAGATGACGAAGATCGTCAACGCCTTGGTGAAGGCGATCAAGCGCGAACTCAAGATCAAAAGCCCGTCGCAGGTGATGGCGGACATCGGCGCCGACACCGTCGCCGGACTCGCCGTCGGCATCACCGACAGCACCGACCAGGCCGTCACCGCCATCCAAGCTGTAGCCGCCAACGTCGCCTCCGCCGCGGCGGGCAGCCTTGCCGGGTCCATGCCCACCGCAGCCAGCGGAGGCTCCGTCACCGCCGTCTCCGGCAAGCAGGCCGGGTCTGCTGACCTGCACTTCGGCGGCGGCGGCATCGACTACAAGCAGCAGGCCGGGGGCGGGACCAGCGTGGTCGTCAACATGCCGAACGCCACCATCCGCGAAGACGCCGACGTCAACAAGCTCGGCAACGAGTTCGGCTGGCAGGTCAACGCCTACGGATAGGAGCCCGCATGTCTCTGATCGTCCCCGCCAGCCAGGCCGACCTCAACGATCTGAAACGCCGGCTGGCCGAGCGCGGCCTCGGCACGCCGTCCACCCGCGACCGCGTCCTCGGCTACCGGGACGCGCGCGGCCGGCCCGCCCAGGTGCGCGTCGACCAGCTCGGCAACCTGGTGCAGGAGCGCTGGGACGGCCAGGACGCGATCGTGTTCATGCCCCACCTGAAGGTGCGGTGGCGGACCATCACCACGGAGGAACGATGAACGGACTTGGGCTGCCCACACCGCAGCCGAGCATCCGCGAACTGGAAGCCCAGCTCGCCATGACGCGCGCCTGCCAGCCCATCGAGCAGGAGAACATCGAGGCGAAGCAGGCGTACCGGGAGGCCCTGGAGAGCGGCGACCAGGAGGCGATCGCCGCGGCTAAGGAGCGCAAGCAGGCGGCGGCCGACCGGATCAACGAGACCCGCACGTGGCTGCGCAGGGAGGCGCGGATCGCCTACCTGCAGTCGTACCTCGCCGGGTCGGAGAACAGTAAGCGCCCGGACGTCGAGCTGTGCCACGCCATGCAGAAGGAGCTCGACCAGCTGGAGGCCGAGGCCGCGCCGCTGCGCGAGCTGCTCGGCGCGGTTCCGCAGCCGGGCCCGCCCGTCATCGTCGAAGACGGCGCCGCCTCGGTGGACTTGCCGACCGTGAAGGCGCAGGCCAAGACGATGAAGGGCGGCAAGTGACATGGCTTCTGGTCTGTACGTGGTCACCTACCAGGACGTCCTCGACACCACACAGTTGGCGCTGGACCTGGATCTGGAGACGCATAAGTTCGCGCTCTACACCTCCAGCAGGACGCCGAACTACAACTCGGACTCCGCCTACGCCACCACGAACGAGATCAGCGGCACCGGCTACACGGCGGGCGGCAAGGTCGTCACCGGCACCGCCCTCAGCCTTCCCGGCGCCGGCGTCCTCAAGTACTCCTCGGACGCCGTCTCCTGGCCGTCCAGCACCCTGTCCGGGGTGCGGATCGTCGACATGTACGCCGACGCCCTCACAGGCAACAACCTGATCATGGGCATCGACCTGACGACCGACTACAACACCGCCAACGGCACCCTGCTGCTCACCCCGCACGCCAACGGCCTTTTCACGATCGACTTCACCCCCTGACCTGCCGCAACACCGCGCCGCCGCCACCCCTCCGTGGCGGCTCTTCTCGTTGAAGGGGGTGTAAGCCTTGGCGATCACCCTGCACGCCTCCAGCCCGGCGCTCGTCACCACGACCGCCAACGGCACGCTGGCCACCGGCACCTTCTCCCCGCCGGCGAACAGCTTCCTGGTTGCGATGGTGTCGGCGCTCGACGACTCCACCAACGGCCCCACCGTGACCAGCGGCGGCGGCCTGACATGGACGCGGCGCGTCACCCGCGGCACCAGCGGCGACGGCACCCGCACCCAGATCTGGACGGCTCCGTGCGCGGCCGGAGCATCCAACATCACCGTCACCCTCGCCAGCGCGGGCGTTTTCGGCGGCGTGGTATTCGCCAGCGCCATGAAGGTCGACGTGTTCACCGACGTCGACCTCGCCTCGCCGGTCGGCGCGACCGGGCAGAATTCCTCCACATCCGCCTCGGTCAACGTGACCGGCTACTCCAGTACGGCTGCCGGGTCGCGCGGCGTGATCGCGGCGTCGGATACCGCCGTGACCGGCCTGCCGTCGTCCTCGGACGACGAGTCCGCGTTCGACATGTCCAACCTGTCCGGCCTGTTCGCGCGCAAGGCGGCCAACACCGCCACCTCCGGCAGCAACGTCACCTTCAACCTGGTCAGCGGCGGAGCCTCCCCCGAATGGGAGTGGGTTGCCCTCGAACTCAAACCGGGCGCGTCCGACGCCTCCGCTACCCTCGCCACCGTCACCGCCACCACAACCGTCCCCGCACCGGACGCCGGCGCAGGCGCAGGCCCGGAACCCGCCACCGTCACCGCCACCACCACGGCCCCGGCCCCGACCGCGCAAGGCGACGCCAACGCCACCCCGGCCACCGTCACCGCCACCGTGGCGGTGCCCGCCCCGGCGGTCACCACCGACTCGGCCACCGTCGTCGACCTGTCCACCGTCACCGGCACGGCGGCGGTCCCGGCCCCGGCCGTCACCACCGACATCAGCCTCACCGTCGGCCCCGTCGAAGCAGCGGTCACGGTGTGGCCGCTCGACGTCGTCGCCGAATTCGACGCCTCCGCCGTCCTCCCGCACGTCGCCGTCACCGTCGAGGCGTCCGGTGTGGTCGCCTCCGTGCCGCCGCTGCCCGGCGACCAACTCGACGGACAGCCTGGCCAGATCGAGTTCGGCGGCTTCGTGCTCGGCCGCGGGACCCCGTACAGGTGGAAGACCCTCACCGGGTGGCGGGGCAAACCGCCGATCGACTCCGGCAACGTGCCCAGGTCGTCCCGGCACGGGTCGTGGGCGGGCCGGCCGCTGCTGCAGGAGCGGGTCATCACCTGGACCGGGCTGCTGCGCGCCCCCCGAGCCGACGTGGAAGCGGCGGTGACCGCGCTGGAACTGGCGCTGCCCGTCTACTCAGACGAACGCCCTACGCCGCTCGTCATCAACGACCTCGGCACCCCGTACCTGATCTACGGCCGGATCGACCGCGACCCACTCGTCGTCGACCAGCAGCTCCGGCTCGGCCTCGGCCAGCTCAGCCTGCAATGGGTGTGCTCCGACCCGCGCCGCTACAACCTGCTCGCGACCGGCGTCACCGTCCCCGCCGGCGGCCAGGAAACGATCAGCAACGGCGGCAACATCGAAACCCATCCGCTGCTGGTCGTGCACGGCCCGGCCGCCGACCCTCCGAGCGTGCTGAACGCGACCACGAACAAGCTGGTCGAGTTCAACGTCACCCTCGCCGACGGCCAGACCCTGGTCATCGACTGTGATCTCGGTAACGCCACCATCGACGGCGAGTCCGTGATGGGGCAGCTCGCCGGCGGCGCGGTGCATCCGACCGACTTCGTGCTCGACCGCGGCGGCAACGTCATCTCGGCCACGGCGGAGACGGACGTGCTGTACCGGGACGCCTGGGCGTAAGGGGGTGCGGCTGTGACCATCTCCGCCCGCTCCTACTCCGGCGGCGCTGCCGGTGTCGATTCGTCCGTGCACATTGACCGGCCCAGCCCGGCCCCGCTGCCCGGCGACCAGCTGTGGGCGGTGTGGACCGGCTACTCCGGCGGCGGCGGCGACGGCGTCACCTCGCCCGGCTTCACGGAGATTTACGAGTTCGAGCCCGACGAGTTCGGGGCCGCGTTCAAGATTCTCCGCCGGATCGCCACCGTCGCCGAGCCTTCCGGCTACACGTTCACGCTGCCGTCCGGCGGCAACGTGCACCTGATCTGCGTGCATGAGGCGTCGCCGACGGTGCCGGCCCGGATCGCCACCATGGTCGCCGAGGACAACGGATCCCGCACCCCGTCCGTCACCCCCGCCTCCGGCAACCATCTGGAGATCCGGGTCGCCTCGTTCTTGAACGTCGCGTTCCCGTCCGTCGAGTGGGGGGCGCCGGCCGGGTACGTGCTGCGCGGCAGCCTGGACACGAGCATCGTCTGCTCCGCCGTCGCCACCCGCACCATCGCCTCGTCGGCCCCGTCCGGGGTGCAGACGTTCGCACGCGACTCCGGCAACATCACCCTCACCTCGACCGGGTTGACCATCAGCATCCCGGCCGCCGACCTGGAGCCGGAAACCCCTCCGCCGCCACCGTTCACCCCGGCGGCCGGTACGGCCGACTTCCAGTACGTGTTCCGGCGCATGCTGGACCGCGCCTATCTCGGCCATCTTGACCTGTCCGGCGTGTCGTTCGAGCGGCGCACATCCAGCGTGGGGGCGTTCTCCGCCAGCTTGCCGATCACGTCGTCGGCGATCGGCGACCAGGTGGACGCGATCATCCCCCGCGACCGCACCCAGCTCAATCGCGGGCCCGGGGTGATCGTGTGCGAGATCTTGCACAAGGGCGACTACTGGGGCGAGTACTGGATCACCGGGTACACGCTGCGCAAGGACCGCCGTCAAGCCCCGGTCCTGCAGCTGCGCGGCTCCACCTTGGAGGCGTACCCGCAGCACGTCCGGATCCGGGACACCCTCGACTTCACCGGGTCGGGCGCGGCCGACCAGTTCGAGATCCTCCGCCAGCTGCTCATCACGATGCAGGCCCGGCCGCACGCCAACCTCGGCCTCATCCTCCCGTCCGGGGATTCCGGGCAGGTGCGGGAACGGCTGTACGAGGGCAAGGACCGGACCCCGTTCGGGCAGCGCATCCAAGAGTTGGGTGATGTCATCGACGGGTTCGAGTGGACGTTCGACACCATCACCGGCGCGGCCGGACTGGACCGGGTTGTGCGGGCTGGCTCGCCCACGATCGGCGACCCCGACGCCGGCCACGTGTTCGGCATGGGGTCGGGCGGCGGCGACATCATCGCCTGGGGGTACGAGGTCGACGCCCTCAAGGGCGGCACCGTGTGGGAAGCCAGAGGCGACACCCCCGACACCGAAGGCGACGCGTCGGTGTCGGCCGAACCGCTCACCTCAGCCTTGTACGAGGCGACCGACCACCTGGAGGCGGGCTGGCCCGCCATCGAACGCCTCATCGACCGGCCAGGCGTGAAGCTCCAAGAGACCCTGGAGGAGTGGGCGCAGGGCTGGGCCGCCCGCAAATCGGGCGCGGTCACCGTGTTCAGCGTGACGATCGCGATCGGCGAAAACCCGTCATTCACGCCGAACAACCTGGGCGACACCGTCCGCGTGGTCATGTCGGACGAGTATCACAAGCGGACCGGCACCGGCGCCGGGTTGAACGCCCGCCACCGCGTGATCGGGACGCGGGTCCTCCCCGTCGGCCGCGACCAGGGCAAGGCCGAGATGGAGCTCATCGTCGAATCGTCGGAGGTGACCTGATGGACCGTGACCAACGCCCGGCGAATCCGATGCAGGACCTGCGGGACCTGCAGCGCGACGTGGCGCAGGCGCTCGGGCCGGGTGGCCGGGAAGCGCTCACGAAGGCGTCGAAGGGCTGGATCCTGCCGCCAATGGACGCCCCCGACCCTCCCGAGGAAGGCGTGCACCTGTTCACCGGCATGGACAGCAGCCCGTACGTCATCGACTCTTCCGGCACGATCACCCGGCTGACAGGCCAGGTAGCGCCAAACGTCACCGGGCTGACGGCCACCACAGGGACAGCGGGCGCGATCATCGACGACGTCGGCGCCACCTACAACCGCACCACCTTGAACAACAATTTCCGGTCGCTGACAGAGAAGGTCAACGCGATCTTGGCCGCGTTGAAGGCCAGCGACCAGATGGAGCACTGAGCCTGGCCGCCCGCGCGGGGCCTGGATGCGCGCCCCGACCTGGGAGGCGCGGGCGGCCACCCCTTCCATATCGCGGCGCGCTGCCGCGTCCCTCGACGATCGGAGCGCACCCTTGCCTCTCGACCCGCTCGGCCCCGTCACGATCGGAGCACGCGAAATCTACGACCAGCTCCTGGCCACGGACCGCAAAGTCGACGGCATCCGGGGCGAGGTCGCCCAGGTTGCCCAGGCGCACGGCGAGCTGACCAAGGACCTGGCGGACCATGAGGCCCGCATCCGAGCCCTGGAACGGGGGCGCTGGCCGCTCCCCTCGCTCGCCGTCCTCCTGTCGCTGGCCGGGTTCGTGCTGGCGCTCATCACCTTCCTGGCGAAGGGAGCGTGACCGTGGCCGAGCTCGTTACCCGAGCCGCCTGGGGCGCCCGCGCGCCCTCGCAGGCGCTGACCCGGATCGCCTCCACCCGGGGCGTGAAAGTGCACTACACGGGCGGCCACGTCAGCCCGGCGATCCTGGACGACCACACCCGCTGCATCGCCCTCGTGCGCAGCATTCAGCGGATGCACATGGCGGGCGGCCGGGAACGGCCCTACTCGGACATCGGCTACAGCCTCGTTGCCTGCCCGCACCGGAAGGTGTTCGTCGGCCGCGGCCCGCACATCCTGCCCGCCGCCAACGGCCCCGGCCTCAACAGCGACCACTACGCGGTGCTCGCCCTCCTCGGCAACAGCGGCTTCACCCAGCCGAACGACGACCTTCTGCACGCGATCGTCGACTCGATCGAACACCTGCGCGCGCACGGCGACGCCGGGCGTGAGGTGAAGTGCCACCGCGACGGCTACGCCACCGACTGCCCCGGCGGCCCGCTGACGGCGTGGGTACGCCGCGGAGCACCACGGCCGGGCGCGACGAAGCCGGCCAAGGCGCGGCTGCCGGAGCTCAAGCCCGGCGACCGCTCCGAGCACGTGGTGACGCTGCGCAAGAAGCTCGGCGCCGCCAACCAGACCAGTCCCGTGTACGACCCGACCGACCCGGACCTCGCCGCCCTCATCGAGGCGTTCAAGGCCCGGCACAAGCTCGGCGGCGGCCCCGCATGGACGGCCGCCTGCTGGGATGCCCTCAACTGATCGGAGAACCCGTGAGAAAGCCCCTCGTCGTCCTCGCCGCCGCCCTCCTGGTGCTCGGCGGCGGTGCCGCCGGCGCGATGGCGTCGGCCGCGTGGACCGAGCCCGCGAAGGCGTACGGCGGCTGCGTCTCCAAGACCACCGGCTACGTCCGCATCCTCGAGCGCAACGCCCTCTCCAAGAGCGTGAACGGCGCCTGCAAGTCCACCGAGCGCAAGGTCACCTTCTACAGTCGGTCCGGCGTCGACGCGCTCGTGAAGCCGCTCAAGGGCTTCGAGATCAGCCTCGATGGCGTCACCGCCACCTGCAAGCCAAACGGCACGTCCAAGGCGGGCCTGCCCCGGTTCGCCTGCGTCAAGGTCGCCCCGACCTCGAGCCCGTCCCCCACCGTCTCTCCGGTGTCCTGACCCTCGAGGGTCAGCGCTTCCCCGGCCCTCGAGGGTTAACCCCATCACCGTCTCCCTTGGAGGCACCCATGTCCCTGTCCGACTGGCTCGTGTCCTGGCTGCGCACCAACGTCGCCGCCTGGATCCCCGCCCTCGCCGCCTGGCTCGCCTCCTACGGGATCGAGCTGCCCGTCGAGCCCTCCTCCGTCGCCATCGTGTCGCTCGCCATCTCCGCCTACTACACGCTCGTACGCCTCCTGGAGGCGCGCTGGCCCGCCGCCGGCGTCCTCCTCGGATGGCGGGCCGCACCTTCCTACAGCGCGGCCACGGCGGCGCATACGCCCGGCTATCACCCGGGCGTGCACTCCGACCGGAACATCACTGGTCTGTGAGCACAAGACGGCCCCCGTCTCCTCCCATCGCGGAGGGGGCGGGGGCCGTTCTTCGTCATGCCGTCAACCGGATTGCAAGGGCTGCGCGTCACCCTTGATGCCCCCATCCCCGGAGCCCCTGGAGCCCCGTATGCGCCCCCTCTTATCCGCCGCCACCCTCGCGCTCGCCCTCGCCGGGTGCGGCCTCCCAGCGGTCCGCCAGGTCGCTCCCGCTACCCCAGAAGCCGTCACCTCCAGCAAGACGCCGACAGCGTCGACGGAGCCGAAACGCACCCGGGCAGAAGCCGCCTACCTTCAAGCCCTGTACGACGCGCTCGACGACGAGTTGGAGAAGGGCGACCGACTCAACGAAGAGTCCTACCTGGAGGACGGGCGGGAAGCCTGCTACCAGGTGGAGGACGAGGAGCCGGTCAGGGCGGTGATGGCGGTGCAGGACGCTGTCACGACGTCGGAGTCGAACCGGGACGTGTACCGGGCGGCGTTGACAAAGCTGTGCCCGAAGGAGAAGCGGGTATGGCGGTGGGTGTCCACCGGGTTCGGCGACGGCGAGTACACGGTCGGCAAGGACATCCGGCCAGGCACATACCGCACCATGGCCCGGCCGCTGACCGACTGCTACTGGGAGCGGAGCACGGCGGCCGGCGGCATCATCGCCAACCAGCTCGTCACCAACGCGCCCAAGGGTGCCACGGTGACGCTGGCGCGCGGGGAGGGGTTCACCGCGCGGGACTGCGGGCCATGGATCCCGGTCCGGCCGGGAGGGTAGCGTCGAGGGTGCGGCGCCCGGTGCGTGGGGAAGCGACCCGGGCGCCGCCGCGCGCGTACGGCTGCGCGTGGGATGCACGGTCGCACCCATTTTTGATCTTGGTCGGGGTGTCAGGAGGTGTCACCACGCGGGTGTCACAGGGTGTCGTGACAGGTGTCACGACGCTCCGGCCAGTAGAAGCCCGCGCGTGACACCCCCGCCCCTGTCACGACTGTCACACCCCGGCAGGCTCACCGGCGAGCACGTCAGCCCGCAAGATCCGGTAGCAGCGGCGCTCGTCATCCCGCTCGATCACCCCGTCATCGGCCAGGAGGTTGAGCTGGCCGATGAACCACGCCCGCGACAGGCCGGTCCGCTCCCGCACGGGCCGGAGGTCCTTCGTCGCGAACTCCTCCCGGCCCTCGCGCACCCAGGCGGCCAGCTGCGCCAGGAGCACGCCGCGCGCCTCACCAGCCTCCATCCGCGGCCCATTCCGGGCCGGGAACTTGGCGTCGTCGGCCGCCTCGATCGGGTCGTCGATCCCGGCCTGCAACTCCGGCGACGGATCCTCCGTCTTCACCTTCGACGCCACGCTCTCCTCCTCGCCGTCCTGGCCGCCGTCGTCGAGGCCGGCCGCCGCTTCCGGGCCGTAGTTGGCGGCGATGATGGCGGTGAACTCGTCGACGTCCTTCGCCGCGGCGGGCCAGGCGTCGGCGTGCGCCCGCATCCGGGCGTTGGCCTCCTGGTCGTTCTCGCCCCAGTCCCACGAGCGCAGCGCCATCGCGATCCGCTCCTCCGGGATGGACGGCGCGTCGAGGTAGGCCATGCCGGGCTGCTTCTGCGCCCACATCTCCGGCCGCGCCCCGGCCTCGCGCTGCGCTTCCGACAGCCCGAACTTGGCGTCCGAGGCGGACTCCACGCCGAGACACATCTTGGCGAGCTGGCCGCGCGCGATCGTCGGCATCTGCGTGTAGTCGCTGCGCTGGAGGCTGAGCACGACCGTGCCGCCCGCGCTCCTGATGGCCTTCAGCATCGACAGGAACTCCTCCTGCTCCTTCTCCGGCAGCGCGTCGATGATGTCGGGGCACTCCTCCAGCCAGACGATCCAGTAGGTGAGCCCGCACCCGGGCACCCACTTCTGGTAGCCGTGCTTCGATAGCCAGGCGGTCCGGGCCGGGAGCTGGGCCTGGATGTCGCGCAGCATCGCCCGCGCGCCGGCCGCGGTGTACTCGACGCGGTGCAGGCCGCGCTCGAGCGGGCCGAGCGTTTGGTCGGCCTTGGTGATGTCGGCGGCGAAGACGGCGGCGTCGAACCGGGTCATCACCTCGGCCAGGATGTTCCAGCAGGCGCCGATGGACTTGCCCGACCCGGACATGCCCATGATCTGCACGTGGTGGCCGTGCAGCACGTACTCGACGATGTCGAGGTCCTGCCACAATCCGAGCCGGAGCGGCTCCCCGATGCTGCCTCCCGGCCGGGACGGGCCGGGCCACGGGATCCGGTTCTTCAAGACCCTCGGGTCGCTGATCGTCACCTTGGCCTTGGAGGCGTCGTCGGGGTCGAGCGACACGGTGATGCTGCCCGGCGGGAGTCGCATCCCGGACTCGACGTACGGCACCCGCTTCTGCAGGTCCTCCGCGGTCGCCCGCCCCTCCTCCAACTGCACCGACGCCGCGGTCTTGTGCTCGCCCCGCGCGGTGGTGGTGGCGTCCGCCGCGATCCCGGCCCGCTCCGCCCCTTGGCCGAACAGCGCCTTCAGCGGGTCGGCCGCGAGCTGGGCCCCGTCGACGCCCTTCCGGCGCAGCGCGGCCCGGATGTTCCACGAGATGACGATCGTCAGCCCGCCGACCAGCGCGGCCCGGCCGGTCACCGCCGTCCAGGGGCTGTTGATGGTGGCGGCGCACGCCCAGAAGCCGACGAGCGCCGTGGTGGCCGTCGAGTGCAGTCGGCCGCCGACACTGCGAGCGTGCGACTGCCACCAGGTGACCCCGGTCAGGACGAGCACCGCGGCGGCCATCAGGAACATGGTCCAGCCGATGATTTCCGGGTCGTCGGAGCGGAGGGTCACGTACAGGACGCAGGCCAGCCCGTAGATGAGGGGTGAGAGGATCCACGGCCGGGCGTAGACGACGGCGATGCCGACCTCGCGGGCGGCGACCCGCTCGAACGACGACTCGACCACCTCGCCGTCGACCGGGGCGGGGCTGGTCCTGGCGCGGGCCATCACCACTCCCACCGGCGTTGAGGCTTCTCCTCCGGCTTGATCAGCTCCGAGAACTGCTTGCGGTATTCGAGGTTGAGCTTGACGGCCTCGACGGCGATCCAGGACGCCATCTCTGACATGCGCTCCAGCCGCTTTGCTACCCGCCGGGCGCGCAGTTTGACGTCGATCCCGAACGCGAGCGGATGGCCTCGGCCGAGCTCGCACAGCACGCCGTACAGGTCGTCTCCGGCGCCCTCGAACTCCTGGGAGAGGGCGCGGGTGTGGTTGCGGGCGTGCAGCGCGTACGACGCTACCGACTCGCTGCCGTCGAATTCGATGGCGTCGAGCCCGGCCACGTCCTTCTGCGCAGCCATCAGACCTCCTCCCACGTCTCGCGCAGGGCGGCCCGTACCCGGCGCAGGACGACGGCAAGCCGCGGCGTGCCGAGCCAGGCGGCGAGGATCGCGTCGACGGCGCCGGCGGCGAGCACGGCCAGATGGCCGAGCCAGGCGGTCAGGTAGACGATCCGCGCGGCCAGGAGAGCGATCGCCTGGCGGGTGGCGCGGGCCCGGCCGCCCGGCTTGGTGGTGACGACGTACACGGTCCTCATGCCGCCGCCTCCGTACGGGCGTCCGTACGGAACAGGGCCGTACGGGCTTCCCGTACACGCTTCTCCGTCCACGACCGCGACCGCCCCGACCGGGCCATCAGCGCCTCATAGTCCGGGCCCCACGTCTCGCCCCGCTCGGCCGCGGCCAGGATCTCCTCGCGCAGCTCGGCGACGAACGCCTCCCGCTCGGCAGGCGCCGGTACGGGCTCCGTACGGGCGCGTCCGGGCTGGTAGGTGAACATGCGCCGGATGGTCCGTACGGCCTGCGCGGGCGCGTCGCCGGCGCGGGCGAAGGTGAAGGCGCGGACGTGCCGTACGGTCCGTACGGGTTCCGTACGCGGGCGGGGCTGGAAGGAGATGACCTTGCCGGGGCGGGCGGGCGCGGGCGCGGCCTGCTCGGCGGTGCGGGGCACCGTACGGATGATGAAGCGCTGCCGTACGGGCGCCGTACGGGCCGCCGGGAGCGGCGCAGTGTTGTCCCGTACGGCGGCCTGCTCGTACGCCCGGTGTACGGCGTCGGTGATGCGGTGCTTCAAGTCCGTGATCGCCTCGGCCGCGCAGAATACGATCACGGGCGGCACGCTGTGCAGGAGGATGGCGGCCGGGTCGAGCGCCGTCCACGAGCTCCACGTGTTCATCGCGTACGTGAGGGCGAGGGCGGTCCACTTGGTGCGGCGGATCCACGGCCCAGCCTGAATCTGGTGGCGGGCGATCACCTGCTCGCCGAGCAGGGTGCCGAGCAGGATGAGGGACACGGTCGGGTCGAGCAGCCATGCCACCGCCCACGGGATCGACCACGGGGCGGCGCCGGCGGCAGCGAACTGCTGGACGTTGGCGGCGGTGAACGCGAGCCCGGCGATGATGCCGGCCCACATGAGCCGGTCGACGCGGGCGCGCATCCGCTCGACCTTGTAGGCGATCACGTCGGGGTTGGTGTCGTAGGCGCGCACCTCGGCGGCGGCCTGGGCGGCCTGGGCGAGCTTCTCGGCGGCGGTCAGCTTCCGCTTTCGGGATCTTCCGGACAGGGGTAGCGCGGGCATCCGCGCCGTCATAGCGTTCGCCATGGTGCAGGACTCCAAGGTTGGATTGGTGTCTTGGGCTGAAGACCCCGGCCGGCGTTGGCGCGCTGGCCGGGCCTTCTTCATTTCAGGGGGTTGTTGGTGCCGCCCCCGGCCGCTTCGCAGCGGGCGCCAGGTCGATGGTCTGGCGGCGCGAAGCATGCCCGGGGGCGGCGGTCCCGGCCGGCGGCGGCCGGGAGTCTCAAGCGGTCCGGCGGCGGCGCTCCTCCACGATCTCGGCCGCCGTCTTCCCGCACTTGTGCTCGACGAACCACTTCCGACCGTCGGCGGCCTTCTGCCCATCCCACTGGGCGACGACCTCGTTGGGGGCGTCGATCGGCGGCGGCACGGTCGCCGGCCGAGGCTGGGCCCGCCACACCATCGCGCCACCGTACGACGGCGACCAGAACGAGAAATCCCCGCCGACGACCGGCGTTGTGTCGAGCTCGATTCGATGCCCGGTCCCGAACAGGTGCGCGCCGATGACGTCCGCGCCGCATTCCCGGCGGCAGGGTTTGCGCGGCCCGTTCACGACAGATCACCGGTCGTGAACCGGACCTCGCCGGTCAGGGGGCGGGCCCAGGCGGCGGTGATGCGGAGGATCGCACCGCAGATCTCGGCGTGCTCCAGGTTGTTGGCGGTCAGCGTGTCGCCGGTCACGTTGTGCTTGATCCTGATGAGGCCGCCGTCGTCGAGCGTGACGGCGCATCCGGGGATCAGCGGCTGTCCGTCGGGGGGTTGGGGGGATTGTGCGGGGCCCGTAGGCTGTCCCATATGCGCACCTCCAGCGTGCGTAGGGCCCGTGCAGCGTTCGCCGCGCTGCCGGGCCCGACTCATGTTCGGGCAACGTCCTTGGGAAACACCATAGGACCTCTTAAGACCTCCCGGAAGGTAGTCATTCGTCAGCGCAGGTCACAGGGCCAATAGCGTGCGATCATGGCGTTGGACGATCGCAGGGACCGCATCGCACACCAGGGCGCGAGACTCGTCTGGCAGCAGGTGGCCGACGACATCGAAGCCGACATCGTCTCAGGCCGGCTCACGCCCGGCGCCAAACTGCCGAACGAGCGGGAGATGGCGGAGGCGCAGTACGGCGTCGCCAGGGTGACGGTCCGCCGCGCGGTGAAAGACCTCGCCGAGCGCGGGCTGCTCGTCGTCGTGCACGGCCGCGGAACCTTCGTCGCCGAGCACCAGACCGCGCATAGCGACGGAGGAGGCGAAGAGTAGAGAAGGCCGATGCGGGTGGTGCCGCACCGGCCTCGCAGACCGCTCTACCCCACTTCATCCGTACCTATGCGCGCGCATGCGTACGGCCGACCACCGGCCCCCCGTCATGATCACCTACGCTCCCGCATATGGAATTCCGGGACGACCTGCCGCGCTGGCAGCAAATAGCCAGCGCCATTCGCAAAAGGATCGACAAAGGCGAATACAAGCCCGGTCGTCTCATCTCCGAGAATGCGCTCATGCAAGAGTTCGGAGTCGCCAGAAATACCGCTAGAAAAGCTGTTGCCAGCCTGCGCGAAAAAGGCTACCTGTATACGCGCCCGAACCTGGGTTCGTTCGTCGGGCCGGAGCCCGAGGACGAGGACTAACGGTGCTGTTCGCGTCGCCTGCTCGTGTGTGACCTGCGGTTTCGTGTCGCGCGATGATCGCTTTTTAAGCTTCTGATTCTGTTCGTACGGTGCTTCCCGGAGTCCTGCTCAAACGGGTGGTCGTACGCTGCTATACGGGAGATAATCCGTAGTCAGATGCTCTATCCATTGAGCTACGGCCGCTCGCTGCGTAAGCAAGCATAGCGGGTTTCGGAGAGTGCCTCGAACCATAAACCGCGATCTCATGTCCGCCGTCCAGGTTCACGCAGGTCGCGGGCGTACGAAGGGGGTGATCCCGGAATGGCGGCGGGGTGGTGGGATGGAGGGATGAGGCGGACGGTGTGGGGGGCCGGGCTGGCGTTCGCGATGGGGGTGTTGCTCATCGCGGCGGGGTCGCGGCTTGAGCGGGGCGTGCCGGAGTGGGTGCTGGTGGTGCCGTTGGGCGTCGCGTGTGCCGGGGTGCTGGTACGGCGGCGGGCCCCGGTCGTCTGCCTGGGGCTCGGGGTGGTGGCGGTCGGGCTGGACGCGGTGGTGGGGCCGTCGCTGGGGACCGTGCTGGTGTTCACCGACAACCTGTACGCGGCCGCCCTGTACGGGTCGGCCCGGCTGGCCCGCGGGCTGCTGATGGTGACGGCGGTGCTGGCGATCGGGGCCGGGGCCGGGGCGGGGTTCTGGGCGGCGGACTGGCGGCTGCCGGCGGTCATCGGGGTGCAGGCGTCGCTGGTGCTGGTGACGCCCGTGCTGACCGCCCTCCTGATCCGCGAGCAGCGGGATCGGGCGGCGGTCGAGCGCGTACGGGCCGAGCAGGTGGCGCGGCTGGCGGAGCTCGACCGGCGGGCGGCCATCGCCGCGGAGCGGACGCGGATGGCGCGTGAGCTGCACGACCTGATCGCCAACCATTTCAGCGCCATCGCCATCCAGTCCACGGCGGCGCTGTCGCGGACGGATCTCGATGCGGGGACGGTACGGAAGATCATGGAGTCCGTACGGGAGAACAGCGTGGAAGGGCTGGCGGAGATGCGGACCATCATCGGGCTGCTCAGGGAGGAGGACGCACTCCCGGGGAGCGAGGATGAGGAGCGGCCTGGGGGCGAGGCCGTGCGGCTGCGGCTGGCCGAGGTGGAGGTGCTGGTGGAGCGGGTCGTGGCGGCGGGCATGGCGGGCTCGTTGCGGGTCGAGGGGACCGTACGGGAGGTGCCCGCGGCCGTCGACCTCGCGGGTTACCGGATCGTGCAGGAGGCGCTGACCAACGCGCTCAAGCACGGCGAGTCGCCGGTCGAGGTGGTGGTCTCGTACGAGGTGGGCCGGGTGGTCCTGCGGGTGTGGAACGCGGCGGGCGGCGAGCGGCGGGCGCTGCCCGGGGCCGGGGCCGGGCTGGTGGGGATGCGGGAGCGGGCCGCGCTGGTGGGCGGGTCCTTCGAGGCCGGTCCGTCCCCGGCCGGTCCGTTCGAGGCAGGTCCGTCCTCGGCGGGCTCGTTCATGGCCGGCCCGTCCCCGGCCGGCCCGTCCGAGGCCGGGCCGGGCTGGGAGGTGGTGGCGGTGCTGCCGACCGAGGAGCGCGGCCCCGCGGCCGCGGAAGGTATGAGCGGCCTGTCGTCGCAGGTCGTCGGCCTGGTGTTCCCGCGAGGAGCCGCCTCATGACCCCGCCCGTACGCGTGCTCGTGGCCGACGACCACGCCGCCGTCCGCGCCGGCATCGTGCTGATCCTCGACGGAGTCCAGGACATCGAGGTCGTCGGCGAGGCCGGCGACGGGGAACGGGCCGTGGCCATGGCCCGCGAGCTGCGGCCGGACGTCGTGCTCATGGACGTCCGCATGCCGCGCCTCGACGGCATCTCGGCCACCCGCGAGCTGGCGGGGGTGAGCGACGTGCTGATCCTGACGACGTTCGACCTCGACGAGTACGTCTTCGGCGCCCTCCGCGCGGGCGCGGCCGGGTTCCTGCTGAAGGACACCGACGCCGAGTCGCTGGTCGAGGCGGTACGCGTGGTCGCCCGCGGCGACGGCCTCATCTCCCCGTCCGTGACCCGCAAGCTGATCTCCGCCTTCGCGGAGAGGAGCCGCGGGCCCCGGCCGAGGGAGCGGGCGCCCGAGGGCCTGACGCCCCGCGAGCGCGAGGTCCTGGCCTGCATCGCCCGCGGCCTGTCGAACGCCGAGATCGCCAAGGAGCTGGACATGGCGGAGGCGACGACGAAGACGCACGTCAGCCGCCTGCTGAACAAGCTCGGGCTGAAGAGCCGCGTCCAGGCGGCCATTCACTACTCAGAGAGCACTTAGGACCGTAATGTGAGCGGGGTGAACATGCCTCCGCCCCCACCACCCCCACCGCCGCCGTTCCCGCCGCCCCCGCCGCAGGGGCAGGGGCCGGAGCCGCGGAACACCGGGGTGATCGTCGGGCTGGCGTTCGCGGGGCTCTTCGGCTATATCGTCATCAACTTCTTCGTCGGCCTCGTGGCCATCAGCGTGGCGCACACGGCGGCGATCGCGGTGGCCGCCGGCTTCCTGGCGCTGCTGGGGCTCGGGGTCGGGGTGACGTTCCTGCTGCTGCGCAAGTCCTGGTCGATCGGGCTGGGGCTCGGGCTGATGATGGGGTGGGCCCTGGTGTCGATCGTGTCCGCGGGTTACTGCACCGGGCTCAACCCCGGCATGTACACCTGACGACCCGCCGATGCCCCCCTACCATGAGATCTTCGTCGGCCTCGGCGTGCTGGCGGCGTCCGTCGTGTTCGTACGTGAGGCCCGCCGCAGAGGCGCGCTGAACGAGCACTCCCTCATCGCCGTGACCGGCGCGCTCGTCGGCGGCGCGATCGGCATGCGGCTCGCGGGCTGGCTGGAGACCCTCGACCTCAAGGACCTCTGGCTGTACGGCTCCCGCAGCATCCTCGGCGGCCTCACCGGCGCCTACGTCGGCGTCCTCGTCGCCAAGAAGATCAGCGGCTACCGCGAGCGCACCGGCGACCTGTTCGCCCCGGCCGTCGCGCTCGGCATGGCGATCGGCCGCATCGGCTGCCACCTCACCGAGGCTCCCGGACGTCCCACGAGCCTGCCCTGGGGCGTGCACGCCCCGCCGACGACCCCCGACTGCCCCGGCTGCCTGACCGGCGCGGCCATGCACCCGTCGTTCCTGTACGAGATCGCCTTCCAGCTCGCCGCGTTCGCCGCGCTCATGTGGGCGCGCGAGCGGCTGACCCGACCGGGGGAGCTGTTCACCCTCTACCTGGCCGGGTACGCCGCCTTCCGCTTCCTGGTGGAGTTCACCCGGGCGAACGAGACCCTGTGGCTCGGCCTGACCGGACCCCAATGCTTCCTGGCGATCGGCCTGCCGCTGCTCGCGGTCCGGGTGACGATCGGCTACCGGCGCGGCTACTACGATCCACTCATCTCCCCTCGAAAGGTCACGTCATGAGCGCAGGGATGAGCCTCCGGGGCGACCGCATCCTCAGGTACGTCAACGCCTTCTGTCCCCACTGCCACGGCCGTGACCTGGACCGGATCGAGCGGCTGAGCGGCTATCTCGCCGAGCGCGACGGCAAGGTGTGGCTGGAGCGCGGCTGCCGCGAGCACGGCTTCATCCGCACCCTGTACGACGAGGACCCGGAGATCCTCGCGTACCTGGAGGAATGGACCGCTCCCACCAAGCAGCACATCCCGGACGTCCAGGGCAACTTCGCGCCGATCCCGCTCGCCTACCTCGACGGCCTCCCCGAGATGCAGACCCAGCACACCTGCATCCTCCTGGAGGACATCGCCGAGACCTGCAACCTGCGCTGCCCCACCTGCTTCGCCGACAGCTCGCCCGACCTGTCCGGCGTCGTCCCCGTCCCCGACGTGCTCGCCAACGTGGACCAGCGGCTCGCCCGCGAGAACGGCAAGCTCGATGTGCTCATGCTGAGCGGCGGCGAGCCCACCCTCCACCCCGAGCTGAAGACGCTGCTCGCCGAGCTGACCGCGCGCCCGATCACCCGCATCCTCGTCAACACCAACGGCGTGCTCGTCGCCAGGGACGACTCCCTCCTCGACCTGCTCACCGAGCACCGGGAACGGGTGGAGGTCTACCTCCAGTACGACGGCGTCTCGGCCGAGGCGTCCAGGCACCACCGCGGCGGCGACCTGCGTCAGCTCAAGGCCCAGGCGCTGGCCCGCCTGTCCGAGCGGGAGATCTTCACCACGCTCGTCATGACGGCCGCCCTCGGCGTCAACGACGGGGAGATCGGCGACGTCGTACGCCTCGCGCTCGACACCCCGTACGTCGGCGGCGTCTCCCTGCAGCCCCAGTTCGGCTCGGGCAGGTCGGGCGTCATCGACCCGATGGACCGGCTCACCCACACCGGGGTGCTCAAGCGCCTCGGCCCGCAGACGGACGGCCTGGTGACCTGGCGCGACCTCACCGCCCTGCCCTGCTCGCACCCGCACTGCTGCTCTGTCGGCTACCTCCTGCGCGACGACGCCGGCCAGTGGCGCTCGCTGACGGCGCTCATCGGCCACGACCGGCTCAAGGCGAACCTCGGCCTGGTCTCCAACCGCATCGCCGACAGCGAGATCCCGCGCGAGCTGCGGCTCGCCGTACAGGAGTCGCTGCTCGGCCTGCTGTCGGAGCAGTCGTCGCTGTCGCATCCCCAGGTCGGCGACCTGTGGCGCAACATCTGCGAGAACTGCGACCTCGGCATCTCCACCCTGCTCACCCTCGCCTCCTCGGCCCTGCCGGGGCGGCGGCGGAAGCTGCGCCGCATGCTGGCCGAGCGGGTGGTGCGGATCACGGTCAAGCCGTTCATGGACGTCTCCACGATGATCGAGGAACGCCTCACGCAGTGCTGCGTGCACGTCGGCACCCGTGAGGGCGAACGCGACCAGTGCGCGCCGTTCTGCGCCGTCCAGGCGTGGCCGCAGCTGTCCCGGCAGCGCCTGTCGCTGGTGGCCCGATGAGCGCGCAGCCGGAGGGCAGGGCACCGTACGATCCGCTGCGGCTGTGCGTGTACGCCACCGTCGCGCTGCTGGCGTGGCTGCTCGGGCCGTGGGCGGTGCTGGGGTTCGCGGCGCTGGGGTTCGCCGGCTACTGGAAGGCGCGGCGGGCCGGGCTGACCCGGAGCAAGTGCCTGCTCCGGGACACCCGGCTGGTGCTGGCCTACCTGGGACTGCTGGCCGCCGTCGCGGTCGTGGCGATCATCGTGTGAGTGCCAGCAGGTTGAGCACCGTCCACTCCTTCCGGCCGAGGGTCGTCGGCGCGCACGTCTTCTCGGCGCACGTCGCGGGAGGCTGCACGTCCGCGTCCCAGTTGAAAATGGTCTCGGAGGGACTGTTCGAGATCAAGAGCCGCCTTGTGCCGAGCCCGGTCGTCGTGCCGGTCTCCAGGTCGTGAAGGACCGCGAGCGCCCCTTCTCCGGCCTGCGACGACGACGGTGCGGCGAGCACGTACCGGTCGGCGTAGGGCGGGCGGGGCCAGGACATGCGCAGCTCGGGCAGCGTCCTGCGGCCGGTCCCGTCCACGCGCTGGACCAGCAGCCGGCCGTTCAGCTCCCCGGCGCACCAGCGCGGCCCGCACCGCAGGGACCGCGTTCCCTTCGGCACCCGTACGTCGAAGGAACGGCCGGTCTCCAGGTTGACGACCTGGTCCTGGTTGGCGTACACGTTCCGGCCGAGGCGCGCCGCCCACGGCCAGGAGGTCAGCCTGAGCCCGTCGCCGCCGGGCAGCCGCGACGGAGTCCCCCCGGTCAGCGGCACCCGGTGGACGTCGCCCTTCCAGGGAGACCAGACGAGGGAGTCGTCCGTGACCCCGAGCACCGCCACGTCGCCGGAGGTCGTGGCCACGCGGGTGGCCGTCCCGCCGGTGCGCGGCACGGCCCAGAAGGTCGTGGTGCCGCCGGTCGTGGCATACCAGGCGACGTGCCCTGGGCCGGCCGTCACGCCGTCCGGCCCGTCCTTGCCCTCGACGGCCGGGACCTGGGCGAGCGTCTTCGTCGTACGGCGGGTCATGTCGTACACGTCCAGCCGGGACGGCTTCCCCTCGGCCGGCGCGGCCACGAGCAGCAGCACCTCGGTCGGGCTCAGCCCGGTCACCGGCAGGATCCGCGCCCCGCCCGCGGTCCTGGCCGGCACCTTGGCCACGGCCTGCGGCCATCGCTTCTCCACCTGCGGCCACTGCTCCTCGATCTGCGTCCACTGCTCGTCGGCGCGTTGCTCGGAGCCGGACGACGTGACGGACAGGGCCGCCGTGGTGCCGCCCGCGACCGCCACCGCCGCGACGGCCGCGAGCGCCATCCGCACCCGCTGCCGGATCCGGCGCGCGTGCCGCCGGGCGGCCACGCCCCGCGCGAGGTCCACCTGCTCGACCTGGTCGGCTGCGGTGCGCAGGGTGCGGATCAGGTCCTGTTCGCCTCTCATCGTGCCTCCTGCAGCACTCGCTTGATCCGGAGCTTGTCCAGGGCGCGGGCGGCCTGGCTGCGTACGGTGCCGCGGGAGACGCCGAGGAGGTCGGCGATCTCCTGGTCGGACAGGTCCTCGTAGTAGCGCAGCACGAGCACGGCCCGCTGTCTGCGGGGGAGTCGCTGGAGTTCGGCCCACAGGTCGGCGTCGCCGTAACGGTCGTGGGCGCCGTGGTCGGGGACGGTGGCGACCAGGCTCTCCCTGCGCCGCCTGCGCCAGGACCTGATGTGCAGCCGGACCATCGTCGTGCGGACGTACCCCTCGGGGTCGTCTTTGTTGCGCACGCGGGTCCAGGCGTCGCCGAGGCGGGCCAGAGCCTCCTGTACGAGGTCGGCCGCGTCCTCGGAGTTGCCGGACAGCACGTAGCCGTACCGGAGGAGGGCGTCGCCCCGGGCCCGGACGAACTCGTCGAAATCTTCCACGAACCCAGGGAGCGACTGAAGGGCTTTACTGTTGCACGTGAAACGCCTACTCGGCGGGGACGTACAGCGAGAGGGTCTCGGCGACGCAGGCGGGGCGCTTCTCGCCCTCGATCTCGATCGTCATCTTCAGGTTGGACAGGTAGCCGGCCGGGGTGCCCTTGACGTCGGTGAGCTCGCCGACGGCCCGGATGCGCGCGCCCACCGGCACCGGGCGCGGGAAGCGGACCTTGTTGAGGCCGTAGTTGACGCCCATGGCGATGCCCTCGACCTTGACCAGCGAGAACATGAACGACGGCAGCAGCGACAGCGTCAGGTAGCCGTGCGCGATGGTGCCGCCGAACGGCCCCTCCTTGGCCCGTTCCACGTCCACGTGGATCCACTGGTGGTCGTCGGTGGCGTCGGCGAAGGTGTTGACCTGATCCTGGGTGACGGTGCGCCACTCGGTGGGACCGAAGGTCTCGCCGACGGCCGCCTTGAGCTCCTGAACGTTCGCGAAGGTCCGCATGACGCGAAACGCTATTCCCCGGCCGCTCCGGCTGCCAAGTCGGCCGGGAGCAAGTCGGCCGGCCGTCCGCGCGGCGCCGCGACCGTTGCGAAGATCTTTACCCGAAAACCATCGCATAGGTGTTCGAGTCCGCGCTACAGTCTTGGGAGCGGCAATCGAACAAGGGTTCGGCCTGGTGAGAGGGGGTGTGTCCGATGGCGGTGCTCGCGCCACCCCGCGCCCGGACACGCCGTAG
The DNA here is from genome assembly GCF_057536035.1 of Nonomuraea sp. B208. Classification (NCBI taxonomy): domain Bacteria; kingdom Bacillati; phylum Actinomycetota; class Actinomycetes; order Streptosporangiales; family Streptosporangiaceae; genus Nonomuraea; species Nonomuraea sp. B208. The sequence goes on from NZ_BAAJOU010000021.1 coordinate 208,101, forward strand.
CACTTTCTTCCCAAATCTAAGACGGCCGCTATATCCGGCAATAAAGTCCGAGAGCGTGGACCCTGTGCGAAACCCCTACGCTCCCGGCGCGGGACAGCGTCCCCCGGAGCTCGCCGGCCGTGACCGAGAGCTGCAGCAGTTCGAGGTGGTGCTCGAACGCGTCGCCCGTGGCCGTCCCGAGCGCAGCATGGTCGTCACCGGGCTGCGCGGCGTCGGCAAGACCGTGCTGCTCAACACGTTCAAGTCCATGGCCATGCAGCGGCTGTGGGGCACGGGCAAGATCGAGGCCCGGCCCGACCAGTCGATCCGGCGGCCCGTGGCGGCCGCCCTGCACATGGCCATCCGCGAGCTCGCGCCGCGTCACCGCGCGCCCGAGCGCATTGAGGAGTTCCTCGGGGTGCTCAAGGCGTTCGCGATGCGCGACCCGGCCGCGGCCAAGGGCACCTCGCACTGGTCGCCCGGCATCGAGGTGCCCGCCAGCCGCGGGCGCGCCGATTCGGGCGACCTGGAGATCGACCTCACCGAGCTGTTCGTCGACGCCGCGAGCGTGGCGACCGACCTCGCGGTCGGCATCGCGCTGTTCATCGACGAGATGCAGGACGTCCCGGCGTCCGACGTCTCGGCGCTCTGCGCGGCCTGCCACGAGCTGTCGCAGTCGGGCGGCCCGCTCATCGTCGTCGGCGCGGGGCTGCCCCACCTGCCGAGCGTGCTGTCGGCCAGCAAGAGCTATTCCGAGCGCCTCTTCCGCTACGCGCGCATCGACAAGCTCGACCGGGAGGCGGCCGACCTCGCGCTGATCCTGCCCGCCCGCGAGGAGGAGGTGGAGTTCACCCGCGAAGCCCTCGACGCCCTCTACGAGGCCGCCGACGGCTATCCCTACTTCGTCCAGGCGTACGGCAAGGTCGCCTGGGACCTCGCGCCGCGCACCCCGATCACGCTCGACGACGTCAAGGTCTCCGCGCCCGAGGCCGAGGAGGAGCTCGCGGTCGGCTTCTTCGGCAGCCGCTACGAGCGCGCCACCCCCGCCGAGCGCGACTACATGCACGCCATGGCGCAGATCGGCGACGAGCCGGTCGCCACCGCCGAGGTCGCCGAGGCCCTCGGCCGCAAGCCGTCCAGTCTGTCGCCCGCCCGCGACAGCCTGATCAAGAAAGGGCTGATCTACAGCGCCGAACGCGGGTTGATCGCGTTCACGGTGCCGCATTTCGGCAGATTCCTGCGCGCCCAGCCGGTGTGAGCCGGGCACGCTCCTAGTCCTCTATTGGGCTGTCTAGAGGGGAAGCTAGATAGCCCAATAGAGTCATATCCGCATGGCCGTCGAGGCTTCTCTACGGCTGTCTAGCCTCAGGCCGATACAGGGCTATATTCCGGCAGAGACGAGTCGCTGTCCTCGCCGCTGACCACCGCCATCCGCACCGCCGGGCGCCGCCCGCTGAGATAGACGGCGAACACCACGTCGTCCTGCTGCTGGTTGCGGAAGGCGAAGAAGCGCCAGCACAGCTCGCGCCAGCTGTCGTACGGCTCGGCCGAGGTCAGCTCGTGCCGGTGCGCCCGCCAGGTGCCGCTCGCCCGCAGCCGGGCGAGGGTCGTCGACTCGGCGGGCCCTGGGCGCTGCTCGCAGGGGGCGCGGTAACGCACCCGGTCGAGCAGCTCCTCGATCTCCGGCGACAGGACGGCGAGCACCAGCACCCCGGCCGCCGTCAGCCACGACAGGCCGGTGGCGGCCGTCCAGCCGGTCACGGGCGCCCACACCGACACGACGGCCATCCCGGTCAGCACCACCGTCCTGGCGATCGAACGCAGCCCCACCGGGGCCGAGCTCACCTCGCCGAAGCAGCCGCAGCCCGCGTCCGGCCGCCGCCTGCGCAGCTCCAGCAGCACGTACGTGGACATCGCGAAGAACGCGACCGTGCCCCACCGGAAGAACGGATGCGTGGAGAGCGCCAGCCCGGCCGCCAGCACCGCCTCGACGACCGCACACACCAGCAGCGCGGGCGCCTGCAGCCGGCCGGGCATCAGCACGGCCGGGCCGAGCCGGGACAGCGCGCCGGGCTCGCCGCCGGAGCGTACCGTGACGATCTTGGCCACCGTGCCCAGGCCGAGCAGCACGACGAGGATCGGCAGCTGTGATTCCAGCACGCGGCTCACCCCAATCCGATCTGAGCGTTGAAGCAGCCTTTCACCAAATCACCGCCGAGCTCCACGTACGAGTACGGCGAGAGCTCCGCGATCCGCCCCCGCGGCGAGGTGTCGCACTCGACGCAGCGGTCGCAGAACCGGCCCGCCAGGCAGCCACAGGCCACCACGGGGACGTTGGCCGAGCGGCCCGAGCAGACGTTCCTGATCTGCAGGAGCGAGCCGAGGGCGAGGTACGGCAGTCCCGCGCAGGACACCCCGGCGTCCGCGCAGCCGGTGTCGGAGCGCTCCAGCATCGGGTAGGCGGCGCCGCGTTCCTCCTCGTCGAAGGTGTCCGACCAGGTCGCGGTGCCGGCGATGCGCTGCTGCACGCCGGCGTACGCGGGGGGTGGGGGCGGCACGGCGCGGGCCGGGTAGGGCGGCTGCGAGGTCGCCGGCAGCAGCGCCTGGCTCGCCCCCTCCTGGCGCAGGCCGATCGCGTCGAACAGGTAGCCGGGCTCGAACTTCGGATGCCGCACCTGGAGCCGTCCCGACGCCCGGTAGGGGATGACGATCGTGCGGTGCCCGCGGTGCGGCCCGCAGTCCAGCTCGACCGTCAGGTCCTTACGTCCGTCGATGGACTGGATCGTTCCGGTGATGCGGGTCGTGTCGGCCCAGATGCGCTCGACGACGCGGCCCTCGCGCAGGGTGCGCATCATGACCAGCGACCCCACGGGCAGGGCGGCGGGCGCGACGTCGGCGCCGTGCCAGGCCGTCGCCCAGGGGGCGATCACCAGGCGTTCCTGGGCGCCCTCAGGGGTCTCGATGATGATCAGGTGCGGGCTGATGTCGAGGATCTCGCCGGCCACCGCCCGCAACGGCCCGCCTCCGGCTTCGCCTGATTCCTTGGGATTGTCGGGGCCCGGGACGCCGGGCTCGCGGCCGAGCGCGGCCGCGGCGAGCACGCGGCGGCGCTCGATGATCGGATACCCCATCCGCCCTCCCTCGCTCGCCTACTAGGGTCACACGACTCGCGAGTGGATCACGCCCTGCGCCGCACAGGGGAGCAAAATACGCAACCTTGAGGAAGTGCCCTGACATCCGGCGGTGGAAGGATCGCCACCGACCTTGACGGACTTTTGTCGTCGGCGGGCCGAAACCTGAATTGCAGTTCAGCCCGAAAAGGGCATCCGGCTGCGATTCTGGCCACGATGCAGACCACGGACTGGGAAGAAGAGTTCCGCGAGTACGTCACGACCCGCGGTCCCGCCCTGCTGCGCGCCGCGAACCAGCTCACCGGGCACCCCCTGGACGCCGAGGACCTGCTGCAGAACGCGCTCACCAAGACGTACCAGGCGTGGGGGCGCATCGAGGACCGCCGGGCCTTGGACGGGTACGTGCGGCGGGCCATGGTCAACATCAACATCTCCCAGTGGCGGCGGCGCAAGCTGGAGGAGTACCCGTCGGGGGACGAACTCCCCGAAGTGGTGGCCGCGGCGGAGGGGGCGCCGAGCGGGGAGATCCACGAGCGGCTTGAGCAGGCGCTGAGGGAGCTGCCCGAGCGGATGCGGGCGGCGATCGTGCTGCGGTACTACGAGGACATGACGGAGCCGGAGATCGCCCAGACGCTGGGGATCAGCGTGGGGACGGTGAAGAGCACGGTGTCACGCGCGATGAGCAAGCTCCGCTCCGCCCTGGGGCTGGCGGGCTCGTAGGCTCGGCCTCGCTGGGCCGGGCTCAGGGCGCGGCCGGGTTCAGGGCGCGGCCGGGCTCAAGGCGCGACCGGGTTCAGGGCGCGGCCGCGACGGCGGCGTCATCGCATCCGGATCCGGCCGTGGCCTCGCATCCGGCGGCGTCCATGGCGAGGTCGGCGCCGGCGGTCGCGCAGGGGCGTACGACGTCCCTGATCTTCCTCAGACTGGCCAGGAAGGTCTCAAGCTCCTCATCCGGCAGCAGCCTGGTGAACGTCCTGTCGATGTCCTGGAGGTGCTCGGGCAGCACGGATTCCAGCCGGTCCTGGCCGGCCGGCGTCAGGACCGCGTAGGAGGCACGCCGGTCGCTGGGACAGGCCTGCCGCGCCACCAGCCCTTCCCGTTCGAGCCGGTCGACGACGCGGGTCACCCCGCTGGTCGACAGCCCGGTCTGCGCGGCGAGATCGCTCATCCGCAGCCGCTGCTCGGGGGAACGTGCCAAACGGATGACGGTCTCGAAATCGATCTCCGACAGGCGGGCGCGCGCCAGCGCGGGATGCAGCCGCGCCATGATGCCGGCGTGCACCTCGGTCAGCAGGCCCAGGGCCGTGAGCCGGGAATCGTGGTAGTTCATCACGCTCATAGCATAGACGACGATAGTTGACGTGCGGAATATTCCTCGTGTAGAAAGTTGTTGCAGCAGACATCCGCACCGCGACTGTCACGAGGAGAACCCCATGAGCACCCGTACCTGGGAGAGCCTGACCATTCCCGCCGCCGGCACGTACAACCTCGACGTCGCCCACACGCGCATCGGCTTCGTCGTCAAGCACATGATGGTCAGCAAGGTCCGAGGACATTTCGGCACCTTCAACGGCTCGGTCACCATCGCCGAGAACCCGCTCGAATCCTCCGCCGAGCTCACCATCAAGACCGAGAGCATCGACACCGGCATGCCCGACCGCGACGGTCACCTCCGCAGCGACGACTTCCTCGCCGCCGACAAGTTCCCGGAGATCACCTTCAGGAGCACCCGCGTGACCGGCCACTCGGGCGACGAGTTCACCGTCGTCGGCGACCTGACCATCCGCGACGTCACCAAGGAGGTCGAGCTCACCGTCGAGTACGGCGGCGCCGGCACCAACCCCTGGGGTGCGGCGGTGTGGGGCTTCTCGATCACCACGGAGTTCGACCGCGAGGAGTTCGGCCTCACCTGGAACCAGGCCCTGGAGACGGGCGGCGTCCTGGTCGGCAAGAAGGTCAAGATCGAGATCGAGGGCGAGGCCAACCCGGCCGCTTGATCACGCGATCGCGTAGGGTTATCCACAGCCCCGAAGCCCGCCCACGCTCTGGGCGGGCTTCATCCACAGCCAGTTACCCACAGGCTGTTGATAACTCTTGGTGAAGGCGGGAGCGGATTCGCTTTGCCGCCTCGCCAGAAGGCCGGTACTCTGTGCTGAGCCGCACCGGCTACCAGGAGGATTCGCCTAGTCAGGTCTATGGCGCCGCACTGCTAATGCGGTTTGGGTTTAACGCCCATCCGGGGTTCAAATCCCCGATCCTCCGCAGACGAGAGGCCCTCTTCCCGAGCACGGGGAGAGGGCCTTTCTGATCTCTGTGGACAGCCAGGCGCGGGAACCGGTGTCGGCCAGGTTGTGAGCGATCAGGGAAGCGAGAGCGTGACCACGGTGGCGTCGTCGAAGGTCTTGCCTCGCGGCCACCGGGATCCTGTGAGGTCGCTGTGCCCGAGCAGATCGAGAGCCTGTCGCCAGGTGGCGAGGTGGAAGCGATCAACGAGCCGGGACGCGCCGTCGCTGAGGAGTACGGAGGCTCACGGCCGGACAACGCCTGCTCGTCGACTGCGCCGCCCAGCGAGCCGCCCGGGTCGGGGCCGACACCCGGGATCTCGACGCCGGCAGCGACGTGACCTGCGTCCTTCAGGCGAAGAAAACAGGCTCGGGCTTGCGCTGGCTGCCGCTCACACCGCGATCGCCGGACTAGACCCGCACAGCCGCACGACCGCCTATACCAGCTCGGTCAGTGGCACCAACAGCACCAGCATCCTGTAGATCCGAGCTCGCCGGGCCTTCCTGTGAGTGGCTGGCGCGATCACTCCGAAGGCTTGTGGTCGCGGGGAACTACCTACAGTGATACTTCGTGTATGACGGACATGTTCATTGCGTCTGAGCACGCCTGCTACATCGGCCCAGCAGCGGGAGGCCTGATCAGCTCTGCCTGGTGCAGCTTGGCGTTTGAAGATGTGCTGTGCGCGTTCTCTCCGAGCGTCACGGCAGAACACGTAACGAGCCCCGACCTGCTCCTTTACAAGGACGACAAGTTGGAGATCTATTTCGTTCCGTTCGACTGGGTGAATGTCAGCGCTCGGGTGATGCTCGTAGGGCTCACGCCGGGCCGCCAACAAATGCATCTTGCCGTACGGACTGTCGCGCGTGCACTCCAGAGTGGCAAGTCTCTCAACAACGCCCTCAAGGAGGCGGACGAGGTAGGGAGCTTCGCCGGTTCCATGCGTACCAACATGATCTCTATGCTGGACGGGATCGGGCTTCAGGCCGCACTCGGGATCAGCAGCACTGCCCAGCTCTTTGCCGAACGGTCTGATCTCCTGGCCTCCACGTCCGCCATTTGCCACGCCGTGTTCGTCAAGGGGGCGAACTACTCCGGGTCGCCAGCGGTCGATCGTCATCCAGTGCTGACCGCATTTGCTCGACAGGTCCTCCACAAGAACCTCGAGATGGTCCCCGACGCGCTCGTCATCCCTCTGGGCAAGGCTGCCAGCAAGGCCGTCGAGCTCACGAACGTCTCGCCCGATCGGGTTCTTTATGGATTCCCGCATCCGTCCGGCGCCAACGGGCATCGAGCACGTCTGTACACCGAGGCACGTGAGGCGATGACGCACAGGGTTCGTACGTGGACCGGATCTTCCTGAGTGAGTGCTTCTCGGAGATCTCGGATTCCCATCCATGGTCGTCCGAGTTCGGCGTTGCTCTCTGGGGTCGAGCGCCATCATCCGCTGGGATTGTTCCCGCTGGGCCCTGAGCACTGGCAGCACCTCGTACCGGGCGCCTTAATCACCATGCACGGGAGGTGACCGCCCGCTGGAACGGCGCGCATCATGGAGGTCATGCTGTGGGTCACGGCAGCTCTTCAGTTGCACTTCTAGTTGCAATCCAGCTCGGTCAATGCTGTTCGTAGTGGACCGGCCGAGTGCGTTGGTCCAGATTGAATCGATCGGGATGGCCAAGATCCGAGCCCCGATCCTCCGCAGGTGAAAGGCCCTCTTCCCACGTACGGGGAGAGGGCCTTTTTGATCTCTGTGGACAGCAGGGTTGCAGTGTGGGTGGGGCGCTGCGTCGAGGTGGCCCAGGTGTGGCCGAGGATCTCGTACGACGCGGATGTGGACGCCCTGCTTCAGAGGTTCATCGGTCCGGGTGCTCGTGGAGGGCCGTCACAGTCTCTGGCGCGTGTACCGGTGATCAGGTTCTTCGAACTCCATGCCGTTCTCGTCGAGAGCGTTGTAGATCGTCAGACGGTCGTGAGGGAAGAGGAATCCGACAGCGACCGTCCCGTGCGCCAAGTCGTCACCCTTCCACTCGAGGAGCTCCACGGCCTGCAGTTTCTGCCCCTGCAAGCTCGCCAGCTCGTCAGGAACGCCCTCTCGCCATGCCAGCCGCAATCCTGTCCCCGCCCAATCCAGTGGCTGAGCCGGATCGACCGTGTTCCACGTGATCGAGATCTCATCGAATTTCTGGTGGACGATCTCGACCTGCTCGCCCTCGAAGTCCAGCAGGACCAGGCCGTCGGAGAACCAGACGTCCTCGTCGAGGTCCCACACCAGCAGGGCTCGGGTCAGCCTCCGCCCTTCCAGCATGGCGAGTCTTTCACCATGAGTGGTGGCGACCACGGAACTCCCGCTCAACCATGCGGGGCTGTATCCACTGATCCCGAAGTCGAACATCTGGCGATCATGCCAGGAGTCGACGTTGGGAAGCCAAGCCCTTACGAGCAAGTTGCGGCGCCGAGGGAGGGTGCCGGCACCCGCTCCTGGCTTCACCCTGTTGCGCGATCATCGGGTGATGAGAGCACAAGTGGCTGCCTTCCGATGGCCGGATCTCGAACTCGGAGGAAGCATCGACGATCCTGCCCATGCCTGTGAGCTGCTGGAGATGTACGTCGGCCCGCAGGGAGAGCCGGGCGAGGAGCGGTTCCAGCTCACCGTCTGCACCCCGTCGGCCCTCGCCGATCAGCTGCGGCGGCATCCCTTTCTCATCGGCCGCCATTGGCTCTTCGTGTCCGAGCTGCGTCCCGCCGAGGTGGCCCAGTGGCTGAGCGACCGGATGGCAGTGCTGGAGGCTCCGACCTGGAGTGAACTCGCCGAGAAGATAGGCCGGATCGGAGAGCGGGAGTTCGACGACCACGACGGTGACTACGACGGTTGATCGGTCAAGGGCGTCGGTCCAGGTGGAGCCGATCGGAACGGCCGAGATCCGAAGGTCTCTGGGGACGCCATGCCGGCCGCCCGGACCTGTGTGGTGAGCGTGGCTTGTAAGGCTTCCGCCGGTTCTCACCAAGTACGGGTGTAGATCGACGAAGGGAGCAAGGCCGGTGCGTCTCAGACGGGGGAAGCTCGCCACCGACCCCGTGGCGTTCGAAGCCTTCTACCGGCGGCACATCGACGCGGTCACGCGTTTTTTGTCGCGCCGGGTCGACGACCCGCACACGGTCGCCGATCTGGCGGCCGACGTGTTCCTCGCGGTGTTCGACTCGGCGCACACGTACCGTCCGGGCAAAGGCAGCGAGATCGCGTGGCTGTACGGCGTCGCGCGCAACACGCTGTCGGCCGAGCGGCGGCGGGCGTTGCGGGAGTCCCAGCTCACCCATCGGGTGAGCGGGCGGCGTCCGCTCGACGGCGACGACGTGGCCCGGCTGGAAGAGCAAATTGACGCGGAACAGCCCGCCAGGGCGGCCTTCGAGGCCATGGCCGGATTACCCGACGGGGAGCGCGCTGTCCTGGAGCTGGTGGTTCTGGAGCAGCTCACGCCGTCAGAGGCGGCGGTGGCGCTGGGAATCCGGCCGGGGACCGCCATGGTGCGGCTGCACCGCGCCCGCAAGACGCTCCGCGACCTGCCCTTCGTCATGGAAGGAATCCCACGATGAGATTCGAGGAGCAGTTGCTGATGGACCTCAAGACCGAGATGGCCGCGCGGAACGAACGCAGCCGCCGCGTCGGCCGCCGCCTGCTCGCGGGGGCGGCGGTGGCCGGGCTGGCAGCCGTGGCGGCGGTGGCGGTGCCGTTGCTCACCGGGCCTGAGCCGGCGTACGCGGTGAGCAAGAACGCCAACGGCACCATCACCGTGGAGCTCAAGGAGTTCAGGGACGCCGACCAGCTGGAGGAGGACCTCAAGGATCTGGGCGTGACCGCCGACGTCACGTACCTCAAGCCCTACACGAAGTGTCAGGCCGACCGGGGCGCACTCGTCGGCGGTGAGTACGACACTCCGGAGGAGTGGCGCGCGTCCGCGCACTACAAGGTCGCCAGGCCGGGGCCGAAGGGTTTCGTCATCGATCCCCGCTATGTGGGGAAGGGGCAGACGGTGGTGCTGGAGTTCACCGAGAACCCGAAGGGGCCGGTCAAGTCGCAGCTCAAGGCGGAGGTGATCGAGGGCCGCGTCAAGCCGTGCGTCCCGGAGCACGACTCGACGCAGCTCGGCTGATCGGTGGCTGTGCGAGGCCGGTCCACGCGTCGGGGTGTCGGTGCGCCCTGACGGGCCGGTCTCGCCCGTCTCCTGCTCGTCTCGATCACGTGGTCGTCTTCACCGGGGGCAGCCTTTGTCTGCCGGCCTGAATCCCACGACACCATCGAGAGCGCAGGCCCTCTTCCCGAGTACGGGGAGAGGGCCTTTCTGATCTCTGCGGCCACAGGGTGAAGCTCAGAGCCCTGTCGGTCCACCTGTCCCCAGCCCTCGACTGTTCCGCGGCTCGGAACTTCCTGTGGGCACGTGGCAGGGCCAGAAGCGCCGGAGGGCGCTGGAGCGTGAGCAAGCCCTTGCCTTTGCGCGCACGCGCAGAAGGACGAGGCCGCCGCACAGATACAGCACGACGATCGCCACACCGCGGCCGACCTTCTCGCGGAGCGCCGGACATGACCAGAGATCAGGACAGGGTGTCCTTGACCTTGATCTGGCCGTCGTCGATCACGAACAGCTGGTTGTTGTTGGGGACACACTGCCACAGATATACCTGCGCGCCATTGGTGCGGTTGTTGGTGACGTCCAGGCAGATGCGGTTGCCTGAGTTGAGGGTGGACTTGAGGATGATCATGCCCCTCTGGACGACCCAGAGCTGGTTGGCGTTACTCACACACTGCCACTGGTACACCCGGGTGCCATTGGCGCGGTTGTTGGAGGCGTCCAGACACATCTCCTGGCTCTTACCGATGGTGTCCTGCACCTTGATGAGGCCGTCCTCGATGACGAACCTCTGGTTGGGGTGGTCCATGCACTGCCACAGGTGGAACTGGGTGCCGTTGCCACGGCTGTTGGTGGTGTCGACGCACATCGCGGGTCCGGCCAGGGCGGTGCGGCCGGCGCGCTGGTGGGCGGAGGCCGCGGCGGGCAGGATGGCGGCCGCACTCACTGCGGCGGAGGTGACGGCGACTGTCAGCAGACGGCGAGCAAGCATGGTTGCCTCCCGGAAGAGTTGGGTCGGAACTCCAACATCATGCTGTGACAGATAGTTATTTATCAAACACTCTCCGTATGCGATGTCGCGAGTGGCTCCACCACGAGTGGCCGGGCATGTTGGGCAAATGGGCAGCCTTGACCGGCTCCTGGCTCACCGAGGCGTCGAGGTCGAGTCGCGGGTCGGTCACGAGTCAGGACACGGGTGACGCCGCTGCCCGGCCGGGGTCCGGTTTCACCGGCGGCAGCAGCAACGCGACGATGACAGCCGGCGCTCGACCTCCGCGAATTCACCGAGGCCCAGCTCGGAGATGAAGGAAGGCCGCCCACGCTCCTCGAGACGGCCTCCGTTGCCGTCCGCCATCTGGCGCGCCCGGGGCCCGAGAACGTCGTCAAGTTGCGGAGGGGGCAAGGTCCGCCTTTCGCGGGAGCAGTCTTCTGTCTGCCGGCCGGAAATGCCATGACACGATCGAGAGCGCCAGGAGAATGAGTGCCGGGAGCGATTCATACCAGGCGTCGCCCGAGGCGACATGCGAGAACATCCCTCCCGTGAAGAGGAAGAAGAGACCCGCATAAGCCCATTCCTTGAGCAGTGGATATTTGGGCAGGAGGATCGCCGCCGCGCCCAGGAGTTTCCACACCCCCAGTAGTGTCAGGATGTAGACGGGGTATCCCAGCTGCACGATGCCCCATGCGTAGGGCGGCGCCAACGCTCCTTCGCCTTCCGTTCTCAGCAGTTGCTGGACACCGGAGCCGACCAGTCCTGATGCGACTCCGAGAGTGGAGAGCCAGTAGGTGATCTTGCGCATGTTCGCCATTTCCATCGGCTCCTTGTCGGCTTGATCTCCACGTCAAGCTATGGCGAGTTCGTCGGTCCGTGCTTCTCCATTCCTGATCGATCCCGTGGGAGGCAAGGCGGCGGGCAAATCATGTTGGGGTGGAGGGGGCTTTCGTCGCGGAAGGGCCGATTCCCGCGCGGATGGATCACCAAGAACCGCTAAGTGCGGACGTCACCTAGGGAAACGATCCACCTACTTGTCCTGAGACGGCGTGGCTATACCGGAAGGGTCACGTACGACCAGGGACAGGAAGGGGCCACCCGCCGTGGACGCGAACGGCATCGACGCCGCGCCCGGGTACCGGGCCGCGCTGGCGGTGGCGGACGCCGTCCTGTACGAGGGCTACCTGCTGTACCCCTATCGCCGTTCCTCGCCGAAGAACCAGGTGAGGTGGCAGTTCGGCGTGCTGCTGCCGGAGCCGTGGGCCAGGGCGCACGGGCTGGAGGGCGGCGGCGTGGCGGGCTCCGCCGAGTCGTGGTGGCAGCAGACCGAGTGCCTGCTCGTCGCGCCCGCCGACGCGGTCGTGCGGGGCCGGCTCCGCTTCCTGCAGCTGCGCCGCCGTACGCCCGAGGAGCGGTTGCCGGACGGCGGACACCGGGAGGCGGACCGGGTCGGCGAGGCGCTGAGCTTCGACGAGGCGGTGCCGCGCGAGCTCGACGTACGGGCGTCCGTGGCGGAGCTGCGGTCCGGTGAGAAGCGGCTCGACCTGGGGGTTCCTGGCGGTGAGACGGTCACTCCGCTGCCCGGCTCGGCCGGGCGGACGCGGTGGCGTGAGTGGCCGCTGAGCGCGCGGGTGACGTTGTCGCTGAAGCCATGTGAGGCCCCTGCGGCACCGCTGCCTAAAGGGGAGACGCTCTACAGGCTCCGCGTACGGACCGAGAACGCCGGCCGGGAGCCGTCGTCGCCGGAGACGCCCAGGGAAAAGGCGCTCCAGCACGCCCTGATCGCCTGTCACACCCTGCTCACCGCGCCAGGCGGCCGGTTCGTCTCGCTGCTCGAACCCCCGGACTGGGCGCGGGACGCGGCCGGCGCGTGCGTCAACGCGCACACGTACCCGGTGCTGAGCGGCGACCAGGTGGTCCTGTCGTCGCCGATCCTGCTCTACGACAACCCGCGGATCGCGCCGGAGAGCCCCGGCGACCTGCACGACGCGGCGGAGATCGACGAGATCCTGTCGCTGCGCACGCTGACCCTCACCGACGCCGAGAAGCGCGAGGCGCGCGCCACCGACCCGCGCGCCGCCGCCATCCTCGACCGGGTCGAGGCGATGACCCCGGAGGACCTGGCCCGCCTGCACGGCACCACCCGCGATCCGGGACCGGCCGGGCCGGTGCCGTGGTGGCATCCCGAGGCGGACGCCGGCGTGTCGCCGGAGACGGACGCCGTCGAGGTGGCCGGGACACTGGTGCGCAAGGGCAGCCGGGTGCGGCTGCGGCCCCGGCTGCGCGGCTCCGACCCGCAGGACATGTTCCTGGACGGCAGGACGGCCCTGGTGGAGGCGGTGCTGCTGGACGTGGACGGCGCCCGCCACCTCGCCGTGACGCTGGAGGACGACCCGGCGGCCGAGCTGAACCAGTGGTACGGCCGCTACCGGTACTTCGCGCCCGAGGAGACCGAGCCGCTGGACGGGTCACTGGACGGGTCGCTGGACGGGGAGCCCGCATGAACCGGGTGCTGGTGGCCGGGATCGGCAACGTGTTCCTGGGCGACGACGGGTTCGGCGTCGAGGTGGTCCGGCGGATGGACGCCTCGGCCCTGCCCGGGTCGGTGGTGGTCGCCGACTACGGCATCCGCGGCGTCCACCTGGCCTACGAGCTGCTCGGCGGCGCGTACGACACGCTGATCATGGTGGACGCGGTCGAGCTCGACGGCCCGCCGGGCACCGTGGCCGTGCTGGAGATCGACGACGAGCCGGCGCCGGACGCCCTGCCGCCGGTGAACGGGCACGGCATGCATCCCCAGGCCGTCCTCGACCTGCTCGGCAAGCTGGGCGGCAAGGTGCCCAGGGTGCTGCTGGTGGGCTGCCGGCCCCAGACGATCGACGAGGTCATGGGCCTGTCGGAGCCGGTCGCCGCCGCCGTCGAGGGCGCGGTCGCCGCGGTGACGGCGCTGGCCCGTGACGAGACGTACCGACAATCCGACAGGGAGCGCGCGGATGCATGAGACGGGAATGTGCGACGAGATCGTCCAGGCGGTCCTGCGAAGGGCGGAGGGACGGCCGGTGGCCGCGGCACGCGTCCGCGCCGCATTCGCCGGGCACCGGCCCGATCCCGCGGTCGTCGAGCAGGGCTTCCGCATGGCCGCGGCCGGGACCCCGGCCGAGCACGCGCGGATCGAGCTGGTCACCGAGCCGCCCGCGGTGAGCTGCCGCGACTGCGGCGCGCGGACGCCCGCGGCCGACGCGCTCGCGCTCGTCGCCTGCCCGCGCTGCGGCGGCGTCGACGTCGAGCTCGCGGGTGACACCGGTGTCGTCGTCGAGTCGATCACCTACCAACCGGACGTTCACGCGAGCGAGGTGCGCACATGACGCAGACGCAGCAGCAGGGCGGCCAGGCCGCCGCCGGCTACGACGAGATGCACATCCTGTGGATATCCGAGGGCATGAGCTGCGACGGCGACACCGTCTCGGTCACCGCGGCGACCCAGCCCGCGATCGAGGACGTGGTCGCCGGCACCATTCCCGGCCTGCCCAAGATCCACCTGCACAACAAGGTGCTGTCGCCCAGCCTCGGCGGCGAGGACTACCTGGCTCCGTTCCGGGCCGCGGCCCGCGGCGAGCTGGAGCCGTTCATCCTCGTCATCGAAGGTTCGGTGCCGAACGAGAACATCAACGGCGACGGCTACTGGACGTCGTTCGGCAACGACCCGCACACCGGCCAGCCGCTGACCCTGAACACCTGGATCGACCGGCTCGCCCCGCAGGCGTGGGCGGTCGTCGCCATCGGCACCTGTGCCACCTACGGCGGCATCCACGCGATGGCCGGCAACCCGACCGGCTGCATGGGCCTGGCCGACTACCTCGGCTGGGACTTCCGGTCGGCCGGCGGGCTGCCGATCGTGAACGTGCCCGGCTGCCCGGTCCAGCCGGACAACTTCATGGAGACCCTGACCTGGGTGCTCTACCACGCCGCCGGCAGTGCGCCGCCGCCCCCGCTGGACGAGATGCTGCGGCCCCAGTGGCTGTTCGGCAAGACGGTCCACGAGGGCTGCGACCGGGGCTCCTACTACGAGCAGGGCGACTTCGCCCACGACTACAACTCCCCGAAATGCCAGGTGAAGGTGGGCTGCTGGGGCCCGGTGGTGAACTGCAACGTGCCGAAGCGCGGGTGGATGCGCGGGATCGGCGGCTGCCCGAACGTGGGCGGCATCTGCATCGCCTGCACCATGCCGGGGTTCCCGGACAAGTTCATGCCCTTCATGGACATGCCGCCCGGCAGCAGCCTGTCCTCGACGTTGATCAAACCGTACGGCGCGTTCATCCGCCGGATGCGCGGCATCACCAACCACACCGCCAACAGGGAACCGCGGTGGCGGCACAACCGTGAGGCGCTGACCAGCGGCTACGACCCGCGCTGGCGCCCGTAGGCCCGTCGGCGCGCACGAGAGAGAAGAGCACTGCGGATGGCCATCGAACAGCAGGAGAGAGTCACGCCCAAGCCGGGGCAGCTCGTCGAGATGTCCTGGGATCCGATCACCAGGATCATCGGCAACCTCGGCATCTACACCAAGATCGACTTCGAGAACCAGCGCGTGGCGGAGTGCCACAGCACGTCCTCGCTGTTCCGCGGCTACTCGGTGTTCATGAAGGGCAAGGACCCGCGCGACGCCGGGTTCATCACCAGCCGCATCTGCGGCATCTGCGGAGACAACCACACGACGTGCTCGATCTACGCGCAGAACATGGCGTACGGCATCAAGACCCCGAAGCTCGCCGAGTGGATCATCAACCTCGGCGAAGCGGCCGAGTACATGTTCGACCACACGCTCTTCCAGGACAACATGGTCTTCGTCGACTTCTGCGAGGCGATGGTCAAGGGCACCAACCCGAGCGTCCTGCGCCGGGCCGCGACCACCGACGCGCCGAACGCCGCCATCCACGGCAAGCGCACGATCGCCGACATCATGCAGGCGTTCAACCCGTTCGAGGGCGACGTCTACAAGGAGGCGCTGACCATCAGCCGCGTCACGCGGGAGATGTTCTGCCTGATGGAGGGCAGGCACGTGCACCCGTCGACGCTCTATCCGGGAGGCGTCGGCACGATGCCGTCGCCGACGGTCTTCACCGACTACCTGGCGCGGCTGATCAACATCGTCGACTTCGTCAAGAAGGCCGTCGCGCTCAACGACGACGTCTTCGACTTCTTCTACCAGGCCCTGCCCGGCTACGAGGAGGTCGGCCGGCGCCGGGTGCTGCTGGGCTGCTGGGGGGCGTTCCAGGACCCCGAGGTGGTCGACTACCGCTACCAGACGATGAACGAGTGGGGCAGGGCGATGTACGTCACCCCCGGCATCGTCGTCGACGGCGAGCTCATCACGACGAACCTGATCGACATCAACCTCGGCATCCGCATCCTGCTGGGCAGCTCCTACTACGAGGACTGGGTGAACGAGAAGCCGTTCGTCACCGAGGACCCGCTCGGCAACCCGGTGGACATGCGCCACCCGTGGAACCAGACCACGCTGCCCGCCCCGCAGAAGCGCGACTTCGACGGCAACTACAGCTGGGTGATGAGCCCGCGCTGGCTCGACCCGCGCACCGGCGACCACCTGGCCCTGGACACCGGCGGCGGCCCGTTCGCCCGCCTCTACACGACCGCGCTGGCCGGCCTCGTGGACACGCCGTACGTGAAGTCGACGGGTTCGAGCGTGCAGATCAACCTGCCCAAGGGGCCCGACCTGCCGGAGATGACGCTGGAGTGGCGGATCCCGCAGTGGTCCAACGCCATCGAGCGCAACCGGGCCCGGGTGTACTTCGTGGCCTACGCCGCGGCCATGGCGGTGTACTTCGTCGAGCGGGCGCTGGAGCGCGTACGCGGCGGCGACACCAAGGTCTTCCAGGACTTCGACGTGCCGGACCAGGCGATCGGCGTCGGCTTCCACGAGGCGGTGCGCGGCGTGCTGTCGCACCACCTGGTGATCGAGAAGGGCAAGATCGCCAACTACCACCCGTACCCGCCGACCCCGTGGAACGGCAGCCCGCGCGACCGCTACGGCACGCCGGGGCCGTACGAGGACGCCGTGCAGGACATGCCGATCTTCGAGGAGAACGGCCCGGAGAACTTCAAGGGCGTCGACATCATGCGCGCGGTCCGCAGCTTCGACCCGTGCCTGCCCTGCGGCGTCCACATGTACCTCGGCAAGGGTCGCACGGTGCGCAAGCTGCACTCGCCCATGTTCGGCGGCGGCCATGACTGACCCGCCCAGGCCGCGGCTGGACGAGCGCACCGTCGCCGGGCACCTGGAGCTGCTGGAGGAGCTGCTGAGCGGGCTGGAGACGACCTCCGGGCCCACGGCGGAGCGGGCGCTCGACGCGGTCGCCACGCTCGCCGAGGTGTACGGGGAGGCGCTGGCCCGCGTCGTGGACCGCGTCACCGCCGCCTCTCCCGAGCTCGCCGCGGCGCTGGCGGACGACGTCCTGCTGGCGCACCTGTTCGTGCTGCACGGGGTGTCCGTCGGCAGGGCTCCGGCGGGTGAGCCGGGAGCGGCGTTCATCCCGCTCGACACGCTCGTCCGGCGGCCCGCCACCTCCACGGCGGCCCCATGACCGCGAGCGCGCTCGGCCGGGTGATCGGCCGGCCGGTCGCCGGGCGGCGGCGGGCCGCCGAGCCGTGCGAGCTGTGCGGCGAGCCGCTGCCCGGCGAGCACGCCCACCTGCTGGAGGAGCGCAAGGACCTGGTGCTGTGCGCCTGCCGCGCCTGCGCGCTGCTGTTCGAGCAGGGGGAGGCCGGGCCGGGCCGGTTCCGGCTGGTGCCCGACCGGCGGCTCCGCCTCACCGGGCCGTCGCCGTCCGAGCTGGGCGTGCCGGTGGGCCTGGTGTTCTTCGTCCGCAGGTCCGACGGCACGGTCGTGGCCTGCTATCCGAGCCCGGTCGGCGCCACCCGGTGGGAGGTGGACGCCGCCGCGTGGGAACGGCTCGCCGGCCGGTACGCGGAGCTGGAGTCGATGCGGCCGGCGGTGGAGGCGTTCCTGGTCGCGATCGTGCGCGGCATGGACGAGCGCTGGCTCGTGCCGATCGACGACTGTCACCGGCTCGTCGCCCTGGTGCGCCAGGAATGGACGGGCATGTCCGGCGGCCCACGGCTCTGGGAGCAGATCGCGACCTTCTTCGCCGGACTCGACACATGAGGAGGAGGACGACATGGCAGGCATCCGCGTAGGCAAGCCCGACGTGAAGCCCGACACGCCCTCGCACGTCAAAGGCGTGCGGCAGGGCAACGCGAAGGGCGCCTACCGCCATCAGGCGGGCCACCACGGGGACGACACCGCCGACGCGCGGCGCTCCACGGGCGTGCGCCCCGGCAAGGAGAACCCGATCCTGCCGATCATGCCGAACCTCTCGCCCAGCTAGACCGAGAGGAGGTGGAGATCGACATGCGGCATCCAGGCAAGGTGCTGGCCCTGATCGCAGGGATCGCGGTCATGACGATGATCATGCGGGAACTGCCCGCGCTGAAGCGCTACATCACCATGAGCAGAATGTGAGAGGAGCGAGGCGGCCGATGTGCCTGGGCATTCCCGGCGAGATCGTCGAACTCATCCCCGGACAGCCCGAACTCGCCAAGGTCGAGGTCGCGGGCGTCCGGCGGGCCATCAACGTCGGGCTGGTCAACCAGGACGGCATCCGTACCGGTGACTGGGTGCTCGTGCACGTCGGCTTCGCCATGTCCAAGATCGACGAGCGGGAGGCGGCGGCCACGCTCGAGCTCCTGCGCGGTCTCGGACAGGCGTACACCGACGAGCTCGACGCGCTCGCGGAATCCGACATCACCTGAGAGGCGGGACAGTGCGGTTCGTCGATGAGTACCGCGACGCGGGCGAGGCCAGGAGGCTGGCGGCGCGGATCCGGGACCTGTGCGAGCCCGGACGGCGCTACACGTTCATGGAGGTGTGCGGCGGCCACACGCACACCATCTACAAGCACGGGCTGGAGGACCACCTGCCCGAGCAGGTGTCGCTGGTGCACGGGCCCGGCTGCCCGGTCTGCGTCATCCCGATGGGGCGGGTGGACGACGCCATCGCCATCGCCCGCGAGCCGGGCGTGATCATGACGTCCTTCGGCGACATGATGCGGGTCCCGGGCGGGCAGGGCTCGTTCTTCGACGCCAAGGCCGCGGGCGCGGACATCCGCATGGTGTACTCGCCGCTGGACGCGCTCAAGATCGCCCGGCAGAACCCGGACCGCACGGTCGTCTTCATGGCCATCGGGTTCGAGACCACCGCCCCGTCCACGGCGATGACGGTGCTGCGCGCCGCCGCCGAGGGCATCGGGAACTTCGCCGTCTTCTGCAACCACGTGACGATCATCCCGGCGATCAAGGCCATCCTGGACTCGCCCGACCAGCGGCTGGACGGCTTCATCGGGCCCGGCCACGTCTCCACCGTCATCGGCTGCCGGCCGTACTCGTTCATCGCCCGCGACTACGGCAAGCCGCTGGTGTGCGCGGGGTTCGAGCCGCTGGACGTCCTGCAGTCGGTCTACATGCTGCTGCGGCAGCTCGCCGAGGGCCGGGCCGAGGTGGAGAACCAGTACACGCGGGTGGTGCCGTGGGACGGCAACCACCGGGCGCTGTCGGCGATCTCGCAGGTGATGGAGCTCCGGCCGCACTTCGAGTGGCGCGGGCTGGGCTTCATCGCGCACTCCGCGCTGCGGATGCGGGAGGCGTACGCGGCCTACGACGCCGAGACGCGCTTCGCCGTGCCGGGGGTGCGGGTGGCCGACCCGAAGGCGTGCCAGTGCGGCGAGGTGCTGAAAGGCGTGCTGAAGCCGTGGGAGTGCAAGGTCTTCGGCACCGCCTGCACGCCCGAGACGCCCATCGGCACCTGCATGGTGTCCTCGGAGGGCGCCTGCGCCGCCTACTACAACTTCGGCCGCTTCACCCGGCGCCGCGAGCCCGTTCCGGTGGCCCTGGGACGGCGGCCATGAACACGGCATCCCGCGAGGAGCAGGTGCTGGAGCGGATCGAACGCGTCCGCAGCCGCAAACCGAAGCTCACTGAGGAACGGGTGACGCTGGCGCACGGCGCCGGCGGCAAGGCGTCGCGCACGCTGATCGAGGCCGTCTTCGTCGACGCCTTCCGCAACCCGGCGCTCCAGCCGCTCGACGACGGCGCCACGCTCGACCTCGGCACCGGCCGGCTGGTCTTCACGACCGACGCGTACGTGGTCTCGCCGCTGTTCTTCCCCGGCGGCGACATCGGCGACCTCGCGGTCAACGGGACCGTCAACGACCTGGCGGTCTGCGGGGCCAGGCCGATGCACCTGTCGGCGGCGTTCGTCCTGGAGGAGGGGTTCCCGATCGCCGACCTGCGCAGGATCGCCGCCTCGATGGCGGCCGCGGCCGAGCGGGCCGGCGTGCGGGTGGTGACCGGCGACACCAAGGTGGTCCAGCGCGGCAAGGCCGACGGCTGCTACGTGACCACGGCCGGCATCGGGGCGCTGGAACGACCGGTCACGCTGGGGGAGTCGCAGGTCAGGCCCGGGGACGCGGTGATCGTGTCGGGGCCGATCGGCGAGCACGGCATCACCGTCATGATCGCCAGGGGCGACCTGGACATCGAGGCCGATCTGGCCTCCGACACCGCGCCCCTGCACGACGCCGTCGCCGCGCTGCTCGACGCCGTACCGGTGCGGATGATGCGCGACGCCACCAGGGGCGGGGTCGCGACCGTGCTGAACGAGGTGGCCCGGGGCGCCGGGGTGGCCGTGACGCTGGACGAGCGCGCGGTCCCGGTGCGTCCGATCGTGACCGGGGCCTGCGAGCTGCTCGGCCTCGACCCGCTGTACGTGGCGTGCGAGGGCAGGTTCGTGGCCGTGGTCGACGGTGATCACGCCGAGGCCGCGGTGGCGGCGCTGCGCCGGTACCCGGTGAGCGAGGGCGCTGCGGTGGTGGGCTCGATCGAGCCGGGGCCTGCGGGGATGGTGCTGCTCAACACCGCCTTCGGCGGCACCAGGATCGTGGACCTGCTGGTCGGGGACCCGCTGCCGCGCATCTGCTGAGTGCGATGATCAACGGCGGTCGTTCGCCGCGGCGACGACCGCCTGCCCGAGCGCGATGCCGCCGTCGCCCGGCGGCACCCGGGAGTGGACCAGCACCTGGAACCGCTCCCGTTCCAGGCCGGACACCACGGCCTCCAGCAGGACCGTGTTCTGGAACACGCCGCCGGACAGCGCCACCGTCCGCAGTCCTGTCCCTTCTCCCACCGCCCGGACCGCGCGGACCACCGCCGCGGCCAGCCCACGGTGGAACCGCGCGGCGATCCGCCCCGCGTCCACCCCGGCCGCGACGTCCTCGGCCGCCGCCCCGACCAGGTCGCCCGCGGCGATGACCAGGGGCTCGCCCTCGATCAGCCGGGCCGGGTACGCCCCCCGCTCGCCGGGATCCACCTGCGCCTCCAGCTCGGCCGCCGCCTGCCCCTCGTACCCGATCACGTCGCGCACACCCGCGATGGCCGCGACCGCGTCGAACAGCCGCCCGGCGCTGGAGGTGAGCGGCGAGTTCAGCCCGGCCCGAGCCATCCGCACGACCGCCGGCCACTGCTCCCGATGCCGCCCGGCCACCGCGAGGCCGGGCAGCGCGTCGCCGTGGATCCGGTCCAGCCAGGCCGCCGCCATCCGCCACGGCTGCCGCACCGCCGCCGCGCCGCCCGGCATCGGCACCGCCTCCAGGTGCCCGGCCCGCCTGAAGGACACCAGGTCGGCGACGAGCAGCTCCCCGCCCCACAGCGTGCCGTCCGCGCCCAGGCCGAGCCCGTCGAACGCCACCCCGATGACGGGCCCGCCGTGACCGTGCTCGGCCAGGCAGGAGGCGATGTGGGCGTGATGGTGCTGGACCGCGATCAGGTCTACGTCCTCGCGGTCGCGCGCGTACGCGGTCGACAGGTACTCCGGGTGCAGGTCGTGGGCCACCACGGCGGGGCGGACGCCGAAGATCCGGCAGAAGTGCTCGACGCCCTCGGCGAACGAGCGCAGGGTCTCGTAGCTCTCCAGGTCACCGATGTGCTGCGACAGGAACGCCTGGTTGCCTCTGGCCACGCAGAAGGCGTTCTTGAGCTGGGCGCCGCAGGCGAGCACCGGCCGGGGGAACCGCCACGGCACGCCGACGGGGGCGGGCGCGTACCCTCGCGATCGGCGGACGACCAGCTCCCGGCCGCGGAAGACCCGCACCAGCGAGTCGTCGGCCGGCGCCTCGATCCGCCGGTCGTGCACGAGGAACCCGTCGGCGACGCCCGCCAGCCGCCGCAGCGCCTCCTCGTCGCGGTAGGCGATGGGCTCGTCGGTGAGGTTGCCGCTGGTCAGCACGTACGGCACGGCCAGCCGCTCGGCGAGCAGGTGGTGCAGCGGCGTGTACGGCAGCATCACCCCGAGCTCGCGGGCCCCGGGCGCCACGGCGCCGGCCACCGGGGCGTCACGGCGGCGCGGGGCCAGCACGATCGGGCGGGACGCGCCGGCGAGCAGCCGTTCGGCCGCCGGTTCCAGGTGGACCAGCGTCCCGGCCGCCGCCGCGTCCGCCGCCAGCACGGCGAACGGCCGGCTCTCGCGCCGCTTGCGGGCCCGGAGCAGGGCCACCGCGGCTCCGTCGGCGGCCAGGACGGCGAGGTGGTAGCCGCCCAGTCCCTTGATCGCCACGACCCGGCCCGCCTCCAGCCACCCGGCCGCCGCCTCGACCGGGTCCCCGGCCGCCGGCAGACCGTCCGCGCCGAGGGCGCGCAGTGACGGGCCGCACGCCGGGCAGCAGACAGGCTGGGCGTGAAAGCGCCGGTCACCGGGGTCGCCGTACTCCCGGGCGCAGGCGGCGCACATCTCGAAGTCAGCCATCGTCGTGGCGCACCGGTCGTACGGCACGCCGGTGACGATGGTGAACCGCGGCCCGCAGTCGGTGCAGTTGGCGAACGGGTAACGGTGCCGGCGGTCGCCCGGGTCGCGCAGCTCGCGCAGACAGGCGGCACACGTCCCGGCGTCCGGCGACACCAGCGCGCCGTCCGGCTGCTCGCCGCGCCGGCTGGCCACGATGCGGAACCCGGACCCGCCCACGGGCTCCGCCGGCTCCACCGACACGCGCTCGACCAGGGCGAGCGGCGGCGCCTGCCCGGTCAGGCCGGCCGTGAACGCGTCCAGCGTGGACGGCTCGCCCTCCGCCTCGATGAACACCCCGCCGGGGTCGTTGCCGACGAACCCCGACACCCCGTACGCCCCGGCCAGCCCGCACACGAACGGCCGGAACCCCACCCCCTGCACCAGCCCTTCGACCCGCACCCGGATCCGGCGCGCCCCCGTACCGGACACGTCACGTCTCGCCGGTCAGCACCCGCTGGGTCAGCTCCCACAGCACGTGGCAGAGGGTGATCTGCGCCTCCTGGATGCGGTGCACGGACGCCGACGGCACCACGAACAGGTGCGCCACCCGATCCTCCTGCGCCATCGGCCCGCCGTCGTAGCCGACCAGCCCGACGGTGAGCATGCCGCGCCTGGACGCCTCCGCCATGGCGTTGAGCACGTTGGCCGAGCCCCCGCTGGTGGACAGCCCCATGGCCACGTCGCCGGGGCGGCCGAGCGCGGCCAGCTGCCTGGCGAACACCAGCTCGTACCCGACGTCGTTCGACAGCGCCGTGAGCAGCGCGACGTCCTGGGCGAGCGGCACCGCCGCGACCGCGCGCGCCGGCTCCGGCGGGGCCGCGAACACCTGCGCGACGGCCTGGGCGTCCGTGCTGCTCCCCCCGTTGCCGAAGGCGAACAGCCGGCCCCCCGCGTCGAACGCCGCCGCCATCGCCCGCGCGCACGCCACCAGACGCTCGGCGTGCAGGCCGACCAGCGACCGGCGCAGCGCGACGATCTCCTCGGCCTTCCTCCGGGTGGACGCGCACAGGTCGGCGACCACGGCTTCCCGATCGGCCGGCGCCGGCGCGAGGAACGGGTAGAGGGCCTCGATGCCGCTCTCCTCTCCGCGCGGGCCGATCGCGATGGCCTCCTTGGCGTGCACCAGGACGACGTCGCCCGGCCGTACGTCCACCAGGGCCACGCTGACCTCCTCCGGCCCCGACTCCGTCTCCACCAGGGCCAGCCCGTCCTCCAGCAGCCGCAGGACGCGCATCGGCACGGCCGCGTCGGAGCACGTGACGCAGACCTCGTCGTGGCACGGCTCCGTCATCGGACCGCCTCCAGCTCGTGGAAGACGTGCACGAGCTCCCACAACACGTGGTAGATCGTCATGTGCACCTCCTTGACGACCAGCGGGTCGGCGGAGCGGACGGCCAGCACGTGGTCCGCCTCGGGCGCCCCCCGCCCTCCGGTGAGCGCGACCGTGAGCAGCCCCATCGCGCGCGCCGCCGCGAGCCCGTTGCGCACGCCGGCGCAGTCGCCGTCGGCCGACACCCCGAGCGCGATGTCGCCCGGCGCGGCCAGCAGCCGCAGCTGGGCGGCGAAGATCCCGTCCAGGCCCTGGATGCGGGCGATCCCCGTGGCCACGGCCATGTCCGTGGCCAGCGAGATGGCCGGAAGCGCCGGCTTGCCCATGATGACCGGATGCGCGAACTCGACGGCGACGTGCTGCGCGTCGGCCACCGACCCTCCGGTGCCGAACACCAGCAGCTTGCCGCCCCCGCGGAACCGCTCCGCCATCTCCTGGCAGGCGCGCACGATCCGCTCGGCGTCCTCCCCGAGGGCGGTCGCCGGCCCCACCCGTCGCTCGAACGCGGCGGACACGGCGCTCATCGCCTCGCCCATGACGCCTCCTCCCACCCGGTCTCCTCCCGTACGTCCGGGAGCCCGTGACCGCCCGCCTCCTGGCTGACCCGCGCCCATCTGACCAGGCAGGTCTCCAGCAGTTGCCGGACCTCGATCAACCGGCGCATCCACGCCTGCAACTCGGCCATGCCGCCGGTGGTCAGCTCGTAGCGCCTGCGCGCCGGCCCCGCCTCGGAGGCGACCCAGGAGGAGGCCAGATGGCCCGCGCGTTCGAGCGAACGCAGGGCCCGGTAGACCTGGCCGGGCTCCGCGTCGGACGCCCCCAGCCGCGCCAGCCGCTCGATCAGGTCGTACCCGTGACCGGGCCGCTCGCAGATGAGCAGCAGCAGGAAGGGAGGGAGCAGGCCGCGCACGTCACTGCTCGACATGGGTCCCCTCCTCCGGTGCGGTCATGGCCGGTCGTGAGGACAGTAGGCCGCCGCCCGCCACGGGGGCGGGCGGCGCGTCCGGCATTTGCACGACTCTTCGCCGTAGCCACGCCAAGAATCTCCCGGACGGTCCTCAGCCGGTCAGGCGCAGGCGTAGCCGGACGGCAGGGCGGTGTCGCCGTTGGGCCTGCTCGCCTGGAAGCCGAAGCTGGTGGTGGCGGCTCCCGGCGCGAGCGTGCCGTTGTGGCCGACGCTTCTGACCGTGACAGTCTGGCCGCTGGTGGTGACGGTGGCGTTCCACGAGCCGGTCAGGGTGTGCCCGGCCGGCAGGGTGAAGGTGACGGTCCAGCCGGTGATCGTCGAGGTGCCGGTGTTGGTGATGGTCAGCGGCTGGATCACGTATCCGTTCCCCCACTGGGACTGCACGGTCGGGGTGGCACGGCAGGCGCCGGTCGTACCTCCCTGGGTGGTGATCTGGACGGTGCCGGAGACCGCTGAGACGTTGCCGGCGGCGTCGCGCGCCCGGACCTGGTAGCGGTAGACGGTGCTCGCGGACAGGCCCGTGTCGGTGAACGAGGTCGTGGCCGAGGTGCCGACCTGGGCGAACGTGCCGCCCGTCGCGCCGGGGGCGCGCAGGATCTCGTAGCCGGCCACGCCGGAGCCGCCCTGGTCGGTGGACGCGGTCCAGGTCAGCGTGGCGCCGGTGGCGGTCACGCCGGACGCGACCGGCGTGCCCGGCGTGGTCGGCGGCGTGGTGTCGGTCTGACTGGTCGTCAGGCCGAAGAACTCGACGGCGTAGCGGGCCATGCCGCTCTGCGGAAGAGTGTGCCCGGCGCCCTGGATGCTGTACGCCTCCACCTGCACGGTGCCGGACGGATCGGCGTACCGGCTGCGGCTCCAGCCCGCCTGCGGGGTGTCGGTGCCGGTCGGGGTCTGGCTCAGCCCGAACACGTTGGTCCACTGCTCGATCGACTCCCGCAGCAGCGAGTAGGGCACGAGGGTGTCGCTGGTGCCGTGCCACAGCTGGATGCGCGGGCGGGGCCCGGAATATCCCGGGTACGCCTGGCGGACCGCGTCGCCCCACTGCTGGGGTGTCCGGTCCATGCTCCCGCCGGTGCACCTGCTGCTTCCCGGCGGGTAGTCGGAGGCGCCGGCGAAGCAGTTGAAGGGCACGCCCATGAAGGAGGCCCCTGCCTTGAACAGGTCCGGGTAGACGGCGAGCATGTGCTGGGTCATCATGCCGCCGGACGAGCTACCCGTGGCGTACACCCGGTTCGGGTCTCCCCGATAGGTCCGCTCGACATAATTGATCATCGAGACGAGCGAGACGGGATCGCTGCCGCCGCCGCGCTGCTTGGCCGCGTCCGACCAGGTGTCGAAGCAGTTGCCGAACCCCGCCGACTGGGTGGCGGTCGGGTAGATGACGATGAAGCCGTACCGATCCGCCAGCGAGGCGAACTCGCTGCTCTGGTGGAAGCCGGGGCCGGAGCCGCCGCAGCCGTGCATCGCCACCACGATCGCCGGCGAGGCCGGGCGCGAGTCCGGCACGTAGACGTGCATCCGCATGTTGCCCGGGTTGTCGCCGAAGCCGGTCACCTCCACCAGGGCGGCGGCGACGGCCGGCGATCCGAGTGCCACGGTCATGACGGCAAAGAGCGCCGCGGCGCAGGCACCGGCCAGCACCGTGGTCAAACGTCTCATGCGCGCTTCTCCTCTCCACCTCCGCGGCACGCGCCGCGGACTGGAAAGTAAAAGGACGACGATCCACCGTCAACGCCCGCTCGGTGCGCATGCCGGCCGGTTGACCTGGCACAGAGCCATTTCCCCTGGTTATCAAGTAACTTGCTATCAAGCTCCTTGATAAGGGGGCGCGAAACTTACATCGGAGCCCGTTCCGAGGGAGCGCGATATCGTCTCCTGGTGATCGATCCGGGTGCCCCCGCGGCCGCCGCGCCGGACGCGCCGCCGCCCCGTGTCAGCTACCTGGTGTTCCGGCTGGAACGCCGCATCCGCGCCTGCCTCGACGAAGCGCTCGCCCGGCACGGCCTGACGACCACCGCGTACATGGCGCTCAGCGAGCTGCGCCTGCGCGACGCCCCGTCCTCGGCCGACCTGGCCCGCATCGCCTTCGTCACTCCGCAGGCGATGAACCTGGTCATCCGCGATCTCGAACAACGCGGCCTGATCCGCCGCGACCCGCACCCTGGTGGTGGCCGCGCCCTGCGCACCCGCCTCACCCCGAAAGGTCTGAGCACGCTCCGGCGATGCGACCGTTCACTCGACGGCATCGAAGCCGTCATGCTCGCCGAGATCGACGACCCGGACCGCACGACGCTCGCGGAAGCGCTCACGCTGTGCGCCCGAGCCCTCCACCCGGACGCGCGCGGCTCACAGGGAATGCAAGGCCCGCCGTAACGCCTCGATCATGTCCTCGTTCATCCGCCTGGTGAGCGCCGTGTCCGCGATCACGGCGGCGCCGTGGAAGGCGCCCGGATACAGGTGCAACTCGGTGTGGATCCCCGCCTGCACCAGGCGCTGCGCGTAGGCGATGCCCTCGTCGCGAAGGGGATCGAACTCGCAGACCGACACGTACGCGGGAGGCAGGCCGGACAGGTCCTCCGCGCGGGCGGGCGCCGCGTACGGCGAGACCGGCCCGTCCTCGTCGGGCAGGTAATACCGCCAGCTCAAGATCGCGTCGCCCCTGTTCCACATGGGCGTGTCGACGAAGTCCCGCATGGACGGCGTCTCCAGCCGGTCGTCGGTGACGGGCACGTCGAGCAGCTGGAAGCACAGCGGCGGCCCGCCCCTGTCCCGGGTGAGCATCGCCAGCGCGGTCGAGAGGTTGCCGCCGGCGCTGTCGCCGCCCGCGGCGATCCTGCCCGGATCGACGCCCAGCTCGCCCGCCGACGCGTGCACCCACTCCAGCGTGGCCATGCAGTCCTCCAGCGCCGCGGGGAAGGGGTGCTCGGGGGCGAGCCGGTAGTCGACGGCGATCACCAGCGCCGGGATCCGGTCCGCGAAGCGCAGGTTCCTGACCTGGAAGAAGTCCAGCTCGCCCGAGACGAACCCACCGCCGTGCAGATAGATCAGCGCAGGGAGGGGAGCCTCGCTCTCGGGCCTGTAGAGCCGGACCCGCACGTCACCGGGGATCACCCTGTCCTCGACCGCCACCGGCCGCTCCGGCGTGTACTGCGGCAGGAGCTTCGTCATCTTCTCGATGACGGCCGGATCCATGGTGGCGGGGTCGAAGGGCGGCTTGTCCCGCTTGATGAACTCGCTCAGCTCCACGCTGGGGATGGTCTCGACGTACGGGAGCAGGTCCGGATCGTAAGCACGGCTCATGTCGCGTGAGTCAACCGCGTCCAGAAGACCTGGCCAACCCCCTACATCCCCCTCATCAGGCAACGACATCGCGGGCGGTGGCTGCCCCGGCCCACCGCCCGCGTACGGCTCAGCCGGGATAGGGGCGGTTGAACCGGGGCGGGGTGAACGGGACATAGCGGGGGGCGGGGTCGGCCGCCAGGGCCGCCGCACGGGCATTCATCGCCGGGGCGGACGTCGCGGGCCAGTGACCGCTCCGCAGCCGGTCGAGCATGGTCAGCAGCGCCGCCTCCTGTTCCGCCGGCGAGAAGTCGCAGTGGCCGACGGTCTCGGTGTACGTCTGGCGTAGCAGGGAGCCCGCTCCTGCCCGGCGCACCTTCTCCTCGTACGACTGCTGCTGGGCGACGGTGGAGATCTGGTCACCGATGCCGGACACGGTCAGCACAGGGATGCGCAGGTCACCGGTCAGGACGATGCCGCGCGAGAAGCGCTCGACGGCGTCCGGGTCCGCCGCGATGCGGGGCGCCGCGGCCAGGTTGCTCAAGTCGGCCGCAAGGTTCAGACCTGCCGTCTTGTACAGGTCGCGGACGGCACGCCGGAGGGCGGGATCGGCGAGGCTCAGTTGCTTCTCGTAGTCCACACCGGTGTTCCAGGACGGGTTCCCGCCGACCACGTCCATGATCTGGCGTCGGCTGCTCATGGCCTGCCCCACGTAGGGCAGGGGCCCGCCGGCGAGCGCCAGGTAGGCGCCCTGCTGCAACGCGTCGGCGTCCCCTCTGCCCGGAGGCGGCGGCGTGGACCCGTCGGGGTTCCGCCCCCAGGCCGGCAACTGGCCGACAGCGGCGGCCAGCGCGATCCGGGCCCGCCCCTCGGGGGTCTGCTGAGCCGCGGCCAGGGCGTCGATCCATGCCTTCCGGGCCGAGTCGACGTCCTTCGGGATGTCGACGACCGGCAGCCCCGGCGCGACCAGGCGCTCGAGCACGAAGACCGTGTCGAGCTTCTGATTCCACTGGCCGACGGAT
The DNA here is from genome assembly GCF_057536035.1 of Nonomuraea sp. B208. Classification (NCBI taxonomy): domain Bacteria; kingdom Bacillati; phylum Actinomycetota; class Actinomycetes; order Streptosporangiales; family Streptosporangiaceae; genus Nonomuraea; species Nonomuraea sp. B208. The sequence continues at coordinate 237,115 of NZ_BAAJOU010000021.1, forward strand.
CCGCCGAGGCCGCCGCACATCGGGACAGCGGCGTCGAAGGTGCCGGGGTGGACCTGGGCGACGCCGGCGGCGACGAAACCGCCCATCGAGGTCCCGGAGTCGATCGCGTACCGTGCCGGGCCGTAGGCGTCCTCGAAGCGGGCCAGCGCCTCGGCCTGGTTGTCGATGGCGGACCGGATGTCCCAGCCGGTGATCGCTCGGCTCGTCCCGCCGCGGGCCACGCCGTCGGCCAGCAACCGCGCGGTCAGGGGCTCGTTCCGGCCCGAGCCGGCGAAGTCGAGGGCGACCACCACGGCGCCGTTCCAGCGGGCCGGGACGACGAACTCGTAGGGCGTGCCGTCGTCGAGGGTGCCGCTGATGCAGGTGGGGCGGGCGGGGGAGTCCGGCAGGCACGGCGTGCCGCCGGGGGGCGTGGCGGCGGAGGCGGCGGTGGCGGTCCCGCTTCCGGCGACGGCCGCCAACGCGAAGGCCAGGCAGGCGATCGTCTTACGGCGGATCACAGCGACAGCCCCTTCGACTCGACCTTCCACCCGTCCTCGGTGCACAGTCCGCAGTCGGGGCCGACGAAGCGCGCCCCGGCGGCCCGGTCCCCGCGCAGGACGTAGTCGAACCAGTCCGCGGCCACCTGCCAGCCCTTGGTGGCCTCGAGACCGGCGATCAAGCCGGTGTGGCCGGCCGCGCTGTCGCTGACCAGGGCGGCCGGGACGTCGAGCAGGGCGTAGTTGTCGATGCTGTTCTGGTGGGCGACATCGTCCGGACCGCCGTTCACCAGCAGCGTCGGAGTGTGCAGATCGGCGAGACGGTCGCGCCCGTAGCCGCCGAAGGCCGGCTCCGCGAGGTATCCGGTGTTGAATCCGGCGACCGCGTCGATCAGGGGGTCGGTCCCGGCGGCGAGGGCTTCGACGCCGCCGCAACTGTGGCCGAGCACTCCGACCCGCGTCGTGTCCACCCGCCCGCCGAACTGCTTGCGGGACTGCTTCGACCCGGTGGCCCAGTGGGCGGCCGCGAGGAGGGCCTCGGGGTGCGCGATCGTGTTCTCGGGGGTGTTGGGGACGGCGAACTCGTCCACCCCGCCGTTGGCCACGACGATGTATCCCTGGGAGGCCAGGCCGGTGAGGAAGGTGATCCCTTCGAGGTTGCTCGTCGCGCAGGCGCCGTTGCCGTAGACGATCACGGGCAGGCTGTCCTTGGGCAGTGCCTTGAGATCGGCCGGCCGATAGACGGTGTGCCCCGGCAAGCCCTCGGCGGCCTCACGCACCGTGGGCAGCACGGCCCGCGTCGAGGCGCCGGCCGAGGGGGTCTTCGGCGGCGGATTCGGGGCGGACGACGCCGCGGTGCCGGAGCCGGCGAGGACGACTGCCCCCGCGGTCGCCGCCAGCAGGATCCGGGCGGTCATGGAGCGGGCAAACATGGTTGCGTTGCCTCCACGGTGGATGGACGGGCAGGGGGTGTTGGCTCGGGGCCCGAAGAGGTCCGCGAATGGCCGGCGGGGCGCCTGGCAGCCGCTGTGAGGCGGATGTCCGCCGTCAACGCAGACGATCGTTCAGCCTTCTGTCATCGATGTCAATCCCCTGTTTGCCGCCTGGACGACGGGGCGGAGTGACCGCCCGCAGTTGTCGGCAGTCGCGTGATCGGCGACCGGCCGCGACCGTCTGGACCTCATGACCTGCGGCGATCTGGTGAGCCTGGCAGCGGATCAAAGCGTGACATTTGGATAACGAGCGCGCGATCAGGCGTTGTCAATATACTCATGACGTGAATGATCGAGAGAGCTCTGAGGCGGAGGGCGTCGATTTTCCGCGCTTCCAGGTGGGCGCACCCCCGCAGCACCTGATCACGACGCTGCTCGGGGACTACTGGATCGGCCGGCCCGAGCAGCTGCCGTCCGCGGCGCTGGTGCGGCTCACCGAGGAGTTCGGTGTCTCCGCCGTGGCGGCCCGGGCCGCGCTCAGCCGCCTGACCAGGCGGGATCTGCTGGAGTCTTCCAAGATCGGCCGGCGCACCTACTACCGCCTGACGGACCGGGCCGCGGCGGTGCTGCTGGAAGGGCGGCAGCGGATCATGTCCTTCGGCCTGGAACAGGGCGCGTGGGACGGACGATGGGTGATGGCGGCCTTCTCCATCTCCGAGGAGCAGCGCGACCTGCGCCACGCGCTGCGCGCCAGGCTGCGCTGGCTCGGCTTCGCCCCGCTCTACGACGGGCTGTGGGTCTCGCCGACCGCGAACGCCGACAGCGCGGCGGCCGTGCTGACCGAGCTGGAGATCCCCATGGCGACGATCTTCCGCGCCGAGGCCCTCGACCTCCCGGGCATGCGCGCCCCGCAGGAGGCGTGGGACTTCGATCAGCTTCGGCGCACCTACGAGGGCTTCGTGGCCCAGTACGCGCCTCTTCTGGAACGCGTCCGCAGGGGCGCGGTCGGCGCGTCCGAGGCGCTGGTCGCACGCACGGGGATCATGGACACCTGGCGGACGTTCCCCAACCACGACCCCGACCTGCCGACGGAGCTGTTGCCGGCCGACTGGCCGCGCGCCGCGGCACGAGACCTTTTCGTGGAGATCTACGACACCCTGGGGCCGCTCGCCGAGTTCCGCGTCAAGCAGATCGTCGCGGAGTTCCAGCCCGAGCTGGCCGAGCTGGTCGCCCACCATCGGACCAGCTCCATCCTCGCGCTCACCTGATCGCTCCCGGCGGTGGGGCGGTGCTTCGGCCCGCCCCGCTCGTCATCGCCTCCGCACAGCCGCCTCTTGACAGGTGTGCATCTCTAGATGTGACACTTATCCCCACGACCGCAGAAATAACTGCAGCATTAGTTGGTCGCGGAAGGATCACCATGAGAATCCCCAGGACCATCCTCGCGGGTACGGCGGCTCTGGCGCTCGCCGGCGTCGCAGCCTGCGGCGGAGGCGACGGCGAGACGCAGCGGCCGGCCGGTGCGACAGCTCTGTACGACGCCCTGCCTGAGGGCATCAAGGAAGCGGGCGTCATCCGATTCGCCGGGGATTCCCACCCGCCCTATCGGATCGTCGCCAACGACGGCAAGACCGTCACGGGCATCGACAAGGAGTTGCAGGACGCCCTCGGCAAGGTGCTGGGGGTCCGCACCGAGATCTCGATCGTCAGCGGCCTGCCCGCGGCGCTGTCCGGCATGCTCGCCTCCAGGTACGACGCCTTCAACGGTCCGGTCAAGGACAGCGCCGAGCGGGAGAAGCAGTTCGACGCGCTCGTGTGGATGGTCACCCGGACCTCCTACCTGATCCCCAAGGCCGGATCCTCGGCCATCAAGAGCTCGAACGACCTGTGCGGCAAGCGCGTCGCCGGCACCGCGGGCAGCATCGTGGAGGACCAGGCCAAGCGCCTGACCGAATGGTGCGCCAAGCAGGGTCAGCCGGGGCTCGACTTCATCGGCTTCGCCGACACCAACGGCACCATCCTCGCCGCCAAGTCCGGCAGGGCCGACGCGGCCGGCATGACCGAGAGCGCCGCGCTCGACGTGCTCGCCAAGGAGAAGGACGCCTTCACGTACGTCACGCAGACCGAGGAGCAGGGCGCCGGCGTCGACCAGCTGGCGATGCTCGTGCCCAAGTCCAGCGGTCTCGGCCCCGTCATGCTCGAAGCGTTCAAGGAGATCTTCAAGAACGGCGAGTACAAGAAGATCATGGACAAGTACGGGCTCCAGAACGTGGCGGTCCAGGAGCCCAAGATGAACACCGCGGCGGCGCAATGAGCGTGGCACCACAGGCCGTGGACGTCGCCGCCGCCCGTCCGCGGATCCGCCCCCTGCGCTGGGTGGCCGGAGTCGTGCTGCTCGTGCTCGTCGCGCAGTTCGCCTGGTTCCTCGTCACCAACCCGCGGTTCGAGTGGCCGGTGGTCGGCAAGTATCTGTTCGACCCGAACGTCCTGCGTGGCCTGGGAATGTCGCTGCTGCTGACCGTCATCGTGATGCTGCTGGGCAGTGTGCTCGGGGTGCTTCTCGCGGCGGGCAGGCTGAGCGGCTTCCGGCCGGTGGCCTGGGCCTGCGGCGGCTACGTCACGATCTTCCGCAGCATCCCGCCCCTGCTCCAGCTGATCTTCTGGTTCAACCTCGGTTACCTGCTGCCGCGGATCCCGCTGGGCGTGCCGTTCGGCCCGACCTTCGTCTCGTGGCCGACCAACTCGGTGATCAGCTCGCTGACCGCGGCCGTCATCGGGCTCACCCTGCACGAGGCCGCGTACATGGCCGAAATCGTCAGGGCCGGCATCCTGGCCGTGGACGGCGGCCAGCGTGACGCCGCCCGCGCCATGGGGTTCACGCCCAGGCAGAGCTTCGTCAAGATCGTGCTCCCGCAGGCGATGCGGGTGATCGTCCCGCCCGCCGGCAGCGAGTTCATCAGCCTGCTCAAGGGCACCTCCCTGGTCAGCGTGATCGCGATGGCCGACCTGCTGTACTCGGTGCAGGTGATCTACAACAGGACCTACGAGATCGTGCCGCTGCTGATCGTCGCCTGCGCCTGGTACCTGGTGGTGGTCACCGCCTTGTCGCTCGGCCAGCGGCGCCTGGAGCGGCACTTCGGAAAGGGGCAGCGGTGAGCGGCACACCGGTCCTGCGCATCCGCGACGTACGCAAGCAGTTCGGCGACCATGTGGCGCTCGACGGAGTGAGCCTGGACGTGCACGAGGGCGAGGTCGTCACCGTGATCGGCCCGTCCGGGTCGGGCAAGTCCACCCTGGCCCGCTGCGTCCACCAGTTGGAGAGCATCGACGGCGGGGCCATGTACCTCGACGGGGAGCTGCTCGGCTACGAGTTCCACCGGGGCCACCTGCGCCCCCTGCCCGACCGGCGCGTGGCCGCCCAGCGCAGTCGCATGGGCATGGTCTTCCAGCAGTTCAACCTGTTCCCGCACTGGAACGTGCTACGCAACGTCGTCGAGGCGCAGGTGCTGGTCCACGGACGGAAGCCGGAGCAGGCACGTGAGGAGGCGCTGCGGCTGCTGGAGCGTGTGGGTCTCGCCGACAAGGCGGACGCCCATCCCCGGCAGCTCTCCGGCGGACAGCAGCAGCGCGTCGCCATCGCCCGGGCGCTGGCCACCAACCCACGGATCATGCTGTTCGACGAGCCCACCAGCGCGCTGGACCCCGAGTTGGTGGACGAGGTGCTGAGCGTCGTGCTCGGCCTGGCCCGCGGCGGCATGACCATGATCATCGTGACGCACGAGATGAGCTTCGCCCGCGAGGTGGCGGACCGGTGCGTCTTCATGGAGAACGGCCGGGTGATCGAGACCGGCACGCCGGAGGAGATCTTCGACAACCCCGCCTCGCCCCGCCTCCGGGCCTTCCTGTCGCGCTTCTCCGGGCGCGCGGCCCGAACCCCGGAAGAACGCCTGCTGGAGGAGGAGACCACCTCTTGAGTTTCACGGTAATGGCCGTCGGCGACCTCATCGTCGACGAGCCCGACCCCGCGTCCTTCTTCGCCCCGGCCCGGGAGACGCTGGGCCGGGGCGATGTGGTGATCGGTCACATCGAGGTGCCCCACAGCACGTCCACCGCTCAGGTCAGCACCGACGTCCCCGCCCCGCCCGCCGATCCCGCCGCGCTCTCCGCGGTCGCCGACGCCGGCTTCCACGTGGTGACGCTCGCGGGCAACCACATCTACGACGTCGGCGACCAGGGGGTGGCCGACACGATCAAGTACGCCACCGAGGCCGGATTGACCACCACGGGTGCCGGCCTGACCCTCGACCAGGCGCGCCGCCCCGCCGTCGTGGAGCGCGACGGGGCGCGGATCGGCGTGCTCAGCTACAACTGCGTCGGCCCCCGCGAATCCTGGGCGACCAGCCGCAAGCCCGGCTGCGCGTACATCAAGGTGCTGACCCACTACGAGCTCGACCACGCCAGCCCCGGCGGGCCGCCCGCCGTCTACACCTTCGCCGACCCCGCCTCTCTGGAGCGGATGGCCGAGGACGTGGCGGCCCTGGCCGCCGAGGCCGACGTCGTGCTGGTGTCGCTGCACAAAGGCGTCGGGCACACGCCCGCCGTCCTCGCGATGTACGAGCGGCCCGTGGCGCACGCCGCCATCGACGCCGGCGCGCACGCCGTGTTCGCCCACCACGCCCACATCATGCGAGGCGTCGAGATGTACCGCGGCCGGCCGATCTACCACGGGCTCGGCAACTTCGTGACCGTCACCCGCGCGTTGACGCCCACCACGGGCGACGCAGGCGAACGGGCCGCGTGGGCGCGCCGCAGAGTCGAGCTGTACGGCTTCGCGCCCGACCCGGACATGCCGTACTACCCCTTTCATCCGGAGAGCAGGAACACGGCGATCGCGGTGTGCCGGTTCGATCGGAACGGCCTGGTCTCGGCCCGCATCGTGCCCTGCTGGATCGACGACGCGGGCCGTCCGGTGCCGCTCGGCGACGACGAGGAGGGACGGCGGGTCGTGTCGTACATCGAGCACATCACACGACAGGCGGGTCTGAAGACGGAGTTCCAGTGGGAGGGAGACGAGGTGGTGCTGCGTGGCTGACCGCCCGCTCGCCGGCCGCACGGTGATCGATCTGACCACCGCACTGTCCGGACCGTACGCGACCCTGTTGCTGGCCGGGCTCGGCGCCCGCGTGATCAAGGTGGAGAATCCGCTGACCGGCGGCGACACCTCGCGCAACAACGCCCCCTATCTCGGTGCGGACGGGCTGACGCTGGGCCGCCACGGGGACGACGACATGTCCGTGTCGATGCTTCTCCGGGGCCGCAACAAGGAGAGCGTCACGCTCAATCTCAAGCACCCCAAGGCCCGGGACCTCCTGGCCGGTCTGGTCAGGGTGTCGGACATCATGATCGACAACTACAGCGCCGGCGTCATGGCGCGGCTCGGCATCGGCCACGACTGGGCGAGCGCGATCAACCCGCGCATCGTGTGCACGTCGATCAGCGGCTTCGGCGCGCAGGGCGGCCCCGGCTCGGGCAAGGCGATGGACACCATCATCCAGGCGCTCAGCGGCGTGATGATGACCGCGGGCGCGCCCGGCGAGCCACCCGTCCGCTTCGGGCTGCCGGTGGGCGACCTCGTCGCGCCGCTGTACGCGGTGATCGGCACGCTCGCCGCGGTCCTGCGGGCCGACGCGACCGGCCAGGGCCAGCACGTGGACGTGTCCATGCTGGGGGCGCTGACCTCGCTGGTCGCGTGCGAGCCGTTCGACGCCTACGAGAAGCTGGGCCTGCCCATGCGCACGGGCACGACCGTGCCCAGGCTGGCGCCGTTCGGGACGTTCCCCGCCGCGGACGGCTGGTTCGCGCTGTGCGGCCCCACCGACGCCTTCGCCCGCGGCCTGTTCGCGGCGATGGGCCGCGACGATCTGGCCGCGGACCCTCGGTACGCCTCACGGGACGCGCGCGTGGCCAACGCCGGCGAGCTGCACAGTCTGGTGGCCTCGTGGGCGGCGGACCGCCCGCTCGCCGAGATCCTCGACGCGCTCACCCGGCACGGCGTCCCCGCCGCCGAGGTGCGTGAGCCCGGCGACGCCGTACGCGACCCGCTCGTGCTGGAACGAGAGGAGGTCGTGCCGCTGGAGCATCCGCGCCACGGTCGTGCCGCGGACCTGTACGGGACCGGCGTGCCGATCCGCTTCTCCGACTCGGAGACGGGGCTCGACCGGTCGGCGCCCGCCCTCGGCGAGCACAACGCCGAGATCTACGGCGGCCTGCTCGGCCACTCCGACGACGAACTCAAGGCCCTGGCCGAGGAGGGGGTGATCTGACATGCCGATGGCGCTCGCCCTGCTGGAGGAGGCGTACGCCCGGCGCGGCGCACCTTCGGCCGCCTCGAAACTCCCGGCCGGCGACCGGACGCCGATCGCCGGCTACGTCGGGGCGGACGTGCCGGTCGAACTGCTGACCGCCGCGGGTCTCCGCGCGCTCCGCCTCACGGGCGACCCGGAGTCCGGCTCCGCGCTCGGAGACCGGTACCTGGGCCTAGGGGTGGACCCGATGGCCCGCTCGGTGCTCACGCGGCTGCTCGCCGGGTCCTTCGGCGACCTGGATCACCTCGTGATCTCGCATGACTGCGAGGCATCCCTGCGGCTGTTCTACGCGCTGCGCGAGCTGCGCCGCGTGGAGCCGGGCACGGGACTGCCCGAGGTGTACCTCGTGGACATCCTGCACCTGCCGCACCGCACGACCGCCCGGTACAACCGTCGCAGGATCGGTGAGTTCGCGGCCAGGCTGGAGGCGTGGACCGGCCGTACTCTCGACCTCGCCGGGGCGGTGGCGGCGCACAACGAGCGGCGCCGCCTGCTGGCCGCCGCCGCCGAGCTGCGCAGGGCGGTGCCCGCCCGCCTGACAGGGCGGCAGTTCCTCGCGGTGGCCAACGCGGTCCTGCCCGTGGACGAGCACATTGCGCTGCTGGAACGGCTGCTGGCCGAGGCGGGACAGCTCGAGGAGCACGCCGGGCGGCGCGTCTTCCTGAGCGGCAGCGACCACGACACGCCACACGTGTACGAGGCCGTCGAGTCCGAGGGCTACGTGATCGTCGGCGAGGACCACTCCTTCGGCGGCCCGTCCCCGGAGGGGCCCAGCAGCTCGGGCGGCCTGGACGCGCTGGCCGAGCACTACCACTACAGCGGTCCGACCGCCCACCGGGCCACCGTGAGCGAGCGCGCCGCCCACGCGGCGAGAGCCGTACGGCACTGCCGTGCCGAGCTCTTCGTCGCCTATTCCAGGGTCGGCGACGAGGCTCCGGCCTGGGACTTCCCCGCCCAGCGGGCGGCTCTCGACATCCCCGCCGTGCTGCTGGAGCGCCAGGAATACGGGCGTGCCGACCTGAGCGCCCTGCGGAAGGAACATCCATGCGCAGTGTGAAATCCCTCGCCACGGCGGCCGAGGCGGGCAGACACCAGCGCGAATGGTTCGCCGACCTGCGCAGGCGGGTCGCCGACGGCGAGCCGTTCGCCCTGCTGAACGCGGACGTCCCGCACGAGATCTTCCGCACGATGGACATCCCGTACGCGGTCAGCCAATGGTGGGCGTCCCTGGTGGCCGCCAAGCAGCGTTCGCAGCACTACCTGGAGCTGGTGCGGCAGCGCGGGTACCCCGACTACTCGGAGCAGTACAACTCGGTCACCCTCGGCTCCGCCTTCGATCCGGAACCGGAGGCCGGTCCGTGGGGCGGTCTGCCCAAACCAGACATCGTCGTCGGAGACGTCACGGGCGACATCACCCGCAAGATCTTCGACATCTGGGGACACGAGCCAGGGGTGACCTTCTACCCGCTGGAAAGCGCCGCCGAGAACGAGGTCCCCGTCAACTGGTGGGAGCTCATGCCGCACCGCTGGGAGCAGGCCATCGGCCCGGCCAGGCTGGACCTGCTCACCGCGGAACTGGAGAACCTCGTGAGGTTCCTGGAGACCACCACCGGCAGGCGGTTCAGCGAGTCGCGTTTCCGCGAGGTGATGGCCCTGGTCGACGAGCAGGAGGAGTGGAACAGGAAGACCCGCGACCTCATCGCCCGCACCCGGCCCGCCCCGCTCGGCGTCGTCGACAGCATCCCCAGCGTCATGCTCCCGCAATGGCACCGTGGCACCGAGTGGGCCAGGGACATCGCCAAGCGTTTCTACGAGGAGGTGCGCGACCGGGTCGAGACGGGTCAGGCCGCGTGCCCGGACGAGCGGGCCCGGTTGATGTGGATCGGCCGCGGCCTCTGGTACGACATGGGCTTCTACCAGCGCTTCCAGGACGAGTACGGCGCGGTGTTCGTCTGGTCGATGTACCTGGCGATCGCCGCCGACGGGTACATCCGCTACGGCGACGACCCGATGAGAGCGCTGGCGGCGCGCTTCGCCGCCTTCGGCGACCAGCTCTACACCCCGCCGTGGTCGAGCGAATGGTACGTGAAGGAGGCCCGCCTGCACGGCATCGACGGCGTGGTCCACCTGGTCTCCGACGATCCCCGCGGCAGCTACTTCACGGCCAGGGCACTGGAGGCGGCCGGGTTCCCGGTGATCGAGATTCACGCCGACAACGTCGACGCCCGCACCTTCGGTGACGAGGTGGTCAAGCGGGTCGGTCAGTGGCTGGAGAACGTCGTCCTCACCTGAAGACATTAGGCAAATATTTGACGATCGTCTTAATATCGTCACACATTCCAATGAGGGGGAATCCCATGGATCTTTCCGGCAAGGTCGCCGTCGTCACAGGTGCGGGCCGCGGGCTCGGCCGCGCGTACGCCGAGGCGCTGGCCGCGGCCGGGGCGGCGGTGGTCGTCAACGACGTGGACGCCGGAGCGGCCGCGCAGGTGGTCGAGGCCATCACCGGTGACGGAGGCAAGGCCGTGGACGTCGTCGCCCCGGTCGGCTCCGCGGAGGCGGCCGAACGACTGGTCGCCACCGCGGTCAAGGAGTTCGGCCGGCTGGACGTGATGGTCACCAACGCGGGCGTTCTGCGCGACCGGGTGCTGTGGAAGATGTCGGACGAGGACTTCGACGCCGTCATCGACGTTCATCTGCGCGGCACGTTCACCTGCGCGCGGGCGGCCGCGGTGCGGATGCGCGAGCAGGGGACGGGCGGCCGGTTGATCCTGATCTCCTCGCCGGCCGGGCAGCGCGGGAACTTCGGCCAGACGAACTACGCGGCGGCCAAGGCCGGCATCGTGGCGATGGCCCGCACCTGGGCGATGGAGCTGGCCAGGGCGAACGTCACGGTGAACGCGGTCGTCCCGGTGGCCGCGACCGAGATGACCAAGACCATTCCCGCGTTCGCGCCGGTCATCGAGGACGCCGAGCGCACCGGGAAGCCGTTCCCGGACTGGCTGCGCAAGGACGAGGGACTGGGCACGGTCGAGGACGTGGCGGGGCTCGTCGTCTTCCTCGCCTCCGACGCCTCCGCAGGCGTGACCGGCCAGGCGATCGGCATCGGCGGGGACCGCCTGGCACTGTGGGCGCATCCGAAGGAGAAGGCCGTCGCGTTCGCCGACGGCGGCTGGACGGCCGAGGCCATCGCCGCCTCATGGGAGGCGGGTGTCGGCGCCGAGCCCGAGACGTACGGCATTCCCGCGCCGAAGGCGCCCGAGGGAGCCTGAGATGCCGGAAATGAACGTGGACGAGCTGACCGCGATCGACGTGCACACCCACGCGGAGATCTCCAAGGACGGGCACGGGTCGCTGAGCCCGGAGCTGTTCGGGGCCTCTGCGGACTACTTCAAGGCGCACGGGCACCGGCAGCCGACCATCGAGGAGATGGCCGCCTATTACCGGGAGCGGAAGATGGCGGCGGTGGTGTTCACCGTGGACGCCGAGCACGCCACCGGGCACCCGCGCATCTCCAACGAGGAAGTCGCGGAGAGCTGCGCCGAGCACGCCGACGTGCTGATCCCGTTCGCCAGCGTGGACCCCTGGAAGGGCAAGGCCGGGGTCCGCGAGGCGCGGCGGCTGGTGGAGGAGTACGGCGTGCGCGGGTTCAAGTTCCACCCGAGCATCCAGGGTTTCTCGCCCGACGACCGCATCGCCTATCCCCTCTATGAGGCGATCCAGGAGCTCGGCGCGATCGCGCTGTTCCACACCGGGCAGACGGGCATCGGCGCGGGCGTGCCCGGCGGTGGCGGGATCCGGCTGAAGTACGGCAATCCCATGCTGGTGGACGACGTGGCCGTGGACTTCCCCGAGCTGCGGATCATCCTGGCCCACCCGTCGTTCCCGTGGCAGGACGAGGCGCTGGCGGTCGCCACGCACAAGCCGTACGTCTACATCGACCTGTCGGGCTGGTCGCCGAAGTACTTCCCGCCGCAGCTGGTGCGGTACGCCAACACGCTGCTGAAGGACAAGGTGCTCTTCGGGTCCGACTATCCGGTGATCACCCCGGACCGCTGGCTGGCCGACTTCGACAAGCTGGACATCAAGCCCGAGGTCCGCCCGAAGATCTTGAAGGACAACGCCGTACGCCTGCTCGGGCTCGGCGGAGCAGAGAGGACGGCAGACAGATGACCACGACGGTGAGCGGGCTGGACGAGATCAGGGCGCTGGCCGGCAGGGATCTCGGCCACGGCGGCTGGCTGGAGATCACCCAGGAGCGGGTGAACGTCTTCGCCGAGGCCACCGGCGACCACCAGTGGATCCACGTCGACCCCGACAGGGCGAAGGACGGACCGTTCGGCGGCACGATCGCCCACGGCTACCTGACCCTGTCCCTGATCATCCCGCTGTTCAACGAGCTGCTGGAGATCCGGGACGTCAAGATGAGCATCAACTACGGCCTGGACAAGGTTCGCTTCCCCAGCCCGGTCAGGGTGGGCTCCAGGATCCGCCTCGCCGGGACGGTCGCCTCGGTCGAGGACATTCCTGGCGACGGCGTGCAGATGACGGTCGACTTCACCGTCGAGGCCGACGGTACGGCCAAGCCGGCCTGCGCCGCCCGGGCGATCTACCGGCACTACGCCTGACCTGTGATCCCTCACCTCACAGGAGGTCCAACACCGATGCGCAACGCCGGACTGGGAGGGTGGCCCGCCCGCCGGGCCCAGATGACACCTGATCGGACCGCCTTCATCTTCGCGGACCGGCCTGTCACCTACGCCGAGGTACACGAACGGACGACCCGGCTGGCGTCGCGGTTGCGCGCAGCGGGGGTGCGGGGCGGTGACCGGGTCGCCTACCTCGGCCGCAACCACGTCGCCTTCGTCGAGACGATGTTCGCCTCGCATCTGCTCGGGGCGATCTTCGTGCCGCTGAACTTCCGTCTGGCCGCGCCCGAGATCGGTTACATGCTGGACCACTCGGGCGCGGAGGTCCTGATCTACGCGCCCGAGTGCGTCGAGGTGGTGCGAGCCCTGCCGGACACCGCGACCGCCCTTCGAGAGGTCGTGGCCCTCGACGCTCCGGGGCCGGGGGAGCGGCATTACGACACCTGGCTGGCGGAGGGCGATCCCACCCCGATCGACACGCCCGTGAAGCTGGACGACACCGCGCTCATCCTCTACACCTCGGGTACGACCGGGCGGCCCAAGGGCGCGATGCTGACGCACGGCAACCTCGTGTGGAACTGCTTCAACCTCCTGCTCGGCGTCGATGTCACGAGCGACGAGGTGACGCTGATCAGCGCACCGCTGTTCCACGTCGCCGCCCTGAACCAGACTCTGCTGCCGACCTTCCTCAAGGGCGGCTGCTCGGTGATCACGCCGTCCTGGGACGTGGACGAGTGTTACGACCTCATGGAGAAGCACAGGGTCACGTGGATGTTCGGGGTCACCACGATGTTCGCCGCGTTCGCCAGGTCGCCCAGGTGGGCCGGCGCGGACTTGTCGTCGTTGCGCCACCTCATGGCCGGGGGAGCGGCGATCCCCGCCGCGCTGATCCGCACGTACCAGGAACGGGGCCTGGTGTTCTGCCAGGGATACGGGCTCACCGAGACCGCGCCCGGCGCCACGTTCCTCGAGGCCAGTCAGAGCGTGCGCAAGGTGGGTTCGGCAGGGGTGCCGGTGTTCTTCGCCGACGTGCGAGTCGTGCGACCCGACGGCACGGACGCGGCCGAGGGAGAGCCAGGTGAGGTGCTCATCCAGGGGCCGAACGTGACCCCCGGCTACTGGCGCGACCCGGAGGCGACCGCCGCCGCGTTCTCCGACGGCGGCTGGTTCCGCTCCGGCGACATCGGCGTCCTGGACGAGGAGGATCACCTGTACGTGATCGACCGGGTCAAGGACATGTACATATCGGGCGGGGAGAACGTCTATCCGGCCGAGGTCGAGGCAGTGATCTTCGAGCATCCGGCAGTCGCCGAGGTCGCGGTGCTCGGCGTACCCGACGCCAGATGGGGCGAGGTCGGCCGCGCGTTCGTGGTCCTACGCCCCGGAGCGAGTGTCACCACCGACGAGCTGCGCGAATTCCTGCGCCTTCGCTTGGCCAAGTACAAGATTCCGGTCTATTTCGACATCGCGGACGACCTGCCGAAGACGGGTTCGGGAAAGATCCAAAAACCGCGACTGCGAAGCCTTCCGCTGCCGGATGCCGACCCCTCCGCTTCTTCGCCGGCTGACCGGTGATACTACGGGATCTCGTGATGGACCCCATGGATTCCAGCCCGGCCACAGCCCCGATGACCCTGGAAACGGCGCCACTGCTCCTCTGCCTGCACGGAGGTGGGACGAGAAGAGCGTCGTCAGGGCGGAACGCGCCGCCGCCTGTCGACCCGTGACCACCCCGCCACCGGAAGACGTGCGACCGGCGCACGACGGACGCCGGTCGGCCGAGGGTCGGTATCTCCGCTCGCGGGCCGCCGATGGCGGGGATGGTGCGCGTCAGCGGGTCGCCGGCCAGGTCCGAGCGTAGGACGGTGGGACGGGAGCGGCCGCACAGCTCGGCCTGAAGCTCACGCACTGCCCCGGAAAGCAAAATGTGGAGGCCCGGATTCAACCGGAGCCCCCACATGTGCGTGCGGTGTGTGTCCGAGGGGGGACTTGAACCCCCATGCCCATCACTGGGCACTAGCACCTCAAGCTAGCGCGTCTGCCTATTCCGCCACCCGGACTTGGTGCCTGCACGTGGGACCGTCATCCCGCGTCGGCTCCGTAAGGTTAGCAAACTCTGAGGAGTGCGTCATACCAAGTATCGGGCCAGTCTTCGGAGACCCTCCCGATGGGGGCCGGGATGGGGCGGGCTGGAAGCCTCCATGAAGGTCTCGTGACGCGTGGGTGGCGGGAATCGGGGGGTTGGTCGCGGTACGTCCGCGCGGGGCTTGGCCAATTCCTGGGTTCTCTGGGGAAAGTGGCTTGCGGCGACTTTGCGTGCTGCTACGATTACGGATCGTTGAGGGGTGAGTCCACGACCGGCCCCACGATCTGTGGGGCCGGTTCTGGAGTTCGGGAGGTCTTGTGGCAGGCACGGCGGCAGAGCGGTCGAGGGTGATGTCCCTCGCTGCGTGCCGTGCGCGCGTGTCCGCTTCCCCGGGACAGAACGCGAACGTCGACCGGGGTCACCGGATGGCGCGGTTCGCGGCCGGTGCCCGTCGGCTCGTCGTGCGAGCGGCCTCGATCGGCGTCCTGGTGGCCGCCGGCTGGCTGCTCGCTGTTCTGTTCGGCATGCTCACCGCCGCCCCGGCGGCCGCGGATTCCGCCGCGGCGACAGGGGCGAAGGCGGCGACAGTGACCTCCGCCGTGGCGGAGGCCGAGGCCGGCTCCACCCAGTTCCCCGCCCTCGTGGGCTCCGGCGGCTTCGCGGCGTCCGACAACGCCGAGGCCATGGCCGGGCGCACGGTGGCCGGGCTCAACAGCCAGCAGGATCCTGGCCTGCCCTCACCGTCCACCGCCGGTTCGATCCTCGACGGCACCAACGGCTTGGTGCCCAACGGCGGTGGCAGCGGCCCTTACGGGCCCGTTGCCGGGGATGTCGCGCGGTCGCCTCTCGACCCGCGGCTGCAGGCGCGGCGCGTTCCCATCGCGTACGTGCTGCCCCCCGTCGTCCGCACAGCGGCGGACGACCCTTCCTTCTCTCCTGACTGATCCCCGCCCGGACCCCGGCCGACTCAGAGGCGCGACTGCGCCCGGCCGGTCCTGTCCGACACCGATGACCGTTACGTCACGGCGGAGCGTGGCCTGATCCCCTCTGCCGGCGGGTGACACGTCAGTTCTCCCGATTCGCGAATCCCGAGGTCCCGCTGTGCGTGACCTTCGTCACCACGGCCTCGGGACGCCCGCGATCCGTTCAGGTATCCCCCAAGAACCACTAGGAGCATCCATCATGCGTACGTGGGCCAAGGCAACGACCCCTGCCGCCCTTCTGGCCGTGGCGGTCATGTCGTTCGCCGGCAGCGGCACCGCGGTCGCCGACACCTCCGGCGACGCCTCCGTGCTCGGCGGCAACCAGGTCGACCTGCCCATCTCCCTGCCGATCGACATCAGCGGCAACTCGGTCGCGGCGGTCGGCGCCGCCGAGGCGGCCTCGCAGGGCGGCGCGACCGCCGTCAGCGGCCGCGGGAACGGCATCCCCAACCGCACCTCGGGCAACGCATCGGTGGGCGGCGGCAACCAGATCAACGTGCCGATCACCGCCCCGATCAACGCCTGCGGCAACGCAGTCTCGCTGATCGGCGTGTCCGACGCCGGCTGCAAGGGCGGCGCGACCGCCCGTACGCAGGGGCGTGGCGGCGCGGGCGGCAACCGCACCTCCGGCAACGCCTCCGTGCTCGGCGGCAACCAGATCAACGCGCCCATCTCCGCTCCGCTCAACGTCTGCGGCAACGCGATCGCGATCTTCGGCGCGGCCACGGCGGGCTGCAAGGGCGGGGCCGAGGTGCACAACACCGGCCGCGGCGCGGGCGGCAACCGTACCTCCGGCAACGCCTCCGTGCTCGGCGGCAACCAGGTCGTCGCGCCGATCTCCGTTCCGATCAACGTCTGCGGCAACGCGGTGGCCGCGGTCGGCCGGGCGTTCGCCGGCTGCCGGGGCGGCTCCTCGGTGCGCAACGGCGGTGGCGGGGGCGGTGGCTCCTCCTACCAGACCTCCCGTCACGTGCCCGCGCCTGGTTCGTCGGGCAACGACACCGACGGGCGGTTCGGCGTCGGCAGCGGCAACCAGGTGATCGCGCCCATCACCGCGCCGATCGACGCCTGCGGCAACGCCGTCGGCAACGCGGCCGCGGGCTGCATCGGCGGGACGACGGTCCGCGGAGGCGGCAGCGGCGCGGGCGGCAACCGTACCTCGGGGCGGGCCGGTGTGCTGGCCGGCAACCAGGTCGTGGCGCCCATCGCGGCCCCGGTCAACGTCTGCGGCAACGCGGTGGCGGTGGTCGGGCACGCGTTCGCCGGCTGCAAGGGCGGGGCGACGGTCCACAAGGGCGGCCGTGGCGCGGGCGGCAACCGTACGTCCGGGCAGGCGGGGGTCGGCAGCGGCAACCAGGTGGTCGCGCCGATCGCGGCTCCGGTCAACGTCTGCGGCAACGCGGCCGCGCTGCTCGGCTCGGCTGCGGCGGCGTGCAAGGGCGGGGCCGAGGTGCACGACAACGGCCGCGGCGCGGGCGGCAACCGTACCTCGGGGCGGGCCGGCGTGCTGGCCGGCAACCAGGTCGTGGCGCCGATCGCGGCCCCGGTCAACGTCTGCGGCAACGCCGTCGCCGTGCTGGGCGACGCCGCGGCCGGCTGCCTCGGCGGCGCCCACGTCGGCCGTGCGCCGTACCGGATGGCCGGGAGCTTCGACCGGTTCGGGCGGGCCACCGACAAGTTCAGGACGGCCAACGGCGCGCTGCCGGGGGTCCAGGGGGCTTCGGTCCCGGGCGGCACGGGCGGTCTGCCGGTGCTGGGCGGGCTGCAGGGCGTTCCCGCGCTGAGCGGGCTGGGCGGGCTGCAGGACATCCCGGCTCTGGGTGCCCTCCAGGGGGTCGCGGGTGGCGCGGGCGAGCAGGCCGTTCCCAGCGCGCAGAAGGCGCAGGGCGGCGCGGCCGACGGGCTGAGCGTCGCGCAGCCGGTGCAGGAGCTCGCCTCGGGTAAGGGGCTCGCCCAGCCGGTGGAGGGCCTGGCCTCCGGCCGGAGCGTCACCAAGCCGGCGCAGGACCTCGCGACCGGTGGCGGCGTCTCCGCTCTCGCGGGCGAGGTCCAGAAGGGCGCCGACGTCGCCGCCTCGCTCCCGGTGGTCGAGGACGCCTCCCGTACGTTCGGCCTGCCGCAGCTTCCCGAGCTGCCCGGGCTGCCCGCCGAGGCGCAGACCCCGGCCGCGGTCGCCCCTGTCAAGTCCGGCAAGCCGGCCAAGTCCGCGATGTCGGGCACCGGTGACCGTCGTGGCCGTGGCGCCGCCGGCGTTCCCGGCAACGGGCGCGTCGCGAGCAACCCGGCCCGCCCCGCCCGTCCGTCCTCGCCGCTGAGCCCCGCGACCGACCTGGTCGGCTCCACCCCGGTCGGCGGCGCTGTGGGCTCGGTCACCCGTGGTCTGCCGGTCGGCGACATCGGCCTGATGAGCGCCGCGCAGCCCGCCGGCGTCACCGGGATGAACTCCAGCTCGCTGCTGGCCCTGGCGCTCGGCGCCATGTTCGCTGCCTCGGCGACGATGTTCGCCACGGCTCGTCGGTTCCGGTTCGGCCGCAAGTAAGGAATCGCGTCAGGCCGTAAGTAACGCATTCGCAGGGATCTTCGGCAGGATGGCCCTCGCTCACGATCCGTGAGCGAACGGCAGAAGACGCTTTGCCCGTTCCGGGGGCGCGGCCCGGAGCGGGCAAAGCCATGCCCGCGATCGGACGGGCGTGGTCAGAGCGTGCTGCGTACTCGCATGATCTTACGGCGGAGCCGTACGTGGCGGCTGCCGTCGGGGTGGACGCGGACGCGCGCGAGCTCCCACTGACCGTACTCTGCGTGTTCGGTCAGCAGCTGACGTGCTGCTTCGCGAGTGAGGTCGCGCGGAATGAAGATATCCATGTAGGAGTAGTCGAGCACAACGATTAGTCTCCAGGGTGAGTCAGGGCGCCATGCCGCTCGATGGGCCTTATTCTGCGTGCTTGCGGGTGGACCCGGAAGCTAGTGGGTAGCCCGGGGGAAGGAAATTTCCGCGAGTCGGGTTACCTTTCAGTCTGTGCCGACTCCCGGCAGGGGGATTTGCAAGCGAACAGTGAGGTAGGAAGCAGCGTGCCAGCCAACAACGGCAGCACCGGCGGAACACGCCTGGTGATCGTCGAGTCGCCCGCCAAGGCGAAGACGATCAAGGAATACCTCGGTGCCGGCTACATGGTCGAGTCCAGCATCGGGCACATCCGCGATCTGCCGGAGAAGGCCGATGACATCCCCGAGAAGTTCAAAGGCGCGCCGTGGGCGCGGCTGGGGGTCAACGTCGAGCACGACTTCGAACCTCTCTACGTGGTCAATCCTGACAAAAAGGCGCAGGTCAACAAGCTACGTCAGCTTCTGAAGGACGCCGACGAGCTCTACCTCGCCACTGACGAGGACCGCGAGGGCGAGGCCATCGCCTGGCACCTGCGCGAGGTGCTGAAGCCCAAGGTCCCCGTGCACCGCATGGTCTTCCACGAGATCACCCCGCAGGCCATCCGCGACGCCGTCTCCAACCCCCGCGACCTCAACCTGCGCCTCGTCGACGCACAGGAGACCCGCCGCATCCTCGACCGGCTCTACGGCTACGAGGTCAGCCCCGTGCTGTGGAAGAAGGTCAAGCCCCGGCTGTCCGCCGGCCGGGTGCAGTCGGTCGCGACGCGGCTGGTGGTCGAGCGCGAGCGCGAGCGCATGGCGTTCACCTCCGCCCACTACTGGGACCTGCAGGCGCTGTTCGACACCGGCAAAGCCGAGGAGCGGCCGCGTGACTTCACCGCCACGCTGACCGGCGTCGACGGCCGGCGGGTGGCGCAGGGCCGCGACTTCGCCAGCACCGGGCAGCTCAAGACGGCCGACGTGCTGCACCTGTCGGAGCAGGCCGCGGGCGAGCTGGCCGGGCGGCTGCGCGGGTCGTCGTTCGCGGTCAGGTCCGTCGAGCGCAAGCCGTACACCCGCAAGCCGTACGCGCCGTTCCGTACCACCACGCTGCAGCAGGAGGCCAGCAGGAAGCTGGGCTTCTCCGCCAAGTACACGATGCAGGTGGCGCAGCGGCTCTACGAGAACGGCTTCATCACCTACATGCGTACCGACAGCATCACGCTATCGGAGACGGCGGTCGCGGCGGCGCGCGCGCAGGCCATCCGCCTGTACGGCGCCCAGTACGTCCCCGACAAGCCGCGCGTCTACAGCAGCAAGGTCAAGAACGCGCAGGAGGCCCACGAGGCCATCCGCCCGTCGGGCGAGGAGTTCCGCACGCCCGGCGAGACCGGGCTGAGCGGCGACATGTTCCGCCTGTACGAGCTGATCTGGCAGCGTACGGTCTCGTCGCAGATGAAGGACGCGGTCGGCGAGTCGATCAGCGTCAAGGTGGGCGGCACGTCGTCGAGCGGCGAGGACGTCGAGTTCAGCGCCTCCGGCCGGACGATCACCTTCTACGGCTTCCTCAAGGCCTACGTCGAGGGTCACGACGACCCGTCGAGCGACCGCGACGACGCCGAGAAGCGCCTGCCCAACCTGGCCGAGGGCGACGCGCTCAGCGTGAGCAGGCTCGACGTGGCCGGCCACTCGACCAAGCCGCCGGCCCGCTACACCGAGGCGTCGCTGGTCAAGGAGCTGGAGGACCGCGAGATCGGGCGGCCGTCGACGTACGCCTCGATCATCGGCACCATCCTCGACCGCGGCTACGTGTTCAAGAAGGGGACGGCGCTGGTGCCGTCGTTCCTGGCGTTCGCCGTGGTCAACCTGCTGGAGCAGCACTTCGGCAACCTCGTCGACTACGACTTCACCGCCGACATGGAGAAGGTCCTCGACGACATCGCCAACGACCGGGCCGAGCGGGTGCCGGAGCTGCAGCGCTTCTACTACGGGGCCGACGGCGACGAGGGCCTCAAGGAGATGGTCTCCGACCTCGGCGAGATCGACGCCAAGGAGATCAGCTCCTTCCCGATCAAGGGCACGGACATCGTGCTGCGCGTCGGCCGCTACGGCCCCTACCTCGACCGGGACGGCGCGCGGGTCAACGTCCCCGAGGACATGACGCCCGACGAGCTGACCGCCGAGAAGGCCGAGGAGCTGTTCTCGCGGCCCACGGGTGACCGCGAGCTGGGGCGCGACCCGGTGACCGGGCACGTCATCGTGGCCAAGGACGGGCGCTACGGGCCTTATGTGACCGAGGTTCTGCCCGAGCCGGCCGAGGAGGAGACGCCGAAGAGGCGTACGAAGAAGGCCGACGCCCCGAAGCCGCGGACGAGCTCGCTGTTCAAGACCATGTCGCTGGACACCATCACGCTCGACGACGCGCTCAGGCTCCTGTCCATCCCCCGGGTGGTCGGCGAGCTGGAGGGCGAGGAGGTCGTGGCGCACAACGGCAAGTTCGGGCCCTACCTGAAGAAGGGCACCGACTCGCGTTCGCTGGCGGCCGAGGACGACCTGCTGACCGTCACGATCGAGCAGGCCAAGGAGCTGTTCGCGCAGCCCAAGCAGCGCGGGCGGCGGGCCGCCGCGGCGGCGCCGCTGCGCGAGCTGGGCGACGACCCCGCCTCGAAGAAGCCGGTGGTGGTCAAGGAGGGGCGGTTCGGGCCGTACGTGACCGACGGCGAGACCAACGCCTCCCTGCGCAAGGGCGACACGGTCGAGGACATCACGATCGAGCGGGCCGCCGAGCTGCTGGCCGAGCGGCGTGAGCGGGCGCCCGCGCCGAAGAAGACCACGCGGAAGGCGCCGGCGAAGAAGACCACGTCGACGAAGACCACGGCGACGAAGGCGGCGACGGCGAAGTCGACTACTACGAAGACCGCGGCGGCGAAGAAGGCGCCTGCGGCGGCGAAGAAGTCGGCCTCCAAATCGTAAGTAGCATCACCTATGTGATTGTCCTGGTCTTCGTCGGTCTGATCCTGCTGGCGCACTATTACCTGTGGCACCGGCTGGTGCGTTCGACGACGGCCCCCGGGCGGCTCCGCAAGGCGCTGACCTGGGGTGTCGTGGCGTTGATGCTGCTGGTCGTGGCGACGTTCGTCGGGACGCGGGCGGACTTCGGGACGTGGCTGGCCTGGCCGGGCTATCTGTGGCTGGCCATGCTGTTCTACCTGTTCGTGTTCCTCGCGGTGCTGGAGATCCCGCGGGCGGTGGCGGCGGTGTGGCTGCGCCGGGCCGAGCGGCGGCGCGCGCCGGTGCCTGAGCCGGTCGCGGTGCTCGCGGGCACGCCGGCGCCGGACGACGTGGCGGCGGGACTCCCCGACGCGGTCCCCGACCCCGTGGAGCCGCCCGCCGCCCTGAGCAGGCGCCTGTTCCTGGGGCGGGCCACCGCCGCCGTAGCCGGGGTGGGCGCGGCGGCGACGGTGGGGTACGGCGTGTCGAGCGCCCTCGGCGACCCCGTCATCGAGCCGGTGCGGGTCACGCTGCCGAAGCTGGACCCGCGGCTGAGCGGGCTGCGCTTCGCCGTGGTGAGCGACATCCACCTCGGGCCGCTCACCGGCCGGTCCCACACCGAGCGCATCGTCCGCATGATCAACGGGCTGGAGGCCGACGTCGTCGCGATCGTCGGCGACCTCGTGGACGGCTCGGTCGCCCGGCTCGGCCCGCTGGCCCGGCCGCTGAAGGACCTGGAGTCGAGGTACGGGGCCTACTTCGTGACCGGCAACCACGAGTACTTCTCCCCCGGCGGCTATGTCGAGTGGCTGGACGAGCTCGGCGAGCTGGGCGTGCGCCCGCTGCGCAACGAGCGGGTGGAGATCGCGCACCAGGGGGCGGTGCTCGACCTCGCGGGGGTCAACGACCTCGGCGGCGCCGCGCAGGGCGACGGCCCCGACTTCGCCAAGGCGCTCGGCGGCCGGACCTCCGGCAGGTCCACGGTGCTGCTGGCCCATCAGCCCGTGCAGGTGTCCGAGGCCGCCAGGCACGGCGTGGACCTGCAGCTGTCCGGGCACACGCACGGCGGGCAGATCATGCCGTTCAACCTGGTGGTGGGCCTGCAGCAGCCGGTGGTGTCGGGCCTGGCCACGGTGGACGGGGTGCAGGTCTACACGACCAGGGGCGCGGGCTTCTGGGGGCCGCCGGTGCGGGTCGGCGCGCCGCCGGAGATCACGATCCTGGAGCTCCGCTCCTGACGTAAGGTAATCGAGTGGTCACGAGAGGCCATCATGCCGTAGTATCCGTCCGGATACAAGAAGCGGGGTGAGCATGGTGTCCTCGGCGATGGAGGCGGCGCTGGCCGCCGGTGTCGCGGCCTGGGCCGAGCGCGGCGGGCTGCTGTTCCGGCAGGCCAGGCAGGCGGCGAGCATGAACCAGTCGGCGCTGGCCGGCCTGAGCGGCACGTCCAGGACCACGTTGTCGGCCTACGAGCACGGCAGGAAGTCGCCGACGCTGGAGACCGCGGGCCGCATCCTCGACGCGGCGGGGTTCCGGCTGGTGCTGGAGCCGAAGGTCGAGTTCGCCGCGCGGGAGACGGGCGACGGGCGCAGCTTCCACGTGCCCAGCAGGCTGGGGCGGCTGCCGGTCGCGGCGGCGCTCGGCGTGGCCCGGCTGCGGGGGCGCGACTACGACCTGGCCGACCGGGGGGAGCGGCGGGAGGCGTACGCGCTGCTGCTGCGGGAGGGCACCGCGCAGGAGGTGCGTGACCACGTCGACGGCGTGCTGCTGGCCGAGCTGT
Source organism: Nonomuraea sp. B208 (assembly GCF_057536035.1). Classification (NCBI taxonomy): domain Bacteria; kingdom Bacillati; phylum Actinomycetota; class Actinomycetes; order Streptosporangiales; family Streptosporangiaceae; genus Nonomuraea; species Nonomuraea sp. B208. Next base: position 260,242 of record NZ_BAAJOU010000021.1, read on the forward strand.
GGAACGAATTGGATCTACCACCCGATATCCACGCGGAGTGGTTGCCAGTGGTGGAAGAAGCTCGACATGGGGCCGGAGTCGTCCAGTGACGTCGTTGTCGCAGACCTGTTCGCGATGGGTGACCTGCGCGCCGGCGCGCGGGCGTAATACTCTCGGCAAGCCCCCGGGTGCGGCCGGCCCGTCGCTTGTCCACCCGCCCCTGGCCCACACCTGGATACGCTGAGAAGATGACTGCCCCTGGCCGACGCCCCCGCGCTCACGTGCTGGCCAACGTGCCGTTCCGACGGCTCTGGACGGCCATGTCGGTGTGCAGTCTGGGTGACTGGCTCAACCTCCTCGCGCTGACCGCCCTGGCCGCCAACCTCACCAGCGGCTCCGACTACCGCGTGCAGTCGCTCGCCGTCGGCGGCGTCTTCGTCGCCAAGATGCTGCCGGCCGTGCTGCTCGGGCCGCTGGCAGGCGTGTTCGCCGACCGGTTCGACCGGCGGCTGACCATGGTCGCGGCCGACCTCGCCCGCTTCGCGGTGGTGCTGTCGATCCCGTTGATCGGCAGCTACCAGTGGATCATCGTCGCGACCGTCCTCGTCGAGTGCGTCAACCTCTTCTGGGTGCCGGCCAAGGACGCCACCGTGCCCAACCTGGTGCCGAAGGCGGAGCTGGAGGCGGCCAACCGGCTCAACCTGCTGGTCACCTACGGCACCGCGCCGGTCGCGGCCATGCTGTTCGCGGCGCTGTCGGTGGCGGGCGACCTGATCGCCGGGCTCGCGCCCGCCCTGACCGGGCCCTACCTCGCGCTGATCGTCAACGCCTGCGCCTACCTGGTGTCGGCGGCCCTGATCTTCACGCTGCGCGACATCCCCAAGCGCGACAGCGGGGTCTCCACGCCCTCCGTGCTCAAGCAGATCGTGGAGGGCTGGCGCTTCGTCGGCCGCGACCGGCTGGTCCGCGGGCTGATCATCGGCATGCTGGGGGCGTTCGCCGCCGGCGGGGCCGTGGTGGGCGTGGCCAAGATCTACGTCGGCACGCTCGGCGGCGGCGACGCGGCCTACGGTGTGGTGTTCGCGGCGGTCTTCTTCGGCATGGCGCTCGGCATGTTCTTCGGGCTGCGGCTGCTGCGCGAGCTGTCGCGGCGGCGGCTGTTCGGGCTCGCCATCACGGTCGCCGGGCTGGTGCTGGTGGCGATCGCGCTGGTGCACAACCTCGTCATCGTGGTCATGCTGACCGTGCTGCTCGGCGCGTGTGCGGGCATCGCCTGGATCATCGGCTACACGCTCATCGGGCTGGAGGTCGAGGACGGGCTGCGCGGCCGGACGTTCGCGTTCCTGCAGTCCACGGCGCGGGTGACGCTGCTGCTCGTGGTGGCCGTGGCGAGCCCGCTGGCGGCGCTGTTCGGCGAGTACGACCTGGCGTTCGGCGCGATCGGCTACCGCTTCGACGGCACCAACCTCGTGCTGGTGGTCGCCGGCGCGCTCGCCATGACCGTCGGCCTGCTCGCGCTGCGCCACATGGACGACCGCAAGGGCGTCCCGCTGGCGGCCGACCTCATCGCCGCCGTGCGGGGCGACCGGTTCCCGGCCGAGGGGTCCGAGCACGTGCCGGGGCTTTTCGTGGCCTTCGAGGGCGGCGAGGGCTCGGGCAAGACCACCCAGTCCCGTACGATCGCGATCTGGCTGCGCGACCAGGGCTACGACGTCGTGCAGACGCGCGAGCCCGGCTCCACCAAGGTCGGCATGCGGCTGCGCGCCATCCTGCTCGACGCGGCCGAGAAGGGGCTGTCGGCGCGGGCGGAGGCGCTGCTCTACGCCGCCGATCGGGCCGAGCACGTGGAGAAGGTGATCCGCCCGGCGCTGCACCGGGGCTCGCTGGTGATCACCGATCGCTATGTCGACTCGTCGCTTGCCTACCAGGGAGCGGGCCGCGCGCTCGCGCCCGACGACGTCTCCAAGATCAACGCCTGGGCCACCGGCGGCCTGGTGCCGCACCTGACCGTGCTCATCGACACCCCGCCCGAGGTGGGGCTGACCCGGCTGGGCGGCGCGGTCGACCGCATCGAGGCCGAGCCGCTGGAGTTCCACGAGCGGGTGCGCAAGGAGTTCCGCGCGCTGGCCGCCGCCGCGCCCGAGCGCTACCTCGTGGTCGACGGCACGCAGCCGATGGACGAGATCACCCGTCAGATCCAGGACCGCATCCACGAGCTCCTGCCCGACCCGGTGCCCCGGGAGTCCGAGGACATCACCGGCACGATGCCCGCCATCCGCGACTAACCTTGCCTCGTGACCGTCTTCGATGACCTCGTAGGCCAGGACCAGGCCGTCGCGGTGCTGTCGCGTGCCGCGGCGGCGGCCGGGGAGGTCGTCGCGGGCGGGCGCGGCGCGGGCATGACGCACGCCTGGCTGTTCACCGGCCCGCCCGGGGCCGGCCGCGAGGACGCCGCCCGCGCCTTCGCCGCCGCGCTGCTCTGCCCCGACGCCGGCTGCGGCCACTGCGACCAGTGCCACCAGGTGCTCATCGGCTCCCATCCCGACCTGGAGGCCGTACGCCCCGAAGGGCTGTCCTACAGCGTCAAGCAGACCCGCGAGCTCATCCTGCGCGCGGCCGGGGCGCCGACGCAGGGCCGGTGGCGGGTCATCCTGTTCGAGGACGCCGACCGGGCCACCGAGTCGGCCGCGAACGCGCTGCTCAAGGCCATCGAGGAGCCGCCGCCCCGTACGGTGTGGCTGCTCTGCTCGCCGGCCCCCGACGACCTGATGATCACCATCCGGTCGCGCTGCCGCCTGATCACGCTCACGACGCCCGGCACGGAGGCGGTCGCCCGGGTGCTCGCCGCCCGCGACGGGGTGCCGTGGGAGACGGCCGCGTTCGCCGCCCGCGCCGCTCAGGGGCACATCGGGCGGGCGCGGGCGCTCGCGCTGGACGACGCCGCCCGGCAGCGTCGTGAGGCCGTGCTGGGCATCCCACGCTCGCTCACGGGGGTGGGGGAGTGCGTCTCGGCGGCCGAGCGCCTGGTGAAGACCGCCGAGGAGGAGGCCGCCGCCGCGACGGCCGCGCTCAACGACAACGAGACCACCGAGCTGCGCAGGATCTACGGCGAGGGCTCCACAGGCAAGGGGCTCAACCGCGGCCTGGTGCGGGGCGGCGCCGGCGCGCTGAAGGAGCTGGAGGACCGGCAGAAGTCCCGGGCGACCCGGATCAAGCGCGACTCGCTGGACGCCGCGCTGCTGGAGCTGGTGTCGTTCTACCGCGACGTGCTCGCCGTGCAGTTCGGGGCGGGCGTCGAGCTGGCCAACGACGACCTGCGCTTCGACCTCGACCAACTCGCGAAGAGGTCCACGCCCGAGGAGACATTGCGCCGGATTGATGCGATCATGCAATGCCGTGAGCGGCTGGCGGCGAACGTCAACCCGCAGATCGCGGTCGAGGCGATGATGCTGGCGCTGCGCTGATCGCGTACATCCTTCTGGAGGGCTCAAAGCTCATGCGTGCGGTGTTACGAGGGCTGCTTGGCTTTGTTCTGGTGGCGTCGGCGGTTGTCGCGGTGAGCTCGCCGGCCTCCGCCGCTGGTGACGCCGAGTGGGAGATCCGCGTCTTCATGTGCTCCTCCCCGTCCATGCTCGGCTGCGAGAAGCGCACGGCCACGGGGGCCCAGAAGCGGGCGGTTCGTACGCTGCTGGAGGGCCTGCCGGAGGTGGAGGAGGTGCGTTTCGTCGATCAGGCCGGGATGTACGCGAGCTTCCGGCGTGACTTCGCCGCGAACAAGCCCCTGCTGCGGCGGACCCGGGCGAAGGACCTGCCCGAGACGTTCGTCCTCCGAGTGAAGGAGGGCGCCGACCGGGACCGCGTAACGCGGGCCGTCATCGGGCGGCCGGGCGTCTCCTGGGCCATCGATGCGGCCGAGAGGCGGCGGGATGCGCTGTCCTGGGTGGAGGACTGGAGCGGGAGCGTCTTCCTGTGCACCGCCGGCTCGGCTTGGGACCGGTGCACCAAGGGCCGGGGCAAGGCGAACAAGAAGGCGGCGACGGCCCGGGAGCGGGCGGCCGTGGGGGCGGCGCTAGCGAAGGATCCCGCGGTCCTGTCGTACGTGTTCGAGGATCAGCGCACGGCGTACGAGAACTTCAAGGACGACTTCGCCGGTAACGACGGCTTGCTCGCCATTACCGAGGTGACGGACATGCCGGAGTCGTACCGGTTGATTCTGAGGCCCGGGGCTGACTGGAACACCGTGACCAGCCGGATGGTGCGGATGTCGGGGGTCAGCTGGACGTCCAACGCCAGGTGCTTCGAGACGGTCGTCAAGCTGGCGGGGGAGTACGGCCTCCTGGACTACAGCTCTGCCATCGGGGACGGTTCTCCCAACGCCTGCGCGCCCGGAACCGGCTGACCGCCCGAGCAGCAGACGGGCTCGCCAGGCGTCTCTGATACGTGGAAGTCGAACTACTCACCCAACAAGAGGCCCTGGCGCGGCAGCGGGTCGACGTGGCGTCGATCTTCGCCGAGCACCATGTGGGTCTCGTCCGGCTGGCCCTCATCATGGTGGGCGACCGGGCGACCGCCGAGGACGTCGTCCAGGAGGCGTTCACCCGCACTCATGCCGGCCGGGGGCGGCTGCGCGACGCCGACAAGGCGCTGGCGTACGTCCGGTCGGCGGTGCTCAACGGATGCCGGTCGGTGCTGCGGCGGCGGGCGACCGTGTTCCGGCGGGCGTTGCCGTACGAGCCGCCGGTCTGGTCGGCGGAGAGCGCCGCGCTGCTGGGTGAGGAGCGCCGCGAGGTGCTGCTCGCGCTGCGCGAGCTCCCCCGCAGGCAGCGCGAGGCGCTGACCCTGCGCTACTACTTCGACCTCGCCGACCAGGAGATCGCCGACACCATGGGGGTCGGCGCGAGCACGGTGAGGTCCACGATCGCGCGGGGGCTGGCCGCTCTCGCCAGGGCACTCGGGGAGGACGCATGAACAGCCCGGTGGAAGAACGACTGCGCGCGGCCCTGGCGGAGGCGGGCGCGACCATCGACCCCGACACGCTCCGGCCCCTGCCCGCGCCCGCCCGGCGTCGCTCGTGGATGGACGCCCGGCTGCTGGCGGTGGGCGTCGCCGTGACGGCCGGCGTCGCGGCCACGGCCGTGGGGCTGTCCCTGGGCTCGGGGGACGACCAGATCGCGGTGGCCGAACCGGCGCGGATCGAGCCCGGCAAGGCCGACATGACCGTCTTCATGTGTTCGACCGGTGCTCTCGTGCCCGAGGAAGCCCGTTGTGGAGGGCGTGACGCCACCGCCGAGGAGATAGCCGCCGCTGAGCAGGCGGTGCGGGGGTTGTCGCAGGTCGAGGCGGCGTACACCGTGGATCAGCAGCACGCCTACGACGACTTCCGCGCCGACCTCGCCCTCAACCAGCCGATGCTGGACGCGGTCAAGGTCACCGATCTGCCGGTGTCGATCCGGCTGACAGTCAAGAAGGGGGCGGACCGCCGCGAGGTGGAGAAATACCTCCGCGCGCTGCCCGGGATCGGAGAGGTCGCCGACAACACCGCCACCGAGGCGGTGTTGGAGTCGCGTTCGGAGATGCGGGTCAACGTGTTCCTGTGCGGCAAGGGGTCGCTGCTGCCGTCCTGCGGCGCGAAGCGCAAGCCAGACGGGACCGTTGTCAAGGAGGGCAAGGCGGCGACGAGGTCCCAGACGATCGCCCTTGGGAAGCTGATCGGGGACCTGCCTCAGGTGCAGTCGGTCACGTTCGAGGACCAACAGGCGGCGTACAACAACTTCAGCCGCGAGTTCGCCTCGAACAAGGCTCTGCTGAACGCCACCAAGGTGTCGGACATGCCGGAATCGTTCAGAGTGCTCCTGAAGCCGGGGAGCGACTGGGCCACACCGGTTGCGACGCTGAGACGCCAGCCCGGCGTGGCCAGCGCCTTGTACGGCCCCTGCCAGCAGGACAGCATGCTCGCCCTCAGCCGTTACGGGGTGAGCCCGCCGGAGGACAAGGCGTGCTCGCCCGGCAGTTGATCACCCCCGCCCCTGACCTTCGGCGCGCCTGGCCACGTAATGTGGGCAGGAAGGCCGGAAAGACCTAGGCGTCAGGAGGCGAGCGCGAGCCCATGGGAATGATCATGGCCGTGAGCTTCACCCGCTACGGGAGGCTCTACTACCTCGACCCCGGAGGGCATAGCCCCAAGGTGGGCGACAAGGTGCTCGTACCTACCGATTCGGGCCCTGAGGTGGCGGAGTGCGTCTGGGCGCCCCAATACACCAGCGAGGACATCGACGGCCTGCCGGTCTGCGCCGGCCTGGCCGGCGAGGAGCACCTGACTCGCGACGAGACCAACAAGCGCCGCAGGGCCGAGGCGAGAAGCGTGTCGAAGCGCCTGATCAAGCGGCACAGCCTGCCGATGAAGGTGGTCGGCATCGACTATCTCGACGAGGACAACGTCTACACCGTCTACTTCTCGGCCCCGCACCGCGTGGACTTCCGCGCGCTGGTCCGCGATCTGGCCCGCAACCTGCGCGCCCGGGTCGAGCTCCGCCAGATCGGCCCCAGGGACGAGGCCCGCCTCCAGGGCGGCATCGGCCCCTGCGGCCGCGACCTGTGCTGCGCCACCTTCCTGAAGGACTTCGAACCGGTCTCCGTACGCATGGCCAAGGACCAGGACCTCCCGGTCAACCCGCTCCGCATCGCCGGCGCCTGCGGCCGCCTGATGTGCTGCCTCAAGTACGAGCACCCGCTCTACCAGGAGTTCCGCGCCTCAGCGCCGCGCGTGGGGACGAACGTGGAAACCCCGGAGGGCGCCGGCACGGTGGTGGGCCACAATGTGCCGTCCGACTCGGTGGTCGTCCGGCTGGCGGACGGGGGGCGGCGGTGCTCCTGCTCGAAGGCCAGCGTCTGCTCGCCACGCAAGCAACACGACGCGATGTACGGCGACGGAACCGTGTCCTCGTAGGGGGTGCGCGTTCTGTCCGGAGGCGCGCGGTTGTGGGGGAGCGAGGAGTGTCCGGGCTCCTGTAGACTTTTCACGCTGCATGGCACCCGCCGCCTTAGCTCAGTCGGCCAGAGCACTTCACTCGTAATGAAGGGGTCTGGGGTTCGAATCCCCAAGGCGGCTCTCAGCTCAAAGGCCCTCTCGGTTTGTCTGAGAGGGCCTTTGGCTTGAAGTACGTGTCCACGCCTTTTCTATGCGCCTACTCGTTCGGCCAGTTCCTGTAGCTCCGACGACGCCGGATCCTGCATCGTCACCAGGTCGGAGACGAGCTGCCGCACTACCCGATGGTTACGGATCTGCTCAGGAGTGACGTTCTCCGCCTCCAGCAGGCGCGCTACCGCCTCGTCCACCTGGCGACGCTGCGCATGCGCCCGGGCGAGATCCACTGCCAGCCGTGCCCGCCGCTCGGCTGACAGCGTCGAGGCGTCCACCGCGGTTCCGACCCGCAGGGCATGCCCGGCGTCACCGACCTCCACCGCTACGGCGACCTCGTGTAGTGCCACGTTGGCCGGCCCGAACTCGGTGTTGTAGTCGTTGCGCCCTTCGCCGACCCGTGAGGCCATCTCGCGGGCGCGTGACAGGTGCTCGTAGGCGACATCGGCCTGATTGAGTCGCGAGGCTGCCACCGCCCGCTGCAAGGTCAGTCCGCCCCACAGCGACATCGCTTCCACGTTGCCCTGATCGGTCAGGAACCACAGCGCCTCGGCAGCCGTACGCGCCGTCTCCTCCACCTGATCGAAGTGACGCGCCCCCAGGAACACGAACCCCAGCCGGAACGCCCCAGCCGCCATCATCAACGGGTTACCGGCACGCTCGGCCGCGCTGATGGCCCGATCCGCCGCGATCCACGCCGCCTCCGGCTCACCCAGCTTCGCCAGCGACGCCGAACACGCCTGATAGGTCACCGCCAGCAGCTCGAACAGCTCGGCTTGGCGCTCGGCGGGCGCGGACCGTACCGCGTTCTCCAGCGTCGGAACGAGCCCACGCAACAGCTCCGTCAGCTCGACGTAGCGGCTTTGATGCGTCAGCTCCCAGGCGTGATCCACCCGCGGCTTGAGCTGCTCGGTCGGCGGCACCGGCGTCGCGTGCAACATGGCCTGCAACGAGTGCGCCCCGGACAGTACCAGCCGCAGCCCGGCCGTCCCCGGCATCTCCTCGGTCGTGGCCGCCACCACCGGCGCCTCAGCGGCCAGCTCCGACAGCGGCACGTCCAGCGTTTCGGCGACCTTCTCCAGCACGGACATGCGATCGACCTTGCGCACGCCCCGCTCAACTTGCGAGATCCACGCCACCGACCGATCGACCAGCCGTGCCAGCTCCGCTTGTGACAGGCCCCGCCGTTTGCGTTCTTGGGCGATGCGTCGTCCGAGCGCCCGCTGATACTCCATGCTCACGACGTCGTGCCCTTCCCGCTCAGCAGATCCAGCCAGTCGACCTCCACCGAGGCCAGCAGCTCTTCCCGGGCCGTCAGGAAGCGCCTGGTGTGCTCGGTCTGCTCGTGGGCGTCGAAGGCGTCGCGGTCCCGGTACAGCTCGTAGAAGATCCGCTGGAGCGGCTGACCGTCCACCCGGTGTGAGGCGTACACGATCGTTCCCGGCTCGTGCCGGCGGATCGCCTCGATTGTCTCACCGACGAGGGCGTCGAACGCTGCGGCGCTCTCCTCGTCCTTACAGGTGAATCGCACCATGAGTCCGAACATGTACGCCTCCTGAGTCGCCGTCACGGTCTGGGATCTCGGTGTTCTCACTCGACCAGTACTTATTGTGCGGCGCAAGTACATCAAGTCGCTTGTACTTGGAGTATAGCACCAGTACTTTAAGTACGGATAGCGGATCGCAGGGCGTTGACCTGCATGAACGCAAGGAAACGGCGATGTACCCAGCGCTGAACAGCCGCCAAGAAATCCACAGATGGTGTCGCAACTTCCCCGGCACCAAGGCCCAGATCAGCGAAGCGCGCCGATTCGTCACCAGCTACCTCGGCGACCGCCCCGAGACCTACACCGCCGAACTCGTCACATCCGAACTCGCCACCAACGCCATCCGCCACACCCGTAGCGGCCAGGCCGGCGGCCGATTCGGCGTCACCCTCCACGCAGGCACCACGCTGCTGATCCTCGCCGTCCACGATGAAGGCGGCCCCTCCACCCCGCGCCGATGCCAGGCCGAGAACACGGATCAGAACGGCCGCGGGCTGCACCTGGTGGAAAGCCTGACAACACGCTGGGGCGTCCACGGCGACGACGGCGGACGCACGGTATGGGCGCTCATCCCTCTCAACCCCGCCGACCAGCCCGCATGAGCAACTGCCTGTCACCCCACCTGCCGGAGCCGCAGCCGAACCACGCGCGACTGACCTGGTTCGCAGCTCGTACGGATTCGCGACGACGAATCATCGCCTGGACCTGCCACTGCGACTCGGTCATCTACGAACTCTGCACCTCAGGCGGACAGTTCTTCCTGCTCCGCACAGACCTCACGACGAAGGAGGCCCGCGAGACTCGTCGCATGCGCCTCCGGGAAGGGCAGGCCGTGTGGGAGGCGCTACTGCAGGGCCGAACACGGTAGGACAGCAGTGCGCTAGCTACCAAGATCATCGGCGCGGCATCGTCTCTGGATGAGAACTTTCTCTACGGCTTCAAGGGCAGCCCGCCTGCGGCGTCCTGCCACGTTGGGGCGGTCGCTGACCGCGCTGCGGCTCTTCGGCCGGTCGCGGCCAGCGCCGCCCGTACGTAGCCTGAGACGCTCCAAATGTGGCAGCGGTGACCCTGGCAACGCCTTTGCGATCGTAGTGGTGGCTGCATGAGTCGATGGGAACCCGAGGCGGGAGTGACCGATAGAGGGCGAGATCGGTAGTGCTGTTGCGTAGCGTCTTGGCGCCCATTCTGTACGGGATGTCAACAACGGTGCACACGGTACACAGCGCTTGATCTGCGTAGGTAACCTAGAAGGGCCCCAGCGCCCTACTGAACTGGTCCTGTTGGAGATCCCGAAAGGCGCGCGAGGCACTTGCAAGAGTGATGTCGCACGTTCATCATCTGGTAGTGGCTATCCCACTGACGCTCGCGTTTATCATTGCTCCGGCGATAACGATTTTCAGGGTTTATTCGATTAGGGGCGGAGTCTTGTGGCTCTGGCGCTACGGACGCGACTATAGGGAGCTGCTTCAGAGGCGACAGCCTAAGACACTTTCTGCGAGAGAAGCAATATACGCAGAAGCGAGAGGCAACTTCTTCCCCTTCGGAGTGAAGGCATATCTATGGCGTAGGTTTGCAACCTCAGGTAAGACCGCATTTGAGCGAACGTTGCGTTGGCCTCTACGGGCCGGGCTGGTTTTATGGCGCTTCCCAGTCTATGTCGTTTTAGCGAGCAGCTATATGGTGGCGCTCGCACATTGGCCGCGATCTCAGAGCGCCCTTCGCGGTGCAGCAGACCTTAGCGCTATGATCGTTGGGATCACTCTTATAATCGGTAGCATCCTCATAGCGATTGAAACGTTCGTCGCGTCGACAGTTTTGCGATCTTTTGGAGACGCTCTCCATGGCCATGGCGAGAACTCTAAAAGGCCAGGTGCGCAAGGGTTCCTTGTGGATATGCAGCTCTTTGTGGGTGCCGTCTTCACGGCTCACGTAGTTGCCATTGGCAATCTATACTTCTCTAGCACACGATTCGGAGGGTATGTAAGACTCGATGGAGTGCCTCATGATGTTCCCGAAGTTGCTACTAAAATCCTAAAATGCGCCTACTATACCTTGTTTACTTTTCTTGGTGCGAGTGATCCGGAGCCTACCGGCGTAGTTGCGTTGATTAGTACGGGACTTATTGGACTCCAAGGCTTTTCGTTCTTAATTATCGCTCTAGCTGCAATAATGTCGCTGGCTGCCGTTAGGGATCCTAGTCCGACAAGCGATGCGGGACAAGGGGGAAACGGCGACCCTTGTGCCACTAAACGCAAGGGACGCTTTTGTTTCACCGCTCAGAATGCCATCCACTATGGGTCAATTGCCCTGGCGGGCGTTCTTGTCGGCCTTTCTTTGTGGCGCCGAAAAATAAGGCTGAACGCGGCGCGTAACTCAGGTGCACATAAAGGTATCCATGGGGCAAATCGCCCATAATTGCATTCGGGTTACACGGAGGGTGATATTGTATGGAGTCAGGTTTCTTTTGCATTCGGTTGTATGTGCGATTGCCGAGTGCTGCCTAGAGGTCGTAGCATGCCCAGCATGCATCCAAATGGGACATCTAGTCCCAGCGTGGGGTGCGGAGGTCCGGTACTAGGTGAAGGGCGAAATCGAATGAAATTTTCGTCAGCTGCGGCCGCGGTCATCGTATTCACTGCAACCGTACTCATGGCGCCGCCGGCCGCGTCGGCTTCAAGTGTGCGGTGCGGGTTGAATGGGTACGACACGGTAGAGCTGAATGTTCGATTCTATAACTACGCAATTCGCAACTGCCATGGTTATGCAGTCAAGCGTAAAGTGGATCTCAGGCTGTTCCTCGTCGGTGCAGCGGATGGCGATTGCCACCCTATCCCTGCTGGCGCAACTGTCCGTGGAAAGCTAGTTCTGCGAACTGGCGTGAAAGTCCATGGCATAAAGCCCTGTTCCTAGCCCAGTTGCGTGCTCGCACCGTCTAAAAGCAAGAAGATTAGGCTGCCGCGCCGCTTCCGGTGCTCGGGCCTGACGGCCCTGCGCTCCGGGTCGGCTTGCCACCGGATACGCGGGTTGCTGTGGTCTGCTGTACAGCAGGGAAGTACAGCAACGCCGCCTCACGCAGCCTGATCGTCCCGTACAGCGTTACACGGTTGAGCAGCAGCGCCGGCCCTCGACCACGGCCTTCCGCTTCACTCGTAATGAAGGGGTCTGGGGTTCGAATCCCCAAGGCGGCTCCCAGCTCAAAGGCCCTCCCGGTTCGTCCGAGAGGGCCTTTTGCGTGGCGTCCACTGCGGCTCCGACCCGCACGCATGCCCGGCGTCACCGACCTCCACCGCTACGGTCACGGGCTGTCGCGCATCGGGCAGTCGCCGGCCGCGCTGCGGCTCTCCAGCCGATCGCGGTCAGCGCCGCCACGCGCCTGCAAACGGGTGCGGGGGACCACCCTGGCCGAGGGCGGGCGGATGGTCGGGGACAACTGATCGCCGACATCGAGAGCGGCGGCATGGCGGGCCTGAGTACCGCGTGGATCGACCAGGGGAAGTGGCCAGGCCACGAACACCAAGCTGATCGGATGGTCAGCGACGTCATGAAGGCCATCGCCCTGATGGGGGCGCACCGGCCGGATACCGCCCCGAGGGCGTAGGAGACGTATTCGGCTTCCCCGGACGCATCAGGCGGGGCGGGCCGTTAGATTCGGGGCAGCGGGATGCGGATGCATCGCTCGGGGGCGCTTGTGTGAGGGGCGGGTGCGTGAGCGTGGATCTGGCTGCATTGGTGGCGGCGGTCTCTCCATGGGCGACGGCAGCGGTGGCCTCATATGGGGCGGCGGTGCTGGCCCAGGCGCAGGAGGACGCGGCCGATGCGACCGTGGGGTGGGGGCGGAAGATCCTCCAGCGTGTGTTCGGGACCCACCCCGCCGAGGAGGAGGTCCCCGAGGCGATTGCGGAGCTGGCGCAGGCTCCGGACGATGCCGACCTGCAGGCGGCGCTGCGGGTGCAGATCAGGAAGGCCCTCGCCGCCGATCCTGGGCTGGCGGCTGAGGTGGCGCGGATGGTGGAGCAGGCCCGCGGGCAGGCGCTGGTCGGGCAGGGGCAGGTGAACGCGGTCGCGACCGGTCACGCGCAGCAGGCCAACCTGGGGCAGGGGACGATGTCCGTGTCGTTCGCCGATCAGCGTGAGCGGTGAGCCTGCGGGCCGGGTCGAGGCGCAGGCCACCGGGCAGGCGAGGCAGGCCAATCTCGGTCAAGGCTGGCAGTTGGTCGACCAGAGCACCAACGTTCACCTGCCTCCCGGAGCCCTGCACGCTCCGGGCACGGTGGCGGCACCGTCGGCGCTGAGCAATCTGCCCGGCGGGGCGGCCGAGGTATTCGTCGGCCGCGATGAGGCGCTGGCGGTGCTCGAGCGGGAGCTGCAGGCAGACCGGTCGCGGGTGGTGATCGGTCAGGTGATCCACGGGATCGGCGGGGTGGGCAAGACCGAGCTGGCCCGCCAGTACGCGCTCGCGCGGGCGGAGCGGTATCGGGTGCGATGGTGGATCGTCGCAGATGGTTCCGATCAGATCCAGAACGGGCTGGCCATGCTGGCGGAACGGCTGCATCCACCGCTGCCCCGGCAGTCGGCCTTGACCACCGTGCTGGGCGTGGAGCAGGCGGCGGCATGGGCGTACGGCTGGCTGCAGGCACATCAGGACTGGCTGCTGGTGCTGGACAACGTGGAAGACCCGCGCGATGTCCGGGACCTGCTGGGGCAGCTCCGCACTGGTCACATCCTGCTCACCACCCGCCGTGATGTGGCCTGGCCAGACGGAGTGCGCCCAGTTCCACTGAACGTGCTCGGCCCGGACGCGGCCATCGACCTGCTCGCCCAGACCAGCAGATGCCCCGAACCAGCCGACCGGCCTGCCATAGCGGCCATCGCGCAGGAGCTGGGGCGTCTGCCGCTGGCGTTGGAGCAGGCTGGGGCCTACCTGCGGGAAACCCGGATCAGCCCGAAGGCGTACTTGGAGCTGCTGGCCCGGCATCCGGCTCATCTGTACGCGGCTGTGCCGGAAGGGGGCGATGCCGGGCGCACCATCGCCCGCCTCTGGAACTCCCACCTGGGCACCATCCGGGATCGCAACCCGCACGCCGAGCACCTGTTGCGCGTGCTGGCCTGCTATGCCCCCGACAATATCCCGCGCGACCTGATCGACGCGGACTGGGCAGACAGAGACGCCGGCGTGCCCAATCCGGCGACGTTGGACGCGCTCCGGTTGCTCGTCTCCTATGGCCTGATCAGCCTGGATCGGCACACCATCGCCATGCACCGGCTGCTGCAAGCCGTCCTGACCACTCCTGCGCCTGCAGTCTCGGCGGACCTCCCCTCCGGGGAGGCGGTCGTCCAAGTGGCCTTGGCATGGCTCGCTGCGGCCTGGCCACACACCACCAGTGAGCCGCCTACCGTCGATCAGCTCGGTCGGCGACGCCTCCTCAGTCCGCACATCGCGGCCCTGGCGAGCCATCATCAGATCGTCACTACGCGCGGCGAGCACGATTGGATCTTCAGGCAGGCGGTACTGCATGAGTACGAGCAGGGCAATTACCAGCGTGCTCTCACCCTGGTCACGCACGACTACGCCATCAATCAAGCCTCACTCGGTGAGGAGCACCCGGACACGCTGACGAGCCGTGGCAATTTAGCGACCGTGCTGCGGGATCTGGGGCGGTTGGAGGAGGCGGAGGCGGAGGCTCGCGCAGTCTGGCAGGTCCAGGCGCGGGCGCTGGGTGAGGAGCACCCGGACACGCTGGCCAGCCGCAACAACCTCGCGCTGGCGCTGCAGAGGCTGGGGCGGTTGGAGGAGGCGGAGGCGGAGGCTCGCGCGGTCTGGCAGGTCCAGGTGCGGGTGCTGGGTGAGGAGCATCCCCTTACGCTGAGCAGCCGCAACAACCTCGCGCTGGTGCTGCATGGTCTGGGGCGGTTGGGGGAGGCGGAGGCCCATAGCCGCGCGGTCTGGCAGGTCCAGGCGCGGGTGCTGGGCGAGGAGCACCCCCATACGCTGACCAGCCGCGGCAACCTCGCGCTGGCGCTGCAGAGTCTGGGGCGGTTGGAGGAGGCGGAGGCGGAGGCTCGCGCGGTCTGGCAGGTCCGAGCGCGGGTGCTGGGTGAGGAGCACCCGGACACGCTGACGAGCCGCGGCAATTTCGCGACCGTGCTGCGGGATCTGGGGCGGTTGGGGGAGGCGGAGGCGGAGGCTCGCGCGGTCTGGCAGGTCCAGGCGCGGGTGCTGGGTGAGGAGCACCCGGACACGCTGACCAGCCGCGGCAACCTCGCGACCGTGCTGTTGGGGCTGGGGCGGTTGGAGGATGCGGAGGCTCATAGCCACGTGGTCTGGCGGAGCATGGTGCAGGTGGTGGGTGAGGAGCACCCGGACACGCTGGCCAGCCGTAGCCACCTCGCGCTGGCGCTGCAGAGGCTGGGGCGGTTGGAGGATGCGGAGGCCCATAGCCGCGCTGTCTGGCGGAGCATGGTGCGGGTGCTGGGTGAGGAGCACCCGGACACACTGGCCAGCCGTGCCAACCTTACTGCCGTGCTGTTGGGTCTGGGGCGGTTGGAGGAGGCGGAGGCGGAGGGCCGCGCGGTCTGGCAGGTCCAGGCGCGGGTGCTGGGTGAGGAGCACCCCTACACGCTGGCCAGCCGTAGCCACCTCGCGCTCGTGCTGCAGAGGCTGGGGCGGTTGGAGGATGCGGAGGCCCATAGCGGCGCTGTCTGGCGAAGCGCGGTCCGGGTGTTGGGTAATGAGCACCCGAACACACTGACCAGCCGCAACAACCTCGCGCTGGTGCTGCGGGATCTGGGGCGGTTGGAGGAGGCGGAGGCGGAGGCTCGCATGGTCTGGCAGGTCCAGGCGCGGGTGCTGGGTGAGGAGCACCTGGACACGCTGACCAGCCGTGGCAATTTCGCGACCGTGCTGCGGGATCTGGGGCGGTTGGAGGAGGCGGAGGCGGAGGCTCGCGCAGTCTGGCAGGTCCAGGCGCGGGTGCTGGGTGAGGAGCACCCGGACACGGTGACCAGCCATGTCAGACTCGCGCTCGTGCTGCTGGGGCTGGCACGGTGGCGAGAGGCAGAGGCGGAAATGCGGGCAGTCTGGCAGGTCCAGGCGCGGGTGCTGGGTGAGGAGCATCCCGACACGCTGACCAGCCGTGGCAACCTTGCTGCTGCGCTGGGAGGGCTGGGGCGGTTGGAGGAGGCGGAGGCGGAGGGCCGGGCGGTCTGGCAGAGCCTGGTACGGGTTCTAGGCGCAGAGCACCCCAATACCAGAGCCAGCCGTCAGAACCTGGACAATGTGATTCTTGCGCGCAGGAGTCGGTCCGCCGAAAGCGCTCAAGCCCGAAATCGTGGTGTGAGTCGCAACGCTCTGTGCCCGTGTGGTTCGGGCCGGAAGTTCAAACGCTGCCATGGCGTTGGCGCGGCATCCTGAACGGTACGCCCGGCGTCCGGCGCGGGGGCTAGCCCCAGGTGAGCGGGGGATTCATGGATTTCCCGAGGATGCAGCGGTTCCGAACCGTACAGCAGTGGCGTACAGCAACGGCGGGGTTCGAATCCTCAAGGCGGCTCCGATCAAAGGCCCCTTCGCTTTCGCCAGCGGGTTTTGCCACGCAAGGATCTTGTGCGGGCACGCTCCAGACAACCCATGCCGACAGAGCGATCCGGCCCGGTGCGCTAACGAGGTCACCGTCTTCGGCCGGTTGGTTTCATCGGGGCGAGACCGAGGGCGGCGAGGGCGGCGGCGCCGCGTTCGGCGTGGGCGCCGCCGGCGAGTACGAGGGTCCGCGCGAACTGGTAGTGGCAGCCGGTGGTGTCGAACGCGTCCGCCGTGGCGAGCAGCGCCTCCCGGTCGCCGTCGAGCAGGGCGCCGGCTCGTTCCACAATGGCAGCGGCGACCGGGTTGCCGGCCACGACGGTGCGGGCATCGGCCACGATGGCGCGGGCGTTGCGGCTTTCGGCGAGTACGGCGGACTCGCTGCGCAGCGCGACATACCAGTGGTGCCAGATCCAGGTGATCCACTTCCACATCTGCCGGGGCTCGGGGGCCATCCGTTCCAGCGCCTCCGCTGCCTGCCCGTGGTGCAGCAGGAGCATCGCGTCGAAGACCGCCCCGTAGCCGTAGGTGTGCTCCGGTGAGGTGCCGAGCCGGCCCAGTATCTCCTGCCATGCGCGTCTGGCGTCGTGGTCGCCGCGCAGGCCGTGGATCATCGCCACCCCGGCCGCCGCCGGGGCGAGGATGGACCGGGCGGGGCCGCCTGCCCGCTGCCACGCTTCGAGGAACCGGACGCTGCCGGTGAGCACCTCGTCGACGTCGCCCGCCAGCGCGGCAACCATCAGCAGCCGGCACGTAGCGCGATGACCTACCTCCGCCAGCGATGGGTGATCGGCCAGTTGCCGTGCCCATCGGCGGGCGGCCTGCACGTCTCCCGCCCCGAGGGCGGCCTCGGCGACGATCCCGAGCGCGTCGATCAGCTCGTGGGTGCCGGCCGGAGTGTTCGGCAGGGGCGACAGGAGCATGATCCGGCGCCGGGCCGTGGCCGCGGCGGCGAACGTGTCGCCGGCCCAGCTCTGAGCGCCGGTGAGCGCGTCGAGTGCGGCCGACTCGGCGAGCGGATCGCCCGTCCGGCGGGCGAGTTCGACCGCGTGCTCGGCGCGTTCACGCGTCTCCGGTACGGCGTTGCCGGGCGGGCCCTGGACGGCGCCGAACGCGTCGGTGAGCACCGCGGCCTCGGCCAGTGCGACCGCAGCGTGCGCGGCCGGATCGTCGCCGGCCTGCTCCCGCGCCTCCGTGATCAGCTGGAGCGTCTCCTCCTGGGACGGGCGTCGTACGAATGTGGTCGAGAACCGGAACGCGATGGTGGCGGCGGTCGCCAGGTCGGTGGCGGCAGTGGCGCCGGACGCGCGGGCGGCGTCCGCGGCCGCGCGGCGCAGACGGTACATGTCATCACCGGCCGTCCGGCATCCGGCTACGGCTGCGGCCTGCCGGAGCATCGACGCGGAGGCGGCCCGGTCGGTCGCGAGTGCGGCGGCCTGCTCATAGCGCCGCTGGGACTCGCCGGTCAGGTGACGGGTGAAGGTCAGCTCGGCCAGGCACCGGGCGAGCTCGAACGCGTCGGCGCGCCGCTCCGGGCGGTCGGCCGCCCACGCCAGGGCGGCGCGGAGGTCGTCGGCCACCAGGTCGAACCGGGCCCGCCAATCTGGGTCCACCACTGCCAAGCCGGCCGCCTGCGCCAGGCACCAGCGAAGGTGCCGGGTTCGAGCGTCGATCAGCTCACCGGCCTCGGACAGCCGCTCCATGCCGTACTGGCGGATGGTCTCCAGCGCCCGGTACTCGGTCCTGCCCAGGGACGTCGTCACCGTCAGCAGACTCTGTCCGGCGAGCCGGGCCAGGCCGTCGGCGACCAGGCCCTCCTCGTCCTCGTCCCCGGTCACCTGCGCCGCGGCCGTGGCGGTGAAGGGTGCCACGAACACTGACACCCGGCGCAGCAGCGCCCGGCCGGCGGGCTCCAGCAGGGCGTGGCTCCAGTCCAGCGCCGCCCGTACCGAGCGGTGCCGGTCATCGGCACGGGAGCCGCCGGTGAGCATCCGCAGAGGGTGGGACAGGGCGGCGGTGATGCCGTCGAACCCGAGCATCGGACAGCGGGCGGCGGCCAGCTCGATCGCCAGCGCCATCCCGTCCAGCCGCTCGCAGATCGCGGCAACCTGGTCGCGCAGCGGCGGATCCAGCGGCCAGCCGACCGCCGCCGCCCGTTCCATGAACAACGCGACCGCGTCCGAGTCGCCGTCGGCGGCCAGCGACAGCGGCGGGACCGGATACACCCGCTCGAACGGCACCATCAGCCGGGCCCGGCTGGTCGCCAGCACCGTCACCCGCGGGCACGTCGCCAACAGCCGTTCGAGAAACAGCGTCACCCCGTCCGCCACGTGCTCGCAGTTGTCCAGCACCAGCAGCGCATGGCGGTCGGCCAGCGCGGCGAGCACGGACTCGGTCATGTCGCGGCCAGGCTGCTCACCGAGGCCGAGCGCTCCCGCGACCGCGGTCGCGGTCGCGATCAGGCCCGGATCGGTGACCGGGACCAGGTCGACGAACCACACTCCGTCGGCGTACTCACCGCTCACCTCCGCGGCCACCGCCAGCGCCAACCGGGTCTTGCCCACTCCGCCGGGACCGACCGCGGTCACCTGCCGGTGCGCCCTGGTCATCCCGGTCAGTTCGGCCCGCTCGCTCGCCCGGCCGATGAACGAGGTCAGCGGGGTGGGCAGGAACGGTGCCGGGACGGCACCGGCCGGCGTGGGCGTACGCCGGGCGAGCGCCCGCCTGTCCGGCACCTCCAGCTTTCGCAGCAGCGAGGAGACGTGGCTTTCCACGGTGCGTACCGAGATGCACAGCCGGGCCGCGATCTCGGCATTGCTGAGATGGGCACCGACCAGCTCCAGCACTTCGGTTTCCCGAGGCGAGATCTCCGCTTCTGTCACCACCGCCCCAGTTTGCCGCAGTCCCTCCTCGGGAAGCCGGGCAGGGCGGCAACGGTCTCAATCGCGAATCAGCGCGCTTCCCAGAGAAACGGTGCTGCCAGGGCGCAGCCCGAGGTCGCGGATTCTGAGCGACGCTCCAGAATGGACGTTGACCCGATAATAGCCGAATGATCCACCGCCCTCAGGCGCTCCGGCTTCGACGATGTATTCGTCATCGGTCAGCCAGACATGGCCGATCGCATCGCTCGGTTCCGAGAGGAGATGGAGCTTCAATTTCTTGATGATTTTTCCGGTCATGACGTCACGAGTGACAAGATAATCATCGCCGTCGTCGGAGCCGGCCTGTATGTCCACGAGGAACTGGCCGTCCGGGGAGAGACTTTCGGCGGAGTAGCCTTCTCGCCGTTCGCTGATGACGGCGCCATCGCGCTTCAGGATGGTCACCGTGCTCGGCTCGCTGATGCCGGAACACGTTCGTTGTGCCGCTATCCGTGCCGCATCACGGCTCATGCCGATGATCGCACAGAATCCTTGAAGGGTGGTGGTCTGTCCGGTGGCGAACTCGGTGATGAGCAAGCGAGGTCGGCTCCCGGCGAAGGACACCGCAAAGAATCCTCCGTCCGGTGAGATGTCCAGGTCGCGTACATCACCGAGTGCTTGGGCGTCGAGGCGCGGGGAGATCGCCTTTCGCTGCGCCGTCGGCAGATCCCAACCCACGAACTGCATGTATTGCTTGCTGAAGTAAGCGATGCGATGGCCGTCACGCGCGATCCGGAGCGTGACCCCGCGTCCCTTGGTAATGTTCAGCTGTACCTGACTGGCCGCGTCGTAAAGGTCGATGTTGCTGGTGCAATCGTCATCGCCGACACTGACCCCTTTTCGGTACCCGCCGCATCCCACCCCGTACGGGACGCCGATGTCCTGCCTTCCTCTACCGAGCTTGAGATTGACGTGTAACCGCCACTCGGTGCAAGTCACCAGCGGAGGTTCGTCTTCTTCCGCTGCATCGGGGGACCAGCCAGGACAGTTCGAATTCTCGGGAATGAAGGCGTATTGTACAGGCGGATCGAAAGGCTCCGGTGTCCATTCCCATGTCGATCGTGGCGACGCGTTCTGATTCACGTACAGCAAGCCGGCTCCGGCTATGCATATGAGGAGGAGAATGCCGGGCCACTTGGCACGCGGGCGTCTCGCGACTCCACCAGCCTCGGACGCATTCGTATTGATGGATGTCCTCATGGTTCCCAGGCATCTCGATCCGATGTCGATCGACACGGTAATCGAGTCAAGTAACGAGCGGATCACTCTGCAGAATTGTCACAAGAAATCAGGTTCGGCTCCTGTCCAGATGGTGCGCGACGCGCTGAGCCACTCCTGCCGCCCACTCGTATCCCATCTCGCCCAGGAAATCCCCCAGTTCCGCCCAGGCGCGGTGGCTGCCGGGGCGCAGCGTCAGCGCTTTCACCAGGAGGTTCACCGCCTCGTCCTGGTCACCTGTCCGCCGAACCGCCCGGGCGAGGATGCGGTAGGCAGGCGCGCACCACGGATAAGCGCTCAGCAAGTCCCTGAGCAGGGCCACGGCCTCGGGGGCGTTGTCTTGGCGCATGGCGTCCGCCGCCTCCAGCGTGCGGCGGACCTCCGCCGTACGTTGCTCCAGATCCGGTCTGCGCATGCTCTCCAGGCGGCCCTCGCCGCTCGTCCGGCCGAACGGCGAGCGGAGGAACGCTGTGTCGGACTCGCCCGCCAGGTAGGCGAAGAGGTTCGCCGGCCGCGGGTCCGGGATTCGCCACTTCGCGTCCAGAGGTGCGTCGAGCAGTTCCGGGGGGACGAGCATGCGTTCGCGGCGGAAGCGTCTCTCGGCGGCGGCCAGGTCGCCGGTCCGATGCGCGATGGCCTCGATGACGCCGGTCTCGTAGTCGATCACGCCTTCCATCGAGTCCAGCTCCATCGCCACCGTGATCGCGAACACGTCGGCGGCCAGCTCATCCAACTGGTCCAGGGCCGCCTCCACCGCCTGTGACGGCGAGGCGAGAGTCCACCAGAAGACGGACGGCACGAACCTCAGGTACGCGGTCAAACCGGTGAGCGCGCACCACCACTCGCCTGCGTCGGAGGCGGCCCGGATCACGGCGACGCGCCGCCAGGCGTCGGACAACAGCCCTTCCAGTAAGGGGGTGACCCGGGAGGAGGAACGCGGGACGGGTTGCTGGAACCGTTCGTCGAACAGGTCGGCGCCATAGGCGATCAGGCCGATGCCGTCCTCCGGGGGGTCGCCGAGGATCTCGTCGAACAGTTCGGCGTCGTCCCTGGTGACGGCGGCGGCCCGGAGCAAGGTCGACGCCGCGGAGGCCGCGGCGGACACGTCGAGGATCTGGCCGGTGTCGATCAGGTCAACGATGTGGCGCAGGCCGGCCGCCAGGCCGTGGCGGTGACCGACCAGGAGCGCCGGGTGCAGGATGCCTACGAACTCGTCATGGTCGTCGTCGCGCTCGATGATGAGCTGCCAGCGCCTCATGGTCGCGTACAGGACGGCGCCGACGGGCGGTGCCGGGTCGAGGGCCACGTCGCCGGCGAGCGGCACGCCTGGCGGCCGTGTCGCCAGGTGGAAGCGGTAGGGGAAACCGCGGCGTCCGGAGAACCTGAGCCCGGCCTCTCGTTCCAGGACGACCGTGAGGTAGCCGACGACGGGGTCGGCGCGCTCCAGGTAGGTGGCCATCAGTTGTCTCGCGCGGTCAGCGTCCCGGCCGTTTGCGGCGTGGTCCGCCGCGTGGCGGCCGGCCAGGAAGCGCTGATCGAGCAGTGCTTCGGCGATCGCCAGGATGGGCCCGGCCTGCTCGGGCCGTTCGCAGGTGAGCAGCGGCTCGGCGGGCTCGGCGGGCACTGTCAGAGCCCCAGGAGGCTGACGAGGTCCCAGCCGCGTTCGGACAGGAACCGACGGCCGTGGATCAGCCACTCCCGCAGGCTCGTACGTCCGGAGCGGGTGTAGGGGATGCGCTCGTTCAGCAGGCCGGCGGCGAGCACCGCCTGCCTGCCGGACCCTGGTGACCGGCTCGCGGCCTGGGCGGCGATCGAGAGGACCTTCCGCAGTTTGGCCCGCACCGCCTCCGGTTCGTGGTCGTCGACGAGGTGGACGTACACCACTTCGTCGTCGTGCCCGATGCCCTCGAAGAACGCGATGCCGGGCAGCGGCGGCACGGGCGAGGCGCCGAAGAGATGCCGCACCATCGTGTACGCGGGAGGGGCGGTCGTCTCCAGCGTCAGCCAGGACCCGAAGGAGGAGTCGTCCAACGGCGTGGGGGTGTCGGCGGTCTCGTCGAGGCAGAACATCACCAGGACATCCGGTCCGCTGTCCGCCGAGAGCGACCCGGAGAGCACGTATTCCTTGATCGCCTGATCGACACCGGGGTGAAAGGCAAGAAAGGCGTAGAAGGTGGCTACCTTCTCCAGAGCTGCCAGCCCTTCTGGCTGCAGCAATTTTTCCAGGTTTTCTATCTTTCCTGTTTGTCGATGCTCATCCGTCGCCGCGGACTCCAAGAGCGTGGCTATTGACAGTGCCAGCACGCCAGTCAGAATCGCACCGATCATTCGCCGTGTACAGGGCGGGATCTTGTTGTCCGAGTTCTGGGCGTGCCTTTGTCGGGGCGCGGGCAGCCTGGCCGGTATGGATGGTGCAAGACGGACAAAGGTCATCATCGGCACCGTTTTCATGGGCTCGGCCCTGGCCGGTTTCACGGCGCCCTCGGAGCCGCCGGGCGGTACGGGGGCGGGCGAGAGGGCGAGTGCCGCGGCCATGGACGCCGTCAAGGACTCCAAGGTCCTCTCGGTCCAGTCGAACAACGAGGGCCGGGTCTGGGAGGTGCAGCTCGCCGGGCCCGACGGCACCGAGCGGATGCTGGAGGTGGACGCGTCGGGGAAGGTCTCGGCGGCCAGGGTCAAGGACACCGGTGAGGGTGAGAAGGCCAGGGTGATGGGCCTCAGCAAGGACGCCCGGCTCAGCTTCAGGGACGCGGCGGCGAAGGTGTCGTCCGCGGTGCCGGAAGGCAGGATCACGCACATGAGCCTGGATCGGTACGGCGACGAGGCACTCGTCTGGGATGCCGATGTCCTCACTTCGGAGGGCGCCTGGCACGGGGTCAAGGTCGATGCCAGGACCGGGAACGTGACGAGGATCGGTTAGTGGAGCGCGTCGGCCTCCGGGCCGGCAGCGGCGGCGGCGGTCAGGTTGCGGGCGAGGCGGGCGGCGGCCTCACGGAGTCCAGGGGGGTCGAGGATCTGGGTCTCGAAGCCCAGGGCGGCGATGTGCACGGCGAGCCAGTTCAGATCGTCGCCCCCGGCTGTGAGCAGGCACCAGCCGTCCTCGGCGTCGGCCTCGACGCGGCCCACCTGTGGGGGGATGCGGTCGCGGACCTGGTCGGGGTGGGCGCGCAGGCGTACGCGGGCGTGGTGGCGGTAGGGGGACTCGGTCACGGAGCGCTGGACGTAGGCGGCCGGGTCGGGGTGGTTCCTGGGGCGGAAGCGCCAGGTCGTGGCGGTCACGTCGCGCATGCGGTCGAGGCGGAAGGTGCGCCAGTCGTCGCGGTCGACGTCCCAGGCCATGAGGTACCAGCGGCGGGCGGTGGCGACCAGGCGGACCGGCTCGACCGTGCGTTCGCGGGGTGACTGGGCGTTGCGGGGTTCGGCGTTGCCGGGCTGCGCGGCGTTGCGGGGTTCGGCGTTGCCGGGCTGCGGGGGGTTGCGGGGCTCGGCGTTGCCGGGCTGCGCGGCGTTGCGGGGTTCGGCGTTGCTGGGCTGCGCGGCGTTGCGGGGCCGGGCGTCGGGAGGCCGGGAGTCGCGGGGTTCGCGGTAGTGGGCGGTGTAGTGGAAGCGGACGCGGACCGCGTCGCGGCAGGCGCGGGCCAGGGTCACCAGCAGCTCAGGGTCGATCTCGATGCCGGGGCCGACCAGGGTGTCCATGGCCCCGTGCACGGCCCGGACCTCGGCGCGCAGCCGGGGCGGCATCACCTGGTCGAGCTTGGCGAGGGCGCGCAGGGCCGCCTCGCCCGCGCCGGCGACCGTCCCCCCGGACGCCAGCCGCAGGGACACCGCGGTCGCGATCGCCTCCTCGTCGTCGAGGAGCAGCGGCGGCAGCCGGGTGCCCGCGCCGAGCTGGTAGCCGCCGCCGACGCCTGCCGCGGCGTGCACCGGGTAGCCGAGGGCGCGCAGGCGCTCGACGTCGCGGCGGATCGAACGGTCGGTGACGCGCAGCTCGGCGGCCAGCTCGGTGGCGGTCCATGACGGGCGGCGCTGGAGCAGGGCCAGCAGGCGGAGCACGCGTTCGGTGGTTCCCTCGACGGTCACGTACGTCAGGGTTTCACGGATCGCGGACCGTACCTGTCCGGGAAAGGAGGGAAAGTGGGTTCCGTGAGCGAGGAAATCATCTGGAACCCGCTGTTGCGGGATCAGTTCGCGTGGCATTGGACCCAGCAGCTACGGCCGCGGCTCGACGGGCTCAGCGACGAGGAGTACTTCTGGGAGCCGGCGCCCGGCTCCTGGAACGTGCGGCCCCGGGGCACGGGGTCCGCGCCGATTCAGGGCGGGACGGGGGAGGTGACGATCGACTTCGCGTTCCCGATGCCCGAGCCGGCGCCGTTCACCACGATCGCCTGGCGGCTCGGGCACGTGATCGTCGGCGTGCTCGCGATGCGCAACGCCGCGCACTTCGGCCGCGCGGCCACCGACTACCACTCGTACGAGTACGCCGCCACCGCCGCCGAGGCGCTGGCACAGCTCGACGAGGAGTACGCACGGTGGGCGGCCGGCGTCGAGGCGCTCGGCGAGGCCGGCCTCGCCCGTCCCTGCGGGGAGGCGGAGGGCGAGTGGGCCGCCCACCCCATGGCGGCGCTGGTGCTGCACATCAACAGGGAGCTGATCCACCACCTCTCCGAGGTGTGCCTGCTCCGCGACCTCTACCTGCACACGACCGGACAGAAGGAGAAGAGCGACCATGGCGCTTGAGGTGCAGATCACGTTCGACTGCGCGGACCCGGCGAAGCTGTCGGCGTTCTGGGCCGAGGCGCTCGGCTACCGGCTGCAGGACCCGCCGCCCGGCTTCGCGTCCTGGGAGGAGGCGCTGGAGGCGATGGGCGTGCCGCCCGAGCGGCGCAACGACGCCTCCGCGCTGCTCGACCCGGAGGGGGCGGGGCCGCGGCTGTTCTTCCAGCGGGTGCCGGAGGGCAAGCAGGTCAAGAACCGGCTGCACCTCGACGTACGGGCCGCGCCGGGCCTGGAGGGCGAGGAGCGCATGGCGGCGCTGGAGGCGGAGGCCGAGCGGCTGGTGGGGCATGGCGCGACGCGGCTGGAGCGGCACGAGCCGGCCCCTCCGATGGCCGGCGGGCACATCATCATGGCCGACCCGGAGGGGAACGAGTTCTGCCTCGATTGACCCTCGCCGGAGCAGGAGTGCCATGCTGATGTGCTGGTGACCAGGAGCCGTGGGAGGGCGAGGCGGATGGCGGCGCGGGTGCTGGTGGTCGGGCTCGATCCGGCCACGCTGAAGGACTGGGATCCCGAGCCGGTGCGGGCGGCCATCGCCCGTGGCCGGGCCAGGTTCGCCGAGCGGGGCGTCGAGGCCGACTACTGTCTGGTCGACCTCGCCGCGGACCCCGAGGGAGCGCTGGTGGAGGCGCTGAGAAGGGGCGGTCATGAGTGCGTGGTGATCGGCGGCGGCATCCGAGGGCACGAGCCGGCACTGCACATTTTCGAGCGCATGATCAACTTGGTACGGGAGCACGCGCCGGACGCGGCCATCGCCTTCAACACCAGCCCGGAGGACTGCCTCGACGCGGCCCTGCGCTGGCTACGGCCCTAGAGCAGCAGGGCGCGGGCCTGGGCCAGCAGGTCCACCTGGGCCCGCCAGTCGTCGCCCGCCACGCCGACGACCGCGTGGTTCGCCCCGGCCTCCCGGTACGCGGCCAGCCTCTCCGCCGCCTGCTCAGGGGTGCCGGTGAGCGGAATGTCCATGACGTCGGCCAACGGCCGGTCGTAGACGGAGGCGATCCCCGCGGCCAGCTCGGCCCGGGAGGGCGCCCCGGCCCCCAGGGCCGCGCTGCAGCCGATGGCGATGACCGGCGCGGGGCGGCCGTGCCCGGCGGCCAGGTCGTTCAGCCGCGCGCGCCCGTCGGCCACCGCGCGCGGGGAGATCAGGGACGGGAACCAGCCGTCGCCGAGGCGCGCGGCCCGGCGCAGGGCGGCCGGGGAGGCGTTCCCCACCCACACCGCAGGCATCGGCACGGACAGGGACAGCTCGGCGGCCGAGCCGTCAGGCAGCGGCGTCCGCTCGCCGCACAGGAGGCTCGGGAGCAGCGTGAGCGCCGTGTCGGTACGGGCGCCGCGCTCGGCGTACGGCACCCCGGCCGCGGCCCACTGCGCCGGCCCGCCGCCCGATCCGACGCCGAGGACGAGGCGGCCGCCGGAGACGTGCTGGAGGGTCGCGATCTGCTTGGCGGCCCAGGCGAGGGGGCGGAGGGCGGGGACGAGCACGCTGGTGCCGATGGCGACGCGGCTGGTGACGGCAGCGGCGGTGGCGAGGGCGACGGGCGCGTCGAGGGTGGGGGCGCCGATGGCGAGGTGGTCGCCGTGCCAGACGCCGTCGAGGCCGGCCTGCTCGGCGTGCCGGGCGGCGGCGGGCAGGTCGAGGCCGTCGCGGCGCTGCACCGGGATGCCGGGCAGGATGACGCCGATCGTGAAGGGTTCCATGGGGATCCACCATGCAAGCTCAAGTCCGGTTGATGTCAAAGGAGAGCTTGCGCCCGCAGGAGAAATCGTCAACTCTTAGGAAAGTTTCCTGTAAGAAGAGGGGTGACGAGAGTGCGCGGGATTGCGGTCGTCGTCCTCGGGATCGTGCTGGCCGTCGCCGGCTGCGGCGCCCCGCCCGCCGAGCCCCCGCTGAACGCCGACGACGTGATGTTCGTCCAGATGATGGTCCAGCACCACCGCCAGGGCATCGAGATCGCGAAGCTGGGCGCCGAGCGCGCCAGGTCGCCCGAGGTCAGAACGCTCACCGCCGCCATCGAGACGACCCAGCAGGACGAGGTCGAGATGATGCTGCGCTGGCTGCATGACTGGGAGCAGCCGTTGCAGGCCGGCGAGGGGGCGCACGACCACCACGGCGGCATGCCGGAGACCGACGTGAAACGGATCCGGGCGCTGAAGAAGTCGAAGGACTTCGAACGGGACCTGCTCGACCTCCTCATAGCGCACCAGGGCGACGCGGTCAGGATGGCGCAGGAGGAGGTCGCGAGCGGGATCAACCCGGCGGCCAAGGCGTGGGCCGGGCAGGTGGAGAGCTCGCGGCGCGGCCAAGTGGAGATGATGAAAAAGCTGGTCCAAGGCTGAAAAACGAGGAAACAGCCAACTCCTCATAGACGCCGCCCGCGAGAAGTGATTAGATCACTTGATATGTCCGAGGTGACGCGGCCGACACTGTCCGACGCTCTGACCGAGCGCATGCTGGAGCTCATCCGTACGGGCGGGCACCGGCCGGGCGACCGGCTGCCGTCCACAAGGGAGCTGTCGCAGCGCTTCGCCGTCACCACGCCGACGCTGCGCGAGGCGCTCCGCAGGCTGGAGGCGACCGGCGCGATCGAGCTGCGCCACGGCTCCGGCATCTACGTCGGCGCCGACATCGAGCGCCTGGTCCTGCCCAACCCCAACATGCGCGAGATCCGCGCCGCCCGGCTGCTGGAGCTGCTGGAGGCCCGCCTCGTCATCGAGCCCCCGCTGGCCGCACTGGCCGCCGAGCGGGCCGGCGACGAGGAGCTGGCCGCGTTCCGGCGGGTGCTCGACGAGGCGGGGCGGCACCTGCGCGGCGAGGACGCCGAGCTGCACGACGCCAACATGGCCTTCCACCGGGCCACCGCCCGTACGGCGGGCAACGGCGTCCTGCACGAGGTGGTCGACTCGCTGCTCACCGTTCACGGCCCCGAGCAGCGCGAGATCCTGCAGATCTTCGACGACCGGCGGCGCGACTACGACGAGCACCTG
Organism: Nonomuraea sp. B208; assembly: GCF_057536035.1. Classification (NCBI taxonomy): domain Bacteria; kingdom Bacillati; phylum Actinomycetota; class Actinomycetes; order Streptosporangiales; family Streptosporangiaceae; genus Nonomuraea; species Nonomuraea sp. B208. The sequence goes on from NZ_BAAJOU010000021.1 coordinate 288,381, forward strand.
GCGATCCTCGCGGCCATCGAAGCGCGTGACGCGGCGGCGGCCGAGGCCCGCATGCGGGCTCACCTGGCCGACGTGAAGACGGTCGTCGAGCGTCGGCTCCAGTCTCCTCCGGGAGACGCATCCCCCCGATAGAACCAAGAACCAAGGAGGCCGGCCCATGTTCCGGTCACGTGTTGCCACGCTGGGCGTGGCGGCGCTCGTCCTCGCCGCGTGCGGCGGCAACGGCGCCACCACGCAGGAGAAGAAGACCGAGCTGACGCTCTACAACGACAAGGGCGCGTGGACGAAGTTCTTCGACGAGATGGGCGCCCTGTCCAAGCAGCGGATCGGCCTGGGCATGAAGCCGACGGGATACACGGACTCGGCGCAGTACCAGGCGTTCATCAAGGCGTCGTTCCGCACGAACGTCAAGCCCGACCTGTTCACCTGGCAGACCGGGGGGATGCTGGAGGAGATCGTCAAGCAGAAGCAGGTGGCCGACACCACGGCCGTCTGGCAGGAGGCGATCAAGGCGGGCGACCTGTCGCAGGACCTCGCGCCCTACTACACGATCGGCGGCAAGCAGTACTGCGTGCCGATGAACGTCGCCTACTGGGGGATGTTCTACAACAAGAAGGTCTTCGACCAGCACGGCCTGACCCCGCCGCAGACCTGGGACGAGCTGATCAAGGTCGCCGACACCCTCAAGCAGAACGGCGTCAAGGCGTTCTACCACACGAGCGTGCTGTTCTCGTTCGTCTGGTTCGAGCAGCTCATGGCCGGCACCGACCCCGACCTGTACGACCGCCTGTCCACCGGCCAGGCGAAGTACACCGACCCCGGCGTGGTCCAGGTGATGGAGCGCTGGAAGTCGATGATCGACGCCGGCTACTTCATCAACCCGGGCGACAAGACCGACCCCGGTGACGTGCTGAAGAACGGCAAGGCGGCGATGGTGTCGTTCGGCACCTGGTTCAACACCAGCATGACGCAGCGGGACATGAAGGCCGGCACCGACTACGGCTTCTTCGTCATCCCCAACGTCAACGCGGCACTCCCCAAGACGTCGATGATCTTCGAGAGCGGGCCGCTCTGCTCGCTCACCAAGGCCGCCGACCCCGAGGCGAGCATGAAGTACCTCAAGTGGTGGACCAGCGCCGAGGCGCAGGAGAAGTGGGCCACCAGCCGCGGCGACGTGAGCGCCAACCCCAAGGTCGCCATCCAGGACGAGGCGCTCGGCGCGGTCACCAAGGACGCGGGCAGCGGAAAATACCGCCTGGTCAACCGCTACTTCGAGGCGACGCCGCCGCCGGTGCTGACGGCCGCGCTCGACGGGTTCGGCAAGTTCGTCACCGAGCCCGGCAGCTACAAGGAGGTCCTGGAGACCATCCAGAAGGCCGCCGACGAGTACTGGAGCACGCATCAGTGACCCGTTCACCGGTGCTCGGGAGGTTCCGGCACGGGTACGTGGCGCCCGCGGCCATCCTGGTCGCGGTGCTGCTCTACGCGCCGTTCGTGTGGACCGCCTACCTGAGCCTCACCCGGTACGACGGGCTGGAGCCCCCGGCATGGGCCGGCCTGGACAACTTCGTCAAGCTGTTCGGCGACCCGGCCCTGCTCACCTCGGTCCGCAACACGCTGATCTGGGTGGCCGGCACGATGGTGCTGCCGGTCGGGCTCGGCCTGCTGGTGGCGGTCCTGTCGTACGACCTCAAGGGCGGCGTCTGGTACCGCGTGCCGTTCATGCTGCCGTACGCGCTGAGCGGCGCGGGCCTCGCCATGGTGTGGAGCCCGGTCCTGTCCCATGACGGGATCGCGAACCTGCTGCTCGGCGTGGACACCGCGTTCCTCCAGGAGGCGCCGCAGAACACCCTCGCCATGCTGCTGGTCTGGACCTGGCAGCAGCTCGGCGTGAACACGCTGCTGTTCGTCGTCGGCCTGCAGTCCATCCCGAAGGAGCCGATCGAGGCGGCCCGGCTGGACGGCGCGTCGGGGTGGCGGCTGTTCCGGCACGTGATCTGGCCGCTGATGCGCCCGCTGACGGCGGTCGTGGTGGGCCTCGCGCTGGTGGCGAGCCTGAAGACGTTCGACATCGTGTGGGTGCTGACGCAGGGCGGGCCCGGGCGCAACTCCGAGACGCTGGCGGTGACGATGTACAAGGAGACGTTCGTGGCCAGCCAGTACGGCTACGGCTCGGCCGTGGCGGTGCTGCTCACGGTGGTGACCGGCCTCGCGTCCTACCTCTACCTGAAGAGGCAGGTGCGATGATCCGCAGGGCCGTGCTCATCGTGCTCGGGCTGATCTGGCTCGGGCCCACCTACCTGCTGCTGGTCAACGCCGCGCGGCCGGCCGAGTCGTACGACCCGTCGCGGGCGTGGGCGCCCGCCGGCGACTTCGCGCTGCTCGACAACGTGGCGAGGGCCGTCGAGGGCGCGGACCTCGGCGGCAGCCTGGCCAGCACCGCGCTCTACGCCGTGGTCTCGCCGCTGCTGGGCGTGCTGATCGGGGCGCTGGCCGGCTACACGATCGTGGTGCTGCGGCTGCGGCACGGCTTCTGGTGGTTCCTGCTGATCTTCGGCGGCACCGTGTTCCCGTCCCAGATGCTGCTGGTGCCGCTGTTCGTCAGCTACAGCGACGCCGGTCTGTACGACACCCGCCTCGGCCTCATCATCGTCTACACCGCGATCAACGTGCCGCTCGGCGCGTTCGTGCTGCGCAACTTCTACCAGGGCGTCGCCTTCTCCATCTTCGAGGCGGCCCGCATGGACGGCGCGTCCACCTGGCGCATCTTCTGGCGGATCTACCTGCCGATGTCGGCCAGCGCGCTGACCGCCGTGTTCATCCTGGAGTTCACCTTCATCTGGAACGACCTCGTCTTCGGCCTGACCCTCAGCCAGACCGCGGACGTACGGCCGGTCATGACCGCCATCGCGGGGCTCATGACCGACGTCTACGCCGGCATCCCGGTGCCGGTCGGCCTCGCGGCGGGCCTGGTGGTCTCGCTGCCGACGGTCGTGCTGTTCCTCGCCACCCAGCGCCTCTTCGCCCGAGGCCTTTCCCTAGGGAGTGTGCAATGACCAGCCGGTTGCTCCAGCGGAGCCTCGGGAGCCCCGACTACGACGGGATCAGGCAGGCGCTGCGGGACGACACCTCGACGCCCGTGATCAGCGAGCGCGGGCTGGAGGTGCGGGTGGCGGTGGTGCCGCTGTTCACCCACGACGGGCGTCAGGCGGTCAGGGTGTCGAGCACCGTGCCGCTGACGCACGTGCTGGTGGGCGTGGACAGCGCGACGGGCACGGACGTGACGCTGCTGGTGCCCGAGGTGGACGCGCCGCGCGCGCTGACGCTGGAGTGCCGCGACGAGAGCGGCGTGGTCGGCACCGCCCGGGTGACGGTGACGCCGCAGCGCAAGTGGAGCGTGTTCGTCGTGCACCACTCGCATCTCGACATCGGCTACACCGACCCGCAGGGCACGGTGCTCCGTCACCACCTCGACTACCTCGACGCGGCGGTGCGGCTGGCGGAGGAGACCGCGTCCTGGCCGGACGACGCGAAGTTCCGCTGGACGGTCGAGTCGTCGTGGCCGGCGCAGAAGTGGCTGGCCGCGCGGCCCGCCGAGGCGGTGGAGTCGTTCCGCCGCTTCGCGCGGGAGGGCGTGATCGAGGTGACGGCGCTGCCGTTCCAGCTCCACACCGAGGCGTGCTCGACGGAGGAGCTGCACCGGCAGCTCCGCTTCGCCCGCGAGTCGGGGCTGCCGGTCACCTCCGCCATGCACACCGACGTGCCGGGCGCGGTCGTCGGGCTGGTGGACGCGCTCAGCGCGGCCGGCGTCCGCTACCTCGCGGCGGCGCACAACTGGGCCGGGCGGTCGGTGCCCTACCTGCACGGCGGCGACAAGCTCACCCGGCCGTTCCGGTGGCGGGCGCCGAGCGGGAACGAGATCCTCGTGTGGTTCACGGACACGCCGCACGGGATGGCGTACATGGAGGGCAACACGGTCGGGCTGACCGACTCCTACGAGCTGGCCGACGACCTGCTGCCGCGCTACCTGGCGGCGCTGGCCACGCGCGGTTACCCGTACGGGCCGGGGACGTTCGGCTGGCAGGGTCCTGACGCGCCCCGGGAGCCGTACGAGCTGGACGTGCTGCACCTGCGGGTGCAGGGCGCGCACGCCGACAACGCGGGGCCGTCGATCGTGCCCGCCTCGATCGCCCGCCGCTGGAACGAGCAGTGGGCCTGGCCGCGGCTGCGCTCGGCGGTCAACAGCGACTTCTTCGCGCACGTCGAGGAGCACCACCTGGACCGGCTGGCGGTGCACGAGGGCGACTGGACCGACTGGTGGGCCGACGGGCTCGGCTCGGGCGCCCGGCCGCTCGGCTACGTACGCCGGGCGCAGTCGGCGCTGCGGGTGGCCGAGACGCTGCACACGCTGGCCGGCGTGGACGTCACCGCGCAGGTGGACGCCGCCTACGACGGGGTCGCCCTGTTCAACGAGCACACCTGGGGCGCGGCCAACCCGTGGGAGGACGCCGAGGAGGCCGGCGACTCCGGCGGCCTGCAGTGGACGCGCAAGTCCTCCGGCGCCTACCAGGCCCAGGACGACGCGGCGGACCTGCTGCACGCGGCCGTGCGCCGCTTCGCCGCCGCGCTGGCCGAGGGGGAGGGCCGGCCCGCGTTCGCGGTGTTCAACCCGGCGACCCGCGCGCGGACGGACGTCGTGCGCGCGTTCCTGCCGCGTGACGTGGTGCCGGTGGACGTGCCGATCGCGCTGGTGGACGCGCGGACCGGGGAGACGGTGCCGCACCACGAGGAGTTCGTGGACCCCGACGACTGGCCGACCCGGCCGATCGGGCGGCACATCCACGCGGTGGTCCGTGACGTGCCGGGCTTCGGGCACGTCCGGCTCGACGTGGTGCGGGCCGAGGCGCAGCCTCCCGAGCCCGCCGAGCCGCCGGCCGACGCGGTCATCGAGAACGAGTTCTACCGGGTGGCCTACGACGTGCGCGAGGGCCACCTCAGCTCGGTCTTCGACAAGCGGGCCGGGCGCGAGCTGGTCAACGGCGACGCCGCGGCCGGCTTCGGCCAGTACGTCTACGACCAGTACGCCACCGCCCCCCACTTCAACCACCTGTCCGGTCACGTCGGCGCGCACGACCGCACGCTGCTCGGCGACCGGGCCATCGGCCGGCACGCCACGGTCACCGAGTGCCGGCGCACGGCGGTCGGCGAGCGGCTGGTGGTCGAGCTGCGAGGCAAGGGCGTCGACTGGATCCGCACCACGATCGAGCTGCACTACGGCGTGCCCAGGCTCGACCTGACCTACCAGCTCGCCAAGCAGGGCACCCCGGCCAAGGAGGCGGTGTTCCTGGCCTTCCCGTTCGCCGCGGGGCCGCCCTCGGCATGGGAGCTGACCGGCGGCGTCGGCGGGCCCGACGTGCCGCGGGTGCCGGGTTCGGCGGCGTACATGCTGCCCATCAGGCACTGGATCGCCTTCGAGGACCCCGAGCTGACCGTCGCCTGGGCCACGCTGGAGGCTCCGCTGGTGCAGCTCGGCACCATCCACATGCCGTACGCGCCGTTCCCGCCCACGCTCGACCAGGAGGACGGCACGGTCTACTCCTGGGCGCTCAACAACATCTGGGACACCAACTTCCCCGCGCAGCAGCAGGGCGAGACCACGTTCAGGTACGCCGTGGCCTCCGAGGCGGGCGCCCCCGCCCGCCGGCTGGGCGCGGCGGCGGCGGCCGGGCTCACCGAGCCGTTCGTCGGCGCGCTGGTCACCGACGCCGCGCCGGTCACCACCACGTACGCCTCGGTGGACCATCCCGACGTGCTCATCACCTCGATCGGGCAGAACGGGGTCAGGCTCCAGTCGCTGGCCGCCGAGCCGGTCGAGGCGACGGTCGCCCTGGGGAACGAGACCACAACGGTACGGCTGCCCGCCTGCGGGGTGGCGGTCGCGGAGGGAACGCGCCTGTGAAGATCGTCGACGTCCGGGCCACCACGGTGGCCGTGCCGCTGGAGGCGCCGCTGCGGCACAGCAACGGCGCGCACTGGGGGCGCTTCGTCCGTACGATCGTCGAGGTCGAGGCCGACAACGGGCTCGTCGGCCTGGGCGAGATGGGCGGCGGCGGCGAGAGCGCGGAGTCGGCCTTCCGCGCGCTGCTGCCGTACCTGAAGGGCCACGACCCGTTCCAGCTCGAAGCCCTGCGGTTCAAGATCGCCAACCCGACGGCCTCGCTCTACAACAACCGCACCCAGCTCCTCGCCGCGATCGAGTTCGCCTGCCTCGACCTCATGGGGCGGCACCTCGGGGTGGCGGTGTGCGACCTGCTCGGCGGGCGGGTGCGGGAGGAGGTGCCGTTCGCCTCCTACCTGTTCTTCCGTTATGCCGACGACGGGTACGCCGAGGTCCGGACGCCGGACCAGCTCGTGGAGCACACCCGGCGGCTGAAGGAGGCGCACGGCTTCACCGTCCACAAGCTGAAGGGCGGCGTCTTCCCGCCGGACTACGAGCTGGAGTGCTACCGGGCGCTCGCCGAGGCGTTCCCCGGCGACCGGCTCAGGTACGACCCCAACGCCGTGCTGTCGGTCGCCGAGGGCCTGCGCTTCGGCAAGGCCATCGAGGGGCTGAACAACGACTACCTGGAGGACCCGGTCTGGGGCCTGGAGGGGCTGCGCGCGGTGCGCGAGCAGGTACGGGTGCCGCTCGCGACCAACACCGTCGTCGTCAACTTCGAGCAGCTCGCCTCCAACGTGCTGCGCAGGGCCGCCGACGTGGTGCTGCTGGACACCACGTTCTGGGGCGGGATCCGGCCGTGCGTGAAGGCGGCGGGGGTGTGCGAGACGTTCCAGCTCGGCGTGGCCGTGCACTCGTCGGGGGAGCTGGGCATCCAGCTCGCGACCATGCTGCACCTCGGCGCGGTGCTGCCCAACCTCACCTACTCCGCCGACGCCCACTACCACCAGCTCCGCGACGACGTCATCGAGGGCGGCAAGCTCGCCTACGCGGGCGGGGCCATCGCGGTGCCGACCGGGCCGGGGCTCGGGGTGGAGCTGGACCGCGAGCGGGTGGAGCGCTACGCCGAGCTGTACCGGGAGCTGGGCGGTTATCCGTACGACCGCGATCCCGGCCGGCCCGGCTGGTACGCCACCGTCCCGAACGAGCGTTTCGCGGACCCCGAGGTAGCCACCCCATAATGGGGCGCTATGTCGGAAACATCACAGCCTGCCCCTCCCGCTGACAACCTGGTGACCACCTCCCATTCCCTCCCCTCCGGCCAGACCTACACCGCCGTGACCGGCACGATGGTGCTGCGCGAGGAGGTGTTCACCGAAGGCAGGTTCGACGGGCTCCGGCCGAAGGCCGAGGTGTTCGTGACGGCGTACACGCTGGACGGCGCCGACCCCGCGAGCCGGCCCGTCACCTTCGCCTTCAACGGCGGGCCCGGCTCGTCCAGCGTGTGGCTGCACCTCGGCGTGCTGGGGCCGCGCCGGGTGGTGATGGGCGACGCGGGAGCGCTGCTGCCGCCCCCGTACGGGCTGGCCGACAACGAGGAAACCCTGCTCGCGGTGAGCGACCTCGTCTTCATCGACCCGGTCTCCACCGGCTACTCGCGGGCCGCCGAAGGGGAGAAGGCGGAGCCGTACCACGGCTTCACCGGCGACCTGGAGTCCGTCGGCGAGATCATCCGGCTCTGGACCACCAGGAACGGGCGCTGGATGTCGCCGAAGTTCCTGGCCGGCGAGTCGTACGGCACGGTCAGGGCGGCCGGCCTCGCCGACCACCTGCAGTCGCGCTACGGCATGTACCTCAACGGCGTCATGCTGATCTCCTCGGTGCTCGACTTCATCACCGGCGAGTTCAACCAGGGCAACGACCTCGCCTACGCCCTCTACCTGCCGACCTACGCCGCCATCGCCCACTACCACGGGCTGCACGGCGACCGGCCGCTCGCCGACGTGCTGCGCGAGGCAGAGGAGTACGCCGCCCGCGACTACCTGTGGGCGCTGGCCCGCGGCGCCCGCCTCACCCCGGAGGAGCGCGCCGCCGCCGTCGCGAAGATCGCCGCGCTGACCGGGCTGAGCGAGGACTACGTCGACCGGGTGGACCTGCGCGTCGAGCACATCAGGTTCTTCACCGAGCTGCTGCGCTCGCGCCGCCAGGTCGTCGGGCGGCTCGACGGCCGCTTCGTCGGCTGGGACCCCGACTCCGGGCGCGAGCACTTCACGGCCGACCCCAGCATGAACGCGATCATGGGGCCGTACAGCGCCGCGCTCAACCACTACCTGCGGACCGAGCTGGACTACGCGAACGACCTGCCGTACGAGCTGCTCACCTCGCGGGTGCGGCCGTGGTCGTACAAGGAGTTCGAGGGCGCGCACGTGCAGGTCGTCGACAAGCTGGCGGCGGCCATGCGGGCCAACCCGCACCTGCGGGTGCACGTGGCCTGCGGCTACCACGACGGCGCGACGCCGTACTTCGCGGCCGAGCACAGCTTCGCGCACCTGCCGGTGCCGCCCGAGCTGGCGGGCAACGTCGAGTTCGCCTACTACGAGGCCGGGCACATGATGTACGTCCACGAGCCCAGCCGGCTGCGCCAGTCAGCCGACCTGGCCGCTTTCGTGCGCGGCGAGAACGGCTGAGGCCCGCCGCAGCCGGTACGCCAGATCGGCGCGGAGCGCGGCGAAGCGGGCGGCGTTGTCGCGGACGAGCGCCCGCTGCAGCGCCGCGTCGGCCGCGTGCCAGGCGGCGACCAGGCCCGAGGACCATTTGCACCGCGTGTCGGCGACCGCGGTCCGTTTCTCGTCCTCGGTGACGGCCGGCTCGTCGAGGTTCCAGCGGCTGTCGGTGAGGGCCGCCTCGGGCGAGGCGTAGTCGTGGCCGGCCCGGCTCATGCACGCCCGCCAGCGGCCGGCCGCCGCGACCACCTCGGGAGCCTTGGCGGAGCGCTCCAGCGTGAGCACGTCCTGGCGGGAGAGCCACGGCCAGTCCGCCTTGCGCGCGCCGCGCTCCAGGACGAGCGAGGCCCGGTCCAGGCAGCCGCGCCGCTCGCCGGCGCCGTACAGGTGGCTCTGCGTGGCGGCGGGCAGCTCGGCCCAGGTGGCGGTCGTGTCGGGGGACGGCGGGCGGGCGAGGTGGTAGCCGTAGTGGCCGGCCGCCGCGGTGTCGGTGACGCCGTAGCGGCGGGAGTTGCCCGGGTCGAGCGCGGCGATGAGCGCCGCGTCCTCCGCGGGCGGCTCGACGGTGACGCCCCGCTCGCGCATGCACCGCGCCACCAGCAGGTTGTGCGCGTTCCCCAGCGTGGCCCGCTGCTCGGGGGTGGTCTTGTACGCGTCGAAGGGCAGCGTCAGCGGCGTGGTGGTGCTCGCCGGTGCGGCCGGCTCCTCCGCCCCGCAGGCGGTCACGGCCAGCAGTGACATGCCTGCGAGAAGAGCGCGACAGCCGGTCCCCAGCGGCCAGTTCCGGGAACCGGCGCCTGCGTTCACGGTCAGCGGCACCAGATGTCGAGCGAGCTGGCGCGGTTGTTGCCGATGGCGTTGTTCTCCAGGAACCCGTCGTTCGAGTTGTGGGTGAAGGTGCTGTGCGCGCCGGTGTAACCCGGGTGCTGCCAGAGCGTGGCGCTGCAACCGACGCGGTTGCGCACCGAGCTGGTGTCGTTGTCGATGCTTCGCCAGGAATTGCTGAAGTCCCAGTTCAGCCAGTTGTTGTCGGCGAAGTTCGCGTCGTCGGCGACGAAGTCGCGCCAGAGGTCGGTCTGCCCGCGGTTGTAGTCGAAGCCCGCGTACAGGCAGACGCGCCCGCCGTAGCAGGTCGAACGGGGGCTGGCCAGCGCGCTCGCGGCCGGGGCGGCCACGGTGAACAGGGCGGCGGCCGCCACGACGAAGCCGGCGGCCTTTTTGCTGAGCCTCACGAGGGTCTCTCCTTCTGTCGGGTGGGTTGTCGCGACCACCCAATCGCGGGAGTGACCTGTGAGTTCTCGGCGTTGACGCAATTCTTGCCATTCAGGAAAGGAAAAACGCCTATTCGGGGAGCGCGGCCGGGTTCTGCGCCAGCAGGCCGCCGTCCACGCGGTGCTCGGCCCCGGTGATGAACGACGAGCGCGGCCCGGCGAGGAAGGCGACCAGCTCGGCCACCTCCTCCGCCCGCCCCACCCGGCCCAGCGGATGCGCCCGCCCCCACTGCCGGACCTGCTCGTCCTGCGACAGCTCGCCCCGCCAGAGGTCGGCCGCCCAGCGCAGCATCGGCGTGTCCACCGACCCCGGGCACACCACGTTGACCCGGATGCCGTCGGCGGCGTGGTCGAGCGCCATGGCCCTGGTCAGGCCGTTGATCGCGGCCTTGCTCGCGGTGTAGGCCGCCACCTGGGCCTGGGAGGAGAACGCCTGCACCGACGACATGAGCACGATCGAGCCGCCGCCGCGCTCCCTGAGCCGGGGGACGGCGGCCTTGCAGGTGAGGTAGACGCCCTTGAGGTTGATGTCCAGGACCTCGTCCCAGACCTCCTCGGGGGTGTCCTCGACGGTGCCGTAGCGCTGCACGCCCGCGCAGGTCACCACGACGTCGAGCCCGCCGAACCTGGACACGGCCAGCTCCACCAGGTCGCGCATCTGGTCGGCGCGCCGCACGTCGGCGACCCGGCCGACGACCCGCTCACCGTCGAGCTCGGCGCCCTGGTCCACGCCGCAGAACACCACGGACGCGCCTCCGGCGGCCAGCCGGTCGACCACCGCCCGCCCGATCCCCGTCGAGCCGCCCGTGACCAGCGCCACCTTGCCGTCGAACTCGCTCACGCCAGCACCTCCGCGCGCATCCGCAACCTCTTCGTCTCGTGGGGGCCGAGGGCGAGGGCCGTCCCGTTGGCCACCGCGGCGGCGAGGCCGTCGGTCGGCAGACTGGAGAACGGTTCGAGGCCCACCGTGTACGCCCGTCCCCACCAGGGGTAGCCGGTGGACGCGCCCAGCTCCTGCCACATCCACAGGTAGGGGAGGAGCGTGGCATCCCACTCCACCCGCATGCCGATATTTTCGGAAATTTCGTACCAGCCTGTGTCGCCGAAGCCCGTCACGTACACGACGTCGCTCGGCGACCCCGGCTCCTGCACCACGCTCAGATCCGTCACCCCGCCCGCGTCGGCGGGGACCAGCGGCCACTCCCACGGCCCGCCCGCGCGCACCCGCCGCCCGCCGGGGGCGATCGCGCTCGCGTGCGGGATCACCCGCACGCCCTCCGGCAGCCTGATCCTGGCCCCCGGGCGCAGGAACGGCCGGCCGTACACGATGTGCTGACCCCACATGGCGTGCAGCGGGACCGGGGAGTCGTTCGTGGCCGCCCCCTCGACCTCCAGCGCGGCCGTGCCCGCCCGCAGCCGGAGCACCTTCTCCATCCGGTACGGCAGCCGCCGCGTCCGCACCGCGAGCCGGACCGCGACCTCGTCCTCGCGGTCGGCGACGATCTCGTACGACCACGGCAGCCCCGCGACCTCCCCGTGCTGGGCCAGCCGCGCGCCCTCGTACTCGCTGGGCGCGCCGCCGTTCGGGAAGACCTCCTGCCAGCCGCCCTCGTAGTGGTCCACGAACTGGGCGACGTCGTCGGCCGCGCCCTGGAGGTGGTCGCGCGGGCTGCGCAGGCCCTGCGGCGAGAGCCAGACGAAGTCGGTGTCGGTGGGCTTGTGCAGGAACTCCACCACGTCCCCGCCCTTGTCGGGGACGACGGTCACCCGCAACCGCTCGTTCTCCAGCACGACGGCCCGCATGCCGTCCAGCACGACCTCCCGCAGCCGAGCCCCCCAGTTGCGCCTCACCTGAAGGTCACGTCCAGGAAGCGGGGACGGTAGATGGTGACGTCGCGGTAGTGGTCGGTGTTGACGAAGCTGTTCACGTTGTACGACACCACGAGCCCGTCCCCCGCCACGTCGGGATGGGCGTGGGCGTTGTAGGTGAAGATGTTCCCGCCGGTCTCGGGCGTCGTGTAGACGTGCTGCCTGCCGGTGAACGGCCCGGCGGGGGAGCACGAGGTGTAGGCCACGATGTTGGGGCTCAGCGGCTCGGACGTGTCATGCGTGATCAGGACATATGAGGATCCGACCTTGGTGACGCTGTACTCGTTCGCCACCCCGCTCATGATCCGCGCCGAGTCGGTCTCGTTCCGCGACCACGTGCCCTCCGCCGTCAGGAACTCCCACGTCCCCAGCAGGCTCTGCCCCCGCACCCGCGCCAGGTGCATGTACTTCGGCGAGCCCAGGTCCTCGACCCCGTACACGTAGGTGTAACCGCCGTCCTTGAGCGTGGCGGAGGCCCAGGCGACGCCGTGCCCCGAGGGCAGGTCGTGCACGCTGATCGGCCGCTCCAGCCGCCCGGGGGCGAACCTGGCGACCACGTTGCGGTGCCAGCGCCAGTCCCACGCGCCGGTGCCGAAGCGCTCGTACTCCTGATAGGTGGCCTCGACGATGCCGCCCGCCAGCGTCGCGTCGCCGGCCCAGTACCAGTGGTTCTCGTCGCGCGGCGGCATCACGGCCGTCGGCTTGGCGGCGGTGCCGTCGTGGATGGTGGACAGGCGGCCGTCGCGCTCGACGGCGAAGGAGTTGTTGAGGAAGACCGTCGTGCCGCCCTCCTCGACCACCGGCGGGCGCGAGCCGTCCGCGTTGACCTGGCCGAGGAAGGTGTCGGAGAAGATCCACAGCTCCTTGCCGCTCGGCAGGCGGAGCGAGTAGGTGCCGTCGGCGCCGGTCCAGTCGTCCAGGCGGCTGTTGTCGTTGCCGTACGCGGTGAACAGATCGGTCAGCCGGGCGTCCGTGGTCGCGCCGGCGACCACGGCGGGGGTGCAGGCGGCGGGGGGCGCGGCGGCGGCCGGGAGCGGCACCGCCGTGAACCCGAGCAACGCGATGGCCAGGGGTGCGAGGGCGGGACGGAATCGCGTCATGGTGGTTCCTAGGGGGGTGAGGTTCCCTACAGTTCTAGTCATTAGATCACTTGCTGTCCAGGGTCCCCTGGCTTCTCCCGAGTAGCTGCTAGCTTTGTGCGCTTTGACAGGAAAAGTTGGTGAGGTTGACTCGATGCGGCGATTGATGTGGTTGGTGGGGTTCTGGGCGATGGCGGGGTGCTCAGTCCTGCCAGGGATCGGGCCGAAGACGCAGGCCCCGACCGCATCGCCCACCAGCACGCCGGCAGCCTCGGCCGGACCTGGCACGCCCGAGGGGATCGCCGCGTTCCTGGCGGACTACGTCAAGCGCAACAACGCCGCCAACAAGGCCATGAGCGCCAAACTGCTGGCGGGCTACGAGGGCGGCTCCAGCCTCGCCATCGACAAGGCGGGCTACCTCTCCCAGCTCAAGCTCGGCGACCGCGACCACGAGCCGTTCGGCTACACCCAGCCCAACCCCACCGCGGCGGCCGTCAAGGGAGGTGGCTGGTTCGTGACCACGGCGTACTGGAAGGGCAAGAAGGAAACCGCCAAGGAGCCGACGTACCTGCTGTTCGCCCGCGACGGCGAGTCGTGGCTGCAGATGTACGCCCCCGACGTCTTCAGCGACCAGGCCGTGGACGAACTCCCCGAGATCGCGAAGGACGCCTCGGGAGCGGCCGTGGAAGTGGCCCAGGCCGATGCCGCCGGGCTGATGATGTCGCCCGCCGCGTTCGCCAGGAGCTACGCCGCCCACCTGGTCGGCAAGGGCGACGCGGCGTCCAAGAGCCGCTTCGCCGCCGACCGGCTCACCACCGGCGCCGCGAGCACCCGCATCAAGATGGCCCCGTACGCCAAGCTCACCGAGAGCGCCCGCCCGGCCGCCGCGTATCCCTCCTACGCCGTGCGCACGGCCGACGGCGGAGCGCTCGCCTTCACCACCGTCGAACGGACCCGGCGCTATGACGTACGCCAGGGGCCGCAGCGCAACTACGTCCAGCAGAAGAACAGCGGGTTCCTGCCCGGCAAGTACTACACGTACATGAAGTTCACCGAGCTGATCCAGATCGTCGCCCACATCCCGCCGAAGACGGCCGGGCCCGGCCAGGTCGAGGTGATCGGTTCCTACAGTGGCATCACGTCGGGCCGTGGCCGCTAGCGCGGCGAGATCGTGCCTTTCACGGCCCTTTTCTGATCTTCGCCCACTAGGGTGTTGACTCCGCGAAACACCCCGAGTGGAGGTCACATGCCGTTGAGCCGTCGCGGTCTGCTCACGATCGGCGCGGGACTCGCCGCGACCGTCGCCGCGGGCACGTCGCGTGCCTCGGCCGCCGCCGGCCGCTTCGACCTGGCCGCGCCCGCCACCCAGCTCATCTGGAAGAAGGCCCTGTACGACGAGACCGTGCTGCAGTCGTTCGCCTTCGACAACCCGAAGGGGCACATCTACGCCGTCCAGCTCAAGAACGGCGCCGCCTCGGCCGCGGTCGGCGACCTCTGCCTGACCAGGCTCAGCCTGTCCGGCGCGGTGCTCGGACACATGTATCTCAAGGGCTTCGGCCACGGGGTGCAGATCGGCGTCGAGTCCCCGGGCGTCCTCTGGACGGAGACCGACGCCGCGCCCGACAGCTCGGGCGCCATGTGGGGCAGGCGACTGGCCCGCTTCTCCTTCGCCGACGGGCGCACGCTGACGCCGTCCTCCTCCGGCGTCACCACGTACACGCTGATCCCCGGCGCGACCAACACCACCTGCGCGATCGACCCCTCGACCGGCCGCCTGGTCATGCGCTACCTGCTCGGCGGCCAGATGCGGTACGCGGTCTACGCGCTGTCGGCCGTCAAGGCGGGCGGGAAGGACAAGCTGTACGACGTCGCGCAGCCGTCCGGGCTCGGCGTCTTCCAGGGCTACGCCGCCTACGGCGACCATCTCTACCTGCTGGACGGCACCGCCTACAGCGCCTCCAACCCCGCGCCGGGCAACACCTACATCACCTGCGTCGACCTGCGTACCGGGGAGCAGGTGCAACGCTCGCTCACCCAGGCCGGCAAGTCGCTCGACTACCGCGAGCCCGAGGGCATGGCGATCCAGATCGTCTCGGGCGCTCCCCGGCTGTGCCTGGGCCTCGCCTCCGGGGCGTCGGGGGCGCGCAGGGCGAGCATCTTCTACAAGAGCGCGCTCGTGTAGAAAAATCGGATGCGAGGGGCGGAAGCGCCCGGATAGCCTGCGCGGGTGGGCCACGTCGAAGTAGGACATCTGACATACGTGCTGCCCGACGGGCGCCCTCTGCTCAACGACGTCTCCTTCCGCATCGGCGAAGGCGTCAAGGCGGCACTCGTCGGGCCCAACGGCGCGGGCAAGACGACGTTGCTGCGCCTGATCGCCGGCGACCTCCAGCCGGTGGACGGCTCGGTCACGAGCTCCGGCGGTCTCGGCGTGATGCGCCAGTTCATCGGCAGCGTGCGCGACGGCAGCGGGGTGCGCGAGCTGCTGCTCGGCGTCGCGCCGCCGGCCGTGCGGCAGGCCGCCGAGCGGCTCGACGCGGCCGAGCTGGCGATGATGGAGCGCGACGACGAGAAGACGCAGATGCGTTACGCGCAGGCCATCGCCGACTACACCGACGCGGGCGGCTACGAGATCGAGGTGCTCTGGGACACCTGCACGGTGGCGGCGCTCGGGGTGCCGTACGAGCGGGTGAAATACCGGGACGTGGCGACGCTGTCCGGCGGCGAGCAGAAGCGGCTCGTGCTGGAGGCGCTGCTGCGCGGCCCCGACCAGACCCTGCTGCTCGACGAGCCCGACAACTACCTCGACGTGCCCGGCAAGGAGTGGCTGGAGCAGCAGCTCAGGGAGACGCCGAAGACGGTGCTGCTGGTCAGCCACGACCGCCAGCTCCTCGCCAACGCCGCCGACCGGATCGTCACGGTCGAGTCCGGCGGGGTGTGGATCCACGGCGGCGGCTTCGGGACGTACGCCGAGGCGCGCAAGGCCCGCAACGAGCGCCTGGACGAGCTGCGCCGGCGCTGGGACGAGGAGCACGCCAAGCTCAAGGCCCTGGTCAACATGTTGAAGAACAAGGCCAGGTACAACGACGGCATGGCCCCCGCCTACCACGCGGCCCAGACGCGGCTGCGCAGGTTCGAGGAGGCGGGCCCGCCCGAGGTGGCCCCCGCCGAGCAGAACATCCGCATGCGGCTGCGCGGCGGACGCACCGGCAAGCGCGCGGTGATCTGCGAGCGGCTGGAGCTGACCGGGCTCATGCGCCCGTTCGACCTGGAGGTCTGGTACGGCGAGCGGGTCGCGGTGCTCGGCTCCAACGGCTCGGGCAAGTCCCACTTCCTGCGCCTGGTCGCCGGTGAGCCGGTCGCGCACGAGGGCGTGGCCCGGCTGGGCGCCCGCGTGGTGCCCGGCCACTTCGCCCAGACCCACGCCCGGCCCGACCTGAGAGGCCGCACCCCGGTCGAGATCGTCATGACCGAGCACGCCCGGCTCAAGAACGAGGCCATGAAGGCCCTCGCCCGCTACGAGCTGGCCGGCCGGGTCGCCGAGCAGCGTTTCGAGACGCTGTCCGGCGGCCAGCAGGCCCGGCTGCAGATCCTGCTGCTGGAGCTGTCCGGGGCGACGCTGCTGCTGCTCGACGAGCCGACCGACAACCTCGACCTGGCCAGCGCCGAGGCGCTGCAGGCGGGGCTCGACGCCTTCGACGGCACGGTGCTGGCGGTCACCCACGACCGCTGGTTCGCCGCCGACTTCGACCGCTACCTCGTCTTCGGCTCCGACGGCAACGTCTACGAGTCGCCGCAGCCGGTGTGGGACGAGACCAGGGTGGCGCGCCCGCGTTAAAGAGTTGGTACGGCTGGCGCGTGTCACCGCCGGCCGTGCCCATGCGCGGGTTATCACGGCAAAGTGATCCCACGCAGCCGAACCGTCAGCCTTCTCGCACTCGGGGCGATCTGCCTCGCGGGGTGCTCCAGCGAGAAGCAGCCCGTGCAGGAGCTCAAGCCTCTCGCGCTCAAGGAACAGGTCTCGACCATCGCCAAGTCGGCGGACGGGTACGCCGTCAGCTGGGCCGGCGTGCTCAGCAACGCCAACCCGTGGCACTTCGGCGAGCACGTGGTGGCCACGATCGTCGGCCAGGACGCCAAGGGCGCGGAGGTCGTCCGGCTGGACCAGCCGCTCGACGCCGTGCCGCCGGGCGGGACGCTGGAGTTCACCGGCCAGGCGACCGCCGCCGAGCGGCCCGCCAAGGTGTCGATCCAGTACCGTCCGGCGCAGTGGCGGGAGGCGGCGCGGGTTCCGTCCGCGTTTCAGCGGTTTCCCGTCACGCGGGTGCAGACAATGCGCCAGAAAGACGGTTCCTACCTCATTACGGGATATGTGGGGAATCCGTACCAGCTGGTGGCCGGAAGTCTGGTGGTGAACGCGCTGCTGCGCGACAAGGCGGGCAAATTGCTCGGCGGCGGCAGCACGTTCGTGGACGACGTCAAAGCCGGCAGCCCGCCCCGCTTCATCCTGACCGTCTCGGGGCTGCCTCGCGGCACCGACGTGGCCAGGACCGACGTCACGGCCCGTACGTGGGGCTCCACCGGGCGGCCCTTCGAGGACCTGGCTTTGGCCGGGGCCGTGCCGGTGCACACGGTGAAGCCGACGACCGAGCCGTTCGCGGAGGATCGGCGCACGCAAATCATTGCGGATACTCAGCAATAGATACCGAAAAATCGGCATGTAATTCTTGGTGGTAGCGCGACAAGCGATGCCATCGGCGCGGAAACGGTAGAACTATTAGTTACCAATCCATTACCCTCGGTCATATGAACGACCGCAACCTGGTGGAAGCCCTTCGCGCCCGCGATCCCGGAGCCCCAGCCGTGCTCTACGACGCGTACGCGGAGGGCGTCTACCGCTACTGCCGGTCCCTCCTCCGCGACGCGGACGCCGCCCAGGTGGCGCTCCGCGACGCGCTCATCGCCGCCGAGGCACACGCCGAAGCCCTGGCCGAGCCCGCCCGGCTGCGGTCCTGGCTGTACGCCCTGGCCCGCGCCGAATGCCTCCGCCGCCGCACCGCCACCACCCGCACCCCACCCTCCTCGACCCCGCCCAGCTCCGGCGCGGCCGGCTCGGGAGCGGCAGGTTCGAGGGCGGCCAGCTTGGGGGCGGCCGGCTCCGGCTCGCCTGACTCCGGGGCGGCGGGCTCAGGCTCGCCCGGCTCCACCCCTCCCTCATCGGGCTCGCCGGGCTCCGCCTCGTCGGGCGCCGGTCCGCGATCCCCAGGTTCACCCGCCCCCGTCCCACCCGCCCCCGTCCCACCCGCCGCCGGCGCGTCCGCCTCTGGCGCACCAGGCGCCGGCGAGCCCGACGCCGAGTGGGCGCCGGACGCCGAGTGGCCCTTGGACGAGCTGCCGGACGGCCCCGGGGACTCGCGGCTGCAGATCATGGCGTGGGACGCCGTGCACAGCCTGCCGCCCGCCGACCGCGAGCTGCTGGAGCTGACCATCCAGCACGAGCTGCCGGACGCCGAGCTGGCCCTGGTGCTCGGCATCCCCGGCCGCCAGGTCGAGCCCGCGCGCGAGGCCGCGCTCCGCCGCCTGCGTGACGCCATCACCGTCGAACTCCTCGCCGGCCAGGACCCGGGCGACTGCCCGCGCCGGGCCGCCATCCTGAGGGGCTTCTCCGGCCGCCTGACCACGGAGAAGCGCGAGCGGCTGGTCCGCCACCTGTCGGAGTGCGCGATCTGCGCCCCGCGCCGGGGCCGGCAGGTCGCCGCGGCCAAGGTCTTCGAGCTGCTCCCGAAGCCGGAGCTGCCCGACGCGCTGCGGCTGCGGGTGCTGAGCTGCTTCGCCGACCCCGAGCTCGCGCCCTACCGCCGGTACGTCGCCCGCCGCACCTCGCGCCTGGGCGTCGCCGGGTTTCCCCTCCCCCAGAAGAAGGCGGCTCGGCGGTGGCCGAGGGCGCTGGCGTGCCTCCTGGCGGCGGTCGGGGCCGTGGTGGCGATAGCGGTCATCCTCCAGGGGCTCGGCCGCGACGGCGTCGTCTCGGACGTGGCGACGGCCGCGTTCCCGCCCGCGGGCGAGCCGCCCGCCGTACGTCTGCCCTGGCAGGATCGCCCCGAGGACGCTCCCGTGACCGTGGAGCCCGTCGCGAACGCCACGGGCATCCCGGCGGCGGCCGAGCCGGCCGCCGTCGTCACGCGCTCCGCGCCGACCGGCCGTCCCCCTGCCGCCGGCGACCCGACGGAGCCGAAAGCCGGTCCGCCAGACCGTCGGCCCGGCGATCCCGCCGCCGCCGAGCCGCCGAGCCCGATCGATCCCGGCGATCCACAAAATCCCGGCAATCCCCGTGACCCCGGCAATCCGCACGGCCCTCGCGGCCCGATCCCGGGCAGCTCGGCCACGCCCTCGCACCACGGCCGGCCCGACCGCCCCTGCCGGGGCCGCTTCCGCCCGCACTGCCTCCCGCCGCGGCCGACCCCGACGGTCACCGAGGCGCCGACGCAGCCTCCGACACAGGAGCCGACCACGCCGCCGACCACGGCACCGCCCGCGTCCTCGCCCGAGCCGCCGACCGCGCCGACCGCGCCGACCGCGACAGCCACCGCCGAGGAGCCGTCGGCCACGACCCCGTGACCCGGGCCGCTCCGTCACGTTACGTGAGCGAAACAGGTGGGAATCGTGTGCATAGAGTCACCATTGTTTCCGGGGGGACCTATGCGCACGATTCGGGCCACGCTGCTGACGGGCTGCCTCCTGGTGGCCCTGTGCCCGGCCGCCCACCCCGAGCCGCGCCCCGGCACCCACGACCTGCGTAAGGCCCGCCAGACCGTACGCGAACGTTCCCTCGCCCTCGCCACCACCAGCGCCAGGCTGGCCACGGCGCAGTCCCGGCTCGCCACCCTGGCCGCCCACGTGGAGCGGCTGGTCGAGGCCTACAACGGCCAGCTGGTGAGCCTGCGCGCCGCCGAGGAGAAGGCCCGCGACACCCAGGCCCGCCTGGCCGCCGCCGACGCCGAGGTCGAACGGGCCAGGCAGCCGGTCGCGCTGCTCGCCGCCGAGGCGTACGGCGGACTCGGCATGCTGGGCCCGATCCTCGGCCTGCTCACCGACCACGGCGACGACGAGGGCGCGCTGCACCGCGCGAGCGTGCTCGGCCAGCTCAGCGGCGAGCGGGCGGCGATGCTCGCGAGGCTCCGCGACGCCCAGCAGGTGGCCGCGATCCTGCGGACGCAGGCGGCGGAGGCGCAGGCGGAGCAGCAGGTCATGGCCGAACGCGCCCGCGCGGCGAAGGACGCCGCCAGGGAGGCGGTGGAGAGCCAGCGCCGTGAGACGACGGCGTTGCGGGCCCGCGAGCACCGCCTGCAGCGCCGGGTGGACGCCGCCCGCACCCGTGCCGACCTGCTGGCCAGGCGACGGGCGGTGGCCGCCTCGGCCGCCGGGCTGATGACCGGCGGCTCGGCGATGGGCGACGTGGCGGCCGACTGGGCGCTCACCCAGCTCGGCAAGCCGTACGTGTGGGCGGCCGACGGCCCCGCGACCTTCGACTGCTCGGGCCTGACCATGCGCGCGTGGGAGCGGGCCGGCGTCGCGCTCGACCACTGGACGGGCACCCAGTGGACGGCCGGCCCGCACGTCCCGCTCGACCAGCTACGCCGCGGCGACCTGCTGTTCTTCGCGCACGTGACGAGCGACCCGAGCACGATCCACCATGTCGGGATCTATGTGGGCCGCGGCCTGATGGTGCACGCCCCGCAGACCGGCGACGTGGTGCGGGTGGCCTCCATCTGGCGGGGGGACCTGGTGGGCGCCACCAGGCCCCTGTGAACACGCACTATGAGCGTGTCAGTGATGCCCGCCGGACTCCTTGAGCCGCTGGAAGGAGCGCTCGATCTCGGCCTCGGCCTCGGCGCGGCCCACCCAGTTGGCGCCCTCGACGGACTTGCCGGGCTCCAGGTCCTTGTAGACCTCGAAGAAGTGCTGGATCTCCAGCCGGTCGAACTCCGACACGTGATGGATGTCCTGGATGTGGTGCATCCGCGGGTCGGTGGACGGCACGCACAGGACCTTGTCGTCGCCGCCCTTCTCGTCGGTCATCCGGAACATGCCCACCGCCCGGCACGTGATGTAGCAACCGGGGAACGTCGGCTCCTGGAGCAGCACCAGGGCGTCCAGCGGGTCGCCGTCCTCGCCCAGGGTGTTCTCGATGAAGCCGTAGTCGGCGGGGTACTGCGTGGAGGTGAACAGGAGCCGGTCGAGCCTGATCTTCCCGGTTTCGTGGTCCACTTCGTACTTGTTCCGTTGCCCCTTGGGAATCTCAACGACAACGTCGAACTCCACCGCGGTTCCTCCGCTCAAGCCCCCGGGCACCCCCGGACGGGCGTTAATGTCTCTAGGCGAACACAGGAGAGAGGGCAGACGTGGCGCGGCACGACCGGTTGGTGATGCTGGCCACCCTCGCCGTGCTCCAGGTGCTGACGGTCGTCACCGGCGTGTACGCGATGACCACCGACTTCAGCCTGGGCGCGCTGACGAGGCAGACGTCACCGACCGAGCCGACGGCGTCCCCGCCGGAAGGGTCTCCTCCTCCCGCCCCCGTGGTCACCTCGGGGCCGGTGCTGGCCGGGCTTTCGGTGAAGTCAGGAGGCGGACCTCTCCCGACCAAGGGTACTTTGACGCGACAGCTCACCGACGCGCTGGGTGACGAAGCGCTCGGAAAACGGGTGGGCGCCGTGGTCCTCGACGCGGCCACCGGCGAGCGGATCTTCGCGGCCGGCGCCGACACCCCGATCACCCCCGCCTCCACCACCAAGATCGTCACCTGCGTAGCGGCGCTCGCCTCGCTGGGCCCCGACGCCCGGCTGTCCACCCGCGTGGTGCAGGGCGCGGATCCCGACGCGGTGGTGCTCGTCGGCGGCGGCGACCCGCTGCTGGCCGGCCCGTCGGCCCGGCAGGGCGGCTACCCGAAGCAGGCGAGCCTCGCCACCCTGGCCTCCCGTACGGCCGCCGCGCTCAAGGCCCGCAACGTGAAGAAGGTCACCCTCACCTACGACACGTCGCTCTACACCGGCCCCGCCACGGCCCCCGGCTGGAAGCCCGGCTACATCCCCGAGGGCAACGTGGCCCCCGTCCACGCGCTCGCCATCGACGAGGGCCGCCAGAACCCGCGCTCCAACACCCCGCGCGTGTCCGACCCGCCCGCCCACGCCGCCGCGGCCTTCGCCCGGCTGCTGCGCGGGAAGGGCGTCACGGTGGCCAAGTCGGTCCGGCCGGGCAAGGCCCCCGCCGGGGCCGCCGAGCTGGGCCGGGTCGACTCGGCGCCCGTCTACGCGCTGGTCGAGCACACCCTGACGCACAGCGACAACGACCTGGCCGAGGCCCTCGCCCGGCACGTGGCGATCAAGGAGGGGCAGCCCGCGTCGTTCGACGGCGGGACGAAGGCGATCATCGCGGTGCTCCAGCGGCTCGGCGCCGCCCAGGGGGTCGCGCTGTCCGACGCCAGCGGCCTGTCCATCCGCAACCGCATCAGCGCCGCCGCCCTCGCCAAGCTGGTGGCCATGGCGGGCTCGCCGGCCTCGCCCGGCCTGCACGCGGTCGCCTCCGGCATGCCGATCGCGGGGTTCTCCGGCACGCTCGGCAACGGCCGCCGCTTCACCGGCCGCGACAGCCGCGGCCAGGTGGGCCTCGTACGCGCCAAGACCGGCACGCTCAACAACGTCAACACCCTGGCCGGGCTGGCCACGACGAAGGACGGCCGGCTGGTCACCTTCGCCTTCCTGGCCGACCAGGTGCCGGTCAACGCCGAGCCCGTGCTCGACCGGCTCGCGGCCATCGTCGCGCGGTCTTGACCGGAAGCACGTACGGTGGACGGTATGCAGGTGATCGACTGGGATCTGGCCGTCACGACCGGCACGCGCCTCGTGCGCCCCGGTCCTCAAGTGAGCCGGGAGGAGGCCAGGCAGGCCGTCACCGAGCTCCGCACCCTGTCGCGTGAGGCAGAGGGCCACGTACGCGAGTTCACGAAGATCCACACGGAGACCGCGCCGCAGCCGGCGACCATCGTGGACCGGCCCGGCTGGATCAGGGCCAACGTCGAGGGCTTCCGCGTGGTGCTCGAACCACTGACCCAGCGCGTGGGCAACAGCCCCAACCCGCCGCCCGCCATCGTCACCGCCGTGGGCTCGCGGATCACCGGCGTCGAGGTCGGCGCGGTGCTGGCCTTCCTCGCCTCGCGCGTGCTCGGCCAGTACGAGCTGTTCCTGCCGCCCGACCCGACCGGTCAGGAGCCGGCCGGGCGGCTGACGCTCGTCGCGCCCAACATCGTCCACGCCGAGCGCGAGATGGGCGTCGACCCGCACGACTTCCGGCTGTGGGTGTGCCTGCACGAGGAGACCCACCGCGTGCAGTTCACCGGCGTGCCCTGGCTGCGCGAATACGTCCGCTCGCAGATGACCGAGTTCCTGCTGGCCTCCGACCTCGACCTGCCCACGCTGCTCGAACGCCTGCGCGGCGCCGCCGACACGGTCGCCGACGTGGTGCGGGGCGGTGAGGGCAACCTCATCGACGTCATCCAGTCGCCCGCCCAGAAGGCCATTCTCGACCGCCTCACGGCCGTGATGACCCTCGTGGAGGGGCACGGCGACTACGTGATGGACGCCGTCGGCCCGTCCGTGGTGCCGTCGGTGGCCGAGATCCGCGGCAAGTTCGCCCATCGCCGCGAGGGCGGCTCCCGCCTCGACCGCACCGTCCGCCGGCTGCTCGGCATCGAGGTCAAGATGAAGCAGTACGCCGAGGGCTCGGCCTTCGTGCGCACGGTCGTCGGCCGCGTCGGCATGGACGGCTTCAACAAGATCTGGACCAGCGCCGAGACCCTGCCCACCACCCAGGAGATCGCCGACCCCGGCCTGTGGATCAACCGGGTGATCGACACTCCGGCCCTGCCCGCCTGACCTCGGAGCGGCCAGGACCCGCGACAATGACGGTCGTGGGCCCACATCCAGCCGTAGCCGACGTCCGCAGAGCCGTACGGGAGGCGCTCGCCGACCTGCCGCCCGAGGCCCTGGTGCTGGCGGCGTGCAGCGGCGGGGCCGACTCCACCGCGCTGGCCGCCGCGCTGGCGTTCACCGCCCCGCGGGCCGGGCTGCGCGGCGGGCTGCTCACCGTCGACCACCGGCTCCAGGAGGGGTCGGGCGAGCGGGCGCGAGCGGTCGCCGCCCAGGGCGCGCGGCTGGGCCTCGACCCCGCGGAGGTGCTCACCGTCACGGTGGGCACGGCGGGCGGTCCCGAGGCCGCGGCCAGGGAGGCCCGTTACGCCGCGCTCGCCGCGGCCGCCGACCGGCACGGCGCCGCGGCCGTGCTGCTCGGCCACACCAGGGACGACCAGGCCGAGACCGTGCTGCTCGGGCTGGCCAGGGGGAGCGGGCCGCGCTCGCTGTCCGGGATGGCCGCGCGGGCGGGTCTCTACCGCCGCCCCTTCCTCGACCTGCCCCGGGCCACCACCGTGGCCGCCTGCCGGGCGCTCGGGCTCGACCCCTGGGACGACCCCCACAACGACGACCTCCGCTACACCCGGGTCCGCGTCCGCCGCCGGGTGCTGCCCGTGCTGGAGGAGGAGCTCGGGCCGGGGGTGGCGGACGCGCTCGCGCGTACCGCGAGGATGGCCCGCGAGGACGCCGACGCGCTCGACGCCTGGGCCGACGCGGCCTACCGGGATTGCGCTCTTAGCGATATCGCCGGATCCGTCACCCTCTCGGTGGCGGAGCTGGAGCGGCTGCCGGACGCCGTCAGGCGGCGGGTGCTGCGCCGGGCGGCCATCGCCGCGGGAGCGCCGTCCGGGGCGCTCTCCGCGACGCACGTGCTGGCCGTGGACCGGCTGGTCACCCGCTGGCGCGGGCAGAAGCCCGCCGATCTGCCCGGGGGTCTGAGCGCCGCACGGCGGTATGGCACCCTGATACTCGCCAAGAGTCCCCACGCGTAAGGAACCACAGGTGGACGCTGCCGACATGGGCAATGACCTGGAAAAAGTGCTCATCTCCGAGGACGACCTCCAGGCCAGGATCAAAGAGCTGGCCGGGCGCATCGACGACGATTACGCGGGCAAGGACGTTCTGCTCGTGGGCGTGCTCAAGGGCGCCGTCATGGTGATGGCCGACCTGGCCAGGGCCTTGCACGTGCCCGTGCAGATGGACTGGATGGCGGTGTCGTCCTACGGCGCGGGCACCAAGTCGTCCGGGGTGGTCCGCGTGCTGAAAGACCTGGACACCGACATCTTGAACCGCCATGTGCTGATCGTCGAGGACATCATCGACTCCGGGCTGACGCTGCACTGGCTGCTGGAAAACCTGAAGTCGCGCAATCCCGCCTCGCTGGAGATCTGCACCGCGCTGCGCAAACCGGACGCCGTGAAGGTGCCCATCGACGTCAAATACGTCGGCTTCGACATTCCCAGCGAGTTCGTCATCGGTTATGGGCTCGACTACGCCGAGCGTTACCGCAACCTGCCGTTCATCGGCACTCTCGCGCCCCACGTTTACCGTTAGAACGTTAAGCGTTCTCTCTTGCCACGGCCGGGAACATCGCGCAACGTGACGTACGTTGATAGGGCAAGGCCGGTGTAGCGGGCGGTCCCTCCGCCCGCTCTGCCGGTGTACCTTCAGACTCCGGAAGGGTGACCTTGAGTCCCCTTCGGGTAGTCAGAAGTCGCGGTGCCGGATGCCGCGGCCCCGGGCACGCCCGGGGTTCCAGGCCATGGTCAGGAAGGGACGGGCCCGCAAGGGGTTCCGCATCGGATGGATCTCAAGCGATTTACACGTGGGCCACTGCTGTGGATCCTGGGCATCGTCGTGCTGCTCCTGCTCGTCACCCAACTGTGGAGTGGCGGCGGAAACTTCAAGCAGGCCGACACGTCCTTGGTGCTCCAGCAGATTCGCGCCGGCAATGTCAGCAACGCCAAGGTCGTCGACAAGGACAACCGCATCGAGGTGACGCTGAAGAACCCCGTCACCGTGCGCAAAGGCGACCAGCCGACCAAGCTCGTCCAGGCCTACTGGGTCACGGGCTACGGCAGCAAGCTGACCGACGAGCTCCAGGCGCAGGTCGACGCCAAGAAGACGGACAGCTTCACCACTGAGGTGCCCCAGGAGAACCTCCTGGTCAGCATCCTCATGAGCTTCCTGCCGATCGTCATCATCGTGCTGATCTTCCTGTTCATGCTGAACCAGATGCAGGGCGGCGGCTCCCGGGTGATGAACTTCGGCAAGTCGAAGGCCAAGCTCATCAGCAAGGACACTCCCAAGACCACGTTCGCCGACGTCGCGGGTGCCGACGAGGCCATCGAGGAGCTCCAGGAGATCAAGGAGTTCCTGCAGGCCCCGGCCAAGTTCCAGGCGATCGGCGCCAAGATCCCCAAGGGCGTGCTGCTCTACGGCCCGCCCGGCACCGGCAAGACCCTGCTGGCCCGCGCGGTCGCGGGCGAGGCGGGCGTGCCGTTCTACTCGATCTCCGGCTCCGACTTCGTCGAGATGTTCGTCGGCGTCGGCGCCTCCCGCGTGCGCGACCTGTTCGAGCAGGCGAAGGCCAACGCCCCGGCGATCATCTTCATCGACGAGATCGACGCGGTCGGCCGCCACCGCGGCGCCGGCCTCGGCGGCGGTCACGACGAGCGCGAGCAGACGCTCAACCAGCTCCTCGTCGAGATGGACGGCTTCGACGTCAAGGGCGGCGTGATCCTCATCGCCGCGACCAACCGGCCCGACATCCTCGACCCGGCGCTGCTGCGTCCCGGCCGCTTCGACCGGCAGGTCACCGTCGACCGTCCCGACCTGGAGGGCCGCAAGGGCATCCTCAAGGTCCACGGCCGGGGCAAGCCGTTCGCGCCCGACGTCGACCTCGACACCATCGCCCGCCGCACCCCCGGGTTCACCGGCGCCGACCTGGCCAACGTGATCAACGAGGCCGCCCTGCTCACCGCGCGGGCCGACCAGAAGCTGATCACGATGGAGCTCCTCGAGGAGTCGATCGACCGTGTCATGGCAGGGCCCGAGCGCAAGACGCGGGTCATGTCCGACAAGGAGAAGAAGATGATCGCCTACCACGAGGGCGGTCACGCGCTGGTGGCGCACGCGCTGCCCAACTCCGACCCGGTGCACAAGATCACGATCCTGTCCCGCGGCCGCGCGCTCGGCTACACGATGACGCTGCCGATGGAGGACAAGTTCCTCGCCACCAGGTCCGAGATGATGGACCAGCTCGCGATGCTGCTCGGCGGCCGCGCGGCGGAGGAGCTCGTCTTCCACGAGCCCACCACCGGCGCCTCCAACGACATCGAGAAGGCCACGGCGGTCGCCCGCCGCATGGTGACCGAATACGGCATGAGCGAGCAGCTCGGCGCCCGCAAGTTCGGCAGCGGCCAGGCCGAGGTGTTCCTCGGCCGCGAGATGGGCCACGAGCGCGACTACTCCGAGAAGATCGCCTCCACGATCGACGAGGAGGTCCGCCGGATGATCGAGACGGCGCACGACCAGGCGTGGGACATCCTGGTCCAATACCGCGACGTCCTCGACAACCTCGTCCTGGAGCTCATGGAGAAGGAGACGCTCTCCCGCGAGCAGGTCCTGCAGATCTTCGCGCCGGTGGTCGTCAAGGAGCACCGTCCGTCCTACGCGGGATACGGCAAGCGCCTGCCCTCGGACCGGCCGCCCATCCTGACGCCGAAGGAGAAGCAGTCGGCCAACGGCTCGCTGTCCTCGGGCCACCAGGACGCGCTGCCGGCCGGCGGCGACGGCGTCTGAAGCAAGCACCACCGGAGCACTTTGTGACACAGCACGACGTCGACCTCGCCCGCATCGAGAAGGCCGTCCGCGAGATCCTCGCCGCCATCGGCGAGGACCCCGACCGCGACGGCCTGGTCGAGACGCCCGCCCGCGTGGCGAGGGCCATGGCCGAGCAGTTCTCCGGCCTCGGCCAGACCCCCGAAGACGTGCTCAACAAGGTGTTCGACGTCGATCACGACGAGATGGTGCTCGTCAGGGACATCGAGGTCTACTCGACCTGCGAGCACCATCTGGTCCCGTTCCACGGCCTGGCCCACGTCGGCTACATCCCCAACCAGCGGGGCCAGGTGACGGGCCTGTCCAAGCTGGCCAGGCTGGTGGACGTCTTCGCCCGCCGCCCGCAGGTGCAGGAGCGCATGACGTCCCAGATCGCCGACGCGCTGATGCGCGTGCTGGAGCCGCGCGGCGTGATCGTGGTGGTCGAGTGCGAGCACCTGTGCATGACCATGCGCGGCGTACGCAAACCGGGCGCGAAGACCGTGACCTCGGCGGTCCGCGGCGACTTCCGCACCAGCGACAAGACCCGTTCCGAGGCGATGGCGCTCATCCTCGGCAGGTGAGCCATCCTTATCCACAACCGGGGACCCGCGATGTCAGCAGGTGTGGTGGAACGCCTAGGCTTGGCCCATGACTAGCATGCCCATCAGCGTGCCGGGAGGGGCGGAGCGGTGTCTCGTCATGGGCGTGGTCAACGTGACCCCCGACTCCTTCTCCGACGGCGGCCGCTGGTTCGACGAGGCGGCCGCGATCAGGCACGGCTTCGAGCTGGTCGATGAGGGGGCCGACCTCGTCGACGTGGGCGGCGAGTCCACCCGTCCCGGCGCCGCCCGGGTCTCGCTGGAGGAGGAGCTGGCGCGGGTCGTCCCGGTGATCAGGGCGCTGGCCGCCGAGGGCGTGGCCGTCAGCGTCGACACCATGCGCGCCGAGGTGGCGCGGGCCGCGGTCGAGGCGGGCGCGCGGCTGGTCAACGACGTCAGCGGCGGGCTCGCCGATCCCGAGATGCCGCGCGTGGTGGCCGCGACCGGCGTCTCCTACGTCGTGATGCACTGGCGCGGCCACAGCCACGACATGCACACCAGGGCCGTCTACCACGACGTGGTCGGCGAGGTGCGCGAGGAGCTGAGCAAGCGGGTGAGCCTGGTGCTGGCCGAGGGCGTGTCGGAGCAGCAGATCGTGCTCGACCCCGGCCTCGGCTTCGCCAAGAACGCCGAGCACAACTGGGCGGTGCTGGCCGGCATCCCCCAGCTGGCGGAGCTGGGTTATCCGCTGCTCATCGGGGCGTCGCGCAAGAGGTTCCTGGGGCGGCTGCTGGCCGACCCCGACGGCACACCCCGGCCGTTCAGCAGGAGCGACGACGCCACCCTGGCCGTGACCGCCCTGGCGGCTCAGGCGGGCGCTTGGTGCGTACGCGTGCACGAGGTCGGCCCCAACGCCGACGCGGTGCGCGTGGCCGCCGCATGGACACGAGCGGGAGCAGGCACATGAGCGTCGACACGGCCGCCATCGAGACGGTCAACCAGGAGTTCTACACCGCGATCGAGGGCGGCGACCTCGACAAGATGACCGAGATCTGGGCCGAGGACACCGCCGACGACCAGGTGAGCTGCGTGCACCCCGGATGGGCGCTGCTGACCGGGCGGTCCGAGGTGCTGCGTTCGTGGGCCCTGATCATGGCCAACACGACCTACATCCAGTTCGTGCTGACCGACGTCAACACCACCGTGCTGGGCGACGTCGCCGTCCTCACCTGCGTCGAGAACATCCTCACCGCCGGCGACGAGGGGGAGGCGAGCTTCGCGGCGGGCAAGGTGGTCGCGAGCAACGTCTACCTCCGCACCTCCCAGGGCTGGCGGCTGTGGATGCACCACGGCTCGCCGGTGCTCCAGGGCGACGACGACGAGGAGGAGGACGGCGAGCTTGAGCCTTGATCGCATCGCGCTCAAGGGCCTGCGGGCCCGCGGGCGGCACGGGGTGCTCCTGGCCGAGCGCGAGCTGGGCCAGGAGTTCGTGATCGACGCCACGCTGTTCCTCGACACCGCGCCGGCCGCGGCCGGCGACGACCTCACGGCGACCGTCCACTACGGCGAGCTGGCCGAGGAGCTGACGCGGGTGGTGTCGGGCGAGCCGGTGCAGCTCATCGAGACGCTGGCGCAGCGCCTCGCCGAGGTCTGCCTGGCGTACGAGCCGGTGGTCAAGGTCGAGGTGAGCGTGCACAAGCCGGCGGCGCCCATCCCGCTGCCCTTCGACGACGTGGTCGTGACGATCGAGCGGAGTCGCGTATGAAGACCGTCATCGCGCTCGGCAGCAACCTGGGCAACCGCTTCCAGATCCTGCAGGGAGCGGTCGACGCCCTGTTCGACGCGCCGGGCCTGAAATTCGTGAAGGCGTCCCCGGTCTACGAGACCGATCCGGTGGGCGGCCCCGAGGGGCAGGACCCCTACCTCAACGCGATCGTGGTCGCCGAGACCACGCTGGAGCCGCGCACGCTGCTGGAGCGGGCGCTCAGCGTCGAGAACGCCTTCGGGCGGGAGCGCGCCGAGCGCTGGGGGCCGCGCACCCTCGACGTCGATCTCATCGTCGTGGGCGAGACCGTCTGCGACGACCCCGACCTGACGCTGCCGCACCCGAGGGCGCACGAGCGGGCGTTCGTGCTGGTGCCCTGGCTGGAGGCCGACCCGGCGGCCGTCGTGCCCGGCCACGGCCGGGTGGTCGACCTGCTGGCCGGGCTCGACCGGCAGGGCGTGCGGCCGCGGCCCGACCTGACCTTGCAGAGGCCCGATTGAGGCCCACGCATCCCGGCCACCTGGTCGGCATCCTCGTCGTTCTCGCGCTGCTCACCTGGGCGCTGCTGCACCGGTTCTACGGCGACATCGCGTGGCTCCTGCCGTGGACCGCGATCCCGACCCTGCTGCTGCTGGCACTCGGCGAGGGCTACAGCGGCTGGATCACCAAGGCCAGGATCGCCCGCAAGCCGGGCACCAAGCCGGTGGAGCCGCTGGCCGTGGCCCGGCTGGCGGCGCTGGCCAAGGCGTCGGCGTACGCGGGGGCGGCCTTCGGCGGCGGGTTCGCCGGCTTCGCGCTGCACACGGTGGGCATCCTCGACCGCGAGACGCCGCGCTCGGAGTTCTTCATCGCCACGGGGTCGTTCGCGGCGTGCGTGGTGCTGGTGGTCGCGGCGCTCTACCTGGAGCACGCCTGCCGGGTGCCGAAGGACCCGGAGGATCAGAAGCCCCGGTAGCGCCAGTCGCCGTCCTGCTCGTCCGGCAGGCCGGCGCCGGGCGCCGGCCCGGCCCGTCCCGGCTTTGAGCGCTATTTGTCGATGTCCCCCACGACGAAGAACATCGAGCCGAGGATGGCGACCATGTCGGCCACCAGATGTCCGGGCAGCATCTCGCGCAGCACCTGGACGTTGTTGTACGAGGCCGAGCGCAGCTTGAGCCGCCACGGCGTCTTGTCGCCCTTGGAGACCAGGTAGTAGCCGTTGATGCCGAGCGGGTTCTCGGTCCACGCGTACGTGTGCCCCTCCGGCACCTTCAGCACCTTCGGCAGCCGCTGGTTGATCGGCCCCGGCGGCAGCGAGCGCAGCCGTTCGACGCAAATGTCGGCCAGGTCGAGTGAGACCTTGACCTGCTCGAACAGCACCTCGAAGCGGGCCTGGCAGTCGCCGGCGTCGCGGGTGACGACCTTGACGGGCAGCTCGGGGTAGGCGAGGTAGGGGTCGTCGCGGCGCAGGTCGAGGTCGACGCCGGAGGCGCGGGCGATGGGACCGCTGACGCCGTACTGCATGACCTGCTCGCGGGTCAGCACGCCGACGCCCTTGGTGCGGGCGACGAAGATGTCGTTGTGCAGGATGAGGTCCTCGATGACCGGCACCCGGCGGCGGGTCTCGGCGACGGCCTCCGACACCCGGTCCAGCCAGCCCAGCGGCAGGTCCTCCTTGAGCCCGCCGACCCGGTTGAACATGTAGTGCATGCGTCCGCCGGAGATCTCCTCCATGACGGCCTGGATGCGCTCGCGCTCGTTGAAGGAGTAGAAGATCGGCGTCATCGCGCCCAGTTCCAGCGGATAGGAGCCGAGGAACATGAGGTGGCTCAGCACCCGGTTGAGCTCGGCCAGCAGGGTGCGCGCCCACACGGCCCGCACCGGCGGCTCCATGCCGAGGAGGCGTTCGGCGGCGAGCACCACGCCCAGCTCGTTGGCGAACCCGGCCAGCCAGTCGTGCCGGTTGGCCAGCATGATGATCTGGCGGTAGTCGCGGACCTCGAACAGCTTCTCCGCGCCCCGGTGCATGTAGCCGATGATCGGCTCGGCGGTGGCGATGCGCTCGCCGTCGAGCGTGAGCCGGAGGCGGAGGACGCCGTGCGTCGAGGGGTGCTGGGGGCCGATGTTGAGGATCATGTCCTCGGTGGCCAGCTCCTTCGCGCCCGCGCCCATCCCGACCACACGTTCCGTCATACGGCCATGCTCCCACCGTCCCTGGAGGTGAGCCAGCGCGGGGCACGGTCGTTGGTCAAGGATCGGTACGGATTCACCGCACCTGCGGGGACTTGGGGTGGTCGTGGGGAGAAGACGGGAGACGGGGGGAGAAGCACCATGAAGAGAGTTGTGTTCGATGTGGCGGCCCTGATCGCCCGGGTGGTCACCGGTGTGATCTTCGTGGCGCACGGCTTGCAGAAGTGGCAGGGCGGTCTCGGCGCGACGACGCAGATGTTCGGCGGGATGGGGGTCCCGCTGCCCGGCGCGGCCGCCGGCTTCGCCACCGTGGTCGAGACCGTCGGCGGCGTCTTCCTCATTCTCGGGCTGCTGGTGCGGCCGGTGGCGTTGCTGCTGCTGATCGACATGATCGGCGCGATCGTCTTCGTGCACGGGAACAGGGGCGTCCTGGTGGGCGAGGGCGGATGGGAGCTGGCGGGCGCGCTCGGCGCGCTGTGCCTGCTGTTCCTGGCGCTCGGCGGCGGCCGGATCGGGCTGGACGGGCTGTTCGGCGCGATCTTCCGGCGCCGCGCGCGGCAGCGGGTCGCCGAGGACGAGCTGATCGAGCACCGGCGCGGCCCGGCCATGGGTCCGGGCCCGTCCAACGTCAACGTCAGGCCCGGCGGCGCGGAGGGCGCCTACCAGCCGGGCGCCGGAGGGCCGATGACGCCCGCGGAGCCGGGGATGCCCGCCGAGCGGCCGGAGGCCCCCCGGCAGCCGGCCGCGCCGCGCACCCACGCGGGCGGGCTCGACGACGCGGACATGCGCGACATCGACGCCCTGGTCTCCGAGGACCAGCCGGAGCACCGCAAGCCGCCGAACCGCTGACCGGGCGCCCGGCCGCCCGCGGTCAGCGGGAGACGATGGCGCGCAGAGCCTCGATGAGCCGGTCCACGTGCTCCTGTGTGGTCCCGATGCCGATGGAGGCCCGTACGGCCGAGGCCGTGCCGTCCTCGCACCCGCCGTCGGCCGTGCCCAGCAGGTGCCGGACGAACGGGTGCGCGCAGAACTTGCCGTCGCGCACCCCGATGCCGTACTCGCCGGACAGCGCCTCGGCCACCTCCCGCGCCGTGTGCCCGTCCACGGTGAACGACACGATGCCCACGCGCGGGTGGTCGTCACCCCACAGGGCCAGCTCGCGTACGCCCTCGATGGTGGCGAGCCCGGCGCGCAGCCGCGCGAGCAGCCGCTCCTCCTCGCGCACCAGCGCGGTCCAGCCGGTGGCGCTGAGCGCGTCGCAGGCCGCGGCGAGCGCGATCGCGCCGAGCACGTTGGGGGTGCCCGCCTCGTGGCGCGGCTCGGGGTCCTCGTGCCACTCGGCCTCCTCGCCCACCGCGCGCACCGCGCCGCCGCCCTTCAGGTACGGCTCCCCGCCCGCCAGCCAGTCCCCGCGTCCCACCAGCGCCCCCGCGCCGAACGGCGCGTACAGCTTGTGCCCGGAGAAGGCCACGTAGTCGAGGTCCAGCGCGGTCAGGTTGAGCCGCCGGTGTGGCACGAACTGCGCGGCGTCCACCAGGATGCGCGCCCCGTGGCGGTGCGCGATGTGCGCCAGCGCGGCGATCGGCCACAGCTCGCCGGTGACGTTGGAGGCGGCGGTGACGACGAGCAGCTTGGGTCCGTCGATGGCGGCCAGCGCCTCGTCGGCGGCCCGTACGGCCTCACCGGGGAAGGCGGGCGGGGCCAGCCGGACGGCCTCGGCCCAGGGCAGGAGCGAGGCGTGGTGCTCGGTGTCGAAGACCACGACGGTGGTGCCGGCGGGCAGGCAGCGGGCCAGCAGGTTGGTGGCGTCGGTGGTGTTGCGGGTGAAGATCACGGCGTCGGAGGGGCGGGCGCCGACGAACGCCCGTACGGTGTGGCGGGCCTGCTCGTACCTGGCGGTGGTGAGCTGGGAGGCGTAGCCGGCGCCGCGGTGGACGCTGGAGTAGGCCGGGAGCGCGGCGGCGACGGCGGCGCTGACCGGCTCGAGACAGGGCGCGCTGGCGGCGTAGTCGAGGTTGGCGTACCGGACGAGCCGGCCGCCCTTGACCGGCACCTCCAGGTCGGCCCCGACCACGGCGGGGATGGGCCGGGCGCTCTCCGGCGCGGCGGCGGCGGGGGCCTCGGCGGGGGCGGCGGCGTCGTTGAAGATCGTCAGCGTGGGCACAGCACTGCTCCTCGGGTCATCGGACCCCAGGGAACGGCCTCGGAGCCCGCGCTTGCCCGCCACACCTCGTGACGGACCAGGTCTTCACCCGGGGCACCCCGCCGCGGACGCGAGGGTTGCCGGCCAGCTAGCCGGGGCTTGTCGCTGGCACTCATGACCTACGCCCGCACTATAACCGACACCCCGCGGCCGGACGCAAGCCCGTGAACTTATGCGGCGGGTAATGCGTTGTGCCCGAAAAGTTCTCGGCCCGCGTGTCACGGAGGTATGCAGATGTTGGACTGGGTCGCCGATCCCCAAATCTGGATCGGCTTCTTCACTCTCGTCGCCCTGGAGATCGTCCTGGGGATCGACAACATCATCTTCATCTCCATCCTGGCCGGGAAGCTGCCGCCCGAGCAGCGCGACAGGGCCCGGGTGCTCGGTCTGGCCGCGGCCCTGGTCAGCCGGCTGCTCCTGCTGCTCGGCCTGTCGTGGGTGGTGCAGCTCACCGAGCCGCTGTTCACGGTGCTCGGGCACGAGATCTCGGGGCGCGACCTCATCCTGCTGCTGGGAGGGCTCTTCCTGCTCGGCAAGAGCGTCACCGAGATCGGTCACACCATGGACGGCCCGGCGGGCAAGGACGGCAAGAACGCCGCCGCCGTCTCGTTCACGTCGGTGATCGTGCAGATCATGGTCCTGGACGTGGTCTTCTCGCTGGACTCGGTCATCACCGCGGTCGGCATGGTGGACGAGCTCGGCGTGATGATCGCGGCGGTCGTGGTGGCGGTGCTGGTGATGTTGTTCGCCTCGGGGCCGATCAGCCGTTTCGTGGACCAGCACCCGAGCGTCAAGATGCTGGCGCTGGCGTTCCTGGTGCTGATCGGCGTGGTGCTCGTGGCCGAGGGGCTGGACCAGCACATCCCGAAGGGCTACATCTACTTCGCGATGGCGTTCTCGGTGGTCGTGGAGCTGCTGAACATCCGGGTGCGCAGCAAGAACGCCAGGCAGCGGCAGGTGGAGGCTGCCGAGCAGGAGGGGGAGCCTCCTAAGATGCAATAGTGCACTTTGACCCCTGGAATCCGGATTTCGTAGCCCATCCGTACCCGGTCTACGACGAGCTGCGGCGCGAGCGGCCCGTCTGCTACTACGAGCCCACGAACCAGTGGCTCGTCTCCCGCCACGCGGACGTCAACGCCCTGCTCAGGGACCGCCGCCTGGGCCGGTCGTACCTGCACGTGGCCACGCACGAGGAGTTCGGCAGGCCGCAGGAGCCGGAGTTCCAGGAGCCGTTCTGGCGGGTGATCAGGGCGGGCATGCTGGACGTCGAGCCGCCGGTGCACACGAGGCTGCGCCGGCTGGTGTCGAAGGCGTTCACGCCGCGCATGGTCGAGTCCCTGCGGCCGCGCGTGCGGGCCATCGCGGGCGGCCTCGCGGACGCGTTCGTGGCGAAGGGCGGGGGCGACCTGCTCGCCGAGGTCGCCGAGCCGCTGCCGGTCACGGTGATCGCGGAGATGCTCGGCATCCCCGAGGCCGACCGCCACCTGCTCCGCCCCTGGTCGGCCGACATCTGCGGCATGTACGAGCTCAACCCGGCCGTCGAGGCGCAGCACACCGCCGTCCGCGCGGCCACGGAGTTCGCCGCCTACCTCAGGGACCTGGCCCGCGCCCGCCGCGCCGCCCCCGGCGACGACCTGATCAGCGCGCTCGCCCAGATCCCCGAGCTGACCGAGGACGAGCTGATCGGCACCTGCGTGCTGCTGCTCAACGCCGGCCACGAGGCCACGGTCAACGTCACCGGCAACGGCTGGTGGTCGCTGTTCAGGAACCCGGAGGAGCTGGCCCGGCTGCGCGCCAACCGCTCGCTGCTGCCCACCGCCGTCGAGGAGCTGCTGCGCTGGGACACGCCGCTGCAGATGTTCGAGCGGTGGGTGCTGGAGGACATCGAGGTCCACGGGGTGGAGATCCCGCGCGGGGCCGAGGTGGCGCTGCTGTTCGGCTCGGCCAACCGGGACCCGGCCGTGTTCGAGGACCCGGACCGGCTGGACGTGGGCAGGGCCGACAACCCGCACATCTCCTTCGGCGCCGGCATCCACTTCTGCCTGGGGGCGCCGCTGGCCCGCATCGAGCTGATCGAGTCGTTCGGGGCGCTGCTGGACCGTACGGCGAGCCTGGAGCTGCGCGAGGAGCCCTCGTGGAAGCCCGGCTACGTCATCCGCGGCCTGGAGGCACTCCACCTCACCGCCACCCCCGCCTGAGCGCCGTCAGCGCCGTCAGCGGCGCTGGTCGAGCCAGCCGAAGCCGCCGAGCCCGGACGGGTCGATGAGCTCGCCCTCCTCCGACGCCCGGGCCAGCGCCCGCAGGTAGCCGCGCGGATCCCGGTGCGCCAGCTCGACCGGCGGCCGGGCGCCGGTCAGCCCCAGGGAGCGCAGCGCCGCGCGCTGTGTGGACAAGGTTGTGGATATCGCGCCCGCCCGGCGGCCCGCCTCGGCGCAGGCGTCGAGCGCCACGTGCGCGGTGATGTCGCAGGTGCCGTCGGGTATGGGGCTGACGACCGCCCCGTCCCGATAGCCGGTCAGCGTGCCGCAGGGGGGACGGTTGTCCACAGGGTGTGCATAATCGACGGCGATCGCCCGGCCCCTGGTGAGGCGGGTGACGACGGCCGCCCACGCCTCGTCGCGCGGCCGGCCGATCTCGGCTCGCGCCCCCACCCGGGGCAGCGGCCACCACCGTTCCAGCCACTCCCGGTCGGCCGGCCGAAGGGGCCCGCCGATCCGCTCCGCGCCCGTGTGGACGTCCACCATGACCAGCCGCGGCCCGCTGGAGGTCTGCTCGACGACGTCCACCGGCACGTTGTCGAGCCATTCGTTGGCGATGGCGAGGCCCTGGATGGAGTCGGGCAGCCCGCCGCGCCACTCGATCCGCTCGGGCAGGCCCTCGGGCCGGGACGACAGATCGACCGCCGTGACCCGCAGCCGCTCGCTCAGGCCGGGCTCGGCGGCGGCCAGCACACGGGTGACCAGCGTGCCCTCACCGGCCCCGATGTCCACCAGGTCGAGCGTGTCCGGCTTGCCCAGCTCGGCGTCCACCTCGCGGAGCAGCGCGAGCACCGCCTCGGCGAACGCCGCCGAGGCGCTGACGGATGTGCGGAAGTGGCCCGAGGGGCGCTCGCGGAGGTAGAAGCCCGCCTCGCC
Source organism: Nonomuraea sp. B208 (assembly GCF_057536035.1). Classification (NCBI taxonomy): domain Bacteria; kingdom Bacillati; phylum Actinomycetota; class Actinomycetes; order Streptosporangiales; family Streptosporangiaceae; genus Nonomuraea; species Nonomuraea sp. B208. Next base: position 325,863 of record NZ_BAAJOU010000021.1, read on the forward strand.
GTACAGCGCTCGCTGGGTCGCCGCGCGCCAGGTCAGCCACATGTCATGGACTATCTCACGACCGGCTGACGGCACGCTTGGTCATCATGTGACTACTCATTGTCGTGCGCTTGCGCTATTGTTTACGTTCTGTCGCCAGACGGTCGCGTTGCGCCAACCCCCAGGTGGCGACTGCGGCGGCCGTTCCCGGCACAAGCCAACGTCCGCGGCCCCAGTGCCGCGCTGTCAAGAAGGAGCACACATGCTGAAGAAGACCCTGGTCCTGGTCGGTGCCGCCGCGGCTCTCGCGCTGGGCGCGCCCGCCGCCCACGCCGACATCACCAGCGGCAACGGCAGCATCCTGGGTGGCAACCAGATCCGCATCCCGATCAGCGTGCCGGTCAACGCCTGCGGCAACGCCGTCGCGGTCATCGGCCTCAGCGTCGCCGGCTGCAAGGGCGGGGCCTACTCCCACCAGACGAGCCGCTGACGAAAGCGGGGAGCCCGGACCGGCGCGGTCCGGTCCGGGCTCGGACTCCCGGCCGGGCAGTCGGCGGTCGCGCCGGCCAGGCGCACCTCCAAGAGGTCACACCCCGCGGGCGTCGGGTCCACTGCGGACTCGGCGCCCGCTGCTATGCGGTGAACCCCTCTCCTCATCTCTTCCGACAGGGGGTGCACTATTTGTCTGCCCTTGTCGCTTTTGCCAATAACTCAACCTCCAGCAAAGCACCAGTCACATTCCCTGGACGGAGAGGCCGTTACGCTGGGCGGCAGTGCCATCCGGTCGACAGGGGTGAGACGTCATGGAGGCAGGAGATCGCCCGGCGCGGCTCAGCGTGGGCGTGCTCGGGGCGGGCAAGGTCGGCTCGGCCCTCGGGGCCGCGTTGCGGCAGGCCGGACACCGCGTCGTCGCCGCCAGCGGCTTGTCCGACAACTCCCAGCGCTGGGCGGCCGAGCGGCTCGGCGTGACGCCGTCGCGGCCCGACGAGGTGGTGAACGCGGCCCAGCTCATCCTGCTGACCGTGCCCGACGACGCGCTGCCCGACCTCGTGGGCGGCCTCGCCGCCACCGGCGCCGACCTGCAGGGCAAGCTGGTCGTGCACACCAGCGGCGCGTACGGGCTGTCGGTGCTCGACCCGGCCGCCGAGCGCGGCGCGCTGCCGCTCGCGCTGCATCCCGTGATGACGTTCACCGGCCGCGACGACGACCTCAACAAGCTCACCGGCATCTCCTACGGCGTCACCGCCCCCGACGCGCTGCGCCCGATCGCCGAGGCCCTGGTGATCGAGATGGGCGGCGAGCCGGTCTGGATCGCCGACGCCGACCGCGCGCTCTACCACGCGGCCCTGGCCGGAGCCGCCAACCACATGGTCACCCTCATCGCCGAGTCCTCCGACCTGCTCGGGCGCATCGGCGTCGAGCACCCTGGCCGGATGCTGGGCCCGCTGCTCGGCGCCGCGCTCGACAACGTCCTGCGACTCGGCATCGCCGGTCTCACCGGCCCGGTCGTACGCGGCGACGCCGGCACCGTGCGCAAGCACGTCGACGCGCTCATCCTGGCCGCCCCCGAGGCGGCCGACGCCTACATCGCGCTGGCCAGGCTCACGGCCGACCGGGCACTCGCCGCCGGGCTGCTCAAACCGGAGGAGGCGGAGCGGCTGCTCGACGCGCTGGGCGGCAATATATGGACCTGACCGTGCGAGGAAGCGCCGCCGCGAAGCGGAGGCCATGAACGCGAGGGGCCGCCCGATGGACTTGATCGTCGCCAGGAACAGGGAAGACCTGGTCAAGGCGCGTGGCGGTGGCGAGGTGGCGCTGGTGCCGACCATGGGCGCGCTGCACGAGGGCCACCGCTCGCTCATGCGGCTCGCCCGGTCGCGGGCCGACCAGGTGGTGGTCAGCGTCTTCGTCAACCCACTGCAGTTCGGGCCCAACGAGGATTTCTCCCGCTATCCCCGTACGTTCGAGGCGGACCTGGAGGTGTGCCGGGCCGAGGGCGTGGACGTGGTCTTCCACCCGTCGGCCGAGGACATGTACCGCCCCGACCGCCAGGTGAGCCTCCTGGCCGGCCGGATGGGCGAGATCGTGGAGGGCGAGTCCCGCCCCGGGCACTTCGACGGGGTGCTGACGGTGGTGCTCAAGCTGTTCAACCTCGTCCAGCCGAGCGTGGCGGTCTTCGGCCAGAAGGACGCCCAGCAGCTCGCCCTGATCCGCCGCATGGTCGCCGACCTGGACGTGCCGGTCGAGATCGTCGGCGCGCCCACCGTACGCGAGCACGACGGACTGGCCCTGTCCAGCCGCAACCGCTACCTGTCCGAGGACGACCGGCAGGTGGCGCTGGCGCTCTCCCGCGCCCTGCGCGCCGGCGAGGCCGAGCGGCGGCCCGGCGCGATCCGTGAGGCCGCCCGCGCGGTCCTCGCCGCCGCCGGCCCCCGGCTCGACCTGGACTACGTGGTGCTGGTCGATCCCGCGACGTTCACCGAGGTGGGCGAGGAGCACGCGGGCGAGGCCGTGCTCGCCGTCGCGGCCAGGATCGGCGCCACCCGGCTGATCGACAACGTCGTCCTGACCGTGAATCCGGCCTGAGCCTGACCCCTGGGCATGCACGCGCTCCCGGAGGCGTTATCGTCATGTTGACGAAATCGCCCGAGTGGAGGAGAGCCCAATGAGCGCACCGGCGATTCCCCTGCGGCTGACCGCTCCCGCGCCCGGCTGGAGCGCCGAGGCCGACCTGGTCGTCGTGGGCTCCGGCATCGCGGGCCTGACCGTGGCCCTGCGCTACACGGAGCTGGAGCCCGAGGCCAAGGTCCTGGTCGTCACCAAGGACGTGCTGTCCTCGGGCTCGACGCGCTGGGCGCAGGGCGGCATCGCGGCCGTGCTCGACCCGCGCGACACGCCCGAGGAGCACCTGAACGACACGCTCATCGCCGGCGTCGGGCTGTGCGACGTACGGGCGGTGCGGACGCTGGTCACCGAGGGCCCCGGCGCGCTGCGCCGGCTGATCGAGCGGGGCGCCCGCTTCGACCGCACCCCGGACGGCGAGCTCCAGCTCACCCGCGAGGGCGGCCACCGCCGCAGCCGCATCGTGCACGCGGGCGGCGACGCGACCGGCGCCGAGGTGCAGCGGGCGCTCATCGAGGCGGTACGCGCCCGCCCCTCCATCGAGGTCATCGAGCACGCCCTGGTGCTCGACCTGCTCAAGGACGCCCACGGCCGGGCCAGGGGCGTCACCCTCCACGTGATGGGCGAGGGCGCCCGCGACGGCGTCGGCGCGGTGCTCGCGCGGGCCGTCGTGCTCGCCACCGGCGGCATGGGCCAGGTGTACGCGGCCACCACCAACCCCGTGGTCTCCACCGGCGACGGCGTCGCGCTGGCGCTGCGGGCCGGGGCGGTGGTGCGCGACCTGGAGTTCGTGCAGTTCCACCCCACCGTGCTCTGGCTCGGCGCGGACTCGACCGGCCAGCAGCCGCTGATCTCGGAGGCGGTGCGGGGCGAGGGGGCGTACCTCACCGACCACGAGGGCAACCGCTTCATGGCCGACGCGCACGAGCTGGCCGACCTGGCCCCGCGCGACGTCGTGGCCAAGGGGATCATGCGGACGATGCGCGCGACCGGCCGCGACCACGTCTTCCTCGACGGCCGCCACTTCGGCCGGCGCAAGTGGGAGACCCGGTTCCCCACCATCTACGCGGTCTGCCGTGAGCACGGCATCGACCCGGTGACCCAGCCGATCCCCGTGGCCCCGGCCGCCCACTACGCCAGCGGCGGCGTACGGACCGATCTGCGCGGCCGTACCTCGATCGACGGCCTCTACGCCTGCGGCGAGGTGGCCTGCACCGGCGTGCACGGCGCCAACCGGCTGGCCTCCAACTCGCTGCTGGAGGGCCTGGTGTTCGCCGAGCGCATCGCCGAGGACGTGCACGCGGCCCGCCCGGCCCCCGGCGACCCGGTGCCGGCCGAGGGAGAGTCCGGGTTGGTGGATCCGCGCGTCCGGGCCCGGATCCAGGCGCACATGAGCCGGGGCGCGGGCGTGCTGCGCAGCCGCGAGTCGCTGCGCGCCACCGCCAAAGCGCTGCTCGACGCCCGCTGGACGCCGGTCGCGGTGCCGCCGTGCACCGAGTCCTGGGAGGCGGCGAACCTGCTCACCGTCGCCACCGTGCTCACCGGCGCGGCGGCGGCCCGGCTGGAGACCCGGGGCTCACACTGGCGCGAGGATCATGAGACGCGCGACGACAACGAATGGCTGGGCCACCTCGACGTGACCCTGACGGAGGAGGGCCTTCGCATGACGTACACGCCGCACGAGGACACGATGCCGGCCCGGCTGGCGCAGGAGCTGTCGGCCGCCGGGCTCGACCCGGCCGAGGTGGACGCGCTCATCGCCCGCGCGCTGGAGGAGGACCTGTGGGAGGCCGGTGACGTGACGAGCCTCGCCACCATCCCCGCCGACCAGCGCTCGTCGGGCGACGTGGTGGCGCGCAAGGACGGCGTCGTGGCGGGGCTGGCGGTGGCGGAGGCGGTGTTCGTCCGGCTGGGGGCGGACCGGACCGAGCGCCGGGCCAAGGACGGCGAGCGGGTCCGGGCGGGCGACGTGCTGCTCACCGTCGAGGGGCCCACGCGCGCCCTGCTGACCGCCGAGCGCACGGCGCTCAACCTGCTCACGCACCTGTCCGGGGTGGCGACGCTCACCGGCAGGTGGGTCGAGGCGATCAAGGGCACCGGGGCCCGCGTCCGCGACAGCCGCAAGACGCTGCCCGGCCTGCGCGCGCTGGAGAAGTACGCCGTACGCTGCGGCGGCGGCGTCAACCACCGCATGTCGCTGTCGGACGCCGCGCTGATCAAGGACAACCACGTGGTGGCGGCCGGCGGCGTGGCCGAGGCGTTCCGCGCGGTCCGCGAGCGCCACCCCGACCTGCCGATCGAGGTGGAGATCGACCGGCTCGACCAGCTCCAGCCGGTGCTCGACGAGGGCGCGCGGGAGGTGCTGCTGGACAACTTCACGGTGGAGGACACCGAACGTGCCGTACAACTCGTGAAAAAGCAGGCGAAAAACAGGGTTGCCCTTGAGGCGAGCGGGGGATTGACCTTGGAATCGGCCCGTGCTGTGGCCGAAACTGGCGTTGACTACCTGGCGGTAGGGGCGTTGACGCACTCGGCGCCGGCCCTGGACATCGCACTGGATCTACGGGGGTAATTGATGCTGCTCACGATCGACGTCGGCAACACGCACACGGTGCTCGGGCTCTTCGAGGGCGAGGACGTCATCGAGCACTGGCGGCTGGCCACCGACGCCCGCCGCACCGCCGACGAGATCGCGGTCGTCCTGCAAGGGCTGCTGGCGCAGTCGCCACTGCTCAAGGGCGCCGACGTCGACGGCATCGCCATCTGCTCGACGGTCCCGAGCGTGCTCAACGAGATGCGGGAGATGTGCCGCCGCTACTACGGCGACGTCACGGCGGTGATCGTGGAGCCGGGCATCCGCACCGGCGTGCCGGTCCGCATGGACAACCCCAAGGAGGTCGGCAGCGACCGCATCGTCAACGCCCTCGCCGCCATCGACCAGTACGGCGGCCCCTGCGTGATCGTCGACTTCGGCACCGCCACGTCCTTCGACGCGGTCTCGGCCAAGGGCGAGTACATCGGGGCGGTCACCGCGCCCGGCATCGAGATCTCGGTGGACGCCCTCGCCTCCGCCGGCGCGCAACTGCACAAGGTGGAGCTGGTCAGGCCGCGCTCGGTGATCGCCAAGAACACCGTCGAGGCCCTGCAGGCCGGCATCATCTACGGCTTCGCCGGCCAGGTGGACGGCATCGTCGAGCGCATGACGGCCGAGCTGGCCGACGACCCCGACGAGGTCACGGTCGTCGCCACCGGCGGGCACGCCGGGCTGGTGGTCGGCGAGTCGCGCTCGATCGACGTGCACGAGCCGTGGCTCACGCTCATCGGCCTGCGCCTGATCTACCACCGCAACGCGGGCTGACACAGGAGCAGGCGGCCCCCCGCTCGGATAAGGGGCCGCCCGCGGTCTTCGGGTGCTCGGTCGTCATGGCGCCAGGGTGCTCGGATGCGAGCTCAGGCGTCACTACTCGTTCTCGTTGGTGTAGATGTAGTCCCAGCGGCCGCACTTGGTGGGGAACTTGCTGTTCAGGCCGATCTGGCAGACCTGCACGCGCAGGGTCTGGACGTCGTTCTCCTCGAAGTGGAAGCGCTGGAAGCTGGGGTAGCCGCAGTACTTCCGCCAGAAGACCGGCGACCAGTCGCCGTCGAAGTCCTCGGCCTGGAAGCGCACGTACGCGCACTTGCCGCCCTCGTCGTAGCTGCGGTTGTCGCGGTCCCAGAGCTTGCCGCGCACGTGGACCTCGTTCGACTCGCCGTCGTCGTCCCAGCTGACGGTGACGCTGCCCTCGGCCTTGGCCTGGAAGTGCTTGGCGTAGACCGGGCCCCAGTGCGAGGAGTAGTCGTCGGCGTGGGGCGCGGAGGCGAAGGCGGCGGCGGGCATCGACAGGGCGACTGCGGTGGTGGCGGCGGCGGCGAGGGTGCCGATCGCGAGCTTCTTGAACATTTCTCTCTCCTGGAGCTCCCCTGGGCCGGCTCCCTGCCGGCCTCCCCCTGAGCTCGTGAGTCATTGATAAAAGAGCCCTCTTGCAGGCACCCTGCAACGGGCCGACGAGCCCTTGCAGTTCGCCATATCCCCTACGCTTTAGTGCTGTGAGCGAAGAACTTCCCGAGCAGATGCGGATCCGGAGGGAGAAGCTCGACCGCCTTCGCAGTGAGGGCGTCGATCCTTACCCGGTGAATTTCCCCCGTACGGCGACCAACGCCGAGGTCAGGGAGAAATACCAGGGCCTTGAGCCCGACACCGCCACGGGCGAGAGCGTGTCGGTGGCCGGTCGCGTCATGCTCAGCCGCGTCGGCGGGAAGCTCTGCTTCGCCACCCTCCGCGACGGCGAGGCCGACCTGCAGGTCATGATCTCCCTCGACCGGGTGGGCGAGGAGTCGCTGGCCCGCTGGAAGCGCGACGTCGACCTCGGCGACCACGTCGGCATCACCGGCGAGGTCATCACCTCGCGGCGCGGCGAGCTGTCCGTGCTCGCCGACGACTGGCAGATCACCGCCAAGTGCCTGCGTCCGCTGCCGGAGAAGCACGTCGGCCTCACCGACCCCGAGGCCCGCGTACGCCAGCGCTACGTCGACCTCATCGTCAACGACGAGGCCAGGAAGATGGCCCGCGTCCGCAGCGCCACCGTGCGCGCGGTGCGCGAGTTCTGGCACGAGGAGGGCTACCTCGAGGTCGAGACGCCGATGTTGCAGCCGATCCACGGCGGCGCGGCGGCCCGGCCCTTCCGCACCCACATCAACGCCTACGACATGGAGCTCTATCTGCGCATCGCGATCGAGCTCTATCTCAAGCGGCTCGTGGTCGGCGGCGTCGAGAAGGTCTTCGAGATCAACCGCAACTTCCGCAACGAGGGCGCCGACTCGACGCACAACCCCGAGTTCACCATGCTCGAGGCGTACGGCACCTACCTCGACTATCACGACATCGCCGACCTGACGCAGCGGATGTACCAAAAGGCCGTCGTGGCCGCCCTGGACACCACGGTCGTCGTGCACGACGGCGTCGAGATCGACCTCGGCATGGCCGAGTGGCCCCGGGCGACGCTCTACGGCCTGGTCTCCGAGGCCGTCGGCGAGGAGATCACCACCTCCACCACGCTGGAGGAGCTCCGCAAGATCGCCGACCGGCGCGAGGTCCACTGGGACCCGAAGTGGGGCTCGGGCAAGCTCGTGCAGGAGCTGTTCGAGGCGCTGGTGGAGCACACGCTGGTGCAGCCGACGTTCGTCATGGACTATCCGCTGGAGACCTCGCCGCTGGCCCGCCTCCACCGCGACAACCCGCTGCTCACCGAGAAGTGGGACCTCATCGGCTTCGGCACCGAGCTGGGCACCGGCTACTCCGAGCTCAACGACCCGATCGACCAGCGGCACCGGCTGGTGGAGCAGTCACTGCTCGCCGCCGGCGGCGACCCCGAGGCGATGCAGCTCGACGAGGACTTCCTGGCGGCCCTCGAGTACGGCATGCCGCCCACGGGCGGCATGGGCGCGGGCATCGACCGGATGATCATGGCGTTCACCGGCAAGAACATCCGCGAGACGATCCTGTTCCCGCTGGTGAAGCCCACTCACTGACGATTGAGCCGCACGGGGAGCCGCGCGAGCCCCCGCAGCACCAGGTTCGGCTTGTACGGCGGCGCGGGATCGAGCAGCTCCATCCGTGGCGCCGCGACGGCCAGGGCGGAGAGCGCGATCTCGCCCTCCATCCTGGCCAGCGTCGCCCCGAGACAGAAGTGGATGCCGAGCCCGAAGGCGAGATGCCGCCCCGGCTCACGAGCGCCATCCGAGCGGGTGGCGTCGGAGCGGCTGAGGTCGGATCGGCCGGGGTCGGAGCGGCTGAGGTCGGGTCGGCCGGGGTCGGGTCGGCCGGGGTCGGATCGGGTGGGGTCGAGGTGGTCGGGGTCGGGGAAGACCGCGGGGTCGCGATTGGCCGCGCCGATCAGCGCGACCACGGCCGTCCCCGCGGGCACCGGCGTCCCGCCGAGCTCCGCGTCGCGCAGCGCCACCCGTCCGGTGAGCTGGACCGGCGGGTCGTAGCGCAGCACCTCCTCGACGACCTGCCGCGGCCGCTCGGCGGCGTACGCGAGCAGGCCGTGCCGGACCAGGGCGAGCACCCCGTTGGCGATGAGGTTGACGGTCGTCTCGTGCCCGGCCACGAGCAGCAGCACGCAGGTGGCCAGCAGCTCGCCCTCGGTCAGCTCCTCGACCCGGGTGAGTGCGCTCAGCAGGTCGTCGCCCGGCTGCCGGCGCCGGAGCTCCAGGAGGTCGCGGAAGTAGTCGCGGAACTCTCTTCCTGACCGCCCGCTCTCCGATATCAGCTCCGCTGTAAGCATCGGGTCAAGGCTGCGGGCGGCCGTCTCGCTCCAGCCCTGGAAGCGCTCGTGATCTTCCGGCGGCACCCCCAGCATCTCGCAGATCACCCTGACCGGCAGCGGGTACGCGAAGCCGGAAACCAGGTCGCCCTCCTCGGGCAGCGCCGCGATCAGCCCGGCGGTGACGGCCTCGACGCGCGGGCGCAGCCGTTCGACCATGCGGGGCGTGAACGCCCTGCTGACCAGACCGCGTAACCGGGTGTGATCGGGCGGATCCATCCGCAGAAATGACTCGACAGGCTGACCTGGATTGACGCGGTTGATGGGACTGGGGCCGTGACCGAAACGCGGATCGCGGAGCATGGCGCCGCACAATTCGTGATCGGTCAGGACGAACAGCCCGGCCGGCGTACGGAAGATCGGCCCGCGTTCGCGCAGCGCGTGGTAGCGCGCATAGGGATCAACCAGAAAGCCGGGGTCCGCGGGATCAAAACCCAGAAGGTCCGCCGAACCCGAAGGGGAGGGTGATGAGCCTCCGGACTGATCAACGAGATCGGTCATCGCGCGTCCAGCATCCGGTCGGCATATGGCGAGTAGGTCACATATACGCGATCATGTCAATAGCGCTCGTCAAGGGCGGGATTTATCACGCTTGACGACCTTTCAGAGATGCGTTTACCTTCTGCGAGACGAGCGGCTTTGGCCCGTTGTGAGGTCCAAATTCTGCTGTTGGGGGGGAGGGCTCCCGATGGAAGTGCTCACTGAAGGCGTTGAGCTGAGCCACGCGGATCTGGCTTTACTCGGCGAGCTGGCCAAGGGCGTCACTGTGGATCGAGTGGGGAGACGTCTGGACATCAGCGGACGCACGGTGCGCCGAAGACTGCGCGGCATCTGCGACCGCATCGGTGTGGCCACGGCCATCGAGGCCGTGGCCTGGGCGGCACGCCGCCATCTCATCTGAAGGGACGCTTGGAGCAAGGGTCACCGGGTCATGCCGGCTCAGTCTGCGATGCGCACCGCGCCCGCGAAGGGCCGGTTGCCGAGCGCGGCCACCCGTACGACGTCGCCGGTGCGCGGGGCGTGCACCATCATGCCCCCGCCGATGTAGATGCCGACGTGGTGCAGGTCGCTGTAGAAGAAGACCAGGTCGCCGGGGCGCATCTCCTCACGGGAGATGTGCCGACCCGCGGTCCACTGGTCGCCGGTGTAGTGCGGCAGCGAGATGCCGACGCGCCTGAAGGCGGCCATGACCAGGCCGGAGCAGTCGTAGGAGCTGGGGCCTCCCGCGCCCCACACGTACGGCTTGAGCTGCTGCGTGAGCGCCCACCTGGCGGCCGCGGCGGCCTTGCCGGTGCCGGGGATCGGCAGGTTGACGCGTACGGCGCGGGTGCCGGGCTGCCCGGCCTCGCCGAGGGCGCGGCGGAAGAGGCTGCTCTCCGTCTTGGCCACGAGGGCGGTGATCTTGTCGCGCTTGGCGTCGAGGTCGGCCACGATCCCGCGCAGCTCCTCCATGCGGGTCTTGGCGCCGGCCTCGGCGCGGGTGGCCGCGTCCATGGCCTTGAGCAGCTGGTTGACCTCTTCGCTCTGCTGCGTCTCCAGCGCGTGGGTGGTCGCGGCCCGGTCGAGGAACTTCTCGGGATCGTCGGACTGCATGAACGTGAGCGAGCGGTTGAGCCCGCCGGTGATGTAGGCGTTCTGGGCGAGCATGACGGCCTTCGCGCGCTTGGCGGCGAGGTCGGCCTGGCTGTCGGCCAAGGTCTGCTGGGCGGAGTCGGCGGCCTTCTTGGCGGTTTTGTACTTCTCCCGCTGGCCGTTGTACTGCTCCGTGAGCGTCTCGATCTCGACGTGCAGCTTCTCGACCCGCTCCGACAGCTCCTTGAGGGAGGGCTTGGGCTCCGCGGACGCTGGGGCGATGGGGGCCGCCAGTAACGCGCCGGCCATCAGGGCCGCCGCTCCGAGGCGGAACGGCCGCCGGAACCGCTCCCGACGGGGGGCGCTCCCGCCCGCCGTCCTCTCGTCCCCACGCGTGCGCGTGCGCTTCACCAACCGACTCCCTTCCTCGACGCCTACCGGGTTAGCTGACGGGTTCGGGCCGGAGGAGCCCTACCGAACGTTTCGGATTCACCCCAGTGATGGCGTGCGGCGGGCGCCATCGGCGGGTCCCCGGCTTCCCTTGCGGGAATTGGGCGTGTCTCCCGCGCGCGACACGCGGGGAACGTCGTCGCTGGACACTAATGCACTCCCGGTTCCTGCTCAACCAGAACTGCTTGATCTGTTGAGGTTTCACAACCGAAGGGTCACAAGGTGATCTCGTGATCAAGCGTACAGGAGAGACTTTATGTCCTTTTTGCCCTTGGTTTTGCCTGACGTCGGCGAACGTCGGACCTGCGCCTGGACAGTCGTACCGGACCCCGGGTACGGGGCGGTTGAGGGAGTTAGGTCCGAGCCGTAATGACATCTGTACTCTGGAGAGCCATGGAGCAGGTGGCCGAGCTGACAGCGCCCGAGACCGCGGTGGTGGTCCGGCGTGCCCGCACGCCCGACGTCCGCGGCATCAGGCGCCTGGTCGACACCTACGCGGGCGCGGGTCCTCGGCTCCTGGAGAAGACCACGGTGACGCTGTACGAGGACGTACAGGAGTTCTGGGTGGCCGATCTCGGCGGGCGGGTCGCCGGCTGCGGCGCCCTGCACGTCCTGTGGGAGGATCTCGCCGAGGTCCGCACGGTCGCCGTCGATCCGGAGTGCCGGGGCATGGGCATCGGCCACCGGATCGTGGAGGCTCTCATACAGCAGGCCAAGGATCTGGGTCTGCGGCGCGTATTCTGTCTCACTTTCGAGATCGAATTCTTCGCCAGGCACGGGTTCCGGCCCATCCAGGGGACACCGGTCTCACCGGAGGTCTACGCCGAACTTCTGGCCTCGTACGACGAGGGTGTGGCCGAGTTCCTCGACCTGGAGCACGTCAAGCCGAACACCCTGGGCAACACCCGCATGCTGCTCCATCTGACATCGGGTGACGCGGACCTTGACCAATTGGAAAGGTGATTGTTGATACCTATGTCGATACGTTGGGCAGCACAGGCATGTGCCCTGACACGTGCCACATGCGCACGCGAAGCGAGGTGACACGGTGAGCACCGGACAGCCGCCGTATCCGCAAGACGAATCCGGCGAGAACTCCGCGCCTGGCAATCCCCCCTACGGCCAGCAGCACCAGGGCCGTCACCCCGGCGAGCCCGACCCCGACGCCACCGTGGTCGGCTACCGCACGGACGACGCCTTCGGCCAGTCCCCCTACAACCAGCAGCAGCCCGGCTACGGCCAGCAGCCCCAGTACGGCCAGCAGCCGGGCTACGGCCAGCAACCGCAGTACGGCCAGCAGCAGGGCTACGGCCAGCAGCCCCAGTACGGCGGCCAGCAGCAGGGCTACGGCCAGCAACCGCAGTACGGCCAGCAGCAGGGCTACGGCCAGCAGCAGGGCTACGGCCAGCAGCCGCAGTCCCAGCCTGACTACGGTCAGCAGGGCTACGGCCAGCAGGGCCAGTCCCAGCCGGGCTACGGCCAGCAGCCCCAGTACGGCCAGCAGCCGCAGTCGCAGCCGGGCTACGGCCAGCAGCCCTCCTCGGGCCAGTACGGCACCCAGCCGGGCTACGGCCAGCAACCGCAGTACGGCCAGCAGCCGCAGTCGCAGCCCGACTACGGCCAGGGCTACGGCCAGCAGCCGCAGTCGCAGCCCGACTACGGCCAGCAGCAGGGCTACGGCCAGCAGCCCCAATACGGTCAGCAGCCGCAGTCCCAGCCTGACTACGGTCAGCAGGGCTACGGCCAGCAGGGCCAGTCCCAGCCGGGATACGGCCAGCAGGGCCAGTCCCAGCCGGGCTACGGCCAGCAGTACGGCGACCAGCAGTACGGTCAGCAGGGCTACGGCCAGCAGCAAGGCTACGGACAGCAGGGCTACGGCCAGCAGCAGGGCTATGGCCAGCCCGGCTACGGCCAGCCGGTCGGCGTCCAGCCGCCCGGCGCGCCCGCCCCGCTCGCCGAGTGGTGGCAGCGCCTGGTGGCCAGGTTGATCGACGGCGTCATCCTGTTCGTCATCAACTTCGTCGTGGGCCTGATCCTCGGCATCTTCTTCGTGGCGAGCTACAGCTCGCTCGACGGCACCAGCAGCGGCATCGGCACGTCGTTCCTCGCCAGCATCCTGGCGGCGCTCGTCGCGGCGGCCCTCTGGGTGGCTTACGACTTCTTCCTGCTGAAGATGAGCGGCCAGACCGTCGGCAAGATGGTGATGGGCATCAAGGTCGTCCTCGTCGGCCAGCCCATGCCCCCCAAGGGCCTGCCGAACGACGCCGCGCTCAAGCGGGCCGGCGTCACGTGGGGCTGGTGGGTGTTCAACGCCATCCCGCTGCTCGGCTGGGTGCTCGCCTACGCGGGCGTGGGAGTCAACGGCGCATCCCAGCTCTGGGACAAGCCGTTGCAGCAGACGTTCGCCGACAAGGTCGCGCGTACGGTGGTCGTGAAGATCAAGTAGTCCGCGCGGGACGCGAACCTGGGGGCCGGCTTACCGCCGGCCCCTATGTTTTGCCCGCCGGGCCGTACCAGAATGGGGACACCCGCACTCCCCATTCGGGGCCGCCGACGACGCGAGGTGGAGGTTATGACCGGGACCGCGCCGCGAGCGGACACGCTGCCGGCGGAATGGTGGGAACGCCTCGGCGCCCGGCTGATTGAGGGGCTCGTCTTCGGGGTCTTCTATTACATTCTGTTCATCGCGCTCTGGGGCGTCTTCCGGACTGTCGGGTTGTTGGAGCTGTTCGACGGCAGGCTGCCCGGTGTGGGCGCCTCCCTGGCCGTCGGAGCCGGTTATACCGGCTACGACTGGTGGGCCCATTCCCGCGGGGGCCGGACGTTCGGCAAGGCGATCATGCGGATTCGCCTGTCCCCCGAGGCGCCGGCGTCCAGGGCGGCGCTGAAACGGGCCCTGGTCTATCCGGGCGCGCTCATGCTGATCGGCATTCCGGTGGTCAATCTCCTGGCCGGAATGCTGCTGTTCGCGGTGGGGCTGCTGATCCTGATGGACAAGCCGCTGGAGCGCGGCCCGCACGACCGGCTGGCCGGAACGCGTGTGGTAAAAGATCTTCGCTGAGCCTTCCACACCTGGGCGGATGCCTTTCGCAAAATTTCCGCTTGATCCGGTAAGGAGTCTGGAGAGACTGCCATTAGGCTATGGGGCGTCCGGGTTGCCGGATGTCGGCGCCCCTGAGACTCGCAGGGCATGTGTGTGCCGCTATGGTCAGTTGCGGGCGGTTGCCGCCGTACGCTGCACTGGGGTCACGCTCCTCCGGGCAGCGGCCCCGGGCGCATATAGCGCCCTCGAAACCCCGTCAGCCGTGGAGGCGAGGACGAATGGAAGCCCTAACAGATGTATTGTCAGCGCTCATCCCCCCGGCCGTGGTCGCCGGAGCCTTCATCTTTGGCGTGGTGAAGTTGGTCCGCCACGAGGGCGCCGGGCGCCGGCCTAAGGCTCAGCAGCCCGCCGAGAAGCAGAACTGATCGGCCAGTCAGCGAATCCCCGCTGTGCTGAATTGTCTCCGCGCCTTTTCGGGTATATGTTTGGGCAGGCGAATGAAACAATGCCCGCGAAAGGATTGCGTAGATGGCCAAGCACATCCAGGAGATTCTCATCGATGACCTCGATGGGGGCGAGGCCAATGAGACGGTCAGCTTCGCTATTGACGGCTCCTCCTATGAGATTGACCTCAGCGACCTTAACGCCAAGAAGCTGAGGGACGCGCTCTCGCCTTTCGTGCAGCACGCGCGCCGGGCGGGCGCCACCACCACGCGTCGTCGCACCCGCGGCGGCAACCGTGCGATGACCCGGGAGAAGAGCTCGGAGATCCGGCAGTGGGCCAAGTCCCGCGGCCTGCCGGTCAGCGAGCGCGGCCGTATCGCCTCCACCGTCGTCGAGCAGTACGAGGCGGCTCACTGAAAGAGTCGTCGCTCGACCGTGCGCTTATGCCGTTCGCCTTGGACCCCGGCGGCCGCCATAAGCGCATGATCGTATTCAGGGGCGTCTCGAATGGTGGAACGCCCCAGAGGACGATCTGCTGATGCGCTCACATATGCGGGCGTTTTGATCGGCTGTCGCGGCTGGTGTCGGCCGCCGATTCGCCGGCCGCGCCCGCATATGTGAAGCGTCGTCCCCGGCCTGCTCCAAAGCCGAAAGGCCCCCGCTGCCCGTTCGTCCGGGCATGCACGCGGGCTCCTCCACCGCGTTCCTCGCCTGTTCCTCGTGCTGTTCCTCCCGCTGTTCCTCGCGGGTGTTCCTGAGTAAAAGCTGGGAAGCGTCTGCGAGAGGCGGGGCAAAACCGGCTTGGCGGGGCGGGTGCGCACAATGCCCGGTCCCCACGCGCCCGCGTGATGAGGCCGGTAACCCGGCTGACCGGATGAGCTTTTGCGACGGGAGCGGTAGGTGCCGGGTCATGCTCAGGGCGTAGTGACCGCGCTTGGCCATCCCCGCCACACGACATAGGATGATTACGCATGAGAAACGGACGCGGCATCATCGGCGATGCGGCGGGCGCGACCCCTTCGCCGGGCCGCACGCCCGGGCGTCCGGCGGCCGATCCGTGTCGATCTGCATACGCCGCGGCGGCAATTCGGTGTCGTCTCCCCGTAGCGGCCTAAACATCGTTCGCTTGCGGCGTATCGGGAACACGTGACCCCCGAACAGTAGTTGGATAGAGGGTGAACGCCCTGCTCTCGGGGAACGTCTCTGCTATAGAGCGTGTCAGAGGCGAGTGGGCACGGTTCGCCGAGCCAGGGCTAGCATGCGGGAGGACGGGACCGGATTTACCGGCCCTGACTGACCGCTCTGTGAGGAGCGACGAGATGTTCGAGAGGTTCACCGACCGAGCGAGGCGTGTTGTCGTCTTGGCCCAAGAAGAGGCCAGGATGCTCAACCACAACTACATCGGCACTGAGCACATTCTTCTTGGTTTGATCCACGAAGGTGAGGGCGTTGCCGCCAAGGCTCTGGAGAGCCTGGGCATCAGCCTTGAGGGTGTGCGCCAGCAGGTCGAGGAGATCATCGGCCAGGGCCAGTCGGCTCCGTCGGGGCACATTCCCTTCACCCCGCGGGCCAAGAAGGTCCTCGAGCTGTCGCTCCGTGAGGCTCTGCAGCTGGGCCACAACTACATCGGCACCGAGCACATCCTGCTCGGGCTCATCCGTGAGGGTGAGGGTGTGGCGGCCCAGGTGCTGGTCAAGCTTGGAGCTGATCTCAACCGTGTCCGGCAGCAGGTGATCCAGTTGCTGCACGGTTACCAGGGCAAGGAGCCGGCGGCCGCGGGCGGCCCCCAGGAGTCGGCCCCGTCCACGTCCCTGGTGCTCGACCAGTTCGGCCGCAACCTGACCCAGGCGGCCCGCGAGGGCAAGCTGGATCCGGTCATCGGCCGTGAGAAGGAGATCGAGCGGGTCATGCAGGTCCTCTCCCGGAGGACCAAGAACAACCCCGTTCTCATCGGCGAGCCCGGCGTCGGCAAGACCGCCGTCGTCGAGGGCCTGTCGCAGAAGATCGTCAGGGGCGAGGTGCCCGAGACGCTGAAGGACAAGCAGCTCTACACGCTTGACCTCGGCGCCCTGGTCGCCGGCTCCCGTTACCGCGGCGACTTCGAAGAGCGCCTGAAGAAGGTGCTCAAGGAGATCCGCACGCGCGGCGACATCATCCTGTTCATCGACGAGCTGCACACGCTCGTGGGTGCGGGCGCCGCGGAGGGCGCGATCGACGCCGCCAGCATCCTCAAGCCGATGCTGGCCCGCGGCGAGCTGCAGACGATCGGCGCGACCACGCTCGACGAATACCGCAAATACCTTGAGAAGGACGCCGCGCTCGAGCGCCGCTTCCAGCCGATCCAGGTGGCCGAGCCCTCGCTCAGCCACACGATCGAGATCCTCAAGGGTCTGCGTGACCGCTACGAGGCGCACCACCGCGTGTCCATCACGGACGACGCGCTGGTGGCCGCGGCGCAGCTGGCCGACCGCTACATCAGCGACCGCTACCTGCCCGACAAGGCGATCGACCTCATCGACGAGGCCGGCTCCCGGATGCGCATCCGCCGGATGACCGCTCCGCCGGACCTGCGCGAGTACGACGAGAAGATCGCCAACGTGCGTCGCGACAAGGAGTCCGCGATCGACGCGCAGGACTTCGAGAAGGCGGCCGCTCTCCGCGACCAGGAGAAGCAGCTCCAGCTCAAGCGCGAGCGCCGGGAGAAGGAGTGGAAGGCCGGCGACATGGACGTCGTGGCCGAGGTCACCCAGGAGCTCATCGCCGAGGTCCTGGCGACCGCCACCGGCATCCCGGTCTTCAAGCTGACCGAGGAGGAGTCGCAGCGCCTGCTCCGCATGGAGGACGAGCTCCACAAGCGGATCATCGGCCAGGACGACGCCATCAAGGGCCTGTCGCGGTCCATCCGGCGCACCCGCGCCGGGCTGAAGGACCCGCGCCGTCCCGGCGGCTCGTTCATCTTCGCCGGCCCCTCGGGCGTCGGCAAGACCGAGCTGTCCAAGGCTCTGGCGGAGTTCCTCTTCGGTGACGAGGACGCGCTGATCAGCCTGGACATGTCGGAGTTCATGGAGAAGCACACCGTCTCGCGGCTGTTCGGCTCGCCTCCCGGCTACGTCGGCTACGAGGAGGGCGGCCAGCTCACCGAGAAGGTGCGGCGCAAGCCGTTCTCCGTGGTCCTGTTCGACGAGATCGAGAAGGCCCACCCCGACATCTTCAACTCGCTGCTGCAGATCCTGGAGGACGGTCGCCTGACCGACGCCCAGGGTCGCGTGGTCGACTTCAAGAACACGGTCATCATCATGACCACCAACCTCGGCACCCGTGACATCTCCAAGGGCATCGGGGTCGGGTTCGCGAAGTCCAACGACACCGAGTCCAACTACGAGCGGATGAAGGCGAAGGTCCAGGAGGAGCTCAAGCAGCACTTCCGGCCCGAGTTCCTCAACCGTGTCGACGACATCGTGGTCTTCCACCAGCTCACGCCGGTCGAGATCATCCAGATCGTGGATCTGATGCTCGCCCAGGTCGACGCGAGGCTGAAGGACCGCGACATGGGGCTCGAGGTCTCGCAGGAGGCCAAGCAGCTGCTGGCCGACCGCGGCTACGACCCGGTGATGGGCGCCCGGCCGCTGCGCCGGACCATCCAGCGCGAGCTGGAGGACTCCCTGTCCGAGAAGATCCTCTACGGCGAGCTCCGTCCGGGGCAGGTCGTGAAGGTGACGATCGAGGGCGAGGGCGACGAGGCCAAGTTCATCTTCCGGGGCGAGACGTCCTCGAAGGTGCCCGACTCGGCGGCGGCCATCGCGGCTCCGATCCAGCACTGACCCGTCCGGCGCTCCGGCGCCGGCGTGACACCGGAGAGCTCCCGTGTGCTTCGTCACACGGGAGCTTTTCGCGTCTCCGGGGTGCGGCGCTCTGTGGCATCGTGTGGCGTCACAGGTCACGGACGTGAGGAGTTCGTCGCCACCCGGGTCGGGGAGCGCTCTCCGTGGCTCCTGGGGCCGGCCAGTGCCCCTTTCCGGGCGTCGGCTCGCCCGTCGTCACCACGTCGTTGCGTAATTGTTGGATGACCGGGTATCCCGCCACCGGTGGTAGTACTACACTGCGTAGAGTAGAGCCAAGTCTCATCCAAGTGAGCCGCAAGAGCGCGTCCCTAACGTGGGGGCCTGCTCCCCGGGGAGTAGTCAGGAATCAACTCTGGGCGGACGCCGGCGGGACCCGCGAGCAGGCATGCTCGACGAGGTCCGGCACGTCCGAGGCGGGCGACGGACACACATAAGCAAGCCGTGGAGGAAACCGATGCGCCTGCGTCACGATGACGGAACGCTCGTTCACCTCGCCTACAACGCAGGCGTCCATCCCGCTGAAGACCTGGAGAACCTGATCGCCCATCTCACTCGCTACGCCGTGCCGGTGCGCAAGCGGCTCGGCGTGGAGCGGATGGGCATCGGCCTGTGGCTGTCGCCGAGCGTCGCCGACCACCTCACCGCCGACCGCATCGAGCTCGTCCGGCTGCGCCGCTCCCTGGAGGAGCGCGGTCTGGAGGTCGTGAGCCTCAACGGCACCGGCGGCCGCAACCAGGAGGTCCCCGGCCCCGACTGGGCCAAGCCCGAGCGCTACCGCTACACCATGGCGCTGGCCCGCATCCTCGCGTTCCTGCTGCCTGAGGACGTACGTTTCGGCAGCATCTCGACCATACCGATCGGCTGGCGGCGTGACTGGCCGGCCGACCTGCACAGCATCGCCACCCGCCGCCTGGAGCGGCTGGCCCGCGAGCTGCGCGGCATCCACAGCGTCACCGGCAAGACGATCCGCGTCGGCTTCGAGCCGTGGCCCGGCTGCGTGCTGGAGACCACCGAGCAGGCGCTGGAGCGGGTCGGCGGCATCGACTCCGAGCATCTCGGCGTGTGCCTGGACGCCTGCCACCTCGCCTCCGGCGACGAGGAGCCGGGCGCGGCGCTCAAGAACCTGGCCGCGGCCGGGGCGCCGGTCGTCAAGCTCGGCCACGTGCACAACCACACCGGCCGGACGTCCAGCACCGGCGAGGTGCTGCACGACACGCTGACGGCCATGCTGTCGGGCGCGGTCAGCGGCAGCGCCCACATCGAGGTCGAGACGCACAACCTGGCCGTGCCGGGACGCGCCAAGGGGCCGGGGGCGCTGGTGTCGCTGCTGGCCGAGGAGCTGGACTGGGCCCGCAGCAACCTGACCGGCCTGGGCCTCCAGCTGGCCGCCTGACCTCACTCAGAGTGAGGTGAACCAGGCGGGCGTGTCCAGCCGCCACGGATTGGCCGGCGTGACCTTGCGCAGGTCGGCCTCCAGCGCCCGCAGCCGCTCCACGCCCAGCTCGGCGGCCCAGCGGGCGCGGAGCTCGTCGAAGATGCGGGCCGAGCGGTGGAGCGCATCCATCCCGTACGGCGTCAGCCGTACGATCTTGCGCCGGCTGTCGTGCGGATCGGTGGCGCGCTCCACGTAGCCGACGCGCTCCAGCGACTCGACGGTCTTGCCGGCCGCCTGCTTGGAGACGCCCAGCGCGCGGCCCAGCTCGACGGCCGTCGTGCCGGCGGGGCCGATGGCCTGCATGACGAATCCGTGCATGGGTCTGATGTGGGGGTGTCCCTGCCGGGACAGCTCGGCGTGCAGCTCGTCGATGAGCGCCCGGAACGCCAGCAGCAGGCGCAGCGGCAACTCGAACCCAGGGGCGTCGCTTGACACAATAGACAACCTGATTGACTATATTGATGGACAACGTGGTTGCCTATCCTAAGGGGTTTCCCGCATGACCGTCATTCGTGCCGCCGACGCGCGGCGTACCGAGACACCCGGCGGCGTCATGACGACCTTCGCCTCGCCCACCCAGGGAGCGGCCGGGCGGTCGCTCTGGCGCGTGGAGGCCAAGCCCGGCGTGGCGGGGCCGCTCCACGACTTCGACGTCGAGCAGGTGTGGAGCTGGCTCGACGGGGCGGCGACCGTCGAGCTCGGCGAGGAGAGCTTCGCCGTGGCGGCGGGCGACACCGTCGTCATGCCGGCGCGCACGCCGCGTCGCGTCACCGCCGGCCCGGACGCCGGCTACACCGCCGTCGTCACCGCCCGGGCCGGCGCCCGTGCCATGTCCGCCGACGGGGCCGACCTCGGCACCCCGCCGTGGATCGCGTGAAAGGGAGGATGCCCGTGTCTGTCGTGCCGAACGCCGAATGCCGGCGTACCGAGACGCCCAACGGCGTGATGACCACGCTCGCCTCCCCGACGCAGGGGCAGGCGGAGCAGGCCGTGTGGCGGGTGGACGCCCGTCCCGGCATGGAGGGGCCGGTGCACGCCTTCGACGCCGAGGTGCTGTGGACGTGGCTCGACGGGGCCGCGGTGGTGGAGCTGGGCGAGGAGCGCCACGAGGTCGCGGCGGGGGACACGATGGTGCTGCCCGCGGACGTGAGCCGGCGGATGTTCGCCGATCCGGTGCGGGGGTTCGTGTCGATCGTGACCGCCCCGGCCGGGACGAAGGTCTACAACCCGGACGGCACATCCGCCCCGGACGCCTGCGACCTGGCCCCGAAGGGCTCCGAACGCCTGGTGCCGCCCTGGGTCAGCTGACCCTGAAGGTCAGGCGTGGGGGAGGCGGTAGGTGTCGTCGTCGAGGGCTTCGGCCAGGCCGTCGGCGATGAGGCCGTCCAGGGCGCGTTCGCGCTGGACCGCGTCGTCCCACACCACGTCGAGCGCCGCCTTCGGCACCGGGCCGTGGGCCTCGCGCAGCACCGCCAGCAGCCGCCCCCGGCACTGGCGGTCGGTGCCGGCGTAGGTCTGGCCCTTGCGCGCGGGGCCGGCGTGCGGCGGCTTGCCCGCCAGCCGCCAGGCGCACACGTCGGCGATGGGGCAGTCGGCGCAGCGCGGCGCGCGGGCCGAGCACACCAGGGCGCCCAGCTCCATCACCGCCACACCCCAGCGGGCCGCGCCCAGCTCGGGCAGCAGGGACTCGGCGAGCCGCCGTTCGGCCGCCGAGGTGGCCGTAGGAGGGTATTCCTCGGCGCGTACGGCCCTGGCGAACACCCTCCGGACGTTGGTGTCCAGCACCGCGTGCCGTCCGCCGTAGGCGAAGCTGGCGACCGCGGCCGCTGTGTACTCGCCGATGCCCGGCAGGGCCAGCAGCGTCGCGTGATCGGCGGGCACCTCGCCGCCGTGCTCGTCGGTGATCGCCCGGGCGCAGGCGTGCAGGCGCAGCGCCCGCCGCGGGTAGCCGAGCCTTCCCCAGTGCCGGACCGCCTCGCCCGGCTGCTCGGCCGCGAGATCCTTGGGGGCCGGCCAGCGTTCCATCCACTCGTGCCAGACGGGCAGGACGCGGACGACCGGGGTCTGCTGCAGCATGATCTCGCTGACCAGCACCCCCCAGGGCGTGGCGTCAGCGGCCCGCCAGGGGAGGTCTCTCGCGTTGTCTTCGTACCAACTGAGGACAGCGTTGTGCAGAAGATGAGGCTCAACCACGCCGACAAGGGTATGCCGATGGGAATGACCTCGGCGTGTCGTCACCCTGAGTGACCTTCTGGTTACCATGCTGGGTCTCATGGATCCGGAGACGATGCGTGGCGACGGCGGTGACGTTTACTGGCGGCGCCGGATGAGCGTGCTGGTGGCGGTGCTCGTCGTGGTGGCCGTGGTGGCCTGGGCGTGCTCCAGCGGGGGCAAGGGCGGGCCGGAGCAGAGCTCCTCTGAGGCCAAGGTCTCACCCAGCGTCTCGCCGGCGGTCGACCCGCTGCTGGCCGGGCTGCGTACGCTCGCCATGGGCACCGCCACCCCCTCGCCCACGCCCAGCGCGCGACGGCCGAGCCCGTCGCCCAGCCGCGTCAGGCGGGCGGGCGCGCCCTGCGCCGAGGAGGACCTCGTGCTGAGCCTGCAGGGGGGCAAGGACCAGATCTACGCGGGCGGCTCCCGGCCGTCCTTCATCGTCACGCTCGTCAACACGGGGCCCGTGATGTGCAGGGCCGACGTCGGGCCGCGGGCCATGGAGATCCGCATCATGTCCGGCCAGGACCGCATCTGGTCGACGGCCGACTGCGTGAGCGGGGCCGGCGAGGACGTCGCCGAGCTGCAGCGCGGGGTGCCGTACGTGCGGACGCTGAACTGGGACAGGAAGCGCTCCAGCGCCGACTGCCGCGCCACGCCGCCGCCCGCGCTGCCCGGCACGTACGTCGCCATGGCCCGCTTCGGCAAGCTCCGCAGCCCCAAGGGCGTCTTCCACCTCCGGTGACGCCCGTCGCCGGTCAGACGTAGCGTTCGAGTATCGAGGACTCGGCGAGGCGGGAGAGGCCCTCGCGGACGCTGCGCGCGCGGGACTCGCCGACCCCGCCCACGGCCTGCAGGTCGTCGATGCTGGCCGCGAGCAGCTTCTGCAGCCCGCCGAAGTGGTTGACCAGCCGGTCGACGACGGTGGCGGGCAGGCGGGGGACCTTGGCGAGCAGCCGGAAGCCGCGCGGGCTGACCGGGCTGTCGAGCTTGTCGGCCCCGTGCCCCAGGACGTGGGCGACCGCCGACAGGTCGAGCAGGTCGGCGCCGGAGAGCTGGTCGAGGTCGTGCATGGCCTCGGGCAGCCGCTTGTGGCGCCGGCCCGAAGGCGCGGGGAGGTAGTCGCGCACGACCAGCTCCCGCTCGGAGTCGACCCCGGCCACCAGCTCGTCGAGCTGCAGGGACAGCAGCCGCCCGTCGGTGCCGAGCTCGACGACGTAGCCCTTGATCTCGTCGGAGATGCGCCGCACCATCTCCAGCCGCTGCGCGACGGCGGCGACGTCGCGGACGGTGACGAGGTCCTCGATCTCCAGGGCCGACAGCGTGCCGGAGACCTCGTCGAGACGGTGCTTGTAGCGTTCGAGCGTGGCGAGGGCCTGGTTGGCCTTGGACAGGATGGCCGCCGACTCCTCCAGGACGTAGCGGATGCCGTCGAGGTAGAGGGCGATGATGCGCATCGACTTGCTGATCGCGATGATGGGCAGGCCGGTCTGCCGGGCCACGCGCTGGGCGGTGCGGTGGCGGGTGCCGGACTCGTCGGTGGGGATGGCCGGGTCGGGCACGAGGTGCACGGCGGCGCGTACGATCTTGTCGTCGCCGCTGATCACGATGGCGCCGTCCATCTTGGCGAGCTCGCGCAGCCGGGTCGCCGAGAAGTCGACGTCGAGGGTGAACCCGCCGCTGCAGACCGCTTCGACGTCGTCGTTGTAGCCGAGAACGATCAGCCCGCCGGTGGACCCGCGCAGGATGCGCTCCAGGCCGTCGCGCAGGGGCGTGCCCGGCGCCACCGCCGCCAGAGCTTCGCGCCGGCGGTCGTCCAGACTCCTATCCACCTGACCCCCGTGTCGATCGGTCACGCCCAGCTTAGCGGCGCTATGTGACGTGTGTGAGTGCGTCCCAGACGTTCTCCGCCTGGACGACCTCGAACCCGGGGGCGAACGCGACGGGCCCGACGGGCACGAGCGCGCGCTGGCCGTTGTGCCTGCGGGTGCCGTCCTCCAGCGACCCCGCGGGGACGAGCGCCCGCTTGAAGCCGAGCCGGGCGGCCTCGTTGAGCCGCCTGCGGACGTCCTTGACCGGCCGCAGCTCGCCGGCCAGGCCGACCTCGCCGAGCGCCACCAGCCCGGGGGGCAGCGGCTTGTCGCCGGCGGCGCTCGCCACCGCGAGCATGACCGACAGGTCGACCGCGGGGTCGGCCAGCTTGATGCCGCCGACGGTGGCGGTGAAGACGTCGCAGCCGCCGAGGCGGGCGTTGAGCCGCCGCTCCAGGACGGCGAGGATCATCTGCACGCGGAAGGTGTCGAGGCCGGAGGAGGTGCGCCGGGGCTGCTGCGCCTCGGTGCGCGCCACCAGGGCCTGCACCTCGGCGGGCAGCGGCCGGGTGCCCTCGACGGTGACGGTGACGCAGGTGCCCGGCACCGGCTCGGTGCGCCGGGAGACGAACAGGCCGCTGGGATCGGTGATGCCCTCGATGCCGCGCTCGTGCAGGTCGAAGCAGCCGACCTCGTCAGTGGGGCCGAACCTGTTCTTGATGGCGCGGACCATGCGGAGCCGGGAGTAGCGGTCGCCTTCGAAGTTGAGCACGACGTCGACCAGGTGCTCCAGGGTGCGCGGACCGGCGATGGAGCCTTCCTTGGTGACGTGGCCGACGAGGACGGTGGCCATGTTGCGCTCCTTGGCCAGGCGCACGAGGTTGGCCGCGACCTCGCGGACCTGGGTGACGCCGCCGGGCACGCCGGTGGCCTGCGCGGAGCCGATCGTCTGCACCGAGTCGACGACGAGCAGCGTGGGCTGGACCTTCTCGACGTGGGTGACCAGCGCCGACAGCTCGGTCTCGGCGGCGAGGTAGAGCTGGGGCCTGATGGCGTCGATGCGGTCGGCGCGCAGCCGCACCTGGGCGGAGGACTCCTCGCCGGTGACGTAGAGGACGGTCTCGCGCTCGGCGATGCGGGCGGCGGCCTCCAGCAGCAGCGTGGACTTGCCGATGCCGGGCTCGCCGGCCAGCAGCACGACCGCGCCGGGGACCAGACCGCCGCCGAGCACCCGGTCGAGCTCGCTCACGCCGGTGGTGCGGGCCGTGGCGACCTCGGCCTTGACCTGGCCGATCGGCAAGGCGGGCGCGGTGGTGGCGCCACCCTGGACGATGGTGACGCCGGCCCGGCCGCCCTCCGCGTCGACCGTGCCCCATGCCTGGCACTCGCCGCACCGGCCGACCCACTTGGTGGTGCGCCATCCGCACTCGGCGCAGCGGTAACCGGGCTTCGGGGCAGACGTCTTCGCCATGCCGAGCAGGCTAGCGCCGCGCACCGACAAACGGCTCCGACGATCCGCCCCGACATGCGCGCCAGATCGGGCAGGCCGGGTTAGATCAGGCCCAGGTCGGACTCCAGGAGGCGCTTGGGCTTGGCTCCGACGACCCGCTTGACCGGCTCGCCGTTCTCGAACAGCAGCAGCGTCGGGATGCCCATGACGCCGTACTTGGCCATGATCTCGGGGTTCTCGTCGGTGTTGAGCTTGCCGATGGTGAGGCCGCGCTCGGCCTCGATCTGCTCCAGCACGGGCGCCACCATGCGGCACGGCCCGCACCATTCGGCCCAGAAGTCGACCAGCACCGGCCGGTCGCTCTTGAGCACCTGCTCCTCGAAGTTCTCGGTGGTCAACGTGATCATGTCCTCATCCCCTCACGAAACATCCTGGGCACGACTGGGAGAGCTGGGCGGCGACCTCGGCGCGGCGGCCGAGCAGGACCCGGATCTCGGCGTCGATCTCGTCGAGCTTGCGCTGGTAGACCTCGACGGACTCGGCGCACGAGCCTCCCGTGCTGTGCCCTCTGCGCAGGCAGTCGACGAACGGCCGGGTGTCCTCCAGGGAGAACCCGACCGCGAGCAGGGCGCGGATCTCGGTGACGAGCCGCACGTCCTCCTCGGTGTACTGCCGGTAGCCGTTGGGGCCGCGCCGGGCCTGGAGCAGACCGTGCTGCTCGTAGTACCGGAGCGAACGGGTGCTCGCCCCGGTGCGTTCCGCCAGCTCTCCGATGCGCATGCCCCCACGGTAAACGTTGACACCGGCGTCAAGGGAAGCAGGCCCGCGGCGGCCGTACTCGTTCCTGATTTCGTAAAGGCTTGAATAGCTCCTTGTCATATATGACCCGCTTTTGCTTTCATGCCCGATAAGTCATGCGTGTAAGGGTGATCGTCCCCGGGGATGACCGTTCACGCTCACTACTGCGCATTTCGCGATCAGTACGATTCGGGGGAACAATTAAATGCGTGCAAACAGGATCCACCGGGCTGCCGGGGGCGCCATTCTCGCGGCCGCGGCGCTCATGGCCGGAATGCCGGCGGCAAACGCGCTGGCGACCGTGCCGTGCTCCGGGAGCGCCCTGGTGAACGCGATCAGAAACGCCGCGTCGGGCGCCACGCTCAACCTCACGCCCGGCTGCACCTACGTGCTGACCAACAGCACCTTCAACCCGATCAACCCGGCCGGCCTGTCGATCAACAGACCCCTCACCATCCACGGGCGCAACAGCACGATCCAGCGGAGCGCGACCGCGAAGTTCCGCCTGTTCACCGTCAACGCCAACTTCACCCTCGACCGCGTCAGGCTCAGGGAGGGCGACGCGACGACCTCTCCGGGCGGGCTCGGCGGAGCCATCGCGGTCAACAGCGGGACCACGAACCTCGACGCGGTGCTCATCCAGAAGAACACCGCCACCTTCTCCGGCGGCATCGGCGCCGTCAGCGGAACCATCGTCAACGTGACGAACAGCATCATTCAAGGAAATTCCGCGACCAGGAACGGCGGCGGCACCGGAAACAACGGAAGAATGACGGTCGCCAACAGCGTCATCAACGGCAACCGCGCCGGGGAGAAAGGCGGCGGAATAGCGAACGACGGAACCCTCGCGGTGGTCCAGAGCCTCATCACCCGCAATGAGGCCGGCACCGTCGGAGGAGGCATCGCGAATTTCGTTCCCGGCACCGTGACCGTCACCCGCAGCCTGGTCAACAGCAACAAGGCGACCACCGCCCCCGGAGGCATCGACAACGAGAACGGCGTCGGCGCCGTGGTGCGGTCGGCCGCGATCGTGCAGGGCAACACCCCGACCAACTGCTCACCCGTTCCCGCGCCGGCCGTGTCTCCCGTCACCGGGTGCCGGAACTAGGCCCGTCCCCGCGTGGAGCCTCCGTGGGGACGGCTCGTCCCGCCGGAGGCTCCACGCGGCTCAGTAGTGGCGCCAGCGGAGCACGTTCGGGTAGTCGAGCTCCAGTCCCGGGGTCTCGGCGATGGCCTGCTCGGCCACCTGGGGCGCGAACTCGATGCGCAGCACCGCCTCCAGGTCGGCCCGGCGCTCGAAGGCCATGCGCAGGTCGAGCGGGCGGCGCTGCCAGCCGTGGCGGTCCCAGAACGCCTCGACCTCGCGGGCCGAGTACGTCGGCACCGTCCGCGAGAACCACCGGCCGAACGCGCCGCGCGTGGCGTCCAGGTCGATGACGAACGCGGTGCCGCCGCGCCGCAGCACCCGGGACAGCTCACGCAGCCCCGGCTCGCAGCCCGGCCCGAAGAAGTACGCCCACCGCGCCATGGCCACGTCCACGCTCGCGTCCGGCAGCGGCAGGTCCTGGGCCACGGCGGTGTGCACGTCCACGTTGGCGAGCGCGGCGCAGCGGCGGCGGGCCAGCGCGGCGAGGTCGCCGTGCGGCTCCACTCCGATCACGCGGGCGGCGACCGCGGCGAGGCCCGGCAGGTGGTAGCCGGTGCCGCAACCAATGTCCAGAACGGTGGCGCCCTCCCAGGAGCGCACCGCGCGCATCGCCGCGTCGGCGGCCCGCTCGGGATCGACGGCGCGGTTCTCCACCTCGTAGACCTGCGGAGTGTTCCAGATGTTCGGGCTGGGAATCGCCCCCCTCGCAATGCGTGGCATGCCCCCAACGCTAGGGCGTCGCGCGCCTTATCGGCTTCTCCGGCTTAGGCTGGCAACGTGGCTGATGTCATCCGCGTGCCCAATGCGAAGATCGCATTGTCCACCGCCTCGGTATATCCGGAACGCACTCCTGACGCGTTCGAGCTGGCCGCGCGCCTGGGCTACGACGGCGTTGAGATCATGGTCGGAGCAGACCCCGTGAGCCAGGACATCGACGTGATCGAGCGGCTCTCCGACCACTATCAGGTCCCCGTGCTGGCGATCCACGCCCCCTGCCTGCTGGTCACGCAGCGGGTGTGGGGGCGCGACCCGTGGGCCAAGCTGCTCAAGGCCCAGAAGGCGGCCGAGCGGCTCGGGGCCTCGGCGGTCGTGGTCCATCCTCCGTTCCGCTGGCAGCGCGACTACGCCCGCGAGTTCGAGGTCGGGCTCGCGAGAATGCGCGACGAGACGAATGTCACGTTCGCGGTCGAGAACATGTTCCCGCTGCGGGCCAGGGGGAGTGACGTGGTGCCGTACGCGCCCGACTGGAACCCGATCGACTACGACTTCCCGCAGGTCACGCTCGACCTGTCGCACACGGCCGTGTCGGGCTCCGACGCCATGGAGATGGCGACCAAGCTCGGCGACCGGCTCGCCCACCTGCACCTCGCCGACGGCATCGGCGTGACCAACAAGGACGAGCACCTGGTGCCGGGACGGGGCAACCAGCCGTGCGCGCAGGTCCTGGAGCGCCTGGCCAACACCGGCTACTCCGGGCTGGTCGTGCTGGAGGTCAACACCCGCAAGGCGGCCAGCCGCACCGAGCGCATCGACGACCTGGCGGAGGGGCTGGCCTTCGCCCGGCTCCATCTGGCGGCCACCACATGAACATCGGTCCGATGCGGGAGCTGGGCGGGGTCTTCGACCGCGTGGCCGACGCCTACGAGGCCGGGCGGCCCAGCTATCCCGACGAGATGTTTCGCGCGGTGTGCGAGCTGACGGGCGTGGACCTCGACGGCGCGACGACGGTCGACGTCGGGGCGGGCACCGGCATCCTCACGCGGGCGCTGCGGGCGCGCGGCTCCCGCGTGGTCGCCGTGGACCCGGCCGCGGTGATGCTGGGCCGGCTGCGGTCGCGCGCCGACGGCGAGCCGCCGCTGGTCGCCGCCGTGCAGGGCGACGGCAACGCGCTGCCGGTGGCCGACGGGGTGGCCGACCTCGTGACGTACGGGCAGTCGTGGCACTGGCTCGACCCCGCGGCCTCCATCGCCGAGGCCCGGCGGGTGCTGCGGCCCCACGGGGCGATCGTGGGCTGCTGGAATCTGCACCACGCGGCGCAGGCCGACTGGCTGGCGGCGTACGAGGCCCGGCTGGCCGAGGAGGTGCCCGCCTACTGGGGGCCGGCGGTGGAGGAGTGGGCGGTGCCGCCGATCGCCGCGGCCTTCGAGGTGATCGCCGAGCGGTGGCTGCCGTGGACCCGCCTGGTCGGCATCGAGGACTTCCTGCTCGCCCTGCGCTCCCACTCGTACATGGCGGCGCTGCCGGCGGAGACGGCCGACGCGCTGGTGGAACGGCAGCGTACGGAGCTGCGCCGCGAGTTCCCCGAGGGCATGCTCTCGGTGCCGATGCGCGTCTACCTGGCCGTGGGCCGGTGACGAACGGCGTATGGCGACCGAGCCCGCCTCGCGGAGCGAGGCCATGAGCAAGAGGGGGCCCGGGCGGCGGCCTGGGTCGGCGGACACGCGTGGGGAGATTCTGACGGCGGCCCGGCGGGTGTTCGCGGAGAAGGGGTTCGACAAGGCCACCGTGCGCGGCATCGCCAGGGAGGCGAACGTCGACCCGGCACTCGTCCATCACTATTTCGCCACGAAAGAGGGCATTTTCGCGGCGGCCATGCGCCTGCCGCTGAACCCGGAGACGATCCTGCCCGAGCTGCTGGACGGGCCGCGCGAGGAGGTGGGGGAGCGGCTGGTGCGCCTGCTCCTCCGGGTGACGGCCGCGCCGGAGACCCGGGAGCCGATGGTGGCGTTGCTGCGCTCGGCGATGACGAACGAGCAGGCGCAGGCGATGTTCCGCGAGTTCATCACGAACGCGCTGCTGTTCAAGGTGGCCAACGGGCTCGGGGTGCCGCACCTGCGGATCGAGGCCGCCTTCGCGCAGATGTTCGGCGTGGTGATGGCCCGCTACGTCCTCAAGCTGGAGCCGATGGCGAGCGCGGACCCGGAGGAACTGGTGGCGCTGCTCGCCCCGACGCTCCAGAGGTACTTCACAGGCTAGAGCATTGTTCTGGAGGGGCCTGCCACCTTAGGGTATGTCGCGTACCCCGGATAAGTTACCGGCCGGTAGGATCCGGGGTGAGGTCTGTATAAAGGCTGCACGTACGCTTGACAGCCAGCGACAGCCAACGTCGTCTGTGGGAGGACCCCGTGCTCTGGGTAGCCATCATCGGGCTCGTCATGACCGTCCTGGCGGTGGCCGTCGCCGGCCGCCGGGTTCAGTTCCTGTACAAGCTCGCCACTGTGGGGCCGCCCGCGCCCGAACGCGTCGAGTACGCCAAGGCGAACGCGGGCGAGGAGCTGAAGGCGCAGCTGGTCGAGGTCTTCGGTCAGAAGAAGCTGCTGAAGTGGACGCCCTCCGGCGTGGCGCATTTCTTCGTCATGTGGGCGTTCTTCATCCTGCTGACCGTCTACATCGAGGCGTACGGCGCGATCATCCAGGGCGCGATCACCGGCCGCGCGAACTTCCACATCCCGATCGTCGGGCAGTGGCCGGTCCTCGGGTTCCTCCAGGACTTCATCGCGGTCGCCTGTCTCCTCGGCCTGGTCGCCTTCGCGATCATCCGGCTCAAGAACTCGCCGAAGACGCTGGGCCGCAAGTCCCGCTTCTCCGGCTCGCACCTGGGCGGCGCCTGGCTCGTCCTGTTCATGATCTTCAACATCATCTGGACGCTGTTCCTGGCCCGTGGCGCGGCCGCCGCCAACGGCAACCTCCCCTACTCCTCCGGCGCGTTCGCGTCGCTGGCGCTCGGCGAGGTGCTCCCGGCGAGCGGGCTGCTGGAGGAGATCGCGCTGCTCCTGCACATCGGCTTCATGCTGGTGTTCCTGGTCATCGTGGTGAACTCCAAGCACCTGCACATCTTCACCGCGCCGCTCAACGTGCTGTTCTCGCGCCGCCCCGACGGGCTCGGCGCCGCGCCGGAGATGCGGGTGGACGGCAAGCCGGTCGACTTCGAGGACGAGGACCTCGACCCCGAGCGGCTCGGCCGCGGCAAGATCGCCGACACCACGTGGAAGGGCTTCCTCGACTTCTACTCCTGCACCGAGTGCGGCCGTTGCCAGTCGCAGTGCCCGGCCTGGAACACCGACAAGCCGCTGTCGCCCAAGATGCTCATCCTCGACCAGCGCGACCACGCCTTCCAGGTGGCCCCCTACCTGCTGGCCGCCGCGAACGGCGTCGAGCACAAGGACACCGACGTGCTGGCGCTGCTGGACAAGCCGCTGGTCGGCGAGGACGGCGTGATCCACCCCGACGTGCTCTGGTCGTGCACCAACTGCGGCGCCTGCGTCGAGCAGTGCCCGGTGGACATCGAGCACATCGACCACATCCTCGACATGCGCCGCTACCAGGTGATGGTGGAGTCGTCGTTCCCGTCCGAGGCGGGCGTGATGGTCAAGAACCTGGAGAACAAGGGCAACCCGTGGGGGATGTCCGAGATGAAGCGGGCCGACTGGATCGAGGAGCTCGACTTCGAGGTCGAGATCGTCGAGGACAAGATGCCCGAGGGCACCGAATACCTGTTCTGGGTCGGCTGCGCGGGCGCGCTGGAGGACCGCGCCAAGCGCACCACCAAGGCGGTCGCCGAGCTGCTGCACATCGCCGGCGTGAAGTTCGCGGTGCTCGGCCCGATGGAGGCCTGCTCCGGCGACCCGGCCCGCCGGCTCGGCATGGAATACCTGTTCAACATGCTCGCCCAGCAGAACATCGAGACGCTGAACGAGGCGGGCGTCAAGAAGATCGTCGCGACCTGCCCGCACTGCTTCAACACCCTCGCCAACGAGTACCCACAGCTCGGCGGCACGTACGAGGTGGTGCACCACACCCAGCTCCTCGCCAAGCTGGTCGACGAGGGCCTGCTCACCCCGGTCACGCCGATCGAGGAGAAGATCACCTACCACGACCCGTGCTTCCTCGGCCGGCACAACAAGGTCTACTCCCAGCCCCGCGACATCATGGCCAAGGTGCCCGGCGTGCAGGCGCAGGAGATGCACCGGCACAAGGACCGCGGCTTCTGCTGCGGCGCGGGCGGCGCGCGCATGTGGATGGAGGAGCGCATCGGCAAGCGCATCAACACCGAGCGCGTGGACGAGGCGCTGACCACCAACCCCGACACCGTCTCCACCGCGTGCCCGTTCTGCATGGTGATGCTCGGTGACGCGATCAACGAGAAGAAGAACAGCGGCGAGGCCAAGGAGTCGCTGGAAGTCGTGGACGTCGCCCAGCTCCTGATCAAATCGGTCAAGGGCGCTTCCTGAGGACGCGAAACGCAGCTCCTCCACACCCCGTGTGGAGGAGTTTCGCGTGTCGACAAGGGCGACGACAAGAAATCTGCCATCCACATAACGGGAAAATCACGGTAACCTCAACGTCGCATGGGTCTATTCGACGGGGAGGGGGCTCGCGATGGGCGTCGTCGTCACCGACGCCGAGGTGACCCTGGCGGACGTGCTCTCCCTGCGACTGGCCATCGACGAACCACTCCGCGAAGGCACCGAGCTCGTCCTGCGGCACCGCACCACGGGGGTGGAGCGTGAGGTGCGCCTCGGCACGCCGGGGGCACGGGCGCGCGAGGCCACGCTGGCGGTCTCGCTGGCGCCGCTCGGCCTCACGGCCGGCCGCTGGGACGCCTACCTGCGCCACGACGGCCGGCGCAGCCGGCTGCTGAGCGTCGACCCCGGCTTCTCGCTCGACCATCTCGACGCGTACGCCCTGTGCAGGCGCACCCTCGCCTACCGCTCCTACCGGACCCGCAACGGCTACCTGGCCCTGAAGATCACCGACGCCGAGCCAGGGGCCGAGGTGCGCAGGGTGTGGTTCAGGGAGGGCCGCTTCGAGGTCATGGGGCTGCTCACCTACACCGGGCTGGAGGACGACGACTCCCGCCACGAGGCCACGCTCACCCTCGACCGGCGGCAGGCCGGCGCCCGGGTGTCGGCCACGGCGTACGTCCAGGGCGTGCGCTTCCACGCGGCCGTCTCGCTCGTGGACGTGCTGGCCGCCGACCCCGACGGCGCGGGCACGTGGGAGCCCGCGCTCCAGGTCGCGGGGGTGCCCGCGCCGCTGCGGCTCGCCTCGCGCCTCGACGACGTCGACGGCAAGCGCCGCCGGCTCCACTATCCGGCGGCCGAGGTGGACGGCGTGCCCGTACGGCCCTGCTACACCGCCGACGACGAGCTGCGCATCGAGGTGGGCGCATGAGGATCGCCCTGCTCCTGCCGTCCGCCTACGGCATGCGGGGTGATGTACGCGCGACGCTCAACCTGGCCAACGCCCTCGCCGAGCGGCACGAGGTCGAGGTGATCAGCGTACGACGGCAGAAGGAGAAGCCGTTCTTCCCCGTCGGCCCGAACGTCGTCATGCGCAGCGTCGTGGACGCCCGGCCGGGGGTGCGGCACCTGCTGCCGCGCGGCCAGGTGCGCACCGAGGTCGCGCTCTGGCGGGTGCTGCGCGGGCTCAGGTGCGACGTGCTCGTCACGACCAGGCCGGGGCTCGGCGTCCAGGCCGCCAGGCACGCGCCGCGCGAGGTGCTGAAGCTCGCCAGGGAGTGGACCAGGCCCGCCGTGCCGGCGCCCGTCAGACGGTTCTACCCGCGCCTCAACGCCGTCGTGGCGGCCACGGAGGCCGGTCAGGAGGAATGGGGCAGGCTGCTCGGCGAGGGGCTCACCGGGCCCGCCGTGCGCTTCGTGCAGGACGCCCTGCCGGCCGGCCCCTGGCCGCGCTCGCGCATGGACAACAGGATCGTCGCGGCCGGAGGCCGCTGGGTGGCGGTCAAGGGCTACGACCGGCTGATCCGGGCGTTCGCCGTCGTGGCCGACAAGCGCCCCGACTGGCAGCTCCGCCTGTACGGCGGCGGCCCGGAGGAGCGCCGGCTGCGCGCCCTGGCGCAGGAGCTCGACCTGCACAACCACGTCTACTTCATGGGCACCACGCCCGACCTCGCCGGCGAGTTCGCCAAGGCGTCGATCGTGGCCAACCCCTCGCGCGGCGACGACCAGGCCATGACCGTGCTGGAGGCCATGAGCTGCGGGGTGCCGGTGGTGGCGTACGAGGGGGCGCGGGCCCCGGCCGAGTTCGTGGCCACGGGCTACAACGGGGTGCTGGTGCCGGAGTCCGGCGCCGACGAGGAGATGTTCGCGGCGGCGCTGCTGGCACTGATCGACGACGAGCGCAGGCGGCGCTCGCTCGCGGCCGGCGCCCTCGACACCGCGACCCGGCACGCGGCGGCCGAGGTCGCCGGTCAGTGGGAGAAGCTGATCGCGGATCTCCGCTGACCCCCGCTCCCCATACGGGTTACGGGTACCGTAGAACCATGCATGGGTACAGCGGAGACAAGCAGGCATATCTGACGCGCCTCCGGCGAATCGAGGGCCAGGTCAGGGGCCTGCAGCGCATGGTCGAGGACGACGCCTACTGCATCGACATCCTCACCCAGGTCTCCGCCGCCACGCGCGCGCTCCAGGCGGTGGCGCTGGGCCTGCTGGAGGAGCACATCTCCCACTGCGTGGCCGACGCGATCAACACCGGCGGCCCGGAGGCCGAGGCGAAGGTGAAGGAGGCCTCGGCGGCCATCGCGCGCCTCGTCCGGTCTTAAGGATCTTGTGAGTGGCGGGCATCCTCCTTTCGTAGGAGGCGGCCCGCGCAAGTGACTAGTTATGCGAAACCCCGGGAACTAGGTCCCCGGGGCTCGGTAATCGTCGTGATGCTTCTTCAGCGGCTCGCCGAAGTCCGCAATCCGAGCGCGTCGTCGAGTTCGTCCAAGGTCAGCCGCCGCTCGCTGACAGCCACGGCCGTGAGCACCTCGGCGTAGAGCGCAATCTCGTCCAACGCGACACGGTCGTGGACCCGAGAGTCCAGGTCGTCGTGCCCCACCGCGTCGTCCTTTCCTTCCGCAGCCCACACCCTCTCCGAGGT
Source organism: Nonomuraea sp. B208 (assembly GCF_057536035.1). Taxonomy (NCBI): domain Bacteria; kingdom Bacillati; phylum Actinomycetota; class Actinomycetes; order Streptosporangiales; family Streptosporangiaceae; genus Nonomuraea; species Nonomuraea sp. B208. Next base: position 360,919 of record NZ_BAAJOU010000021.1, read on the forward strand.
TACGGGGGGACCCCCTTCGGGCGACATGGCCCATCGGAGTCATTCCTTTCGGCGCCCCGGGGCCCCAGTGGGGTCATTTCCCGAAGTGGAGATCACAATTCAGCGAAATTACTGATCCTTCGGGTGTTAGAACGATACAGGCGAGGTAAGAGGGAAATAGCGGGATTAGTGGTTTAGATGTGACCGGTGTCGCTCACGTGATGATCATCGCGTTCGTGCACCAGCTTGCTCACGAGCGCCGACTGCCCCGCGAGACCCCGCCCCGGCACCTTGGCGCCCGTCAGGCGCTCCCAGGCCCGTCCCGTCGCGTACGCCGCCCCCAGCACCCCCGCCGCGCTCGTCCGGTCGGGCGGCGCCACCTCCAGCACCGGCGCGGGCACGGTCGACACCCCGCCCCGCGAGCCGGCGGGGAACCCCTCGGGCGCGGTCGTCTCGGCGACCGAGGTCTCGGTCATCCCCGCCCGCTCCAGTTCCTCGTACGCCGCCCGCAGCCGATGATCGAGCAGCGCGGGCAGCCGCCGCCGCGAGTCGGACAGGTCGGCCAGGAACCCCGCCGTGGCCCGCGCGGGATCGGGCGTGAAAGCCAGCGCCTCGGCCAGGTCGTAGACCGCGTGCCGGAAGTGCGCCGCGACGTCGGTCTCCGGCAGCAGCGCCCGGCCCAGCCGCGCCGGAGCGCGCTCCAGCCACGCCCGGCACACCTCCTCCGCGCCCGCCAGGCCGTCGTCGAGACCGGGGTCGCGCAGCGCGGGCTCGACCATGGTGAGCAGCGCGAGCGCCCGCGGCCTGAACCGGGTGTCGGACATCAGGACCTGCGCGGTGTCGGCCATCACGGCGGCCAGCCGGCGCGACTCCCTGGCCCGCCCGGCCTCCGCCCGCTCCACGACCATCGTGACGAGGTCCAGCAGCGGCGGCGCGGGCAGCCAGCGCACCCACTCGTCGCCGGGGAGCGGCCGGCGCAGGTATTCGCCGAAGACGGTGAGCAGCCGCTCGTTGCCGTCGAAGGCCGGCGCGTACGAGCACCACATGATCGTGCCCCACACGGCCGCGACCGTGCTCGGCACGTCCCTGGCGAAGATGTCGTCGAAGGCGGTCAGCGGGTAGTCGAGCTCGGACTTGCGCCCGCAGGCCCGTACGAGCACGCGCAGCCGCTCGGTGAGGTCGGCGGAGACGTCGGGGCCGATGAAGGCCATCGTGGAGCCGGGCTCGGCGTGGAAGTCGGGTCCTGACGGCACCACGTCCTCCGGCAGGTCGGCGGCGGCGTGCCGGACCTCGCGGGCCCGCTCGCCCCGGGGCGGGGGCGCGAGGTGCCAGCGGCCCGAGGCCGGGTCGTGCAGGTGCCAGCGGGCGTGCGCGCCGAACAACCACCGGTCGCCGTCGCGGGTGACGAGGACCCTGGCGGCCAGGACGTGGGCGCGATCGGGCACCGGGAGCTCAGGCCAGCGCGGGTCGGCGACCATCGCGCGGACCGCCGCCTCGGTGGCGGTGAACGCATCCCAGGGTGGCACGGGCGTCATCGTACTTGCCGGTCGTGGATCATCCGACGGCCAGACACGGCAGAATGTGCCCTATGAGGGCGAAGGTAGCAGGGACGTTGGCGGTCGCGAGCGTGCTCGCCGGATGCGGCACGACGACCTCGGCCGACCCCACGGTCACCGGCCCCGGCATGCTGACGCTTGAGCGGGCCACCCCTCCCGCGCCCGGCGGCGAGGTGGGCGAGGCCTCCACGGAGTTCGCGAAGGCGACCGACCTCGCCATGTGGACGAAGCTGAGCGACACCGAGAAGGACGTCGACCGGATCGCCAAGCTGGACGTGAACAAGACCGCGAAGGGCGCGCTCTACCTGGAGCCCAGGACCTCGGCCTGGTTCGACGGCTTCCGCGGCCCCTTCCTCTACCAGGACCTCGCCGGCGACATCGTCATGCACGCGCGGGTCAAGGTCGAGGGGAAGAACGGCGGCCGGCCCAAGCGGAAGTTCTCGCTCGGCGGGCTCATGGCCCGCCAGCCGGGCTCGTACGCCACCCCCAACTGGGTCTCCATCACCACCGGCACCGGCGAGAAGAGCGGCCAGATCGAGGTCAAGTGGACCGAGAACGGCAGCTCCAAGCCGAAGGAGATCCCGGTCAAGGCCGGCTGGGTCGACCTCGTCCTCGCCCGTGCCGGGCGCGCCTTCGCGGCGCTCTACAAGGAGGAGGGCGGCACCTGGAAGGTGGGGCAGCGCTGGGCCTCCAGCCTCCCCGACGCCCTCCAGTGGGGCGTCACCGCCTACACCGACTGGGACAGCTACGGCGCCGTCAAGCAGGACCCGGCGAAGGCCAACGCCCGGCTGGTCAAGGGCCTGCCCGACTTAAAACTGACCGTCGACTTCGTCCGGTTCCTCCGGCCCGAGCTGCCGGAGTACGCCGACCCGCTCAACGACAAGTCGGTGCCGGACGACGTGCTCGTCAAAGCCTTGACGCCTGCCGGTGCCTGAGTGCCTTGGCGATGTAGTTGTCCGGGGTGTGGGCGAAGGAGGCCCGGTCGTCGTCGGTGAGCTCGCGTACGATCCGGCCGGGCACCCCGGCGACCAGCACGCCCGACGGGATCTTCTTGCCGGGGCCCACCAGCGCTCCCGCGGCCACCAGCGTGCCCGCGCCGACGCGGGCGCCGCCGAGCACGATCGCGCCGATGCCGATCAGCGCGCCGGAGTCGACGTGGGCGCCGTGGACCATGGCCTTGTGGCCGAGACTCACCCGATCCTCCAGGACGGCGGGCTCACCGGGGTCGGAGTGGAGGCAGCACAGGTCCTGTACGTTGCACTCCTCGCCGATCTCGATCCGCTCGTCGTCGCCCCGCAGAACGGAGCCGTACCAGATGCTCGACGCCCGGCCGACGCTGACCCGGCCGACCACGGTCGCGCCGGGGGCGATGAACGCCTCGGGATGGATGTCGGGGGAGGCCCCGGCATCCAGCGCTGCTATGTACATTCGACACATCGTAATTGCCGGTCCGGGTATGGCGTTCCGGTTGCGGACGTGGGCAGATGGCAGGAAAGTCGATTCCTGAGTCTCGCTGTCAGACCCTCACAACCCGCAGTTGTTCCCCGCCTCACGCAATCCACCCTTAGGTAACCTCCATGATGAACCAGCACGACAGCAGCTTCCCCGACCTGATGCAAGAGGACACCTTCGAGGTCGTCATGCGCGGCTACAACCGCCGCCAGGTCCATGACTACATGCTCCGCACCCGCAACCAGATCCGCGATCTGGAGGAGCGGCTGGCGCGGGCCATCGACCAGGCCGAGCAGGGCCGCATCGAGCTGGCGGAGGCCCGGCGGCGCATGGTCGAGACGCCGCAGAGCTACGAGGACCTGAGCCCGCGGCTCGCCCAGATACTCCAGCTCGGCGAGGAGGAGGCCGCGGCCAAGAGGGCGGAGGCCGAGGCCGAGGCCGCCCACCTGCGTGAGACGGCGAGCGCCGAGGCCGCCCACCTGCGTGAGACGTCGACCGCCGAGGCCCAGCGGCTGCTGACCACCTCCCGCGAGACCGCCGACAACATCCTCACCTCCGCGCAGGCGGAGGCGGAGCGCCGGGTGAACGAGGCCACGCAGGCCGCCGAGCGCATGCTGTCCCAGGCGAGCGCCGACGCCGACGAGCAGCTCACCTCGGCCCGCGCCGAGGCGGAGGAGACCGTGCGCGGGGCGCGGAGCGAGGCGGAGCGCCTGCTGACCACGGCCCAGGCCGAGTCCGAGCAGCTCATGAAGGACGCCGCCGCCCAGGCGGAGCAGATCCTCATGAGCGCGCGGGCCGAGGGCGAGGCGATGCTGGAGACCGCGCGCCGGCGTACGGCGGCGCTGGACGAGCAGGCCGGCCGGCGGGTGGACTACCTCACCAACACGCACACCGAGGTGGTGCGGCGGCTCAACGAGATCGGCTCGGTGCTCGGCGACCTCATGCGCACCGAGGCGGGCGCCGGGCCGCTGGTGCCGGAGGCCATCGCGCCCCCGCGGCAGCAGCCCCAGATCGCGGCCCCGTCCGAGTCCGAGTCCGAGTCCGAGCCCCAGTCCCAGTCCCAGTCCCAGTCCCAGGAGCGGCAGCAGCCCCACCCGCAGGACGACGTGCGGGTGATCGTCGAGGACGACGACGAGGAGGAGCGGCCGCGGGAGGCCGGCGCGGAGGAGCGGCCGGTCTCCGACGACACTGAGGTCACCGTCGTCCGCGTGCCCCCGAAGTGACGCCGGCCTCCTGAGCCGGCGGCGTCAGGAGCGGAAGCCTCCGCCCCCGATCGGGTCGGAGGCTTCCGCGCTCGTGGCCCCGCCGTTCTGGTGGCCCGGTGCCGGGGCCGCCGAGACGCTGGACCCGGCACCGGGCTGCTCGTGTGCGCCCGCGGCGGGTCGTTCCCGCTGCGGACGCCTGGGTGGACGTCGGGGTGGTGCGGGGCCGGCTCCCCAGTCCTGCGGCTCGCCGGCCCGTCGTTCCTGGTCCCGGAGGTGGTCCCGCAGGCCCTCCGGGTCGTCCGCGTCGATGGTCATCGCGCATCCGGCGTCGCGCTGTTCGGCGCTCAGCGGATGGTGTCTCGTGGCCCACCAGCGGCCCGCGTCGCTCCGCCAGATGGTCCACTGGGGATACTCCCGGGCGATCTCGGCGAGATGCCGGTCAAAGGACATCGCTGCCCGCCTTCCGGGGGCCCCAGGTGAGGTTTCCATCTCCTTAGACGATGAATGACTTCTCTAGAGAATTCAAGGGCAGGTCAACCTAACGCTTGACAGATCGGGTTGAACTAGGCGTCGAAGTCGTACTGGAGTACGTATGCCGCCGAGTCCAGCACCATCTCGTTGACCTCCACGGGAAGCCCGCCCGACGTGTACGCCGTGCGCGCGATGACGATGACGGGGGTGCCGCCCGGCAGGTCGAGCAGCGCGCTCTCGCGCGGTCGCGGCATGCGGGCGCGTACCTCCTCGGTGAAGTGGGCGGGGGCCGCGCCGAGGTCGCCCAGCCGGGCGTAGACGCCGCCGGGGCCGGTGTCGGTGAGGGTGATCGCGCTGTCCTGGACCAGGTGCGCGGGGAAGTAGGAGGCCGCGAGCTGCACGGGCCTGGCGTCGACCGAGTAGCGGCGGCGGCGTACCCACACCTCGGCGCTGTCGAGGATGCCCGCCACGTGCTCGGCCGCGCGCTCCAGAGCCACCTCCAGGTGATCGACGGTGAACGGCCGGCCACGGGTGTCCGCGTCCCAGATGGCCAGGCCCTGGCCCCACTGCTCGCGTGACAGCCGGCGTGAGCCGTGCCGCCGGATGGGTTTGAACAGCCGCACGTAAACCCCCGAACCTCGTCTGGGCACCGCCAGCCCTTCGTTGATCAGTACGGCGAGCGCCTGCCTGGCGGTGGCTCGCGCGATCGCGTAGTCGGCCATGAGTGCGTTCTCGCCCGGCAGTCGGTCCCCGTCACGCAGCTCGCCGGCCAGGATCCGGGCGCGGAGACCGTCGGCGATGCGGCGATAGATAGGGGGCTCGTGGGGTACCGGGGATTCAGACAACTTTGATCACCCTCTGTCACCAACCAGGTTGTGGCGTCTCCAGAGAACTTGCCCCGTCTTGTCCACGATCGCACAGATACAGAGGTTGGTCCCGAGCTGTTTTTGAGCTGATCGTGCCCGTGTGGTGAACTACGCCGTGTTTAAGCGGACCGTTACCGGGCAACTGTCCCGGCCGGTATTCGCCCGGCCCACCAGCGGCGAGTAACCGACGCGGAGATCACCGCGCCCGCCGTGTTGAGCAGGACGTCGTCGACGGACGAGAAACGTCCGAGTTGCAGCACGAGTTGCAGCACCTCGACGAGGACCGAAAAGGCCGCCGCGACCGCCGCAACCCGGCCCGTCGAAGCCATCGCCGCGGTGCGTACCGGCAGCAGCGCGCCCAGCGCCGCGAACACCAGCAGATTGCCCCCGACCTGCACGAACACCGTCTGCCACGGGGCCGAGGCGAGATCGGCCAGGTCCGCGAACGGGATCAACCCGACGCCGCCGGGACCGCTCGCGGGGGTCAGGATCATCCAGATCCACGGAGCCGTGCCGACCACGATGCCCACATCGGCGATCGCGGTGCGCAGCGGCGCCGGGCGGCCGGCGCGGGCGCGGCGGCGGAAGAGCAGCACGACCGCGAGCGGGGTCAGGAACAGCGCAAACGTACCAGCAATAATGACGGATCCCCACAATTCCCACGTCTGCGCCATCCGATCATGATGGACAGCGATCAAGGGGTACCGGAAGATGTCCATTCGGACAGGTCTTCTCCGCGTCCTCTCCTGCCTGGTCGGGGGAGACGATGGCGATCGAGGGGCCCGTCGTCCCCCGGATGCCATCCCCCGGATGTCGTCCCCGGAAGGAGGAGACCGCAGTGCTGACCCACTTCATCGGCGGCGAGCCGGTGGCCGCGGGCACGGCCTTCCCGGTTCACGATCCGATGACCGGCGCGGTGATCAGACAGGTCGGCGAGGCCGACCCGGAGGTGGTGGACCGGGCGGTGCGCGCCGCGCGGGAGGCCGCCCGCGACTGGGCCGCGCTGCCGGTGGCCGAGCGGGCGGGGTGGCTGCGGCGCCTCGCCGAGGGCATCGAGGAGCGCTTCGACGACCTCGTGGCCGCCGAGATCGCCGACACCGGCAAACCGCTCGACCAGACCCGCACCCTCGACATCCCGCGCGGCATCGCGAACTTCCGCGCCTTCGCCGAGATCGCCGCCCACCGCCCCGACGAGGCCTTCCACCTGTCGGGCGTGCTCTCCTACACCGTGCGCCGGCCGCTCGGCGTGGTCGCGGTGATCGTCCCGTGGAACCTGCCGTTCCTGCTCATGACGTGGAAGCTGGCCCCCGCCCTGGTGGCCGGCAACACCGTCGTGGTCAAGCCGTCGGAGCACACGCCGGGCTCGGCCGCCGTGTTCGCCGAGATCTGCGCCGCCGCCGGGCTGCCGCCGGGCGTGGTCAACATCATCTACGGCCACGGCTCCGCCGGGCAGCTCCTGGTCGAGCACCCCTGGGTGGACGCCGTGACGTTCACCGGCTCGACCAGGACCGGATCGGCGATCATGAAGGCGGTGGCCGACCGGGTCAAGCCGGTCTCGTTCGAGCTGGGCGGCAAGAACGCCGCCCTGGTCTTCGAGGACTGCGACCTGGACCGCGCGGTCGAGGGCTGCGTCAGGTCCGTCTTCACCAACGGCGGCCAGGTCTGCCTGTGCACCGAGCGCCTCTACGTCCAGCGCCCGATCTTCGAGGAGTTCTGCACCCGGCTGGCCGCCCGCGCCCAGGAGGTCGTGCCGCAGCCGATGATCTCGGCCGAGCACCGCGAGAAGGTCCTGTCCTACTACGCCTTGGCCCGCTCGGAGGGAGCCAAGGTGCTGGCGGGAGGCGGCACGCCGTCCTTCGGGGACAAGCGCGACGCGGGCTATTTCGTGGATCCCACCGTGATGACAGGCTTGTCCGAGTGGTCCCGCTTCAACAGGGAGGAGATCTTCGGCCCGGTGTGTCACGTGGCCCACTTCGACACCGAGTCCGAGGCGATCGACCTGGCCAACAACAGCGAGTACGGCCTGGCCGCGGCGATCTGGACCGGCGGCCTCGACCGCGCCCACAGGGTGGCGCAGCGTCTGGAGGCCGGGCTGGTCTGGGTCAACACCTGGTATCTGCGCGACCTGCGCACGCCCTTCGGCGGGCTGCGCCTGTCGGGCATCGGCAGGGAGGGCGGCACCCAGTCGCTGGACTTCTACTCCGAACCCACCACGATCACCATCAAGATGGAGCAACCCGATGCATGACGAATGGTCGCAGGCGGTGGACGCGCGTGCGCAGGCCGCCGACCGGCTGGCCGAGGCGGCGCGCACCGGCAAACCGTGCGCGCCGGTCCGTGACCTGATCGGCACGCTCGCCGACGCCTACGCCGTCCAGGACCTCGCCACGGAGACGGCGCTGGCCGAGGGGCGGCGGCCGGTCGGCCGCAAGGTCGGCGTCACCAACCCCGACGTCCAGCGGCAGCTCGGCATCGACCATCCGACCTGCGCCCCGCTCTTCGCCGACGCGGCCTACCTCGACGGGCTGCCCATCCCGTACGAGCGGCTGCTGCAGCCGCGCGCCGAGGCCGAGATCGCGCTGGTGCTCGGCGCGGACATCGCGGGCGGCCCGTTCACGGCCGCCGAGGTGCTGAGGGCGGTGGACTTCGCGCTGGTCGCCATCGAGATCGCCGACTCCCGCGTGGCCGGCTGGGACATCGGCCTGTTCGACACCGTGGCCGACAACGCCTCCTCCGGCGTGTACGTGCTCGGCAACACCCCGGTCCCGCTGCACGGGCTCGACCTGCGCGCCGCCGCCATGACGATGACCAGGGCCGGCGAGCAGGTCTCCGCGGGGACGGGCGCCGCCTGCCTCGGCCATCCGGTCAACGCCGCCGTCTGGCTGGCCAACCGGCTCGCCCGCACCGAGCGGCCGCTGCGGGCGGGCGAGGTCGTGCTGACCGGCACGCTCGGCCCGGTCGTGCCGGTACGCCCCGGCGACGAGCTGGAGGCCCACGTCGAAGGGCTCGGATCGGTGCGGGCGGTGTTCACGCAGTGAGGACGACCCCGTGATGGCCAAGGGCATCCGCGTGCCCGGCAAGGCCACGCCGCGCGGCCGGTTCCCGCACGTCAAGCGGGCCGGCGACTTCCTGTACGTCTCCGGCACGAGCTGCCGCCGCCACGACGACACGTTCGTGGGCGTGGAGGTGGACAAGTACGGGGCGACGAACCTCGACATCCGCGCCCAGACCAGGGCGGTCATCGAGAACATCGGCGACATACTCAAGGCCGCCGGCGGCTCGCTCGCCGACCTCGTCCAGATCACCACCTATCTGGTGAACATGAACGACTTCAAGGGATACAACGAGGTCTACGCCGAGTTCTTCGACGAGGAGGGCCCGACGCGGACCACGGTGGCGGTGCACCAGCTTCCGCACCCGCACCTGCTCATCGAGATGCAAGCCGTCGCCTACCACCCCCAGGAGCGATCGTGATTCCCCCCATTGACTTCACCAAGTGGATCGACGAGCACGCCCACCTGCTCAAGCCACCGGTGGGCAACAAGCTGGTCTTCGAGGAGGCCGAGGACTTCATCGTGATGGTGGTGGGCGGGCCCAACGCGCGCACCGACTTCCACGTGGACCCGTACGAGGAGCTGTTCTACCAAGTGCGCGGCAACATGCACGTCAACGTGGTCACCGAGAACGGCCCCGAGACCGTGCACGTCCGCGAGGGCCAGATGTGGCTGCTGCCCGGCGGGATGCCGCACTCGCCGCAGCGGCCCGAGGAGGGCTCGGTCGGGCTGGTGATCGAGCGGATCAGACCGGAGGGCACGCTGGAGCGCTTCCAGTGGTACTGCGCGGAGTGCGGCGGCCTGGTGCACGACGTCGAGCTGCAGGTACGCGACATCGTGAAGGACCTGCCCCCGGTCTTCGAGGCGTTCTACGCCGACGAGAAGGCCCGCACCTGCGGCCGCTGCGGCGCCCTCCACCCTGGCAAGGGCTGAAGTGATCGTTGACGTCCACACGCACCACGTCCCCAAGGGCTGGCCCGACCTGGGCCGGCCCGGGGCGCCGCGGCTGCGCGTCGACTCCGAGCGCGAGGCGACCATCCTCGTGGGGGAGCGCGAGTTCCGCCGGATCCAGGACGACTGCTGGGACCCTGAGGTCCGGCTGGCCAGGATGGACGCCGACGGCGTGGACCGGCAGGTGGTCTCGCCCACCCCGGTCTTCTTCGGCTACGACCTGCCGGCCGAGGAGGGCGTGCGGATCGCGAAGATCTTCAACGACCTGGCGCTGGAGATCTGCGCGCACGAGCGGTTGATCCCGTTCTGCCAGGTGCCGTTGCAGGATCCCGAGCTGGCCTGCGCCGAGCTCGACCGCTGCCTGGCGAACGGCCACCGCGGCGTCGAGATCGGCAACCACGTCGGCGACCGCGATCTCGACGACCCCGGCGTGGTCGCGTTCCTGCGGCACTGCGCCGAGCGCGGTGCGCCCGTCTTCGTGCACCCGTGGGACCTGCCGGCCGGGCCGCGCGTCGAGCGCTGGATGGCCCAGTGGCTCGTCGGGATGCCCGCCGAGACCCACCTGTCGATCCTCGCCATGATCCTCGGGGGCGTCTTCGACCAGGTGCCCGAGAGCCTGCGGATCTGCTTCGCGCACGGCGGCGGCTCCTTCGCCTTCTGGCTCGGCCGCTTCGAGAACGCCTGGCATCGCCGCCCCGGCGTGGTCGGCGTCTCGGAGCATCCGCCGTCGCACTACCTCGGCAGGTTCGGCGTCGACTCCGCGGTCTTCGACGAGCGGGCGCTGCGCCTGCTCGTCGACACCTTCGGCGAGGACCACGTGCTGCTCGGCAGCGACTTCCCCTACCCGCTCGGCGAGTCGCCGGCGGGCGGGCTGATCCGGCGGGCCGGGTTCCTGTCCGGGACCGCGCGGGCCAAGCTGCTCGGCGGCAACGCCCAGGTGTTCCTGGGCGCCTGACCGGTCACACCGGGCGCTTGTAGCCCGTGTCGCCGTCGGCCAGCACCAGGTTCACCTGCGGGGTGCGGACGATGGTGGCGGCGGTGCCCGCGCAGCCGTCGTCCGCCCCGGCGGGCGCGGCGGGGACGGTGCTCAGCGCCAGCGCCGCGGCGCAGGCGGCGGCGCAGCGGGTCCAGGTGCGGATGGTCATGGGTACGCTCCCAACCGAGCGAATCAGGGGTGCCGACCTTCAGCATCGGCGTCACGGGCGGCTCTGTCCAGACCCAGCGCGGCGCGGGACGAGCCGGGCGGTACGAGGTCCGGCAGCGACAGGGCCAGCCACAGGCGCAGCCGGTGGCCGGGGTCGGTGAGCGGGCCGCCGGAGACCCGCTCGGCGGCGGCCAGCCGGCGTCGCAGCGTGTTGCGGTGCACGCCGAGGCGGCGCGCGGCGGTCTCCGCGTTGTCGCCCGCCTCCAGGTACGCGCGGAGCGTGCCCACGAGGTCGCCGCCGTGCCTGGCCTCGTGCTCGCGCAGCGGGCGCAGCACGGCGGTGGAGAAGCGGCGGGCCGCCTCGGGCACGAAGGCGTCCCGCAGCAGCGCCTGCGGCTCCAGGTCGTCCACGTGCGCGTAGCCGTCGCCGCCACGCGCGACCAGCGCGGCCGCGTGCCGCACGGCGGCCGGCACCTCCTCCAGCCCACCCGCCCGACAGCCACCCCCGGCCACCCCGAGCCGCGCACAAAGCCGAACACCGAGCCGCCCATGGGCCCGCCCGAAGAGCCGCCCATCCGTCCGCTCGCCGAGCCGCCCGCCCATCTGCTCGCCGAGCCCTCCGCCCGCCGGCTCGCCGAGCCGCCCGCCCGCCTGCTCCCCGGGCACGCCACTGCTCTCCGGCAGCACGAACACCGTGCCCTCCGGCCGTTCGCACACCAGGGCCGTCTCCTCGTCGCCGGCCTCGGCCACCTCCTCCAGCGCCTCGACCGCCGCCTCCAGGCTCACGCCCGGCCGGACCACCACCACCTCGTACGGCGCCGCCGCCACCGAGCACAGCTCGCCGAGCCGCGCCGCGGGCAGCCGCCCGTCGAGCACGGCGGCCAGCAGCGCCCCCCGCTGGGCGTGCATCCTGGACCGCCCTACCCGCAGCCCGAGCAGCTCGATGGCGAGCAGGCAGGCGGCGTGGCTGGTGAGCATCCGCACGTGCCAGTCGAGCGGTGACGCGGTGCGCACCGCGAGCCAGCCGGTGGCCGGGCCGGAGAACCCGAGGCTGTGCACCTGGACGGCCTCGATCCCGTCGTCCAGCACCCCGGCGCTGCGCCCGCCGCCGCTCGCCGCCGCGGCCTCGGCGGCGCGGGCGTGCCAGGGCCGCTCCCGCGCCGGCACCGCGTGCTTGTGCTCGCCGTGCGGCCCGAGCAGCAGGGCCTCGCCTCCGGCGTGCTCGGCCAGGGCGCGCAGGATGCCGGCGGTGCCGTGCGCGAGCGCCGCCCGCGCCATGGCCTCCTGGGCCGCGACGACCCGGCGCTCGCCGCGTACGCGCTCGTCGGCGTGCCAGCGCGCGACCGCCTCGGTCACCGAGATGAACGAGGTCAGCACCTCCAGGACGGGCAGTCCGCAGGCGTCGGCGGCGTCGAGCAGGTCGCGCGGCACCTCGTCCACATGCTCGTGCAGGGCGAAGGCGAGCGCGGCGCAGCCGGCCGCGGCGAGCCGTTCGACGTAGGCCCTGCGGCCCTCGGGCTCGGCGGGCAGCCCCAGCCCGATGGTCATGACGAACTCGCCGCCGGACAGCCACGGCACGGGGTCGGCCAGCTCCGACACGTGCGCCCAGCGCACGGCCCGCCAGGTGCCGGTGCGCCCGGCCAGCAGCCGCATCCGCATCCCGGGAAGCGCCATCGTACGGGCGACCGTCAGCGACATGAGCGCCTCTCCGTGTGGTGCATACCGCACTCTAACGCACCCCCCGGAGTGCGTTTTGGCTCGACCCCATCCGGCTGACCTGCGCTTATCGTCATCGCAGCCCCCAGACACCCCGGAGGATCCCTTGAACCGTGCCACCCGGGCGGCCGGAGCCGCTTTCATCGGGACCACCATTGAGTGGTACGACTTCTACGTCTACGCGACGGCCGCCGCACTGATCTTCGACGATCTGTTCTTCCCCAACGCGAGCAGTCCGGCCGTCGCGCTCATGGCGTCCTTCGCGACCTACGCGGTCGGCTTCTTCGCCCGGCCGCTCGGCGGCATCGTGTTCGGCCACTTCGGTGACCGGGTGGGGCGCAAGTCGGCGTTGGTGGTCACGCTGCTGATGATGGGCGCGGCGACGTTCGCGGTCGGCGTGCTGCCGACGTACGCCTCGATCGGCGCGCTCGCCCCCGCGCTGCTGGTGCTGCTGCGCTTCATCCAGGGCCTCGCGGTCGGCGGCGAGTGGGGCGGTGCCGTGCTGATGGCGGTCGAGCACGCCCCCGAGGGCCGCAAGACCTTCTACGGCGGGTTCGCCCAGCTCGGCAACCCCGCCGGAGCGCTGCTCGCGACCGGCGCCTTCAGCCTGATCACGCTGTTCGGCGACGACGCGCTGATGTCGTGGGGCTGGCGGGTGCCGTTCATCGTCTCGGCCGTGCTGGTGCTGGTCGGCCTCCTGATCAGGCTCCGCGTGGAGGAGTCGCCGGTCTTCGCGCGGACCGAGAAGAGCGCGATGCCGATCAAGGCCGTCTTCCGCACGTCCTGGCGCTCGGTGCTGCTCGGCATCGGCACGCTGCCGGTCGCGATCGGCGGTTACTACATCCTCACGACGTTCCTGCTGGCGTACGCCACCGGGTCCTCGGTCGGCGAGTCCGAGCAGCTCATTCTCAACGGCCTGAGCTTCGCCGCGTTCGTCGAGCTGGTGGCCACGCTCGGCATCGCCTACCTGGGCGACAAGTTCGGCTCGCGCAAGGTCGCCATCTGGTTCCTGGTCGCCACCGCCGTGCTCGCCGTGCCGCAGTTCGCGGTGCTCGGCTCGCACAGCACGTTCCTGATCTTCGGGATGCTCGGCCTCATGCGGCTGGCCACCTCGGGCACCTACGGGCCCATGGCGGCCATCCTGTCCGAGATGTTCCCGCCGCAGGTGCGCTACACGGGCATCTCGCTCGCCTACCAGGGCGCCGGCGCGATCTTCGGCGGCCTGTCGCCGCTGGTCGCCACGGCGCTGGTGGCCGGGGCCGGCGGCGCCGCGTGGCCGGCCGTGGCGCTGCTCGTCGGCATGTGCGCGCTCAGCGTCGTCTGCCTCGCCGTGGCGCCCCGCCACCGCGACCCCGTCCCCACGACCGTCTGACCGCGCCCGCCCGCCCGTACAAGCAAGTCCTCACCGACAAGGAGACCGAGTGTCCACCACCGTCATCACCGGCGCGAAGGTCCTCACCATGGACCCCGCGAACCCCTCCGCCGAGGCCGTCGCCGTCCGCGACGGGCGGATCCTGGCCGTGGGCCGCGAGGCCGACGTGCTGGCCGCCGCCGGGCCGGGCGCCGAGGTCGTGCGGGCGGGCGGGCGCAGCGTGCTGCCGGGCTTCATCGACCCGCACAACCACCTGCTGTCCACGGCCGAGACCCTGGTGGCGGTGGACGCGCGCTACCCGGCGGTGGGAAGCGCGGCCGACCTGGTCGCGGCCGTCGCCGCCGAGGCGGCCCGCACGCCCGCCGGGCAGTGGATCCGCGCGTACGGCATGGACGACGCCAAGTACCCCGGCGGCCGGCCCACCCGCGCGCAGCTCGACGAGGCCACCACCGAGCACCCGGTGATCGTCTACCACGTGTCGGGCCACCAGGCGGTGGTCAACTCGGCGGCGCTCGCCTGGCGCGGCATCGGCGACGACGTGGCCGACCCGGCGGGCGGGTCGTTCCTGCGCGACGAGGGCGGCCGGCTCACCGGCATGGTGCTGGACTCCGCCATGGAGCTGCTGCTGCCGGTGGCCGTCGACATCGGCTGCCACGGCCCGAACTTCCACGTAAACCTGCCGGGCGAGCAGCTTCTCGGCTGGCTGGAGGGGGCGCGGGAGACGTACCTGCGGGCCGGGGTGACGACGGTCTGCGACCCCCAGGTCTCGCGGCGCGAGCTCAAGGTCTACCGGGCCGCGCACGCGGCGGGCACGCTGCCGGTGCGTACGGTCGTCATGCCCCTGTCCCACCTCCTGGACGAGCTGACGGAGGTGGGCCTCGCCGGGCCGTTCGGCGACGACCGGCTGCGTTTCGGCGCCATGAAGTTCTACTGCGACGGCACGCTGCTCGGCGGCACCGCCATGTTCGACGAGCCGTACGGCGACAACTTTACCGGCTCGCTCTACCACCACCCCGACGAGCTCACGGACCTGGTGCGCCGGGCCGCCGTCGCGGGCTGGCAGGTCGGCATCCACACCCAGGGCGACCGCGCGATGGGCTACTCCCTGGAGGCGATCAAGGCGGCGGTGGCGGTCTCGGGCGACGACGCCCGCCCGCGCATCGAGCACTGCGGCCACCCGACGCCCGCCCAGGTGCGGGAGTTCGCCTCGCTCGGCGTGATCCCGGTCAACCAGCCGAACTTCCTGTACGACAGCGGCACCGACTTCGTGCGCCGCCTCGGCGAGCGGCGGGCGCACCGGCTCCAGCCGATGCGCGAGGAGATCGACGCCGGGCTGCGGCCGGTGCTGTCCAGCGACTCGTTCGTCTCCTCGCTGCGGCCCATGGAGACGGTCTCGAACGCGGTGCGCCGGCGCACCCGCGAGGACGGGCCGATCGGCGCCGAGCAGGCGGTCACGCTGGAGGAGGCGCTGCGCGCCCACACCATCGACGCGGCGTACGCGCTGCGCATGGAGGACCGGATCGGCTCGCTCACGCCCGGCAAGCTGGCCGACGTGGTGGTGCTGGACGCGGACGTGACCGCGCTCGCCACCGACCAGCTGTCCGGCGTGGACGCGTGGCTGACCATGCTGGACGGCCGCGTCGTCCACCGCAGCCCGGCCGCCTCCCGTTAGGGCGTGCGGCCGCGGAACTCGGCGAGCTTGCCCTCGATGCGCTCCTTGATCCGCTCGCGGGCGGTCATCCGCGGCACCCCGGACATCAGCAGCTCGTCGTAGTCGGTGTCCAGATGGCGGATGGACGCGATCACGGCCAGGGTGATCGCGTTCTCGTCGAGCGCCCTGGCCGCCGCCGTCCGGCCGACCCGGCCGCTGCCGCGCTGGCCGGCGTGCTCGGCGATGTCCCGCGCCCGCTGCTCGGGGCAGCCGGGGAACAGCCGGGCGATCTCGGCCGCCATCCTGGCCTGGAACTCCACGTCCTGCTCGGTCCGGCGGACCCGGTCGCGTTCGCGGCGGCGCTCGCGGGCCTCCTCGTCGGCCAGGCACCGCTCCTCGGCCGCCTCCAGCGCGGCCTGCTCGACCAGCAGGCCGACGCGCTGGTAGACCTTGCGCCGCCGGTTGTAGCGCACGACCAGGGCGGCGAGGCGGCTCTCCTGCTTGGCCCGGCGGCTCAGCGCCGCGTTCCCCGACGGCAGGAACACCAGGTGGTCGAGGTCGGCGCAGGTCAGGCAGTGGGGACGGTCGTCCTCCATGATCAGGTAGGGGCCGGTGTCGCCGCAGGCCGCGCACGTCCAGGGCTCCAGCGGCGCCACCGCCACCAGGTCGGGCGCCTTGCTCTGCCGCTCGGTGAGCCGGCGCACCCGCGCCTCGCTCAGCTCCGGCGAGATCCAGTGGACGCGGAACGGCTCCTGCGGATGGCCGGAGGTGAACCGCAGCTCGCGGCGGTCGCGGGTGCCCGCCACGTAAGGGGTGTCGACCGGCTTGAGCCCCTTGGCCAGCGCCCAGTCCTTCAGCAGCGCGGCCGTCGCCACCAGGCGGTCCTCGTCCACGGCCGCCAGGCCGGCCAGCGTGGGCGCCCGGCCCTGCCGCCATTGGTCCACGTGCCGAGAGTGCAGCCAGCGGAGCCCGGTGACCACGTCGATGAACGTCACGTACTTGCGGGTGGTCAGCGCGATCTCGGCCGCGTCCGCGACCCTCCGCGCCAGGCTGGGCTTGCTCACGGATCCCAGTCTCCCGCGCCTTTGTCGGGAGATGGACGAAGCCCGGGCTTTGCTTGTGCGCTCCACGGCGAAGAACCCCTCGGATCTTTCGTGCCCTGGAGGAAGACCGTGCGCCTGTTCTGGCCCGCCATGCTGATGCTCGCCACCTCGTGCGGCTCCGCCTCGCACACGGGGGCCGAGGAGGGCGCGCAGCCCGTCGTCAGCGGCGGCTTCGGCAGCAGGCCGGTCGTGTCCATCCCCGCGGGCAAGCCCGGCCG
The DNA here is from genome assembly GCF_057536035.1 of Nonomuraea sp. B208. Lineage (NCBI taxonomy): Bacteria > Bacillati > Actinomycetota > Actinomycetes > Streptosporangiales > Streptosporangiaceae > Nonomuraea > Nonomuraea sp. B208. The sequence continues at coordinate 377,656 of NZ_BAAJOU010000021.1, forward strand.
CATGCCCCGCATCACCGTGCTGTCGTCGGGCAGCGGGCGGCGCACCCTGCCGGGGGACGTCGTGCTCGCCGACGTCGACATCCGCCGCTGGGCCGGCAACCGGCCGTACCTCAGCACCTTCGACGGCAACCAGCCCGCCACCGTCGTCTTCGACGGCCGGCAGGTGCCGGAGGTCTGGCGGCGCTCGCTCATCGGCCGTCCGGCCGGCAGCCGGGTCATGCTGGTCGGACCGGCCGCCGACGCGCTCGGGCCCGGCCTGCCGTGGGCCGGGGTGTCGCCCTCGGACACGCTCGTCGTCGTCTTCGACATCCTGGGCGGCTATCCGCCGGACGCGCGGCTGGTGGGGCGGACCCTGCCGGTCGTGCCGGCCGACCTGACGCCCGCCGACCCGCCCCGCGTCCTCATCGACGGCTCCGGCGAGGAGATCAGGGCGGGGTCGAAGGTCATCGTCCAGTACGTCGCCGCCGCCTGGCCGTCGCGGGCGCTCGTGGACTCGTCGTACCGGCGGGGCGGGCCGAGCGCCTTCACCCTGAAGCCGGGCGCGGCGCCCCCGGCCTGGCTGGACGCGCTGCCCGGCCGCCACGTCGGCTGCCGCCTCGCGGTCCCGTCGCCGGGGGACGAGCCCAGGATCTACGTCATCGACGTCCTCGACACCATCACGGCGCCGAGCTGACCGTCAGGGGCGGGAGACCAGGCGGCGGACCAGGCCACCGAAGCGGGAGCGCCGGGGCGGCGGCGGCGCGGTCAGGGCCTGCAGCGCCTCGGCCGCCGACGGCCGCTTGGCGGGGGAGTGGTCGAGCATCCGGCGCACCACCTCCGGCACGTCGGGGCCGTCGGCGTCGGCGCTGGTGGGCAGCTCGCCGGTGAGGAGCTGGTGGGCGATCACCCCGGCGGAGTAGACGTCGGAGGCCGTGGTCATCCGGTCGGGCCGCTCGTGGCACTCGGGGGCGACGTAGTGGGCGTCGAGCACGTTGCCCAGCTCGTGGGCGACGGTGTAGTTGCGCGGGCCGAGCTTGGCGTAGTCGAAGCCGGTCAGCACGGCGTGGCCGTCGTCGGTGACCAGCACGCTGGCCGGGGTGAGCGCGCGGTGCACGACGCCGTTGGCGTGGGCGTGCGCGAGCCCGCTCAGCAGGTCTTGAAGCACGCTCATGCGCGCGCCCCGGGGCGGCGACAGGTGCAGCGACTGACCGTGCACGTCGTCGAGCACCAGCACGAACCGGCTCTCGTCGTCGATCGCGAAGAAGTCGCGCGAGCGCACCACGCACGGGTGCGGCGGGATGCGGGCCAGGCTCTGGTAGGCGTTGGCGATGCGCTGCCGCTCGGCCGCCCGCGACTCGTGGTCGGCGAGCGGGTCGGCCTGGTAGACCCGCAGCAGCACGGTCTCGCTGCCCGGCAACGTGGCGTTGAAGGCGCGGTATTCGGTGACCTTGGCGTCGCCGCCGAGCTGCTCCTCGACCTCCCAGTTGCCGAAGCGGGGCGGGGCGGTGCTGCGGCGTACGGTCTGGTTGAGCGCGTCGAGCACGGCCGTCATGTAGGGGCGTACGTGCGGGCTGCAGCCGCGCCGCACCCGCGAGACGTCGCTCAGCGTGGCCACCAGCTCGGGCACGGTCGTGACGTTGACCGCGTCGCGCCCGGCCGGGTCGATCAGCTCGGCGTCGGGGGAGCTGAGCACGACCAGGCTGTCGACGTAGACCCGTTCGAGCTGGGTGGACCTGGACACCAGCAGGCCCTTCAGCGCCTTGGCGGTGCCCCGCAGCTTGGCCACCGGTGAGCCGAACGCCTCCCGCCGGGGCGGGAACCAGCGCGTGCCGGACACCTCGATGCGTCCCCGCGTGCCCTTGACGTCGACGACCACGAGCGAGTGGCCGGTCAGCACGAGCAGGTCGACCTCGAAGACGTCGTTGCCGCGCGGGACCTCGATGTTGTGCAGCAGCAGCCAGTCGGCGGGCGCGTGGTCGCGCAGATATGCGATGACGCGCCGTTCGGCGTCGTTGACCGGACGTCCACCGCCGACGATCTCTGCCATGGGCCTATCCTCGCACGGCTGGTGATTGACAATGTGCTGTCTAAATGACAGGATGTTGTCATGAAGCCCACCGTGCACCACGCCGTCTACGACACGCTCGCCGACTGGGAGACCGGTCACGCCACCGCGCACCTGCGCAGCGGCGTCTACCAGCGCGAACCCGGCGGCTACGAGATCGTCACCGTCGGGCTCACCAGCGATCCCGTCGTCACCATGGGCGGCGCCAGGATCGTCCCCGACCTCACACTCGACCGGCTCTCCCCGGAGGACAGCGCGCTGCTGATCCTGCCGGGCGCCGCGCTCTGGGACGCGGGCGACCTGCTCGCCCCCTTCGCCCGCAAAGCAGGGGAGTTCCTGGCGGCCGGCGTGCCGGTCGCGGCCATCTGCGGCGCCACGGCCGGGCTCGCCAGGGAGGGACTGCTCGACGAGCGCGACCACACCAGCGGCGCCGTCCAGTACCTGGAGGCCCAGCAGGGCTACGCGGGCGCGAAGCGCTACCTCGACCACGACGCCGTGCTCGACGGCGACCTCATCACCGCCGGGCCCACGGAGCCGGTGGCCTTCGCCAGGGAGATCTTCCGCAGGCTCAACGCCTACCGCCCCGATATCCTGGACGCCTGGTTCCGGCTGTTCTCGCGGAGTGACCCGAGCGCGTACGAGGTGCTGATGACCGCATGAGAGAGAACCAGCACCTGGTGTCCGGGCTGGCGCTCGGCGCCTTCCGCCTCAACGGCCAGTTCCTCCACGTCGCGGAGGGGCTGGCCCGGCCCGCGGGCATGACGGCGGCCTGGTGGCAGGTGCTCGGCGCGGTGCTGCGCGAGCCGCTGCCGGTCTCCGGGATCGCCCGCGAGATGGGGATGACCAGGCAGGGCGTGCAGCGCATCGCCGACCTGCTGGTGGAGCGGGGCCTCGCCGAATACCGGCCGAACCCCGCGCACCGCAGGGCCAAGCTGCTCCAGCCGACGGCGGCCGGGCGGGAGGCCATCGCCAAGATCAACCCGGGGCATGGGGAGTTCTCCGACCGGCTCGTCGCGGAGCTGGGCCCGGAGGAGGCCGAGCGGTGCCTGGAGGCCGTACGCCGCCTGTCCGCCGCCCTCGACAGGATCGGCGACCAAGATCGATGAAACCGCTCCCGGGCCTGGAAGACGGGCAGTCCGGACGCTAGGTTGAAGATCCCGCGGATCCGACATCACTGGAGCAGCTCCATGACCGGAGAACCGTACGCCGCCGGAGAGGCCGTCTCGCCCCGCATCGACACCGGCGTCCCGCACGCCGCCCGCATGTGGAACTACTGGCTCGGCGGCAAGGATCACTACGACGTGGACCGGGCGGCCGGCGACCAGTTCAGCGCCGCCTTCCCCGACATCGTCGAGATCGCGCGCCTGTCCCGGCACCTGCTCGCCCGCATCGTGCGGCACCTGGTCGAGGAGGCGGGGGTGCGGCAGTTCCTCGACGTCGGCACCGGCCTGCCGACCGTGGACAACACGCACGAGGTCGCCCAGCGCGCCGACCCGGCCTGCCGGGTGGTCTACGTCGACAACGACCCCCTGGTGCTCGCCCACGCCCGCGCCCTCCTGATCGGCACCCCCGAGGGCGCGACCGACTACGTGGACGCCGACCTGCGCGAGCCCGAGAAGATCATCGCCGCCGCGGCGGGCACCCTCGACCTCACCGAGCCGGTCGCGCTCATGCTCATGGGCATCGCGGGCTACGTGAGCGAGGAGGACGGGGCCTACTCGATCGTCGGGCGGCTGATGGAGGCCCTGCCGTCCGGCAGCTACCTCGCCATGTGGGACGGCGTCAACGTGGTCACCGGCGAGGCGCTCGACCGGGCCCAGGAGGAGCACAACGAGGGGCCGGGGGCGCCGTACCATCTGCGGAGCCGCGCGGAGTTCGCCCGCTTCTTCGACGGGCTGGAGCTGGTCGAGCCCGGGGTGGTGTCGATCACCCGCTGGCGGCCCGACCCCGACCCCATGGCCTCGCTCGCCGAGGTGGACGCGCTGTGCGGGGTCGCCCGCAAGCCCTGACCGGGCTCGCGTCAGAGGCGCTCGATCATCCCGTGCAGGATCGCCGGGGTCTCGGCCGGGGGCGGGGCGTGCACGCCCAGCTCGTTGAGCAGGTGGCGGTAGTGGCGCACCTCGCTCTCCTTGTTGAGGTATTGGGCGCCGGTGAGGTGTTCGAGGTAGACCACGTCGGGCAGCTCCTCCTGGCCGAAGCGCAGGAGGGTGACCGGGCCGACCCCGCCGAGCGCGGAGCCGCTGGCGAACGGGAACACCTGGAGCGTGACGTTGGGCAGCTCGGCCATGCGGGCGAGGTGTTCGAGCTGGGCCCGCATGACGTCCGTGTCGCCCACCACGCGGCGCAGCGCGCCTTCGTCCAGCACCGCCCAGAGCTTGCGCGGGGCGGGCGCGTCGAGGGCGCGGCGGCGGAGCAGGCGCACCGTGAGCAGGCGGGCGATCCGCTCGGCGGGCTCGCCCTCGTGGTTGCGGGTGATGACCTCGCGGGCGTAGTCCTCGGTCTGCAGCAGGGCGGGGACGTGCTGGACGCCGTAGGTGCGGATGAGCGCGGCGTCCTGCTCCAGCCCGAGGTAGGGCTCGAACCAGTCGGGGACGACGTCGCGGTATTCGTGCCACCAGCTCGGCGCGTTGGCCTGCGCGACCAGGGCGAGGAGGCTGTCGCGCTCGGCCCGGTCGCGTACGCCGTAGAGGGCGAGCAGGTCGGCCACGTCGCGCGGCTTGAAGCTGGTGCGGCCGGCCTCCAGGCGGCTGATCTTCGACTGTGAGCCGCGGATGGCGTAGGCGGCGGCCTCGCGGGTGACGTCGGCCGCCTCGCGGAGGCGGCGCAGGTGAGCGCCGATGAGCAGGCGCAGCGCGCTCGGCCCGGATTGCAGGGAATCACTATCGGGTATTTCGGTCATGTCGCCCATATTGTGAGCACCCCGCATCTATGCTCCTCAAATCGGCATCTCGCCACGGCTCCGGCCCGTGCCAATCCTGCCACGGCTTCCGCCCCGTGTACTGTATTTCCCGCCGAACGAAAAGCGTCGGCTATTTGTGCATTTACTGCGGATTTGCCTAATTTCTGGCCGTGGCGAGGATGACCCCCGAGCCGTGACCGCCCAGCTCGACGGCGGCCAGCCGGGCATGGCCGAGCAGAGTGCGCCGCACCGCCTCCTGCCTGGCCGCGAACTCGGAGTCCCAGGTCGAGCCGGGCGCCGGCGTCATGTCGTCCACCACCAGCACACCGTGCGGGGCGAGCGCGGCGATGGTCAGCTCCAGCCCCACCTGTTTGCCGGCCACGGTGTCGGCGAAGATCAGGTCGAAGGCGCCGAGCCTGGGGAGCAGCTTCAGCGCGTCACCCGTACGGAAGTCCACGAAGCCGGGCCAGTCGCCGGACGCGGCCAGCGCGGACCGCTCCTGATCCAGCTCGACGCTCGTCACCGTCGCGTCCTGCCGCGGCCGCAGCCCGCTCACCAGCCAGGCGGTGCCCACGCCCGTGCCCGTGCCGAGCTCCAGCACCCGCCCGCGCTCCGGCACCGCCGCCGCCAGCACGGCGAGCAGGCGGCCCACGTCCGGGTCGCAGGAGTAGGCGAACCCGGCGGCACGCGCCCGCTCCGCCGCGGCCCGGACGAGTTCTGGCGTTTCAGGATTCATGACTGATTACTATCCCACCGAGGCACGCGCGAACGGCACCCCAAGTTTGGGGTGATCGTTCCTCATCCCGAGGTGAAAGCCGATCGCGCATTTCCCGCCCCCGGCTAAAACGCCTGCCTTTCGGCGGCTCGGGCGGGCGAAATACAAGTAGTACCTCGTCGATGCGGATCAAAACCTCATGCCAAGAAACCGAGGCGCCCGCTTGACCATAGGAATGGCAATCCGAGTTGCGGAACCCGCGACCTGCCGCGATTGTTATTCCCGGCACCTCACAGCCCTGCACAAACGACTATGGCGTCGGGAATTCCGCGCCGATCCATGGAGGAAACAATCATGATCCGTCGTATCCTCGCGGGTGCAGCGATCGCGACCGTCGCTTTCGGCTTCTCGGCCTCCGCTGCCACCGCCAACGCGAACCCCGGCCCCAACAACAGCGGCCAGGCCGTCCTCAGCCAGTGGCAGATCATCGACGACGTCCTGAACGACGTGGCCAACCACTCGCTCAACAACCTCGACGTCAACATCATCCAGCTCGCGGACGAGATCGACCTCGACCTGCTGAACAACAACCAGCCCGAGGTCGGCGACGGCAACAAGGGCGTCAACCTCAGCAACGCCGGCACCTACATCAGCTAGGACGGCGCGAGCAGGAAGGTCGATCGCGGCTCCCGTGCGCGGAGCCGCCTGGCCAGTCGCCTTCCTGGTGCCCAGGTGAGCGACCGGGGCTCGGCGTGGTGATTCGCGAGACCACGAAGAGCCCGGTCGGCCGCCGCATCCTTACGGGCGTGCTGTGCGGTCCCGGGCCGGCCCTTTCGCGAGGGGCCGGCCGGGGGCCGCACTGCTTTTTCCCCGATCACACCTCCGCACCGCCGGCCCCCGGCCGTACCGCTCCCAGGAAGTCGGCCCGGTCGAGCGGGTCCGTCCGCACGAACGCCCCCGTGTACGGCGCGTGCACCATCGTCGTCGCGTCCACCGCGATCCCCACGTGCTCCGGCCCGGGACTGTCGGGGTCGTTGTCGAAGAACACCAGGTCGCCGGGCTCGATCAGCTCCTTCGGCACCCGCAGCCCCGAGCGCCACTGCTCCTGCGAGGTGGTGCCGATGGCCGCCCCCGCCCGCGCGTAGGCGTACTCGGTGAGCCCCGAGCAGTCGAAGCCCTTCGTGCCGGCGCCTTTCCCGATGCCGTAGCCGGGCCCGTTCACCCCGCCGCCGCCCCACGAGTAGGGGACGCCGATCATCTCCATCGCCGCGCGCAGCGCGATGCTTCCCGCGGCGGCCGCGCGCGTCTTCCGCGCGGCCAGCGCCGCGTCCGCCTGAAGAGCGGACGCCAGCACGCACGCCAGCCCGCACGCGAGCACCCGCGCCGCCGTTCCTTTCCCGGTCACGTGTCTTCACCATCCCCGCAAGGCCCGTTTGTGAGCGTTGTCTGCTGTGTGGCTTTGTACCGCCGAAAATCGCGACGAGTCTTCCGACATAAACGGACGAGTCGCAAAATTTCGGGGCCGGGAAGATCCACGGCAAAACGGGCAGAAGGGGCATCTAGCTCCGGCCTACACGGCCCTGCCGGAGGACCGGATCACCTACGAAAAGGCCACCGGGGGCACCTCTTCAGGATTCCGCGCGAATTCGGTCATATTCTCGCGAAGATTACATAGTGAAACATACTTCGTGTAGCCTTGGTTCTGGCTGACGCGCCGACATGACGCACGGCCACAAACCCCCGGGGAGCGTGCGTGTAGGGGGGTGTGAGGAGCGTGAACCGTCTCGAAGAGCGGCTGCTCTACCAGGACGAGCAGCTCAAGGTCACGGTGCGCGCGGCGGCCGAGGGGCCCGTCGTCACGCTGTTCGGCCAGGTCGACGCCTCCAACAGCTGCGCCCTGGCCATCGCCCTGACGGGCTGCAGCCAGGGCCGGCACGTCGTCGTCGACACCGGCGGGCTGACCTTCATCGACGTCTCGGGGCTGCGCGTGCTGGCCCTGCCCGGGTTGCCGCCGGAGCAGCGCTGGATCAGGTTGCGCAACCTGACGTCGTACCAGCTCCGGCTGTTGCGGCTGATGGGCTGGCACCACGAGTCCCGAGCCCATCGACTGCCCATCTGAGGAGCGTTCTCACCTGCCGGACAGTGTGGCGAAGGCGACCGCCGCCGAGGTGCCCAGCCCGGTGGGGCCGCCGAGCGTGAAACGCGGCGGCCGGTGGTGCCGGCGCAGGCTCTCCTCGTCGTAGCGGAAACAGCCCCGGTGCCAGTTGAGAATGGCGGCGAGCCAGTCACGCAGCCCGGCCAGGAAGCCGTCGACGCCGGCGCGCGCCTCGGCGTCGAGGCCGAGGTCGGCGCAGACGATCGGCAGCTCGTTCGCCACGATGTGCTCGAACTGCCGGACCCGCGAGGCCAGCAGGTCGGTGACGATGCGCAGCGCGGCCGGATAGCCGCAGTCGAAGAAGCTCTGGACGACGAGCACGCAGTTGTGCACCTCGCCCTCGAACTCGATCTCCTTCTGGTAGGAGAAGATGTCGTTGATCAGGCAGCCCGCGTCCATCATGGCGTTCTCCAGCGCCCGCATCGGGCCGCTGGCGTAGACCTCGTCCGGCACGCCCTGGGCGTGGCGCAGCCGGCAGAGGTTCATGGTCAGGTCGGAGCCGAAGGTCAGCCGGCGCATCTCCAGATAGTCGACCGGGTCGGGCACCCGATGCGCGAGCTCGCCCGCCAGCTCCCACAGCCACCCCTGGCACATCTTCTCCACCGCCTCGCGCAGCCTGCGGCGATGCTCGACCGGCATGGGTCCGGCCGTACGGGCCCAGACGTCGGCGAGGCCGCGCTCCAGCGCGTTCGCGGGCGGCGGCGCCGGCGAGCCGTCGAGCGGCATGCACGCCGAGAACCGGTCGACCGCGATCTTCGCGGCGGCCAGGTTGCCGGTGCGGCCGAAGACGGCGGGGAAGTAGTCGTCGCCGTACGTCCCCCAGGCCAGCCAGAACGATGCGAGGTCCAGCTCCTCGGGGGTGGCGCCGGGATGCAGCCCGGCGGCGCACAGCGCCAGGTCGTAGTCGACCAGCTTCCGCTCGTCCCACACCGCCGAGCCGGCCACCCCCGGCTGCGCCTCCAGGATGCCCATCGCCGCGCACCACTCGACGATGTGCCGCCGGGCGTCGTCGAGATGCGGCGAGAGCCGCAGCGGGAACGGCACGTACAGATCGTCGGGGATCACGCTCGGCCCCACCCGCTCGTACGGCACCCGCGTGAAGTTCCTGATCCGCTTGGCGCCCAGCAGGTCGACGACCGACGACATGCCGAGCGGCCGGCTCGCCGCCGCCCCCTGGTTCATGTAGCGGCTGGAGCGCAGGTGCCACTCGTGCCCGCCGGACTGCCAGTCCTGCAGCCCCTTGACGTAGGCCAGCACCCCGGCCGCCGACACCGGATCGATGCCGTGCTCGGCGAACAGCGGCCCGAGCTCGGTCACCGCCGTGTGCTCGAACTGCTGCAGCCGCGAGGTCAGCAGGTCGTTGACCGCGTTCGCGGCCTCCTGGGTGGTGCAGCCGAGGAAGGTCTCCAGCACCAGCACGCCGTTGCTCAGCTCGCCCTCGTCGCGGACCTCCCGCTCGTACGAGAACAGGTCGTTGCGCAGGTGGACGGCGTCGGAGAAGGTGTCCTTGAGCACCCGCAGCGGCCGGGTCGCGGCCAGCCGGGCCGGCACCTCGGCCCCCACGGCGTGCTCCACCAGCCCCGCCGACCAGGGGGCGCCGCCCACCTTGCGGCGCATCTCGATGTACTCGACTGGGTTGGAGATCCGGCCCTTGTTGATGTTGGCCAGCTCCCACAGCGACTCGTTCAGCAGGTTGCGGGTGCTCTCGGCGAAGCGTTCACGCCAGTCCTGCGACATGCCGGGCACCGTGCGCACCCACAGGTCGGCCAGCCCCGCCTCCACCGGGTTGGCCGGCTCCGGCATGGACAGGTCGCCGCCCATCGGCATGAACGCGGCCAGCCGGGCCAGGTAGCCCCGGCTGCCCTCCAGGTCGCCTGAACGCTTGAACACCTCCAGGAAATGGTCGTCGAAGAAGAACACCCACACGTACCAGTCGGTGATCAGGCAGAGCTCGTCGGCGTCGCAGTCGGGATGGGTGTAGGCGCACATCAGCGGGTAGTCGTGGGCGTCGAGGTCGGACTCCTCCCACACCCCCGAGCCCTCCAGCATGCCCATGTCGCGGGCCCACTGCTTGGAGTGCGTCTTCGCCGCCTCCAGATGGGGGTTGAGCCGGGCCGGGTACGGGACGTAGAAGTCCGGCAGTTCGAACGGTTGGCTCATCGAAGCTCCTTCAGAACGTTCAGCCGGCCACCTCGACGTGCTCCAGCGCGCCGAGCGCGTCCGGCACCAGGACGGCGCCCGAGTAGTAGGCGCTGACCAGGTAGGAGGCGATGCCCCGCGCGTCGATGCCGGTGAAGCGGACGCTCAGCCCCGGCTCGCGCTGGTCGGGGACGGCGGCGGGCCGCAGCCCGACCACGCCCTGGTCGTCCTCGCCGGTGCGCAGGACGAGGATGGTGCTGGTGCCCCGCCGGGTGACCGGGATCTTGTCGCAGGGCAGGACGGGCACGCCCCGCCAGGCGGTCAGCCGCGTCCCGTGCAGCTCGACGCTGTCGGGGTAGACGCCGCGGGCGCTGCACTGCCGGTGGAAGGCGGCGATGGCCCGCGGGTGGGCGAGGAAGAAACGGGACTTCTTCCTGCGGCACAGCAGCTCGTCGAGGTCGTCGGGACCGGGCGGCCCCGACCGGGTGTAGAGCCGCTGCCGGGGATCGACGTTGTGCAGCAGCCCGAACTCGCGGTTGTTGAGCAGCTCGTGCTCCTGGGACTCGCGCAGCGCCTCGACCGTGAGGCGGAGCTGCTGCTCGGTCTGGTCCATCGGCTCGCCGTAGAGGTCGGCGACGCGGGTGTGGACGCGCAGCACGGTCTGCGACAGGCTCATGGGGTATTCGCGCGGCCCCGGGTCGTAGTCGACGAACGTGCCGGGCAGCGGGTGCTCGCCCCGGTGCCCGGCGGCGAGCGCGACGGCCGCCTCGCCGTGTTTGTTCTGCGGCCTGGCCAGCCGGTCGCGGTGCCGCTCGATCTGGGCGAGCAGCGCCGGCGAGCGCGCGGCCAGGGCGTCCAGCTCCTCGCGCGGCAGGGCCAGCACCGTGCAGGGGGTGCTGGTCTCCAGCGTGAAGTCCCACGTCGCGCCCGGCAGTCCGCCGCCCGCGTGGTCGCCGTCGGCGAGGGCGCCGCGCACCAGCCGGTCGCCGTGTCCGCCGGCCTGGAGCTGGGCGACCTTGCCGTGCGCGATCAGCAGGATCTCGTCGGCTGGGCGGCCGGCGCGGGCGATCGTGTCGCCCGCGCCGTACTCCCGCTGCCGGAACGAGCGGGCGAGCAGCTCCAGCTCCTCGCCGCCGGCCATCCCGTGCAGCAGGGGCAACTCCGTCAGGCTCGGTGGGATCACCTGGAGCCGGGCCCCGGTGCGGTAGAAACTCACCCGGCCGCCCCCGACCGGGTAGGTGAGCCGCCGGTTCACCCGGTAGGTGCCGGCCGCCACGTCGACCCACGGCAGCATCCGCAGCAGCCAGCGCGGGGTGATCTCCCGCGCCTGCGGAGGCGTCTTGGTCGTCGTGGCGAGCCTGCGCGCCGCCTGGGTGTCGAGGCTGAGCCTCTGGTCCGACTCCGTCACGTGTGAAACACCACCAATCCCCCGGCGGATCAGGTCCGGGCTAGTCGTTCCTGCCGAGCTCGACGTCCTCCAGAACGCCGAGCGCGTCGGGCACCAGGACCGCGCACGAGTAGTAGGCGCTGACCAGGTAGGACACCACCGCCTTCTCGTTGATGTTCATGAAGCGCACCGACAGGCTCGGTTGGTACTCGTCAGGGATGCCGGTCTGGTGCAGGCCCACCACGCCCTGGTTCTCCTGGCCGGTCCGCATGAGCAGGAACGACGTCGTACGGCTGCCCGAGACCGGGATCTTGTTGCAGGGGAAGATCGGCACACCTCGCCAGGCCGGCACCCGGTGCCCGCTGACCTCGCTGGCCTGCGGGTAGACGCCGCGCTTGCTGCACTCCCTGCCGAAGGCGGCGATGGCCTGCGGATGAGCCAGGAAGAACGCCGGCTCCTTCCACACGGTGGCGAGCAGGTCGTCGAGGTCGTCGGGGGTCGGCGGGCCGGAACGGGTGCGGATGCGCTGGCTGAAGTCGGCGTTGTGCAGCAGGCCGAACTCGCGGTTGTTGATCAGCTCGTGCTCCTGGCGCTCGCGCAGCGCCTCGATCGTGAGGCGGAGCTGCTGGTCGAGCTGGCTCATCGGCTGGTTGTACAGGTCGGAGACGCGGCTGTGGACGCGCAGGATGGTCTGGGCGACGCTCAGTTCGTACTCGCGGGGGCTCAGCTCGTAGTCGACGAACGTGCCGGGCAGCGTGGCCTCGCCGGTGTGGCCCGAGGACATCTCGATGGCGGCCTCGCCGTAGTCGTTCTGGGCGTGGGCGCCGCTGCTGGCCAGGCTCTCCAGGTGGGCGCGCAGCGCGGGCGACTGCTCGGCGACCTGCTCGAAGTCCTGCCGCGACAGCGTCAGCAGGGTCGTGGCGGTCTTGGCCCGCGCGCTGAAGGCGAACGGGGCGCCGTCGGTGAGCGCCTGCTCGCCGAAGTGGTCGCCGTCGGCCAGCACGCCGAGCTCCTGGTCGTCGCCGTACGCGCCGCGGGCCACCTTGTCCACCCGGCCGTGCGCGATGAGGACGAGCCGGTCACCCTCCGCGCCCTCGGCGACGATCTGCTCGCCGGGCTCCACCTCCCGCTGGGTGAAGCGGGCGGCCAGCGCCTCCAGCACCTCCATGTCGTCGAAGCCGCGCAGCACGGGCAGCTCGGTCAGCTCCGCCGGGATGACGCGGACCTCCGAGCCGGTGGTGCTGAAGGTGATGCGGCCGTCCCCGAGGGTGTAGGTCAGCCGCCGGTTCACCCGGAAAACGCCGCCCGAGCACTGCACCCAAGGCAGCAGCCGCAGCAGCCACCGCGAGGTGATCTCCTGCATCTGCGGCGGCGTCTTGGTGGTGGTGGAGAGCTGCCTCGCGGCTTCGGTGCTCAGGCTGAGCTGACCGTTGCCGTTCTCGGGGGCGGCGGACTGGGTGGTTTCTGTCATCTCTTACCTGCCTGTTCCGTGCTGGATTAGCCGGGATTGCGGGTTGGTCGTAGTTCGGGGGGAAGAGAGAAGGTCAGGGTCTCCTCGGTGAGGGTCACCTGAGTGACGTCGGCGAAGCCGCGGGCCGCGAGCCAGTCGAGCAGGCCGCTGACCAGCCGCTCCGGCGCCGAGGCGCCGGAGGTGACGCCGACCGTCCGCACGCCGCGCAGCCATCGCTCGTCGGCCTCTCCGGCGTGGTCCACCAGGTGGGCCGCCCGCGCCCCCGCCTCCAGCGCGACCTCGACCAGGCGCTGGGAGTTGGAGGAGTTGGCGGAGCCGACGACGAGGACCAGCTCGCACTCGGGCGCGATCCTGGTCACCGCCTCCTGGCGGTTCTGGCTGGCGTAGCAGATGTCGTCGCTGGGCGGGTCGGCGAGGTGCGGGAAGCGCTCGCGCAGCGCGCCGACCGCGCGCATGGTCTCGTCCACCGACAGGGTGGTCTGCGACAGCCAGCTCACCGGGCCGTCGCCGGTGACGCTCACCTCCTCGGGGCGGGCCGGGTCGACGACGTGGATGTGGCCGGGGGCCTCGCCGACGGTGCCCTCGACCTCCTCGTGCTCGGCGTGGCCGATGAGCACGATCTCGTGGCCGTCGGCGGCGAGCCTGACCGCCTCCTTGTGGACCTTGGTGACCAGCGGGCAGGTGGCGTCGATGGTGCGCAGCCCGCGCCGCTCGGCCTCGGCCTTCACCTCTGGCGACACGCCGTGGGCGCTGAAGATCACCAGCGCGCCGTCGGGGACCTCGTCGAGCTCGTCGACGAAGACCGCGCCGCGCCTGGTCAGCTCGCCGACCACGGAGGTGTTGTGGACGATCTGTTTGCGGACGTGGACGGGCGGGCCGAAGCGCTCCAGCGCCCGCTCCACCGTCACGATCGCGCGATCGACGCCCGCGCAGTAGCCACGCGGGGCCGCGAGAAGTACGCGTCCCATCGGGAAAAGCCCTTCTAGCTGGTGCGGTGTGCGAGCCGGTCGGCGAGCACGGTGAGCGCGGCGGCCGCGTCCGGCTTGATCCCGGCCTCGGCCAGCGCCGCGACCGCCTCGCGCACCCGGCTCGCGATCATGTCCTCGACCGCGGCGAGCGCTCCGGTGTCGCACAGGATCTGGCGCAGCTCGGCGGCGCGCTCCTCGTCCAGCCCGGGGTCGCCGTGCCAGCGCCGCAGGTGCTCGCGCTGGGCGGCCGAGGCGCGGCGCAGGGCCTGCGCGATGAGCACGGTGTGCTTGCCCTCGCGCAGGTCGTCGAGCGCCGACTTGCCGGTCTCGGCGGCCGAGCCGAAGGTGCCGAGCACGTCGTCGCGGAGCTGGAACGCCTCGCCCAGCGGCACCCCGAACCGGGAGTAGGACGCCAGCAGCTCCGCGTCGGCCCCGGCGAGCGCGCCGCCGATCTGCAGCGGCCGCTCCACGGTGTATTTGGCCGTCTTGTAGCGGATGACGGTCAGCGCCTCGTCGACGCTCGCCCCGGCCCGCAGTTGCGCGAGCATGTCGAGGTATTGGCCGCTGATCACCTCGGTGCGCATGGTGTCGAAGAGGTGGTGCGCGGCGCGCAGCCGGTGCGGCTGGATCCCGCAGGAGGACAGCATGGCGTCGGACCACGCCAGGCTCAGCGTGCCGAGCAGGATGCCGCCCGCCTGGCCGAAGACCTCCGCGCCCGGCCCCGCGTGCAGCCGCTCCAGGCTCTTGTGCACGGTGGCGCGGCCCCGGCGCAGCTCGCTGCCGTCCATGATGTCGTCGTGGATGAGCAGGCCGGCGTGGCACAGCTCCAGCGCGGCGGCGGCCGTGATGATCTCGTCGCAGTCGTCGCCGCCCGCCCCGCGCCACCCCCAGTAGCACAGCTGCGGCCGGATGCGCTTGCCGCCGCCCAGCACGAACTCGCGCAGCACGTTGTACGCGACCGCGACGTCGGGATCGGACAGCGGCGCCCGCCAGGTCTCCAGGAACGCGCTCAGGTGGTGGTCGATGCGCGAGCCGAGGCATGGCTCAGTGAGGCCCAATGGCATGCGCGCGCTCCTTCGGTCGATCGGATATCACCAATAGTTACTCACCCAACACTGAGCGTGTAAAGAGTCTGGGGCTGCACATGACTTCATCCGTCTCACCGGTCACAGGAGCAGGCCGTCCGTTTAGTGGCTTTTGTAGGGGTATGCGCTGTGCATGAGAGCAGTCACATGGCACGGCAAGCGGGACGTGCGGGTCGAGGACGTTCCCGACCCGGTGATCAAGGAGCCGAACGACGCGGTCATCAGGGTGACCAGCACCGGCATCTGCGGCTCCGACCTGCACCTGTACGAGGTGCTCGGCCCGTTCATGGCCGAGGGCGACATCCTGGGCCACGAGGCCATGGGCGTCGTCGAGGAGGTCGGCCCGGAGATCACCCATCTCAAGCCGGGCGACCGGGTCGTCATCCCGTTCAACATCGCCTGCGGCCACTGCCACATGTGCGGCATGGAGCTGTACGCCCAGTGCGAGACCACCCAGGTGCGCGAGCAGGGCACCGGCGCCGCCCTGTTCGGCTACACCCGCCTCTACGGTCAGGTCCCCGGCGGCCAGGCCGAGTACCTGCGGGTGCCCGAGGCCCAGTTCGGCCCGATCCGGGTGCCGGACGGCCCGCCGGACGAGCGGTTCGTCTACCTGTCGGACGTGCTGCCCACGGCGTGGCAGGCGGTCGCGTACGCGGAGATCCCCGAGGGCGGCAGCGTGACCGTGCTCGGGCTCGGGCCCATCGGCCAGATGTGCGCCCGCATCGCGCGGCACCTCGGCCACCGGGTGATCGGCGTCGACGGCGTCGACGCCCGGCTGGAGCTGGCCGCCCGCCACGGGATCGAGGTCATCGACGCGAGCGAGGTGACCGCCGTGCCCGACGAGATCCGCGCCCGCACGGCCGGCCGCGGCACCGACTCGGTGATCGACGCCGTCGGCATGGAGGCCCACGGCTCGCCCGCCGCCAAGATCGCGCAGACCCTCACAGGACTGCTGCCCGACGCCCTCGCGGCCCCGCTCATGACCAACGCCGGCGTGGACCGCCTGGCCGCGCTCAACCAGGCCATCGACGGCGTGCGCAGGGGCGGCGTGATCTCCGTCATCGGCGTGTACGGCGGCATGACCGACCCGCTGCCCATGCTCCGCATGTTCGACAAGGGCATCACCCTGCGCATGGGGCAGGCGCACGTGCGCCGGTGGATCGGCCCGCTGATGCCGCTGGTGACCGACGACGCCGACCCGCTCGGCGTCATGGATCTCGCCACCCACAAGCTGCCGCTGGAAGATGCGGCAAAGGCGTACGAAATGTTCCAGAAGAAGGCCGACGGGGCCATCAAGGTCCTCCTACAGCCCTGATGGGCGTTTCACCGGACGGACAGCGGGCAGCGGTGCCTTCATGAGAGTCGTCGTGGTGGGAGCAACCGGGAACGTCGGCACCAGCGTGGTGCGCGCGCTGAGCACCGACGAGCGGGTGACCTCGATCGTCGGGGTCGCCCGGCGGCTTCCCGGCTGGCGCGTCGACCGCACCGAATGGCGGCAGGCCGACGTGGCCTCCGCCGACCTGACCCGGATCTTCGACGGCGCGGACGCCGTGGTCCATCTGGCGTGGCTGTTCCAGCCGACCAGGGACCCGGCGACCACCTGGCGGGCCAACGTGCTCGGCAGCATGCGGGTCTTCCGCGCCGCGGCGGAGGCCGGGGTGCAGGCGCTGGTGCACGCCTCGTCCGTGGGCGCGTACTCGCCGGGGCCCAAGGACCGGCGGGTGGACGAGAGCTGGCCCACGCACGGGTGGCCGGGAGCCGCGTACGGGCGGGAGAAGGCCTACGTCGAGCGGGTGCTCGACGTCTTCGAGCACGACCACCCGAGCATCCGCGTGGTGCGGATGCGGCCCGGCTTCATCTTCCAGCGGGCGGCGGCCTCGGAGCAGCGCAGGCTGTTCGCCGGGCCGCTGGTGCCGCGGCGGTTGATCGGCGCGGGGCGCATCCCGTTCGTGCCGGACATCCCCGGGCTGCGGCTGCAGGTGCTGCACGCCGAGGACGCGGCCGAGGCCTACCGGCTCGCGGTCGTGCGCGAGGTCAGGGGCGCGTTCAACATCGCCGCGGAACCCGTGCTCACTCCCGGCGACCTCGCCGAGCTGCTCGGCACCCGTACGGTGCCGGTGCCGCGCGGGCTCGCCAAGGCGGCCGTCTCGGCGGCCTGGCGGCTCAGGCTGGTGCCCGCCTCGCCCGGGCTGTTCGACCTCGCCATGCGGCTGCCCGTCATGACCACCGACCGCGCGCGCGAGGTGCTGGGCTGGCGGCCGCGGCACTCGTCGCTGGACGCCATGCGTGAGCTGTTCGAAGGACTGCACGACGGCGCCGGCATGGACACCGCGCCGCTCGCCCCCGACGGCGGCCCGGCCGGCCGCGTCAAGGAGCTCGCCTCCGGCATGGGCGCACGCCCGTGACGCCGATCCGCCCCGAGCGCGGAGTGTAATCCCCCTCCTGGCGGGAAGGGGGGACACGAGGTCCAGAGGCGCGGCCCCCGGGTGTCACTACGACACGGAGGAACGCCATGGACCCTTTTCCCCGGACCGGTTTCCGCCAGGTCCTTCGCCTCGATCTTCCCGATCTGAGCCAGTGCGGCGGAGGCGGCACGTCTCCGCCGCCCGGGCGCCGGCGCGTCCAGGCCAGGTCGGAGGAGCCTGCCATGCGCACCCTTCTGACCCAGCCCTTCACGCTCCAGGACGTGACCAGGCTCCGCCGTACGGTGGCCGAGAAGGCCGAGCACTGCGGGCTGAGCGGTCCCCGCCTGGACGACTTCGTCCTCGCCGTGCACGAGAGCGTGGTCAACGCCGTCGAGCACGCGGGCGGGCGCGGGCACTTCAAGCTGTGGACCGTGGACGGCGTGATCCGCTCCGAGACCACCGACCGGGGCGAGGGCATCCCCGACGGGTACGTCGCCGGCGACCACCGGCCGTCCGACATGAGCTACGACGGCCGCGGCATCTACCTCATCCGCCGCCTGTGCGACATGGTGGACTTCAGCACCGGCCCCCACGGTACGACGGTCCGCATCACCATGCGGCTGCCGAAGGCCGCGGGGCACGGCGCGCGGGGGCACATGCGACGCGTCCGGGTCGCGGGCCAGGCCCATCCGCCCGGACGCTTCACCGCCTGAGCCCGCCGTCCGCAGCGCCGTCAGCAGCGCCGTCCGCAGTGCCGTCCGCAGTGCCGTCCGCAGTGCCGTCCGCAGTGCCGTCCTCAGGGGCCCGCCGCCCGGTGGTGCCCGCGTAGCGGCAGGTAGGGTCGGAAGAGTGAGCCGCGAGCAGCCTTCCCCCGCGATCATCGCCCCGGTCCGGCGCATCGGCCGGCGGGAGTTCGACTTCGCGCGCCAGGTCGCCGTGATGGCGATCGTCAACCGCACCCCCAACTCCTTCCACGACCAGGGCCGCACCTACGCGCTGGACAGCGCCGTCGCGGCGGCCAGGCAGGCGGTCGACGACGGGGCCGACTGGGTCGACATCGGCGGTTTCGCCTTCAGCGCCGCGCAGGCCGAGATCGGCGCCGCCGAGGAGATCGACCGGGTCGCCCCCGTCATCGCCGAGGTCCGTGCCGTCACCGACGCGGTCATCTCGGTCGACACCCACCGCCCCGAGGTCGCGCGGGCGGCGATCGAGGCCGGCGCCGACGTCATCAACGACACCAACGGGCTGCGCGAGCCCGGCCTCGCCGAGGTGGCCGCCGCCACCGGGGCCGGCGTGGTGGTCACCCACAGCCTGGGCGGCCCCGGCCGGCGGGTCTTCCGGCCCAGCTACGACGACGTGGTGGCGGAGGTGGCGGGCTTCCTGCGGGAGCGGGTGGCGTACGCGCTGGAGGCCGGCATCGCGCCCGACAAGATCATCATCGACCCCGGCCACGACCTCAACAAGAACACCTTCCACTCGCTGGAGCTGACCCGCCGCCTGGAGGAGATCACCGCGATCGGCTACCCGACGCTGGTCGCGCTGTCCAACAAGGACTTCATCGGCGAGACGCTCGACCGGCCGCAGGGCCGGCGGACCGAGGGCACCATCGCCGCCAACGTCGTCGCCGTACTCAAGGGGGCGCGGATCCTGCGGGTGCACGACGTGCCCGCGACCGTCGCCGCCGTACGCATGACCGAAGCCGTCCTCGGCTGGCGTGCCCCCCTCGCGCCCAGCCACAACCTGGCGTGAAGGAGCGCACGTGAGCGACCGCAAGCCGATCGGGATGCCCTTCGAGAGCTGGGTCGACCGGCAGATCCGCGAGGCGGAGGAACGCGGGGAGTTCGACGACCTGCCGGGCGCGGGCAAGCCGCTGCCGGGGCTGGACAAGCCGCAGGACGACATGTGGTGGATCAAGCAGAAGGTGGAGAGCGAGGGGCTCGCCATGCCGCTGCCGCCCACGCTGGCGCTGCGCAGGGACGCGGAGGAGGCGCTGCGGGAGGCGCGCGGGGCGCGCACCGAGGCCGAGGTGCGGCGCGTGCTGGAGGCGGTCAACGAGCGGATCCGCGAGGCGATCAGGACGGGACTGTCGGGGCCGCCGCTCAACCTGATGCCGTTCGACGTGGACGAGGAGATCTCGGAGTGGCGGCGCGCCCAGGGGTGACCCCCATGGGAACGGGGCCCGGGCGCGACGGCCCGGACCCCGGTCCGGTTGGCTGAGGGGCCCGGGTCAGGCGGGTCCCTCTGGCCGGCCGGAGCCCCGGGTCAGGCGGGGCCCCGGCCGGCCGGGTTCAGGTGATCTCAGTTGACCGGCGGGTAGGCGTTCGCCAGCAGCTCACGGAACTGCGCCGAGAACCACTGGCCGGAGAGCGGCGCGTCGCCCTTGGCACCGGACATGTTGTTGCCGTTGAGGCTGTTGCCGGTGTACGTCGGGTCGCACATCCGGTCGAACCTCTTGCCCTCGTCGTTCGGGATGTCCCGGCTGGCGCCGTCGGACTCGCCCGGAGGCTTGATCCAGACGTAGGCGTCGAGGCCGGCGACGGGGGCGGCGGTCGGGCGGGCGCCCAGGCCGGCGCCGGCCTGGTTGCACCAGTTACCGGCGTGGATGCGGCGGTCGACGCGCGAGCTGTTCACGAACGTGTCCACGTTGAGCGAGGTGCTCGGCCCGGACGGGCGGGCGCTGCCGCCCCAGCCGTTGCGCGAGGTGTCGATCAGCATGCCGAGCCCGGAGCGGAAGCCCTTGGCGATCAGGGCGGTGCGCAGGGCGAGAGCGAAGGACTGCTCGTCCACGTACCAGTTCCAGTCCACCCACTTGGACTGCCGGACCGAGACGTTGTCCACCATGGTGTTGACGGTGAAGTGCGGCTCGGTCGTGGCCCCGTAGTTGGCGGTGTTGACGATGAAGCCGTCCACGCTGTCCACGCCGGCGGCGGTGCCGGCGACGGTCTCGTAGAAGAGGTTGACGGAGGGCTGGAAGTTCGAGTCCCAGCCGAGCCACGCGTGGTGGGCGGCGTCGATGTAGGTGTAGACGTTGGGGATGGCGTGGAGCTTGTCGAGCGCGTACCGGACGCCGTCACGGTAGCCGCCGGGGCCGTTGGCCTCGCGGCAGTCGGCGAAGTTGTTGAGGTTGGTGACGAGGTTCGGCAGCGAGTCGGGCTCGATGATGGTGACGATGCGCAGGTTCGCGTAGGCGGAGTCGCGGAGGATGGCCGCGATCGGGTCGATGTACTCCGTCTTGTAGCGGTTGAAGCCGTCCTGGGAGATGCGCAGCTCGCCGTTGGAGGCCAGGGCGGAGCAGTCGCGGTTGGGCAGGTCGTAGATGACGACCTGGATGGTCAGCGGCGTCGAGCCGTTGGCGGCGTCCTGCCGGACGGCCTCGTCCAGGTGGGCGCGCAGGCCCATGGCGCTGCTGGAGCCGGCGATGGCGGCGATGCGGTCCATCCACACGGCGGTGGAGGTGTTCGCGACCGCCGAGCCGCCGGGCTCGGCCGCGGCCTTGGCGCTCCAGTTGGGGTTCACGTAGCCGGTGGCGCCGGCGTACGGGTTCTCCACGTGGGTGGGGGTGGGGCCGCCGTCGTCGTCGGCCTCGGTGGCGGTGACCGTACGCGAGGTCAGGCCGGTGGAGGCGACGGTGAACGTGCGGCTGCCGTTGGCCGTGTCGGAGTCCTGCGCGGCGGCCAGGGTGACCGTCTGCGGGGTGTTCCAGTTCGACGTGGTAAAGGAGAGCGAGGCGCCCGAGCTGACGGTGAGGTCGGCGTCGCCGCTGCCCGCCGCCGTGGTGACGGTCACGCCGGCGGAGGGCTGGGCGGCCAGCCGCACGGTGAACGTGCCGGTCGAGCCCTCGGGCACGGTCACCGAGGTCGGCGTCACGATGATGGACTGCTCCACCGTGGCGTCGTCGTCCACCTCGGTCGCGGTGAGCGTGGCGCCGGTGACGCCGCTGCCGCCGACGCTGAAGCTCGCGGTGCCCGCGGTGGTGTCGGCGTCCTGGGCCGCGGCCAGGGTGACCGTCTGCGCGGTGTTCCAGTTGCTCGGGGTGAAGGTGAGCGAGGCGCCGGAGCTGACGGTCAGGTCGGTGTCACCGCTGGTACGGGCGGTGGTGACGGTGACGTTCGAGCTGGGCGCGGAGGAGAGGCGCGCGGTGAACGTGGCCGTCGAGCCCTCGTTGACCGCGATCGAGCTGGCCGACAGCACCACGGACGGCGTGACCGGGCCGGTGCCGCCGCAGCTCACGCCGTTGACGCTGAACGACGTGGGGTTCGGGTTGGTGCCGGTCCAGGTGCCGTTGAAGCCGACGGAGACCGAGGCGCCGGTCGCGAGGCTGCCGTTGTAGGGCATGTTCGTGCCGGTGACGCGGGTGCCGCTCTGGCTCCAGTTGGCGCCCCAGCCACTCGGTGTGTACTTCTGCCCGGTGGTCGGGTAGTCGAAGGCCAGCGACCACGACGAGATCGGGTCACCGGTGTTCTTCAACGTGATGTTCGCGGTGAAACCGCCCTGACCAGGGCTGCTCGTCCACGAGTTGGCAGAGTAGGTCACGTCGCAGGCGACCGCGGCGTTGGCGGCCGTGCCCTGGCCGGCGACGAGTCCTAGGGCCGCGACACTCGCGGCGGTCACGGTCACGGCCCATTTGCGGAGGCCGCGTTGGAGTCTCACGAGCGATCATCTCCAGTGCTAGGTGGCTGGGAGCGCTCCCATCGTGAGCCGCCGTCGGGTTGCTGTACAGAGGGACGTCCCCGCGCCGCCGCCGGGGGCCCCGCATGCTCCGTGAATGCCCTCTAACGATGATGAAACTTTCATCTAGGGCAGGCAGGTGAGAGGAAACAGAGGGGTTACCGGGCGGCCATTTCGTTGACATACGCCGGAGCACACCCACAATCCCGATTGGGAGCGCTCCCACACCCCTACTCCCTGGAGACCCCGTGAAATTCAGACCTCCGCCCCTTCTGACGCGCTTATCGAGGCGGCTCGCCGTGGCCACGACCCTCGTCCTCGTGGCCGGCGCGACCACGGCCGTGGCGGCCGCCCCCGCCCAGGCCGCGGTCTCGTGCGACGTGACGTACGCGGCCAACCAGTGGACGAGCGGCCCGAACCAGGGCGGCTTCACCGCGAACATCACGCTGAAGAACACCGGTGACCCCATCACCTCCTGGACGCTCGCCTTCGACTACCCGACCACCGGGCAGAAGTACACGCCCAGCGGCTGGGGCGCCAACTGGAGCCAGAGCGGCACCCGCGTCACCGGCACGAACATGCCGTGGAACGGCAGCCTCGCGACCGGAGCCTCCACCAACATCGGCTTCAACGGGACCTGGACCGGCAGCAACCCCAGCCCGACGTCGTTCAGCGTGAACGGCGTCACCTGCGGCGGCACCGGCCCGACCGCGCCCACGGTCTCGCTGACCTCGCCCACGGCCGGGCAGACCTTCACCGCCCCCGCCACCGTGCCGATCGCGGCCAACGCCGCCGACGCCGACGGCACGATCGCCAAGGTCGACTTCTACCAGGGCAGCACGCTGCTCGGCACCGACACCACCTCCCCGTACAGCTACAACTGGACGAACGTGGCGGCCGGCAGCTACTCGATCACCGCCCGCGCCACCGACAACAGCGGCGCGGCCACGACCTCCTCGCCGGTCGGCATCACCGTCTCGCCGCCGAGCACCGGACCGGCCCTGGTCGTCAGCCCGACCACGCTGTCGGTGCCCGAGGGCGGCACGGCCGGCTTCGGCGTCAAGCTGTCGCAGGCGCCCTCCTCCAACGTGACCGTCAGCGTGGCCCGCGCCAGCGGCGACGCCGACATCACTGTCTCCGGCGGCGCGAGCCTCACCTTCACGCCGTCGAACTGGAACACCGCGCAGAACGTCACCCTGGCGGCCGCGCAGGACTCCGACACGACCAGCGGCTCGGCCGTGATCCGGGTGAGCGCGAGCGGCCTCACGCCGGTCGACGTGACCGTCAGCGAGGCCGACGACGACGTGGGCGGCGACAACACCTACGTGCAGCGCTTCGTCGAGCTCTACAACGAGATCCACGACCCGGCCAACGGCTACTTCTCGCCGGATGGCGTGCCGTACCACTCGGTCGAGACGTTCATGGTCGAGGCGCCGGACCACGGGCACGAGACCACGTCCGAGGCCTACAGCTACTACCTGTGGCTGGAGGCGACCTACGGCCAGGTGACCGGCGACTGGTCGAAGTTCAACGCCGCCTGGGCGTCGATGGAGAAGTACATCATCCCGGCCACCGCCGACCAGCCGACGAACTCCTTCTACAACGCGTCCAAGCCGGCGACGTACGCGGCCGAGCACACCTCGATCAGCAACTACCCGTCGCAGATCGACTCCGGCGTGTCCGTCGGCACCGACCCGATCGCCAGTGAGCTGCAGACCGCGTACGGCACCCGCGACATCTACGGCATGCACTGGCTGCTCGACGTCGACAACACCTACGGCTTCGGCCGCTGCGGCGACGGCACCACCAAGCCCGCCTACATCAACACCTACCAGCGCGGCCCGGAGGAGTCGGTCTTCGAGACGATCCCGCAGCCGTCCTGCGACACCTTCCGGCACGGCGGCACCAACGGCTTCCTGGACCTGTTCATCAAGGACGCCTCCTACGCCAAGCAGTGGAAGTACACCAACGCCCCCGACGCCGACGCCCGCGCCGTCCAGGCCGCCTACTGGGCGCTGACCTGGGCCAAGGCGCAGGGCAAGTCCGCCGACGTCTCGGCCAGCGTGGCCAAGGCCGCCAAGATGGGCGACTACCTGCGCTACGCGATGTACGACAAGTACTTCAAGAAGCCGGGCTGCACGAGCACGAGCTGCGCGGCCGGGACCGGCAAGGACGCCTCGGCGTACCTGCTGTCGTGGTACTACGCGTGGGGCGGCGCGACCGACTCCAACGCCGGATGGGCGTGGCGCATCGGCTCCAGCCACAACCACTCCGGCTACCAGAACCCGTTCGCGGCCTGGGCGCTCGCCAACGTGGCCGAGCTCAAGCCCAAGAGCTCGACCGGCGCCTCCGACTGGAGCACCAGCCTCAACCGGCAGCTCCAGTTCTACAAGTGGCTGCAGTCCGACGAGGGCGCCATCGCCGGCGGCGCGACCAACAGCTGGGAGGGCCACTACGCCAGCCCGCCGAGCGGCCTGCCGAAGTTCTTCGGCATGACCTACGACTGGCAGCCCGTCTACCACGACCCGCCGTCGAACCAGTGGTTCGGCTTCCAGGCGTGGACCATGGAGCGGGTGGCCGAGCTGTACAACCAGACCGGCAACGCCAACGCCAAGGCCATCCTCGACAAGTGGGTGACCTGGGCGCTGGCCAACACCACGATCAACGCCGACGGCACCTACCAGATGCCCTCGACGCTGCGCTGGACCGGCCAGCCGGCCGGCGACTTCAGCTCGCCGACCGACGTCCCGCCGGCCAACCCCAACCTGCACGTGACCGTCGTGGACCACACGACGGACGTGGGCGTCGCCGGCGCCTACGCCAAGGTGCTGATGTACTACGCGGCGCGGGCCAACCACACCGAGGCGAAGAACACCGCCAAGGCCCTGCTCGACGGCGTCTGGAAGAACCGGGACGCCAAGGGCGTGTCGGTGCCGGAGACCAAGACCGACTACAACCGCATCGACGACCCGGTGTACGTCCCGGCCGGCTGGAGCGGCAAGATGCCGAACGGCGACACCATCAACTCCAGCTCGACCTTCATCTCCATCCGCTCGTTCTACAAGAACGACCCGGACTGGCCGAAGGTGGACGCCTTCCTCAAGGGCACCGGCCCCGCGCCGGTGTTCAACTACCACCGGTTCTGGGCGCAGGTGGACGTGGCCGTCGCCCTGGCCGAGTACGGGCGGCTCTTCCCGTGAGATCCGCAAGGAAAGCAGCGCTGATCGCTGCGGTGTCGCTGGTCCTGCCCCTGGTCACAGGGGTAGGGCCGGCGGCCCCCGCCGCCCACGCGGCGCCCGCCTACAACTACGGCGAGGCGCTGCAGAAGTCCCTGTGGTTCTACGAGGCCCAGCAGTCGGGCGACCTGCCCTCCTGGAACCGCGTCTCCTGGCGCGGCGACTCGGGCCTCAACGACGGCAAGGACGCCGGCCTGGACCTGACGGGCGGCTGGTACGACGCGGGCGATCACGTGAAGTTCGGGCTCCCGATGGCGTACAGCGCCACCATGCTGGCCTGGGGCGCGGTCGAGTACCGCGACGCCTACAGCTCCTCCGGCCAGCTCACCCACCTGCTGAACAACCTCAAGTTCGTCAACGACTACTTCATCAAGGCCCACCCGTCGGCGAACGTGCTGTACGGGCAGGTCGGCAACGGCGGCACGGACCACGCCTGGTGGGGGCCGGCCGAGGCGATGCAGATGGCGCGGCCGGCGTACAAGATCGACGCCTCGTGCGGCGGCTCCGACCTGGCCGGTGAGACGGCGGCGGCGATGGCGGCCTCCTCGATGGTCTTCAGGCCGACGAACGCGGCCTACGCCGACACGCTGCTGACGCACGCCAAGCAGCTCTACTCCTTCGCCGACACGGTGCGGAAGAAGTACAGCGACTGCATCACCGACGCCCAGGGCTACTACAACTCCTGGAGCGGCTACAACGACGAGCTGGTGTGGGGCGCGATCTGGCTCTACCGGGCCACGAACGACGCCTCCTACCTGGCCAAGGCCGAGGCCGGCTACGACAACCTGTCCAACGAGCCGCAGAGCACCACGAAGTCGTACAGGTGGACGCTGGCGTGGGACGACAAGTCGTACGGGGCGTACGTGCTGCTCAGCAAGCTCACCGGCAAGCAGCGCTACCTGGACGACGCCAACCGCTGGCTCGACTGGTGGACGGTCGGGGTCAACGGGTCGAAGGTGGCGTACTCGCCGGGCGGGCAGGCCGTGCTCGACCGCTGGGGCTCGCTCAGGTACGCGGCCAACACCGCGTTCGCGGCGCTGGTGCACAGCGACTCGATCAGCGACGCCACGCGCAAGGCCCGCTACCACGACTTCGCGGTCCGGCAGATCAACTACGCGCTCGGCGACAACCCGCGCAACTCGTCGTACATGATCGGGTTCGGCGCCAACCCGCCGAAGAACCCGCACCACCGCACGGCGCACGGCTCGTGGACCGACCAGATCACGAACCCCGAGCAGACCCGCCACACCCTGTACGGCGCGCTCGTCGGCGGCCCGCCCGACCCGAACGACGCCTACACCGACAAACGCGACGACTACGTCATGAACGAGGTCGCCACCGACTACAACGCCGCCTTCACCGGCGCGCTGGCCCGGCTCCACAAGGAGTACGGGGGCACCCCCGCGGCGAACTTCCCGCCCGCGGAGACGCCGGACGGTCCCGAGATCTTCGTCGAGGCGGGCGTGAACGCCTCGGGCACGAACTTCACGGAGATCAAGGCCATCGTCCGCAACCAGTCGGCCTGGCCCGCCCGGGTCCTGTCGGACGGCTCGTTCCGCTACTACTTCACGCTCGACGGCTCGACGACCCTCTCGCAGATCAGCGTGTCGTCGGCCTACACGCAGTGCAAGGCGCCCACCCTCGGCTCGCTGGGCGGCGGCGTGCACTACGTGAACATCGACTGCTCCGGGCAGGTCATCGCCCCGGCCGGGCAGTCGCAGCACCGCAGGGAGGTGCAGTTCAGGATCAGCAGCGCGGGCACGTGGGACCCGGCCAACGACTGGTCGTACCGGAACATCCCCACCACGCCCGGCGCGACGCCGGTCCGCACCCCGAACATCACCCTCTACAGCGGCGCCACCAAGATCTGGGGTGAGCCCCCGGGTCCGGAGGAAGAGGACGACACCCCGCCCAGCAAGCCGGGCAGGCCCGCGGCATCCGGGATCACGGGCTCCACCGCCAGGCTGACCTGGACGGCCTCCACGGACAACGTGGGCGTGTCGGGTTACGACGTCTACCTGGGGTCCACCAAGGCAGGCACGTCCCCGACCGCCTCCTTCGACCTGACGGGGCTCACCCCTTCCACGTCCTACTCGGCCACCGTGGTGGCCAGGGACGCGGCGGGCAACACCTCGCCGCCCTCGGACGCGGCCACGTTCACCACCACGGACACGACGACGCCGCCCCCGGGCGGCTGCCAGGCCACGTTCAAGGTGACGAACTCGTGGGGCGGCGGCTTCCAGGGCGAGGTGACCGTGAAGAACGCGGGCACCGCGGCCATCAGCGGCTGGACGGCCTCCTGGACCTCCCAGAACGCCATCACCCAGGTCTGGGGCGGGAAGCTCACGCAGTCCGGCTCCACCGTGACGGTGCGGAACGAGAGCTACAACGGCGCCCTCGCCGCCGGCGCGAGCACCACGTTCGGCTTCATCGCGAGCGGCGCGGCGAGCGTCCCCGACCCGGTGACCTGCGCCTCGGGCACCGGCTGAACACTCAGGCCGTCCGCTGCGTATGAGGAGGTGAGGCCACAACTTCATATCCCTGCCCGATGAACCATCCCCGCCCGGATGGGACGGACGCGGTCGATTCCTCCAGTCGGCCGCGTCCGTTTTTCAGGGGGGTTCAGCCCTGGCGGCGGTTGACCTCCTGCGCGAAGCGCTCGCGGGCGAGGTCGATGAACGACTCGTCGGCGAACTCCTCCTTCAGCGCCTGCGCGTGGTAGCGCTCGGGGATCAGCCGGAGCACGTGGTCCCGGTAGCCGGGTCCCGGCGCGGGCACCCGCACCTGCGGCGGGATGCTGATCTTGACGGCGATCGGGCCGGAGGCGCGTACGGACTGCGCCCAGTCCGTGCCCTCGCCGGTCACCGCGCACAGGTGACGGGCGTAGACCCAGGTGACCTCGACCAGCGACTTCGCGTCCGGCGGTTCGACGCCGAACGGCTCCACCGCGCAGATGACGCGCGTGTCGAGGGTGCCGTGGCCGTGGGCGTGGTGCTCGTCCGGCGAGGACTCCTCAAGGATCTTGGTGACCTGCGCGGAGAGCTCTCGATCGAGCTGCGACGACGGCTGCCTGCCGGCGAAGAACATCACCCCGGCCAGGCTCAGCCCGGCCAGGGTGATGATCGCCGCGATGAGCCCGCGACGGGTTTTGATCACGGGCTGGTGCAGGTCAGGGTCGGGGCGGGGTTCGGGACCGAGCCGGTGGCGTTGAACCCGAACGTGGTGGTGGCGTTGGGGGCGAGCTGGCCGTTGTAGGTGGCGTTCTTGACCTTCACGTTCGGCGGCTGACCGCTCAGCACGCCGTTCCACGGCGAGCCGTCGAAGCCTTGACCGCCGCCGTAGGTCCAGGAGACCGTCCAGCCGTTCAGGCTGGAGGTGCTGGTGTTCTTCACCGTCACCTCACCCTGGAAGTGGCCGGCCCAGCCGGTGTCGGTGGCCTTCCACGTCGCCGTGCAGGCGCCCGGCGTCGGCGTGGACGTCTGCGTCGGCGTGATGGAGGGGCCGGGCGTGCTGCCGTTCGGGCCGACGCCGGTGACCTCGCCGTTGCCGCCGTCGAAGACGACGTCGGAGCAGCTGTAGAAGTTCTCGTTGCTGTCCGAGCGGATCCAGTGCGTGTAGATGATGTGCCGGCCGGTCTTGCCGGACGGGAGCTGGCTGTTCCAGTAGTAGTAGTTGAGCGCGCCGGCCGGGCCGGTGTCCGGCGGGTTGGTGACACTGCCGAACGGCTCCAGGTCCGACCACTTCAGCGGCCCGTTCGGGTTCCAGCCGTTCTTGGTGATGTAGTAGTTGAACGAGCCGGGGTGCTTGGCCCAGTTGCTGTGCCGCATCTGGATGGTCGCGCCCGAGGTCAGGTGGGTCACCGGCCAGTCGGAGCGGACCGCGTTGTAGGCCGAGAAGTCGTACGGCCCACCGGTGCCGCCGCTGCAGAGCTGGCCGTCGGGGATGAACCCGGAGGTGCGGCCGGCGCCGTCGGAGCGCAGCACCGCGAACCAGTTGTAGAGGGGCGTGCTGCCGCTCTGGGCAACGGCGGCCGCGCAGGCGGGGTTGTAGGGGAGGATCTGGCCGTTCTCCCGCAGGCCGTCCTGCCAGCACAGGAACGTCCGGCCGCCCGGCACCATCATGACGCCGTGCGCCTGTGCGGGGTTGGGTGCGATGAGGATCGTGGTGATCAGAACCAGGACGGCGGCGATCGCCGTCCGCTTCACTGCTTTCATGTGGGCTTTCCCTTGCGCTGACGACAGAGGAAACTGCCCCACGACCCAGCCCGCCCGGCCAGCGCCAGTGAACCACGCGCCGGGCCGTTCCGACAACGCGCCGTGAAACTTTCAGCCGATCATGGTCATGGTTTCCCCTGGTAGCCGCATAGCGGCAGGTGGTAATTACATGCGCGCTCTTGCCGTGTGACGGAACGCGGAGAAGCCTCCCTGTTGGGAGCGCTCCCACGTATCCTGTTCTCCGAGAAGCGGGAGCCACATGTCATGAGGAACGCGCACACCCATCTGCTCATCGGGGCGATCCTGGCGCTGCTCGCCGGCTGCCTGGTCGCCGCGCCCGCCCAGGCCGCCCCGGTGCTGTGCGGCAAGTACGCCTCCACCACCGTCCAGAACGGCCGCTACGTCGTCATGAACAACGTGTGGGGCGCCGACACCGCCCAGTGCATCGACGTCAACCAGAACGGCGGCTTCACCGTCACCCAGGCCGCGCACAACAAGCCCACGAACGGCGCCCCGGCCTCCTACCCGGCCGTCTACGCGGGCTGCCACTACGCCACCTGCAGCACCGGCAGCAACCTGCCGATGCAGGCGAGCTCGCCGTCGTTCGGCTCGCTGCGCACCTCCGTGAGCATGACCTACCCGAGCGGCGGCGTGTGGGACGCCGCCTACGACATCTGGTTCGACCCGACCCCGCGCACCGACGGCCAGAACACCGGCGCCGAGATCATGGTCTGGCTCAACCGCATGGGCTCGATCCAGCCGGTCGGCTCCCAGATCGGCACCGTCAACCTGGCCGGCGGCACCTGGCAGGTCTGGTTCGGCAACATCGGCTGGAACGTGATCTCCTACGTACGCACCTCGCCGACCGCCTCGATGGACTTCACGATCGACACGTTCCTGAGCGACGCCATCGGCCGCGGCTACGCCCAGCGCTCGTGGTACCTCACCAGCGTCCAGGCCGGCTTCGAGCCCTGGGTCGGCGGCGCCGGCCTGGCGGTCAACTCCTTCTCCTTCGGCTCGGGCGGCTCGAACGGCGGAGGCGGCGGCTGCACGGCCGCCGCCACCACGCAGTCCCAGTGGCAGGGCGGCTACGTCATCCAGCCGGTCACGGTGACCAACACCGGCTCGGCCACGAAGAACGGCTGGACGGTGACGTTCACGCTGCCCGCCGGCCACACGATCACCGGCTCGTGGAACGCGACCCTCAGCGTCAGCGGCTCCACGGTCACGGCCAGGAACGCGGGCGGCAACGGGACCCTGGCGCCGAACGCCTCGACCAGCTTCGGCTTCCAGGCGACCAGGCCGGGCGGCAACTCGCAGGTGCCGAGCGGCTACACCTGCGCATGAGATCCGCGCGGGCGTGCTTGAGCGAGGGGCACGGGCCGCGCGGAGGAGGGGTACGGCTGGTGCTGCCGTACCCCTCCGTCAAACTCAATCCGTCAAATGCTCAGTCCCGTTCCATCGCCTGCTCGATGTCGTCGAGCCGGGCCTGCAACTCGCTCAGGCAGGCCGGCGCGAGCCGGCCCTCCCGCAGCCGGTCGGAGAGCTTCTGCCGCAGGTTCTGCGTGGTGGTCGCGTACGGGCCCCGCGGCACCACCGTGGTCTGGAGCACCTGCTTGAGGTCGAGGACGACGTCGGCGTCGGTCGCGCCGCACGGCGTACGGGCCTCCAGCACGCTCTGGAACCGGGTGACCGCCTGCTCGACCGTGACGGCCGAGGCGGGGCTGCTCTCCATGTAGCGGGCGGTGACGCCGGCCGACGGCTCGGCGACCACCCGCTCCTGCTGCTGCTGTGGCGGCGGCGTGGCGGACGGCTGCTGGACGACGGCCCGCTGGATCCCGGTCTGCTGGAACCACAGCAGCGCCGAGAGCGCGACCGCGGCAGATCCCACCACGGTCACGCCCCGGCGTACGTGCCGGCCGACGGAGGCCGCGCCCAGCGCGGAGTTGAGCCCCGCGACGATCTCCGCCGCCGTGGGCCGCTCCTCCGGCCGGTGCGCGAGGCAACGCTGGCAGAGCGAGGCCACGGCGTGCGGCACCCCGGGGACCCGCGGCGGGGGAGACGTGCGGCGGGCCGCCTCGATCTCCTCCCACGTGGTCTCCGGGTACGGCGTGCGCCCCGTGAGCATGGTGTGCAGCAGCACGCCCAGGGCGTAGACGTCCACGGCGGGATGGGTGGGCGCGCCGAGCAGGCGTTCGGGGGCGACGTACGGCGGGGTGCCGCGGTCGTCCTCGGGGTCGCCCGTCCACGCCGCGATGCCGAAGTCGAGCAGCTTCGGCCCGTCGTCGGTGAGCAGCACGTTCTCGGCGGTGACGTCCCGGTGGACCAGGCCGCGCGCGTGCCCGGCCATGAGGACGCGGGCCAGGCGGAGCGCGATGGCCGCCGCCTCGGCCCACGGGAGCGGTCCCTGCTCGATGCGGTCGGCCAGCGGCGTGCCGTCGAGCAGCGGCATCACGACGTAGGCCGCGAGGGAGCCGTGCGGGGTCACGGTCTCCCCGTAGTCGTAGATCTCGATGGTGTCGGGGTGGAGGAACCTGGCGGCGGCACGGGCCTCGCTGCGCACGCTCACCCGCTCACCCTGGTCGGTGTGCAGGGAGGCGGTGAGCACCTTGACCGCGATCATCCGGTGCAGTGACTGGTCGAAGGCACGCCAGATGATCGACATGCCGCCTCTGGCCAGCGGATCCAGCAGCAGATACCGCCGGGCCAGAACGTCCCCTGGCTCAAGCCGACTCACGGACGACCAGTTCCGTGGGCAGGACGGGGTCCACTCCCGCCGCCCCTGTGAGGAGCAGCCGGGTGGCCACCGTGGCCAGTTCCTCGACGGGCTGGCGGATGGTGGTCAGCGCGGGGACGGTGTGCTTGGCCACCGGCGCGTCGTCGAACCCGATGACCGCGACGTCGGCGGGCACCTTGCGCCCGGCCCTGCGCAGCGCCTGGATCGCGCCCGCGGCCATGAGGTCGGAGGCGACGAACACGGCGTCCAGCCCTGGAGCGTGACGTAACAACCACTGCATGGCATGCGTGCCCGATGCGGCGGTGAAGTCGCCGTAGGCCACCGGCACGTCGGGGGCGCCGGCCGCCTGGAGGGTGCGGACGAGCCCTTCGAGCCGGTCGCGGGCGGCCGGCAGCGACGGTGGGCCGCCGATCGCGGCGACGTTGCGGCGGCCGGTGAGGAGGAAGTGCTCGGCCGCCTGCCGTCCGCCGTCGAGGTTGTCGACGTCGGCGTACGGCAGTTTGAGGTCGTGGGGCGGACGGCCGATGTTACGGACCGGAATGCCCGAGGTGGACAGTTTGATGGCCAGCGGGTGACGTTCCCGCGCCCCGATGATGAGCACCGCGCCGGACAGCGCGGGGAGGATCGAGGAGGTCGGGGTGACGGTGGTCACCATGAGGTGGGTGCCGTGCTCGGCGATCACCGCGCCGGCGGCGGACAGGAGCCTGGCGTAGTAAGGCTCGGAGAACAGTCGGGGAAGATGGTCACAGATCACGGCGGTGACGCCGTCGGCGGTGGTTTTGGCGGCCGCGCCCCTGGGCGCCCGATGGCGGACGTAACCCATCCGGGAGACGGCGTCGTAGACTTGGCGGCGGGTCGAGGTACTGACCCGCACCGAGCCCGTGAGGACTCTTGATGCGGTCGCGGGGGAAACCCCTGCAGCGGCCGCCACCTGTGCCAGTGTGGGCTGCTCGGTCATGGAGCACCTCGCGGAAAGATCCTGGGAGCGCTCCCAACGTTACCAACGTTTCGCCGTTGTTAATAGGGCCTTTGCTGAGAGTGCGTCCGGTTGTGCGGACGCATCCGGAATTTGCGGAGCTAGTGGCGGTGGTAACCCTCGGAGTTTTTGTTCCGAGGGTTGATCACCGGCATATTTCCATGTCCGATTTGTCGTATCCGACCTTATGGAAAAGAACCCTTGCCGCTCAGCCGTCCTCGCCGCCGAAGCGGACGTCGAAGCCGTCGCCGTCGTCGTCGCCCTGCTGGGGCTCGACCGGCCGGCGCGGCTCGCAGCCCGACCCGCACCCGCCGAACCTGGAGGTGTTGACCGGGGTGAAGTCCGTCGCCGGGACGCCCTTCAGTGCCTCGATCATGGTGTCCTTCCAGATCGGGCCGGGGATGGAGGCCCCGAAGACCGAGCCGTAGTACTTGCCGCCGATCGTGATGTTGTTGAGCTTGTGGGTGACCGCGCCGCGCGGGTCACCGATGCTGACCGCGCCCGCGAGGTCCGGCGTGAACCCGGCGAACCAGGCGGTGGCCTGCGAGTCGGTGGTGCCCGTCTTGCCCGCCGCCGGGCGGCCGATGCCGCCGACGCCGCGCATCGTGCCCTTGGTGAACACGCCCGACAGGATGTTCGCCGCCGCGTCGGTGACCTCGGGGTCGATCGCCTGCTTGCACTTCGGCTTGTACGTCGTGACCTTGCCGTTGCGGTCCTTGATCGAGCTGATCGCCATGGGCGCGCAGTACTTGCCGCGCGCGCCGATCGCCGCGTAGGCGTTGGCCACGGTCACCGGGTCCATCTCGTTGATGCCGAGCGTGAACGTGGAGAACTCCTGCAGGGGCAGGCCGTCGGAGCGCTTGATGCCGAGGCTCTTGGCGGTCTTCACGACGTTGCAGAGCCCCGCCTTCTGCTCCAGCATCATGAAGAAGGTGTTGACCGAGCCCCAGGTGCCGGTGGCCAGCGACTTGAAGCCGCCGCCGCCCTCGTCGTTGGTGACGGTGTGGCTCGGGTCGGCGATGTTCTCGCCCTTGCAGTTCTTGAACGTCGAGTAGTAGGGGGCGCGGTAGCCGCTGCCGACCGTGAACCCGTCGTTGATCTTCATGCCCTGGTCGAGCGCGGTCAGCAGCGTGAAGGTCTTGAACGTCGAGCCGGCCTGGAAGCCGACGCCGCCACCGTGCACCGCGTCGGCGACCACGTTGTACGACATTTCCTTCTTGCGCTTGTTGGTGCCGTACGCGCGGCTGGCCGCCATCGCCTTGATCGCGCCCGTGCCCGGCTGGACCAGCGCCTCGGAGGCCACCGGGTTGTCGCTGGCGAAGACGTGCTTCTTGATGGCCCGCTCGGCCGCCTTCTGCATCTTCGGGTCGATCGTGGTCTTGATCGTCAGGCCGCCGCGGTTGAGGAACTGCTCGCGGGCCTTGGCCGTCTTGCCGAAGTCGGAGTTGCTGAGGATCTCGTTGCGCACGTACATGCAGAAGTACGGATACGTGCTGGCGCCGCACCCGCCGGGGATCGCGGTGTTCTTCCAGCCGAGCTTCTTGGACTTGGCCTCCTCGGCCTCCTCCGGCGTGATCTTCTTCAGCTCGGCCATCCGGGCGAGCACCACGTTACGCCGGTTGAGCAGCTTCGCGCGCTGCTTCTTGCCCAGGTTGGGGTCGGTGGCGTTGGGGTCCTGCACCGCGCCGGCCAGGGTGGCGGCCTGCGACAGGGTGAGCTTGTCGGCGCTCACGCCGAAGAAGCGCTGGGCCGCCGCCTCCACGCCGTACGCGCCGGCGCCGAAGTAGGCGATGTTGAGGTACTTCTCCAGGATCTGGTCCTTGGTGTACTTCTCCTCGACGGCCATCGCGTAGCGCAGCTCCTTGAGCTTGCGGGCGTAGCTGGCCTCCAGCGCGGCGTTCTTCTCCTTCTCGGTGGTCGCCGAGTTGAGCAGCACCTGCTTGACGTACTGCTGGGTGATCGACGAGCCGCCCTGGGCGATGCCGCCGGAGGCGAGGTTCTTGGCCAGGGCGCGCATGGTGCCCTCGATGTCGATGGCGCCGTGCTCGTAGAAGCGGTAGTCCTCGATCGCGATGATGGCCTTCTTCATCACGTCGGCCACCTGGTCGAGCGTGACGTTCTCGCGATACTGCTCGTAGAACCAGGCGATCTCGTTGCCCTTGGCGTCGAGGACGGTGGTGCGCTCGGCCAGCGGGGGCTCCTTGAGCTCCTCGGGTTTGATGCCCAGATCCTCCGAGGCGCCGACGAACATGGCTCCCGTGCCACCTACCGCGGGCAGTGCGATGGCCGCGGTCACCACGCCGGCCGCCACCGCCGCCGCGGTGAGACGCGCGATACCTGACAAGCGGGAACCCATGCGGAAATTCCTCCCCTTCGTGGCAATAGGGTGCATCCTAAACCCGGGCATGGCGTGCTCCATGTAAAACGTTGGACCCCGGCGACGGCCGGTTGGTTCGCTCCCGGCCCTCGTGACTTCCGGCACATCGTGCGGGACGACACGGTTCCTTCTGGTTCCCGTCAGGCGTCGGCAAAACGTCGTCGCGGCGCAGGGGCGGACGTAGGGCCCTCTGGCAGCCTCTACCAGGGCATATCTACCTGCCCCGTTGGAGGTCTCATGCATCGTGTCGGAGATGGCGGGCAATTCGATCGGTTGCTCCGCGCGGCCCGTACCTACTGGGGAGACAGTCCCGGTGGCGAGCGATGCGTCGTGGCGGAGGTGTTCGACCAGGACATCAGGGTCGTGGTGCGGACGCTCATGGTCGCCAAGGCAGTGTGCGACGCCGCCGCGGCGCGGCTGGTCGTCCACGGTGACCCGGAGTCCCGGCAGCTCGCCGAGGTGTTCGGCGCGGCGGCCGACCCCCAGCCCGAGACGCCGCCGGTCGCGCTGGTGACCGGGCGGGTGGACCGCGACCTGCCCAGGGACATCCCCGTCGTGCACGTGCACGGCACCGGCACGCTCCAGGCGTACGCGCTGTTCCCCGACGACGGGCCGAGGTCGTTCGAGGACGAGCTGCCCGGCCGCGTGGCGGCCTTCTTTGAGCAGTACGTCTGGCCGAACCGCGAGATGATCAGGCCCAGCGCCGAGCGGGTGGCCTGGCAGGCCAAGAGCGGCTACCAGGTCCGCACCGACACCGAGCGCCGCCAGCTCCGCGCCTACGGCTGCGCCCGCCTCGGCCTCGACCCCGGCCTGCCCACGATCACGGTCGCCGCGCACGCGCCCGGCAGGGACACCGAGCTGTTCGAGACCACCGCGCGCTTCGCCGCCGCCGAGGAGTCCGCCAACTGGCTGTTCGTCGACCCGATCGCGCCCGATCACCGGCGCGTGCGCTCCGGCCTCGGCGAGCTGTCCACGAACCTCCTGTGGAGCCTCACCGACGTCGCCGTCAGCTTCGAGGACAGCGACCTGCCCGCCTTCGGCATCCCCGTCATCCAGTCCGGCTTCTCGGCGGGCGCCCACTGCGGCGCCACCCACCTGGCGCGTACGGCGTCGGACCAGGTGCGGCTGCTGGAGGAGGCGGTCACCACGCACGCCAAGGGCGAGACCATCCTCGGCCCCGAGCAGCGCGAGCGCGCCCGGCTGTGGCTGTGGATGCGCCGCTGCGGCGCGGACGTGCCCACCCAGCTCCTGCCGCACTGGGCGCACGGCGCGGACTACCCGCGCGTGCTGGCGGTCAACCTCCGCTACGTCGAGCGTGACGGCGACCCCCTCTTCGGCGCGGTGCATCGCATGTGGGAGCGGCGTGAACCCCTGCTCACCCGCTTCGACTTCCGTCATCCGGCAGGGCTGTCCGCCACTCTCACCCCCGCGAGGAGCATCCGTTGAACAGCATTGGGTCCGGCACCGACCTCGACCAGGTGATCCTGCCCGCGATCCCGCCCGCGCACCTGCGCAGCGGCCAGATCGCCGCCCTCCAGGTGACCGACCGGCTGCATCGCGGCTCGCAGATCATCGGCCGGTTCGAGACCTCGGGACTGGCCGGCTTCAAGATCGCCGCGCAGGGCCGCCCGCTGCGGGTGCGCATGTCCCTGTCGGTGGACGAGCACTCGGTGAGCGGCTGGCACACCGGCGTCACCGAGGCGGCCGCCGTGCTGCCCCGCCTGGTCCAGATCCGCTCGCAGGGCCGGCTGCGCCAGTGCGTGCTGCTGCGCGGCCGCCGCTCGCACGCCCAGGTCGCCTTCGACCTGTCCGCCGACGAGATCCCCGACGACGGGCTGATCTGCGTCGAGGCGCTTGACATCATGGAGGGCGACGGCGTCAGCCCCGAGGTGCGCGAGCTGCTCGGCGACCGGATCCTGGCCGACGGCGTGGCCGGGCTGCGCCTCGACAAGATCGTGTTCGAGGAGCCGCCGGCGGCCGACTTCGACACCGACCAGCTCGACGGCTGCCGCTGCGAGGCGGGCTCGCTGATCAGCGCCGGCGGGCTGGTCAACCTCAACCGGCAGGGCACCCGGCAGCTGCGCTCGAACCTGTTCCTGGTCAACCCGGCGTTGCGGCACACGTTCGGCTCCAGCGGCTACCTCACCCTCCGGCTCGGCACCAAGGCGGAGCCGGCCGCCGTCATCCCCGCGACCTGGCGACGGATCAACAGCGAGCTGCGCTGGCTGCGGCACGCCACCAGGAAGCTCGTCCGGGCCGCCGCCCCGCACGTGGAGCAGGTGCTCAGCATCAGGGACGGCGACCTCGGCGTGCCCGAGCAGCGCCCCCAGGGCAACCTCACCGAGCTGGAGGTGCCGTGCCCGGCCGGCTCACCGCTGCTGGTGGTCCTCACGCCCGTCCCGGGCGTGGTCCCCACGCTGGAGCACGCCACCGTCAGCGGGACGCGGCTGTCCGAGCGGGGATGAACAGGCAAAACAGCGATCACCTGTGAAAACGCCGCCCCTGGGGCAGGAGGAACAGGTGACCAGCAACGGCCTGCGCATCGACACGACGCGCCATCCGCACTGCACGGTCCTGCGCGCCGGCGGCCGGCTCGACCACGCCGGGCGGGTCAGGTTCAGCGCCCGCGTCAACGACGTCTGGGACTGGTCCGACGGCCCGGTCCTCGTCTTCGACCTCGCCGAGCTCGACTTCTACGACTCCTCGGTGATCGGCGTGCTGGCGATGGCGATGCAGCGCATGGAGGAGGAGCACGGCGACGGCCGGATCATCCTGGTCCGGCCGTCCGGCCACCTGCTGGACGTGCTGCGGCAGACGGACCTGCTCGCGCACGTCGAGCTCCGCGACAGCGTCGCGGAGATCATCGCGGAGCTTTCTACAGCCCGTACGCCTCCAGCAGGCGCAACCACACCTCGCTGACCGTCGGGAACGACGGCACGGCGTGCCAGAGCCGGTCGATCGGCACCTCGGCGGTGACCGCGATCGTGGCCCCGTGCAGCAGCTCGGCGACCCCCGGGCCGACGAACGTCACCCCGAGCAGCACCCTCCTGTCCTCGTCCACGACGGCCCTGGCCCTGCCGCGGTAGCCGTCGCCCAGCAGGTAGGCCCCGGTCACCGAGCCGAGGTCGTAGTCGACGGCGCGCGCGTGGAAGCCCGCCTTTCTCGCCGCCTCCTCCGTACGGCCGACCGCGCAGACCTGCGGGTCGGTGAAGACCACCTGCGGGGCGCCGTAGTGGTCGGCGAGGTCGCGCATCTCGCACAGCTCGTCGCCGCGGGCCCGGGCCGCGATCACGTCGCCGCACACCCTGGCCTGGTACTTCCCCATGTGGGTGAGCAGCGCCCGGCCGTTGACGTCGCCCACGGCGTAGAGCCAGCCCTCGGCCACGCCGGTGGCGCGCATGCTGTCGTCCACCTCGACGTACCCGCCGTCGGCCAGGCCCACCGAGGCGAGCCCGAGGTCGCCGGTGGCGGGCTCGCGGCCGGTGGCGACCAGCAGCTCGTCGGCCTCCAGCGGCGGCCCGTCGGACAGGTGCACGGTGATCTTCCCGCCGGGCTCGGGCCGCTCCACCCGGACCACGTCCGTGTGGGTGCGCACGTCGATGCCGGCCGCGGTGAACGACTCGGCCACCATCTCGCCCGCGAACGGCTCCATCCGGTTGAGCAGCCCGCCGCCGCGGACGAGCACCGTCGTCTGGCGGGCGCCGAGCCCGTGCATCGCCTGGGCCATCTCGCAGGCCACGACGCCGCCGCCGATCACGGCCAGCCGCTCGGGGACGGCGGTGGCCGCCGTCACCTCGTGGCTGGTCCACGGCCGGGCCTCGGCCAGGCCGGGCACCGGCGGTACCGCCGCCGTGCTGCCGGTGGCGAGCACCACGGCCTGGCGGGCGGTCAGCACCCGCTCGCCGCCGTCGGACAGCGCCACCCGGACCCGCCTCGGCCCGTCGAGCCGTCCCCGCCCGCGGACGAACTCGGCCGGCACGCCCTCGATCCACCGCACCTGTCCGCCGTCGTCGTAGCGCGAGACGGCCTCGTCACGGCGGGCCAGCACGGCGGCCACGTCGATCTCGCCGAGCGACATACCGGGCACCCGGCTCACCTCGCCGGCCAGGTCCACCGGCCGCAGCAGCGCCTTGCTCGGCACGCAGGCCCAGTAGGAGCACTCGCCGCCGGCCAGCCGCTCCTCCACGATCGCGGCGGTCAGGCCGCCGCGCACCGCCCGGTCCGCGACGTTCTCACCGGCGGGACCTGCGCCAATCACGATGACGTCGAACTCGTCGGGCACCCCAGCCTCCCCATGCGTTTCGTCCCTTCATCGCACTCTTTCATGTGAAGGGCGCAGAGGTGGACGTGGCACGCACGCGAGCGGGCGTCAGCCGCCCGCGCCCAGCACGCGCATCACCAGGATGAGCCCGCGCGTGTCGTCGTCCTCGGCCCGCAGGCGGGACACCTGCACCGAGAGCGCCACCGGCCGGCCCCTGCGGTTGACCGCGTCGAGCACCAGCCCCTCCTCACGCGGGTCCGCGCGGAGCGCCGCCCGCAGCCGGGGGGCGAGCGTGTCGAGCGGCAGGCCGATGTCGAGCGCCGAGAGGGTCGCGCCCACGGCCTCGACGGTCCGCACCCCCCACAGCTCCTCCGCCCCGGGACTCCAGACGATCACCCTGAGCTGGTCGTCCAGCACCACCACCGCGTCGCCGAGGCTGCGCACCACCGACGAGACGAACCGGTTGACCTCGTCCAGCTCGATGGTGCGGGCGGCGAGGGCGTCGTTGATCTGTTGCAGCTCGTCGTTGGTGGACTGGAGCTCCTCGTTCATCGTCTCCAGCTCCTCGTTGGTGGACTGGAGCTCCTCGTTGGTGGTCTCCAGTTCCTCGTTGGTGGACTGGAGCTCCTCGTTGGTGGTCTCCAGCTCCTCGTTGAGCGACTGGAGCTCCTCGTAGGCCTGTTCGAGCTGGCGGTTGGCCTCCTCCAGCTCGTCGCGCAGCCTGCGGTAACGGGTGACGTCGTTGAAGTGGATGCTGATGCCCGCCAGGTTTCCCGAGGCGAGGAGCGGCACCACGGACACGTCGAAGACGCTGTCCTCCGGCTGGCCGGGCCGCCGCCAGCCCACCTCGCGCAGCTCGACCGTACGCAGCTCGTGGCGGGCCTGCTCGATGACCGAGCGCAGCTCGACCGGCCGGTAGGACACCTCCAGGTCCTGGAACGGCCGCCCGACGTCGCGCGGGCCGAGGTTGAACAGCGCCTCGGCCCTGGAATTGGCCAGCGCCAGGTCGCCCGGCAGGTCGAGCACGAGCTGCGCCACCGGCCCCGACGCGAGCGCGACCGACGCGAGGGCGGGTAACCGCGCGGCGAGGTCGGAGGCGCTGCCGACCGCCGACCAGGTGGCCCGGGTGCTGTGACCGGTGGGCCTCAGCTTCCTGAACAGCCGCATCCGCAGGTCCACGGGCTCGAACGTGTCGCTGTGGTTGAGCAGCATCTCGGCCTTGCCCAGGAACAGGTAGCCGGTGTCGGCCAGCGCGAAGTGGAAGCGCCGGACGATGTTGAGCTGCATCTCCGTGTTGAAGTACATCAGCGTGTTGCGGACGAGCAGCAGGTCGACGCGGGAGATCGGCGCGTCGCGGGTCAGGTCGTTGCGGCCGAAGATGAGCTGGCGGCGCAGGTCGCGGCGGAAGGTGAACCCGTTCTCGACCGGCTCGAAGTAGGTCTCGCGCAGGTCGAGCGGCACCTCGCCGAGCGCCCGCTCGGCGTAGACCCCGGTGCGGGCCAGGTGCAGCGCCTTCTCGTCGAGGTCGGTGCCGTAGATCTTGACGCGCTCGCGGAAGGCGTCGACGCCGAGCTCCTCGGCCAGCACCATGGCGATGGTGTACGCCTCCTCTCCGGTGGCGCAGCCGGCGCTCCACACGCGGATGGGCTGATCGTGCTCCATCAGGGCGGGGAGCACGCTCTCGCGCAGCCGCTGCCAGGCGGCGGCGTCCCTGAAGAAGCTCGTGACGTTGATCAGGAGGCTGTCGAACAGCCGGGTGTACTCCTCGGAGTGCAGCTCCAGGTAGTCCCGGTATTCGCCGTAGGCGGCCAGCTTCAGCGCCTCGAGCCGGCGGGCGATGCGACGGACGAGGGTGTTGCGCTTGTAGCCGGTGAAGTCGAAGCCGCGGGTCTCCTTCAGCAGGAGGAGGAGATCGTCGAGCTCGCGCTCATCCTCTGGGGTCACTGCGCCAGCCTACGCCGGGCGGCTCCGCTCAGTCGGTCATCGCGGATTCGTCGCCCCGGCCGATGCGGGATCCCAGCGTGGGCTCCTCAGCCGTGCCGGTGATGCGCTCCAGTGTGCGCACCCGCTCCTCCAGCCGCCGGACGGCCACCCACAGGGCGCGTTCCACCGCGTCCGGCCGCGCGTCCGCCCGGCTGTCCCGCAGGAGCTGGTCGATCTCCTTGGCCAAGTCGTCGTCGCGCACGTGGTCCTCCCCTTCGACGGGCGTCCCGCTCCGCCGGCGCCGCGGCGACGAGGTCACCTCCTGTCGTCCACATGCCTCCTCTCCTGTCCGGAAACGTCGTGGTCATGCACGGCGTCATGCGTGCCCGGAGCGGCCCTGCCGTCGATCGCGGACCGGATGCTGACGCGGCTCGTACGCAGCACCTCCAGGCTGGCGACGCAGCGCTCGCGGGCCGACAGCAGCAGGGTGCGGGACTGCGCGGTCCGCAGGAGCTGCCGGGTCAGCGTCGAACGCTGGCGGAGCGTCTGCTCGCGCAGGCCGCGCGAGCGGCTCATCACCAGGGACAACGCGGCTTTCTGCGGACGCGGGCGATCGCGGGCGTCCTCGCCCGGCGAGGTGGTGCGCAGGTTGCGGAGGAGCGGCATGTGGCGGGGGATCGGCGTGGGCGG
The DNA here is from genome assembly GCF_057536035.1 of Nonomuraea sp. B208. Lineage (NCBI taxonomy): Bacteria > Bacillati > Actinomycetota > Actinomycetes > Streptosporangiales > Streptosporangiaceae > Nonomuraea > Nonomuraea sp. B208. The sequence continues at coordinate 420,006 of NZ_BAAJOU010000021.1, forward strand.
TCCCGACACCTCGTAGACGTCCACGTCGGTCTGCGCCAGGGCCTCCGGCATGCTCGGATAGACCGGGATGGGCTCCGCCTGCCCGTCCATGAGCGAGATGAGCCGGAGCAGCGACGGCCTGGCCTCCGCCACGAGAAGGCCGCCGCCCTTGCGCCGCATGGCGCTGTGCGTCAGCGCGAGTTGCTGCAGGCCGTCGAGGTCGCAGAACCAGAGGTCGGAGGCGGCGACCACGACGTGTTTGACCCTGGACCGCGGCAGCGGGTCCAGGAACGCGGCCAGGACGGGCCTGGTCGTCGCATCCAGCTCTCCCGTGAGGGCGACCACCAGGGTCGTCTCCCCGACGGGCACGAGCCGCACAGACAGCTGCATCACCGGACGGCCCTCCTCCCCCGCCTCGCGAACGCGGCGGCACACATCACGGTCCTCCGTCATAGTGCTCCCTCCCGACGCCGAGGGCCAGACAATTCGCAGTCATGGCGATACGAAGAGTGGATTAGGCAGTTTGATCCAGTTGTCCCCCGGTGGTGTGCCGTCGAGCTGAGCCAGCAGGTGGGCCTTCACCATGAGGTACGGGGCGAACAGGGCCTCCCGGTCGGCCCGTACGTCCGGATCGCACGGCAGACCGTCGAACGCCTCGCGCGCGGCGTCGCGCACGATCCGCCACAGTCCGGCCTCCACGTCGCGGTCGCCGCCGGAGAAACCGGCCACCAGGCCGCCGAACGTCGTGCCGATCAGGGAGCCGTACAGCTTGGCGTGCAGGACGCCGGGATCGTCGTGCAGCAGCCGCGCGGCGACCGGCGGCACCTCGACGCCGTGCCTGGCCAGCCGGGCCGGGCTGAGCCGGACGTCGGCGAGGTCGCGGTAGGCCAGCCGGGCGGGGCGGCCCCGTCCGTCCAGCACGACCAGGAGGTTCTGTCCGTGGGCCTCCAGCGCCGCGCCCGCGGCCAGCAGGCGCAGGGCGGCGGGCAGCGCGAGCCGGGCGAACGCGGCCAGCCAGGCGGCCGGGTCGTCCACCGCGCCAGAGGCCACCGCGCCGGGGGTTCCCGCGCCGGGAGTCCCCGCGTCCGGGATCACCGCGGCGAGCGGCAGCACGTCGGCGCTCCCGGCGAAGGCCCGGGTGGGCTCGCGCAGCATGACCGCCAGGTCCGCGCTGAACTCGCCCTTCACGGTCGCGGCGGCTCCGGCCAGGTAGCGGATCATGCGCGGGCCTCCGGCGCGGCGGGACAGCTCCGTGAGGAGGTCCGACAGCGGGACGCAGTCGCGGATCGAGCCGGGGGAGATGTCGCGGACGGCCGAGGTCATCCGCGTGGTGAACGCCGTCTTCAGATGCGGGCCGCCGTCCAGCGGGGCGAGCGTGCGCACGGACATCAGCGGCCGGGCCGGGATCGCCCCCCTCCGGTACGGCCGCACCCCGAGGTCCGGCAGCACGTGCTCGCTCTGCCAGGGGTGCACGGGCAGCAGCAGCCGGTCGCCGTCGGTCAGCGCGTCCGGCCACGGGCCGGAGACCAGGCAGTCGGCGGCGGGGACGGCGACCAGGTCGAGGGCGACGACGGGCCGGTGCTCGGGCATGTAGGCGAGCTGCTCGGCGACCGACACGCCGGGGCGGTTGCGGCAGCACGGGTGGTAGGGGTGGCCGTCCATGACGTCCTGCTCGTGGTCCTCCGGGACGCGGGGGTGTCCCGGTCGGGCGTGCACGCGGGCGGTCGGGTGGGCGCCCGGGTGGGCGTTCGGGCGGGCGTTGGCGCGCGACAGTGCCAGGGAGGCGACGCTGTTGGCCAGGTCGGCGGTGAGCCGTGCGCTGCCGGGGAGCCCGAGCGCGGCGAGGAGCGCGGCGGGCTCCCGGTACGGCGTCCCGTCCAGCCACAGGACGGGCACCTCGCCGAGGTCATGGGGCCGCCGCTCCGGCCCGCGCAGCCGCCGCCCATCGGCCAGCACCACCTCGGCCTCTGCCGGGGCTTGGCCGTGTCGGGGGGCCTGCCCGTGGTGAGGGGAGTGCGCCTGTCGGGGGGCGGGGTTGTGCTGGGCGGTGTGGCCCGGGGAGGTGACGATGCCGGGGAGTGGTTCGTGCAGGAGGCTGCGCCACAGGCGGCCCAGGACGGCGGCGCGGGCGCCGGGCACGGCCTCGGCGTAGGCGGCCGACAGGGCTGGGCGTACGGTGGCTAGCTCCGCAGCGAAATCACTCTCGTCTCGCCCCATAATCCCCCCGATTTCCACGAACATCCTGTTTAGCTAGCCTGTGTGCGCTGACGGGTACAAACGGTAGGAGAAGGTCGCCATGCCATCCACAGACGGCCTCCTCCCGCCCGGCGGCGGGCCGGAGCGAGAAGCCTGGACGCACGCCACCGCACTCGCGGTGACGGCGCTGCTCAACTGCCTGGTCCGGGAGGTCGCCCACCCGGGTCCCGACGCCGGCACGTACGTGCTGCCCGCGACCGGCCACGTCCTGCGGGTGAGCGGCGGGCGTTTCCCCGCCGACCCCGAGCTGCGCGCCGCGGACGGGTGGCGTCCGCTGCCGCTGGACGACCTCGTCGCGCTCACCGCCGCCGAGCTGCGCGCCCGTACGGGCACCGCCAACGACGTCCTGCCCGCCGAGATCCGCCACAGTCGTGACGTCGCCGCCGCGCTCCTGGCCGCGCGGCGGGCCACGGAGCCGCCCGCCGATCTGTACCTGCGTTCGGAGCAGGCGCTCCTCGCCGGCCACCGCTACCATCCGGCGCCCAAGGCCCGGGGCGGCGCGGGCCCGGAGGAGTGGCTGCGGTACTCGCCCGAGGTGCGCGCGAGCTTCGCGCTGCCGATTCTCGGCGTCCCCCCAGAGCTCCTCGTCGAGGACGGCGACCCGGCCGCGCTGGACGCGCTCACCCCGGCCGCCGGCGCGGACGGCCTGGTGCCGCTGCCCGCCCACCCCTGGCAGGTGGAACTGCTGGGCGCGCCGCTGCGTCACCTCGGCGTCACGTCGGAAGTGGCGGTGGCCACCTCCTCGATCCGCACGGTGTACCTGCCGGAGACGGACCTGTTCTGCAAGTTCAGCCTCGACGTGCGGATCACCAACGACGTACGCCGCCTCTGGTCCCGTGACCTGCGGCGGCTGCGGGAGGTCGCCGAGCTGGTGGACGGGGCCTTCGAGGGGCTGGCCGGGCACGTGCCGCGGCCCGCCGTGCTGCGCGACCGCGGCTACCGGAGCGCGGACCTGGGCGGCGGGGACGGCGGCGAGGCGCTGGCGGTGATCGTACGGGACGGGCTGGGCGCGCATCTGCGGCCCGGCCTGACCGCCGTGCAGGCGGCCGGGATCAGCGAGGGCTTCCCCGGCAACCCGCTGGACGGCCTCGACGAGGACACGGCCCTGCTGTGGTGGGAGCGCTACCTGGAACACGTGGTGCCGTCGGTCCTGCACGCCTACTTGCGGCACGGCGTCGTCTTCGAGTGCCATCTGCAGAACGTCCTGGTCGGCGTGGACGGGCGGGGCCTGCCCGCGCAGGCGCTCTTCCGCGACCACGAGGGCGTGCGGATCCTCGCCGAGCGGCGGCCCGACCTGCCGGGCGCGGCCTCGGTGAGCCGGGCCTACGGCTGGGAGCGGCTGGTCTACTGCCTGGTGACCAACAACCTGCTGGAGATCGCCGGCGCGGTGACCGAGCGCCATCCCACGCTGCGGGACGAGCTGTGGGCGCGGGCGCGGTCGGTGTTCAAGGACGCCGGGCGGGAGCACGGCGATCCGGAGGAGCTGCGGGCGCTGCTGTCGGACCCGTACGTCCCGGCGAAGGCGAACCTGCTGCTGCGCTGGACGGACGCCGAGGGTGAGGCCATGCGCTGCGTCCCCATCCCTAATCCGTTGAGACTCTTTACGCCCTAAGCTATTGTTCCGAAGGTAATGCCTTACGGCGTAATGAGATAAGGGGGAGCGACATGCCCGAGGCGGTTCTGCACGACGGCAGCAGCATCGAGGTGGAGGTACACGGTTCAGGGCCGGTCGTGCTGCTCCCCGTGGACCCGCGCCCGATCGAGGGCGAGCAGGCCGAGGAGATGCGCAAATGGGGCGCGGACCCGGCGCTCGGCCGCTCGCTCATCGACGGGCTGAGCGACGCCTTCCGCGTCGTGGCCTTCGACTACACCGGCCACCTCATGGCCGTCCCCAAGCCGGACACCCTCACCCCGGACAACGTGTCGGCCGACCTGCTCGCCGTGGCCGACGCGGTCGGGGCCGGGAGTTTCGCGTACTACGGCTACTCGTGGCTGGCGCTCTCCGGGCTGCAGCTCGCCCTCCGCACCGACCGGCTGGCCGCGCTGGCGATGGGCGGCTACCCGCCCTACGAGGGCCCGTACGCTGAGATGCTGAAGGTCACCACGGCCACGTACGAGAAGGCGATCGACCCGCCGCCGCCCGCCACGGAGCCGGTGGAGCCGGGCGACTGGGGGTCGGTCCAGAACGTGCCGAGCGAGCCGCAGGCCCGGCAGTTCGTCACGCTGTACGAGGCGCTCCAGGACTTCGACGACAAGGCCGTCCGGCTGACCTGCCCGCGCCTGTGCTTCGCCGGCTCGGCCGACGCCATCGACTACGCCGAGGAGTGGGGCGGGACCCGGGTGGACCTCGCAGGGCCGCTGACCCGGCACCGGGGCGAGCTGGAGGCGCGCGGCTGGGAGGTCGCCGTGCTGGACGGGCTCGACCACATGGGCGCGATGCGGGCCGAGAGCGTGCTGCCCGTCCTGCGGCCGTGGCTGGAGCGCGTCCTGCTCCAGCGTTCTCAGGCGTTCTCCGGCAGTGACCGCATGCGGCCGATGATCGCCGTGGTGGAGCGGTCGGGCAGGTAGTCGAGCACCCGCACCTCGCCGCCCAGGGCGCGGACGAGCGGCGTCTCCGGCAGCATCTCCGGCGTGTAGTCGCCGCCCTTCACGTACAGCTCAGGGCGGATCATCCTGATCAGCCGCTCAGGCGTGTCCTCGTCGAACTCGACCACGTAGTCCACGCCGTGCAGCGCGGCCAGCACCGACATGCGGTCCTCGCACGAGTTGACCGGCCGGCCCGCGCCCTTCAGCCGGGCCACGCCGGCGTCGCTGTTGACCGCCACCACCAGCACGTCGCCGAGCTGCGCCGCCTGCTCCAGGTAGGTGACGTGGCCGCGGTGCAGCACGTCGAAGCAGCCGTTCGTGAACACCACCTTCTCGCCCGCGCGCCGGTGCTCGTCCAGGAGCTCGGCCAGGCGCTCCGGGGTCTGCACCGCGCCCTCGCGGCGGCGCAGCGCGCGCAGCAGGTCGTGGCGGGTGCACACGGCGGTGCCGGGGCGGCGTACGACGACGGCCGCCGCCGCCTGGCCCGCCTGCGCGGCCTCCTCCGGGGTGGCCCCGCCGGCCAGCCAGAGCGCGAAGGCCGCCGTGTACGTGTCGCCCGCGCCGGTCGCCATGTGCTGCGGCGCGGGGTGCGCGTACGTCCGGTACGGCGGCACGCCCGCCCGGTGCAGCAGCGTGCCCTCGCCGTCGAGCGTGGTCACCACCATGTCCGCGCCGGTCAGCTCCAGCACCCGGTCGCTGCGCGCCATCAGGAAGCCCAGCCGGTCCGGCTCGCCGTCCTCCTCGGCGAGCAGCCGGACGACCTCGGCGTAGTTGGGCAGCACGGCGTTCGGCCGGCACTCCCGCCAGGGGGCCACCGCGTGCGCGTCCACGACGAGCAGGGGCAGGCCCGCGAGCGACCTGCGTACGGCCGGGGTGAACACGCCGCCCCCGTAGTCGCAGGCCACGACCACGTCGGCGGCCGGCGCGACGGCCGCGACGCGGCGCAGCAGCTCGCGTTCGGTCTCCTCGGGGAGCGGGTCCTGGTCCTCGTCGTCGAAGCGGGCGATGAGCTGGCCCTCGGTGACCAGCCGCCGCTTGTGCGCGGTACGCCGGCCCGGCACGGTCAGCAGGTCCGTCTCGACGCCGAGCAGCCGCAGCGCCTGCCGCAGCTCCTCGCCGGGCTCGTCGTGGCCGGCCACGCCGATCAGGCGTACGCGTGCGCCGAGCGCGACCAGGTTGGCGGCGGTGTTGGCGGCGCCGCCCGGGGCGTTCTCGGTGCTCTCCAGGCTCATCACGGGCACCGGAGCTTCCTGCGCGAGCCGCTTGGCCGAGCCGTGCAGCCAGGAGTCGAGCATGACGTCACCGACGACCACTGCGTTGATGATCTTCTCGTTGGTGGTGCCCATGACAGGCGAGTACCAGCAGAAGGGCTCTCCAAACCCCGGGTGCCGGGTGTCGCCGCAGGTTATCGAGGGGTTCGGCCGGGGTAGCCGGGCTCCTGTGCACGGCTCAGAACTCGATGTGGGCTCCCAACTCGACGTTGGCTCGGAACTCGATGTGCTCGTCCCGACGAAGGACCGTCCGGGCGCGCTGGCGGTCACGCTCGCCGGCCTCGCGGCCCAGACGGCGGGCGGCTTCCGCGTGGTCGTCTCCGACCAGTCGGCGCGGCCCGTGGCCGAGGACCCGCTGGTGGCGGCGGCCGTACGCATCCTGGAGCATCGGGGCTCGCCGGTCGAGCCGCTGCGGAACGTGCCGCCGAAGGGCCTGGCCGAGCAGCGGCAGTTCCTGCTGGAGCGGGCCCGGCGCAGGTTCGCGCTCTACCTGGACGACGACGTGTGGCTGGAGCCGGACGCCCTCGCCACGCTGACCGGCGCGCTGGCCGAGCTGCGGTGCGGGTTCGTCGGGTACGCGCTGCACGGGCTGTCGTACCGGGAGGACGTGCGGCCGCACGAGCTGACGTCGTACGAGGAGTGGGCCGGTCCGGTGCGGCCCGAGCGGGTGCGGAGGGACCAGCCCGCCTGGCGGCGGCACACCCTGCACAACGCGGCCAACCCGCTGCACCTGGCCGCCAAGGTGGGCGCGGACCGGGGGTGGCGGGCGTACAAGGTGGCCTGGATCGGCGGCTGCGTGCTCTACGACCGGGAGCGGCTGGTGGAGTGCGGCGGGTTCGGCTTCTGGCGTGCGGTGCCGCCCGCGCACGCCGGTGAGGACGTCGTCGCCCAGCTCCGCGTCATGGAACGCTACGGCGGGGCCGGGCTGCTGCCCAGCCGCGCCTACCACCTGGAGCTGCCGACCACGGTGGTGGACCGGCGGGCCGAGTGCTACGACCACGTGCTGGAAGCCTGATGGGCGGGCTGGTCCCCGGGGTCGAGCGGATCGCCGTGCTGCGGGCCAACGCCATCGGCGACTTCCTGCTGTCCGTGCCCGCTCTGGACGCGCTCAGGTCGGCCTATCCGGACGCGAAGCTGACGCTGCTCGGCCTGCCGTGGCACGCCGGGTTCCTGGAGGGGCGGCCGGGGCCGGTGGACGAGGTGGTCGCGCTGCCGCCGATCACCGGCGTGTCCACGAGCGAGGGCGGGCATCCGGTCCCCGGCGGGCTGTGCGAGGGGCTGCGCGAGCGGGCCTTCGACCTGGCGGTGCAGATCCACGGCGGCGGCCGGTACTCCAACCCGTTCGTCCGGCGGCTCGGCGCGCGGGTGACGGCGGGGCTGCGGACGCCGGACGCCGACGAGCTGGACCGCTGGGTGCCGTACGTCGACCACCACCACGAGAGCCTGCGCTTCCTGGAGGTGGCCGCGCTGGTCGGCGACAGGGCGGGCGACAGGGCGGGCGGGCTGGAGCCGCGGGTGGCGGTCACCGGCCGCGACCGGGAGGAGCTGGCCGCCGCGTTCGGCGAGCCGCCGCCCGGCCTGGTCGCGGTACACCCGGGCGCGCGCGACCCGCGCCGGCGCTGGCCCGTGGAGCGCTTCGCCGCGGTCGCCGACCGGCTCGGCCGGCCGGTCGTGGTCACCGGGTCGGCCGCCGAGCGGGACCTGGTGGAGGGGGTCGTCGCCGCGATGCGCCGGCCCGCCGCCGCCGTCGCGGGCACGCTCGGCCTCGGCGCGCTGGCCGCCCTGTACGAGCGCTGCGACCTCGTGATCGGCAACGACACCGGCCCCCGCCACCTGGCCGCGGCGGTCGGCACGCCCACCGTCGCCGTCTACTGGTGCGTGAACCTCGTCAGCTACGGCCCGCTCACCCGCACCCGGCACCGGCCGCTGATCTCGTGGACCACCGGCTGCCCGGTGTGCGGCGCGGACGGCGTGGACCCGCGGGGCGAGCGCTGCCCGCACGACGTGTCGTGGGTGCGTGACGTGCCGGTGGACGACGTACTGGAGCAGGCCGGGGATCTTCTCGCGGAATCCGGCGGGCCGGACGCATAGCGGAGGGGTTCACGCGCCGATGGCCACCCGGTCGGGCGACCGTCGAACAGCGGGGCGAACGCATGCGCGACGCCCTGCGCATCGGCTGACATGCCCGTTCGGGAGGTAAAGGATCGCCTATACTCGAAGGTGTGCAGGACGAGTGGAGCATCTATGTCACCGACGAGGTTGATGCCTGGATCAGTAGCCTTGATCCAGTGCGGCATCGGCTCGTCATCGATGCGCTCGATCGACTCGCGGAGAACGGTCCAGCATTGGGCAGGCCACTTGTGGGCAAGGTCAGCGGCTCGCGTATCACCAATCTGAAGGAACTGCGCCCCCGGTCCTCCGGGCGTAGCGCGCTTCGACTGTTGTTCGCTTTCGACCCAAGGCGGGACGCCATCATCCTTGTTGCCGCGGACAAATTGAAGGCGAACCCACGCGACCCCAACCGCTGGTATGAGGAGGCCATACCGCACGCGGAGCGTCTGTATGACATCTATCTGAAAGAGCGCGCAGAGGAGGAGGGGCAGAACCAATGACGACGTTCAAGAAGTGGAACCGCGCCAAGCACGTTGAGCAGGCCGGAGGGGAAGATGCCCTTGCCGATACCCGACGCATGGTTGACGACTTCATCGACGCCTGGCAGCTCGCCCAGCGCCGCAAGAACGCCGCTATGACGCAGAACGAGGTTGCCGCCCTGATGGGTGTGACCAAGGCGCGGGTCTCGCAAATCGAGCGTGGCGAAGTCTCGTCAGTGGATGTGGTGGCTCGTTATGTGGAGGCGATCGGCGGACGGCTTGAGCTCACCGCTAGCTTCCCCGGCAGCACCTACCGGCTACGCGTCAGCAAGACGAGGCAGACGTGCAAGCGGCACTTCAAGTTCAAGGGCTCGCGTATCGAATCGCACACCGGAGACGCCCGGCACACTGTTTGATGTCGAGGCATGCTGCGCGATCACCTGATCCGATGTCTCAACCCTGACGTCGGGTCCGGCGAGGCCACCTACCACGCGCTCCCGCCCGGACGGGCGACGACGTCCCTTCAACATGAACGGCCGCAACGACACCGGCCCCCGCCACCTGGCCGCGGCGGTCGGCACGCCCACCGTCGCGGTCTACTGGTGCGTGAACCTCGTCAGCTACGGCCCGCTCACCCGCACCCGGCACCGGCCGCTGATCTCGTGGACCACCGGCTGCCCGGTGTGCGGCGTGGACGGCGTGGACCCGCGGGGCGAGCGCTGCCCGCACGACGTGTCGTGGGTGCGTGACGTGCCGGTGGACGACGTACTGGAGCAGGCCGGCGATCTGCTGGCGGAAACACGCATAGCGGAGGGGGCCATGCGGCGTCTGAGAGGGTGACGTCGATCCTTTCGGAGGTGATCGTGGACGCCGCGGACGAGCAGCGTTTCCGCGAGTTCGTCGCCGCGCGTTCCCCCGCGCTCATGCGGCTGGGGTTCCTGCTCGCCGGCGGCGATCAGCACGCGGCCGAGGACCTGGTGCAGAGCGCGCTGGCCAAGCTGGCCGCGAAGTGGCGGCGGGTGACCGCCCCTGAGGCGTACGTGCGGCAGACGATGTACCGCCAGCAGGTGAGCTGGTGGCGGACGAGCGCGCGGCGCGGCGAGGTGATCCAGGCCGACCCGCCGGAGACCGCGGGCCGGGACCTCAACCACCAGAGCGAGCTGCGCATGATGCTGCGCGCCGCGCTCGCCCGGCTCACCCCCCGCCAGCGCGCGGTGGTGGTGCTGCGGTACTTCGAGGACCTGCCCGAGCAGGAGGTCGCCCGGACGCTGGGCTGCTCGGTCGGCACGGTCAGGAGCACCGCGCACCGGTCGCTGGCGCGGCTGCGCGAGATCGCCCCCGAACTGGCACGAGAGCTGGAGGTGGCCCGGTGACCCGGTTGCTGCGCGACACGATGCGGGAGTGGGCCGGGGAGGTTCACGTTCCCCACGACCTGGCCGATCGGGCGCTACGGAGGCGCGTCCGTCGGCCGGCGAGGGTGGCCGTCCTGGCGGCGGGGCTGGTGGCGGCGCTGATCGCGGGCGTCACGTTCGTGGCGGGGACGGTGGGGGACCGTCCCGCGCCGGCGGTCAGCGTGCGTCCGGCCGACGGGATCACGCTCCCGGCCCGGCCCTCGCCCGCCCCGACCGACGTGCGCGCGGACGTCGAGCACAGCCCGCCCCGCCGGCTGGTCGCGGCGGGACGGCTGGCGGTGTCGGCGTACTACACCATGAAGGAGGAGCCGGCCGGGGGCAGGCTGCGGCACAACGTACGCACCTGGTCCCTGTACGACCCGCGTAGCGGCGGCTACGAGCGGACCTCCTGGGGCTGGGTGGACGTGGCCCCCGGGCTCCAGGTCGCGGCCGTGCTGGAGCGCGAGCTGCCCGCGCGGCGGCTGGGCATCCTGGACCTGAACACCCGGCAGATTCTCAAGTGGTTCGACCTGGAGCATCCGGTGGCCTCGGTCACCTGGTCGCCCGACGGCACGAAGGTGCTCGCCACCGCGTACTCCAGTTATCCCGACGCGGTGGAGCGCGGGCCCGAGCCCGACAGCCTGATCCTCCGTGACAGCCCGCGCACCGGCTACTTCATCCTCGACGTCGGGTCCGGCGAGGCCGTCTACCACGCGCTGCCCGCCCGGACGGGCGACGACGTCCCAGCCAACATGAACGGCCGCCAGGACCTCGGCTGGAGCCTGGACGGCACGGCGATCTGGGCGCCCACGGACACCGAGCCCGATCGCGTCTGGTACACCCTCGACGGTGAGCCGCGCGACGCTCCGCAGGGCCAGCGCTACGTCCGCTACTCAACGGAGTCGGCGCTCTCGCCCGACGGCCGCCGCGTGCTCGGGCCCGACGGCCTGCCCACCGAGATCACCGACAGCGCGACGGGCGAGATCGTCGGCCGCCAGAACGTCCTGCAGCTGCACGCCTGGGCGGACGACGACAACGTGCTCGCCCTGGGCTGCGCGGGCTCCTGCGGGGACGAGTTCGACAACGGTCTGGTGCTGGTGAGCGTGGACGGGGCGCGGATGACCCAGCTGGCCGCGTACCGGAACTCCAACAAGCAGGGCGCCTGGCGCTGGGTCCTGACGCCGCGATGATTTTTGACCGATCGTTCTAGATAGTGTTAACGTGGCTCGCGTGGCACGGAGCAAGGAGTTCGATCCCGAGGTCGCGCTGGAGAAGGCGCTGGAGCTGTTCTGGGAGCGCGGCTACGAGGGCACCTCGATGGCCGACCTCGTGGAACGGCTCGGCGTCGCGCGGGCCAGCATCTACGGCACCTTCGGCGGCAAGCGCGAGCTCTATCTGAAGGCGCTGGAGCTCTATCTCGCGCGCAACGACGTGGTGGGGCCGCTGTCGCAGCCGGGGCCCGTGCTGCCGGCGCTGCGCGCCTTCCTCGACGGCTACGTGGCCGAATGTCTGGCCGACGAGCTGCGGCGGGGGTGCATGGTGGTCAACACGGCGGTCGAGTTCGGCTCGCGCGACCCGGTCGTGTCGCGGCGGGTGGTGGAGAGCTGGGCGGGGCTGGAGACGGCCATCGCGGCGGCGCTGGTGCGGGCGCGGGCCCAGGGGGAGATCCCCGGGCACAAGGATCCGTACGCGCTGGCCAGGTTCCTGCTCGTGCTGCTCCAGGGCGTACGGGTGCTCGGCCGCGCCGACCCCGACCCCCGCCGCCTCCGCGCCGCCGTCGAAGAGGCCATGACAGCCGTCCAAATTTGAGAACGATTGGTCAAGAATCATGAGTGAGCGTTTCGCGGGGAAGGTCGCCCTCGTCACCGGCGCGACGGGTGTCGTGGGCGGGGCGGTGGCGCGGGCGTACGCGCGGGAGGGCGCCGCCGTACTGGTGGTCGGCCGCGACACCGGACGGCTGTCCGGCCTGGTCAAGGAGATCGAGGCGGCCGGCGGCCGGGCGAGCGCGTTCGCCGCCGACGTCTCCCGCTCGGCCGAGGCCGCCGCCATGGTCGCCGCCGCCGTCTCCCGCCTCGGCGGGCTCGACGTGGCCTGCAACGCGGCCGGGATCTTCGGCACGCTCGCGCCCGTGGCCGACTACGACGAGGACGTCTTCGACCAGGTGCTGGCGGTCAACCTCAAGGGCGTGTTCCTGTCGATGAAGCACGAGGTGGCCCACATGCGCTCCCACGGCGGCGGGACGATCGTCAACGTCGCCTCCAACCTGGGCGCGCACTGGCGGCTGCCGGGGGCGGGCGCGTACGCCGCCTCGAAGGCCGCCGTCAGCCACCTGACCCGCACCGCCGCCCGCGACCACATCGCCGACGGCGTCCGCATCAACGCGATCAGCCCGGGCCCGATCGACTCCCCGATGTCGACCCGTCCGGGCGAGACCGTCGAACAGCGGGACGAGCGCATGCGCGCCTCCCTCCCCATCGGCCGGGTCGCCGCCCCTGAGGAGATCGCGGCGGCGGTGCTCTGGCTGACCTCGCCCGAGTCGAGCTACGTCGTCGGCCAGGACCACGTCGTGGACGGCGGCGCCACCGCCTGAGAGGCTGTTCGAAGGAGAAGGATCGATGACGAGTTTCCCCAAGTGGAACGACGTGCGCGCCGACATCGTGGCAACCTCCGGCGGAGAGGAGGCCGTGGCCGAGGCCCGGCGGCGCAATCAGGCCTACATCGACGATTACGAGCTGGCCGAACGGCGTACTCAGACACTTTCGGCGGGTGACTCGCTGAACAGTGGCGCCACCGCCTGACGCGCGCGTCGGCGTGTCTCCTCTTCCAGATGCCGGTGCAGCTCGGCCAGGGTCACGCCGCACCGCACATTGGAGAGTCCGCTCGTGGACGGCACCAGGACAAGGCGGATGGCGATGTAGCCGCCTCCTGCGCCGTCGATGATCTGCCAGCCGGGAAAGGGCCGGGGCGTCGTCATCCTGCCGCTACATCGGCCCAGATGACGCGGCGTCCGCCCGCAAGGAGGCGCGTTCCCCGGCGGACGCTGAGGCAGGCCACGATGCCGAGGCCGCGACCCGACTCCGCCAAGGGATCGAGCTGGCGGGGGACGAAGCAGGGCACGGGGGACGGGGTGCCCGGGTCGGTCACCTCCAGGCGGACGAAGCCGTCGCCGAAGCCGAGGCGGATGCCGATCCAGTCGCGGCCCTGGCCGTTGGGGACGTGCTGGACGACGTTGGCCACCAGCTCGGCGACGATCTGGAGCGCGTCGGACCTGACCGCCGGATCATTGTCGGCGAGCCACAGTCCGGTGGCCTGGCGTGCCTGCCATGACGTTCTGGCGTCGCGGCGCAGCGTCGTGCTGCGCCACAGGACGACCTCTGAGTTGCCCATAGTGCGGCTCCGGCTTTGCGAGTGTCCGAGAACACTCCTCAGAGTGGCGGCGTGCTGCTATTTTGTGATCGACCCGTCACCGTCCGTTGCCGGACAGACCTCCTGAGGCTTGTCCGGGTCCCCCTGAGAGGGCGTGGCATGCCGGCACAGGTCTACGGCGAGATTCTGAGGAAGGCGCGCGAAGCGGCAGGGCTGTCGCAGGCGGCGCTGGGGGAGCTGCTTTCGTGCAGCGAGAGCCTGGTCGGCCTGATCGAACGCGGCAAGCGGCGGCCGAGCAAGGGTTTCACCCTGGCGGCTGAGGCGGCGCTGGGGTTGAACGGCGAGCTGTACGGGCTTCTGCCGAACACGACGGTGATGTCCACGCCGAGGTGGTTCAGCGAGTGGCCGAAGGCGGAGGAGAAGGCCCACACCATCCGCACCTGGCAACCGCTGGTGATCCCCGGGCTCCTTCAGACGGCCCGCTACGCGCGAGCCCTCCTGATGACGGAGCCGGGAGTCACTGAGCAGTGGGTGGACGATGCCGTGGAGACACGGCTCCGGCGGCAGTCGGTCTTCCAGCGCGTGGATCCGCCCTTGTACTGGGCGCTGATCGATGAATGCGCTCTCCTCCGCCCGGTGGGTGGGAAGGAAGTGATGCGGGAGCAGTTGGAGCATCTGTTGAAGATGTTCGCGCGGCCCTTCGTCTCGATTCAGATCGTGCCGCTGGAGATGGGCGCTACAGCGGGTCTGCTCGGAGGCTTCGCCGTCGCTCAGGGCAAGGACATGCCGGATCACATCTCACTTGAAGACGCCGCCTCGGGCTCCGTGAGCGCTCATGAGGACATGGTGCGGCGGGTCAGCGTCAGGTATGAGGCGATTCACAAATGGGCACTTCCCATATCGATGAGCCAGCGACTGATACATGAGGCGGTGGCGAAGTATGAAGATCAGTGATGATCTGCGTGCCGAGCTGGAAGCAGCCCGGTGGGTCAAGTCCACACTCTCCGGATCCAGCGGCGGTGACTGTCTCTACGCCGCCAGACTGAGCGGCGACCGTTATGCGATTCGTGACTCCGAGCAGCCTGAGGTCGCGCCGCTGATTCTTCGCGGTGGAGTGTTTCGGGCGTTCGTGGGTGGCGCGAAGCTCGGGGAGTTCGACTTCTGACAGCGGCTTGCTGTCTCCCTCGTCGGTTTCGGAGAAGAGGACGGCAAGGTATGCGGATCGGTGACGAGCTGGAAAGCGTGCGGTGGATCAAGTCCTCGCTGTCCGGGCCCAACGGTGGGGACTGTCTCTACGTCGCCAAGCTGAGCGGTGACCGTTACGCGGTCCGTGACTCCGAACAGCCCGGGGTCGCCCCGTTGATTCTGCGGGGCGAGGTGTTTCGGGCGTTCGTCTCGGGCGCGAAGCTTGGGGAGTTCGACTTCTGACAGCGGCTTGCTGTCTCCCTCGTCGGTTTCGGAGAAGAGGACGGCAAGGTATGCAGTTCGGTGACGAGCTGGAAAGCGCGCAGTGGATCAAGTCCTCGCTGTCCGGGCCCAACGATGGTGACTGTCTCTACGTCGCCAAGCTGAGCGGTGACCGTTACGCGGTCCGTGACTCCGAACAGCCCGGGGTCGCCCCGTTGATTCTGCGGGGCGAGGTGTTTCGGGCGTTCGTCTCGGGCGCGAAGCTTGGGGAGTTTGATTTCTGACGGAAGGCCCGCGCCCACCGCTGCGGTGGTGGGCACGGGCCGTGGTGTGGTGGGGTCAGACGCGGCTGATGCGGACGGCGTCGGCGATGACGTAGCCGGTGCCGGCGGTCCACCGGCTGATTCCGACCACGTTGTACGTCCCCGCGTTCAGCGAGAACGTGCCGATGCTCTTCCAGGTGCCGCCGCCGCTGCGTTGGTCGACGTAGACGGTCTGGTTGCCGCCTGAGGCCGCCACGATGTACGGCGCCGAGCTGTTGTAGCCCGCGTCGGCCGGATACCAGACCTCGACGCGGTACGTGCCCGCGCTGGGGATGGCGGCCGAGTACCACGCCGGGTCGCTGGCGGAGACCGGGTCGGCGAAGCGGTAGTCGGAGCCGTAGCGCTGGCTGGAGTACGTGGAGGTGCCCCAGTTGGCGCTGGCGGTGAACTGGCCGGAGGTGGTGTTGTCGATCGTGGTGGTCCACGAGGGGGTGCCGCCGCCACCGGTCACGTAGTTCATGTACGTGGTCCAGTTCCAGTTGGAGCCCGGGTCGGTGTGGGTGGCGCCGGGCACCTGGTTGTGGCCGATGATGTGGCTGCGGTCCTTGGGGATGCCGTACTTGTCGCAGATGGCCTTGGTGAGGGCCGCGGACGCCCGGTACATCGCGTCGGTGAACCACGAGGCGTCGTTGACGTAGCCCTCGTGCTCGATGCCGATCGACCGGGTGTTGTAGGTCCAGTTGCCGGCGTGCCAGGCGATGTCCTTCTCGCGCACCATCTGGGTGATGGCGCCGTTGGAGGACTTGACCACGTAGTGGGCCGAGACCTGGGCGGAGGAGTTCTGGAACCAGGAGATGGTGCCGGCGTACGAGCCCTGCGTGACGTGGATGATCACGCGGTCGATGGCGTAGCTCGACGGGCGGCTGGAGGCGGTGTAGTTGCTGGAGCTGGCGGCGACCCAGGCGGCGGGGCCGTAGTCGGTGCTGAGGACGCCGGCGTCGGCCTTGGCGTTGAGGTCGCGGGCCTTGGCCAGCGGGCCGCGGTCGGCGGTGACCTCCTGCGGCTTGACCTGCACGCCGCGGATGTCGATGCCGAGTCCGAGGCTCTCGTAGACGGCGTCGGCGTAGAGGCGGGCGAGCTCGGGCGAGGTGGCGTTGCCGTACTTGGCGACGGCCTGGTACCAGCGGCCGGCGTCCTTCCTGGCCGTTTCGTCGAGGCCGAGGGCGTCGGCGTGGGCGCGGAGGACGGCGGCGCCGCCGAGCACGTTGGCGGCGTCGTCGGTGCGCAGTTCGTCGGCGGAGCGGCCGGTGAGCTCGGCGGCCTTCTCCAGCGAGTGGTTGGTGGGGTTGGAGACGAGGTGCATGACGCCGTAGCCGCCGCTGGCGCTGGGCTTGCCGTCGTGGCCGTCCAGGTGGGTCTCGGCGTAGCCGAGGGCGACCAGCAGGTCGCGGGGCACGTCGTACGTGGCCGCCGCCTTGGCGAAGGCGGCGGTGAGCGTGCCGTCCGTGGGCGCGGCCAGGGCGGGGCGGCCCGTGGCGACGAGGACGAGGACGGCGAGGAAGGAGGTGGCGAGGGCTGTTAATCGCGTGCGGGCGAGTTCCATGGGGGGCTCCTCGTTCACAAGGGTGACGGCTCGCACGCTACGGCAACTACCTGACCGATGTCGATAATTGACATTACTCGCCAGTTCGGTGAAACTTTTCACCTTCGTTGACTGGATGTCCGAAGTTGGGCCCCCGCAAAAGCGTGAAAACTATTGCGCTTTCCGGATGATGCGCTGAAACTTCCCTTCGTGACCGCGCTCCTGCGTACCCTCATGGCGGCGCTCACCGCCGCACTCGTCACCCTCGTCGTGCCCGCCCCCGCCGCCGTCGCAGCCGCCTGCCAGACCGACCCGGCCACCCCGAAGCGCCAGCTCAGGGCCATGTGGATCTCGTCCGTCGCGAACATCGACTGGCCCAGCCGCACCGGGCTCACCGCCTCCGCCCAGCAGGCCGAGTTCCGCGCCTGGCTGGACCTCGCCGTGGCCAAGCGCATGAACGCCGTCGTCGTGCAGATCAGGCCGACCGCCGACGCGTTCTGGCCCTCGTCGTACGAGCCGTGGTCGCAGTGGCTGACCGGCACCCAGGGCGGCAACCCCGGCTACGATCCGCTGGCGTTCATGGTCAGCGAGGCCCACGCCCGGAACCTGGAGTTCCACGCCTGGTTCAACCCGTACCGGATCGCCAACCACGACGACCCGGCCAAGCTGGTCTCCACGCACCCCGCCCGCAAGAACCCCTCCTGGCGGTTCGCCTACGGCGGCAAGCTCTACTACAACCCGGGCATCCCGGCGGTCCGCGCCTTCATCGAGGACGCCATCATGGACGCGGTCTCCAAGTACGACGTGGACGGCGTGCACCTCGACGACTACTTCTACCCCTATCCGGTGAGCGGCGAGTCGATCCCCGACTCCGCCACCTACGCCCAGTACGGCGGCTCCTTCGGCAACGTCGCCGACTGGCGGCGGGAGAACGTCAACCTCCTGATCCGTGAGCTCGACCAGCGCATCCACGCCGCCAAGCCGCACGTCTCCTTCGGCATCAGCCCGTTCGGGATCTGGCGCAACTCCGGCACCGACCCGCTGGGCTCGCGCACCTCGGGCCTCCAGTCCTACGACGCGATCTACGCCGACAGCCGCACCTGGGTCAAACAGGGCTGGGTGGACTACATCTCCCCGCAGATCTACTGGCACCTCGGCTTCTCCACGGCCGCCTACGAGGTGCTGACCGCCTGGTGGTCCGACGTCGTCAAGGGCACCGGCGTGCAGCTCGTCATCGGCCAGGCCGCCTACCGCGCCGGCGCCTCCGGCCAGGACGCCGCCTGGCAGGACCCGGCGGAGCTGAGCGACCATCTCCACGACAACAGGCAGCACCCCGAGATCGTCGGCGACGTCTACTTCAGCGCCAAGGACGTCAAGGCCGACCGGATCGGCGCGATCACCCGCCTGGTCAACGCCCACTACACCAGGCCCGCCCTGCTGCCCGCCCGGGGCGCCGCCGCCGCTCCGGCCGCGCCGGTCATCACGGCGGCCACCCAGGGCAGCGGCGGCGTCCAGCTCACCTGGACCGGCTCCGGCACCGGGTACGCGGTCTACCGCGTCGCCGGCACCCCGTCGGCCGCCGACCCGTGCTTCTTCGCCGACGCCCGCAACCTCGTCGGCACGACCAGGGCCAAGACGTTCACCGACACCACGGCGAGCGGCACGAACACCTACTACGTGACCGCGCTCACCCGTACGCACCAGGAGAGCGCGCCCAGCGCGGGCCGGACCGCCGGCTCCCCGGGCGGCGCGTTCAGCGTGATCCTGGACAACGCCGCCGCCGGCTTCACGGCGAGCGGCAACTGGGGCACCTCCGCCTACTCCACCCAGCTCTACGGCGCCGACTACCGCTTCGCCGACCCGGTCGCGGCCAGCGACCCCGCCTGGTACGCGGCGACCATCCCCAGCGCGGGCAGCTACCGCGTCGAGGTGTGGTACCCGGCGAACGCCGGCTACAACAGCGCCACGCCGTTCATCGTGGCCGCCTCCGGAGGCAACCAGACGGTCAGCGTCGACCAGCGGTCGGGTGGCGGGGCCTGGCGGGTGCTGGGGACGTACACGTTGAACGCGGGCACGTACAACGTGGTCGGCGTGAGCCGCTGGACCTCGGCCACCGGCTACGTGATCGCCGACGCGGTCCGCATCACCAAGGTGTGAGGGGGCGCTGGGCAGGTGCCGTCCGTGATCGTACGATGAGCCGGTGGACGGTGCCCGCCCGCGGCTCGCCGATGCGGTCGCGGTCCTCGCCGCGGCGGGCTTGACGCTGGCGGCCTACCCGAGGGGGCCGTTCCTGCCGCTCCTCCTCGCCGTCACGGTGCCGCTGCTGTGGATGCGGCGCGCCCCGCTGACCGTCGCCTGGATCAGCGCGGCCACCGCGGCCGCGCTGCCGGTGCTCTGCGCGCTGGCCCCGGCCGCGGTGCCGCCGCTGGCCCACCTGCCGGTGTGGCCGCCGGCCGGCCCGTTCGCGGTGTACGCGGCCATGGCCTTCGCCGCCGAGCGGCACCACGCCACCCGGCGGTGGCTGCCCGTGCTCGCCCTCGCCCTCGCCGTGCTGCTGCCCGCCGAGTGGCCGGGCGCGGCCTTCCTCGTCCTGCGCACCGAGATCGTGCTCGCCTTCGCCGTCCTGTACGGCCTGTACGCCGAGGCGGGCGCCCGGCTGCGGCGCGCGCTGGAGGAGCGGGCCGAACGCGTGGAGCGCGAGCGGCTGGCCGGCGAGATGCACGACGTCGTCACCCACCGGGTCAGCCGCATGGTCCTGCGGGCCGGCGCCCTGGCCGAGCAGGCGGCCGACGAGCGCGCCAGGGCCGCCGCCGAGGAGCTGCGGGCGACCGGCCGGGCGGCGCTGGACGAGCTGCGGCACATGAGCCTGCTGCTGCGGCGCGGCACCGGGGAGGGCTTCGACCTGGGGCTGCCGCTGCCCGACCTGCGGTCGCTGGTGTCGGAGTCGGCCTTTCGCGGCGTTCCCGTGGAGCTGGTGGTGAGCGGCGTGCCGGTGCCGGTGCCGGGGGAGGTGGGGCGGACGGCGTACCGGGTGGTGCAGGAGGCGCTGGCCAACGTGCGCGAGCACGCGCCCGGCACGGACGCCCGCGTGGAGGTGCGCTACCTGCCCGGCGTGGTACGGGTGAGCGTGCGCAACACCCGGCCGGAGGAGGCGTTCGCGCCGCCCGGACTCGGCGGCGAGGGGCTGAGCGAGGTGAGCCAGTGGGTGGAGCTGGCGGGCGGCACGCTCAAGGCCGGGCCGGTGGAGGACGGCGGCTTCCTGGTCACCGCCATCCTCCCGACGAACTGACCGGGCTGTCAGATCTCAGCGCCACTCGCCGAGCATGGCCTCCAGACGGGCCTCGGCCTCGGCGGGGTCGTAGCCGGGCAGCGCCTCGCGCATGAGGTCGTGGGTCTGGCGCTGGGCGTCGGCGCACGCCTCGCGCACGGCGGCCAGCGTCTCCTCCGCCAGGTCGCGGCTCGGCAGCTTGGTGGCGCGGGGGCCGTAGGCGACCTTGAGCACCCGGCCGTTCGCGTCGACCCGCGCCTCGACCTGCCCCGAGCGCGACCTGCCCGCGCCGACGACCCGTTCGAGGTCCTCCTGGGCGCTCTCCAGCCAGGCCAGCATCCGCTCGCCCGCGCGGCCGGCCTCGTCGAGGTCGCGCTCCTTGATGTCGGCGGGGTCGTACCGGTGCTCGAACACGAGTGGCCTCCTCAGAGCAGGTCGCGGGCCACCTGCTCCACCCGGTCGCGGACGAAGCTCTCGTCCAGCGGCTCGGGCAGGGTCGCGGCCCCGGCGACCTTGTCGGCGATCTCCTTGGCCCTGCGCTCGGCGTCGTCCTGGGCCGCGCGCAGCACCGCCGTCACCTCCCGGCCGAGCGCCGCCTCACCGAGGCGCAGCGCTCGGGGGTCGAGGCGCAGGCCGGTGAGCTCGCCGTGGCCGGTGGCGACGGCCTCCACCAGCCCGTCCTTGCTGCGGGCGCGGCCCTCGACCTGCCCGATCGCGGCACGGGCGGCCTGGAGGTCGCGCATGACCCGCCGGGCCTGCTCGTAGTAGTCGGCCAGGTAGCGGGCGTCGTCCTCGGGAGCGGGGCGCGGCATGTGACCTCCTCCGGCATGACGGCAGCTGAACGGACGAAGGCACAGTCTAGACGGCCACGATCCCTTCGATGTCCGACAGATCACAAGATCATGACTGGAAAGTGTCGTCCGAAGTGACAGAAGGGCTTATATCGTCATTCGCCATGACGGAAGTTGAGATCGCCTTCGGCGCGGTGGAACGGGAGGCCGCGCGTGTCAGGGCCCACGGCGAGGACTACGGCGCCGTGCTGACCCCGATGCACGCGCGAGGCGACGGCGTGTCGTCCTGGGGGGACGACGGTCTGTTCTCCGTGTTCACCAGCTTCTACGCCGAGTGCCGCGAGACCTCGATGGCCGCGCTGGGCGGCCTGCACGCGATGCTCGTCAGGACCGGCGACGGCCTGCACGACACCGCCAGGAACAGCCGCGACGCCGAATCGGCCAACACCGCGGTCGTCGGGGACGTGGAGACCACGTGGGCGTGATCCTGCCGCCGGCGGCGGCCTCGATGATGGCGATGCTCGGCCCCTGGCCCAACATCGACGAGGACGACATGGGGCGGGAGAGCGCGGCCGTGCGCACTGCCCACACCACCGCCCTGCCCGCGGCGGCCCAGGTCGACGCGGGCGTGCAGGGCGTGGGGCAGGTCCACAAGGGCGAGTCCGCCACCCACCTGCAGTCCTTCTGGGACCAGCACGGCGGGCAGGGCGGCCACCTCGCCCAGGCCGACGCCGCCCTGCGGTCGATGCCCCGGTTGATCGACGGCGGCGCGTCCGTCGTGTCGGCGGTGAAGGTCGCGGCGGGCACGCAGGCCGTGTTCGCCGCCGTGGACGTGGCCAAGCTGCTGGCCTTCGGCGGAGCGGTCGGCGCGACGTACGCGACGGCCCGCGTGCTCGCCGGGCGCAAGGCGGTCGGCGGGATCCTGCGCCAGGGCGCGGAGGGCACCGGCAAGGTCCTCGCCCCGCTGATGCGGCGCAAGGTCACCGAGCCGATGCGCCGCGTCCTCGACACCATGAAGCTCCCGCGCGGGCCCATGGGCTCGCCGGCACTCGCCGGTGGCCCGCGCGGGGTCGTCCCCATGCGTCCTGCGGGCCTGCGCAACCCGTCCGGGCCCCGGTCCGTACGGGACGGCATCGCGCAGATGGGCCGCAGGAACAACCGGGGCAACAGCGGCGGCGGCCGGGGCGGAGGCGGCGGACGGGGCCGCAGGGACGAGACCGGTAAGTTCCATGGTGCGATCCCGCAGAGCACCAGGGGCATGAGCGAGGCCGAGAAGAAGAAGCTGGAGGACGACCTGAAGAAGAGCATCGCGAAACGGAAGGCGGAGGAGCAGCGACTGGGCTACGAAGCCGGCCACGCGGAGCGGATTCGACGGGAAGAAGGGGCTCTGCGACGGCTCTTCGGAAGGAACAAGTAGCGCATGCACACCCAGACAGGTGACGACCTGATCGCACGCGTCCTCGCCCACGCCGACGACGACGACGTCCTCGGCGCTGCGGCCAACGACCTGCTGGAGGAGGTGTTCGCCGGCTACCCGGTGGACAACCTGCGCCGGCTGCTGCGCAGCGACGCGGAGAAGGTCGTGCGCACGGGCGCCTGGCTGCTGTCGGAGCTGGGCGAGCTCGCCGCGCCGCTGGCCGACGAGCTGCCCGCCCTGCTCGCCAGCCCGCTCCGCCAGGTGCGCTTCTTCGCGGTCGAGACCGTGCTGAACGCGGGGGACGCCGACGGCCCGCTCGCCGCCAGGGCGCTCGCCCTGGTCCGCGACGGTGACGACGCCGTGCGCTGGAAGGTCCTCTCCTTCCTGGCCGAGGCCGGGACCGAGCAGCTCGCGGCCGGGGCGGAGGCCCTGGAGGACGCCGAGCTCAAGGAGCTGGCCGAGTGGCTGGTACGCCTCGACACCGAGGAGATCGACCCGCGCGAGGTCGTCGCCCGGCTGGAGGGCGGCGACCGCACGGCCCGGATGTTCGCCGCGGCGGCGGCCGCCCGGCTGTCCGACGAGGAGGACACCAACCTCCTCGCGCACGCGGCCACCGCCGAGGACGAGGAGATCCGCTCGTTCGCCCTGGAGCAGCTCGACGACCTCCAGTGACCCGTCAGCCCGTGCCGTAGAGGACCGACAGGAAGCGCACCAGCACGGCCTCGCGGCTGCTCGCGGGCAGGGCGTCCAGCACGGTGTTGACCACGGCCATCTCGGGCCGGCCGGCGCCCGGCCGCAGGTCCGCGCCGACCGAGGCGGCCAGCTCGGCGAAGGAGGCGTCGTCGAGCGCGTCGAGGTCCAGCCCGGCCACCAGCTCGACCAGGCCGTCCGGCAGCTCGACGGGGCCGCGCTCGCGGGCGGCCGCGGCCGACTCGGCGATCACCTTGAGCATGGCGTCCACCCCGGCCAGCGTCACGCCGGTGACGGTGATGTGCAGGTTGGCCGGGATGCCCGCGTACGAGAGCTGCGGCTGCAGGAACCAGCCCCGTGCACGGGCCTCGTCGGCCAGCACGAACACGTCCACCCCGTCGCCGGCGAAGGCCACGAGAGACGACTCGGGCTCGCCCAGCGGACGCAGCCCGGGGATCTGCGCGATGCCCTCGCGCAGCCGCCTGGCCGCCTCCAGGGTGGCGCGGCCCAGCTCGACGTACCCCTCGCGGCCGAGCGCCTGGAGGGTGGCCCACGCGCCGCCGAGCGGCCCGGCCGACCGGGAGCTCTGGACGGTCGCGTTGATGATCGTGTAGCCGGGCCAGGCCGCCGAGGCGAAGTACGCCCTGCGCCGCATCGCGGGGTCGGCGAACAGCACGACCGAGGCGCCCTTGGGCGCGTAGCCGAACTTGTGCAGGTCGCAGGAGAGCGACGTGACGCCCGGCACCGACAGGTCGAACGGCGGGATCTCGGCCCCGGCCGCGCGCAGCCACGGCAGCAGCCAGCCGCCGACGCACGCGTCCACGTGGCACGGCACCCCGGCCGCCGCGGCGACGGCGGCCACCTCCTCGACCGGATCGATGACGCCCTGCGGGTAGGACGGCGCGGAGACGACGACGAGGACCGTGTCCTCGGTCATGGCGGCGGCGACGTCCGCCGGCCGCACCCGGTAGGTCTCCAGGTCCACAGGCACGGCGACCACCTCGACGCCGAGGTAGTGGGCGGCCTTGTGGAAGGCGGGATGGGCGGTGACGGGCACCACCAGGTTGGGCCGCTCCCGACCGGCGTGGTCGCGGGCCGCCTTCACGGCCAGCATGATCGACTCGGTGCCGCCGCTGGTGAAGACGCCGTGGCCGCCGCCCAGCTCGTCCGCGACCGCGCCGACGACCTGGCGCTCCATCTCGACGATGCTGGGGAAGGCGGTCGGGTCCAGGCAGTTGACCTCCAGCATCTCGAAGTACGCCCGCGCCGCCGCGTCGTTGACCTCGGCGCGGCCGGTGTCGTACACGTAGGCGGTCACCTGGCCGCCGCGCACCGGCAGGTCGTCCGCCTTGAGCCGGGCGAGCTCGGCCAGCAGGTCGGCGGTGGCGCGTCCGGTCGGGGGGAGGTTCACGCGGGCTCCTTCGCGAGGCGGCCGTACCGGGCCACGAACGGCAGACTGATCAACATGAGCAGGGCGGGCAGCGCGGTGAACCCGAGCAGCAGGCCGGTCAGGGCCACGGGCTCCTGCGCGACGGGCGATCCGGTGGGCGCCGAGACGAACCCCGAGAGCGTCAGCACCAGCGCGAACAGCCCCGGGCCGAGCGCCAGCCCCGCGGTCTCGCCCGCCGTCCACAGGCCGGTGAACGCGCCCGACTGCGCCTGCCCGGTGCGGGCGGCGTCGGCGTGCACGGTGTCCGGCAGCAGCGACAGCGGCAGCAGTTGCAGGGCCGCGTAGCAGACGCCCGCGAGCGCGGTCAGCGCCAGCGTGACGATCAGCCCGCCTACGGCGATGGCGGGGATCAGCGCGACCGCGACCGCGCAGAACCCGGCCGAGGCGGCGAGGTAGCAGCGCACCGCGCCGTGCCGCCGGGCCAGCCACGCCCATCCGGGCACCGCGAGCATGCTGGGCCCGACCAGGCAGACGAACATCACCGACGTCAGTCCGTAGTCGCCCAGCCGGTACGACGCCACGTACGGCGCCCCGGCCAGCATCACCGCCACCGCCAGCGCCTGCGTTACGAACGCGGCCAGCAGCACGAAGAACGGCCGGTTGCCGCGCGCCAGCCGGAAGGCGGCCACCGGCCCGAGCGGGCGCGGCCCCGGCCGCGACGGCACCCAGCGGGTGCCCAGCGTCGCGGCGACCAGCGCCGCCGCCATGAGCGCGCCGATGACGACGCCCATGACCGCGTAGCCGCCCCGGCCGCCGCCCGCCAGGTCCACCACGGCCGGGGCCAGGCCGCCCGCGACGAGGATGCCGACGGTCAGGCACACCACCCGCCAGGACATGATGCGGGTCCGCGCGCTCTGGGTGCCCGCCATCTCGGCGGGCAGGGCCACGTACGGCACCTGGAAGCAGGCGAACGCGGTCGCCGCCAGCAGGAACGCGGCCCCCGACCAGAGCGCCCCGGGCACACCTCCTGGCACGGCGAACATGAGCGCGAACGTCACAGGCAGCGCCGCCGCGCCGATCGCGAGCAGCCGGGTGCGGCGGCCCGTGCGTACGGCCTCGCGGTCGCTGGCCGCGCCGACGAGCGGGTTGAGCAGCACGTCCCAGATCTTGGGCGCGACGAGCACGACGCCCGCCACCGCGGCGGGGACGCCCAGCATGTCGGTCAGGTAGTAGAGCAGCAGCAGGCCGGGGACGGCGGAGAAGACGCCGGTGCCGATCGAGCCGACGCCGTAGCCGAGCAGCCGGCCGCGGCCGAGCGGGCGTTCGACGACGCCTCCGGGAAGGGTCATGGGGCGTCGCCGGGGAGGCCGAGCGTGCGGTGCAGGCTCTGGTGCAGGTGGGCGCGGAAGCGCCGCAGCGCCGCCCGGTCGCCCGCGCCGCGCCGGCGGCCCTCGGCGTCCAGCACGCCGCCCTTGGCGAAGCCGTGGATGGACCAGATCGCGGACCAGATCGTGTATTCGAGGTCCACGCCCGCGGCGATGACGCCCGCCTCGCGGGCCGGGAGCAGCGCCGCGCCGACGTTCGCGATCAGCGGCTGGACGTACTCGCGTTCCAGCTCGGTGATGTCGCTGGCGTCGGAGAGCCAGCGGTGCATCCACAGCGCGGGGATCTCGGGGTTGTCGACGCAGAAGTCGAGGTAGTCGTCCATGAGCCGGTGGATCGCGACGACGGGGTCGGTGCCGGTGAGCCGGGCCAGCGCCTGATCGAGGGCGGTCCGCTCGGCGAGGTGGGAGCGTTCCATGACCGCGAGGTAGAGCTCGCGCTTGCCGCCGACGTGGTAGTTGACGGTGGCGATGTTGAGTCCGGCGGCCTCGGCGATCTGGCGGGTGGAGGTGCCGTCGTAGCCGAGGGCCGCGAAGAGCTGCGTGGCGACCTTGACGATCAGGGCGACCTGACCGCCGTCCGCTGGTGTCATGCGCCGAACATAGTTCCACCACGCCCCGCCGGTCAATCACTTGATGGAGGCCGGGATCAGTCCGGCGCCCAGTACTTCGTCATGGCCGCGTCGAGCTGCTTCACCACCGGCTGCCAGCTCTTCGGGAGCGTGTAGCGGGTCGCGCGGTGTCCCTGGTGGGCGAGGGTGTACTTGAGGAAGTCCGCGCCCCGCGGGGCCGGCTCCGAGCGGCCGACGCGCAGGCTCTTCAGCGCCGTACGGAGCCTGCGCTCCTCCTTGCCCGTGAGGCACTTGTCCACGGTCGGCCCGGTACGGCGGCTCAGCCGCACACAGCCGTCCCGGTAGACGATCACATGGTCGTCGAAACCCGCGAACCCGCCCTGCCTCCGGTAGTCCACCAGCACCTTCCGCTGGACGGCGGCGGCCACCGGAACGGCCGGTACGGCGACCAGAGCCGGCACCAGCAACGGCGTGAGCGCGATGCGCCAGATCCTCATGCCCCTATGACGTGCCGGCGGGCCGATCGGGTTCACCGCAACGCGTCCACGGGCTCCATCCTGGCCGCGCGCCACGCCGGATGCAGCCCGGCCAGCAGCCCCACCAGCGCCCCCGCGACCGGCGCGGCGATCGCCAGCCGCACGTCCAGCAGCGGCGTCCACCGTTGGACGGCCGAGACCGCGACGATCGCGACCACGCCCAGGCTCGCGCCGATCACGCCGCCCGCCAGCCCGATCAGCGTGGACTCCAGCAGGAACTGGGCGGCGACGTGCCGCCTGGCCGCACCGAGCGCCCGGCGCAGGCCGATCTCCTGGACGCGCTCCATCACGGTGACGAGCGTGACGTTCGCGATGCCGAGCGCGCCCACGACGAGCGAGACCAGGCCGAGGATCAGGAAGAGCGCGTCGGCGTCGTCCCGCGCCGCGTCCCTGGCCCTGGCGGGGCTGGGTGGGGCGATCACCTGCAGCAGGTCGCCGGCGCCGGGGCTGAGCGCCACCGGGGCCTGGCGGGCGATCAGGTCCGTCGCGCCCAGGCTCGTGTTGACCAGCACCCTGGTGACCTCACGCAGCCCGAACCGCCGCCCCACGGTCGGCGGCAGGATCACGGCCGCGCTCAGGTTCCGCTCCCGCCGCAGGTCGCCGAGGACCCCGAGCACCGTGTACGCGTGCCCGCCCACGAAGATCGCCGGCGCCCGGTCGAGCCGGGTGATCCCGAGCATCCTGGCCGCCTCCTCGCCGATCACGGCCACCCGGTCGCCGCGCCGGACGTGCCCCTCGTCGTAGAAGCGGCCCTGCGTCATCCGGCCGCGCGCGGCCCCGGGCAGGCCGGTCGTGGCGGCCAGCACGGTCAGGGCGTGCGTGGTGACCCGGGCGGGGTCCACGAGGACGTTGGAGCGTACGGACACGTTCGCGCCCTCCTCCGCGTCGGCCACGGCGGCCGCCGACTCCACGCCGCGCAGCCGGGTCAGCCGGTCCACGGCGTCCCAGGCCACCACCGGCTTCCCCGTCGTGGACTCCGGCACCTCCACCGTGATGGCCGTGGCGGCCAGTGCGTCGAAGCGGCCGACGATCTGGTTGCCCGCCGTGGCGGCCACGCCCAGCGTGACGACCAGCGTGGTGATGCCGAGCACGGTGCCGAGCGTGGTCAGCGCCGTGCGCACCGGCCTGGCCAGCAGCCCGGCGACGGCCTCGCCGGCCAGGTCGCGTACGTGCATCACTCCTCCACCAGCACGCCGTCGGTGATCCGCACCCGGCGCCCGGCCCGCTCGCTGACCTCCGGCTCGTGCGTGATGACCACGATCGTCAGGCCCTGCTCCCGCAGCTCGCCGAACAGGTCGAGCACCGCCTCGGTGTTGCGGCTGTCCAGGTTGCCGGTGGGCTCGTCGCACAGCAGCAGCGACGGGCCGCCGAGGAGGGCCCTGGCGATGGCGGCGCGCTGGCGCTCGCCGCCGGACAGCCGGTCCGGCGCGAACCCCGTCCGGTGGCCGAGGCCCACCCGGTCCAGCGCCGCGAGTGCCCGCTCCCGCCTGCCTTTGCGCGGCTGGGTGCCGTAGACCTCGGCGAGCATCACGTTCTCCAGCACGCTGCGGTGCGGGAGCAGGTGGAAGGACTGGAAGACGAAGCCGATCCGGTCGCCGCGCAGCCGGGTCCTGGCCCCGTCCCTGAGCGTCGTGGTCTCCACGCCGTCCAGGCGATAGCCGCCGGACGTCGGGCGGTCCAGCAGCCCGACCACGTTCAGCAGCGTGGACTTGCCGGAGCCCGACGGGCCGACGATCGCCAGGTGCTCGCCCCGCTCCACGCGCAGCGACACCTCGCGCAGCGCGCGGACCGGCGGCGCGGCGGGATACTCCCTGGAGACCTTCACCAGCTCGACGACGGGCGGCGGCGTCCCTCGCTCAGCCACCGCTCACCACCACCCGCTCGCCCTCCTTGAGCGCACCGCTGACCTCGACGTTCCCGTCGGCGGTCAGGCCCGTGCGCACCTCGACGTCCCTGGTCCGGTCCGTGGCGTACTCGACCCGCACCCGGGCCCTGCCGTCCGCCGAGGTGATCACCGCGGCCACCGGGACGACCAGCACCGGCTCCTCGGTCGCGCCCACCGTCACCCGCACGGTCACCGCGACGCCCGCCCGCAGGCCCGCGCGCCCGCTCGGCGTGAGCAGGACGGCCCGGGAGCCCTCGGGCGGCTCCTCCCCGCCGGGCCGCCCGGCCTTCTCGCCGACCGCGCTCAGCCTGGCCTGGTACGTCCGGCCCGAGTCCAGCTCGACGGTGGCCTTCATGCCGGGCCGCAGCAGCTCCGCCTCCGCGGCCTCGACCGAACCGGTCACCGCGAACGCCGAGCTGGTCACCGTCGCCACCTCGCCCTCGACCGGGCGGCCCGGCTTCGCCGCGACCTTCTGGACGCGGGCGGGCAGGTTCGGCAGGAACACCACCTCGCCCGGCGGGATCGACACGCCGTAGGTGCGGGCGTACTCGGCCAGCATCTCCTCGGCGGCGGCCACGTCCGCCCTGGCGCCGGCCACCTTCATCCGGGCCGGGGAGAGCTGCCTGGCCTGGCGCAGCGCCTGCTCGGCGGTCACCACCGCCTCCTTCGCGGTCCTGACCGCTTTGCGCAGCTCCGCGAGCCTGGCCTTGCCGGCCTCCTCGGCCTTGCGCAGCACCAGGTCACGGGCCTGCTGCGCGGCCGCCAGGTCCGCCCTGGCGTTGGCCACCTTCAGCTCCAGGAGGCTCGTGTCGACGGTGGCGGTCGGGCGGGGGGTGGCGGGTTGGGAGGGGGGCGGCTGGGAGGAGGTCGGCTGGGGGGTGGCCGTGCCTCCGGCCGTCGGCTGGGCCGCCTGCCCGGCGGCCTGCCGGGTCGTCTGGCCGGCCGCCTGCCCAGCGGCCTGCCGGGTGGTCTGGTCGGCGGCCCGCCAGGTCGTCTGGCCGGCGGCCTGCCCGACCGCCTGCCGGGTCGCCGGGTCCGAGGTCGGTTGGGAGATGGCCTGGCGGAGGGCCTGTTCGGCTTCGAGGAGGCGTTCGCGGGCCGCGCGGACGGCCGCGTCCGCCGCCGCCAGGTCGGCCTCGTCGGCGGGGGTGAGCCCGCCGGACTCGGCCTCGGCCAGCGCGGCGCGCGCCGCTTTCAGGTCCTTCTCCGCGTTGTCCAGCCGGACCTTCAGCGGCAGCACGTCACGCCCCCGGTCCAGGGCCTGCCGCTCGGTCGCCAGGGTCTCCCTGGCGGTCCGCACGGCCTTGCGCAGCGACTCGTACGTCTGCCGCTCGGTCAGCGTCGGCTGCTGGGCCTCGTACCCCTTCTTGGCGTACATGCGGGTCACGGCCGCGATCGTGGCCCGGTCGAACACGCCCGACGCGGGCGCGCGGTGCCCGAGCCTGCGCAGGGCCCGCTGCAGTTGCCGGACGTCGTCCCCCTTGCCGCCGGGGGCGATCGTGCGGTGCATCGGCACCGCGCCGCGCAGGGCGAACACCGGGCGGCCGTTGACCTCCATCAGCACAGCGCCCTCCCTGAGCCGCCCCTTGCGCGGCGCGCGGGTGGCCCGCTGCAGCTCGGCGCCGCCACCGACCACCCCGGCCAGGGTGACCGGCAGCGGGGAGCCGTACTCCAGCATGCCGCTGAGCACGACCGTGCTGACCAGCTTGCGGCGCTCCACGGCGGCGGTGACGAGCGAGGCGGCGGGCGCGGCGCGGCGGGCCGCCTCATCGGCGGGGGAGCGCAGCCGGGCGCCGACCGCCCAGCCGGCGCCCGCGACGACGACCACGCCGGCCACGACGCCGGCGAGGAGCCTGCGTGGGGATCTCATGAGCGCCGGTCAGAAGGCGAACTGCTCGTTGACCTGCCGCTGGACCGCGGTCTCCTTGGGCAGGTAGGCCGCGTAGAAGTCCTTGCCGCACTCCAGGTCGTCGAGGGCCGCCTTGATCTCCTTGGTGAGGTACGGCTTCGCCTCCTCGGGGGTGAGCGTCGGCATCTGGATCTGCTTGGTGTCCTTCGTCATCTTCGGCGGGCCGGGCTGGTCGCCCTGCTGCTTGCGGCCCAGCTTGCTCTGCTGCTCCATGAACGTGAGCTCGCCGCGCCCGGCCACGGCGGTCGGCTTGGTGTCGCTGACGGTGTAGCCCTTGCCCTTGAGGCAGGTGGCCATGGAGCCGGCCAGGCTCACCAGGTCCTGGTCGCCGTCGAGCTCGGCCGCCTTGGCCCGCTTGTGGGCCTTGGCGATCTGGCCGTAGTAGTCGATGCTCGACTTCAGGGTCAGGCCGAGGGCCTGCTTGCCCGCCACGGCGACGCAGGCGTCCCTGGCCTGCTGGTAGGCCTCCCCCTGGGAGGGCGAGAGGGCGGTCATGATCTTGATGTTCGGGTCCTGGACGGGCTCTCCGCCCATGTGCTCAGGGGCGTTCAGTTCCTTGGGGTAGACGTGCTGGGCGAAGACCCCGAACCCGTACTTCTCGCGGTAGGTCCGCATCGCCTCGTAGTCGCCGGAGGCGAGCTTGCGCTCCTGGTCGCTCTCCTGCTTCTCCGGCTTCACGTACGGCACGTACGTGAAGCCCTTCTGCTTCATGCAATCGGCCTTGGCCGCTTCGAACTGACGCTTCTTGTCCTGGACCGCCGTGCTCGGGGCGGTCGTGCCCGGGGCGGCGGCCGGGCCCTCGGCGGCGCCCCCGCAGCCGCAGAGGACGGTCGCCGCGACGGACATGGCAAGGGCCAGACGGGATCTCTTGAGCATGGGACGAGACCATACTCCGTTAAACGAAGTATGGTCAATCCAGACAGTGCCTTCGCTGCCGCAGCGGCACGAACACGGCCGCCACCGTGAGCAGGACGAGGATGCCCGCGTAGGCCAGGTGCTGCCTGCCGAGGTCCTGGGCGTGGAAGGCCAGCTCGCCGAGGGCCACGAGCAGGTAGATCGCCGACGCCATGGCCCACCGGTGGTCGCGCGCCAGGTAGCCGCCCGTCACCGCGAGCCCGAGAGCCACCGCCTCGACGGCCATCCTGCTCAGGCTGATCGGGTGCTCCGTCCCTTCCGCCATCCACGCGGGCCCCGCCCACGCGGCCGGCACGACCGCCGCCCACCACCACCACGACCTGGCCCGTACCGGCCGGCGCAGCGCCACCAGCACCACCAGGCCGATCAGCACGATCGCGTAACCGCCGGCCACCAGGAACGGATCGCTGTCCTGGAACAGGGCCCGATCGGAGAGCGCGTCCGGGTAGACGGGCAGCACGGTCACGTCGAACCACTGCCGGCCCGAGGCGAGCGCGACCGCCTTCGCGCCGGTGAGCAGCGTGAGCGCGAAGGCCGTACGCAGCCGTCCGCGCAGGATCGCCAGCAGCGCCGCCGCCGACAGCAGCGTCCATAACGGCAGCTCGCCCGCGTACGGGAGCAGCGCGGCCAGGTTCACCGCCGCGACGGCCGTGACGCCCAGGTGCAGGCCGTCCTCCCAGGCGCTGCCGGTCGCCTGGTGCGTGATGCGGCTGCGCACGCCGCCCGTCAGCAGGCCCCACGCCTCCCTGAGCACGGGCATCCGCCTGCCGGGCGCCGCGTCCTCCAGCAGCACGTCCAGCAGCTCGTCGCCGTGCGCCCGCCGGTACGGGCGCGGGTAGGCCAGCAGCAGCCTGCGGTAACGCCGTTCGAGCGGGCTCGGGGCGGCGGGGTCGTCCGAGGCGGGGTCGTCCGAGGCGGGGTCGTCCGGGGCGGGGGCGTCCAAGGCAGGGTCGTCCGAGGCGGGGTCGTCCAGGGCGGGGCCGGTCGGCGCCGTCATGCGCCGGACGGGCGCAGGACCAGGGCGGCCGCCTCCTGCATCCGCCTGGCCTCGGCCTCCACCAGCGCCTGGCCCTCGTCGGTGATCCTGAAGTAGCGCCGGTTGCGGCCGTTGACCGTCTCCTCGCGGTCCACGGCGATCACGCCCCGCTCGTTGAGCCGCTCCAGGATGCCGTAGAGCGTGCCGACGGACGGCTGGACCCGCCCGCGCGACAGCTCCTTGATCGATTTGCTGATGGCGTGTCCGTGCAGCGGGCCCGCACGCAGGGCCGTGAGCACGAAGTACATCGGCTCGCTGACTTCAGAGGTTCCCCTGGGCATGGGGCGACATTATTCCGTTCAACGGAGCGTCCGCAACGCGCCCAGGGGATCCCTCACGATCTATCGGCAGCGTGCCCCGTTGAGGTGGAACACCTCGGGCGCCGTGTTCGGGCCTGAGGGGTTCGTGCCGTTGAACCCGAACGTCACCCGCTGTCCGGGCGCGATCTTGCTGTTCCAGTCCAGCGCCTTGGCCGTCACCACCGCGCCCGACTGCGACAACGTCGCGCCCCAGACGTTCCCTGCCTGCTGACCGGCCGGGAACGACCAGCGCAGGGTCCAGCCGTCCACTGCCTGCCTGCCGGTGTTCTCGATCACGACCTGCGTGGTGAACCCGCTCGGCCACGAGCCGTGCGCCGTGTAGACGACCCGGCAGTCCACGCGCTCGCCCCTGTCGGCCAGGAACGCCGAGACCCAGGCCAGCGGGGAGTTCCAGTTGATGGTCAGCTCGTTCGTCGACCACGACTCGATGTGGTCGATGTAGCAGAACTGCGGCTTGCAGCCCTGGAGCAGACGCTGCGCGACGGGGTCCTGGATGGCGGAGTTCGGGCCGCCGGCCAGGGTGCCGCGCGGCGGGTTGGGCAGCGCGGGGTCGAGCTGGTGGGCGTACCAGCGGCTGTGCTGGTTCTTCGAGGCGACCTCGCCGTAGCCGGTCACGTACGACTGGTTGAGCGCGTTGCGGCCCAGGATGTAGTCCATGCCCTCGCGGACGGCGCCGCGGTACTTCTCCTCACCGGTCAGGTCGTAGGCGGTGGCCAGGACGACCAGGTTGTTCAGCACCAGGTTGTTGGAGCCCCAGTCGTAGTCCGGCGGGTTGTAGGGCAGCCCGTACGGGTGCGCCCGCTGGATCGCCAGATACTTCTCGGCCCCCAGGACCACCGACTTCCGCACCTGAAGCCGGTCGGGCAGCGCGTTGGGCACCGTCGCCAGGTCCAGTCGGCCGAGCTGGGCCGTGTTGCCCCAGTCGAAGCCGCGATCGCGCCAGATGTCGGCGGTGTGGTGCGGCGAGGCCAGGACGAAGTCCCTGAACTCCTTCTCGCCGGTCGTGATGTAGAGCTCCGCCGCCGCCCAGTAGAACTCGTCGCTGACGTCGGCGTCGTTGTAGGCGCCGCCGCCGGTGCCGTCGGCCGGGTCGGCGTACCTGGCGGGCTCGGCCTTGGCCGCCGCCCACGCCTTGCGGGCCGCCGTCAGGTTCCTGGCCGCGAAGGCGGCGTCGTACGGCGCGAACAGCCGGGCCGCCTGCGCCGCCGTCGCGGCCAGGTTCAGCGTCGCGGCCGTGGACGGCGGGTGCAGCTCGCGCGGCTGCGGATCGAGGTGCGGCAGCAGCGGCAGCCCGGTCCAGGCCCGGTCGTGGATCTTGTGGTGGGCCATGCCGGCCAGCGGCTTGCCGTCCGGCACCTGCATGCTCAGCAGGAACTCCTGCTCCCAGCGGGCCTCGTCCAGGATGTCGGGGCGGCCGTTGCCGCTCTCCGGGATCGCGAGCTGGCCGTCCTTGAAGGCCGCCCGGTCGCGCTCGTAGGCGGACATGAGCTGGTGGACGGAGATGCCGCCGTTGACGACGTACTTGCCGTGGTCGCCGGCGTCGTACCAGCCGCCTCTGACGTCGAGCGAGTAGTCGCAGACGCCGGGCTGGCAGGGGACGCTCACGTCGCCCTGGTTCGGCGCGACGCCGAGGTGGCCGGCCGGGCGGGCGTAGCCGGGGCGCAGGCTGCCCAGGATCTCGATGCCGCTGCGCTGGGTGTAGTAGAACTTCAGCGCGTCGGTCGGGAGCTGGTCGTAGAGGTCGGCGGCGATGTCGAACGGGCGGCTCGTCTCGCCGTCGGCGGTGATCGTGTAGCCCTCACCCGCCTTGCGGTAGGAGCCGAAGTCGAGCGTGTGGACGTTCTGGCCGGAGCTGGCGTCCACACCCCTGGGGGTGGTCCTGCCCTTGGCGACGGTCTCGTTGTCGGCGTTCTTGAGCTCCCAGTCCAGCGCGGCCGTGGCGGCGGTGACCACGGTGGCCCTCTTGGGGCCCGAGGGCAGGTAGCCGAGCATGTTCACACGGACGCGGGGCCCGGTGTCCGGCTCGTAGACCTCGGGTTCCGCGCCGCCCTTCAGCGACACGTCGTCCATGCAGAACCTCCAGGGCTCGGCGCTGCCGCCCAGCTGGAACGCCACCTGCGCGTTCGGCAGCGACACGGGGGCGGTGAAGGTGTAGGAGTAGTCGTTGCCCGAGACGCTCATCTCGGGGGCGGCCGACAGATACTGCGTCCACGGGTCCACGGGGAGCTGGATCAGGGCGCGGCCGACCTTGGCCGGGGTGGCGGTGGCGAAGAACCCGAAGGCGTACGTCTCGCCCTCGACCAGCGGGAGGTCGTTCTGGCCGATGATGACGTCCCAGGGGTTGGCGGTGCCGCCGGGGATGTCGGCGCACAGGCGGCCGTCCTGGACGACGGGCGTCACGTTGCCGGTGCTCCACCAGGGGGCGGTGCCGGTGTCGAAGGTGCCGTTCACGATCTGCTCGGGTCCCTCGTCGGCGGCGTGAGCGGACGTCGCGGGGGACAGGGCGACCATGGTGAGGAGGGCCAGTAAGGCGGCCCGGCATCGGGGCATGGAGGTCCTTATGGGGGGAGTTGGGAGCGCTCCCAATCCTGAAGGGCCGGTGGGGCCGCGTCAACGGCCCCGCACCAACCATGATTCAGAAGGGTGAAACTTTCACGCGCCCCGTGTCCGTCGTCAGCGCCGGAAGGGGCCTCGCACCTCGTACGTGATCCCGCCCGTCCCCGCCGTCTCGCCGCTGGTGCCGCGCTGGGAGGAGAAGTAGAGCCGGGTGCCGTCGGGCGAGAACGCGGGCCCGGTGATCTCCGACTTGGCCTGCCCGTCGAGCCGCATGATCGGCGCCACGACCCCGTCCGGGGTGATGATGTTGATCTCCATGTTGCCGCCGTCCTCGGCCACGTAGAGGTCGCCGGAGGGCCGCCCGGTGATGTTGTCCACGCCGTCGAGCGTCCCGCCGCCGTCGTAGACGGCCGTGACGGTCGAGCGGGCCACGTCGTACGCCCACACCTTCCTGTCGCCCTTGGCCGTGAAGTAGCAGATCCCGCCCGCGTAGTGGCAGCCCTCGCCGCCGCTGAAGTGGCGGGCGGCGGAGACCTGGTGTCTGGTCTGGGTCTCCAGCACGCCGGGCCCGGGGTCGGGCACCGGACGCCACTCGACGGCGTCGCCGCCCGCGCCGCAGAGCACGTCGAGCCGGCCGCTGGACAGGTCGCCCCAGGTGGTGGGGGTGAAACGGTAGAAGCAGCCGTCGGACTCGTCCTCGGTGAGATAGACCACCCGGTGGTCGGGGTCGCAGGCGGCGGCCTCGTGCTTGAAGCGGCCCATGGCGGGGCGCGGCTGGGCGGAGCGGACGCCGTACGGGTCGGTCTCGTACACCCGGCCGCGGAAGACCTCCTCGCACGACAGCCAGGTGTTCCAGGGGGTCGCGCCGCCCGCGCAGTTGAGCGTGGTGCCGCTGAGGATGCGGTAGGCCCGGTCGATCGAGCCGTCGGCCCGGAACTTGATGGCCGAGGCCCCGCCGACCAGCGGCACCTCGGAGTTGGAGACGTAGATCCAGCCGGTGCCGTCGGGGAAGCAGGCGCCGCCGTCGGGCGCCGGGTGCCAGAGCGTCCCGCCGACGACGCGGCCGGTCCTCGCCACGATCCGGCCGGTGAACCCGGCGGGCAGCGCCATGCCGTTCGCGTCGGGCGCGCCGAGCGGCCCGTACGGGCTCGGGCCCGCCGAGACGGCGGCCACCGAGGCGGCGGCGTCGTGCCACACCGCGCCGGAGAAGGCCACGGCGCCGAGGCCGGTCGAGAGGGCACGTAAGAAGGTGCGGCGTTGCATCCTCGCTCCATCCACTCGGGGGGGCTCCGTACCGCACCCGACAGTAGACGCCGGTCCGTCCCCTGCGTAGGCCCAGTTCTGACGCTGACGGGTCTCTTACGCCCTTGAGAGATCCACTTGTCCTGGCCTCGGGTACGGGTGCCGTGATCACACCCAGGAGGCACCGGAGATGGCCGATTTTCCCATCGTCGTCGGGATCAA
The DNA here is from genome assembly GCF_057536035.1 of Nonomuraea sp. B208. NCBI lineage: Bacteria > Bacillati > Actinomycetota > Actinomycetes > Streptosporangiales > Streptosporangiaceae > Nonomuraea > Nonomuraea sp. B208. The sequence goes on from NZ_BAAJOU010000021.1 coordinate 456,829, forward strand.
CCGCACCCAGGACGGGTCCATCGCCGTCGCGGTCGGCGACACGGGCATGTACAGCCTGCAGAAGGAGCGCATCACCCGGCGCAAGCACCACTGGGGCCGGCTCGGCGACCTGCCCGACCGCTACCTGCCCGCGATGCCGCTGCTCAAGGAGCCGGTGGACCTCGTGGTCGAGGGGTATTCCTCCGACGCCGAGATCGAGAACCTGGAGGACTACCACGAGGAGCTGCGCGAGAGCCTGAGCCTCAAGGAGGACGCCAGGATCGTCCAGGTCTCGCACCACCTGAGCCACCTCTACAGCGCCTTCCACCCGTCGCCGTTCGAGGAGGCGGCCGGCCTGGTCGTGGACAACCAGGGGAGCCCGGTCCGGCGCTTCACCGAGCCGTTCACGCCGCCGCCCGGCGCCTCCGGCGACCTGCTGGAGGTCGCCTCCTTCTACCGGTGCACCCGCGACGGTGTCGAATGCCTGGCCAAGCAGCTCTGGCACGGCGACTGGGCCGACCCGGCCGGGCTCGGCTGCTTCTACGCCCTCCTCACCAAGGCGCTCTGGCCCGAGGGCGAGGGCAACGAGGGCAAGGTCATGGGCCTGGCCCCGTACGGCGACCCGGACGCGCTCGGCCTGCCCGGCCTCGACGTGCGCGGGCACGAGGTGCTGATCCCGTCCGCGTGGACCGAGCTGTTCGCCCGGCGCGAGGAGTTCATCTACGAGCCGGGCGGCGAGCCGTTCCGCCGCTCGGCGAACCTGGCCGCCGCCGGCCAGCGCGCCTTCGAGAACGCCCTGGCCGCCCTCGCGGAGTGGCTGCACGCCAGGGCCGGCCTGGACAAGCTAGCCTTCGCCGGCGGCACGGCGCTCAACTGCTCGGCCAACGGCCTGCTCATCAGGCGGGGGCCGTTCCGCGAGGTCTTCGTCCCGCCGAGCCCGCACGACGGCGGCACCGCGATCGGCTGCGCCCTCTACGGGCTGGAGGCCGTGCTCGGCGTACGCGGCCGGTGGCGCTGGCGCGACGACTTCCTCGGCCCCGACCCCGACGAGAGCGAGATCGCCGCGGCCGTCGGCAGCCTGCCGGACGGCCTGGTCGCCGAGCAGCCGGAGGACCTGATCGCCGCGACGGTGGCGCTGCTGGAGGACGGCCGGGTCGTGGGCCTGCACCAGGGCCGCAGCGAGTCAGGGCCGCGCGCGCTCGGCAACCGCAGCATCATCGGCGACCCGCGCAGACCCGACATCCAGGACTACATCAACTACGAGGTCAAGGGCCGCGAGTGGTTCAGGCCGCTGGCCCCGCTGGTGCTCGCCGAGCACGCCCGGCGCTTCTTCGACGTGGACCGGCCGGCCCCGTTCATGCAGTACGCCGCCGACGTCCGCCCCGAGTTCCGCGAGCTGCTGCCCGGGGTCACGCACGTGGACGGCACCGCCCGGCTGCAGACGGTGGAGCCCGAGCGCACGCCGTTCCTGCACGCGCTGCTCACCCGCTGGTACGCGCGGACCGGCCTGCCCGTGCTGATCAACACCTCGCTGAACGGTCCGGGCCGGCCGCTCACCGAGACGCCCGAGCACTCGATCGACACGCTGCGCACGACCGGCATGCACGCGCTGGTGATGCCGCCGTACCTGATCAGGAAGACGGACTGATCAGGAAGACGGACTGGGCGGCGGCTCGCCGAGGCGGTCGAGCACGTTCGCGGTGATGCGCGCGACCGCCGCCGAGCTCTCCAACCCGCGCGGCCAGTCGGTGGTCGCGCCGGTGAACACCGTGCCGTGCGCGGTGTGCAGGCCCATGGTGGCGGCCCCGTTGCCGAACCCCCAGCCGGCCGCCCCGCAGTCGCCCACCGCGAGGATGGTGAACCCGGCCGGGGTGCCGTCCGCCCCGGTGGGCACGTAGGGCGGCCCGGCGGCCCGGTCGAACGCGGCCCCGTCGCACTCGTAGCCCACCAGGCACTCCTCCAGCCCGAACACGTCGCCGTCGCGCAGCCCCGTGCCCGCGTACACCCAGTGATCGGCGTGCTGGACGCGGAAGCCGACCGGCTCGGGATGCTCGTCGCGGTCGCGCTCGCCGCCGTTGCGGAAGCTGACGCCGGTCAGCTCGTTCTCCGGCGGGCCGTGCTCGTGCCAGAAGCCGGTCCGCTCGAAGCTGACCGGGTCGCGGAAGGCGATCCGCCACCAGCAGGTGTTGCCGCCGAAGAAGGCCACGTTGCGCCCGGCCGCCACGTGCCGGGACACGGCGGCGCGCATGGCGTCGCTCCAGTACTCGTCGTGCCCCGCGCTCACCAGCAGCTTGTACGGCCCCAGCAGCTCCTCGCCGTCCCGGTGCAGGTCGAGGTCCGTGCAGTAGTCCACCCGGTAGCCGCGCCCGGCCAGCCAGGCCACGAAGCGGCCGTCCCAGTGGACGAACGTCTGGCGCGGCGTCGGGTCGTACGGGTCGAAGTTCGTCACGTCGTAGGGGGTGGCGCCGGTGCCGCCGCCCGGCCGGTGCAGCGACACCCCCGGCTCCGGATCGCCCGGGACGTCCGCATGGTCGTAGAGGCACCAGCCGCCGGAGACGTTGTAGGCGTGATAGGTGAACAGCGGCAGCTTGTAGAGGATCCGGGCGGACGGGACCGCCGGGCGCACCACGAAGAGCGCCTTCGCCTCCCGCCCGTCGGGCGTCGTACGGTCCGGGTCCGTACGGTCGCCGTCGTCGTCGCCCTCGACCAGCACCGCCACGTACACCCCTGGCTCGGCCGGGGCGGGCAGCTCGTGGCCGGGCCAGGCAGGCAGCGGCTCGCCACGGGGGCCGGTCCCGTCGCGGCCCCAGTCGTGCGCGGGCAGGTGCGGCGGCGCGTCCGCGCCGGGCAGCCACGGCGACTTCGCCGACAGCGTCAGCCCGTCGCCGCACCGGTGGAGCTCCACCCGGAAACGCGGCGCGTCCGTCGCCGCCCGCAAGGTCAGCGTCCCGCCCGCGCGAGGGCTCGGCTGCTCCACGTAACCCCTGATCACATCGCTGGGACTACCCGGTCGTACGACACGAAATAGCAGGTCAGCGTATGTATTGGGTTTGCCGCGCCGAGGCCGGTAGCGTCGGCCGCATGCGCGCGTACCTGGTGACACTCACGCTCTCGGCCGCGCTCTCCACCGCGTGCGGCGGCCCGGCCGCGCCCGCCGCCGCGCCCGAGGCGGCCTCGCCCGCCTCGCCGGCCCCCACGCCCTCGGCGGCCCCGCTGCGGGGCAAGACGGTCGTCCTCGACCCCGGGCACAACGGCGGCAACGCCTCCCACCCGGAGCAGATCAACCGCCTGGTCGACGTGATCAACGGCACCAAGCCGTGCAACACGACCGGCACCGAGACCGACGCCGGCTACCCCGAGCACGCCTTCACCTGGGACCTCGCCGGCCGGCTCAAGCCGATGCTCGAACGCATGGGCGCCAAGGTCGTCCTCACCCGGCCGAACGACAAGGGCGTCGGCCCGTGCGTCACCGAGCGGGCGGCCATCGGCAACGAGGCGCGGGCGGACGCGGTGCTGTCCATCCACGGCGACGGGGCCGCGCCCCGGGGGCACGGCTTCCACGTGATCATGCCGGGCCTGCTGCCCGGCCACAACGATGAGGTGATCGAGCCGTCGCGGCGGCTCGGCCACGCCGTACGCGACGCCTACCGCGCCGGCACCGGCATCCCCTACGCGAACTACGTCGCCAAGGACGGCCTCCAGACCCGTACGGACCTCGGCGGCCTCAACCTGTCGACCCGGCCGGCGGTCTTCATCGAGTGCGGCAACATGCGCAATCCGGGCGACGCCCGCAAGATGTCCAGCCCAGCCTTCCGGCAGCGCATGGCGACCTCACTCGCCACCGGCCTGCGCGACTTCCTGACCTGATCACCGCGTCAGTGACAGAGCGGTTCGCCGCCCACCACGCACGCGATGTCGTCGAGCTGCACGCTGAGCAGGGTTCCGTTCATGCCGAGCACGAGCACGAGGTCGCGCCGCGAGGGGTGGGCCAGCATGACCCGGCCGACGACTCCGTTGTCCAAGATCACGGTGGGGCGGCCTGCCGCGTAGTCCATGCCCTCGTGACTCCTCTCCGAGAGGGACCGGCCCCCGCCGGACCCTTCTCCCCCCAGGATGCACAGGCGAACCCCGTCACCGCATCGGCCATCCGGACCAATTTCTCACCGGACTTCCTGACTCGGGCTTCGGACGGAAGAAAGTCGGGTCCGTTGAGTAGGATGGCGCTCACGTTGCCGCGTGGCTAAGGAGACGGCCTTCCCGTGACCGACTTAGAACGCCTTCCGCCCGGTGTCGACCCGACGGTGCCGAGTTCGGCCCGCGTGTACGACTATCTCCTGGGCGGCAAGGACAACCTCGCCGTCGATCGCGAGGTCGCCGAGAAGCTGCTCGCGGTCGCCCCGGACACCCGGCTCGTCGCCCGGGCCAGCCGCCACTTCCAGATCGAGGCCGTCCGCCACCTCGCCGAGCAGGGCGTCCGGCAGTTCCTCGACCTGGGCACCGGCATCCCCACCTCGCCCAGCATCCACGAGACCGTGCGCCAGGTGCATCCCGGCTGCCGGGTGGTCTACGTCGACAACGACCCCGTGGTGGGCCTGCACGCCCAGGTGCTGCTGGCCGACGCGCCCGGCCTCGCCGCCCTCCAGGCCGACCTGCGCAGGCCCGCCGACATCCTCGACAGCCCCGAGGTCACCGAGCTGATCGACTTCGACCGGCCGGTGTGCGTGCTGATGGTGGGCGTGCTGCACTACGTCATGGACGACGAGGACCCGGCGGGCATCGTGGCCGCCTTCAGGGACCGCATGGCGCCGGGCAGCCACCTGGTGCTCTCCCACGCGCTGGCGGAGAGCGACGCGCAGGCCGTCGGCCGGCTGCGCGCGTCCACCGACGGCACCTCGGCCCAGGCCGGGTTCCGCACCCGTGAGGAGGTGCTGTCGCTGTTCGAGGGGTTCGAGCTCATCGGGCCGGGGCTGGTGCCGGTCCACGAGTGGCGCCTCGGCCCGGACGATCAGGAGGTCCCGCTCATCGACGGGGTGCCTCGCCTGCTCTTCGCGGCCGGGGTGGGCCGGGTCAAAGCCTGATCCCCGCGACGATCCTGCTGAGGTCGGGGACGAGCGGCTCGGAGGCCATGACGGTGACGGCGACGCCGTCGCGCTCCACCCAGCCGACGTAGCGGCCGTGGCCGAGCGCGCCGTCGCCCTTCATGGTGAGCACCTTACGGTCACCGATCTTCGCGGTCCGCACGTCCCCCGAGAACGTGCCGAGCCGGAGCGGGGCCTTCTTCAGCGCGTTCAGCTCGCGCAGGCCGGGCTTGCAGACCACGCGCACCCACAGCCAGCGGTGCTTGAGGTCCACGTCGTCGCGGTTGTCGGACCACTGGTAGCCGTACTCGGTGAGGCCGTCGTGGCGGCTCACCTCGACCTGCCCGTGCGTGAAGCCGCGCGGCAGGACCTCGACGCGGACGCCCTTGATCGCGTTGGACCTCCTGGCGGGCCGGTCGATGTCCGAGCTGTTCGCGCGCTTGACCTCCGCCTTGGACGGCGTCGGGCAGGAGGGACGGGTGGCGGCCCCGGCGGCGGGGGCGGCGATCACGGTCGCGGCGAGCACGGCGGCGGACAGGGCCGCGAGGTGCCGGTTTCTGTTCATGCCCGGGTTGGATGTCCTGCTGATCACAAAAGTTCAGTACGTCTTGAGCTCGATGTCGGTCGCGAACTTGTCGGTCATTTTCATCATCCAAGCGAGGAGGAAGCGGTACTTGAACATCCAGTTCCGCATCCGGATCCGCGACGGACTCCCGGGTGCGAGGAAGGGGCCGGCGTTGCCGTTCTCGGAGATCTTGGCGTACGGGCGGAAGACGCGCTCGTACGCGTCGAACGCCGCCCGATGGTCGCCGCCCGCCGCCGCCAGCTCGCCCGCCAGCACGTACGCGCCCACGACGGCCAGGCCGGTGCCGAACCCGCCCAGCGTGTTGCCGTACGCCGCGTCGCCCAGCAGCACCACGCGGCCTCGGCTGTACCGGTCGATCCGGACCTGGCTGATCGAGTCCAGGTACACGTTGGGCGAGCGCCGCACCGCCGCCAGCACCTCCGGCACCCGCCAGCCCATGCCCGCGTACGCCCGCGCCAGGATGTCCTTCTGCTGCCCGGCGTCATAGCGGTCGTAGTCGAGCGGCTCGGAGGCGAAGACGAAGAACGCCGGCGCCTTCGGCCCGCCGACGGCCGCCATCCTGCCCGGCTCGTTGTACATCCGCCCGACCGGGCCGAAGTCCTGGTCCAGGTCGACCAGCGCGTAGTAGTGGCCGAGGAAGCGCACGAAGTCGGACTCCGGGCCGAAGGCGAGGCGGCGGACGTTGGAGTGGATGCCGTCCGCGCCCACCACCAGGTCGAACGTGCGGGGCGCGGCGCGCTCGAAGGTCACGTGCACGCCGTCCGGGGTCTCGGTCAGCGACGTGATCGAGTCGCCGAAGACGTACTCGCAGGCGGGGGCGGTGCGCTCGTAGAGCAGCCTGGCCAGGTCGCCGCGCTGGATCTCCAGCTCGCCGCCGGTGAACTCGCCGGGCATGACCGCGAGCGTGCGGCCCTCGGCGTCGACGAGGAGCTGGTCGGTGCCGCCGGTCTGGAGCTTGCGCACGTCGTCCAGGATGCCCATCCTGGACAGGACCGTGCGGTGGGTCTCGCCCTTGAAGTCGACCGCCTGGCCGCCGGGGCGCAGCGCCGGGGCCTTCTCGACGACCGTGACGGAGCAGCCGTACCTGATCAGCCAGTGGGCGAGCGCGGGGCCGGCGATGCTGGCGCCGGAGATGAGAATGGTGAGGTTCTTCATGTCCAGCAGCCTCGCGACCTGCGCTGACAACCCGGCGACCACCGGCTGACAGCCCTCCGCCTCCCTGTCAGCCCGGGTGCTGCGCGGTCAGGGCTTCCCGGGCTTCGGCTCGTCCCATGGCGGCGCCCTTGGCGTACGCGGTCGCGAAGCCGTCCGGCCCGAGGACGGCGGTGGCGCGGGCGGCGGTGGCGGCCACGTCGGGGTCGCCCGCGACGGCGATCCCCCGGAGCGCCGCCCCCATCCCGAGCAGCAGCCCCGCCCGCGCGGCGTCCTCGGCCGTGGTTTCCTGGGCCGTGGTTTCCTGGGCGGGGAGCAGGGCGTGGCCGGCCAGGCCCTCGGCGACGGCGGCGAGGTCGGCGGTCATCGGGGAGCCGAGCGCGGCGGCCAGCGCCTCGCCGTGCCTGCGCGCCGCCTCCGCCGCGTCCCCCCGCGCCTCCGCGAGCCGCCCGAGCGCCGTCAGCACCTGCGACCTGATCCCGGACGCGGTGAAGGCCCAGCTCCCCTGCACGATCTCCAGCGCGGCGTCCAGCCGTTCGGCCACCTCGCCGATCCACGCCAGCCCGTCCTCCTTCGGCGGGAGGTGGGTGTGCTCGATGCGGGTGATCTCGGCGGCCACCAGGTGGATCGTGGCCATCAGGGCGGGCCGGCCGGTACGGCGGGCCAGCTCCGCCGCGCGTTCGCAGTCGGCGCGCGCGCCCCGCGGGTCGTCCGCGCGGCAGCGGGCCTCGGCGCGCCGGCAGAGGACGTCCACCAGCTCCTCCGCCGCGCCGAGCTCCTCCAGCAGCCCCACCGCGTCCTGCCAGAGGCGCATGGCCCGCGCCCGGTCGCCGCGCCAGCTCGTGATCAACGCCAGCCAGTCGAGCGCCTGCGCCTTCCCCCAGCGCTCGCCCACCGCGCCGAAGTCGGTCAGCACGCTCTCCAGCTCCCGCTCGGCGGCCCCGATCCTGCCCCGCAGCACCAGGACGAGCGCCTCGCTCAGCCGGCCCAGCGCCCGGCTCCACGGGTCGGCGGAGAGGAGCGGCGGCCAGTGTTCGCCGCCGTCGTCGTCCGGCGGCCCGGCGACCATGCCCCACAGCGCGGGCCCCAACCGGCAGCGCATCGGCCGCCCGAGCGACCCGGCGGCGGCCCGCGCGCGTTCCCAGTGCGGCGATCCTGCGTCGGGCACGGCGTGCAGGACGGTGAGCACGTACTCCTCGGCCAGCTCGGCGGGCGGCTCGGCCCCCAGCGTGTCGAGCAGGCGGGTCGCGGGCGCGATGGCCTGCCCGCGCCGCCCGCTTAGCCACCAGTACATGGCCAGCGCCGCCACCAGCCGCGCCGCCGTCGCCGGGTCGTGCTCCACGCTCCAGCGCAGCGCCGCCCGCAGGTTCGCGTCGTCGGCCGACAGCCGGGCCAGCCAGTCGAGCTGTTCGGCCCGGTAGAGGTGGTCGTCGGCGCGCCGGGCCAGCTCCAGGAACCAGGCGGCGTGGGCGCGGCGCAGCCGTTCCTCCTCGCCCGCCTCGGCCAGCCGGTCGGCGCAGAACAGCCGGATCGTCTCCAGCATGTGGTAGCGCTCGCCGTCGGTCTCCACGAACGACTTGTCCACCAGGCCGGCCAGCGGCTCGGCGGCGTCCGCGCCGCAGACGGCCTCGACCGCCTCCAGCCGCGCGCCGCCCGCGAACACCGCGAACCGCCTGGCCAGCTCCTGCTCCTCCTCGGCGAGCAGGCTCCAGCTCCACTCGACGACCCCGTGCAGCGTACGGTGGCGGGCCGCGGCGGTGCGGTCGCCGCGCGACAGGAGCGCGAAGCGGCCGTGCTCGGCCAGGCGGGCGGCGATCTCGGCGACGCCGAACGTACGCGTCCGGGCCGCCGCCAGCTCGATCGCCAGCGGCAGGCCGTCGAGCGCGGCGCAGATCCCGCGTACCGCGTCGAGGTTGTCGGGGCCGAGCGCGAACCCCTGGCGGACGGCCGCGGCCCGGTCGGCGAACAGCCGGACGGCGAGCGGATCGGGCAGCGGGGCGAGCGGGACGAGGTGCTCGCCCGTGATGTTCAGCGGCTCCCTGCTGGTGGCGAGGACGGTCAGGCGGGGGCAGGAGGTGAGGAGCCGGCGGGCCAGCGCGGCGGCCCCGGCGACGACGTGCTCGCAGTTGTCGAGGACGAGGGTCAGCTCCTGCTCCGACAGCGCGGCCACCACGCGGCCGGCGGCGTCGCCCGCCCCGCCGGCCTCCGGGGCGCGCAGCGCGGGCTCGCGCAGCCCGAGCGCGCCGAGCACGGCCGCCGCCACCTGGCCGCCGGAATCGCCGTCCACGAGAGAAAGGTCCACGAAGCAGACCTCCCGCCGCGCGCCCGTGGTGGCCTCGACGGCGAGGCGGGTCTTGCCGGTGCCGCCGGGGCCGACGATCGTCACCAGCCGGGCCTCCGCCAGGGAGCGGATCCTGGCCAGCTCGTCCTCGCGCCCCACGAAGCTGGTGAACGGCGTCGGCGGCTGGGTCCGCGCCACCGCGGCAGGACCGGCGGTGGAGCCGCGCAGGATCTCCAGGTGCAGGGCGGCCAGCTCGGCCGACGGGTCCGCGCCGAGCTCGTCGGCGAGCAGCCGCCGCGTCTCGTCGTACACGGCCAGCGCCTCGGCCTGCCGTCCGGCGGCGTGCAGGGCGCGCATGAGCAGCCCGCGCGCCCGTTCGCGCAGTGGGTGGGCGGCCACCAGCTCCCGCAACGCCCCCACCGGGCTGGCCTCGGGAAGCGCCAGCTCGGCGGCCAGCAGGTCCTCACGCGCCGACAGGCGCAGCTCCTCCAGCCGTCGCGCCTGCGCGGCGGCGAGCGGCGCGTCGAGGACGTCGGCCAGCGCCGGGCCCCGCCACAGCTCCAGGGCGTCCCCGAGGACGGCCGCCGCCTGCGCGGACAGACCGGCGGCGAGCAGCCGCCGCCCCTCGCGGGCGAGTCGTTCGAAGCGATGGGCGTCGACGTCCTCCCGCTCGACGGCCAGCCGGTAGCCGGCGCCGTGGAACTCGATCAGCCGGTCGGGCAGGGCCCGCCGCAGGCGGGAGACCTGGGCCTGGACGGCGTTGGCGGCGCCGGCGGGCGGGTCGTCGCCGTACTGGCCGTCGATGAGGCGTTCGACGCTCACCGTGCGGCCGGCGTCGAGGAGCAGCAGGGCGAGCAGGGCACGCGGGCGCGGGCCGCCGACGGCGACCTCCCGGCCGTCTGCCGCGCGGACCGTGAGCGGGCCCAGGATGCCGAACTGCACGTCCCGATTGTCGCGCATGCCAGGGTCAGGCCGGCGGGGCCGCCGTGGCGCGGCGCACCCAGGCGGCCGGCCAGATCGTGCCGAGGGCCGCGTACACGGTGAGCAGCGCGAGCGTCGGCACGCCGGCCGCCGCCGCGACGACGGCGGCTGCCGCCAGCAGGAACGTCCAGACGTACAGGGTGGCGCGGCCGTTCGGCGCGCCCGTGTGCGCCGCCTCCTGCACCGGCGTGACCAGGGCCATGACCGCAGCGCCCGCCATGCCCACCGCCTCCGCGCCCAGGGCGACGCCGAGCGCGAGCGTCGCGACGCCGGCGGCCAGCAGCGCGCAGCAGAGACCCGCGACCCGGGCCTCCGCCCCCTCGAACAGCAGCCGGGTCGCCCGCGCGCGAGCCAGCCGCAGCACCGTCGCCGCCTCGAAGACCCAGGCCACCCAGTGCATCAGGGCGATGAGCACGAACACCGCGATCAGCGGCGGGACCGCCGGCAGCAGGAGCAGCAGCCGCAGGCCGCCCCGGTGCCGGCGCCGCAGCTCCGACAGCTTGCGCTGCAGCGGGTTGCGCTGCTTCAGCGCCTCGGCCAGCAGGTCCCTGGCCGGGCCGAAGCCGGGATCGAGGTGGAGCACCTCGCGGAAGTGCCCGGCCGCGGCCCTCGGATCGCCGAAGGCTAGCGCCGCCCGGCCGGCCGCCAGGTGGGCGGTGGTGCTCTCGGGGTCGATCCGGAGCGCGTACGCGGCCGTCGTGCGGGCCGGCTCGGCCTCGCCGAGACAGGTGTGCGCGATCGACAGCAGCGAGGCCAGATCCGCGTCCTCGGGATCGACGGCCAGCCCGCCGCGGGCCGCGTCCGCCATCTGCCGCCACCGGCCCGCGGCCGAGTGGGCGCGGGCCAGCAGCTCCCACACCGCCGCCTGCTCGGGGGCGTGCGCGAGCGCCGTCTCCCCGGCCCGCACCGCGTCGTCGGGCTGGCCCGAGCGGTAGTGGACCTGGCCGGCGACGTAGTGCGGGAACCAGTGGCCGGGAGCCAGCCTGACGCCCTCGCGCGCCTCCTCGGCGGCCTCCCCGGCCTTGCCTTGGCCGATGAGGGCGAGGGCCAGCAGGCAGTGGGCGGTCTCCTGCTCGGGCTCGGCGGCGAGGACGCCGCGCAGCTCCCGCTCGGCGTCGGCGGGGCGGCTCAGCCTCAGCAGCGTCCGCGCCCGCTCCAGGGACTCGCCGACTTTCACCATTTGCCCTTGACCCAGGGCAGCAGGTCGTCCCAGGCGCCGGACTCGTTGGAGTGCAGGACGTAGTTGCGGGCCGTCGCCATCCACTCGCGTACGGCGGTGGGGCGGGCGGCCTTGGCGGCGGCCAGCAGGTCCATGGTGGTCATCGGGATCGGGTGGCCGGCCCGCATCGACTCGTGCAGCTTCACCTCCACCGCCCGGTCCACCACGCCTTTCAGATCCGCGCCCACCATGTGCTCGGTGGCCCGCGCCACCGCGTCGAAGTCCAGGTCCGCCACCGGCTTGTCGCGGCAGAGGATGCGCAGGATGGCGGCGCGGGCGCCCGCGTCCGGCGGCGGCACGAACACGAGCTGGTCGAAGCGGCCGGGGCGGCGGAAGGCCACGTCGATGTACCAGGGGGCGTTCGTGGCGGCGAGGACGAGCACGCCGTCGTTGGCGTTCTGGTCCACGCCGTCCAGCTCGGCGAGGAACTGGTTGACGATCTGCCGGTTGTGGGTGTTGCGGGCGTCGGAGCGGCGGGCGGCGAGGGCGTCCACCTCGTCGAAGAACAGCACGCACGGGCGGTTGCGGCGGGCCAGGTCGAACGTGGCGCGCAGGTTGCGCTCGCTGGAGCCTATGTACATGTCCAGGATGTCGGCCAGGCCGACGCTGATGAACGCCGCCCCCAGCTCGCCGGCCGCCGCCCTGGCCAGGTGGGTCTTGCCCGCGCCCGGCGGACCGTACAGCAGGACGCCGCCGCCGGCGCGCTTTCCGTAGGCGGCGAAGAGCTCGGGCTGCTGGAGGGGGAGGAGGAGCTTGACGCGCAGGGACTCCTTGACGGCATCCATCCCGGCGACGTCGGCGAACGTCGTCCGCGCCCGCTCCACCTCCGCCGGCCCGTCCCCCGGCCCTGCGGCTGTCGCCGGGTACCCGCCGCCCGCCCCCGCTCCAAGGGAGGGGGCGGGCGGGGCCGGGAAGGAAGAGGCGGGCGGTCCTGCGGGGGTGGGTGCGGGCGGGGGTGCAGGGGCCGGGGCCGGGGTGGGTGCGGCGGGGAGGGCGAGGGCGGTGGCGACCTCCGGGTCGGCGGAGGACGGGTCGCGGGTGACGGCGTCGTAGTAGCGGTAGGCGGCGCGGCCGAAGTCGCCCTCGCCGAGCAGGGCGCGGGCCGCGACGACGCCGAGGCGCGGCGGGTAGCCGGGCGTCGCGAGGAACGGCTCCAGCGCCGCCAGCGCCTCGCCGTACGCGCCCCGCCGCACGAACGTCTCCGCCAGCGAAGCCGTCACGTCCGGGTCCCGGGGAGCGAGCATGAGCGCGGCCCGGAGCTCCGTCTCGGCATCGGCGAGGTGCCCCTTGGCCAGCAGTTGCTCGCCGAGGTGCCGCCGAAGCGGGAGGTTGTCCGGGGACAGGCGCGCCGCCTCCCGGAGCGCCTGGAGGCCGGCGTCTTCGAGCACAGTCCCGGTCCCTTCTGTCGCAGAACATCACTTCTGTACGGGACTAGGCAGGCTATCGAAGTCGATCGGAGCGGCGTGTCCGCTTCCCGCGAGCCTGAGGAAAACCACAGGTAGATCCGGGCATCCGCATCATTCCGGCGGCAGGGGCCCAGTCCGTAGCGTCCCTGGACATGATCGGAAAGTTGATCGACGTCCCGCGCCGGACCGTGGCGGGCCTCGGCCCGGCACTGGTGCTGGCGTGCGCCGTCCTGCTGGCCGCGATGACCGACAGCACGATGCAGCCACTGCCCGCCTCCGCCGCGTCCGGCGAGTTCAGCGCCGCGCGGGCCCGTACCCATCTGGAGCGCTTCGCCACCGAGCCGCGCCCCATCGGCGGCGCGGCGGCCGAGCGGGCCAGGACCTACCTGGTGGCCCAGTTGCGCGCGGCCGGGCTTGATGTCGAGGTGCAGCGGGCCGTGGGCGCGAACGCCTCCACCGGGCTCGCCTCGTTCGGGCTGGTGCACAACATCGTCGCCACCCGGCGTGGCCACGACCCGACGGGCACGGTCGTGGTCGCCGCCCACTACGACTCGGCGGCGATGGGCCCCGGGGTCTCCGACGACGCCGCCGCCGTGGCCGCCATGCTGGAGACCGTACGGGCGCTCGGCGACGCGCCGCTCCGCAACGACCTCGTGCTGCTCATGACCGACGGCGAGGAGGACGGCGTGCTCGGCGCCGAGGCGTTCGTCAGGGAGCACCCGCTCGGCCGGGCCGGGGGCGTGCTGCTGAACTGGGAGGCGAGAGGCGTCTCAGGACCGTCGCTGATGTTCGAGACCTCGCGGGGCAGCGCCGGGCTGGTGGAGGCGTACGCCGCCGCCGCGCCGCGCCCGCGCGGCGACTCCACGATGGCGGCGGTGTACCGGCTGCTGCCCAACAACACCGACTTCACCCCGCTCACGGCGGCCGGCTTCGCGGGGCTGAACTTCGCCTACATCCAGCGCTCCTCGCACTACCACACGGCCGGCGACTCCCTCGCCAACCTGGACCCGGGCAGCCTGCAGCACCACGGCTCCACCATGCTGGCGCTGACCCGCGCGCTCGGCGCGGCCGACCTGCCCGCGTTGCGCACCGACCACGACGCCACCTACTTCCGTCTCTTCGGCGTCCTGATCACCTATCCGGACGCGCTGGTGTGGCCGCTCGCGGGGCTCGCCGCCGCGGCGGTCGCGGGGCTCGCGGCCGTGGCCCGGCGCAGGCGGCTGCTCAGCGTGCCGCGGCTGGTCGTGGCGGCGGTGTCGGGGCTGGTGCCGCTCGTGGTGTCCGCGCTGCTGGCCCAAGGGTTGTGGGAGCTGCTGGTGGCCTGGCGGCCCGCGTACGACGGGATGGGCGGGCTGCTGCACCGGCCGGACGCCTTCCGCGCGGCCGTGGTGGCGCAGACCGCGCTCGTGGTGCTCGGCTGGTACCTGCTCCTGCGGCGGCGGCTGGGCCCGGCCGCGCTCGCGGTCGGCGGGCTCGCCTGGGCGGCGGCGTTCGGCGTGCTGTGCGCCGCCGTCGCGCCTGGGGCGTCGTTCGTGTTCGCGCTGCCCGCGCTGGGCTGCGCCGTCGGCGGTCTCGTGGCGCTTTCGGTGGGTCGGCCGCTCGTCGCGGCGGCGGCGCTGACGCTCGGCGCGGTGCCGGCCGCGATGCTGCTGTCCGGGCTGGCCAGGAACGTCTTCGACGGGATGGGGCTGGCGCTCGGCGGCGCGGCGGCGCTGGTGACGGCGCTGCTCGGACTCCTGCTCCTGCCCGTCGCCGAGCTGTGCCTGCCCGGACCGAGCGCCCGCGCACGGGCTCGGGGGCTGGGTCGGCCCGAGGCGGGCGTCCGGGCCAGGGGACTGGCCGGGGCGCCGGTGGGCGCTCTCGGTCTCGCGCTCGTCGCCTTGCTCGTTCCCGTGCTGGTCGCCGCCGGTCTGGCCGGTGACCGGTTCGACGCACGCAACCCCGCCCGCACCCACCTGGCGTACGTCATGGACGCCGGCACCGGCGCCGCGCGCTGGGTCAGCGCCGACCCGGAGCCGCCGGCCTGGACCAGGAGGTACGTCACCGGCCGCGACCGCACGCCGCTGCCCCCCGGCTACGCGCGCGGCACCACGCTGTGGACCGGCCCCGCCCCCACCCTGGACCGGGCCGCCGGGCCCCGCCTGACCGTGCTGCGCCGCGACGGCGACCGCGTCGAGCTGCGCGTGAGCGCGGGCCGGGCCGCCCGTTCGCTCACGCTCAGGATCGAGCGCCCGATCACCGAGGCGACGGCGGCCACCGCCGGGACGGCTCCGGTGACCGTGCGCGTCGCCGGTACGCGGGCGAACACCTGGCCGGGCGAGGTCCGCTTCCGCGGCCTGCCGGACGCGGGGGCCCGGATCTCCCTGCGCGTCCAGGGCGCCGACAAGGTACGGATCACCGCGATCGCCGAGACGGACGGCCTGGCCGCCGTGCCCGGCTTCGCGCCCAGGCCACCGGAGCTGGTGGCGGCCACCCGGGAGGACGGCGAGCTGATCGCGGTCACCCGTACCTACACTGTCTGACCGGTCAGGAGCAGGCGGCGTTCTGCGGGGCGCCCGCCGGGCCGTTGGCGGTGAAGCCGACCACCACGGACGCGCCGGGCGCGAGCGTACGGGCGTAGTCGGGCCCCTTCGCCGTCCACGTCGTGCCGGACTGGCTGACGACCGCGTTCCAGCCGTTGACCAGCGTGACGCCCGACGGGTACGTCCAGGTGGCGCTCCAGCCGTTGATGGGCGAGGAGCCGGTGTTCTTGACGGTGACCTCGCCCTGGAAGCCGCCCTGCCAGGAGTTCACCTGCCGGTAGGCGACGGTGCACTGGCCGGGCGGCACCTCGGTCGGCGTGCCCGACGGCGAGCTCGTGGGGCCGCCGACCGGCGGGATCAGGTACGGCTGCAGGATGTCCTGCTTGGCCTGGTTGATGGTGGTCCAGTCGTCGTTGACGATGCCGCCGGTGTCACCGGAGTTCGGGTTCCACGACCAGTACGTGAACGACATCCCGTTGACCCCGGTGCCCATGTACTTCATGAGCTCCTGGAGCCAGATCTTGTCGACGTTCGAGGCCAGCGTGGTGCCGAACTCGCCCAGCATGATCGGTGCTATGTTCTGCTTGTAGAGGTAGCCCCAGTACTTGTCCCAGATGGCGGGCATGTTCGCCGGGTAGGCGGGGTCGTCGAACCAGCTCTGGTGGTAGACCGAGGTGGCGTACTCGTGGGGGGAGTACACCAGGCGGTTGGCCACGTTCAGCCGCACCGGGAACTGGCCGGCCTTGGACAGGTTGCCGCCCCACCAGCCGCAGTCCTCGTCGTTGCTCGGGTCGCCGTCCCAGATGTTGGGCTCGCCGCCGCTCGGGCAGCTGACGCCCTCGACGAAGATCAGCCAGTTGGGGTTGACGGACAGGACGGCGTTCCCCGCCCGCTCGGCGGCGAGCCGCCAGTCGCGGGACTGGTCGCCGCAGCCCCAGCAGGCGCCGGTGGCGTTCGGGTTGGTGCCCTGCGCGTGCGGCTCGTTGTGCAGGTCGGCGCCGATGACCGTCGGGTTGCCCGCGTAGTGCTGGGCGAGGGCCTTCCAGTCGTTGATCCAGGTGGTCTCCGGGGTGGCGGGGACATACCAGAGGGGTGACTGGCCGGCCGAGGTCGGGCGGTGGCGGTCGAGGATGATCCGCATGCCCTTGGTGCCCGCGTAGTCGACGACCTTGTCCAGGATCTGCATCGGCGACAGGCCGACCAGGTCGGGGTTGACGTAGTCGTTGACGCCGGTGGCCGCGGCCCCGGGCTTCAGCGCGTCGTTCGAGTACGGCACCCGCAGCGTGTTGTAGCCGAGCCGGGCCATCAGGTCGATCTGGCTCTTCCACGGATTGCTCGACCACAGGCCGTGGAAGGTCTTGTTGTCGGTCTCCATCCCGAACCAGTTGATGCCGGTCAGGCGCACGGTCGCGCCCGTACTGTCGACGATCTTGTTGCCGCTGGTGCGGAGGTAGCCGGTGCCGGTGCCGGCGGCCGCTCCGGCGGGAGCGGCCGTGGTCAGCGCGACCGTCACCGCCGCGCCCGCCACGAGCGCGGCCAGGGCGGACGTCGCCACCTTGGACAAGTGCATGGGGGTGCCCTTTCGAGGAGGGGAACGCGGCCGTCATGCTCGCCACCGTCCTCGCCGACCGTCAATGCGCGTGCCCGCGACACCCACCTTGACCTGCGCGGACGCGTGAAACTTTCACCTCTGCGGCGACGGGGTCACCGGCCGGAGTGATCATCCCTACCTGCGAGGTCGACCGGCCCCGCAGGGTGCGAGACTGAACGCATGGTGGATGACGAGCATCGCCCCCTGATGCCGAACATGCGGCTCGACGAGCTGCTGTCGGAGCTCCAAGTACGGCTCAACGCCGTGCTTGCCACCCGCGACCGCGTGCACGCCCTGCTGGAGGCGGTCGTGTCCGTGGGCAGCGACCTCGATCTGGAGACCGTGCTGCGCACCATCGTGGAGACCGCGACCAAGCTGGTGGACGCCAGCTTCGGCGCGCTCGGCGTGGTCGGGCAGGAACAGACCCTCGTGCAGTTCATCCCGGTGGGGCTGAGCGACGAGGAGATCGCGGCCATCGAGCACTGGCCCCACGGGCTGGGCCTGCTCGGCCTGCTGATCAAGGACGCCCGGCCGCTGCGGCTGGGCCGGATCTCCGACCACCCCGAGTCCTACGGCTTCCCGCCCGGCCACCCGCCGATGGGCACCTTCCTCGGCGTGCCCATCCGGGTCCGGGACGAGGTGTTCGGCAACCTCTACCTGACGGAGAAGCGCGGCGGCGGCGAGTTCGACGAGGAGGACGAGGCCATCGTGATCGCGCTGGCCACGGCCGCCGGCGTCGCCGTCGAGAACGCCCGGCTCTACGAGGAGTCGCGCCGCCGCGAGGCGTGGCTGGAGGCGTCCACCGAGGTGACCACCCGGCTGCTGTCCGGCGGCGGCACCCGCGAGGTGCTGACCATGGTGGCGGCGCGGGCCCGGCAGATGACCGACGCCGACCTGGCCAGGATCCTGCTGCCCGACCCGGCGGGCGAGCGGCTGCTGGTCGAGTTCGCCGAGGGCACGGCCGAGGATGAGCTGACCGAGATGTCCTACGCGCTCGACGGGACGGCCGCCGGCGAGGTCTTCCGCGAGGGGCGGCCGCTCCACTCGCCCGACCCGCTCGACGCCGACTCCCGGCTGCGCGAGCTCGGCTACGGCCCCGAGCTGCTGCTGCCGCTCGGCGCGGGCGACTCCGTACGCGGCGTGCTGGCCCTCGCCAAGTGCGTCGGCCGCATGCCGTTCAGCGCGGGCGACGTGCGGGCGCTGGAGGCGTTCGGCGGGCAGGCGGCGATCGCGCTGGAGCTGGCCGACACCCGCCGCGACGCCGAGCGGCTGAGCCTGCTCGAAGACCGCGACCGCATCGCGAAGGACCTGCACGACGTGGTCATCCAGCGGCTGTTCGCCACGGCCATGACGCTGATGAGCACGGTCCGGCTGGTCGAGCACCCCGAGGCGTCCGGCCGGCTCCAGCACGCGATCGACGAGCTGGACGAGACCATCCGGCAGATCCGCTCGACCATCTTCGCCCTCCAGAACGTCAGGGAGAGCGCGGTCCCGAGCCTGCGCGGCCAGATCGTGGAGCTGGTGGAGGGCGCGCGGGGTCACCTCGGCTTCATGCCGGGGCTGCGCATGGAGGGCCAGCTCGACGCCAGGATCTCCGACGACCTCGCCGAGCAGCTGCTCGCCGTCCTGCGCGAGGCGCTGTCCAACGTGGTCCGGCACGCGAAGGCGACCAGGGCCGACGTGGCGGTGGAGGTGACGGGCGACCTGCTCGCGCTGTCGGTCCGCGACAACGGCGTGGGGCTGCCGTCCGGCGGGCGGCGCAGCGGCCTGCGCAACCTGGAGGAACGGGCGACGCGGCTCGGGGGGTCGTTCACGGCCGGACCGGGAGAGCAGGGCGGGACCGCGATCAGTTGGACTGTGCCCTTGTGATCCGGCGTCCGCTGATCTGCTCCAGGCTGACCCGGACGTAGTGGTCGAGCCTGCCCGGCACCCACGGGTCGAGCGGCAGCGCGGCCAGGCGGGCCGTCTCGGCGGGGTCGGTGATCGCGTCGGCGTGCCCGACGACGCTCACCGACCAGCCCGTACGCAGCACGGGGTCGTAGTCGTCCACCTCGAACGCGACCACCGCCCGCCGGGTGGCCGCCGCCAGCTTGGAGCCGACGCCGGTGCGGATGACGATGCCGTCGCCGTCGAGGCAGAACGCGACCGGCTGCACCGCGGGCAGCGCCCGGTCGGTGAAGACGATCCGCCCGATGGGCGTCGAGGCGAGCAGGCGCAGGCACTCCTCGTCGGTGAGCACCTGGAGTCCGGACGAATCGAGTCGCATGCCTGCCAGCATCGCCGCCGGACGGGGCGGACGCTTAGGGACGAAAGTCCCTTCATGCCCGCCGTTCCGCCAGGACCGACCCGGTTACGGGCGGCGTTCGGTGCGCAACCGGGCGGACAGGGCGGCGGCCTGGGTGCGCCGTTGCATGTTGAGCTTGGACAGCAGGTTGGAGACGTAGTTCTTGACCGTCTTCTCGGCCAGGAACAGCCGCTCGCCGATCTGCCGGTTGGTCAGCCCCTCGCCGATGAGGTCGAGGATGTGCCGCTCCTGCTCCGACAGCCCCGCGAGCGGGTCCTTCCTGGCCGCCTGCTCGCGCAGCCGCTGCAGCATGGCCGCCGTGGTCTGCGGGTCGAGCAGCGACTGCCCGGAGGCGACCGTCCGCACCGCGCCGACCAGGTCGGAGCCGTGGATCTGCTTGAGCACGTAGCCGGAGGCGCCGGCCATCACGGCGTCGAACAGCGCGTCGTCGTCGGCGAACGACGTCAGCATCAGGCACGCGAGCCCCGGCACCCGCGAGCGCACCTCGCGGCACACGTCGACGCCGTTGCCGTCGGGCAGCCGGACGTCGAGCACCGCGACGTCCGGCTTGAGCGCGGGGATGCGCGCGATCGCGGACTCGGCGGTGCCGGCCTCGCCGATGACCTCGATGTCGTCCTCGGAGTCGAGCAGGGCCGCCACGCCCCTGCGCACGACTTCGTGATCGTCGACAAGGAACACGTGAATCATGACTCCACGCTAGCCGCCGACCGGCCCTGTCAGGTAGGGACCTAGGTCCCGGATCGGGAGCCGGGGGTCACCGCCGTGAGCTGGCCCAGCTCCCGCTTGAGTATCTTGCCGGTGGGGCTGGTCGGCAGCTCGGCCACGAACGTGATGTGCCGGGGATACTTGTACGCCGCCACCCGCTCGCGGACGAACCCGCGCAGCTCCTCCCCGCTCACCGGCGCCCGCACCGCGACCACGGCCGCGACCTCCTCGCCCAGCTCCGGGTGCGGCACGCCGAGCACGGCCGCCTGCCGCACCGCCGGGTGCTCGTACAGCACCTCCTCGACCTCGCGCGGGTAGACGGTGTAGCCGCCGCGGATGATGATGTCGCGGCGGCGGCCCACCAGGAAGAAGAAGCCGTCGTCGTCCACCCGGCCGAGGTCGCCGGTGTGGAACCAGCCGTCGCGCAGCGCCTCGGCGGTGGCCGCCGGGTCGTTCCAGTAGCCCTTCATGACGTTGGGGCCGCGTACCACGATCTCGCCGATCTCGCCCCGGGGCAGCTCGCGGCCGTCCTCGCCGACCACCTTCATCTCCACGTCCCTGATCGGGCGGCCGATCGAGCCGGGGCGGCGGCCGGGACCGCCCCGGTTCGCGGCGGCGACGGGCGAGGTCTCGCTCAGCCCGTAGCCCTCGACGATGCGGCAGCCGACGCGGGCCTCGTACGCGCGCAGCACGTCGAGCGGCAGCGCCGCCCCGCCCGAGGTGCACACCCGCAGCATCGACAGGTCGGACACGCCGGGATGGTCGAGCAGCGCGATGAACATGGTCGGCACGCCCTGGAACACCGTCACCCCGTCGCGCCTGATGACCTCCAGCGCCCGGCCCGCCTCGAAGCGGGGCAGCAGCGTCAGCCGCGCGCCCGCGTGCACGGTGGCGTTGAGCGAGCAGGTCTGGCCGTAGGTGTGGTAGAGCGGCAGCGCGCCGAGCACCACGTCGTCCACGCCGAGCGCGTGCATGCGGGCCACGGCCTCGGCGTTGCCGGCCAGGTTGGCGTGGGTGAGCTCGACGCCCTTGGGCCGGCCGGTGGTGCCGGAGGTGTAGTGGAGCACGGCGGTGTCGTCGGCGCGGGTGCGGGCCGGCTCGCGTTCGGGGGGCACGGCCCGCAGCAGCCGGGGCAGCTCGCCGGGCACCACGAAGAAGCAGTCGGCGGCGGTGCCCGCCGTCCCGGCCTCGGCGGTCTCGGCGAAGGCGTGCCAGGCGAGCAGCAGCCGCGCCCCGCAGTCGCCCAGGTAGGCGGCGATCTCGCGGCGTTTCAGCAGCGGGTCCAGGGGGACCGCCACGGCCCCGGCCCGCAGCACCCCGTAGTAGACGACGCCGAACTCGGGCACGTTGGGCAGCATGACGGCGACCCGGTCGCCGCGGCCGATCCCGCGGCGGCGCAGCAGCCCGGCCAGGCGGGCGCTCAGCTCGTCCAGCGCGCCGTAGGTCAGCGCCGCCCCGTCCAGCGTGAGAACCGCTCGGCCGCCGAGCCGCGCGGCGGCGTGGTGGAGCCGGTCAGCGAGGTTCATGGGAGGACCGTACGCCGGCGCGCCGCCGCCCCTCATCGGTCACGGCGGCCAGTCTTTCCCGGCCGTCGTTGGTGGGGACCGCGTCCTGCAGCGCGATCGCGACGAGCAGCTCGACGAGGTCGTTGATGGAGCGCAGGCTGCGCCCGGTCCGCTCCTGGATGCGGCGCATCCGGTACTGCGCGGTGTTGGGGTGGATCTGGAGGCGTTCGGCGGCGGTGCGCAGGTTGAGGTCGGCCGCCGCGAACGCCCGGATCGTCGCGGTCAGCACGCCGCCACGCGCCCGGTCCTCCTCCAGCAGCGCCGTGATGCGCGGGTCCACCAGGTGGCGGGCGGTGTCGTCGGCCCGCAGCGCCAAATACTGGAACGGGGTGATCCTGGGCAGCGCCGCGACCCCGCCCTCCTCGGGCACGAAGTCCAGCACCGCCCGCGCCTCCTGGTACGCCTGCGGGATCTGCGCAGGCCCGGCCACCGGCGTGCTGATCCCCAGGGCGAGCCTGATGCCCTCGCCGGCGAGGCTCCCGACCACGGCCTGCAGCCGGTCGCACAGCTCCCCGGCCTCCGCGCCGGGCCCGAGCACGGGCACCGCCACGATCTCCGACTGGCGCACGACCGACAGCGTGCGGGCCCCGTTGCCGCCGGTCCTCGCCAGGGCGGCGCAGGCCGCGTGCCTGGCCTCGGCGTCCCTGTTGAGCCCGGCGGCCTCCGTGGCGGGGGCCTCGACCAGCATGGCGACCACGACCAGCAGCGGCGTGCGGGCGTCCGGCGCGAGGCCGTGCGCCTGCGCGGCGGCCAGCTCCCTGCCGCGGGTGGGCGTGCCGCCGGCCAGCAGGGTCTCCAGCAGGCCGCGGCTCTCCCGTACGGACTCGGCGGCGGCGTACTGCTGGAACTCCATGTAGGCGTACGCGGCCTGCGTGCTCGCGAAGTCGCAGTAGCGCATCTGGGCGACCGCCAGCGACAGCGCCGCCTCCCGCCCGGCGGGCGTCGGGCCGGCCCGCTCGACCAGCGACTCCCAGAAGACGCGCTGGCCGACCCGGTAGGCGTTGATGTAGTCGGCGAGCGGCACCCCGGCGCGGGCGCGGCGCATCGCGGCCCGCCGGACGAAGGCGATGTCGGCCGCCGTCACGGGCCGCTCCTCCAGCAGCACCGCGAGCTTGGCGCGGTAGTGCCGCAGGACCTGGTCGCGTACGTCGGCGTGGAAGTCGACGCCCTGCGCCGCGTACGTGGGCACCTCGGCCCGGATCGCCGCCCCTCCGGCGTCGGCCAGGTCGTGGACGTTGTCCAGCAGCTCGGCGAGGATCCGCGCGCGCTGCGCGCGGACGGCCTCGGTGCCAGTGAGCGTTTCCGTGCTGAAACGACCGGACATGCCGGGATGATCCATGCCCATGGCCGGGCGGTCAACGGGTCGTGACCGGGATGAGACCGTCGCTGTGCTCCGCGGACAACATGCCGCGGACATCTTGGGTCACCGTGCCCAATGCGGCCTCTGACGAGCGGATCCTACGCTGAGCCCACGCGTCAGAACAATGTTCTCCAGGAGGCCGGATGCTGGAGGTGCGCGATCTCACCGTCCGCTTCGGCGGCATCACCGCGCTGCACGGCGTGAGCTTCGCGGTGGCGCGCGGCGAGATGGTGGGGCTCATCGGGCCCAACGGCGCCGGCAAGACCACGCTGTTCAACTGCCTGACCCGCCGCTACGAGGCCGACTCGGGCGTCATCGCCTACGAGGGCACGGACCTGCGGGCGGCGGCCCCGCACGCGATCGTGCGGCTCGGCATCGCCAGGACCTTCCAGAACCTCGGCCTGTTCCCGCGCATGTCCGTCCGCGACAACGTGCTGGCCGGCGCGCACCACCGGGGCCGCGCCGGTTTCCTGACGGCCGGGATCCGGCTGCCCGGCGTGCGGCGCGAGGAGCGCGAGCTGCGCCGCGACGCCGACGCCGTCCTCGACCGGCTCGGCCTGACCGGGGTGGCCGAGCATCCGGCGAGCGGGCTGCCGTTCGGCACGCTCAAACGGGTCGAGCTGGCCCGCGCGCTGGTCGCCCGCCCCCGGTTGCTGCTCCTCGACGAGCCGGTCAACGGGCTGAACGCGGCCGAGGTGGCCGAGTTCGCCGGCACCCTCCGCGAGCTCAAGGACGCCTACGACCTCACCGTGGTCGTGGTCGAGCACCACATGGGCTTCGTGATGAGCGTCTGCCGCCGGATCGTCTGCCTGGACTTCGGCCGCAAGATCGCCGAGGGGTCGCCGGCCGAGGTGCAGCGCGATCCCGGCGTCATCGAGGCGTACCTGGGGACGGCCGTATGAGCTTCCTGGTGGTGGAGGGCCTGGTCGCCGGCTACGGCGAGGCGCGCGTGCTGCACGGCGTGGACCTCAGCGTGGCCGAGGGCGAGATCTGCGCGATCCTCGGCCCCAACGGCGCGGGCAAGACCACGCTGCTGCGCGCCCTGTCCGGCATGGTCAGGGCGCGGGGCGTGGTCAGGCTCGGCGGGACCACGCTGACCGGCCGCCCGCCCGACGCGGTGGCCCGGCTGGGCGTGGCGCACGTGCCCGAGGGGCGCGGCACGTTCATGCCGCTGACGGTCGAGGAGAACCTGCGGCTCGGCGCGTTCGTCCGGCGCGGCGGACGCGCTGTGGAGGACGACCTCGACCGCGTCTGCTCCTATTTCCCGCCGCTGCGCGACCGGCTCGGACAGGTCGCGGGCAGCCTCAGCGGCGGCGAGCAGCAGATGCTCGCGCTCGGCAGGGCGCTCATGCTGCGGCCCAAGGTGCTCCTGCTCGACGAGCCGTCGCTGGGCCTCGCGCCGCTGGTCACCCGGGAGCTGTTCCGCATCGTCCAGGCCATCAACCAAGAGGAGCGGACCACCGTGGTCGTCGTGGAGCAGAACGCCCACCTCGCGCTCGGCGTCGCCCGGCAGGCGCACGTCCTGGAGACCGGGCGCATCGTGCTGTCCGGCACGGCCGAGCGGATCAGGGCGGACGAGCAGGTCGCCCAGTCCTACCTCGGATACCGGGTGTAGCCGTGGCCGGGTTCCTGCAGCAGGTCGTGGAAGGGCTCGGGGCGGGCGCGGTCTACGCCAGCCTGGCGCTCGCCCTGGTGCTGATCTACCAGTTCACCGGGATCGTCAACTTCGCCCAGGGCGAGCTGGCCATGTTCTCCGCCTATGTCGCCTGGCAGGCCATGGCGGCGGGGCTGCCGTTCTGGGCGGCGCTGGCGCTCACGCTGGCGGTGTCGTTCGCGGGCGGGATGCTCATCGAGCGGATCGTGATCAGGCCGGTCGAGGGCGCGCCCGAGCTGACCCTGGTGATCGTCACCGTCGGGCTGTTCATCTTCGTCAACGCCGCCGCCGGCTGGATCTGGACGTTCCTCATCAAGGACTTCCCGAACCCGTTCCCGCGCGGCGCGCTGGAGGTCGGCGGGGTGAGCGTCGGCTTCTCGACGCTGGGCGTGCTCGGCGTCGTGGCGCTGGTCATGGGCCTGCTGTACCTGCTCTTCCAGCACACCAAGATCGGCCTCGGCATGCGGGCCGTGGCCGCGAACCCCGACTCGGCCCGCCTGGTCGGCATCCGCGTGGGCCGTACGCTCGCGCTCGGCTGGGGACTCGCCGCCACGGTCGGCGCGGTGTCGGGCGTGCTGGTCGCTCCGCTGCTGTTCTTGGAGCCCAACATGATGGGCGGCGTCCTCATCTACGCCTTCGCGGCGGCCACGCTCGGCGGGTTCGACAGCCCGGCCGGCGCGGTGGCCGGCGGCGTGATCGTCGGAGTGGCGGAGACGCTGGCCGGCGCGTACGTGCCCGCCATCGGCTCCGACCTCAAGATCGGGGTGCCCCTGGCGATCATCCTCGGCGTCCTCCTGGTACGGCCACGCGGGCTGTTCGGCCGAGCGGTGGTGGAACGCGCATGACCCAGGTCGAGGACGCCGGCGTGGACACGCGGCCCGCGCGCCGCCCCCTCCCTTGGACCCCCGTCGTGCGGCGCCGGGCGGCGGTGGCAGCGCTGCTGGCCGCCGCGCTCTACGCGCCGTTCCAGCTCGTCCCCTTCCACGTCTTCCAGCTCACGATGGTCCTGGTGTACGCGGTCGCGCTGCTCGGGCTGAACCTGCTCGTCGGGCACGCCGGGCAGATCTCGCTCGGGCACGGGGCGTTCTTCGCCGTGGGCGCGTACACGGCGGCGGTCCTGACGCACGGGCCCGGCCTGCCGTACCCGCTGACGCTGCCGGCCGCGGCGGTCGTGGCGTTCCTGCTGGGGCTGGCGTTCGGGGTGCCCGCGGTCCGGCTGCGCGGGCTCTACCTGGCGCTCGTCACCCTGGCCATCGCGATCTTCCTGGTGCCGCTGCTCAAGCGGTTCGAGCACGTCACCGGCGGCTCGATGGGGCTGACGCTGCCCAAGCCGGGCCCGCCGGCCTGGAGCGGCCTCGCCGAGGACCAGTGGCTGTACTTCCTCGCCCT
This sequence comes from Nonomuraea sp. B208, assembly GCF_057536035.1. Classification (NCBI taxonomy): domain Bacteria; kingdom Bacillati; phylum Actinomycetota; class Actinomycetes; order Streptosporangiales; family Streptosporangiaceae; genus Nonomuraea; species Nonomuraea sp. B208. Next base: position 482,602 of record NZ_BAAJOU010000021.1, read on the forward strand.
CGCGGTCGCCGTGGCCTCGTTCGCGCTGGTGGGCAGCCTGCTGCGGTCGCGGGTGGGGCGGGCGCTGCACGCGCTGCGCGACGACGAGGGCGCGGCCGAGGTCATGGGGGTGCGGCTGTCGGCGTACAAGACGCTGGCCTTCGCGTGGAGCGCGATGTTCGCCGGCGTGGCCGGCTGCGTCTACACGTGGGTGATCGGGTTCGTCTCGCCTGACTCGTTCACCGTCAACCTGTCGATCACTTTGCTCGCCGGCCTGGTCGTCGGCGGGCTCGGCTCGACGGCCGGGCCGGTGCTCGGCGCGCTGTTCGTGATGTTCGTCCCCAGCATCGCGCAGGACCTCAACGAGGCCGCGCCGGGCGTCATCTTCGGCCTGCTGATCATCGCGGTGATGTACGTGGCTCCCACGGGCCTCGCCGGGCTGGCCGGCCGCCTGATCAGGAAAATCCCCCGGAAGGAGTAAGAGGGATGCGTGTATCTGCGATCGGCTGCGCGGCGCTGCTCCTGGTCGCCGTCGGCGCCTGCGGGGGGCGCGAGAGCGGCGGCGACGCCGGGACGGCCGCGTCCGGCCGGTGCCAGGGCCAGCAGACGACCGGCATCACCGACAAGAGCATCAAGCTGGGCGGCATCTACCCGCTGTCCGGCCCGGCCTCCGCCTACGGGGACATCCCCAAGGGCATCAAGGCGTACTTCGACTACGTCAACGCCGAGAAGGGCGGCATCGGCGGGCGGAAGGTCGAGTTCATCGTCCGCGACGACGGCTACCAGCCGCCGAAGGCCGTCGAGGAGGCCCGCAGACTGGTGGAGCAGGACCAGGTCTTCGCCCTGTTCCAGACGCTCGGCACCCCCTCCACCACCGCCACCTGGGACTACACCAACCAGCGCAAGGTGCCCCAGGTCTTCGTCGCGACCGGCGCGTCCAAGTGGGGCACCGACGCCGCGCACCCGTGGACCATCGGCTGGCAGCCGAACTACGTCTCCGAGGCCCGCGTCTACGCGCAGTACCTGAAGGCCGAGAAGCCGTCGGCCAAGATCGCCGTGCTCTACCAGAACGACGACTTCGGCAAGGACCTGCTCGGCGGCTTCAAGAAGGCCATCGAGGGCACTCGGCTCACGATCGTCGCCGAGCAGAGCTACGAGGTCACCGATCCCAGCATCGACCCCCAGATGCGCAACCTGGCCGGCTCGAAGGCCGACGTCTTCCTCGACGTCACCACGCCGAAGTTCGGCTCGCAGGCGCTGGCCGCCGACGTCAGGAACACCGGCTGGAACCCGCTGCACATCATCAACAACGTCGCCGCCTCGATCACCGTGCTCAAGCCGGTCGGCTTCGACAACGTGCAGGGCGTCGTGTCCAGCTCGTACTACAAGGACCCGAACGACCCGACCTGGGCGACCGACGCGGAGATGACGCTCTACAAGCAGAAGGTCAAGCAGTACGCCCCCGGGGCCGACCCGAACATCCCGTACCTGACCTTCGGCTGGGCCGTCGCCAGCAGCTTCCACAAGGCGATGGACGCGGCCACGTGCCCGACCAGGGAAGGGCTGCGCGACTCGGTGCGCAACCTGCGGGACGTCAAGATCGACATGCTGCTGCCCGGCGTGACGCTCAGCACCGGGCAGGGGGACGCGTTCCCGATCGAGTCGATGCAGCTGATGACGTTCAAGGGGCAGCGGTGGGAGCTGTTCGGGCAGGTCATCGACACGCGCAAGGAGTTCGGGCCGCTGACCGGCTGACGCCTCAGACGGCGACGGCGCCCGTCTCCACCAGCCGGCCGACGGCCTCCTCGATCGCCTCCAGCGCCTCGTAGCGGGGCCGGTGGCCGAGCAGCCGCTCCGCCTTGGCCATGCTGCAGTGCGGGCTGTACATGATGTGGTCGTAGGTGACCGCCGCGTCCTCCTCGGACACCGTGGCCCGCCACCGCTCCCACGGCAGGTACGTCAGCCGCGCCTCCCGCCCGAACCACCCGGCCACCGCCTCGGCGTAGCCGCGCAGCGTGAGCGCGCCCGCCGCCACCGAGTGGAAGCTCTCGCCGACCGACGCCGACGGCGTGGCCAGCGCGTCCATGAACAGCCTGGCCACGTCGTCGGCGTGCACGTGCTGCACGGTCTCCATGCCGAAGTTCGGCAGCGCCAGCTCCTCCCCGTCGGCCAGGGTCTGGAAGACGGCAGGGTTGACGTTGCCCGCCGGGTTGACCGGCACCCATCCGGGCCCGGTGATGTGGCCCGGGTGGATGACCGTCGCGGGGAACCCGTCGCGGTGCGCCCGCTCCAGCAGGTACGCCTCGATCGCGGCCTTGCGCCTGCCGTACTCGCCGAGCGGCCGCTTCGGCCGGTCCTCGGTCGTCGGCACCCGCGCGCTCGGGCCGTGCGTCCAGATCGTCCCGCAGTGCAGGAAGTGCCGGACCCGCCCGGTCAGCGCCTCGGCCAGGTGGCGGGCGCTCGCCTCCTCGAAGCAGATGAGGTCGATGACCGCGTCGCCCTCCAGGTCGGCGATCCGCCGCCCGAACGTGCCGGCCGCGTCCTCCGCCTCCCGGTCCGCCGAGACGGCGGTGACCCGCCGCCAGGCGCCGTGCGGGGTGTAGGGCTCCCGCTTGCCCCTGCTCACCGCCACGACGTCGTGGCCGGCGTCCACCAGCCTGGGGATGAGATAGGTGCCGATGTGGCCACTCGCGCCGATCACGACTACTCGCATGGACGCAGCGTAACCCGCAGGCGTCACCAGGCGACCGGGAGGGAGGACAGCCCGTACACGACGCTGAACGAGCGGAACACCGGCTCGGCGCCGTCGGCCACCCGCAGCCCGGGGAAGCGCTGGAACAGCGCGGGGAAGGCCGTCTTCAGCTCCATCCTGGCGAGCGGTGCCCCCAGGCAGTGGTGGATGCCGTGCCCGAACGCCAGGTGGCCGTGATCGCCGCGTGTCAGGTCGAACCGGTCGGCGTCCGGCACCAGCCCGGAGTCCCTGTTGGCCGTGGGCAGGGAGCAGATCACCAGGTCGCCGGCCGCGATGACGGTGTCGCCGAGCCGGGTCTCCGTGGCGGCGACCTTGGTGGTGCCGGAGTGCACGATGCTGAGCCAGCGCAGCAGCTCCTCCACCGCCGCCTCGATCCGCTCGGGCTCCTTGCGCAGCAGGTCGAGCTGGTCCGGGTGGCGGAGCAGCGCCAGTGTGCCGAGCGAGAGCATGTTGGAGGTCGTCTCGTGCCCGGCGAACAGCAGCAGGCTGCCGATGCCGACCAGCTCGTCCTTGGTGAGGTCGTCGCCGTGCTCGCGGACCAGCATGCCGAGCAGGTCCTCGCCGGGGTCGGCCTGGATGCGGCCGACCAGGTCCTCCATGTACGCCCGCGACTGGAACTGCAGCGCCACCCGCTCCTCGGCGGGCACCGTGACGTCGAGCATCCGGCTGGTGCGCTCCTGGAACCCGGCGCGCTCCTCGTACGGCACGCCGAGCAGCTCGCAGATCACCAGCGACGGGATCGGCAGCGCGAACGACGGCACCAGGTCGGCGGGCGGACCGGCGGCCTCCATGGCGTCCAGGTGCTCGTCGATGATGGCCTTGACCCGGGGCTCCAGGCGCCGCATGCGCCGGAGCGTGAACTCGGGGGTCAGCATGCGCCGCAGCCGGGTGTGCTCCGGCGGGTCCTGGCCGAGCAGGTTGCCCGCGTTGATCTTGGCGAGCTGCTCGGGGGTCATCTCGGGCGCTCCGGGCAGCCGCGCGATGGTCTGCTTGGCGATCGGGAACCGCTCGGCGTCGCCCAGGACCTCGCGGACGTAGGCGTGCCGGCTCACCAGCCAGGCGTCGGCGCCGAACGCGGTCGTGATCCGGGTGACGCCCGACTCCTCGCGTGCGGCGGCGAGGTCCGGCGCGGGGTCGAACTGCGCGCGCCGCATGTGCAGCGGCATCACCGAGGACTCGGACATGCGTACCCCTGAATGATCGTCGTTGGTGTGGCGTAAACCGTAACAATGCGGGAGGGGTGCCTCTAGTGTGATCTTCAATCAGTTATGGGTTCGTACCGCGCCTGATCACCTTTCCGCGATCCTGGGCCCCCGCGGGCGCCTTGACGGTGGCGACGGGACGCCAGGAGCATGCCCGTAACTTCCGAGGACGATTGGGGACGGTGGAGATGGAGAAGGCGGGCGTGCCCGAGCAGGTGCCCGTGCTGGTCGCCGGAGGCGGGCCCGTCGGCCTGGCGACCGCCGTGGAGCTGGCGCACCACGGCGTGCGGAGCCTGGTGGTCGAGCCGCGGGAGACGGTGTCGTGGCTGCGCCCCCGCGCCAAGACCACCTCCGCCAGGACGATGGAGCTGCTGCGCCGCTGGGGCCTCGCCGAGACGTTACGCGCCCGCGCCCCGCTCGCGGTGTCGTGGTCGGACCAGGCGGTGTTCGTCAACAGCCTGCTCGGCCGCGAGATCGCCAGGATCGGCGGCTGCTTCGGCCTCGACCTGGTCGGCTCCGACCTCGCCGCCGAGCCGGGCCAGCAGGCGCCCCAGCCGCTGGTCGAGGAGATCCTGCGGGAGGCGGCCGGGGACGCGCTGCTCACCGGCTGGCAGGTCGCCGGGCTGACCGAGGACGGCGACGGGGTCACCGTGCGGATCGTGTCGGGCGAGGGCGAGGAGCGCGAGGTCAGGGCCGCGTACGTGGTCGGCTGCGACGGCCCGCGCAGCGTCACCAGGGCCGCCATCGGCGCCCGCTACGAGGGCCGCCAGGACGCCCGGCCCAACTTCAACATCGTCTTCCGCGCCCCTGGCCTCGCCGAGCGCGTCCCGCACGGCCCCGCCGTCCACTACTGGGTGCTCAACCCCGCCCAGCCCGGCCTGACCGGCCGCCTCGACCTGAAGGACACCTGGTGGTGCATCGCCCAGGGCGTACGGGCCGAGGACGCCGACCCGGTGCGGCTCGTCCGCAACCTGGCCGGGGACGACGACCTGGAGGTCGAGATCCTCGCGACCGACCCGTGGACCGCCCGCATGCTGCTGGCCGACCGCTACGCGAGCGACCGCGTGTTCCTGGCCGGCGACGCCGCCCACCAGAACCCGCCCTACGGCGGTCACGGCTTCAACACCGGCATCGGCGACGCGGTCAACATCGGCTGGAAGCTCGCCGCCGTGCTCAACGGGTGGGCGCCGGCCGCGTTGCTGGGCACGTACGAGGCCGAGCGCCGCCCGATCGCCGCCGACACCATCGAGGCCGCCGCCGCGAACATGGCCACCCTCGCCCCCGAGCTGGCCGACCCGGCGCTGATGGGCGACGAGGCCGAGTTCGAGAAGGTGCGCCCGGCGGTGGCCGAGGCCGTGCTGCGCACCAAGCACAGCGAGTTCCACAGCCTGGACCTGGTGCTCGGCTACGTCTACACGGGCTCGCCGATCGTCGCCGACGGCGCCGGCGAACGCCTCCCGCACCGCTGGCTCGCCCCCGGCGTCTCCCTCTACGACCGCCTCGGGCGGGGCTTCAGCCTCCTCGGCGACCCGGACGCGCCCGGCGTCAAGACCCTGGAGGCGGAGGCCCGCGACCTCGGCGTCCCCCTGGAGCTCGTCCCGCTTCCTGACGAGCCCCTGACCCTGGTCCGCCCCGACCAGCACGTGGCCTGGCGCGGCGACACCCCGGACGGCGTGCTCCGCCGCGCGCTGGCCATGAGCTGACCGTCAGGCGCGGCTCGCGGCGACCGCCCCGAACCACCTCCCGGCCGCCTCGGCCAGCCCGGCGGCGCCCGCCCACGCCACGTAGCCGTCGGGCCTGATCAGCAGCGCGTCGGCGGGCGGCCGCGCGGCGGCGGCGTGGACGACCTCCATCCAGTCGTCCTCCGCCAGGCCGTCCGTGCCGCCGCCGAGGTCGAGCAGCACCGGACGGCCGCTCCGCAGCAGCTCGGCCACCCGCCGCCCGTCCGCCAGCTCCAGGTCAGGCGCCGGCCTGCCGACGGCCGGGTGCGCGTCCGCGGCTCCGGGGTCGTAGCGCGCCCCGGAGTCGTACAGCAGCCCGGCCAGGTGGCGGACCGGCTCCTCGAAGGCGAACACCTCGCCGAGCAGCGCGCGCAGCGCGGCGCCGTCCTCGCCGTCCACCCGATCGACGGCCGCCTGGGCGCGGGTCTGCGTGAGCGTACGCGCCCCGGCCGGACGCCGTTCGGCCTCGTACGTGTCCAGCAGCTCCCCGGGCACTCGCCCGCGCAGCACGGCGGCCAGCTTCCAGCCCAGGTTGACCGCGTCCGTCATGCCCACGTTCAACGCGGCGCCGCCCGCGGGGAACAGGTGCGCGGCGTCGCCCGCCAGGAACACCCGGCCCGCCCGGTAACGCTCCGCCAGCCGGGCCTGCGCGACGGTGGACGACAGCCAGATCGGCTCGCCGAGCGGCAGGTCGCGGCCGAGGTGCCGGCGCAGGGCCGCCTGGAACATCTCCAGGGTCACGGGACCGCGGGGCGGCGCGCCGCGCTCGCGGATGCCGGCGATGAGCACCCCTGGCTGGAGCGAGTTCAGCAGGACCCGGCCGTGGGGACTGCGGTTCCAGCCGGGTTCCATGCCGGGCCCCATGCCGGCCTCCAGCGAGCGGGCGTCGGTCCTGAAGTGGCCGACGATCAGCCTCTCCTTGTCGGTGTCGCCGGGGAAGGCGATGCCGGCGGCCTCGCGTACGAGGCTGTGGCCGCCGTCGCAGCCGACGGCGTACCGGGCGCGCAGCTCGCCCCGGCCGGTGGTCAGGGTCACCCCTTCCGCGTCCTGCGCGAGCGCGAGCACCTCGCATCCGCGCCTGACGTCGGCCCCGAGCTCCCGCGCCCGTTCGTCGAGCAGCCGTTCGAGGCGTGGCTGCTGGATGAGCAGGACGCGCAGGGGGATGCCCGGCACCCCCTCGAAGCGCAGCGGCACGGACGCGAACGGCAGGCCGGGCGCGGGGCCCGCGTAGGGGCTGCCGGCGCTGAAGCGCTCCAGCAGGCCGCGGTGGTCCAGGGTCTCGACGATCTGCCCGACCAGGCCGTTGGCCTTGGGCAGGTCGCCGATCTCCGGACGCTTGTCCAGCACGATCGGGCGGACGCCGGCCAGGCTCAGCTCGCACGCGAGCATGAGCCCCACGGGTCCCGCTCCCACGATCAGCACGTTCTCCATGCCTGTCAGGCTAGATTGACAAAATCGCGGCTGTCAATCTAGCCTGACACACGTGGACGTCACAGAGTTGTCCGAGCGCATCAGGTCGAACGACCCGGCCATGGGCCTGCGGGCGGTCGGCGCACTGCACCGGCTGGCCGAGCAGGTCGAGGCCGTGTCGGTGGCGCTGGCCAGGGAGCAGGGCTGGACCTGGGAGCAGATCGGCGACGCGCTCGGCATGTCACGACAGTCGGTGCACGCCAAATACGGAAAGTGAGGCACCCGTGATGTTCGGCTGGGAGAAGAGCGCCTTCGGAGTGATCGTGAAGGCGGCGGTCCAGGAGGCGAGAGAGCGCGGCGACCGGCGCATGGGCACCGAGCACCTGCTGCTCGGCCTGCTCCACCACGAGCCCGTCGCGCGGGCGCTGGGCGCGGACGTGACCAGGGCCCGCGCGGCCCTCGGCGAGCTCGACCGCGAGGCGCTGCGGATGCTCGGCGTGGACGTCGGCGAGGACCTGCCGTCGAGGCCGCGCAGGCACCCGCCGCTCGGGGGCGGCTCGCTCACCTCCAACGCGCGCGCCGTGGTCGACCGGGCGGTCAAGGGCACGACGATGCGCAGCAGGAGCGAGGCGCCGAGGATCATGGCGCTCGCCCTGCTCGACCGCGAGCGGCCGGACCCGGTCGCGCAGCTCATCGACAGGCTCGGCATCGACCGGGCGGCCGCCCGCGCCCGGCTCGCCTGACCGGAGCCCGGCCGCCCGCCGTCGCGGCGGCCACGGCGGCTACGGCGGCTACTCGGCCGCGCGGTGGCGGCGGTCGTCTTCCTCGCGCGGCCGCGGGGCGACGACGGTGAAGGAGGCGGTGGCCGTCCTGCCGCCGACCTTGACGGTCACCTTCCGGGTGCCGGCCTTGGCGCGCGACGGGACGGTCAGCTCCTTGACGGCCCGGCCGCCGGAGAGGCTGAGGCGGTAGCTCTTGCCCTCGGGGCTGGTCACCGTGGCGGTGCCGGAGGTCTGGCCCTTGACGAGGATCGTCACGCCGTACGTCTGCCCGGCCCGCACCCGGGACGGATCGACCGCCACCGAGAGCGAGACCTGCCGGGGCCCGGCGTCCTTCCTGTCGCGGGCGTCCTGCTTCTCGGCGGGCGCCGGGGCGGCCGGGGCCGCGTGGGACGGCTGCGGCGCGGGAGCGGCGAGCGCGGCTCCGGAGAGCGGAAGGGCGAGGAAGGCGGCGCCGGCGAGGGTCACGGTGAAGGGCTTGGAGAAACGCACTGCTCGAAGTATCCAATCCTGGGACTGACCTGGCCGATCCTTGATGAACCCGGCCCCGGAGGTCGTCCCTCGCCCGACATGCTGCTGACCGAAGATGAGAAGAGCCTGTCATCGTCCTGTGGATGGCATAAGAGCAGGTGAAGCGGGCTCCGGGTGGGGCGCGTCCACATCTCGGCCGCGAACGTCTGGTCTGGAAAGCCGTTCCGGGGGAAGGGGAGGCGGAGCACTGGGTGGCTCCTGTGGCAGCGACAGCGCTTTAAAGGGATAGGAAGGGCCCGGTGGGGACACGGCGCACGCGTCCCCACCGGGCCCTTCCGCTGCGCGCGCGAGGTGGCCAGGAAACCGGCACGGTGATTCCTTTCCTCAACCCTTCCGTAACGGGGTGAACGCACACAGTTACTATGTGTCAGATTCGTACGTGTACGCATCACACATCCCAGGGGGCTGGATATGGACGAGAACAGGGCTGACACCTCACAGCTCGACTTCGACGACGAGGCGACGTTGTTCCAGGCGCAGGACGACCCGTTCGCCGCCGCCGCGGTGGACCTCGCGGTCGAGACCGAGCTGCTGCGGGACGACGACCTCGCCGACCGCGCCGCCGCCGAGGTCGCCTGGCTGGCGGCGAGGCACGAGAGCGAGCGCCGCATCGCCGAGCTGGACCCCCGGGACCAGGACCGCGTCCGCCACCTCCAGGGCGAGCTGCGCGCCACCGGCGCCGAGGTGTGGCCCGTGGCCCACTGGTGGGGCTTCGAGATCCAGCTCAACGAGGTGGCCGCCGCCCGCGCCGCCGAGCTGGCGTCCCTGATCGGGGAGACCGCGGGCGCGGTGCTCGGCGGCTGGCTGACGCCGCTCGTCGAGTGGTCGGCCAGGAACAAGGCCCGCTGGATCGGCTCGGTCGCCCGCCCGTACGGCGCCCGCCTGGTCTCGCCGTGGACCGCGCCCGCCTCACTCGTCCCGGCCCGCGTGGGCGCCGTGCCGGCCGGTGACGCCCGCCTGTGGTGGGCGGTCCACGAGCCGGGCGAGGGCTGGAGCGAGGACCAGCGCTTCGTCGACCACTTCACCGCCACGGGCGCGGCCCTCGCCGAGTACCGCGACCGCCTCTACGTCGCCCACCGCGGCAGCGACGGCGACGCCGCCCTGTGGTGGGCCGTCTACGACGCCGAGCAGGGCTGGAGCGAGGACCAGCGCTTCCCCAAGCACTTCAGCGCGAAGGCCCCGGCGCTCGCCGTGTACGACGACCAGCTCTACTGCGTGCACCGCGGCGCCGGCCAGGACACCGCCCTGTGGTGGGCCCGCTGGGACGGCTCCAGGTGGAGCCAGGACACCCCGCTGCCCGACCACTTCACCGTGAGCAGCCCGGCCCTCGCCGCCTACGACGGCAAGCTGTGGTGCGTGCACCGCGGCGCGCACGACGACAGCCTCTGGTGGACCGTCTGGGACGGCAGCAGGTGGAGCCAGGACAACCGCTTCCCCGACCACGCCAGCCGGTCCGGCCCGGCCCTCGCCGTCTTCCGCGGCCACCTGCACTGCGTGCACCGCGGCGCCGGCGAGGACACGGCGCTCTGGTGGACCCGCTGGGACGGCTCCTCCTGGAGCCGCGACGAGCGGCTGCCCGACCACTTCTCGGCCGAGGGCCCGGCCCTCACCGTCTACAAGGACCGCCTCTACGTCGTGCACCGCGGCGCGGCCGACCAGAGCCTCTGGTGGGCCTCCTTCGACGGCGCGAGCTGGAGCGCCGACGAGCGGCTGCCCGGCCACTTCAGCGCCGAGGCCCCGGCCGCCCTCGCCTTCCGCGACAAGAACGCCACCCGCGACCAGCTCGTGGTGCTGCACCGCGGCAGCCGCTGACGCGCAGGAGGGGCGCCGCGCCGGCGCCCCTCGTCCCTTCTCTACCAGCCCGCGAGCTGGTCCACGAACCACTCCACCAGCGTCCCCGACACCGCGCCGTGCGGGGAGTTGCGGCTGTCGCAGCAGTACGCGTCGAGGAACGTCTCGTCCTTCTGCAGCAGCCGCAGGTCGGTGTAGAGCTCCGACGGCCACGTCAGGGGGTCCCGCGCCAGCGCGACCGCGCTCACCGACGGCACGAAGCAGGTGCCGCGGAAGCGGTCCTCGATCGGCAGCCCCATCGCGTCCGCGACCCGGCCGAAGGCGTCCAGGGTGCCGCCGGGCGCCCCGTCGAACGCCGCCACGTACGAGGTCGCGCTCGTCCACACAGGCTCGCCGAAGCCGATCGCGCCGACGTTGCGCAGCTCGCCCTGGTCCGGCTGGATCCTCGCCACCAGCCGCAGCGGCCCCTCGCCCAGGTCCAGCACCGGCGTGCCGGGACGCAGGTCCGGCCCGCGCCCGTCGCCGGAGCCGTTGACCAGGCCCAGCTTGTACGGCCGCATCGGGAACCAGCCGATCCGGCGCATGTCCTCCAGCAGCTCCTTGCGCAGCGGGCTGGAGTCGGTGACCCGGCCCGAGTAGCCCGTGCCCGGCAGCCAGCCCCACAGGAGCTGCTGCGCCGCCGGGCTGCGGATCAGCTCGGCCTGCCCGGCCCCGTCGGGGCGCGGCTGGATCGTCTCGTGCAGGTAGGCGAGCTGCTGCAGCACCAGCGGGATCCACGCCCCGAGGTGCGGGGTGTCGTACGAGAAGTACTTGTCGGTCTGGTGGTCCACGCCCTCGCTCTCCATGCGGGCCAGCGCGTACCTGGTGATCATGCCGCCGGCGCCGACGCCGCCCACGATCAGCGGGGAGTCGCCGCGCCGGGTCTCCAGCACGCGCAGCAGGCAGGTCACCGCGACGGCCGCGTTCGCCTGCACGTACGCCTGCCGCTGGTCGAAGCCCAGCAGGACGACGTCGAGCCCCATCTCCAGGAGCTGGTCGAGCAGCCCGGGGATGCCCGGCTCGTACGGCGCGTTGAAGTGCCGCCACATGCTCGCCAGGTCGCTCGGACCGTAATTGAAGCCGTCGGCGAAGATCAGCGGCCGGACCGGCGCCGTGCGCCCCTCCGCCAGGTGGACGTGGGCCCGGCCGGTCGCCACGTGGCCCCGGTGCGGTTTGTCCGCCACGAGCTCCCATACCAGGTCGGGCTCGGCCGCCTCGCCCTCGCGCACCGGCGGGGTGGCGAACCAGACCCCCGGGTCGCCGAGCGCGCTCGCGATGCGCTCGATCTGCTCCGGGGCCAGGCTGCTCTCGACGGTCCTGGTCTTGCTCTCGACGTCGATCCTCGGTTCCTGTGCCATGGTGATCCCCTCCTCACGTGATCACTCACAGTAATCGAAGCAGGTGAGGGGGTGGTGGCGGCGCGCGTGCGCCCGCCCAAGCGCAGTTCACCGGAGTGTCAGGAAACGGCGCTTCGCCGAGTTTGCCGATGAACGCCGGGTAGGGACGCGATGAACCACATGAGCAGGGACGGTCATGTTCCTGCCGTTACGGAGGTGAAAGCGATGGCACTGCCCGCCAGGCGGCACAGAGCACCGGCGCCGTGGGCGAGCGCGAGCCCGACGGCCCGCTCGTGGGACCCCTTCACCGAGTTCCAGCAGCTCTGGGACCAGATGGGCCGGCTGTTCGAGCAGGGCGCCGAGGCCGACACCGCCGCCTGGCGGCCGGTCGCCGAGACCGAGGAGACGGCGGAGGCGTACCTGGTGCGCGCGGAGCTCCCCGGGCTGCGGCGGGACGAGATCAACGTCGAGGTCGAGGGCAACGAGCTGTGCGTCTCGGGCGAGGTCGCCGAGGAGGAGCGGGGGCCCAGGCTGAGGCGGCGCACCGGCGCGTTCGTCTACCGGACGATCCTGCCGTCCGACGCCGACCTCGACAAGATCGGCTGCGAGCTCGGCGACGGCGTGCTGACCGTACGCGTGCCGAAGACCGAGCAGGGCCGTTCGCGCCGCATCGCGATCAAGGGCTGACCGGGCGAGGGGGCCATGGCCGGGACCCAGGCGTTCTGGATCGACGCGGCCCACGAGGGCGCGCAGACCCGCTACGGGGAGCAGCTGCGCAGGTGGCGGCAGCTGTTCGCGGCGGTCGAGGGGGAGCCGGGAGCGGCCGGCGTCACCCTGGACCCGCTGCGCTTCGCGCTGGGCGCGTGGGAGGCCGCCATGCGCCCGGTCACGGACCTGCCCTACGTACGCTGCCATCCGCGCGTGCTCGACGCGGCCTGCCACCGCCCCGAGGAGGCGCGCGGCCCGCTGGCCGTGGTCGAGCTCGCCGTGCCCCCGCCGGTGCCGCTGCCCGACGGCTGGCACACCTGGCACCGCCCGGAGGGCGGCGGGGACGGGTACGCGGCGCCGCCGTACGAGCGGCCGACCGCGCTGACCACGCTGGAGCTGCGCACGCCGCTCTCGCCCGACCGGCTGCCCACCCCCACCCACGCCCGCGCCGCGGGCCTGCCCAATCTGGACGACGCACAGGCGTCGCTGGAGGCGCTGGTGTCCGAGCTGAACGCGGTCGTCGCGCCCTTCCTGCACGCCCTGGAACGGAACCCGAGGTGAACCCCCATGAACAGACCCGCAGGCGACCCCGACGACGAGTTCTTCGCGCCCGTGCTGCGCGAGCCGCCGCCCCCCGAGGCCGAGTCGGCGACCGGGAAGGTGAGCGACACCGGCGTGCCCGGCGTCTCCGGCGGCGGCCACGGCGACCCGGAGGAGCAGCCGCCGCCGAGGAGCGCGCTCGGCTTCCGGCTGCTCGCCGTCGCCCTGGTCCTGCTGGCCGGGGTGGTGCTGGCCGTGTGGGCGCTGCTGGCCGGCAACCCGGCGCTGGCGATCGTGCCGGCCGTGGTGGCGCTGGCGGCGGCGGCGTACCTGGTGGCGTTCGGCGTGCGGAGGGCGCGCTCGGACGGCGGGCCGCCCACGTTCGGGTGAGTACGGGCGGATGAGTACGGGCAGGGCGATCGGGCCCTGCCGGAGCGAGAAGGAGACCTGACCATGAAGAACGAGCGCAGGGCCGCCGTCGGCACCCAGCTCATCGACCGGGAGTGCGTGCGCGCGCTGCTGGAGTCCGACCGGGACGACGCCACGCTGGTCTACGTGCGCGGGGAGTGCGTGGTGCTGCCCGACGCCGAGGTGGACGAGGCGCACCGGGGGCTGGTGATCGCCCGCCGTGACGAGCTGATGGCCAGGATGCCCGGCAAGGAGCTGACCGACCAGATGCTCGACAACCTGGCGCACCGGCTGGACAACATCGTCCGCGATCTGGGCGCCTGACGTCTGGTGCCGCGACCCCGGCCGGGGTTTGATCGAAGCACCCACGACCAGGGAGGCGGATCATGGCGTTCCAGCTCATCGTGCTCTACAACCACCCGGAGAGCGCCGAGGACTTCGACAAGCACTACGACGGCACGCACGCCCCGCTCGCCGCGCGCCTGCCGGGGCTGCGGTCGTACACGACGCTGCGGCCCGCCGGGGACCGGCCGCCCTACCATCTCGTCGCGGTCCTGACCTTCGACGACGAGGCCGCGTTCGGCGCGGCGATGGCCGGCGAGGAGGGCCGGGCGACGGCCGCCGACCTGGCGAACTTCGCCGGCGCCGGCGTCGAGATGCTGATGGGGCCCGCGGGGACGATCGTCTGAGGAGAGCGGGTCAGGGCGGCGGCCCCGCGCGGCCGCCCTGACGCCTCGGGAGAAAAACAGCCGGGGTAAGCATCACCTGTCCGCCGAGCTACTCTGCCCAGCGTGTTCGTGTGAATACTTTCGGTGACGAGGAGTCGGCGATTGCGAGGGATGATGCCCACGGACCCCACCGAACAGCGGATGAGCCTGGACACCAGGGCCGCACGCACCCTGGCCACGACCACCAAGACCCGCCCCCAGATGCAGGCGATCACCTCCCGGTGGCTGCTGCGCATGCTGCCCTGGGTCGACGTGCGCGGCGGCACCTACCGGGTCAACCGCCGCCTCACCCACCGGGTGGGGCGCGGGCGGGTGAGCGTGGTGCGGGAGGGCGCCGGCGACGTCCGCGTCATCCCCGAGACGCTGGCCGAGCTGCGGGCGCTGCGCGGCTACGACGACCTCGACGTGCTGGCCGCCCTCGCCGCCACGTTCACGCCGCGCGAGGTCGCACCCGGCGAGGTGATCGTGGCGGCCGGCACGCCGGTCACCGAGACCTACATCATCGCCCACGGCCGCCTGGAGAAGCAGGCCATCGGCAGATACGGCGCCACCGAGTCCCTCGGCGTCGTCACCGACGGCGACCAGTTCGGCGACGAGGCACTCGGCCAGGACGACCCCCGCTGGTCGTGCACGGTCAGGGCGGCCACCGCCGGCACGATCCTGGTCTCGCCGTGGGCCGCCTTCCAGCGTGTCCTCGCCCGCGCCCCCGGCCTGCGCGCCCACCTCGACCGCTACCTCGACAGCACCCGCAGGCCCGTCAACAGGCGCGGCGAGGCCGCGGTCGAGATCGCCGCCGGCCACGTCGGCGAGCCGGTCATCGGCGGCACGTTCGTCGACTACGAACTCCACCCCCGCGAGTACGAACTGAGCGTGTCCCAGACCGTCCTCCGCGTCCACACCCGCGTGGCCGACCTCTACAACCACCCGATGAACCAGCTTGAGGAGCAGCTCAGGCTCACGGTCCACGAGATCCGCGAACGCCAGGAGTGGGAGCTGCTCAACAACCCCGACTTCGGCCTGCTCCACAACGCCGGCTACGACCAGCGCCTGTCCACCTGGTCAGGCCCGCCCACCCCCGACGACCTGGACGACCTCATCAGCATGCGCCGCAAGACCCGCCTGCTGCTGGCCCACCCCAGGGCGATCGCCGCGTTCTTCCGCGAGTGCAACAAGCGGGGCCTGGTGCCGGGCAGCGCCGAGGTCAACGGGCACGAGATCCCGGCCTGGCGGGGCATCCCGATCTTCCCCTGCGGAAAGATCCCCGTCAGCGCGCAGCAGACCACCTCCATCATCGCCATGCGGGTGGGCGAGGACGACCAGGGCGTGGTGGGCCTCCACCAGACCGGCCTGCCGGAGGAGCACGAGCCCGGCCTCAACGTGCGCTTCATGGGCATCGACGAGAAAGCGATCATGTCCTATCTCGTCAGCGCCTACTACTCGGCCGCGATCCTGGTGCCCGACGCGATCGGGATCCTGGAGAACGCCGACGTCGCCGCGCCGCGCTCCTGACCCGCCTCTTCCCCCTGTTTCGTCGTCCGCGAGGAGCGTCATGCCCGCCGACCGGCTCCCGGTCCTGCCCACCGGCCTCGGAACGTCCGCGCTCAGCCTGCGCGCCGCCGCTCCCGTCCCCGCCCCCCTGCGGGAGGAGGGCGACGGGCACGAGTCCGGCCCCGCGCGGCCGTCCCCGCACGTCAGCCTGGCCCCGCTGCCCTACCGCGAGCAGCCCTGGGGCGACGGCTCCTATCCGCCGCTGCTGGTCCCCGAGACCGTCCGCGTCGACGACGACCTCGGCGCGGAGGTCGACCGGCGGCTGCTCGCCTGGGCGGAGCGGCTGGGCCTGCACGAGGGGCGGCTGGAGGAGTTCGGCCGCACCGGCTTCGGCCGGCTCGCCATGCTGACCCACCCCGACACCGACGACCCCGACCTGCTGCTGGTCGCCGCCCAGCTGAACACCGCCTGGTGGGCGGCCGACGACTACTACGCCGACGAGAGCGACCTCGGCGCCACCCCGACGGAGCTGCCGCCCCGCCTGGCGCTGGTGATGTCCGCCATGGACCCGCCGCCGCCGGCCGGCGACTACACCCGGCAGCTGGAGGAGACGATCACGGCCGACCCCGTGCTGGTCGCGCTCCGCTCGGCCACCTCCCATCTGAGCAGGCACGCCCTGCCCTCGCAGGTGATGCGGGTGTGCGGCATCACGTTCCAGATGTACGTGAGCTGGTGCGCCTACGCCGCCTGGCGCTACCTGAAGACGCCGCCGCCGGTCTGGCGCTACCTCGCCGCCCGCCAGCACGACAGCTTCTACACCTCGATGACGCTCATCGACGTCGTCGGGGGCTACCACCTGCCCGCCGACCTGTTCTACGACCGCCGCTTCCACACCGCGCTCATGCAGGCGGGCACCGCCAGCGTGCTGGTCAACGACCTGCACTCGGTGGCCAGGGAGGCGGCCGACGAGCTGCCCGACAGCAACGTGATCCTGCTCATCGCCGCCGAGGAGGGCTGCTCGGTCGAGGAGGCGACCGAGCGGGCCGTACACCTGCACAACGACTTCGTCCGAGGATTCGAGGCCGGCCGGCAGGCGCTGGCCGGCGTGCCGTCGCCGGAGCTCAAGCGGTTCCTGCGCGGCGCGCAGGCGTGGATGGCCGGATGCCTCGAATGGCACGGCAGCAGCGCCCGCTACCAGTCATGACCGTCATCAGAAAGGACTTCGCCCGCGTGACCACCACGAACGCGCACAACTCCGTGCTCGGCAGCCAGTACCAGCGATCCGTCGCCGACTACTGGAACGCCGAGCGCAACCCCGTCAATCTCCGGCTGGGCGAGGTCGACGGCCTCTATCACCACCACTACGGCATCGGCCACGTCGACTGGTCGGTGCTGGAGGGCCCCGAGGAGACCCGCGAGCAGCGCCTCGTGGCCGAGCTGCACCGGCTGGAGACCCAGCAGGCCGAGACCCTGGTCGGCCACCTCGGCGCGCTGGGCCCCGGCGACCGCGTCATGGACGCGGGCTCGGGCCGGGGCGGCTCCAGCTTCCTCGCCAACCTGCGCCACGGCTGCCAGGTCGACGGGGTGTCGATCTCCGAGGAGCAGGTGGCCTTCGCCAACGAGCAGGCCCGGCAGCGCGGCGTCGCCGACCAGGTGCGCTTCCACTTCCGCAACATGCTCGACACCGGCTTCGAGACCGGCGCCTACTCCGCGATCTGGAACAACGAGAGCACCATGTACGTCGAGCTCTCGCTGCTGTTCGCCGAGCACGCCCGGCTGCTGCGCCGGGGCGGCCGCTACGTCTGCATCACCGGCTGCTACAACGACGCCTACGGCCTGCCGTCCCGGGCCATCAGCCAGATCAACGCCCACTACATCTGCGACATCCACTCCCGCAGCACCTACTTCAAGGAGCTGGTGGCCAATCGGCTCGTGCCGTGCAGCGTCATCGACATGACGGCGGCCACCATCCCCTACTGGGAGCTGCGGGCCCAGAGCCACCTGGCGACCGGCATCGAGCAGGCGTTCCTGGACGCCTACCAGAACGGCAGCTTCCAGTACCTGCTGATCGCCGCCGACCGCGTCTGAGCCTTCCCCCACCGGCCGGGCCGCCCTCCGGGGCGGCCCGGCCCCCCTTACCGAAGATCCGCAGAATGCCTCGGCCTTCAGCTTCAGGCCGGGGATGAATGCGGTCCCCCTTGGGGATGGCCCGCCGTAGGCGGGGCAGCGCGGAGCGTGGACCTGGAACCTCAGGTGGGGCGGCGCTGCTGTTCGATATATGCCTTGATGATCGATAGTGGCGCTCCGCCACAGGAAGCGGCGAAGTAGCTGGGTGACCAGAAGGGGCCGTGCGTGATGGCGGGGTCCTGGCCGGGGAACTCCTTGCGCAGGTAGTGCGAGGAGACGCCTTTCGACGAGTTGACGAGTTTGCTGATCGCGACCTTGGGCGGGTAGTGGATGAGCAGGTGGACGTGGTCCTGTTCGCCATTGAACTCGCGGAGTTCGGCCTCGAAACTGTCGCACACCTCGATCATGATGTCTTCGCAGCGGCGCAGCATCGCGTCGTCGAACACGTTTCCGCGATATTTGGTGACAAAGACCAGATGGACGTGCAGCGCGGAAACCACGTTTTCTGCCTCGCCGGTATTCCACATCCTGGCTCATAGACCGGACGATAATGTGTTCGAGTCGGTGAGTCGTGAGCGTCCCGTGGAAGAGGGGGTGTCGCGCATGTTGACGGGCCGGAAGTACCGCCTGGAGTTCGACTTCGGGCAGCGGGCGTTCGCCGAAAGGCTGGGCGGAATCTGCCGGGCCGTGTGGAACACCGGTCTCGAACAACGGCGGGAATACCGGCGACGCGGGCAGTGGATCACCTATGCCGAGCAGTGCAGGCAACTCGCCGACGCCAAGGAGGACCCGTACTGCGACTGGCTCGCCGACGCCCCCGCCCAGGTGATCCAGCAGATCCTCAAAGACCTGGACCAGGCGTGCCGCAAGCATGGCGCCTGGACGGTGCACTGGAAGTCGAAGGCGAAGTGGCGGCCCTCGTTCCGGTTCCCCACCGCCAGACATTTGCCCGTGGAGCGGATCAACCGCAAGTGGGGGCGAGTCTTCCTGCCCAAGTTCGGGTGGACGCGGTTTCGGATGTCGCGCCCGCTCGGGGGAAGCGTCAAGTCCGCGACCGTGTCCCGGGACGGCAGGCACTGGTTCATCAGCTTCCTGATCGACGATGGGATCGCCGAGCGTGAGGAACACGCCTGCCCTCGATGGGTGGGCGTGGACCGGGGGGTGGTCACGGCCGCCGTGACCTCGGACGGGGAGTTCTTCGACCGTCGCCACGCCGGAAGCGACGGTGTCTCCTCCAGGCAGCCGCCACGGGAGACGGAACAGGACCGAAAGGACGACCTCGGGTATCTCACGCCCGGCGAAGCGGAACGGTATCTACGGCTGCAACGCCGGCTCGCCCGCACGAAGAAGGGGTCGAAGCGGCGCAAGGCGGTCACGGCCGCGATGAGTGAGATCATGCGGAGAGTCCGGTGGCGGCGCGCCGACTTCAACGCCCAAGCCGCGCACCGGCTCACCCGCGGGTACGGGCATGTGGTCATCGAAGACCTGAACACCAAGGGCATGAGCGCGGCCGTCAAGCCCAGGCCCGACCCCGGCCGGCCG
Organism: Nonomuraea sp. B208; assembly: GCF_057536035.1. Classification (NCBI taxonomy): domain Bacteria; kingdom Bacillati; phylum Actinomycetota; class Actinomycetes; order Streptosporangiales; family Streptosporangiaceae; genus Nonomuraea; species Nonomuraea sp. B208. The sequence continues at coordinate 501,684 of NZ_BAAJOU010000021.1, forward strand.
GGCAGGTTCCTGCGCAACGGCGCGGCGGCCAAGTCCGGGCTCAACAAGGCGATTCTCGACAAGGGCTGGTACGGCCTGGAAGTCGCTCTGCGCTCCAAGGCGCGCTACACCGGCAGCGTCATCCATGAGATCAACCCCGCGTACACGTCCCAGACGTGCCCGGAACCCGCGTGCGGGAAGGTGGACGAGAAGAGCCGCAAGAGCCAAGCGATCTTCTCCTGCACTTCTTGCGGGCACACCGAGCACGCCGACATCGTCGGGGCCAAGAACATCAAGGACAGGCGGCCGGGCTGGCCGTCTCAGGGCGTGGAGACCCACCCGGGTCCGTGAAACGTCAAGCACCCCGTTCCACGGCAAGGGCCGCGCAAGCGGCACGAGCTGCCGCATAGCGGCACGGGATTCCCCGTCCCTTCAGGGCGGGGAGCAGGTCAATTCTGCTCCTGCATCGTGGCGGTGACGACGTTCTCCTTGCCGTCACGCAGGTACGTGATCCGCACCTGCTGCCCCACCGTGAACCCGCGGACCTGCCCCACGACCGTGTCGCCCCCGTCCACCGGCGTGTCACCGATCTTCGTGATGAGGTCGCCCTGCTTGAGCCCGGCCTTGGCCGCCGGGCTGCCCTCGGTCACCTGGCGGATCAGCGCGCCGGGCACGTCGCCGGTCGCGTCGGTGACGCTCACGCCGAGGAAGGCGTGGCTCACCTTGCCCTTGCTGATGAGCTGCTCGGACACCTTCTTGGCGGTGTTCACCGGGATGGCGAAGCCGAGGTTGACGCCCTGCGAGGAGACCGCGCTGTTGATGCCGATCAGCTCGCCGGCCGCGTTGACCAGGGCGCCGCCGGAGTTGCCCGGGTTGATCGCGGCGTCGGTCTGGATCATGCCGCCGAGCGTGGTCATCTTGCTCTCCTGCTGCTGCTGCCCCCAGGGGAACTGCTGGCCGCCGCCGCCGTCGCCGGCGGTGACCGTACGGTCGAGGGCGCTGACGATGCCGGCGGTCACCGTGCCGTCCAGGCCGAGCGGGCTGCCGAGGGCCAGCACGTCGTCGCCCACCTTGAGCTGGTCACTGTCCCCGAGCGTGGCCTTGGCCAGGCCCGACACGCCCTCGGCCCGGATCACCGCGAGGTCCGTCGCCGGGTCGGTGCCGACCACCTTGGCCTTGGCCGTCCTGCCGTCGTTGAACTTGATTGTGAGCACGGTGCCCTGCCCGTCCACGACGTGGTTGTTGGTGAGGATCAGCCCGTCCTCCGACAGCACCACGCCGGAGCCCTCACCGGACTGGCCCTGGATCATCACCACCGACGGCTGCACCTTCGCCGCCACCTCGGCCACCGTGAGCTGGTCGGCCACGGTACGGAAGACCGGGCTCGCCGCGCTCGCCGTGGCGACGGCGGCCGGGCGGTCGGCCCCGGCCAGGTACGCCCCCACCGCCCCGCCGCCGAGCGCCGACGCCCCGAGCGCGGTCACGGCCGCCAGCGCGAGCCCCGCGACGGCCTTGCGGCTCAGCGCGAACACCGTCCTCCGCGACGACGGCGGAGGCGGCGGCGGCGCCGAACCCACCGGCTCCTTTCTGGGGAACCCGCCCACCGTGGGCGGCGTGTCACCGAACTGGGTCCAGCCACCGGCGGCCTGCTCGCGGGGGTCGTTCGCGTCCATGTCATCTCCTAGCGTCCCGATGACACAAGACTGATCAATGCCCGGTAAGAGCTGGTTAAGGGAAAGATCGGGTCACTTGTCGCGCCCTGACGCCGGCCTTATCGCCGCTGGCCGGGGGTAGGGGGAGGGACCGGAGAATTGTTGAAATTTCCGGCCGACACGCCCGTCAGCCGGCTTCGAGGACGAAGAACAGGAAGCTCAGGAACCTCGTACGGGTGGGCTCCATCTCGCGGAACTCCTCGGGAAACAGGTCGCGGGCTTCCGGCACGAACGGCGGTTCGCTGATGACGCTGATGCGGAAGCCCGCCGCCGTGAAGGCCTCGGTCATCGCGTGCAGCGGCCGGTCCCAGAAGCTCAGCGTGGTGGTCTGCCCGCCCATGACCCATTCTTCGGTCCGGTTACGGGTCTCGAAGTACTTGGGCTTCTCCCCGGCCGCCTGCTGCATGAGCGTGATGACGAAAGGATGGTCGACCGAGACGAGCAGCCGGCCGCCGGGCTTCAGCACGCGTCTGACCTCCGCCAGCGTCGGCCCCCAGTCCTCCAGGTAGTGCAGCACCAGGGACGCGATGACGTCGTCGAACGTGTCGTCGGGGAAGGGCAGCGGGCCGGCCAGGTCGACGACCCGCAGGTCCGCGTCGGCGCCGAGCCGCCGCCGGGCCAGCTCCAGCATCCCGGCGCTCGCGTCGACGCCGGTCACGACGGCGCCCCGCTCGCGCAGCGCGGCGAACAGGGGGCCCGCGCCGCAGCCGGCGTCGAGGATGCGCCGCCCGGCCACGTCCCCGGCGAGCTCCAGCATCGCGGGCCGCTCGTAGTACGCGTTCACGAGGCTCTTCTCGTTCTCGGCCGCGTACCCCTCGGCGATCGGGTCGTAGTCGTAGGAAGTCTCAGCAGACATCCGGCCATTCTGACCCATCGGTCACGAAGCCGCTCAGGCTTCCGTAAGGGTTTTCTCCTGGGCGTTGGCCTGCTGGAGAGCGGCGATCACGGCCTGCTCCACCGTTTCGTGCACGTGCAGCACGGTGTTCGCCTGGGTCAGCTCCATGAGCCCGGCGATCTTGGGATGCGGCGCGGCCAGATGCAGCACGCCGCCGTGCTGACGGGCGAAGGCGTGGGTGTTGAGCAGCACCCGCAGCCCCGCGCTGGCGAGGAAGGTGACCTCGCTGAGATCGACGACCACGTGTTCGCCGGGAGCGCGCCGGTGGCGCTGGATGTAGAGGTCGAAGGCGCGTGCCGTGGCGGAGTCGATCTCGCCCGCGACGGAGATCACGCACACGCCCGGCAGTTTCTGCACGGCGAACGTGAGATCCAGCATGCAATGCCCACCGATCGGAATTCGAGTGCGAATTCTCAGAGAACATGGACAAGGCGTTGGTTCGCCTTTACCGCACGATAGCCGGGCGCCGCCCTTCTTAGAAGATGCGGCTGTCGAATTCTTACCCTGCCGGAGGGGGCGCGGTGTGCGGTCGCGTAAGGGTTATAATCCTCCTACAACGGTTACCGAGGAGGGCGCCCATGGACATCCCGATCGCCGGTTACGCCACCGGAGTGGCGGTGGCGAACGACCTGGTCAGCACCTCGCCGACGGTGCGGGGCGCGGCCGGGGACGCGCTGCCCCGCCCGGCCGCGCTGGCGGGCCTCCTGGCCAGGCACGGCCTCGTCCTCGACGCCCCGCCGCCCGACGACGCCGCGCTCCACGAGGTGCACCTGCTGCGCCGCGAGGTCCGCGGCGTCATCGAGACCGAGACCGAGGAGCAGGCCGTGGCCGGGGCCATGGTGCTGGCCGGGCGCGCGGGACGCTCACCGGTCCTGCGGCGCGACGACGCCGGAGCCTGGCAGTGGCACGTGCCCACCGCGCCGGGCGCGCCGCTGGCCGCCGAGCTGGCCGCGGTGATCGGCATCGGCCTGCTCGGCGCGGTGCGCACGCTCGGCCACTCCCGCTTCCGCCCGTGCGCCGCGCCCGGCTGCCGTGGCGTGTTCGTGGACGTCAGCAGGGGAGGACGGCGGGCGTACTGCATGCCGGACCGGTGCGGCAACCGGGTCAACGTCGCCGGCCACCGCGCCCGCCTGCGGAGCGCGAGCTGATGGCGGCGCTGGAAGGGGCGATCCGGCTGCCGGACGGCCTCCACGTACGCGGCCGGGGCCTGCGCCACCCGCTCCCGCCGGGCCCGCGGCCCGACTTCGGGCTCTACCTCGGCTCCGACCGGCTCCGCCGCCGCCACGACGCCGCGCTGACCTGGCCGCACGAGTGGCTCAACTGGCCCGACTTCCTGCTGCCGCGCGACCGGGACCTCGCCGTACGCCGCATCGGAGAGCTGCGCGAGCGGGCGCGGGCCGGCCAGGCGGTCGAGGTGGCCTGCGGAGGCGGCGTCGGGCGCACCGGCACCGTGCTCGCCTGCCTGGCGGTGCTGTCCGGCCTCGACCCGGCCGCCGCGCTCGCCTGGACCCGCGAGCACCACCACCCCCGCGCGGTCGAGACCCCCTGGCAGCGCCGGTGGATCGCCCGCTTCCCAAGTGATCGTACGAAAGGCGACCTCATGAAAGGCGACCGCCCGTGACGCACTCCGACGCCGTCATCCGCGCGGCCGTCCCCGCCGACCTGGCGGCCGTGACCGCGATCAACGCCCACTACGTCGCCAACACCGTCATCACCTTCGAGGAGACCCCGCCCACCGTGGCGGACTGGCAGGCGAGGCTGGCCGACCTGACCGCCCGCGGCTTCCCCTTCCTCGTCGCCGACGTCGGCGGCGAAGTCGCCGGCTACGCCTACGCGGGACCCTGGCGGCCCAAGCCCGCCTACCGGCACACCGTGGAGGACAGCATCTACCTGGCTCCCGGCCACGTCGGCCGCGGCCTCGGCGGCGCGCTGCTGGCCGCGCTGATCGACGGCGCGACGGCGGCCGGGCTGCGCCGGATGATCGCCGTCATCGCCGACGCGGGCGACGACCGCTCGATCGCCCTGCACCGCAGGCACGGCTTCACCGAGGCGGGCCGGCTGACCGAGGTCGGCTTCAAACTCGGCCGCTGGGTGGACACGACGCTGATGGAACGCCCGCTGACCTGAGGTTTCTTCGGTGACTGGCGGGTAGCCGGACCCCATCCGAGCGGATGGAGCAGACAGATGCGTTCGTCGTTCCGGTTGGGCCGCGTCGGCGGGGTCGTGGTCGGGCTCAACATCAGCGTGCTGGTGATCGTGGTGATCCTGGTGGCGGGGCTGTCGTTCGGGCAGTTCCCGCTCGCCTTCCCCGGCTACCCCGTGGTGGCGTACGTGCTGGTCGGCGTGGGCACCGCCGTCCTCTTCCTGGCCTCGCTGCTCGCCCACGAGCTGGCGCACGCCCTGGTCGCCCAGCGCAACGGCATCGAGGTGCCGCGGATCACGCTGTGGCTGCTCGGCGGGGTGGCCGAGCTGAAGAGCGAGCCCCGCACTCCGGGCGCCGACCTGCGGATCGCGGTCGTGGGGCCGGTGACCAGCTTCGTGTGCGCGGTGGTGTTCGCGGCGCTGGCGCTGGTGAGCGGCGGCGTGCCGCTGGTGGCCGGCATGTTCGGCTACCTGGCCGCGGTCAACGTGCTGCTCGCCGTCTTCAACCTGGTCCCGGCCGCGCCGCTGGACGGCGGGCGGGTGCTGCGGGCCGCGCTCTGGTCCCGCTGGGGCGACCGGGTACGCGCCGCCGTGGCCGCCGCCCGCGCCGGCCGCGTCTTCGGTTACGTGCTCATCGCGCTCGGCTTCCTCCAGGTCGTCTCGGGGCTGGGCTTCCAGGGGCTGTGGCTCGTCCTCATCGGCCTGTTCCTGGTGAACGCGGCGAGCGCCGAGGAGCAGCAGGCCCAGCTCGGCGCGACGCTGCACGGGGTGACGGTCGGCGAGGTCATGTCGGCCCGGCCCGTCACCGCCTCGCCGGACGAGACCGTCGCCGGGCTCATCGACCGGCTGGTGCTGAGCCGGCGGCTGTCGACGTACCCGCTGGTGGGGACCGACGGGAGCTTCCTCGGGCTGGTGACGCTCAACCGGCTGCGCCAGGTGCGGCCGGAGGCGCGGGAGACCACCCGGCTCGCCGACATCGCCTGCCCGCCCGACCAGGTGCCGAAGGCGGTCCCCGACGAGCCGCTGCTCGGCCTGCTGCCGCGGATGAACGGCTGCGCCGACGGCCGCGCCGTGGTGCTCGGCCCTTCCGGGCAGCTCGTCGGGCTGCTCACGCCGAGCGACATCAGCCGGGTGATCCAGACCGCCGGCCTGCACCACCACGACCCCTACCCGCACCCGCGCGGCGCCGACCTCGCCGTCCCGCCCCAGCGCCGGCCCGAGCCCGAGCCCAAGCCCGGGGAACGCGAGCACCGCCGCACCGAGGTCTGAGAGGGGCTACCGCGCGGCGGCAGGCCGGAGGCGGCGGAAGAACGGGTTGGCCGCCGGGCCGAACATCATGCTCATCGCCCCGAGCACCGCCGCCAGGTGGATGACCCGGCTGAAGGTGAACAACAGGGTCATGAGGTCGGCGTCGCCGAAGAACTCCACCACCGAGTTCCCCGCCAGCAACCACTGGATCGGCTCGATCACCAGCGACAAAGTGCCGAACACCCCCAGGGACAGCGCGAGCGACACCCGCGCCCAGTTGTGGCCCTGGCGCAGTCGTACGGCCAGGAAGATCGCGGCAGCGAAGATCGTCAGGCGCAGTCCGAGGCCACCGGCCAGCGAGGCGAACGAGGCCGTCCCCGCGGCGATCATGCCCGACACGGCCAGGGCCGCCTCGAACACACCGGCCCCGACGGCGACGAACCAGAGTGCCGAGGCGGTCGTGACCGAGGCGGGGGCGGCGAGCGGCTGCGTGGTCATGAGGTTCTCCCAGAGGGGCGGGTGACGAGCGGTACGAGAAGCAGTCTCCGTCGCCATGAGGGTCCGGTTCATGCCCGCGCGCACCCGAGCTGAGGTGGGGACAGCCTTACCGCCGGCCGTCCTGCCCCTCCGGCGGACGCCGCCGGTCAGGGCCGTCGCGCGCCGAGCGCCGGCACGGCGGAGGACGGGAGCGGCAGCACCGCGTGGATCCGGTAGCCGCCGTCCTCGCGGAGCCCCGCGTCCATGGCGCCGCGGAAGAGCGCCACCCGCTCCCTGATCCCGGTCAGCCCGTCACCACCCGGCGGCGGCACCGGGCCGGGCCGGGCGTCACGCGGCCACTCGCCGGTGATCTCCAGGCGCAGCTCGGCCTCGCCGTGGGTGATCCGGACCAGGGCCTGGGTGGGGCCGGGGTGCTTGAGCACGCTCGCGAGCGCGTCCTGGGCGATGCGGTAGGCGGACAGGTCCAGGCCCGCGGGCAGGGGCCGGGGCGTGCCGTCGATCCGCAGCGCCACGTCCAGACCCGCCGAGCGCAGGTGCGCGACCAGCTCGGCCAGCCGGTCGAGGGTGGGCTGGGGGGCCGTCTCGCCGGTGTCGGGGTCCGTGCGCAGCAGGTCCAGCGTGCGGTGCAGCTCCTCCACGGCGCCGCGCCCGGTCTCCTCGATCAGGGCCAGCGCCTCGCGCTCCTGCCGCAGCTCCCGAGGCAGGAGCAGCCGTACGCCGCCGGCCTGGAGCACCATGACGCTGACGTTGTGGGCGACGAGGTCGTACAGCTCGCGGGCGATCCTGGCGCGCTCCCGCGCCACCGCCACCACGTCGGGGGACTCGGGAGCGGCCGGCGGCTCGCCGGGGGAGCGCCTGCGGCGGACCGTGACGCCCGCGATCCCGGCGACGAGGGCCAGCGCGCCCGCGACCAGGTGCTCACCGACCGCCGCCGGCTCGGCGAGCATCTGCGCCGACAGGAACAGCGCGCTCATCCCGATCCCGGCCAGTCCCCGCGCGCCGGTCGCCGGGGCCTGGCTGAGCACGGTGAACAACAGCAACAGCGCCGCGTGCCACTGCCAGGCCCCCGGCGGCCGGCCGGCCAGCAGGTACGCCACCAGACTGATCCCCGTGAACACGCCCATCACCGTGACCGGCCGGCGCCGCCGCGCCAGCACCAGGGCCGCGGCAGGCACCGCCGCCACCGCCCAGAGCCCGGGGACCGCCCCGCCGGCGGCCCGCAGCTCCTCGGCGAGCGCGAGCAGGCCGATCAGCGCGGCCGGCAGCCAGTCGATCGGCTCCGGCCACGTCGTCGTGCGGGGATCACGGGAAGCGTCGGCCATGAAGCGGAGCCTAGGGAGCGGAAGGAGGGGCGGTCATCAGCCCAGCGCCGCACGCGGGGTCCACCTCCGGGGTGATTCCTGGCGGTCGCGGGCCCGCTGAACCGCCGCCGCCCGGCTTCCGTACCTCGGGGTGAGAACGCCGAGCGGGGAGGTCGGGACGTTGCGGCACCGGATCACGAGCGCGGCCGGCGGGCTGCTGCTGTCGATGGCCATGATCGCCGGCCCCGCGGACGCGCACGGCGCGCTGGAGAGCCCGCTCAGCAGGGCCGCGGCCTGCGGCGGGACGGACACGTACGCGGCCTGCCGGGCCGCCGCCAAGGTCGCGGGCTCGGCCCTGCCCGGCGAATGGGACAACCTCAGGGTGGCGAACGTCGCGGGCAGGGACCGCCGGGTCATCCCGGACGGCAAGCTGTGCAGCGGCGGCCTGCCGGGCTTCCGCGGGCTGGACCTGGCCCGCAAGGACTGGCCGGCCACCAAGCTGCGGCCCGGCGCCGGCTTCACCTTCCGCTACCGGGGCACGATCCCGCACAAGGGCACCTTCCGCCTGTACGTCACCAAGCCCGGCTACGATCCGGCCGAGCCGCTGCGCTGGTCGTCCCTGGAACGCGAGCCGTTCCTCACGGTCAAGGACCCGAAGCTCGCCGACGGTTCGTACGCCTTCAAGGGCCGGCTCCCCACCGGCAGGACCGGACGCCACCTGATCTACACGATCTGGCAGAACTCCGACACGCCGGACACCTACTACTCCTGCTCCGACGTCGTCTTCACCGCCGCCGCCCGCAAGGGCAACGCTCCCGCGCTCCAGCCGCCGGCCCAGGGCCCGGCCGCGCCGGTCGGCGTCCCGTGGCAGCTCGGCGTGGGCGTCCTGCTGAGCGCAGGGGTGGGAACGGCCGCCTTCGTGGGTCTCCGGGCGGGTCGCCGCAGGTGACCGGGGGCTACCAGGATTGCGCTCGCCGCACGTTGTATTAACTTAGGCTTGCCTTAGTCGTACGACGTTGGGAGGCGACCATCAGCCGCGCGCAGCACGCCCTCTACGGCCCGGCCACCACCTCCGCCCTCGCCGCGTTGCCCGCTCGCCCCGCGCCCGCCGACCTGGACGCGCTCCTGGCGGCGGGCGGGCCGGTGCTGACGGAGTCGGACGGCCAGACCGAGGTGACGTTCGTGACCACCGGGGGCCGGGCCCCGCTGTCGCTCTGGATCCAGGGCGTCCGCCAGGCGCTCCCGCAGCGGATGCGCCGCCTCGGCGCCGACGGCCGGGGCCGTCAGGTGTGGGCCTACGGCGCCCGTTTCCCGTCCGACAGCACGCTGACCTACTGCTACGTCGAGCGCGACCCGCTCGCCAGGCTCGGCCCGGTCCGCCGGGCCCGGCTGGCCGCCTCGGCCGGCGCCCGCGACGAGCTGATCGAGACCCTGCTGTCGCGCTCCTTCCCCGACCCGGCCGCGCCGCGCCGGGTGCCGAACGTGCTCGGCCTGCTCGGCGGGCAGAAGGCGCCGATCCCCGCGACGGTCAGCGACTGGGTCACGCCGCTGGCCCTGCCCGGCGCGCCCGGCCAGGACTGGCGGCACCGCCCGGTGCGCCTCGGCCGCCTGGTGACCGAGCGCCCCGGGGTCGGCCCGCTGGCGCGCCCGGTCACCGTCTACCGCCCGCCGTGCCGCGGCGAGGTCCGTGACCTGCCGCTGGTGGTGGTCTTCGACGGCGAGGCGTTCGCCTGGCTGGCCGGCGAGCTGGACGAGGCCATCGCGCGGGGCCGGATGCCCGCCTTCCTCGTCGCCTACGTCCACAACCTGTCCAGGCGGCGGCGGGTCGAGGAGCTGTCCGGCGACCCCGGCTTCGTCGCCGCGCTCGTGTCGGAGATCGTGCCCTGGCTGCGGGCCCGGCACCATGCCGCGGCCGACCCGGCCCGGGTGATCGTGGCGGGGGCCGGGCTCGGCGGGCTGGCCGCCGCCCGCCTGGCGCACCAGCGTCCCGACCTGTTCGGCGCGGCGCTGGTGATGTCCGGCTCGCTCTGGTGGGAGCCGCGCGGGCGCGCCGGCCGTCCGGCCGGGCTCGACCTGCTGGCCCGCTTGGCCCGCGAGCGCCGCCACCGCTGGCCGATCCGCCTGTGGATGAGCTACGGCACCCTGGAGGCCGACGTCGGCGACCGCCGGCTGACCCTGCTCGGCGCCGTCGAGCGCTTCGCCCGCGCGGCCCGGCCGCACGTGGACGAGCTCACGGTGCGGGAGTTCCCCGCCGGCCACGACACGCCGTGCTGGCGGCTGGCGCTCCGCGACGGGCTGCGCCATCTCACGGCCCGCTGGAGGTCCTTCTAGACTCCCTGGAATGACCGTGATCGACGAACAGGGCCGTCCTGAGCCCCCCATCGCCGCCGGCGAGACCGCCACCCTCCTCGGCTACCTCGACTACCAGCGCGCCACCTTCAACTGGAAGTGCTCGGGCCTGGACGAGGCCGGCCTGCGGGCCACCGTCGGCGTCTCGTCGATGACCATCGGCGGGCTGCTCAAGCACATGTCGTACGTGGAGGACCACTGGTTCAACCGCTCGCTGCACGGCAACGAGCCGCACCCGCCGTGGGACACCGTGGACTGGGCGGCCGACCGCGACTGGGACTGGAACTCGGCCGCCGCCGACTCCTCGGAGCAGCTGCACGCGCTGTGGCAGGGCTTCGTGGCCCGCTCCCGCGAGCTGACCGAGCAGGCCCTGGCCGACGGCGGCATGGACCGCCTGGCCAAGCGGGGCTGGTCCGACGGCACGACCCCGTCGCTCCGCTGGATCATCTGCCACATGATCGAGGAGTACGCCCGGCACAACGGCCACGCCGACCTCATCCGCGAGTCCGTGGACGGCCTCACCGGCGAGTGAGGGGGCCGGTCAGAGCAAGGTCGGTCAGAGCAGCTGGTCGTGCCGGGCGTCGGCCTCCTGGCGGACCGTGACGATGAAGGCGCGGCGCAGCTTCTGCCGGCGCGGGCCCTGCAGGCTCAGGCCGCCGCCCGGCTGGTGGGAGCGTACGTGCCGCTCGTAGAAGCGCCAGCAGCTCTGGATGCCGTGCAGCAGGTTCTCCAGCAGGTCGGGGGCGGGGCGGCCGGGGTCGAGCGGGGTCAGGGGCAGGTGTACGGTGTCGGCGCCGACGGCGAGCTCGGGATGCTCGGCGTGGACCTCGCCGATGAGGCGTTCGGCCGCGTTGATGCGGTGGCGGGCCTCGATGATGCCGAGCAGGTGCCCCTCGCCGACGTGCAGGGCGTTGCGTACCAGGGTCATGACGACCTGACGCGGGCGCACGCCCGCCCCGAGCCCGCTGACGACCTCGGTCAGGCTCTCGAACGCGAGCGGCTTGAACCGCTGGTCGGCGGCGGCCACGATCTGCGCGGGATGGGCGTGCGTGAGCCGGGAGGCGGCGGCGACCGCGGCGTGCAGCCAGTGTGCGGCGGCGACGGCCGCCGCGGTGGGGTCGAGCCGGGTGAACAGCGCGTCGCAGCCGAACGGGTGCCGGCGCAGCAGCCGGTCGGCCTGGACCACCTGCAGCGGTGAGGCGTCCTCGCGGCTGAGGGCGACGGCCTGCCCGGCCCGCTGCGACAGGTCGCCCAGCTCGGCCCGCTGGACCGCGTCGAGCTCGGCGGTGACCTCGTCGGCGACCTGGGTGGTCAGGTCGGGCCGGCCGAGGAAGGCCAGGGTGCGGCCGACGGTGTGGGCGGCCTCCTGGACCCTGGTGCCGATCTCCGCCCAGGCGGTCCGGTCGGCGGAGACGATGAAGTCGTGGACCGTTCCGAAGGCGTCGCGCTCCTGCTGCCGCTGCCGGCCGAGGCTGCCTGGCCCGTAGTGGTCGGCGACGCTGGCGGGGTGGGTGTAGCAGCGCCAGCAGGCCTGTGAGAGCTGGGTGAGCCCCGCGGACAGCCGCAGCAGCTCGTGGTGGGGGAGGAGGGAAGGTAGGTCGGCCACGGTGGTGGCGGTCTCGCCGATGCCGGTGCTCCATTGAGCGATGAGCGCGCCGCGGGCGCGGTCGATGGCGTACCGAGTCACAGAGACTCCTTCGACGGGGGGTCTGAGCGGGCGAGGGCCGTGCTCAGTGAGCGTGGGCGCGGTGGTGGGCGGCCACGTGCAGAATGCTAATGAGGACCCCGGCCGGCGCGGAGGATTTTTTCCTACGGCGCGCATTCCTGGCGGCGGCTTAATAACCGATAAAATGGCATTTGCGGTGCTCGGCGGGGTGGATATTTTGCTACCACGAATGCCGCCCGGCGGCTGAACGGCCGGGCGGCGTCCGCGTTTCGCGAGGGTTTACCGGGGCTCAGGGAGCCGGATAGTCCGTGACGTAGACCGGCGATCCCGTCCTCGTGGTGTCGGCCGCCTCGCCCACGCCGTTGACGACGTGGTCGATCGTCCCGGCGCTGAGGTTGACGGTCATGATGTGGTGCAGCCGGACGCCGGGGGTGCGCGGCACCTCGAAGCCGTTCTCGGTGTGGATGTCGGGGTTGTTCTGGTTGAAGACGTAGACGCCGGCCCCGTACAGGCGGTGCGTCCGCACCCGGTCGCCGACCTTGTAGCCGGCCCAGCCCTTGACCTTCCCGTTCATCCAGTCGGCCTGGGTGGGCGGGTCGTACGGCAGCTCGTTCTGGTAGAGGATCGTGGTGCCCGCCTCGCCGTTCCAGACCGTGTTGTACTGCTGGAAGTGCTCGACGAACAGGCCCGTCGCGGTCACCCGGTCGCCGTTGACGACCGCGCCGGTGCGGCCGAGGTTCGTGTTCCAGCGCTGGGTGTCGGTCAGGCCCTCCACGCCGTGGTCGGCGCGCCACACCCACGTGTGGTCGATCAGCACGTCGTCGCTGTTGACCTCCAGGGCGACGTCCGTGCTGCCGACGTGCGGGCCGCCGACCCGGAAGTAGACGTCGGACAGCGTCGTCGGGTTGCCGGGCGAGCTGTGGCCCCGGCCGTTCCGCTTGCCGACCCGCAGCAGGACGGGCGACTTCCGCTCGCCCGCGTCGATGGTCACGCCGGCCACGATCACGCCGGGGACGTCGGCGACGTCGATGGGGGTCGCGCCGCCCACGGCGGTGAGCGTGGCATGCCCGAGCCCGAGCACGACGGTGTCGGGGCGCTTGACCTCGATGGAGCGCGGGATGTCGTACACGCCGGGCGTGAGCAGCAGGTGCTTGCCGCGGGCGAGCTGGCTGTTGATGACCTGCACCGGGTCCGACGGCCGGGCCACGAAGAAGTCGCCGATCGGGATCGTCCGGCCGGGCGTCAGGCCGCCGGCCCAGGAGACGCCGCGGGTGTTCCTGCGGGCGGCCGGGACGCGCACCTGGTAGCGGCCGCGCGCGTCCGTGTAGAGGAACGGCTTCTCCCTGCTGACCGGGGTGGTGTCGAGCGTCGTGTACGGCGGGTCGGGGAACGCCGACTCCGCGGGCGCGCCGACGACGCCGGAGAAGACCTGGTTCCAGACCGCGTTGGACCAGCCGGCGACCTCGCTGTCACGGGTCAGCCACTGCTGCTGGGAGCCGTTCGTGACGGCCGGCAGCCGGGAGTCGGCGATGAAGCCGCCGCTCGCGTACTGGGGGCCGGCCGTGCAGTAGTCCATGAGCGACAGGGTGCCGCCGGTGACGTCGAGCCGGCGCAGGGAGACCGCCTGGGAGACGGCCCAGAAGTTCGCCGAGGACCGGCAGCCGTCCTGGCCGGCCGCGTTGATGTTGATGGACAGGTTGGAGAGGGTGCGCCAGAAGTTGACGAGGGCGAGGCAGTTGGCGGTGCCGCCGTCGGCGAGGCAGCGGTTGTAGACCTCGACCTTGCCGTTGATGACGACGTCCGTGGGGGAGGCGCCGAGGCCGGCGATCTCGGTGTAGTAGCCGACCTTGATCTGGAGGGGGTGCTCGGCGGTGCCGTACGTGCCCGGCTTGAACAGGTAGGCGTGCCTGGCGGTGCCCATCTCGGCGTCGACCTGGGCGGCGTGCGCCGCGTCGAGGGTGGCCTGGATGTCGGCGACCGGCATGCCCGGGTCGAAGACGGTGACGTTGGGTCCGAGGTCGGGCGCGCCGCCGCCGTGCGGTGCCGCGCTCGCGGGCAGGCCGGTGGCCCCGGCCGTCATGACGGCGGTGGCCAGCACGACGCCTAAGGCGATCGCCCGGCCGGCACGCCGGCGCCCGTCAGGTTGCTGGATCGTCATACGTGGAGTCCTTTCGACGGGCGGCCCGGCGGCTCTGAGAGAGCGCTCTCTCGGGTCGTTTGTACCGTGCCGCCCGGCCCGTTCACAAGGGCGGGTAGGGGCCGTGAGGGCCCGGAAAACAGGGGTTGGCGGCGACCTCAAGATCGTGTTGTCTGGAGGCACCCCGAGATCGCGAGGATCAGCCGATGCCCCAGCCGAGAGCCGCCCTGCCCGCGCTCGCCGCGGCCGTGCTCGTGTCCGCCCTGGTGACCGCCGCTCCGGCCGGTGCGACCGTCAACAGCGCTGCGGACCTGCCTCTGACCTCGGCGGTCTTCGGCGCCACGCACAACAGCTACTCGGGCGACCTCGACGGCGCCAGGGGCTCGATCGTCCGCCAGCTCGACGAGGGCGTGCGCTTCATCGAGCTGGACATCCACGACAACGGCTACGCGAGCGCCCGCGACTACGCGATCGGCCACGACTCGCCCGGCGACGCCGTGGACCACACGGGCAACCCCGCCTCGAACCTCCTGCGCGACTGGCTCACCGCGATCAACGCCTGGTCGGCGGCCCACCCTGCCGCCGCGCCCATCACCGTCGCGCTCGACATCAAGGACGACCTGACCGACAACACCTCCTACGCCGCGGGCAACCTCGCCGCGCTCAACCAGGAGCTCACCGCCGTCTTCGGCGACCGGCTGCTGCGCGCGTCGGACTACCCGGCCGCCACGCCGACGGTGGACGCCTTACGCGGCCGGGTGCTCGTGCTGCTGTCCGGCAACGGGCGGACGCGCACGCTCTACAAGCGCGACGCCGGCACGAGCCCCGCCGTCGCCATGAACGCCCGCGGCCAGGTCGTCGAGGTGCACGACTCGGGGTCGGGCGACCTGTGGTACTGGAGCGGCACGTACGGCCCCGACGGCACGGTGACCTGGCTGCGCCACGGCCGCTACGACAGCGGCGTGACCCCGGCCGTGGCGCTCAACGACGCCGGCGACCTGGTCGAGGTCCACCAGTCCCAGAGCGCGACCACGCTGTGGTACCGCGTCGGCCGCCTTGCCGCCGACGGCGAGATCACCTGGTCGGCGAGCCACCAGTACGACAACGGCGTCCTGCCCACCGTCCGCTTCACCGACGCGGCGGGCACCCGGCTGCAGGAGATCCACCGCAGCCAGAGCAACAGCCAGAACTGGACCTGGACCGGCGCCCTCGACGCCGCCGCGCGCACGGTCGCCTGGACCGGCAACGCGAAGACCGCCGACGCCCGCCCCGACAAGACCACCGCGGTCAGCGGCACGTCCCGGGTGCGTGTCTGGACCGGCGCCGACGGCCCGACCCCTGCCACGACCCTGCGCGTGGACACCGACCGGCGCGCCGGCGAGCGCGTCCGCTACCCGCAGGTCGCCTTCACCGAGTTCCAGCAGGGCGACAGCGCCGAGCTCCAGCAGGACGCGCTCTACTACGCCGCCCCCGCCTCGCAGTCGTCGTTCATCGTCTCCGCCCGGCAGGCGGGGCGGCTGGCCCGTGGCTGGGACTTCGACTCGGCGTCCCGGGCGACCGACCCGCTCGCCAATTATCCGGCGACGAACCGCCCGTACGACACGTGGTACCGCACCCTGCTCACGCAGGCGGGGGCCGTTCGCTGAACAGGGTTCGGCATGTTTCACCTGGGTGAAATTATCTGAACAGCCTTGTCCTGTATGCCCGCTTACCGGTAGAACAGCAGGCAACCAGCAGGGCTTTTGCCGGTGAACCGGCTTCGTGATGCGTTCATGAACGGAACGCCTGGCTGAACATGCCGTCCCTTCCGTCCCCCAGGAGGACACATGGCCGGATTCCCGCGCCCGGACGCCGCCACGTCTTCGCCGCTGTCGCGCAGGTCGGCGCTGCGCCTCGGGGGCAGCGTGGCGCTGCTGTTCGCGGCCGGCTGCGCCGCCGGGACCAAGGCGGGCGGCGAGCCCCAGCCGTCGGCGTCCGGCGGGACCGGCGCATCCGGTGGAACGCTCCGCATCGCGGTGAGCAGCTACATCAGCAGCTGGGACCAGGACTTCGTGGGCTTCGACCTCACCGCGTTGATGCTCTACAAGAACGTCTTCCCGTACCTGATCGACTACGGCGTCAAGGACGTCGGCGGCTCGCAGATCCTCGACAGCGAGAACATCGCCCCCACCTTCGCCGAGTCCTTCGAGCCCGACGCCGACAACAAGGTCTGGACGCTCAAGCTGCGCAAGGGCGTGAAGTTCGCCAGCGGCAACGAGATGACCGCCGCCGACGTCAAGTGGTCGAAGGACCGCGCGTTCGCCGCCCAGGCCAACGTCGCCGGCGTCTACCGGCTGATCGGGCTCACCAAGGCCGACCAGGTCAAGGTGGTCGACGACTACACCGTGGAGTTCCATCAGGCGTTCCCGAGCGCGCTCACCCGTCAGATCCAGGCCATCTCCCTCTACGTCTTCGACTCGGCCGAGGCCAAGAAGCACGCCACCGACGCCGATCCCTGGGCCAAGGAGTGGTTCGCCAAGAACCCGCCGACGGGCGGCTACTTCAACGTCGCCAAGGCCGTCCAGGGCCAGGAGATCGAGCTCGCCGCGAACACCGGCTACCCCGGCCCCGACCCGGCCAAGCTGAGCACGATCCGGCTCACCGTGGTCCCCGCCGCCGCCAACCAGCGCCTGCAGCTCCAGGCCGGCGACGTGGACCTCGCCCTCGGCATGAGCCGGCGCGACATCGCCGACCTCAAGAACGCCGAGGGCATCAAGGTCATCTCGGCGCCGAGCAACAACCAGGTCGCCATCCAGATGTCGGTCACCTCCGCGCCCTTCGACGACGTCAAGGTCCGCCGGGCGCTGGCCTGCGCGGTGCCGTACGAGCAGATCATCGCCAACGTCTACGGCGGCGACGCCCGCCCTGCGAAGAGCCTGGTGCCGCTGGACATGCCGGGCTACGCCGACACCGGCTACCCCTACGCCTACGACCTGGACAAGGCCAAGTCCCTGCTGGCCGAGGCCGGCAAGCCGGCGATCAGCTCCGAGCTGGTCTTCGAGGCCGACAACGGCGAGCAGCAGCAGATCGCCGTGCTCGTGCAGAGCGAGGCGAGGAAGGCCGGCATCGAGCTCAAGCTCGTCCCGCTGGACCCGGCCACGCTCGGCGAGCGCCGGGGCAAGAAGAACATCCCGCTGCAGCTCACGGCCGGGCAGCTCTGGGTCAACGACGTCGAGTACATGCTGGGCACCAGCTTCACCAAGGGCGCCAGCCTCAACTACTCCAACTACGTCAACGACGAGATCGAGGAGATCTTCGAGAAGTCGCACACCACGGTCGAGGACGCCGACCGGCTCAAGCTGTGGGCCCGGGTGCAGGAGATCCTCGCCGAGGACGTGCCCTGGGCGATCATCTGCCAGCCGAACTTCACCCTCCCCGTGCGCGAGAAGGTCGCCGGCTGGGTGCAGCCCATGGACGGCCTGGCCCGCCTGCGTTACCTGAGCGGGGTCTGACCCGTGCGGATCGCCCGGTTCACCGCCCGGCGCCTGCTCCAGGCGGTGCCCGTGCTGCTCGGCGTCATCGTGGTGACGTTCGTGCTGGTCCGCGTGCTGCCGGGCGATCCGATCCGCACCATCCTCGGCCCCAATGCGACCGAGGCCGACGCGGCGGCGGCCCGCGCCCGCTACGGGCTGGACCAGCCGCTGTGGCGGCAGTTCCTCGACTACGTGGGCGGCCTGTTCAGCGGCGACCTCGGCACCTCCATCCAGAGCGGCGCGTCCGTGGCGGGCGAGATGGCGGTCCGGGTCGGGCCGACGATGGAGCTCGTCGTGCTCGCCGTGGTGATCGCCACGCTGCTCGCCACCGCGCTCGGCATCTGGTCGGCGCGGCGGGCCGGGCGGGCCGGTGACCACACGCTGCGGGTGCTCGCCCTGGTGGGCAACTCGCTGCCGGAGTTCTGGCTCGGCCTGGTGCTGATCCTGCTCGCCTACAGCGTCCTCGGCTGGGTGCCCGCGCCGAGCGGCCGGGTCGATCCGGACACCGACCTGACCCTCATCACCGGGGCGGACCTGCTGGACGCGGCGCTCACCGGCAACGGCCCGGCGTTCGCCTCGGCCGCCGGGCACCTCGTGCTGCCGGTGCTGACCATGGTCGTCGTCATCGTCGCGCCGCTGCTGCGCAGCGTGCGGGCCTCGGCGCTGGAGGTGCTGGGGTCGGAGGCGTACCAGGCGGCGGCCGCGCACGGCCTGTCCGCGCGGACGCTGTTGCGCGGCTACCTCACCCGGGCCGCGCTGGTGCGGCTGCCCGCACTCGCGGCGCTCGTGTTCGGCTTCGCGATCGGCTCGACGGTGCTGGTCGAGTACGTCTTCTCCTGGCAGGGCTTCGGGCAGTGGGCGCTGCGCGGCCTGCTGTACCGGGACTACCCGGTGGTGCAGGCGTCCGTCGTGGTGATCGCGCTCTGCTACACGCTGATCTTCCTGATCGCCGACGTGGTGCACGCCGTGCTCGATCCGAGAGTGAGGATCTGATGGCCGACCTGACCGCCGCGGCCGACGCCGGTCCGCCGCGCGCCGCCGCGGACCGGCGCTTCGCGACCACGCTGATCAGGGCCGGGTCGGCGCTCCTCGGCCTGGTCGCGCTCGCCGTGCTGATCGGCCCGCTGCTGGTCCGCTGGGGCCCCGAGGAGATCGACCCGACGGCCTCGCTGGCGCCGCCCGGCGGGGCGCACCCGCTCGGCACGGACGTCAACGGCATGGACATCCTCAGCCGGGTGCTGTACGCGGGCCGCCTCGACCTGGGCGTGGCGATCGCCTCCGTGGCCCTCGCCGTGGTGCTCGGCACCGCGCTCGGGCTGCTCGCCGGCTACCGCGGCGGCCGGGTGGACGACGTGCTCATGCGGGTCCTCGACGTCTTCCAGGCGTTTCCCGCGTTCATCCTGGCGCTCGCGGTCGCGGCCCTGCTCGGCGGCGGCGCGGGCAACCTGATCCTGGTGGTCGCCCTGGTCAACGCCCCCGCCTACGCCCGGCTCGTACGGGCCGAGGTGCGCACGGTGCGCGAGCTGCCGTTCGTGGAGGCGTCGCGGACCGCGGGCGCGTCCGGGCTCGGCACCCTGTGGCGGCACGTGCTGCCCAACAGCCTCACCCCGGTCCGCGTCATCGCGCCGCTGAACTGCGGCTGGGCCATGCTGACCCTCGCCGGGCTGTCCTTCCTCGGCCTCGGCGTCACCGTGCCGGCCGCCGAGTGGGGAGCCATGATCAGCCTCGGCACGTCGGACGTGGTCGCGGGGCGCTGGTGGACCTCGGTGCCGCCCGGCCTGTTCCTGCTGGTCAGCGTGCTCGGGTTCAGCCTGCTCGGCGAGGGGCTGCAGGAGCGGGCGGGGGTCGTACGGTGAGCCTGCTCGACATCAGGGACCTGCGGGTCACCATCGGCGAGGTCCAGGCGCTGAAGGGCGTGGACCTGACGGTCGGCCGCGGCGAGGTCGTCGGCCTCGTGGGGGAGAGCGGCGGCGGCAAGAGCATGATCGCCCGCTCGATCGTCGGCCTCCTGCCGGGCGCGGCCCGCGCCACCGGCGAGGTCCTGTTCGACGGCGCGGACGTGCTGACGATGGACGCCGCGGCGCTCGCGGCGCACCGGGGCGGCGGCGCGGCGATCTGCTTCCAGAACCCGCGCGGCGCGCTCAGCCCGACCCGCTCCATCGGCCGCCAGCTCACCGACCGCCTGACCGCGCACCAGGGCGTGGCCGCCGCCGAGGCGCGTACGGCGGCGGTCGCCCTGTTCGAGAGCGTCGGCATCAGGTCGGCGGCCCGGCGCTTCGACCACTACCCGCACGAGCTCTCCGGCGGCCAGGCCCAGCGGGTCATGATCTCCCTCGCCACCGGCTGCGCCCCCGGCCTGCTCATCGCCGACGAGCCCACGACCGGCCTGGACGTCACCCTCACCCGCGAGATCCTGCGGCGCTTCCGCGAGGCGGCCGACGAGGAGGGCAGGGGCGTGCTGCTGATCTCCCACGACCTCGCCTCCATCGCCCGCGTCTGCGACCGGCTGGTGGTGCTGAACGCGGGCGAGGTCGTCGAGCACGGCCCGGCCGCCGACGTCCTGGCCGCCCCCGCCGACCCCTACACCCGCGCGCTGCTGGCGGCCGTCCCCGACGTCACCAGACCGGCCGCCCGCACTGCCGCCACCCCTGGGGACGAGGTCGTGCGGATCGAGGACGCCCACGTCGTGTACGGCAGCCGCTTCGGCTCCGGCGGCCACCACGCGCTGCGCGGCGTCAGCCTGAGCGTGCGCGCGGGCGAGACGGTCGGCGTCGTCGGCGAGAGCGGCAGCGGTAAGAGCACCCTGGCCCGCCTCATGCTCGGCCTGATCGCCCCGTCGCGCGGCACGGTCACCCTGGCCGGGCGCGAGCCGTCGAAACTGCGCGGCCGGGAGCTGCGCGACCTGCGGCGGCGGGCCCAGCTCGTCTTCCAGGACCCGATCGGCTCGCTCAGCCCGCGCCGCACCGTCGCCGACGCCGTGGCCGAGCCGCTGCGCGCCGCCGGGATCAAGGCCCCTGAACGGGCCCGCCTGGTCACGGCGGCGCTGGAGCGGATGGGCCTCGACGGCACGTACGCCACCCGGCGCCCGCACGAGCTGTCCGGCGGCCAGGCGCAGCGCGTCGGCATCGCGCGGGCGCTGGCCGGCGAGCCCGACCTCGTCGTCTTCGACGAGCCCACCTCCGCCCTCGACGTGACCGTGCAGGCGCAGATCCTCAAGGTGATCGGCGAGGTGACGGCCGAGCGGGGCCGCGGCTCGGTGTTCATCTCGCACGACCTCGCCACCGTGCGCGGGGTCTGCGACCGGGTGGTGGTGCTCTACCTGGGGCGGATCGTCGAGGAAGGGCCGGTCGAGGAGGTCTTCGCGCGGCCCCGGCATCCGTACACGAAGGCGTTGCTCGCCGCCGCCCCCACCCTCGGCGGGCGGGTGGACGGCGCGGGCGTGAGCCTGACCAAGGACCCCGAGGAGGCCGTTCCCGGCGCGGGCTGTGCGCTCGCGCCGCGCTGCCCGTACTCGGAGGACGTCTGCCGGGCCGAGGAGCAGGAGCTGCGGATCCTCGGCCCGGTCAGCGTCGCCTGCCGCCGCGCCCACGAGCTCCCGGACCCGCCGGATCGAGAAGGACCAGAGAGGTGACGCATCCCATGCCCGCGATCAGGCTGGCCGTCGACATCGGCGGCACGTTCGTCGACGCCATGGAGCTGGACACGCGCACCCACGCGGTCCGCTTCCGCAAGTCCCCGACGACGCCCGCCCGCCCCTGGGAGGGGGTGCTCGCCGCCGTCGGCCTGCTCGGCACCGACCCGGCGGAGGTGGAGCTGTTCATCCACGGCACCACGCTCGGGCTGAACGCGGTGCTGGAGCGGCGCGGCGAGCCCACCGGCATCATCGCCAACGCGGGCTTCCGCGACATCTTCCTGCTGGGGCGCGGCAACGTGCCCGCCGACCACATGTACGACTTCCAGTACCAGCGCCCCGAGAGCCTGGTCCGCCGCGCCGCCACGATCGGCGTGCGCGGGCGGCTCGACTACAAGGGCCGCGTGGTGGAGGAGCTGGACCCGGGCGACGTGCGGGAGGCGGCCAGGATCCTGGTCGAGGAGCAGGGGGTGCGCACAATTGCCGTGTGCTTCCTGCACTCCTACCTCAACCCCGAGCACGAGCTGCGCGCGGCCGAGCTGGTGCGGGAGGCGTACCCGGAGGTCACCGTCTCGGTGTCCACGGACATCGTGCGCGAGTACCGCGAGTACGAGCGCACCAGCACCACCGTGCTCGACGCCTACATCCGCCCCATCTTCGAGCGCTACGTGGACCGCCTGGAGTCCGGCCTCGCCGAGGACGGCTTCGCCGGACGGTTCCTCATCATGCGCTCCGGCGGCGGGTCGATGACCTCGGCCGTGGCGAAGACCTCGCCCATGCACACCGTGCTGTCCGGCCCGGCCGGGGGGATCGCCGGGGCCGCGTACGTGGCCGCCGCGCTCGGCCGGGACAACCTGCTGACCTTCGACATCGGCGGCACGTCGCTCGACACCTGCGTGATCGAGCGGGGTCAGGCCGTGGCGGCGTACGAGGCCAAGCTGGAGCAGTTCCCGCTGCTCATCCCCGCCTACGACATCCGCACGATCGGCGCGGGCGGCGGCTCGATCGCCTACCTGGACCGGGGCCTGCTCAAGGTCGGCCCGCAGAGCGCGGGCGCCGTCCCAGGACCGGTCTGCTACGGGCGCGGCGGCGACCGGCCGACGGTCACCGACGCCGCCGTCGCCCTCGGCTACGTGGACCCCGACCGGTTCCTCGGCGGCGACATGCGCCTGCACGACGAGGCGGCCAGGGACGCGCTGCGCGAGCAGATCGCCGAGCCGCTCGGCCTCGCCGTCGAGGCGGCCGCGGCGGGCGTCTTCGACGTGCTGCTGGCCAAGACGGTCGGCGCGGTGCGGCAGATCACGGTCGAGCGGGGCCACGACCCGCGGGTGTTCTCGCTGCTGGCGTTCGGCGGCGCGGGGCCGCTGCTGGCTCCGCTGCTCGCCCGCGAGATGGGCATTCCCGAGGTGATCGTCCCGTTCGCGCCGTCGGGGTTCTCCGCGTGGGGCATGCTGACGGCCGACATCGTGGACGACGTGTCGCGTACGGTCATGACGACGCTGGACGACGCCGACCTCGACGCGCTGGAGGCGGTGTTCGCCGAGGCCGAGTCGGCGGCGGCGGCCTCGCTGGCCGCGCAGGCGATCCCCGCCGGCCAAGCCGTGCTCGAACGCGCCATGGAGGTGCGCTACCTCGGCCAGGAGCACTCGCTGACCGTCCCCGTCGGCCGCGACCTGCGGCCGGACGCGGTGCGGGCCGCGTTCGAGGAGCTGCACCACGCCCGGTACGGGCACGTCATGGACAACCGGCTGCAGATTCTCAACCTGCGGGTGCGCGGCATCGGCCGGATCGACAAGCCGGAGCTGCCGGCGTACGAGCCGGGCGACCCCAACCCGGCGCGGGCCCGCATCGGCTCGCGCGACGCCTTCGACTTCGGCGCCCGCGAGGTGACGTCCTTCGCCGTGTACGACCGGGCCAAGCTGGAGCCCGGCGACGTCCTGGACGGCCCCGCCCTGATCGACGAGGGCACCTCCACCACGGTCGTGCACTCCGGGCAGCGGGTCCAGGTGAACCCCTTCGGCCACCTGCTGGTCACCCTCACCCCGGAGGTGCGCTCATGAGCGAGGCGAACGTGCGGCTGGACGGCGCGACGGCCGAGGTGGTGCGCAGCTACCTGCTGGCGGCGGCCGAGGAGATGCGCGCGACCCTGATCCGCACCTCGTTCAACCCGGTCATCTACGAGGTGCACGACTTCGGCCTGTCGATGTACGACGCCGGCCTGCGGCTGATCGCCGAGGCGACCGGGCTGACGTTCTTCCTCGGCGCGAACGACTTCTCCCTCGCCAAGGGCGTCGAGTACGTGGGCAGGGAGAACCTGCACCGCGGCGACGTGGTGCTGCTGAACTACCCGTACTGGAACGCGGCCCACGCCTACGACGCGACGCTGTTCGCGCCGGTGTTCCAGCCGGACCCGGCGGACGAGGCGGCCGACGGGACGCTGGTCGGCTTCCTGTGCGTCCGGGCGCACTGGATGGACCTGGGTGCCAAGGACCCCGGCTACGTGCTGGACTCGACGGACATGCACCAGGAAGGGCTGATTTTTCCGGGCACCAAGGTGTTCTCCCGTGGTGAGCCCGTCCGCGACATCCACGAGCTGATCCGGTTCAACTCCCGCATGCCGGACCTCGTCATCGGCGACCTGCACGCCCAGGTCGCGGCCCTGCGCACCGGCGAGCGCCGGCTGCTGGAGATCATCGACAAGTTCGGCCGGCCCACCGTGGACGCCGCCGTGCAGCGCATGATCGAGGACGGCGAGGCCCGCACCCGCGCCGCGCTCGCCGCGCTGCCGCACGGCACCTGGACCGCCGAGGACTGGGTGGACGACGACGGCATCACCGAGGACCCGGTGAAGATGCGGGTCACCGTCACGGTCGCCGACGACCGCTTCACCGTCGACTTCGCCGGCTCCGCGCAGGCCACGCCCGGCCCGATCAACATGCCCTTCGGCGCCACCGTCGCCCTCTGCAAGGTCATACTCAAGTCGCTGACCTCGCCCGACGAGCCGTCCAACCACGGCACGACGGTCCCGCTGGAGGTGCTGGCCGAGCCCGGCACGCTGTTCCACGCCGTCTACCCGCAGCCCACGTTCACGCTGTGGACCGGCATCGTGGCGGTGGAGCTCATCCTGAAGGCGCTGGCGCAGGGTATGCCGGACCGGCTGCCCGCCTCCTCCGGCGGCGACGTGCCCGGCTTCATGATGGTCGGCACGCACCCGGACACCGGCCAGCTCTTCGCGGTCAGCAACAACGACCTGGTCGGCTGGGGCGCCACGCCGGAGCACGACGGCATGAACGCGGCCACCCACGTCTCCGGCAGCGCCGGGCGGAGCACCCCGATCGAGGTGCTGGAGGCGCGGACGGGGATGTTCTTCGAGCGGCTGGAACTGCGTACGGACTCGGGCGGCGCGGGCCGCCACCGGGGCGGCGTCGGCCTGCGGCGGGACATCCGGTTCACCACGGCGGGCGAGTTCCTGTCGGTGATCAAGAAGACCCGGTCGCGGCCCTGGGCCCTGGACGGCGGCCTGGAGCCGGACCCGAACCAGGTGATCGTCTTCCCCGGCACCGACCGGGAGGCCCGGGTCAGCACCAAGCGGGTCAAGGTCGAGCCCGGCGACCGGGTGACGCTGCTGACGGCGGGCGGCGGCGGGCACGGCGACCCGCGCGAACGCGACCCCGAGGCGGTCCGTCGCGACGTCGCCGAGGGCTACGTCTCGCCCGAGGCCGCCCGCGAGGTCTACGGCGTGGACGATGCCTGACCTGGACGGCGCGACCGCCGAGGTCGTGCGCTGCCACCTGGTCGCGGTCGCCGAGGAGATGCGGGCCACGCTGGAACGCACGGCCTTCAACCCCGTCATCTACGAGGTGCGCGACTACGGCATCTCGGTCTACGACACCGACCTCCGGCTGATCGCCGAGGCCACCGGGCTCAGCCGGTTCCTCGGCGCCAACGACCACTCCATCCGCAAGGGCGTGGAGTACGTGGGCCGCGACAACCTGCACCCCGGCGACGTGGTGCTGCTGAACTACCCGTACTGGAACGCGGCCCACTCCTACGACGCCACCCTGTTCGCGCCCGTGCACGGGGAAGCCGGGCTGCTGGGCTTCGTGTGCGTCCGGGCCCACTGGATGGACCTGGGTGCCAAGGACCCCGGCTATGTCCTGGACTCGACGGACATGCACCAGGAAGGGCTGATCTTCCCCGGGACGAAGGTGTTCTCCCGTGGGGAGCCCGTCCGGGACATCCACGAGCTGATCCGGTTCAACTCCCGCATGCCGGACCTCGTCATCGGCGACCTGCACGCCCAGGTCGCCGCCCTGCGCACCGGCGAGCGCCGCCTGGCCGAGCTGCACGCCCGCTACGGCACCCCGCTCGTCGAGGCCGCCGTGGACCGGGCCGTCGAGGCCGCCGCCCGCTCGGCCGCCGACGCCGTCGCCGCGCTGCCCCAGGGCACCTGGACCGCCGAGGACTGGCTGGACGACGACGGCGTCACCGACGAGCCGGTGAAGATGCGGGTCACCGTGACGGTCGCCGACGGCCGGTTCGTCGTCGACTTCGCCGGCTCCTCCGGAATGACGCGCGGACCGGTCAACCTGCCGCTCGGCGCCACCATCGCCACCTGCCGCATCGCGTTCAAGGCGATCACCACCCCCTGGGAGCAGACCAACGCGGGCCACTTCGCGCCGCTTGAGGTGCGCGCCGAGCCCGGCACGCTGTTCCACGCCGTCTACCCCGCGGCCACGTTCACCCAGTGGACGGGGACGGTCGCGCTGGAGCTGATCTACAAGGCGCTGGCGCAGGGCATGCCGGACCGGCTGCCCGCCTCGTCCGGCGGCGACGTGCCCGGCTTCATGATGGTCGGCACGCACCCGGACACCGGGCGGCTCTTCGCCGTCAGCAACAACGACGCTGTGGGCTGGGGCGGCACGCCCGCCCACGACGGCATCGGACCGGCCAACCACCCGGCCCAGACGCAGGCCCGCAACACGCCCGTCGAGGTGCTGGAGGCGCGGACGGGGATGTTCTTCGAGCGGCTGGAGCTGCGTACGGACTCGGGCGGCGCGGGCCGCCACCGGGGCGGCGTCGGCCTGCGGCGGGACATCCGGTTCACCACGCCGGGCGAGTTCCTGTCGGTGATCAAGAAGACCCGTTCGCGGCCCTGGGCGCTGGACGGCGGCCTGGAGCCGGACCCGAACCAGGTGATCGTCTTCCCCGGCACCGACCGGGAGGCCCGGGTCAGCACCAAACGGGTGAAGGTCGAACCCGGCGACCGCGTGACGCTGCTGACGGCGGGCGGCGGCGGGCACGGCGACCCGCGCGGGCGCGACCCCGAGGCGGTGCGCCGCGACGTCGCCGAGGGCTACGTCTCGCCCGAGGCCGCCCGCGACATCTACGGCTTGCTGGAAGGAGCACCATGAACACGGTCGTCATCACCGGCTGCACCGTGGCCGACGGCCGGGCGGCCACGGGAGCGGACCCCGTCCCCGACGCCGGCATCCTCGTCAGGGGCGAGCGCATCGTGGACGTGGGCCGCCGCGAGGACGTCCTCGCCGCCGCCGACGCGGTGCCCGGCGAGGTCGCCCACCTCGACCTCGGCGGCGCGTACGTCACCCCCGGCCTGGTCAACATGCACACCCACCTGTCCCTGTCCCTCCCCGGCACCGCCGGCGACCAGGTCAAGGACATGAACCCGCACGAGCTGGCCCTCTACATGGCCGACGGCGCCCGCCGCACCCTCGACTGCGGCGTCACCACCGTGCGCTGCGTGGCCGAGAAGGACCATGCCGACTTCGCGCTGCGCCGCGCCATCGAGGCCGGCCGGGTGCCCGGCCCCCGCATCTTCACCGCCGGGCGGGCGCTCGTCTGCACCGGCGGGCACGGCCACGAGGGCAGCGACACCCTGGAGTGCGACGGCGCCGACGGCCTGCGGCGCGGCGTCCGCTCCCAGATCAAGGCCGGGGCCGACCTCATCAAGGTCATGATCTCGGGCGGCATCGCCGGGCGGCACGAGTCGATCGACACGCCGCAGCTCTTCGCCGACGAGATGGCCGCGGTGATCGAGACCGCGCACGCCTGGGGCCGCAAGGTCACCGCCCACGCCGGGCCGGCCGCCGTGATCGCCCAGGCCGTGGCGCTCGGCCTCGACTGCGTGGAGCACGGCTACCAGCTCACCCCCGAGGTCGCCGCCCAGATGGCCGAGCGCGGCACCGCGCTGGTGCCCACCCTGCTCGTCACCCGCTGCAAGGAGTTCTTCGACGAGCTCGGCGTGCCGGAATGGATGCAGTGCCGCTCGCTCAACGCCGGGCCCGAGCACCTGGAGAGCTTCGCCACCGCCGTCACCGCCGGGGTGGAGGTGCTGCTCGGCAGCGACATGCCGCCGTTCTGGGGGTTCGAGGGCACCAACGCGACCGTACGGGAGCTGGAGCACATGGCCGAGGTCATCGGCCCCGCCCGCGCGCTCTACGCCGCCACCCTCGGCCCCGCCCGCTGGCTGCGCGCCGAGGCGGACATCGGCACCGTCGAGCCCGGCCGCTACGCCGACCTCGTCGCGATGGACGAGGACCCGCTGGCGTCGGCGTCGGCGTACCGGGGCGTCCGCTGGGTGATGAAGGGCGGCCAGGTCGTCCGCTCGGAAAGGAAGGCAGCATGACCCTGGTCCAGGGCGCCGCGGCGGCCATCGCCGCCGCGATCGACGACATGTACGCCGCGTTCGTCGCCGGCGACCGCGCCCGCTTCGACTCCCACCTGCACCCCGACGTGACCACCTGGGAGACCCACCTCCCCGGCCCGCTGCGCACCCGCGCCGAGCTGGACGCCTACCGCGACGCCCGCGACGGCTCCGGCCGCCGCCCGGTCATGGACACGCTCACCGCCCGCGACAAGCACATCGACGTCTGGGGCGAGGTCGGCGTGGCCAGGTACGTCCTGGTCGCCGAGCCGCACGGCGCGCCCGCCCAGCACACGAGGGTCACCGACGTGCTCCGGCACACGCGGGGCCGCTGGCTGATCGCCCACCACCACGCCGAGCTGGTGAGCGAGCCGTGACCGGGGCGGGTCCCGAGCCGGACATGGAGCTGTACGACCTGCGGGTCACCGTCGACGCCATCGAGGGCCGCTCGGTCTGCGGGATGGCCGTCGGCGACTACTTCGAGCTGGAGAACAGCGCCCACCTGCGGCTGCCGGAGGGCCGGCACTTCTGCGTGTGGGCGCTCGCCAGCGTCCTGCCGTTCCTCGCGGCCAAGCAGCGCGACCTGGGGGCGGGGGACTGGCTGGAGCGGGACACCCTGTTCTGCTGCCCGGACCCGGAGGAGCGGCTGACGATGCGGGTCGAGCGGGTGCGGCGGCGTCCGATGAACTCGGCGGACCTGACGTGAGCGGACCCGTGGACTTCGAGATCGGCATCGGCCTGCAGAGCGACAAGCAGGCCGGGGACTACGCCAGGCTCGGGCGGCTCGCCGAGGAGAACGGCATCGACGTGGTGTCGGTGTTCGGCGACCTGATGTACCAGCCGCCGATCTTCCCGCTGCTGGAGATCGCCGCCGCCACCTCGCGGGTGCGGCTCGGGCCGGCCTGCCTCAATCCGTACTCGATGGCGCCGTACGAGATCGCCGGCCAGCTCGCCGCGCTCGACCTCGCCTCCGGCGGGCGGGCGTACCTGGGGCTGGCCCGGGGGACCTGGCTGGGCGAGGTCGGGATCGCGCAGCCGCGCCCGCTCACCGCGCTGGCCGAGTGCGCCGAGGTCGTGCGGCGGCTGCTCGCGGGCGACACGTCCGGCTTCGTGGGCGAGCTGTTCAGTCTCGCGCCCGGCACCGCCCTGCGCTACCCCGTGCGCCGGGCCCGTCCGCCGCTGCTCATCGGCGCCTGGGGGCCGCGCGGCGCGGCGCTCGCCGGGCGGGTCGCCGACGAGATCAAGGTCGGCGGGAGCGCCAACCCGGCGATGGTGCCGGTCGTGCGCGACCGCCTGCGTCCCGGGGCCGAGGAGGCGGGGCGGTCCGTGGACGACGTCGGGATCGTGCTCGGCGCGGTCACCGTCGTCGCCGCCGACGGCGAGGCCGCCCGCGCGAAGGCCCGTCGGGAGGTCGCCATGTACCTGGCGGTCGTGGCCGAGCTGGACCCCACGGCCGAGGTGCCCGCCGACCTGCTGGCGCGGGTCAAGGCCGAGGTCGCGGCCGGACGGGACGACGCGGCGGGCCGGCTGATCCCGGACGACCTGCTGGACCTGTTCGCGTTCTCGGGCACTCCCGAGCAGGTGGCCGCGCAGGCGTGGCGGCTGATCGAGGCGGGGGTGCGGCGGGTCGAGTTCGGCACCCCGCACGGGCTCACCGACGATGAGGGGGTCCTGCTCATCGCCACGGAGGTAGCACCGATGCTGAGAGAGGCGACACCATGACCCGCGTGACCGTGCTGGTCGCGGACGGGCTGGCGGCGGACCGTGAGCTGCTGGCGGAGTTGGCCGAGCGGGAGTTCGCCGCGCTCGGGGTCGCCGGGCGGCTGGTCGAGCCGCCGGATGCCGCGTCGTTCGCGGCCGCGCTGGACGCCGCCGGGGCCGAGCCGGAGCACGCCGTCGTCGCCCTGCCCGGAGCCGATCCCGAGGTGCGCGCCCTGATGGAGCCGCCACGGGCTTACCGCGAACGGCTGGTCTGGCTGGATCTCGCGAGGACCGGCCCGCACCAGGCGGGTGGCGCGCTCCACCTGTACGGGCGCGGCGTCAACGGCCTCACCTGGGCCGTACGGGCCGCGGCGCACCGGGTGACCCACCGCCCGCGCCGCCTCACCTACGGCCCCCTCCCCGACCAGTACGCCGAGCTGCTCCTGCCGGACGCGCGGCCCGCGCCGGTCGCGATGCTGCTGCACGGCGGCTTCTACCGGACCCGCTGGGCCGCCGACCTCATGGACGCGCTCGCCGCCGACCTGGCGGCCCGCGGGTTCGCCGCCTGGAACGTGGAGTACCGCCGCCCGGACCGCCACGGCTGGGACGCCACCGTGTCGGACGTCGCCGCCGCGTACCACGCCCTTCAGACCCTCGGCGCGGACGTCGACCAGGACCGCGTCGCGGTGATCGGCCACTCGGCGGGCGGTCAGCTCGCGCTGCGCCTGGCCGCCGACCTGTGGGCGGCCGGGCGGGGCCCGGCGCTCGCCGTCTCCCTGGCCGGCCTGGTGGACCTGGTGGAGTGCGACCGCCGCGACCTGAGCGGCGGCGCGACGGCCCTGGCGCTCGGCGGCGGGTCCGCCGAGATCCCCGAGGTGTACGCGGCCTCCAGCCCGCTCGCCCGGCTCCCGCTGGGCGGTCCGCAGCTCGTCGTCCAGGGCGCCGGCGACGACCCGGACCTCGTGGACTTCAACCGCCGCTACGCCCGCGCCGCGACCGGCGACCCGGTCACCTACCTGGAGGCCCCGGGAGACCACTTCTCGGTGATCGACCCGGCCGCCCCCATCTGGGCCGCGACCGCCGCCCACGTCGAGGAGGCGCTCAGGCCAGCGGGGTGACCGGCCGCCACGCCACGGGGCTGGACAGCACCATCGTGCTCGACGGCCGCCCGTAGTGGGACAGCCCGTCGATCAGCCGCTCGAAGTGCGCCATCGAGTCGAGCGCCACGACGAGCAGGCAGCAGGTGTCCCCGGTCACCCGGTACACCTGGACGATCTCGGGCTGGGTCAGCACCTCCTCGTGGCGCAGCACGCAGCGGGCGCCGTAGCAGTCCATCCGGATCAGCGCCCGCACCTCACGTCCGGCCCGGCCGAGGTCCACGTGGGCGTGGTAGCCCGAGATCACCCCGGTCTCCTCCAGCCGCCGTACGCGCTCGGCCACGGCCGGGGCGGACAGGTGCACCCGCCGCGACAGCTCGCTGTAGGAGAGCCGGGCGTCGGCCTGCAGCTCGCCGAGGATCGCCCAGTCCATCGCGTCCATGGCACCATCCGTCACTCTCGGCAGCGGCGAAAGGCAAACCGGAGATCGCCTTTCGAACGTAAACCCATCCTGCCCTATCACCTTCGTTCGGCTATTTCAGCATAGTTCGTCGTGAGTGAACATTGAGGTGAACGAGGAGGAGTGATGGAAGCCCCGAGACTGCGCTTCGCGAACGCCACCCCTTACGACGCGTACGTCGGCACCGCCGTCCTGCGCGAGCTGCCGGGACCGCGCACCGCCGAGCCGGAAGAGCCCGCCTTCCTGGTCACCACGCAGGTCATGGAGCTGTACTTCGGCCTGGTGCGCACCGAGCTGCGCCTGGCGATCGAGCTGCTCGGCGGGCCCGCGCCGGCCCCGGCGACCGCCGTGATCGCGCGCGCGGCCGCGTACCTCGACGTGGTGAACGCGGCCTGGCGGCCGCTGAACCGGCTCACGCCGCGCCAGTTCAACGCCTTCAGGCCGGCGCTCGGCGAGGGCTCGGGATTCCAGTCGGCGCTCTACCGCGAGGTGGAGTTCCTGCTGGGGGACAAGAACCCGTCCCTCGTCCAGGTCCACCGCGGCGACCCCGAGGTCCACGGCGAGCTGCTGGCGGCCCTGCGCGCGCCCAGCCTGTACGACGCCGCCCTGTCCGCCCTGGCCCGCCGCGGGCACGACGTCCCCGAGTCCGTGCTCACGCGCGACCCGGCGCAGCCGTACGAGCCCGATCCCCGGGTGGAGAAGGCGTGGGCCCGCGTGTACGCCGAGGAGGGCCCCGGCGACGAGCTCTGGGAGCTGGGGGAGGCGCTGACCGACCTCGCCGAGAACTTCATGGGCTGGCGGACCCGCCACCTGGTGGTGGTCCGGCGCGCGATGGGCGCGAAGATGGGCACCGGCGGGTCGAGCGGCGCGAGCTGGCTGGAGCGGTCGCTGCGCCGCGAGATCTTCCCCGAGCTCTGGTCGGCCCGCACCCTGGTCTGACGTGCCGACCCCCTGGCCCTGATGGAGAACGCGTGAACACCCACCCCGAGCAGGACGCCCTGGCCGCCGACGCCGCCGACCCCGGCCGCCGCGCGGAGTTCCTGATCCCGCCGGCCCCGGCCGGCTCCCCCTACCCGGAGACCGCCTACTTCGCCGGCAACTCCCTGGGCCTGCAGCCGAAGGGCGCCGCCGCGGCCGTCCAGGCCGAGCTGGCCGAGTGGTCCGGCCAGGCCGTCGAGGCGTGGTTCGCCGCCGAACGGCCGTGGGTGACCTACCCGGCGCTGCTCCGCGAGGACATGGCCGCCCTGGTGGGCGCGCGTCCCGAGGAGACCGTGGTCATGAACGCCCTCACGGTCAACCTGCACCTGCTGATGGCCACGTTCTACCGCCCGCAGGGAGAGCGCGTCCGGATCGTCATCGAGGACACCGCCTTCCCGTCCGACTCCTACGCGGTCGCGGGGCAGGCCGCCTGGCACGGGCTGGACCCGGCCCGCACGGTCGTCCGGCTGCCCGCCGCCGACGTCCCCGCGTACCTGGCGGCCGAGGGCGGCAAGGTCGCCCTGGTGCTGCTCGGCGGGATCAACTACCTCACGGGCGAGCTGCTGGACATCCCCGGCATCACCGCGGCCGCGCACGAGGCGGGCGCCGTGGCCGGGTGGGACCTCGCGCACGCCGCAGGGAACGTCCCGCTCTCCCTGCACGACTGGGACGCCGACTTCGCGGTCTGGTGCACCTACAAGTACCTCAACGGCGGTCCGGGAGCGCCCGGCGCCTGCTTCGTGCACGCGCGCCACCTGGCCGGCGGCGCGGACCCCGCACTGCCGCGGCTGACCGGCTGGTGGGGCACCGACGAGCGGGTCCGCTTCGAGATGCGCCCCGACCGCGACCACGTGCCCGCCGCCGACGCCTGGCAGGTCTCCACGCCGCCCATCCTCGGCCTGGCCGCGCTGCGGGCCGCGCTCGCCGTGCACGCCGAGGCCGGGATGGCCGAGCTCGCCGCCCGCAGCCGCCGGCTCACCGGCTACCTGGAGTCGCTGCTCGCCCCGCTGAACGGCGGCCCGATCGAGCTGATCACGCCGTCCGACCCGGCGCGGCGCGGGGCCCAGCTCTCGGTGCGGGTGGCCGCCGGCGACGCGGGCGGGCTGGCCGGGCGGCTGCACGCCCGGCACGGGGTGCTCGCCGACGTGCGCAACCCGGACGTGATCCGCTTCGCGCCGGTGCCGCTGTACTCGACGTACCACGACTGCTGGCGGGCCGCCCAGGCCCTCGCCGCCGAGCTGGTCTAGAACAACCGGGGGGTGACCACCGACACCACTGTGGTCACCTGGTCGGTGTCGTTGTACATGCTGTGCGGCACGGTCGAGCGCAGGTGCACGCTGTCGCCGGGGTAGAGCCGGTGCTCCACGCCGTCCACCTCGTACAGCAGCTCGCCGCTCAGCACGTACGCGAACTCCTCGCCGGCGTGCCCGTACGCGGGCTCCCGCCGTCCGCCCGGCGCGATGTGCACCAGCAGCGGCTCCAGCACCAGGCTGGGGCCGCGCGCGGACAACATCCGGTACGTCTGCGCGCCGGACACGTACTCGGTGGCCGCCGTCTCCGCCCGGGTGAGCGTGAAATGGGTCGGCAGCCGGTCGGCGTCACGCCCCGGCTGGCGGCCGGGGGAGTCGTCGAAGAACTCCGACACCCCCCGTTCGAGCGCCGCCGCGACGCTGTTCAGCGCCACCAGCCCGATCGTCGAGATCCCGCGCTCCACCTGGGAGAGGAACCCGATCGACAGTCCCGACCTGGCCGCCAGGTCGCGGAGCGTCATCCCCCGCTCCTTGCGGAACTCGCGCATCCGCGCGCCCACGAGCTCCTGCCGGGGCTCGTCCGCGCGCCGGTCCTCCGACGCCGCCACCGGGACCTCCATGTCAGTCGGGGGGTTTGTTCAGCAGCATGAACATATTTCACGCAACGCCCCCCGGCCAACTCACAGGGGGAACCGTTCCTCCACGGCGAGCAGCGCCGCCACGAGCGGCGGCAGGTCCGTCTGGTCCAGGCCCTCGATCTCGAAGCTGAGGATGTTCCCGGACGCGGGATCGTCGCGCACCGTCCCGGACGGCAGGCGGAGCCGGGCGTCGAGGTCGGCGGTGAAGCCGCCGGCGCGTACCTGGACGGAGGTGCGCAGCCAGCTCGCGTCCCAGGGGTCGGCGCTGCCGGGGAACGAGCGGCCGAGGACCGGGATCAGCAGGTGGTCGGACTCCCGGCTGCGGCCGATCATGATGTCCACGGGCCGTCAGGCCAGCCGGAAGGTGAACTGCACCCGCCGCCACGGCCCCGGCCGCCCGTCGGGCGCGGGGCCGTGCTGCTCGGCGAAGGGCACGATGATGGGCTCCTTCACGCCGAACACGGCGTCGGAGCCGAGATAGGCGCCGCCCTCGACGAAGAGCTGGGTGACCAGCGTGCGCCGCCCCGGGGCCGCGATCAGGAAGTGCAGGTGCGGGGCGCGCATCGGGTGGCGTCCGGCGGCGGCCAGCAGCTCGCCCACCGGCCCGTCGTCGGGGATCGGGTACGGCGCCGGCAGGATCGTCCAGAACGTCAGCCGCCCGTCCGCGTCGGTGCGCAGCCGCCCCCGCAGCACCGGCCCGTCCCGGTCCGGGAGCTGGACGTCGTAGTAGCCGTCCTTGTCCGCCTGCCACACGTCCACCACGGCGTCGGCGACGGGGACCCCGGCGGTGTCGATGACCGTGACGTCCGCCAGCACCCGCTCGCCGTCGAGCCCGCCGGAGATGTCGGCGCCCTGCGGCAGCTCCGGCGGCCCCTCGACGTAGAAGGGGCCGAGCACGGCCGACGGCGTGGCCCCGGCGGCGCGGGCGTTGCCGAGGATGTCGACCAGGCTGCTCACGCCGAGCACGTCCGAGAGCAGGATGAACTCCTGGCGGACGTCGCTGGTGAGGTGCCCGGCCCGGGTGAGGAAGCCGATCGCGTGCCGCCACTCCTCGTCGGTGACGTCGTGCTCGCGCACGAAGGCGTGCAGGTGGGAGACGAGGCCCCGGGCGAGGGTACGCAGCCGCTCCGGCGCGCCGTCGAAGCTCGCCAGCACGCTCCGGGTGAGCTCGTCCGCCGCCCGCTCGACCGCGGGGTCAGGGGTCGTGGTCATCGTGGTCCTCCGATCGACGTCGTATGTCGTCAGCGGCCCGTCGGTGGCGACCAGGAGGGCTCCGGACAGGGGTGTCGCTCCTCTGCGGCAGGGCAGCCGCGCGGATCTTACCGGTTGCCAGGAGCGGCGGGCGAGGGCCGCCGACCATGGACAAATGCGGGCTGAGTCGTACGATGAATGCCTTCGTGCCGATGGAGGGGGATTCATGAGCACGCAACCAGAGGGCGGGCCGAGCGGTTTAAAACCGTTCAAAAGCATCCCGGCGGGCTGCACCGAATTCGTCGGTGATTCTCCGGCCATCCGGAAAGAGCTGGCCACGGCCGTCACCGAGATGCTGCAGTATCACAAGTCTCACCCCAGCGCCGACAATCCCGTCTACCAGAACTGCAAGGACGAGCTGACGGCGATCAAGGACATGCTGACGAAGCCGTATTTCGTGCCCGCGGGGAAGCTCCTTTCCCTGGTCACGAAGCATGACGGCAGGATTCAGGGCATCGCCGTGGTGAGCAAACTCGCGGATTCGCTCAGAATCGACCAGGCGTCCGTCGCGCCGTGGAACATCATCCGCCCCGCGGTCAACGAGGCCGCCGCGCCGAACCCGTTCCAAGGGGTCGGCTGGCAGATAGTGGATGTCGCGCTCACGTACAGCGGGGTGGTGGACCTGACCGCCGCGACCGACCAGTCCGCGGAAAGCTTCACCAAGATGGGCTTCCGCACTCCCGAGGACGCCCCGCTGAAAGGCGGGAGCTTCGGGGTGTTGAAAGGGGAGCGGGCCGTAGCCTTCAAACAGAAAGTGGCGAACTTCCGGGACAAGTGAGGCCGGATTTCGCAACAAAACCGACGGGCATCCACGGTTCGCGAATAGCGCCGGCCGGCGTTCGTGCTGATACCGGTTCGGGTTGAGGGCGGACCGTGGGTGCTGTTACCTTCGCACGGTGGACGACAGGCGTGCACGGGCGGAGGCGATCGAGAGCTTCGCGGCGACCTTGCGAGAATTGCGCAACGCGGTCGGCAACCCGCCTTACCGGGAGATGTCCGGCCGGTCAGGGGCGATTTCCCACACGACACTCCACGAGGCCACGAAAGGCAACCGGCTCCCGAGCTGGGAGACCACCGTCGAGTTCGTCAAAGCGTGCGACGCCGATCCGGCCGACTACCGCGAGCGCTGGGAGCAGGCCAACCGGGTGGTCAGATCGGCGAGCGCCGGTGAGTCCGCGCCCCGCGCCGCCACGTCGGTGGAGCAGCCGTCCGACGCGGCGGCTCGTCCGTCCGGCGGAGCGGAGCTCCTGTCCGATGCGGCGGAGCGTCCGTCGGATGGTGCAGTGGACCACTTGTCCAGTGGGGCGGAGCGTCCGTCGGATGGTGCAGTGGACCGCTTGCCCGGTGGGGCGGCGCGTCCGTCCGACGGTCTCGCGGCCGGGCCCGGCGCTGCGCGGCTCGCCCTCGCGTCGCAGGCGCCCCCATCCGCGGACGACGCCCCACCGCCCCCCATGAACGGCGCCCCACCGCCTTCCCGGAACGACGCGCCCCCGTCCCCGGACGGCGTCCCGCCGCCCCCTTCCGTGCCCCCTCCCGTGTCGCCGGCCGCGCCGGCGGCCGGAAAGGGGCGATCCCGGCCGGCCCGCGTGGCCGCCCTGGCGGCGGCGGCGGTGGTCGTCGTCGCCGGGGCGGTGGCCGTCGTCGTGACCGTGCTCAACAACGGCGCCGCGACCGACGACCCCGGCCCGGCCCCGAGCGGGCCGGGATCGTCGGCCGCCGCGCTGTCCCCGGCCGACTGCCCGGTGCGCTCGACCAACCCGCCCTGGGCCCCGCCCCTGCACCCCGGCGACAAGGCCGAGTTCATCGAGGACGTCACGCTCCCCGACTGCGCGCGCGTCGACGCCGGCAAGACCGTGACCAAGGTGTGGCGGCTCAAGAACGCCGGGACCGTGCCGTGGACGGGATACTCGCTGCGCCGCCTCGACTTCGCGCAGCAGGCCGACCAGTGCCAGACCATCTCGGACGTGCCGATCAAGGACACCCCGCCCGGCGGCACGGTCGACGTCGAGACCGTCGTCACCACGCCCAGGAAGCCGGGCCTGTGCTACGTGCGGTTCAAGATGGTGGACGCCTCGGGAGCGATCCTGTTCCCGGGAAGCCGGCCGATCAACTTCCAGATCATCGTCGACGCACGCTAGTTCCCCGCCACGCCGGGGCGCGACGGGGAACCAGGGACGGCGGCTCAGGAGCCGAGCGTGATCCCCGTGTAGTAGTGCTGGAGGATCCTGGAGTAGCTCCAGCCCGCGTTGGCCTTGTCGCGGGAGCCGTACTGCGACATCCAGTCGCCGTCGACCCAGTTGCCGCACGCCGTCGTCGTGGAGCAGTACTGCGCCCGGAAGATCTTCCCGCTCCGGGTCAGCCGGGTGCCCCAGGTCGCGTCCACGGCGGCGCTCGTCGTCGCCTTCGCCGAGCCGGGCTGGTACACCTGGCTGGAGGTGTGGTCGTAGACGTCGAAGCACTCACCGCTCGGCGTCCTGCGGTTGGAGTGCAGCGCCCAGTACCAGCCGAAGTTCTTCACGGCGAGCGCCCCCGCCTTGAGCGACTCGGCAGGCCAGCTCGACACCCACTCGTTGGGCAGGACGTTCTTGACGTAGGTCTTGAAGTCCACCCGCTCCACGCGGTCCAGGGACGTGCGGTACACGAGGATCGTCGTGGGCAGCTTGGTGTCCGTGCCGTCGGTCTTGCACCCGGTCGGCGACGTGGAGCTGAGGAACTGGTGCGAGGCGTTCTGGTTCTTCAGCGTGGCTTTGAGGTTGGCCTTCGCGCCGGGGGCGAAGTCCTGGTAGCTGCCGGCGTAGCCGGTGTTGAAGTAGACGCGGACGGTCTTGCCGCTGCGGTTCCAGACGGAGGCGGCGGAGTTCTTGATGCAGGTGCCCTTGCCTGCTCCGGCCCCCTTGAAGTCGTAGCAGGTCGGCTGGGTGGTGCTGTAGTCAGGGATCGACCCGGTGAAGTCGGAGACCGACCCCTGGTGGTTGCTGTTGAAGTAGTAGCAGAACTCGCCGGTGTCGCAGACGCCGTCGCGGCTCGCGGCCGAGGCGGGGGAGGCGGCGGTGGTGAGGACCGCCCCGCCGACCGCCATCGCGGCGGTGGCCGCGGCGAGCCGTGAGAGCAGGCGGACCGTTCGTACGGACACGTTGTCTTCCTCTTCTGGTCGCGGCCGGGGGGCGTTATCGGATGCTGTAGCCCTGGGAGTTCCAGAACGAGGTGGGGTTCGGGTTGTCGAGGTGCGGGTCGCCGACGCTCTTGGCGGCGCGCGTCTGCCGCCCGAGGCGCATCTCCACGTGGGTGTGCGCGGACGAGCTGCTCGACACGCCGCGCCACGACTCGGTGGCGATCACCTGGCCGCGACGGACCTGCTGGCCCACGGCCAGGGAGGACACCGGGGCGGAGTGCAGGTAGATGACCGTCTTGTTCAGCGAGGAGTTGTAGATGGCGATCGTGGACAGGTTCGCCCTGCCGGTGGCGCCGCGCACGACGTTGATGACCTGGCCCGCCACGAGGGCGTGCACGTTGGAGCCGATGCCGCGGGCGATGTCGATGCCCTCGTGCCGGCCGGAGGTGGAGGTGTAGCCGTCGAAGCCGCAGGTGATCCGGCCGGTGGCCGAGTACAGCGAGTACGACATGGCGCCGCCGCTCCCCGACGACGACGGGCCGAACTGGTGCGAGGCGTTCTGGTTCTTCAGCGTGGCGTTCAGGTTGCCCTTCGCGCCCGCGGCGAAGTCCTGGTAGCTGCCGGCGTAGCCGGTGTTGAAGTAGACCCGGACGGTCTTGCCGCTGCGGTTCCAGACGGAGGCGGCGGAGTTCTTGATGCAGGTGCCCTTGCCTGCTCCGGCCCCCTTGAAGTCGTAGCAGGTGGGCTGGGTGGTGCTGTAGTCGGGGATCGAACCGGTGAAGTCGGAGACCGATCCCTGCTGATTGCTGTTGAAGTAGTAGCAGAACTCCCCGGTGTCGCAGACACCGTCGCGGCTCGCGGCCGAGGCGGGGGCCGCGGTGCCGAGCACCGCTCCGCCGAGCGCCATCGCGGCGGTCGTGGCGGTGAGGATCCTGGTGAGCTTGCTCATGCTGTTCTCCTGTCTGTGCTGTTCGAGATCGAGATCGGGTCGGAGTACGGGGTCAGCGCCGCCGGTACTCCTCCCAGGTGCGGATGGTCGTCCGCGGGCCGTCGTCCGGGCCGCGGTTGGCGAGCCCGTTCAGACCGAGGTAGTAGTCGCCGACCTGGTGCTGGGCCTGGCTGGACAGATCCGTGTCGCTGATCGCGACGGCGTGGATGTGCCAGGGCCAGTCGCCCTGCTGAGGGCTGCGCAGCCAGGCGGCGAAGCCGACGAGACGCAGCGCGCGGACGACGGCGGTGCGGGTGGCGGCGCTCATCCCGTCCACCGAGATGTCGACGACGCCGCCGCCGTCATGGGTGCCGACGGACGTGGGGTCGCCGCCGGGGTTGTACGACCCCTGGTCCAGCGCGAGGTCCCGGCCGAGCAGCCGCTTGGCCTCCGCGAGCATGTCCCGCGTACGGGTGTTGAGCACGGAACCGCCGACGGACACCCGAGCGCCCGGGGTGATGGCCCGGGTGACCGTGAACCGGCCGGCGCCGAGCTTGGTCAGCGACGTCCTGCCCGGCAGGCCGTTGGCGTCGAGGCCGCTGAGGCCGAGCGACTTCTGGTAGTTCGCGTAGGCGGTGACCGTCGTGGTGCCGAAGTAACCGTCCACCCACTTCGCGTCGAGCAGGCGGAGGTCACGCAGCGCCTGCTCGACGAGGAGCACGCCGGCCTTGGCGCCCGGGGTCAGCGTGTTGTCGGGCCGCCGCGGGTCGATCTGGGCCGCCTTGACGGCCGCTTCCATGTTCACGGTCGGAAGGGCCCCAGCGTCGGCCTTCTGTGCCGCCGCCGCCCCGGTCACCCCACTCAGTGGGGCGATCAGGACGGCCGCCGCGAGCAGGGCGGCGCATGAGGACAGCTTCATCGGGTACTCCTGGTTCACGGGGCCGGGCGGCGATTCCGGGGTGGCGGAGTCCAAGGTGGCGGCTCGCCCGCGTGTCCGGTAGGAGATCCGTGTTGTCAGCCTGTTCGACGTGCTCCTGCCTGCGGAATTACACGCCGTCTGACAGGCGGCCGGGTGGCGTCAGCCGCCGAGGCGGATGATCCCCCGGGTGGCCGCCACGGTCACGGCGGCGGTGCGGTCGTCGACGCCGAGCTTGGCGAAGACGTGCAGCAGGTGGGTCTTGACGGTGGCCTCGCTGATGCACAGCTGGGCGGCGATGGCCTTGTTGCTCAGCCCCCGGGCGACCGCGCCCAGGACCTCGATCTCCCGCCCGCTGAGCGCGCCGGGCGCGTCGGCGCGGGCCCACGACAACACCCGGGTCGCGATCGACGGCGACAGGGCGCTCTCCCCCCGTGCCGCCGCCCTGATCGCGGCGAACAGCTGCTCGCGGTGGCTGTCCTTGAGCAGGTAGCCGATCGCGCCGGCGTCGATGGCGCGGGAGATGTCGCCGTCGGTGTCGTACGTCGTCAGCACGATCACCTGCGCGCCGGGGTCGGCCGCGCGGATCCGGCCGATCGCCGCCGCGCCGTCGAGCTCGGGCATCTGCAGGTCCATCAGCGTGACGTCCGGCCGCAGCTCGCGCGCCAGGCGCACCGCGTCCGCGCCGGAGACCGCCTCGCCGACCACCTCCAGGTCGTCCTGCGTCCCGAGCATCGCCCGGATGCCGTCGCGGACCACCGGATGGTCGTCGGCGATCAGCACCCGGATCGCGCTCATCGCGCCCCCACGGGCAGGCTCGCCACGACCGTCGTGCCCTCCCCGGACGCGCTCTCCACGAGCAGCGTGCCGCCGAGCTGCGCCATCCGTTCCGACATGATCAGCAGGCCGTGGCCGGCGGCGGCCCGCCCCGGGTCGAAGCCGTCGCCGTCGTCGTGGACGTCCAGCACGACCAGGTCGTCCATGTACGACAGGGTCAGCGTGACCCGCTCGGCGCGCGCGTGGCGCCGGGCGTTGGCGACCGCTTCCTGCGCCACCCGCAGCAGCTCGACCTGGACCTGCGCGTCCAGGGGCCGCAGCGCGCCGGTGATCACGGCGTGCGCGTCGATGCCGGTCTCGTCGGACAGCCGGCCCGACAGCCGCCGCAGCGCCTCCGGCAGCCCGCCGTCGTCGAGCTCGCCCGGCCGCAGCGCCCGCACCACCCGGCGGCTCTCCGTGAGGTTCTCCCTCGCCGTACGCAACGCCTGCGCCAGGTGCCGGTCGCCGGGCGAGCGCTCCTGCGCCGCCTCCAGCAGCATCACCACGCTGGCGAACCCCTGGGTCAGGCTGTCGTGGATGTCGCGGGCCAGCCGCTGCCGCTCGGCGGCCACGCCCGCCTGCCGTTCGGCCGCCGCCCGCGCCTCCTGGGCGGCCTGCAACTGGTCGATCAGCTCCTTGCGCTCGGCGCTCTGCCGGGCCACGGAGGAGAAGTAGCCCACCGAGGTGGCCGCGCTGACCGCGATCAGCACGGTGATGGCGAGCTCGGTCCAGCTGATCGACCCGCCGTGGTGGTAGCTGTGCCACAACCAGCCCCCGGCGCACGACAGCACCGCGACCAGCCCGATCCGCACGGCGTCCATGCAGTACGGCACCAGCACGCACAGGCAGACCACCAGGAACGACCGGTCGATCGCGAACAGCCCCAGCCAGAGCAGCCCGCCGCCGGCGACGTACGGCAGGGGCACCTCGCCGGCCGGCGGCGTGCGCAGCACGAACCACACCGCGTACCAGGCGGCCAGCCCGGCCACGAGCGCCACCGGCAGGGCCTGGCCCACCTCCGTCAGCGGGCCGGCCGAGGTCAGCACCAGCCACGACCCGAAGAAGGCGTGCTGCCACCGGCGCCGGGACCGCTCCCAGGACTCCACGGGATCGACGATAACCAGCCGTCCGGCGGTCCGGCATCAACCAGTCGACTGACCCGGGAATCGGCGGCCCGCTCGATGCGCGCCCGGCCGCCCCGGGACGAGACTCGGCGGTGTGACAGCCATCCCCAGCCCGCCTCAGGGCGTCTGGCATCTCGGCCCGCTGCCCATTCGGGCGTACTCGCTGCTCATGGTGCTCGCCATCGTCGTCGGCGCCTGGGTCACCCGCCGCCGCTGGGCCGCCCGCGGCGGCGACCCCGACGCGGTCGTGGACATCGCGACCTGGGCCGTGCCGTTCGGCCTGGTCGGGGCGCGTCTCTACCACGTGGCCACCGACTGGCGGCAGTACTTCGGCCCCGGCGGCGAGCCCCTGCGCGCCTTCGCGATCTGGGAGGGCGGGATCAGCATCTGGGGCGC
Source organism: Nonomuraea sp. B208 (assembly GCF_057536035.1). NCBI lineage: Bacteria > Bacillati > Actinomycetota > Actinomycetes > Streptosporangiales > Streptosporangiaceae > Nonomuraea > Nonomuraea sp. B208. Next base: position 544,085 of record NZ_BAAJOU010000021.1, read on the forward strand.
CGTCGCCGGGGGCGCGCTCGGCGCGTGGCTGGCCTGCCGCCGGCGCGGCATCCCGCTGCGCGACTTCGCCGACGCCGTCGCGCCCGGGATCGCGCTCGGGCAGGCCATCGCCCGCTGGGGCAACTGGTTCAACCAGGAGCTGTACGGCAGGCCGACCGACCTGCCCTGGGCCCTGGAGATCGACGCCGCCCACCGGCCGGCCGGCATGGAGTCCACGGCGACGTACCATCCGGCCTTCCTCTACGAGTCGCTGTGGGACCTGGGGGTGGCCGGGCTCGTCCTCTGGGCCGAACGCCGCTTCCACCTGGACCGCGGCCGGACCTTCGCGTTCTACGCCGCGGCCTACGCCACCGGACGCGCCTGGATCGAGTGGCTGCGCGTGGACCCCGCCCCTCTCGTCCTCGGCCTGCGCCTCAACGTCTGGACCGCCCTGCTGACCCTCGGCGCGGCCCTCACGTACCTGACCGTCACGCGCAGGCCCGGTACCCCTGGCTGTACCTCCGTTGGGGCGTAAGGGGGAACGACCGGGAGGGGGCGTCGCTGGTGTGCTGGTGACTGTCCATCAAGCGCTCCCCAAGGGAAGTACCGACATGGCAGTCTTCGTCCGCCGTCGCCCGCTGCTCAGTTTCTTCATCCTGGCCAACCTGTTGAGCTGGGTCGCCTGGTTGCCGTACATCCTGTCGCGGAACGGCACCGGGGTCCTCGACTTCGAGTTCCCCGCCCTGCTCGGCACCTCGCAGCTGCTCGGCATGCTGCCCGGCGCCTACCTCGGCCCGATCTTCTCCGCCTACCTCGTGACCAGGATCGCGGAGGGCAAGGAGGGCGTCCGCCGGTGGGTGGGGCGGATGACCAAGTGGCGGGTGAGCTGGGTCTGGTATCTGGTGACCGCCATCGGCGTCCCCGCCGCCATCATCGTCACCTGCCTCGCCATGACCGACGGGCAGTTCACCGCCCCTCCCGCCGCCGTGCTGGCGGCCTACATCCCGAGCCTGCTGCTCCAGATGGTCACCACCGGGCTGGCGGAGGAGCCCGGCTGGCGTGACTTCGCGCTGGCGCGCATGCAGCGCAGGTTCGGCGCGCTGGGCTCCACGATCATCCTGGGCCCGCTGTGGGGTCTCTGGCACCTGCCGCTGTTCCTGTCGGAGTGGGGCGGGTACCCGGACGTCAGCCTGCTGCGGATCGCCGAGTTCGTGGCGTTCTGCTGCACCTTCAACGTGGTCGTCACCTGGGTCTTCAACCGGACCGGGCAGAGCCTGCCGCTGATCATGCTGCTGCACGTCAGCGTCAACAACTTCATGTCGGTGGCCTTCGCGGAGGTGTTCCCGACGCTCGCCACGCCCGAGCTGGCGTCCCGGGTCACCCTCCTCGCGGGCACCACGGGGGCCGTCGTGGTGCTGATCGCCACCCGAGGCCGCCTGGGCTACCGGCCGCCCGCGGAGCCCGTTCCGGCCGCGGCGGGCACGGAAGCCGTGACGGCCCGATGAGCCGGCGGTAGCCTGTGGCGGACCTGGGAGGTGCGTGCTCATGACGACCGGCGAGAACCGGGCCCCGCGGCGCGTGGACCTGGTCGCCCGGGGTCGTGCCGCACTGGACGCGCTCGAACACCTCGTCGCCGGGATGGGCACGGCGGTCCTGGCGCTGGTGGCGCTCATGTCGGCGGTCGTCACCGGCCTGGCCTGCCTGGTCGGTGTGGGGGTGCCGCTGGTGCCGGCCACGCTGCGCGGCCTGCGCGCGGTGGCGGACAGGGAGCGGGCCAGGCTCTCGCGCTGGGGCCCGGAGGAGCTGGTCGCCGCGTCCCCGCCGCCGGCCGGGCGGCGCGCGGCGCTCGCCGACGGGACGGTGCGGCGGGAGCTGGCCTGGACGGTCGCGCACGGCTCCGCCGGGCTGTTCCTGGGCCTGGTCGCCCTCACCCTCCCGCTGCACGCGGTGCAGGACGTGACCTTCGCGTTGTGGTGGTGGCTGCTGCCTCCCGAGGAGGCCGCGACGGCGGCGTACGGGATGTGGGAGGTCAGGGACGCGGCGGGCGCGCTCGCCGTCGCCGCGCTGGCCCCTGTCGAGATCGCGCTGACCGTGCTCGTCGCACCCTGGATGGCCCGGCTGCAGGCCTGGTCAGGGCGTCGCCTGCTGCGGCCAGGCGCCGACGTGGACCTGCACCTTCGGGTGGCGGAGCTCACCGCGACCCGCGCCGCCGTGCTCGACGCGCACGCCGCCGAGCTGCGCAGGATCGAACGCTCGCTGCACGACGGCACGCAGAACCGGCTCGTCGCCGTCAACGTGCTGCTCGGGGCCGCGCTCAGGGCGCTGGAGCGCGACCCGGCCACCGCCAGGGAGTCGCTCGAACGGGCGCAGAGCGCCGCGGAGCAGGCGCTCGGCGAGCTGCGCGGCGTCGTACGCACCATCCTGCCGCCCGTCCTGACCCACAAGAGCCTCGCCGACGCGCTCGCCGGTCTGGCCGCGGCCTGCCCGGTGCCCTGCCGGATCGACGCCGATCCGCTCATCAGGGCCGCCGCCTCCGTCGAGGCCACCGCCTACTTCGTGGTGGCCGAGGCGCTCACCAACATCGCCAAGCACAGCGAGGCCGGGCGGGCCGTCGTCCGCGTACGCCGCCTCGGCGACCGGCTGCTCCTCCAGGTCACCGACGACGGACGCGGCGGGGCGGACGAGCGCGGCTCCGGGCTCGCCGGCATCCGGGGCCGGGTCGAGGCGCACGACGGGACGTTCACGCTGAGCAGCCCGGCCGGCGGGCCGACGACCCTCGACGTGACCCTGCCCGCGGGGACGTGAGGGTCAGGTGCTCTCCAGGTAGCGCAGCACGGCGGCCACCCGGCGGTCGGTGCCGTCGGCGGGCTGCAGGTCGAGCTTGGCGAAGATGCTCCTGATGTGCTTGTGCACGGCCCCGCCGGTGACGACGAGCCGCTCGGCGATGGCGGAGTTGCCGAGCCCTTCGGCCATGAGGGCCAGCACGTCGCGCTCGCGCGGGCTGAGCCGGTCGAGCGGGTTGCCGGGCCGGTTGCGGGTCAGGAGCTGCGCGACCACCTCGGGGTCGATGGCGGTGCCGCCGTCCGCCACCCGGTGCAGCGCGGTCAGGAACTCCTGGACCCGCCCGACCCGCTCCTTGAGCAGGTAGCCGAGGCGGGCGCTGCCGTGGGCGAGCAGGTCGGTGGCGAACGCCTGCTCGACGTACGCCGACAGGACGAGCACGGCGAGGCCCGGCCTTCGCCGCCTGGCCTCGACGGCCGCCCTGATGCCCTCGTCGGTGTGGGTGGGCGGCATGCGGACGTCCACGATGGCGACGTCCGGCTCGTACGCGGCCACGGCGTCGAGGAATCCGGCCGCGTCAGGGGCGGTCGCCACCACGTCCAGGTCCTCGGCGCGCAGCAGCAGCGCCAGGCCCTCGCGCAGCAGGGGGTCGTCCTCGGCGATCACGATCCGCAAGGCGGCTTCACCTCCAGGCCCGCTGTCACAGTCCTCGCCCTCAGACCCTAGGCCAGCGGGCCCCAGGGGGTAGGAAGGCCGTCAATATTTGGGCTGCGGCCGTATGAAATGCGTCAAGAACCACCAAACCTCCCAATCCGCATCGTTTGCTGGTGACAGGTCCTTCCGGACCTCATCGAGTTGAGGAGTGGGATGGCAGACGTCATCTTCGTGGCCCTGACGATCGCGGTCTTCGCGGTCCTCGGGCTCGTTGTGAAGGCGGTGGAGCGGCTGTGAGCGCCGTCAACGCCGCCGGTCTCGTGATCGCCGTGGCCCTGGTGATCCTCATGGTCGCCGCCCTGCTGTTCCCCGAGCGGTTCTGATGAGCACGACCGCCGCCGGGATGCTCTTCGTCGCGTCCCTGGTCGTCGCGCTGGCGCTGGCGTACCGGCCGCTCGGCGACTACATGGCCCGCGTCTACTCCGCCACCGGGCACAGCCGGCCCGAACGGATGATCTACCGGCTGCTCGGCGTCCACCCCGAGGCCGAGCAGAGCTGGGGCGGGTACGCGCGCGCCCTGCTGGCGTTCTCGGCGGTCTCGGTCCTGGCCGTGTACGCCCTCCAGCGCCTCCAGGACCGGCTGCCGCTGAGCCTCGGCATGGAACCGGTCACCGACCACATCGCCTGGAACACCGCGATCAGCTTCGTCACCAACACCAACTGGCAGTCGTACGCCGGCGAGTCCACCATGGGCCACCTGACCCAGATGGCCGCCCTGGCGGTGCAGAACTTCGTCTCTGCGGCGGCCGGCATGGCGGTGGCGGTCGCCCTGGTGCGCGGGTTCGCCCGCGCCCGGTCCGGCACGATCGGCAACTTCTGGGTGGACCTGGTGCGCGGCGTCCTGCGCGTCCTACTGCCGATCGCGTTCGTCGGCGCGCTGATCCTGGTCGCCGGCGGGCTGGTCCAGAACCTCTCCGCCCCGCACGAGGTGACCACGCTGACCGGCGCGACCCAGGCGGTCACCGGCGGCCCGGTCGCGTCCCAGGAGGCGATCAAGGAGCTGGGCACGAACGGCGGCGGCTTCTACAACGTCAACTCCGCCCACCCCTTCGAGAACGCCGCCGCCTGGACCAACTGGCTGGAGATCTTCCTCATCCTGGTGATCCCGTTCTCGCTCACCCGCACCTTCGGCCGGCTGGTCGGCCAGCTCCGCCAGGGCTACGCGATCCTCGCCGTGATGGGCGTGCTGGCGCTGGCCGGCATCCTGCTCACCAACGTCTTCGAGCTGTCCGGCCACGCCACGGTGCCGCAGGCGGCGGGCGCGGCGATGGAGGGCAAGGAGGTCCGCTTCGGTGTCTCGAACTCCGCCACGTTCGGCGCGGCGACGACGCTCACGAGCACGGGAGCGGTGAACTCCTTCCACGACTCCTACACCCCGTTCGGCGGCATGATGACCATGTTCGACATGATGCTGGGCGAGGTCGCCCCCGGCGGCGTCGGCTCGGGCCTGTACGGCATGCTCGTCCTCGCCGTGATCACGGTGTTCGTGGCCGGGCTGATGGTCGGCCGCACCCCCGAGTACCTGGGCAAGAAGATCCGCGCCCGCGAGATCAAGCTCTCCTCGCTCTACTTCCTGGTCACCCCGGTCCTGGTGCTGGTCGGCACGGCGTCCGCGATGGGCTCGGCCGAGCGGCGCGCGAGCATGCTGAACACCGGCCCGCACGGCCTGTCCGAGGTCCTGTACGCCTTCACCAGCGCCGCCAACAACAACGGCTCCGCCTTCGCCGGCCTCACCGTCAACACCCCCTGGTACGACGTGGCGCTCGGCCTGTGCATGGCCTTCGGCCGGTTCGTACCGATCATCCTGGTGCTGGCCCTGGCCGGCTCGCTGGCCGCGCAGTCTCCGGTCCCCGAGGGCGCGGGCACGCTGCCGACGTACCGGCCGCAGTTCGTCGGCATGGTCATCGGCGTGACGCTCATCCTGGTCGCCCTCACCTTCCTCCCCGCCCTGGCGCTCGGACCGATCGCGGAAGGACTGTCCTGACATGCCGGCCCCCATGCTCGACCCGGAGCAGCTGATCCGTTCACTGCCGGGCGCGCTGAAGAAGCTCGACCCGTTCACCCTGTGGCGCAACCCGGTGATGTTCGTGGTGGAGGTCGGCGCGGTCTTCACCACCGTCCTCGCCGTGCTCGACTCCTCGGTCTTCGCCTGGGCGATCGTGGCCTGGCTGTGGCTGACCGTCGTCTTCGCCAACCTGGCCGAGGCGATGGCCGAGGGCCGCGGCAAGGCCCAGGCGGCCACGCTGCGCAGGGCCAAGACGGACACCCAGGCCCGCCGGCTGGCGGACCCGGCCGACCCCACGCGCTGGGACGTCATCCGCGCGCCCGAGCTGCGGCAGGGCGACCACGTGATCGTCGAGGCGGGGGAGACCATCCCCGGGGACGGCGACGTCGTGGACGGCATCGCCAGCGTGGACGAGTCGGCCATCACCGGCGAGTCCGCCCCCGTCATCCGCGAGTCCGGCGGCGACCGCTCCGGGGTCACGGGCGGCACGAAGGTGCTGTCCGACCGGATCATCGTCAGAATCACCCAGAAGCCCGGCGAGAGCTTCGTGGACCGGATGATCGCCCTGGTCGAGGGCGCGAACCGGCAGAAGACGCCCAACGAGATCGCGCTCAACATCCTGCTGGCCGCGCTGACGGTCATCTTCCTGGTCGCCACCGTGACCATGCAGCCGCTCGCGATCTACTCCAAGCTCGTCAACCCCGGCGTCGCCGACGCGCCCGCCCTCGACGCGAACGGCGTCACCGGCGTGGTGCTGGTCTCGCTGCTGGTCTGCCTCATCCCGACCACGATCGGCGCGCTGCTGTCGGCCATCGGCATCGCCGGCATGGACCGCCTGGTCCAGCGCAACGTGCTCGCCATGTCGGGCCGGGCGGTGGAGGCCGCGGGCGACGTCTCGACGCTGCTGCTGGACAAGACGGGCACGATCACCCTGGGCAACCGGCAGGCCGCCGCGTTCGTCCCGGTCCGCGGCGTCAGCGCGGCCGAGCTGGCCGAGGCCGCGCAGTTGTCCAGCCTGGCCGACGACACCCCCGAGGGCCGCTCCATCGTCGTGTTCGCCAAGCAGCGCTTCGGCCTGCGCGAGCGCGGGCCGGGGGAGCTGGCGCACGCCGAGTGGGTGCCGTTCACGGCGCAGACCCGGATGTCCGGGGTGAACGTGGACGGGCGCGAGGTCCGCAAAGGCGCGGCCACGGCGGTCATGAAGTGGGTGCGCGACGCCGGCGGCCATCCCGTCGAGGAGGCCGGCCACGTGGTGGACGGCATCTCCGCCTCCGGCGGCACGCCGCTGGTGGTGGCGGAGCGAGGCCGCGTCCTGGGCGTCATCCACCTGAAGGACGTGGTCAAGGAGGGCATGCGCGAGCGGTTCGACGAGATGCGCAGGATGGGCATCAGGACCGTCATGATCACCGGCGACAACCCGCTGACCGCCAGGGCCATCGCCGACGAGGCCGGCGTGGACGACTTCCTGGCCGAGGCCACCCCCGAGGACAAGCTCGCCCTGATCAGGCGGGAACAGGAGGGCGGCCGGCTGGTGGCGATGACCGGCGACGGCACCAACGACGCCCCGGCCCTCGCCCAGTCGGACGTCGGCGTGGCCATGAACACCGGCACCTCCGCCGCCAAGGAGGCCGGCAACATGGTCGACCTCGACTCCAACCCGACCAAGCTCATCGAGATCGTCGAGATCGGCAAACAGCTCCTCATCACGCGCGGCGCGCTGACCACGTTCTCCATCGCCAACGACGTCGCGAAGTACTTCGCGATCATCCCGGCCGTGTTCGCGGCCGTCTATCCGGGTCTGGACGCGCTGAACGTCATGCGCCTGGCCAGCCCGCAGTCCGCCATCCTGGCCGCGGTCGTGTTCAACGCGCTGGTCATCGTCGCGCTGATCCCGCTCGCCCTGCGCGGCGTGCGCTACCGGCCGTCCAGCGCCTCCAAACTGCTGTCCCGCAACCTCTACGTCTACGGCCTCGGCGGCGTCGTCGCGCCCTTCGTCGGCATCAAGGTCATCGACCTGCTGCTCCAGCTCCTCCCGGGGATGTCCTAGATGAAACACCTGCCGAACCCGCTGCGCCGGCACCTCGCCGCGCTCCGCACGCTCGCCGTGCTCACCGTCCTGCTCGGCCTGATCTATCCGCTGGTCGTCACCGGCCTCGCCCAGGTGCTCTTCCACGACCAGGCGAACGGCTCCGTCATCAGGGGCGTGGGCAGCTCGCTCATCGGCCAGTCCTTCACCGACGCCGCCGGCCGTCCGGTCAGGAAGTACTTCCAGTCCCGCCCGTCGGCCGCCGGCTACGACCCGATGTCCACCTCGGCGAGCAACCTCGGCCCCGAGGACGTCATCGACGTCGCACAGGGCAGGCGGTCGCTGCTCACGCAGGTGTGCGCCCGGTCCAGGGCGGCCGGCGAGCTGGAGGGCGTCAGCGGCGCCCGCCCGTACTGCACGCCCGACGGGGTCGGCGCGGTGCTCAAGGTCTTCCCCGGCCGCGCCGTCAGCGTCAACCAGCCCTGCCCCGCCGTCCCCTTCGTCGCCACCTATCAGGGCGTACGGGTCGAGTGCGCCAGGCCGGGGGAGGACTACGCGGCCGGCCGCACCGTGCCCGTCCGCGGGAACGCCCCCGCGTCCCCCGCCGTCCCCGCCGACGCGGTCACGGCGAGCGGCTCCGGCCTGGACCCGCACATCTCGCCGGCCTATGCCGCGCTCCAGGCCCCGCGCGTGGCGAGGGAGCGCGGCCTGCCCCTCGACCGGGTGAGGGCGCTGATCGAGGAGCACACCACGGGGCGCATACTGGGCTTCATGGGCGAACCCGCCGTCAACGTGCTCGAACTCAACCTCGCCCTCGACGAGGGCTGACGTGCGAGGACGGCTACGGGTCTACCTCGGGGCGGCCCCCGGGGTGGGCAAGACGTACGCGATGCTCAGCGAGGGCCGCCGCGCGCTCGAACGCGGCCGTGACGTGGTCGTGGGCCTGGTCGAGACGCACGGCCGGCCCCGTACGGCCGCCTTGCTGGAAGGCATGGAGATCGTCCCGCGCAGGACCGTCCGCTATCGCGGGGCCGCCTTCACCGAGCTGGACGTGCGGGCGGTCATCGAACGCCGGCCGAAGGTCGCGCTGATCGACGAGCTGGCCCACACCAACGCGCCGGGCTCGGGGAACGTCAAGCGCTGGCAGGACATCGACGAGATCCTGGACGCCGGCATCGACGTCATCTCCACGGTCAACATCCAGCACCTGGAGTCGCTCAACGACGTCGTCCAGGAGATCACGGGGGTTCCGCAGCGCGAGACCGTGCCCGACGAGGTGGTGCGCAGGGCCGACCAGATCGAGCTGGTCGACATGTCCCCGGAGGCGCTGCGCAGGCGCATGGCGCACGGCAACGTGTACGCCCCTGAGAAGGTCAGCGCGGCCATGTCGAACTACTTCCGCGTCGGCAACCTCACCGCGCTGCGCGAGCTGGCCCTGCTCTGGGCCGCCGGCAAGGTCGACGACCAGCTCGACCGCTACCGCGCCGACCACGGCATCGCCGACACGTGGGAGACCAGGGAGCGGGTCGTGGTCGCCCTGACCGGCGGCCCGGAGGGCGACACCCTGGTGCGCAGGGCGGCGCGCATCGCGGCCCGCACCAAGGGCGCCGACCTGCTGGCCGTCCACGTGGTCAGCGCCGACGGGCTGGCCGGCGCGGACCCGGCCAGCCTGGCCCGCCAGCGCGCCCTCGTGGAGAGCATGGGCGGCTCCTACCACCAGGTCGTGGGCGGCGACGTGCCGCGGGCGCTGCTCGACTTCGCCCGCGGCGTCAACGCCACGCAGCTCGTGCTCGGCGCCTCCCGCCGGGGCCGGTTCGCGCAGATCCTCGCGCGCGGCGTCGGCGTGGAGACCATCAGCCTGTCCGGCTCGATCGACGTCCACCTCGTCACCCACGAGGAGGCCAAGAAGGGCCGCAGGCGGCCGGAACGCGCCCGCGCCGCCCTGACCCGCGAACGGCGGCTGACCGGCTGGGCCGTCGCGATGGCCGGGCTGCCGGCGCTGACCGCCGCGCTCGTCCCCTTCCGCGACGTGCTGCGGCTGCCGAACGAGATCCTGCTGTTCCTGCTCCTGGTCGTCGGCGTCGCCCTCGTGGGCGGCATGTGGCCGGCCATCGCCGCGGCCGTCGGCGCGTCGCTGCTGCTCAACTGGTTCTTCACCCCGCCCGTCGGGCGCGTCACCATCGCCGATCCGGAGAACCTGTTCGCGTTGATCGTGTTCGTGCTGGTCGCGGCCGCGGTCAGCACGATCGTGGACGTGGCCGCCCGGCGTACCCGGCAGGCCGCCCGCGCCGCCGCGGAGGCCGAGGTGCTGTCCACGCTGGCCGGGCACGTGCTGCGCGGCGAGGCCGCGCTGCCGTCCCTGCTGGGACGGCTGCGCGAGACGTTCGGGCTCGACTCGGTCACCCTGCTCGAACGCGTCGGCGACCCCACTCCCGAGGACCGGGGCGACCCCCGCGCCTGGCGCATCATCGCCACCTCGGGAGGCGCCCCCTGCACCGCGCCCGCCGACGCGGACACCGACGTCGTGATCGGCGACGAGCTGGTGCTCGCGGCCCGTGGCCGGCTGCTCAACGCCGGCGACCGGCGGGTGCTGGAGGCGTTCGCCGCCGAGGCGGCCGTCGCGCTGCGCCAGGAACGCCTGGAGGAGGAGGCCGAGCTGGCCAGGCCGCTCGCCGAGGCCGACAAGATGCGCACCGCGCTGCTCGCCGCCGTCAGCCACGACCTGCGCACCCCGCTCTCGGCCGCCAAGGCGGCCGTCGAGAGCCTGCGCGGCAGCGAGGTGGAGTGGACGGACGAGGACCGCGAGGAGCTGCTCGCCACCGCCGACGAGTCCCTGACCAGGCTCGGCCGGCTCGTGGACAACCTGCTCGACATGAGCCGCCTCCAGGCCGGGGTCCTCGGCCTGGCGCTCCAGCCCGTGGCGCTGGAGGAGGTCGTGCCCCGGGCCGTGGACGATCTCGGGCCGCTGTGCGACCACGTGGAGGACGACGTGCCCGTCGAGCTGCCCGACGTCGTCGCCGACCCGGCGCTGCTGGAACGCGTGCTCGCCAACCTCATCGCCAACGCCGTCCGCTACAGCCCGCCCGGCTCCAAGGTGCTGGTCACCGCCGGCCGGCACGGCGACCAGGTCGAGATCAGGGTCGCCGACCGCGGCCCCGGCATCCCGCCGCAGGACCACGAGCGGGTGTTCTTGCCGTTCCAGCGGCTCGGCGACCGCGACAACGGCACCGGCGTCGGTCTCGGCCTCGCGCTCTCGCGCGGGCTCACCGAGGCCATGGGCGGGACCCTCATCCCCGAGGAGACGCCAGGAGGAGGTCTCACGATGATCGTCAACCTGCCGGTCCACAGCGGGGCGGCGGCGCCATGACCAGGATCCTGGTCGTGGACGACGAGCCGCAGATCCTGCGCGCGCTCCGCATCAACCTGGCCGCCCGTCACTACGAGGTCGCGGTCGCCGCCGACGGCTCCTCCGCGCTGCGCCAGGCCGCCGAATGGCGTCCCGACCTCATCGTCCTCGACCTCGGCCTGCCCGACATCGACGGGGTGGACGTCATCCACGGGCTGCGCGGCTGGACCCGCGTCCCCATCGTCGTCCTGTCCGGCCGGGCCGGGAACGAGGACAAGGTCGGCGCCCTGGACGCCGGCGCCGACGACTACGTGACGAAACCCTTCGGGATCGACGAGCTCCTGGCCCGCATCCGCGCCGTCTCCCGCCGCACCAGCGTGCAGGAGGCCGAGCCGGCCGCCGTCCGCCTCGGCGACCGTACCGTGGACCTGGTCGGCAAGACCGTCTCCGGCGGGATCAGGCTCACCCCCACGGAGTGGCACATCCTGGAGATCCTGCTGCGCAACCCCGGCAAGCTCATCCCCCAGCGCTACCTGCTCACCCAGGTGTGGGGCAGCAAGCACGTCAAGGAGACCCACTACCTGCGCCAGTACATGGCCCAGCTCCGCAGGAAGCTCGAACGCGACCCCGCGCACCCCCGGCACCTGATCACCGAACCGGGCATGGGCTACCGCTACGTGCCTTGAGGGGTCCGCTCGAGTACCAGCTCGACGCCGTGCAGGAACGTCTCGCCGACCGCCACCGGGTCGGTCAGGCAGCCCGCCGCCATCGCGCCGTCGCGCAGCATGACGACGTGCCGGCCCGCGGGCTCGGGCGGCGTCTCCCCGGCCCGCGCGAGCAGGTCGGTGACGGTGCTCAGGAACCACTCGCGGTGCGCGAGCACGGCCCGGTGCACGGGATGCTCGGGGTCCGGATATTCGGCCACGGCGTTGAGGAAGGCGCAGCCGCGGAACCCGGGCGACCGGATGTCCTCGGCGATCGACCTGGCGACGGCCCGCAGGACGTCGGCCGCCGGCCGGCCGCTGCCGAGCGCTTCGCCGACCCGGTCGCGGATGGCCTGGTCGGCGCCGCGCAGGTAGGCGACGACGAGCTCGTCCTTGCTGGGGAAGTGCCGGTACAGCGTCGCGCGGGTCACCTTCGCCTCCGCGACGATCCGGTCGATCCCGACGGCGTGCAGCCCTTCCGCGTAGAAGAGCCGGGTGGCGGTCCCGAGCAGCCGTGCTCGCGCTTCTGACGTGTTCTGCACCATCGCAGGGAGCGTAGCAGATAGAACGTTCGGTCTTGACAGCCGGGAAGCCCGCTGCCACCCTTACCGACGACAAGACCGAACGTTCTATCTCTCCTGCGAAGGGGAACCCCGTGAGCACCGTCACCGCCTCCACTTCCGCCGCCGCCTCCCTGCGGCGGCTGTACTTCGTCCGTTTCGGCTTCGCGCTCGTCTGGGCCGGCCTGCTGGCCGCGACCGCGTCGGGCCTCGGGCCGGTCAGCGTCGCCCTGCTGGTGCTCTACCCCCTGTTCGACGGGGTCGCGGCCATCGTCGACGCCCGCTCGTCGAAGGCGACGGGCCCGGCACTGGGCCTGTACGCGAACATCGTGATCAGCTGGGCCACCGCCGTCGGCCTGGCCTTCGCCGCCGGGTCCGGCATCCCGGCCGTCCTGCGCGTGTGGGGCGCATGGGCCGTCGTGTCCGGCCTGCTCCAGCTCGCCGTCGGCGTGATCCGCCGGCACCTCGGCGGTGGCCACTGGCCGGTGATCGTCAGCGGCGCCATCTCGACGGTCGCGGGGACCTCGTTCGTCCTGCAGGCCACCCAGGAGAGCGCGTCGCTGGTCAGCCTCGCCGGCTACGCCACGCTCGGCGGCCTGTTCTTCCTGGCCTCGGCGCTGCGCCTCGGCCGGGTCACCCGCTGAGCGGGCGCGGGAAGGCGTCCTTCTGGCAGGCTGTCGGCCGTGAACCCGCGTACGAAGACCTGGTGGTTATGGGCGGGCGTGGCGGCCGGGGCGGCCCTGCTGGTCGCCGCCGCGGTGCGACTGTGGCTGCTGCATCCCGGCGACGTGGACCCGGTCAGCGCCGTGTTCGCGCTGGTGGGAACGGCTGTCAGCGCGATCTCGTGGTGGCGGGCGCAACGGCTGGCCGACGCCGACGTGTCGAACGCGATGACGCTGCTGGCCGGGCGCGTGCTGGCCGAGGAGCGGGCGCAGCGGGCGCAGCTGCTCGGCCCCAAGGGCAAGGACGTGCTCATCGACGTCGACTTCTGCTTCCACCCCACCGGTGGTGCCGTCTCCGCCCCGGCGAAGGGCGACCTGGGACACGTGGCCGACTACTTCCGCGGCCTGCCGGCGCCACGGCGGCTCGTGATCTCCGGGGTGGCGGGGTCGGGCAAGACCGTCCTCGCGATCGAGCTGATCCTGGAACTGCTCGGCGACAGGCAGCCCGACGACCCCGTCCCGGTACGGATCTCGGCGACGAGCCTGGATCCCGACCTGCCGGTGGAGGACCTGCTGGCCCGGCACCTGACCGCGACGTTCGACCTGAAGCCGGTGACCGCGCGCGCGCTCGTGAAGGCCGGCAAGATCCTGCCCGTCATCGACGGGCTGGACGAGATGGACGAGACCGACAAGCCGGGCTACGGCTCGCGGGCCGCCCGCGCGCTGCGCGCGCTGGAGGACTACGAGCACGGGCCGGAGCGCTGCAGCCTGGTGGTGACCTGCCGCACGGGCCAGTACGACGCCCTGGTCGCCGACCGGGCCACCCCCCGGGGCGCCGTCCGCGTCACCGTGAAGGAGGTGGCCGGCGACAAGGCGTGGCAGTTCATCCAGGAATTCACCGACCAGGAGGACCCGGACCGCTGGCGGCCGGTCCTGGACGCGCTCACCCGCCCCGGTGACGTCCTGGCCGACGCGCTCGGCACCCCGTGGCGGCTGACCCTGGCGGTCACCGTCTACGAGGAACGCGACCCCCTCACCGGGCGCTACGTGCGCTCCCCGCGGGACCTCACGAAGTTCACCGACGAGCCGTCCGTACAAGAGCATCTTCTCGACCTGTTCATCCCCGCCCGCCTGGCCGCGACGGATCCCAAGGGAAAGGGGCCGACCGCCGAGCAGACCCACGCCTGGCTGGCCGTCCTCGCCGGTCATCTGCACCGCAACAAGAGTCGGCCGCCGTTCCACGGACGCGTGCTGTCCAGCACCGATCTCGTCCTGCACGAGCTGTGGCCGCTGGCGGGAGACCGTCCGCGGGCCATCGGCGCGCTGGTGGCCCTGGCCACCGGTCTTCCCGGGGTCGCCGTCGTCGTCGCCGGCTTCGTCCTGGTGCTCTCGCAGCTCGACGTCGTGGACGGCAAGGTGTCGGGCCAGACGGTGATGGCGCTGGGGCTGCTCCTTCTGCCGGGCGTGGTGGCTCTGCGGCTGCTGAAGGAGCCTTTCGACGCCTGGCGGGAGGTGTGGTCCCCGGCGGACGAGATCGGCTTCCGCGGGGTCCGCGGCGTACGCGACCGCGGGAGCGCCGTGGTGGAGGGCGTGCTCGCGGCGGCGGGCGGCTCGCTGGCGGGAGTGGCGGTGGGCATGAAGCTCGGCGTCGAGGTTCCGCTGTGGGTGTCGATCGGGTTCGGCCTCCTGCTCGGAGCCGGGATGGCGAGCGGGAGGAGCGGGGGGGACGGCCCCGCCGGTCCGCGCAGGGGCGTCGAGGCGCGGACGATCGTCAGGAACGACGCCGTGCTGACCCTCGTGGCCGCCCTCACCTTCGGCCCGGGGTTCGGGTTCCTCCTCGGCGTCTGGTTCGCGGGGCTGCTGGACGGGCTCCCGGTCGTGACGGCGGTCGCGGCGGGCGCGGTGTTCGGGATGTCCCTCGTGGCGTCCTGGTCCCCGGTGCTGTCGCGCCGCTACCTGGGGCTTCTCCTGGCGACGCGGGGCCGGCTGCCGTGGCGGCTGGGCCGCTTCCTGCACCGGTGTTACGACGCGGGACTGCTGCGGATCTCCGGGATCGCCTACCAGTTCCGCCACCGTGAGCTCCAGGACCACCTGGCCGCGCACCCCGTGCTCCGCGACGACAGGTGAGGGGCCCCCGCCCGCTCAACACGCGCTCAACAGGGGGTCAACAGCGGCCGCCCTACCTTTCTCTCACACCGACAGGCGCGACGAGAGAGGACAGCACGATGAAGCTGGCAGTGAAGCTGGGAACCGTGGTCGCGGCGAGCGCCGCATCGCTGACCCTGGCGGGCATGTCGCCGAACGCGGCCATGGCCGCCCCCACCACGACGACCGCCATGACCGCGGCCACCCCCGCCGTCGCGGCGGTCGCCGCCGCACCCCGCCCCAGCGTCCGGTGGCTCTGCGGCAAGCGGGTCGTCAGGAAGCTCATCCCGGCCTGCTCCCACGGCAAGTGGGAGCCGACGACGATCAAGAAGATGCGGTGCCTCCAGGGGCACGGACCCTACGTGGGGTGGACCGGCCCGGCGAAGCTCGCGTACTGGGCGAACAGGTGCTTCAAGACCAGCGAGTGGGAGAAGTGGTGACCGTCTTCTGACGGTCAGGCGTCAGGCGCGGCTTCTGGTGTCGAGGGCGAGACCGCCACCGTCCGCCGGCCGGAACCCCAGCCCGTGGAGCTCGGGGTCGTCGAGCGCGGTGACCACGCTCAGCGCCCCGGCCTCGGCCACCTCGTGGACCGCGAGCCGCGCCAACGCCGCGCGCAGCTCGGGCGTGACGCCGGGCTGGATGTGCAGCACGTTCGGCGCCGTCGGGAACTCCAGTCCGATGGCGTACGTGTTCGGATCCCGCCGCCAGCGGAACATCACCAGCATGCCGTCGGCCTCGGCCACGACGTCGACGGCGGCGAACCCCTCCGTCACGGCGCCCGGACGTACCAAGAGCTCCTTGACGGCTTCGACGACTT
Source organism: Nonomuraea sp. B208 (assembly GCF_057536035.1). Classification (NCBI taxonomy): domain Bacteria; kingdom Bacillati; phylum Actinomycetota; class Actinomycetes; order Streptosporangiales; family Streptosporangiaceae; genus Nonomuraea; species Nonomuraea sp. B208. The sequence continues at coordinate 559,824 of NZ_BAAJOU010000021.1, forward strand.
CCGACCGGGACCATACGGCTGTCATCCGTCCAGCCTCTCATCACCGAGGGCAGAGGAAAGCCTTCCCCAAGAGCTGACCATGCGGCTTTCGGCCTCCGGATCGCAACAGGTAGACAGAAAGCGTGGGATTTCGGGGAAACCCGCATCCGTGGGGGCAACCATCACTGCGCGACCACGCACTGGCGGTGATTCCGCTGGCCATGATCGTGGTGATCACGGCTGCCGACCTGTTGACCCCCAGCACCGTTCGTCTCGGCGCCCTGCTGGTGGCGGCCCCCGCGATCACGGCCTCCTTCGCCGGCGCGTGGTTCACGGGCCTGATCGGACTGCTCGCCGTCGTGGCCGAGGTGATCATCGGCTTCCACCACCATCTGATGGGCAGCGGGAACGAGCGGGCGGAGCTCATCGCCATGATCCTGGTCTCGGCGTTCGTGGTGCTGTTCTGCCTCGTCAGGGACCGCGAGCGGCGGGTCCTGGTGCAGGTGCGCTCGGTGGCCGAGGCCGCGCAGCGCGCGCTGCTGCGCCCGCTGCCCGAGTCGCTCGGCACGCTCCGGCTGGCCTCCGTCTACCTGGCCGCCGCGGCCGAGGCCAGGATCGGCGGCGACCTGTACGCGGCCGTACGCACCCAGGGCGCCACCCGCCTGATCATCGGCGACGCCCGGGGCAAGGGGCTGCCTGCCATCTCCGACGCCGCCGCGCTCGTCGGCGCCTTCCGCGAGGCCGCGCGCCGGGGCCTGTCCCTGCCGGAGCTCGCCGCCGACCTGGAGGACAGCGCGGGGTTCAACCCGTACGAGTCCGCCAAGGCGTGGCCGGTGGACGACGAGAGCTTCGTGACCGCGGTCGCCCTGGACATAGCGGACGACGAGCCGGTGCTCACCATGGTGAACTGCGGCCACCCGCCGCCGCTGCTGGTGCACGAAGGCAAGGTCACGCCGCTGGAGTGCGAGCGTCCCTCGCCGCCGCTGGGCCTGGGGAACCTGGGCGGCGAGGGATACAGCGTCTGCTCGTTCCGCTTCGAGGAGGGCGACCTGCTGCTGCTCTACACCGACGGCGTCACCGAGGCGCGCGACACCGCAGGCGTGTTCTACCCGCTGGCCGACCGGATCGCCGCCTGGACGCGGGAGTTCCCCGAAGGGCTGCTGAAGCGCATCTGCGCCGATCTCATCACCTATACCGGCGGCCGGCTCGGCGACGACGCCGCCATGATCGCGATCCGCCGCCTGCCCCTGCCCGCCGCCCCCGAGCCGCGCGACGCGTCGAGCGCCACCGACCTGGAGGCGGTGAGCGCGGTGAACCGTTTCGTCCAACCGGCGTCCATGGCGACCGTTGGAGGCACTGATGGACACGTACCCGCAGATCGCGGACCACGGCATGGTGGGGGACCTGCAGACCGTCGCGCTCGTCTCCGAGACCGGCGCCATCGATTGGTGGTGCGCGCCCCGGTTCGACTCCCCGAGTCTCTTCGCCTCCCTCCTCGACGGCGAACGCGGCGGACACTGCCGGCTCTCCGTCGATTCCGGCCGCGTCGCGGGGGTCACGGTCCGGCAGCTCTACCTGTCGGACACCGCGGTCCTCGTCACCCGCTTCATGGCTCCCGACGGCGTGGGGGAGGTCGCCGACTTCATGGAGCCGGACCCCTCAGGCGCCGCCTCCGGCCGGCGCCGGCGTCCGTCACGCTGCGCCCTGACGGCGACGACCTCACCGCCGACCTCACCCTCCGGGTCGGGGAGACGGCCTTCGTCGCCCTGACCGCCCCGAGCGGCCCCCGCCCTTCCTGACCGCCGACGAGGTACGCGGCAGCCTCGAATCCTGCCGCGCCTTCTGGCGCGACTGGCTGCGCGCGTCCCGTTACCGGGGGCGCTGGCGATGTTCCCGTGGTCCCCTCTTCCCGGCCCGGGGAGCGCCGCGAACAGGCAAAAAGACTCCACGGTAATTTGCCCACTTTTGTAGCTATTTGCGAAGAAGGGGGAGGATGTCCTGGGTAGAGAAGCAGGGTAAGGAGTGGCCGCGAGCACGCGCATGGAAGCTGCTCGGACCGCTGCACGGAAACTCCGCCTCGCGGAGGGAGCCGATCATGGAAGAACCACGTTACGGACGCACCCAGCAGCAGCAGGTCTCCCGGGAGCAGGTCTCGGAGGCGGTGCCCCAGCAACGTCAGGCGGAGCGGGCGGAGACGGCCCCCGCGACGAGGGAGCCACGGCCCAGCGGCTGGCTCGGCTGGGTCATGTTCGCCGGCATCGGGATGATCATCCTGGGCTGCTTCCAGGCGCTGATGGGCCTGGTGGGGCTCCTTCACAGGGGCTTCTACATCATCACGCCCAACAACCTGGCGGTTCCGGTCAACTTCACGGCCTGGGGATGGTTCCACATAGCCATCGGGGTGATCGTCTTTCTCGCCGGACTCGCCATCATGTCGGGCAAGACCTGGGGACGGGTGGTCGGGATCACCCTCGCCGCCATCCAGGCGTTCGTGAACTTCGCCTGGCTGCCCGCCTACCCGATCTGGTCGGCCATCATCATCGCCTTCGACGTCCTGGTCATCTACGCGCTGGCCGTGCACGGGAAGGAGATGAAGGCGTTCAGCAGGGCCGGCATGCCGTAGACGGCATTCCCGCGGAGGAGGCCGGCGTCACTTCGGTGGCGGCGGCTTCTTCCCGCCGGTCGGCGGGGGCACCCGGGTGGCCACGGACTCCTGCAGCTCCTGACGGGTGACGAACGTGTCGACCAGCGAGTGCAGCATGGCCACCACGGGGATGGCCAGCAGCGCGCCCATCGCGCCGAACAGCGACGCCCCCAGGATCACGGCCGCGAAGGACACCCCTGGATGGATGTCCACCGCCCGCGAGCTGATCTTCGGCTCCAGCGTCAGGTTCTCCACCTGCTGGTAGAGCACGCCCCAGCCCAGCGCCGCCAGGCCGATCCAGGGACGGGGTGACACCAGCCCCACGACCACCGGCAGGGCGATGGAGATGTAGGTGCCGATGGTGGGCACGAGCTGGGCGACCAGGCCGGTCCACGCCCCGAGCGCGAGCCAGGACGGCATGCCGAGCGCCAGGAACACGAGGGCCGAGGCGACGCCGTTGATCGTGGCGAGGACGAGCCGGGAGGAGACGTACCCGCCGGTCTTGACCGTGGAGACGTCCCAGACGTTGATGAAGACCTGCTGGACGCGGCCGGGCAGCAGCTGCGCGATCCACCGGCGCAGCGCCGGCCCGTCGGCCGAGAGGTAGAACGTCAGCAGCAGCAGGGTGAACATGTTGAACACCGTCCCCGCCACCGTCCCCACCAGGCCTAGGACGCCGTTGAGCGCGCCCTGCGCGTACGAGGCCGCCTGCTGCGGGGTCAGGTTGAGCGAGCCGAGGATGGCGGAGATCTCGTAGCGGGTGCCGAAGCGGGCGTTGACCCAGTCGACGACGCGGGTGATGACGTCGGGCAGGGCCTTCAGCAGCACCGCGACCTGCCGGACGAGCAGGCTGCCGAACAGCACGAAGAAGATCACCACCGTGACGATGAACAGCGTCATCACCAGCAGCGTGGCCGTGCCGCGGCGCACCCGCCTGGACAGGCGGCGCACGGCGGGCTCCATGGCGAGCGACAGGAACCACGCCATCACCAGCATGGCGATCAGCGATCCCGCGTCGACGAGCACGAAGCGGACGAAGAACGCCGCGGCGACGACGGCCGCCAGGACGAGCCCGGCCCGCCAGATGTTCGCGGGCGCGAGCAGCACCTGCACGGTGGGTCTCGGTTCCATCGATCATCAACGTACAAGCAGGGGCCGCTTGAGCTGGGCCTTCACCGCCTGGCCGGGTGCGGAAGATTGGCCGAACGTTGGGACTGGTAGGGCCGAGAAAGCGGCATAAACGGTGAAAGGCGCAAAACGGTCTCGCGCCGAAGGGAGCGCCGCGATGGGCGACTATCCTCTTCTCAACCTCTTCTGGACCATGCTCGTGTTCTTCATGTGGGTCCTCTGGTTCATGCTGCTCTTCCGGGTCATCGGCGACCTGTTCCGCGACGACGACGTCAGCGGATGGGGCAAGACCGGCTGGACCGTCGTGCTGGTGGTCCTGCCCTTCGTGGGCGTCCTGCTCTACCTGATCGTCCGCGGCAAGGGCATGGGCCGGCGCGAGATGGCGCGGCTGCAGGCGAACGAGGAGGCGTTCCGCGCGTACGTGCGCGAGAGCGCCGCGGGCGGCACCGGCTCGGGGACCGGCGGCGAGCTGGCCAGGCTCGCCGACCTGAAGCGCCGGGGCGACCTCACCGACGACGAGTACGAGCGCGCCAAGACCAAGGTCCTCGCCGGGGTGTGAGGCCCCGTCAGCCGCCGTCGACGCCCAGGTAGGCCAGCGCCGAGACGACGGCCGCCCGCACGCCGGTGTCCAGGGTGGGCTGGATGACCGGGGCGAAGGCGGCGTTGTGGTTGCCGGGGACGTCGGCGTCGATCGTGCCCTTGCCGGCCGCCCGCGCGTACAGCTCGGGGTCCGTGCCGCCGAACCCCCAGTACGTGAACGGCGCGCCGAACGCCTTCGGGATCTCGCTGAAGTCCTCGCTGGCCGTCTGGAGATCGAGCTCTTTCGCCCGATCGCCGAAGAAGGCGGAGAAGGCCGCGGCGACCCTCCGCGTCGTGTCCGCGTCGTTGACCGTGGCGGGGAAGGCGCCGAAATGCTCGACGTCGGGCTCGCGGGGAGCGCCCGAGGCGGCGCACTCGGCGCGGGCGATCCTGACGATCGCGTCCCTGACGCGCTGCCGCACGTCCTCCTCGTAGGTGCGTACGTTGAGCTGGATCTCGGCCGTCTCCGGGATGTTGTTGGGATTGGCCCCGGAGTGGATGCTGCCCACCGTGAGCACGACCGGGGTGAGCGGGCCGACCTCGCGGGAGACGATCGTCTGCAGGCGCACCACGAGCATCGAGGCCATCACCACCGGGTCGATGCCCCGGTCGGGTGCCGAGCCGTGGGCCGAGCGGCCGTACACGGTGATCCGATAGTTGTCGGCGGCCGACAGCGCCGGCCCCGGCCGGGTGAGCACCTGGCCCGCCGGATAGGGCAGCACGTGCTGCGCCAGGCACACGTCGGGCTTCGGGATCCGGCCCGTCAGCCCGTCGTCGATCATGCCGTGGGCGCCGTCGCCGGGCTCCTCCGCCGGCTGGAACAGCGCCACGTACGTGCCCTTCCACGCGTCCCTGGCCTGCGCCATCAGCCGGGCCGCGCCCAGCAGGGCGGTGACGTGCGTGTCGTGCCCGCAGGCGTGCATGACGGGCCGGCCGTCGCCGCCGACGGCCGTGCTGGCGTACGGCAGCCCGGTCCGCTCCTCGATCGGCAGGGCGTCCATGTCGGCACGGAACAACACGCACGGCCCGTCACCGTTGGCCAGCACGCCGACGACCCCCGTGCCGCCGATGCCGTCGGTCACGTCGTACCCGTACGCGCGCAGCCGCTCGGCCACCCGGGCCGAGGTGCGTCTCTCCTGGTGGCCGAGCTCGGGATGGGCGTGCAGGTCGCGGTAGTACGCCTCCAGGTCGAGCCTGATGGCGTCAAGCCCGGCCAGCACGGTGTCGGCGGACATCGGTCGCTCCCCTCAGCCTCACCCGCGGATGCTTTCCTGATATCCGTCTGGAGTAGTCCAGACGGGCGCAAACGTTCCGCCATCCGGGGGCGGACCGCCGCCGGTTCCCGCGGAGGCGTCCCTAGGCTCCTGCCTGTGCGGGTCGAGACGATCACGACGGTGCTGGACCTGGTCGGGGTGTTCATCAACAGCCTGCTCGGCGGCTCGGTGGCCCGCCGCAGGGAGCTCGACCTGTTCGGGTACGTCGTGATCGGCGTCGTGTCCGGCCTGGGCGGCGGGCTGATCCGCGACGTGCTGCTCGGGCACGGGCCGCCACTCGCCCTGACCAACCCCCTCTACATCCCGATCGCGCTGGCCGGCGCGGGGGTGGCGTTCCTGCTGAAGTTCACCGAACGGGAATGGACCCGGCTCTTCTACGTCCTCGACGCGGTCGCGCTGAGCGTGTGGGCGGTCGCGGGGGCACAGCGGACGCTGGCCGCCGGGCTCGCCTGGCTCCCGGCGATCCTGCTGGGCACCATCACCGCGGTCGGCGGCGGCGCCACCCGCGACCTGCTGGTGCAGCGCGTCCCGGCCGTCTTCGGCGGCAACGGCCTGTACGCGTCGGTCGCCGCCCTGGTCGCGGCCCTGGAGGTGATCTGCTCGGAGCTCGGCCTGCCCGTCGCGGTGGCCACCCCCTTGGCGGTCGTCGCGGGCACCGTACTGCGACTGGTCGCCTACCGGCGGGGGTGGGAGCTGCCCGGCGGCGTCGAATGGGAGGCCCGCGACGTCCTCGGCAAGGCCATCCACCCCCCACCCCTCCGCCGCCGCGACCGCCGCAGGGACGGCGACGCCTGATCCGGCGCCTTTCGCGGTTCGTCCTCGTCAGGGGCGTTCGAAGGAGCGCAGCAACCGGCCGAGCTGCTCCTCGAAGGCGCGCAGATCCAGCCGGCCGTCCGGGAGCAGGTCGCCCAGCGCGTCGGCCATCAGCTGACGGCTCTGCCGCTCGGCATCGTCCTGGGCCCGGCCGACGGCCAGCGTCAGCTGCTCGGCCAGCGTCCGGCTGTCCAACCGCATGGCGCGCGGCGTGATGACGATGTCCCGTACGGTGCCGTCCACGGCCGCGACGGCCTTCACCTGACCGTTCGCGGCCTCGCCCGTGCCGGTGATCTCATCCAGTTCGCGCTGCCCGTCGTCCATCCACGCGAGGATCTTCGCGGCCTTCTCCGCCTCCCGCTCCAGATCCTTCTCGCGCCAGTTGGCGGGGTCCGCGTCGAATTTGTGCATTCCTTCTCCTCACCTACGAGGTTCGCCCGGCGTGGACGCCGCGGTCGGTCACCCTCTCGGAGGCCGGTCGATCTCGTCGGCGACCTGCTCGATCCGGCGGCGTACGAAGGTCTCGTCCAGCGGCTCGGGCAGGCTCTCCGCGCGTGCCCGGGCCCGCTCGACGATCTCGTGCGACCGGCGCTCGGCCGCCTCCTGCGCGGCCCGCGTCGCCGCCATGACCTGCCTCGCCAGCTCATCGGCCGGTTGCCGCATGACCCGGGGGTCGAGCTTGATCGCCTTGAGCCGCCCGCCGCCCCCCGCCACGACGCGCACCATGCCGCCGCCCGCCTCGCCCACACTGGTGATCTGGGCGATCTCGGCACGGGCGGCTCCGAGGTCACGCATGATCTCCTCGGTCTGACGAAGGACCCGTTCCAGGTGGTCGAGGTCGTCGTTCCAGGGGCCCGAGGACGGCATCGAAAGACTCCTTCACCAGACGCCGGAGACGGCACGCCCGGCAAGATACCAGCTCGAAAATCGGTCTCTGATCCACACCGGCTTCGATCATCGTTAACCTACGCTTCATGAGTTCGGAGCTTCGGCTGGTCCACGGGGCGCTGGAGACGGCTTCGGCGCACCTGAGAGGTGACGGCACGGACTACGCGGCGGCGCTGCGACGATTACAGCAGCGCGGCGACGCCGCTTCCTGGGGCGATGACGGCCTGCTGCGCCCACTGGTCACCGCCTACAGCGAGTGCACCGCGATCGCCCTGGCCGCCTACACCCACATGGGCGACCTGATAGGGGCCACGGGAGACGCGCTGGCGCTGTCGAGCCGGCGGGTGTCGGACGTCAACGAGGTCACCGTTCAGAACCTCGACGGGCTGCCTGACACGTCATGGGTATGACCCTGCCGCCCTGGGCCGACGGCGTCCTGGCCCTGGTGGGAATCCCCTTCCCGAACATCGACGAGGACGAGCTGCGGCTGGACGCGGACGCGTGGCGCACCGTGCTCGCCGGCACCTCGACGGCCGGCGCCCGCGCGGACACCACCGTCGCCCGGACCACGAGCCCGGCCGCGTACCAGGGCGACTCCGCGACGGCCCTCACCGGTTACTGGCAGAAGACAGGCGGTGACGGGCACCTCGACGCGGCCGCGACGGCGGCGAGGTACGCGCCGCTGATCCTCGACGGGGCGGCCGGCGTCATCACCGCCACCAAGGTAGGGGTCATCTCGTACGCGGCGTCGTGCGCGGTCAAGCTCTCGGCCACCATGCTCGCGGGCGGGCCGCTCGCCCTCGGCACAGCCACGGCCACGGTCCTCGGCACCCGGTACGCCATGGGAAGAATCCTCAAGGAGGCCGGCGAGGGCGGCGCACGCGTGCTGGCACCCGGCCTCGCCCGGCGAGTCACCGAGCCACTGGCCGGCATCCTCAGGAACGCCCGCGGACCGTGGGGAGGCGGCCCTCCGCTCGCCCTGGCCGGCGGCCCCCGCCTGCCTGCCCGCCTTCCCCGAAGACCCTCCGGCGTGGACGGCCCCAAGGGCCCCGCCATCGCCCCGATGTCCAAGTGGCGAAGGCCGAACTCGCCCAACAAGACGAACTCGGGTACGCATCGGGGCGTGTCCAAGAAACCGCCGAGGACCGACGCGGAGGCGGCCGCGCGACAGGCGGCCGCCGACGGCGGCCCCAGGGCGCATTTCCGGCCCGAATGCAGCAAAGGTGGCCACTTTCACGTGGACTACCTGAACAACAAGGGTGAGATCATGCACACCAGGCACTTCGACTTCGAGGATTAGATCATCGTGAACGACTCCCAGGCAGACAACGGCGCGACCGGGCGGGACCACCTGCTGGCGGGCGCCGCCGACCTGGGCGCCGCCATCGAGCGGCACGCCCTGATCCTCACCGAAGCCCCCGACGACTACAAGCGGGTGGTGGCGGCCGTCAACGACCTCCGCGCCGCCGCCATCGCGTACGCCGCCCTCTGCGCCGACCACGCAGGATGGGGCAACCCGTTCAGCGACCTGGAGAACGAACCGGCCCCCGGCGAGGAAGAGGAGGAAGCCGGCGACACCCCGACCGAGTACAGCCCGGTGGTGCATCTGGAGGCCCACTACCGGATCCGCGTACCCGACGTGGAGGCCGCCGAGCGCCTGCTGGGCGATACGGAGTCCGAAGACCTGCTGGGCGCCCCCTCGGACGTGGTGGCGCAGCTCTTCATGCGCGACGGCTGGGACCCCTACCAGTACGGTGGCGCCCTCCAGGCGGAAGAAGTGTCGTGGACCTGCGGCCCCGACCCGTCCTGATACCCGGGTATCCCGCTCGCGCTTCACTTGGTGAGGACAATGACGAGATATACGGCCGGGCAGAGGGCCCAACCCGACCAGAACGCGACGAACCCCGATGACGGGGGCCGTCGCGCGAACGACACGACGACTCCTGCCAAGCCGATGACGAGGATGGCGAACGGCGTGTACAGCAGGAGGATCGGCAGAAGCAAAAGGCTGAAGAACAGGAAAAAGGCAAACACGGCAACGACCAGGTAGGCGGCAGCAGCCGACGCCGCACCACCCAGGCCCTGCAGCAGGTGCCGTGCCATTGTCTTCACCATCGTCATGGTCGAGGCGTTTTCGTCCTCGGGCAACCGCCTTATCCACAGAATGCGGTTCGGGGAATCGGCGGCCGGGCGGCCCTCACTACTGTCCGCGCATGGGAAAGAAGCGAAGGCGGAACACCCGCCGAGGCGGCGTCATCGGTATGGCATTGCTCCTGAACGAGCTTGACCTGGCCACCATGAGGGCGTCCTACCCGTCATTCGAGTTCGAGGATTACGGCCAATACCTCGCCACATGTGAGCAGATCTTGCGCTATATGCTCAAGGTCGGACACAGAGTCATGATCGGGGCCTTCATTCCCGCCGAATACTCCGCATACTGCCAGACGGAGCAGTTGCCGCCCGACTCGGCCGTGAGCAGGGCCCGATACGCCCAGGCGGTGTGCGAGGAGGATGATCCCTTCCCCTGCCAGGGCGAACCCATCGGCGTGATCGTGGCCTCGCTCGCGCATCGCGAGCGGCTCCGGGCGCTCAGCATCCGGACGATGGATCTGCTGGCCGCTTTTCCGCCCGAAGTGGTGCTGGAGGCGAAGGAATATGCCGCGGAGCTGCTCGTGCGGCTTTCGACCCACGGGGGCCCAGGCCGGCACATCTTCACCTGCCACGTGGGCGCAGGAACGCACGACCCCCTGGAAATCGTCGCCGAGGTCGAGCTGGAGCAGAACGCGATGCGAGTCATGAGCGTGGATTTCCCGGCCCTGGCGCTGATACTGAGCTTCGCCCGGGCCGCCGGGGCCGCGCCGACTCTCACGAGCCTTTCCCGGCCGCCCCGAGTGACGTTGCTCCGTCTCCAGGATGACAGTTGATCATCCACGCGACGGACGACGCTCTGCCCGCCGTCTCCCTAACGTGCTCCATGCGATGGGGGGCATTCGGCTTCCCATGCGGACAAAAGGATGATGAATGAGCACGGGGAAGACGCGTACCAGCCTCGACAACATCGCGGCCCTGGGCGCTGAGCTCGACGAGGGTCAGCTCCTTCAGGTGAGCGGCGGCGCCAAGAGCCAGGTCATCGTGATCTGCGGTGGCCACACGCACACCTCCGGCGACAGCAACTAGTCAGCCGCGGGGGGCGCGACCCAGGTTGCGCCCCCCACCGGAACCATCTTGATGATCCTCGTACTGACCTCCGACGGAGACGAGCACGCCGAGCGCGTCGTGGGGACGCTCGCCGGGGCGGACGTCACCGTCTTCGACCCCGCGTGGTTCCCCGCCGCCGCCACCTTGGAGATCGGCCATCCGGGCGACGGCTCGACCGTCCGGGCCCTCGGCCACGGCGGACGCCGTGTCGACCTCGACGAGCTGACCGCGATCTGGTACCGCCGCCCGGGGAATCCGGTGGCCCATCCGTCGACCGTCGCCCGCGAGCACGTCGAGGAGGAGTGCCGGGTGCTGGTCGAGAGCCTGTGGGACGGTCTGGGGTGCCTGAAGGTCCCCGCCTCCAGGCCGGTCATCGACCGGGCGGGGCGCAAGGCGTACCAGCTCGAAGTGGCCAGGCGGCTGGGCTTCGAGCTGCCCGCGACGCTGATCACGAACGATCCCGAGCGCTTCCTCGACTTCTACGTCCAGCACGAAGGCCGGGTGATCACCAAGCCGGTGCACGGCAACCAGCTGGAGGCGGACGGTGAGCGGTTCGGGCGGTTCGCGGCGCCTGTGACGCCGGCGGACCTCGGTCATGCCGACGCCCTGCGCCTGTGCCCGGTCATCGTCCAGGCGTACGTCCCCAAGCGGGTCGAGGTGCGGGTGACCGTGGTGGGCGGCGAGCTGTTCGCGGCCGAGATCCACTCGCAGGTCAGCAACCACACCCGCTACGACTGGCGGCACTACGACCCGGGCGCCACCCCCATCCTGGCGCACGACCTGCCGGACGAGATCTCCCGGCGCTGCCTGGAGCTGGTCGAACGGCTCGGGCTGTGCTACGGCGCGATCGACCTGATCCTCACGCCGGACGGCCGCCACGTCTTCCTGGAGATCAACCCCAACGGCCAGTTCCTGTGGATCGAGGACGCGACCGGGCTGCCGATCAGCGCGGCGATCGGCGAGCTGCTGAAGAGCGGAGTGAAGCGATGACGTACGGGCCGATGCTCGCCGACGCGGTCGGCCTGCTCAGCTCGGGTGAGCCCGAGCGCGGCCTGGAGGGGTTCCGCGCGGCGTACCCGCAGGTCCGGACGCGGCTGGTCGCCCAGCGCGAGGAGTTCGACGGATCGCTGCACCACGCCCTGCTCATGAAGGACGGCGACGCCACGATCTCGCTGTCCTGGTGCCCCCAGCAGGCCCTGCCGTGGCCGCTGCGCGGCGTGCACCGCGCGGGCGAGCACCTGCTGCTCCGGGTCAACGGCATCGAGACGCCGGTGGCCAGGGCGATCGCCTGCCTGGACTTCATCTGGGACGAGTCCGCGCCGGCCGACCGGCTCATCGCCGACAGCCTCGTACGCGAGGAGCTGGCGGAGACGCGCGAGCCGCTGAGCGACGCCGCCCTCCAGGAGGCGATGGACGCCTTCCGCCGCGCCCGCGGCCTGCTGACCGTGGAGGCGACCCGGGCCTGGATGGAGCGCAACCGCATCTCCCACCATGAGCTGGAAGAGCTGGTCGCCCTTGAGGCCGCCGTCGCCGCGCTCCGCTCGCGGGTGGCCGCAGGACGGGTGGAGGACTGGTTCGCCGAACACGGCGCTGAGCTCGACGTGGCCCGCGTCGCGCGGGCGGTGTTCGTCGCCGAGCCGGCCGCCGTGCCCGACGCGGCCGGGTTCCTCGACGCGGTCGAGCGGGCCTTCGCCGACGGCGGCGCCCGTCCTGGCGAGGTGTTCGCCACCCTCCGCCGGGGCGACCTCGACACAGAGCTGGCGGAACGCATCTTCGAAGCCCCTCCGGGGACGGTCGCCGGGCCGTTCCCCGTGGATGGCGGGCACCTGCTGGTCAAGGTCCTCGCGGTGGAGCCGGCCGTGCTCGACGCGACCGTACGCGACCTCGTCGAACGCCGCATCTTCAGCGAATGGATCGACGAACGCAGGAACGCGGCCAAGATCGAATGGTTCTGGGGGATCGCGGAACGGACGGCCGGCGGGTGAAGTCGCTGCCGTACCGGGAGAAGGCGGTCCACCACCACCAGGGCGTCCGGCGGCACGTCGAGCGTCCCTACCGCGTCTCCGGGACGCTCCTGGTCTGGCTGTGGACCTACGTGGGCCTGCTCGCGCTGGCGCTGGCGGTCGTGGTGCTGCTCGGCGTCCTTCCCGCGCTCGGTGGTCCGCGATGAGGCGGGTCAGGGTGCCCGTGCTGAGGCAGAACACGATGGCCGACTGCGGCGCGGCGTGCCTGGCGATGGTGCTCGGGGCCCACGGGCGCCGGGCGAGCGTGCGCGAGGTCGTCGCGGACGTCCAGGTGTCCAGGGACGGGCTGACCGCCTTCGCGATCGTCGAGGCCGCCAAGTCGTACGGCCTGAACGCCAAGGCGTTCTCGATCGCGCCCGAGCGGCTCGGCGCGGTGCCGGGGCCGTTCGTCGTGCACTGGGAGTTCAACCACTTCCTGGTCGTCGAGCGCTGGCGCCCGGACGTCGTCGAGGTCGTCGACCCGGCCTCCGGGCGGCGGCGGCTCACCGCGGAGGAGTTCGACCTCGGGTTCACCGGGGTCGTGCTGGCCTTCGAGCCGGGCCCGGACTTCGACCCCCGGGGGCCCGAGCGGCGCCCGTGGCGCGCGAACCTCCTGCGCGCCCTGCTCATCCGCCACCGCGGCCTGCTCGTCCAGGCGCTGCTCGCCTCCCTGCTGCTGCAGGTGGCCGCGCTCGTGCTGCCCCTGCTGTCCGGGCTCGTCGTCGACGAGGTGCTGCCCGGCGGCGACCGTTATCTGCTGCACGTCCTCATCGTCGGCCTGCCGATCGTGGTGCTGATCCAGGGGATACTCACCTACCTGCGTACGGCCCTGCTGCTCATGCTGCGGGCGCGGGCCGACACGGAGTTCACGGGCGGGGTCGTCGGCCGGCTGTTCTCGCTGCCTTACGGGTACTTCACCCTGCGCGGGGCGAGCGACCTCGTCATGAGCACCCAGAGCGCGGCCAGCTTGCGGGCCATGCTGTCCGGCCAGGTGCTGTCGGCGCTCCTCGACGGCCCGCTCGCCGTGGTGCTCATGGTCCTCGTGCTGGTGCGCGATCCCCTGCTCGGCGGGTGCCTGGCCGCGATGGCGGCCGTCCAGGTCGTGCTGCTGCTCCTCACCCGCAGACGGATCGCCGACCTCACCGGGCGCGGCCTGACCGCCGCCGCCACGACCCAGGGCCGGCTCATCGAGTCCATCCAGGGCATCGAGTCGATCAAGGCGTCCAGCTCCGAACGGCGTGCCGTCGAGCGGTGGTCGGCGATGTTCACCGCCCAGATGAACGCCGACCTGCGCCTGGGCCTGACCCGCGGGCTCCTGGACTCGGTCCTGTCGGCCATCAGGATCCTCGCTCCCGCGCTGCTGCTGCTCGTGGGCACGGTCCGGGTGCTCGACGGCGGGCTGAGCCTCGGGACGATGCTCGCGCTCAACGCGCTCGCCGTCTCCGCGCTCACCCCGCTGACCTCGCTGCTGACCAGCCTCCAGGAGCTCCAGGAGGCCGGCGCCCACGTCGAACGGCTCGCCGACATCATCGAGGCCGAGCCGGAACGCACCGGCGGCGCGCGGCCGCCGCTGCGCGGGGAGGTGACGCTGAGCGACGTCGGGTTCCGCTTCGACCCCCGTTCGCCCTGGACGCTCAGGAACGTCACGCTGAGGATCGCCCCAGGTCAGAAGGTCGCGCTGGTGGGCAGCTCGGGCTCGGGCAAGAGCACCCTGGGCAGGATCCTGCTCGGCCTGTACGAGCCGGTCGAAGGCGAGATCCGTTACGACGGGACACCCGCGCGCGACCTGGACCCGAGCTGGCTGCGCGGCCGGTTCGGCGTGGTCACCCAGGACCCGCACCTGTTCACCGGGACCATCAGGGAGAACATCGCCCTGACCGTCCCCGGCGCGCCGCTGGAGCGGATCGTGGCCGCCGCCAGGATGGCGTACGTCCACGACGACATCATGGCCATGCCCATGGGGTACGAAACGATGCTCACCGAGGGCGGCGGCCTGTCCGGCGGCCAGCGGCAGCGGATCGCCCTCGCCCGGGCCCTGCTTCCCGAGCCGCGCATCCTGCTGCTCGACGAGGCCACCAGCCACCTCGACACCGTGGCCGAGGCCGCCATCGAACGCAACCTCGCGGGCCTGCCGCTGACCCGCGTCGTGATCGCCCACCGGCTGAGCACCGTACGCGACGCCGACCAGATCCTCGTCATCGACGGCGGCCAGGTGGCCGAGCAGGGCACCCACGACGAGCTGATGCGATTCGGCGGACGGTACGCGGCCCTCTCCGAACTGGCCCGGCCGTCGCTGTGACCACGGCGTAGGCTGCGGCGGATGAGTTTCCGACTGGCGGCGTACGCCGTGTGCATCGAGGACGGCCGAGTCCTGCTCGCCCACCACGTGAACCCGGACGGCGAGCGGGTCTGGACCCTCCCCGGCGGGAGGGTCGAGCACGGCGAGGACCCCTTCGACGCGGTCATCCGGGAGGTCGCCGAGGAGACCGGCTGCGACGCGGTCGTCGAACGCCTGCTGGGCGTGGACTCCCGCGTGATCCCCGCCGCCGTCGCCCGCGCCGGCGTCGAGCATCAGAACGTCGGCGTCTTCTACCGCGTCCGCCTCACCGGCGGCCGACTGCGCCCCGAGCCCGGCGGCGACATCGCCGAGTCGGTCTGGACCGCGTTCACCGACGTCGCGCGCCTCCGCCGCTCATCGCTGGTCGACGTCGGCCTCGCTCTGGCGCGGACCCTCCCGGCGAGCGGCCACGTCGATCCCGTCCCGGTCGGCGGTCTGATCCAGCACTGATCGGCCGCGCCACCGCGTCAGGATATGGGGAGACGTTTACCTGCTCGGGGGTGTCGGCAGGACGAAACGGGCAGTTGACCATCAATCCTGCCTCCGCACGAGAGGAAAGGTGGTGTGCGACATGGCTGACCAGCCGACGCGAGCCACTTACGACATCGGTCATCACCCCGACATAGCCGCGCTGCGCGCCCGCTACGACATGGCGGCCCAGCAGCCGGCAGGGCAGTCCGTCAGCGGGGTCGCCTTCCTGAGCGGGCTCTACCTGGCGATCTCGCCATGGGTGGTGGGCATCTTCGGCCGCACGAACCTGACCGTCAGCAACCTGATCACCGGGATAGCGGTGGTCCTGCTGGCGGCCGGGATCGCCTCGGCCAACGGCCGCTTCCACAGTCTCGCGTGGACGCTGCCGGTCATCGGCGTATGGACCATCATCACGCCGTGGGTCCTGCCGCCACACGGAGCCGGCGCCTCGACGATCGTCAACAACGTCGTCACGGGAGTGGTCATCCTCGTCACCGGCCTGGCCTGCGCCTCGCTCGGCATGATGAGCAGACGCCACGGCGGGCATCCACGATGACTCCCACGGTCCTCCGCTGACCCGCGCGGCTCAGCCGCGCAGGCGTTCGGAGGCGGCGGCCGCGGAGACGTCGTGCGGATAGGCGTGCCTGGCGCGCAGCAGCACGACCGCGTTCGCCACCAGGGGCACCAGCATGATCAGGAACGCGTACCGCAGCCCCTGCGCGCCGGGGGTGGCGCCCGGGCTGAGCACGTCGGCCAGAACGCCGAAGAGCACCGGGGCGACGGCCTCCCCGCCCACGCGCAGGAACGTGCGGATGCTCTCCGCGCGGCCCCAGAGCCGGTAGTGGACGACGTCGAGGCGGGCGGCGTCCAGCGGGGGATTGGCCGCCGCCGACGAGGCGGCCGCGACGAACAGGAACGGCAGCGCGAGCGTCGGCGACGTGGTGAGCAGCCCGGGGACGAAGAAGACGGCGGCGGCGGCGTACGCGATCGCGGGGACCACCATGCGGGCGCTGATGTGCCCGCGGCGGGTGAGCCGGTCGGCGAGGCGTCCGCCGCTGAGCACCCCCAGCAGGGCCCCGAGGCCCACCAGCAGCACGACGCCCGTCAGCGCGACCTGGTCGAGGCCGTACTGCTCACGGGCGAAGACGACGGCGAAGGTGCGTACTCCGGCGAAGAAGAAGTATCCGACCACGGAGGCGACGATCAGGGCGACGTTCGTCCGGATGCTCAGCACGTACCGGATCGCCTGCCCCAGGGACATGTGCACGGGGTCACGGCGCAGCAGCGCCGCGGGATCGGGCCCGATCCCGCGGCGGCGCACCGCGCGCCGCGCCGTGTCGTCGCGGTCCGGCCCGGAGTGGTCCGCCTCTCCACCGGGCGTCGCCACCGTGAACTTCCCGCCAGGTGTCACCGCGGGCAGCCGGCTCTGACCGCCGCGTTCGGGCTCGGGCAGCTTCCGCCCGATGACGAAGACGAAGGCGA
The DNA here is from genome assembly GCF_057536035.1 of Nonomuraea sp. B208. Taxonomy (NCBI): domain Bacteria; kingdom Bacillati; phylum Actinomycetota; class Actinomycetes; order Streptosporangiales; family Streptosporangiaceae; genus Nonomuraea; species Nonomuraea sp. B208. The sequence continues at coordinate 576,621 of NZ_BAAJOU010000021.1, forward strand.
CACCCACGAGCGCGAGGAGCCAGAACGTGGAGCGCCAGGTCAGCAGCCGCGCGAGGGCGCTTCCCACCAGCAGGCCGAGACCGGCGCCGACCATCTCGCCGCTCAGGATGAAACCGTAGATCCGGCCCCGTTCGGCGGCCGGGAAGAAGTCGCCGACCAGCGAGACGACCGAGGGCGCGGCGGCGGCGGTCAGGCCCCCGACCGCCACCCGGGAGCACAGGAGCCACGGGAGCGAGTCGGCCAGGGCGCCGCCGATCATGGCCAGGCTCCACAGGACGATGCAGGCGGTGAGGAACCGTACCCGGTTGACGCGGTCGGTCAGGACGCCGACCGGCAGGACGGCGACGGCGCCGGCCGCGGAGGAGACGGCGGTCAGCGACCCGAGCTCGGTGTTGCCGATGCCCATCGACTCCTGGATCTCCGGCCCCACCGCGGCGACGGCCCCCTGGTCGGCGGTGACGAGCGCGAGAACGCCGGCGAGCATCGCGACGACCCGGAACCGCGTGGGGCCGCCCAGCAGGACCAGCATTCTCCGCCAGACCCCGTCGAACACGGCATGCGAGAAGCGGTTGAGCCTGCGGTGCCGCTCATTCCACGGTTTCGCGGACATCGGCGCCTCTCCCCTTGATCACCGTTCCTCCTTGTGCGGTCAGTTCCGTCCTTGGAGGGCGGTCTGCCCGGGTTTCGCCAGGAACGGGGATCGGCCGAGGACGACGATGCCGGTCGCCATCGCGATCAGACCGGCCACCTCGCCTGCCAGCGCCGCCGGGGTGACCTGCAGGCGTTCGGCGAAGATCGCCACGCCCAGCACGATCCCGCAGATCGGTTCGGCGACCGTGGTGGCCGGCAGGGAGATCTGGAGCGGAGCGGCGTCGAACGCGCTCTGGTTGAGGAGCAGGCCCACCACGGCGACGCACGGCAGGAGGTACGGCTGCCAGGTCATGAGCACGTTCTGGCCGTGGTCGAACGTGAGCAGGGCGTTACGGGTCAGGACGTCCTGCAACCCGTAGAGCACCCCCGCGGAGCCGGCCAGCAGAATCGCCTTGACCTTCAGTGACCGCCGCAGACCGAAGGCGACCAGCGCGGCCGCCACCACGACCACCGGGAGCGCCGCCAGCCAGCGCGGGGAGAGCGGATCGGGGAGGCGGCCGCCGTGCGGCTGCCCGGCGAACAGGAACAGCGCCACTCCTCCACACACCAGCACGGCGCCCAGTTGCAGCATGCGGCCGAACGGTTCCTGGTAGACGACATGGGCCGCGGTCAGGGCGAACAGCAGGTTCATCGCGAGCAGCGGCTCCACCCGCGCCACGTCCGCCTCTCGGAGCGCGATGGCGCCGAGGACCTGGCCGCACGCCATCAGCCCCAGCCCGAACAGCCACAACGGCGTGCGCATGAGGTCGAACAGCAGGCGCGGGCGCAGCATCTCGTCCAGAGGCTGGCGGTACGCGGCATGCTGCTGGGCGACGAAGCCGAGGCCCAGCAGGCAAGCCGCACCCAGAGAGACAGCGATGGTGATCACCAATGGCGACGCTCTCCGAATCCGCTCCCCGGGACGCCGGCGGGGTCAGCGCACCATCCGGTGCGGGGCGGGCGGCGGCTCCAGGCTGACGCGGGCCACCGTGTGGACATGATCAGTGCGCAGAGCGTCGCGCAGGTGCTGAAGCGCGACCGCGGACAGGTGCCATCTGAGCTCCCCGATGGGCGCCCTCTCGTCGGCGACGACGCGTAGCCGCACTTCAGGGGGGTAGCGCGAGTCGGCCACGCGCGCATCGGCGCTGACCACGGCCGGGCTCGACGCCACGTCGGCGGCGACCGCCTGCGACACCCCGTCAGCGGACACCTCCGAGAAGCCGGCCGGTGACCCTTCCAGCCGGATCGGGCGGTGCGTGACCTCCCTGCGGCCCTGCACCAGCAGCCAGCGCAGCGCCAGCAGCGCCACCACGATCGACACGACCGCCACGACCCACCAGATCGCCGGGCTGTTGCCGGTGAAGAACCCCCGTACGCCGCCGTCCACGATCGGGGTGTCCGCCGACCCGAGGCCGCCCAGCCCGCGGCCGGCCGCGAGCCCGCCCAGGACCAACAGCACCGATCCGATCAGCGCGAGTGCCCATCGGTTGCCCCGGCTGGTCTTCCTGTTCACTTGCGCTCCTTGACGTCCACGGTCACCCGGTACGGCTCCACGAGATCCAGTCCCGCCAGCCTGGTGAGCACGGCGGCGCGCACCTCCTGGGCGAACCTCTCCTCGTCCCACCCCGACGTGGTGGGCGTGACGGCGACCGTCCCGCCCCGCAGCGTGGCGTGGGCCGTGTGCACGCCCGGCACCTCCTCGGCCGCGTGCGCCAGGGCCCTGGTGACGCTCTTGGGGCGCAGCCCGATGATCACGTCGGGGTCGTGGCTGCGTACCGCCAGCAGGCGCGGCCGTCCCGGCACCAGAGCGGTGATCAGCAGCGCCAGCCCGATCAGCGCCACGACCACCGAGCCCAGCACGAACAGCGGGTTCGACCACAGCGTGGAGGCCGCCCAGCCGAGCATCCGGTCGTACGGCACCAGGCGCAGCGGAGCGCCGACCAGCGCCGAGACGGTCTCGGCGGCCACGAGCAGGCCCAGCAGCGTGAGCAGCACGGACACCACGACGGCCGGAACCCTCCGGGACGGGCGGAACGCCCGCACGGCCGCCCGGTCGGCGGCTTTGTCGCGTTTCGCCTGGTAGGCGCCTGCGGGGCCGTCCTCAGGAGGGACGGCGCCGTACTCCTGCGTCAACGTTCGCTCGGTCACGGCAGGTCACCGCCGAAGTCGGTAATGGTCACGTCCAGATGGGTGACGTCCAGGCCGGTCTGGGCGGCGACGCGGGCGATCACGTGCTCCCTGACCCGCGCCGCCACGTCCCGCAACGGCGACGGGTAGGCGACGCTCACGCTCAGGTGAACCGCGGCCCGCTCACCGCGGACCTCGGCGTCCGACGAGGGCGACCGCCACCCGCCGCCGGGATGCACCCCCAGCACCTCGGGAACCTCCCCGGCCGCGCAGCAGGCGATCTTGGTGACCACCTCGTCCGCGATCCGGGTGCGTCCGCGGACCTCGGGAGGCGGAGGCGCCGGACGCTGCCCGGGCACGGCCACGATGCCCGCGCCGGTGGCAGCGGTCACTTCCGCCTCACGGACAGGTTCACTTCACCGGTCTCGGCGAGCCGGCCGACCAGCCAGCCGACGGCGCCGAGCACCAGCACGATCAGGAACGGCACCAGCCCGCCGAACGCCCCGACGATCCCGAGAACGATGCCGACGGCCAGCCCGATCAACGGTAGCCACTGGTTGTTCATGATCCCTCCACGATGTCGTCCGCGCTGTCGTCAGCGACGCCGTGCGCGACGTCGTCGATGCGCACGTTCACCTGGCGCTCGCCGGCCAGGTCCGTCACGGCTCGCCGTACCTCGTCGGCGGTCTCCAGGAGCGGGCGGTCCAGGGTGGCGACGATGGCGATCTCGACCGCGCGGTCGCTCACGGAGACGCCCGTCAGCCGCCGGCCCGGCAGGTAGGTGGCCACGGTCCCGAACGGGCCGCTGGACAACGCGGCCACGCCGTCACACGACCGGACCCGCTCGGCGATCGCCAGCGCCTCGTCCTCGGGGCCTGTCCCGAAGCCGTCGTCCACCCCGGAGCCCGCCGGGCTCGCACCGGACTTCGGGGCCGGGCCCGTGTCCGTCATCGAACTCCCGGCTCCGGCCCGGTGTCCTGCCGGCGGCTCTTGTCGCCTTCCCGGCCGCGGTCCTGCTCGGGCAGGTGGACGTCGTCGACGCGGATGTTGACCTCGGTCACTTCCAGTCCGCACATGCGCTCGATGGCGTTGATGACGTTCTTGCGCACCGCCCCCGCCAGCTCGGGGATCGCCATGCCGTACTCGACCACCAGGTCGAGGTTGACGGCGGCCTGTCGCTCGCCCACCTCCACCGACACGCCCTGCGTCACGCTCTCGTCGACACCGACGATGCCGCGTACGCTGCCCAGCGCACGCGCCGCGCCACCCCCCATGGCGAAGACCCCGGACATCTCGCGGGCGGCGAGCCCGGCGATCTTGGCGACGACGGTGTCTTCGATCCTGGTGGTGCCCTTCTCGGTGACCAGCGCGGCTCCCGGGCTGCCCTCGTACGTCCTGGCCCTCGGCACGGTCGCGGTCTGGCCGGTTTCCGTGGCTCGACTGGACATGGTGTCCGACACGTCCGTCACCTCCCCTCCCCGTTTGTCCTCCTCAGTAAGCACTGATAACCGCCCCAAGCCATCTGACTCCTACATAAAACAGACTTTTAGAACATTTATGACAAGCTGGGAGGGATCGCCCGGAAGCCGGGCTTTCGTCACGGGCGCCAGCACAGCGCGGGGTCGGGATGATCGAAGAAGCCGAGCTCCCGGTAGAGCGGCTCGCCCTCGCGGGAGGCGTACAGGTCCACCCGGACGGCCTCACGCTCCCGGAACCAGTCGAGCAGGCCGAGCATGATCGCGCGGCTGTGGCCGCGCCGCCGGTACGCCGGATCGGTGACCACGCCGATGACGTGCCCGATCCGGCCGTTGCGTGAGTGGGGTCCGGGGAACCACTGCTCGACGGTGCCGATGCCGCAGGCGGCGAGCCCGTCGTCCCCGTCCACGACCAGGATGCGCGCGTCGTCCCGCGCCAGCTTCTCCTTCAGCACCGCGGCGAGAGCGCCCCGCCAGTCGTCGCCTGCCGACGGGGGGTTGAAGAAGTCGCCGCCGAGGTCTTCGAAGAGCAACGCCCGCAGTCGGACGAGTTCGGCGATGTCGTCTTCGGACGCCGGGCGAACGTCAGTTTGAAGTGTCATGAGGATCAGGCTGACGTAACGGCCTTGTGTACTACAACCCTTACGGAAAGCCCTCGCCGGACCTCCAGCTCGCCTGGCAGGTGGCCCGCCCGCATATAATTTCGACAGACTTCGAATCAGGAGGGGTTGTCATGACCGTCCAGACCGGCGGGTGCTGCGCCCCGATCGCCCGCGAACCGCTGGCCGAGGACACCGCCGCCGAGCTCGCCGTCATGCTCAAGGCGGTCGCCGACCCGGTGCGGCTGCGCCTGCTGTCGATGATCGCCTCCCACGCCGGCGGCGAGGCGTGCGTCTGCGACCTGACCGGCGCCTTCGACCTGACCGCCCCGACCATCTCCCACCACCTCAAGGTCCTGCGTACGGCGGGCCTGATCGACGGCGAGCGGCGCGGCACCTGGGTCTACTACCGCGTCGTCCCGGAGACGCTGAACAGGCTCGGCGCCCTGTTCACCCCCCTCGCCGGGCCCGCCGGGTTGGAGCTGCTCCCCACCTGACGGGGATGGGCGGCGAGAAAAGGCGTGGTGGCCCTTGGCCCCTGGCCGCCGGGACTTCCGGCCCTGTCCGCACGTCCCCCGGCTGAGGTCCCATGGTGTGGTGATCGCGTACGACCCGGACACCGCAACCACGCCGAGAAGGGAACGTGCCCATGACCGCAGTTCCGGATGAGCAGCTGGCCGTCGATGAGGAAACGCTGCGGAGACTGGCCTCTCCGGAGGACAAGGAGGTCGAACAGCTGGACGCCTGGTGGCGGGCCGGCAATTACCTCACGATCGGCCAGATCTATCTCCAGGGCAATCCCCTGCTGCGCGAGCCGCTGGCCCCGCAGCACATCAAGCCGCGGTTGCTGGGCCACTGGGGCACCAGCCCGGGACTTTCGTTGATCTACGCGCACGTCTCCCGGCTCATCCGGCACACCGGACAGCAGGCGATCTATCTCGCCGGACCGGGGCACGGCGGGCCCGCACTGGTGGCCGCCGGATATCTGGAGGGCACCTACAGCGAGATCTACCCGCACGTCAGCCAGGACGAGGCCGGGATGTCGCGGCTGTTCCGGCAGTTCTCCAGCCCGGGCGGCATCCCCAGCCACGTCTCGGTGACCACCCCGGGCTCCATCCATGAGGGTGGCGAGCTGGGGTACGTGCTGGTGCACGCCTTCGGCGCCGTCATGGACAACCCCGACCTGCTGGCGGTCGCGGTGGTTGGCGACGGCGAGGCCGAGACCGGGCCGCTGGAGGGGTCGTGGAAGGGCGTGTCGTTCCTCAACCCCGAGCGCGACGGCGCCGTACTGCCGGTCCTGCACCTCAACGGCGCGAAGATCGCCGGCCCGACGGTCCTGTCCCGTAAGGACCCGGCCGAGGTACGCCGGCTGCTGGAGGGCCACGGTTACGAAGTGCTGGAGGTGGAGGGCGCGGACCTGCCGGGCATGCACCACCGCTTCGCGGCCACGCTGGCCGAGGCCTGGAGCAAGATCCGCGCGATCCAGCACCTGGCCCGTACCGGCGGGTGGGACGGGAGCCGCCCCCGGTGGCCGCTGATCGTGCTGCGCTCGCCCAAGGGGTGGACCGGGCCGGAGCAGGTCGACGGCGTACAGATGGCGGGCACGTGGCGCTCGCACCAGGTGCCGTTGTCCGGGGTGCGCGACAACCCGGAGCACCTGGCGATCCTGGAGAGCTGGCTGCGCTCGTACCGGCCGGAGGAGCTGTTCGACTCCACCGGTGCGCCCACCGAGCTGGTACGCGGCCTGCCCCCGGAGGGCGACCTGCGGATGAGCGCCGCCCCGCACGCCAACGGCGGCCTGCTCACGCGGGATCTGACCCTGCCCGACTTCCGCGACTACGCCGTCGAGGTGCCGCAACCGGCGCGTACGCGCGCCGAGTCGACCCGCCGGCTCGGCGAGCTGCTGCGCGACGTATACCGCGACAACCCCGACAACTTCCGGCTGTTCTGCCCGGACGAGACCAACAGCAACCGGCTCGGCGCCGTGTTCGAGGTCTCCGACCGCGCCTTCGCCGAACGCGTCACCGCCGACGACGTGGCGATCGGCCGCGACGGCCGGGTCATGGAGGTGCTGTCGGAGCACAACTGCCACGGCTGGCTGGAGGGGTACACGCTGACCGGCCGGCACGGCATGTTCGCCACCTACGAGGCGTTCGCGATGGTCAGCGCCTCCCAGACGGTGCAGCACGGCAAGTGGCTGCAGGAGGCGAGCCGGCTGCCCTGGCGGGCCAAGGTGCCCAGCCTCAACGTGCTGCTCACCTCGACCGCCTGGCGCAACGACCACAACGGCTTCTCCCACCAGGGGCCCGGCCTGATCCAGGTCGTGCTGACCCAGCGCGGCGACGTCGCCCGCGTCTACCTCCCGCCGGACGCCAACTGCCTGCTGTCGGTGGCCGACCACTGCCTGCGTTCGCGGTCGTACATCAACCTCATCGTCATCGACAAGCAGCCGCAACTGCAATGGCTCGGCATCGACCAGGCCGCCGAGCACTGCGCCCGCGGCGCCGGCGTATGGGACTGGGCCGGCACCGACGACGGCGCCGGCGACCCCGACATCGTGCTGGCCTGCGCCGGCGACGTGGTGACCATGGAGACGGTCGCGGCGGCGCAGATACTCAAGGAGCGGCTGCCCGGCTTCAAGGTCCGCGTGGTCAACGTCGTGGACCTGATGACGCTGATGCGGCCCAAGGACCACCCGCACGGCATGAGCGGCACCCTGTTCACCGAGCTGTTCACCGACACCGTCGATGTCGTGTTCGCCTTCCACGGCTACCCGGGCGCCATCCACCAGCTCGTGCACGGCCGCCCGGACGCCGACCGGTTCAGGGTGCGCGGCTTCATCGAGGAGGGCACCACCACCACACCCTTCGACATGACCGTACGCAACCGCGCCTCCCGCTACCACCTGGTCATGGACGCCATCAACAACGCCAGGCGGCTGCCGCGCGGCGCCGCCGACCTGATGGCCTGGTGCGAGCGCAAACTCGCCGAGCACCAGGCGTACGTCGTCGAGCACCTCGAAGACATGCCCGAGGTCCGCGACTGGTCGCTGGGCGGATGACCAAGCGCCCCCGACGTAAAGGGAATTATCGCCCGCCGCGAATTGCGCGGAGAATGGACAAAGCTTTCCTCGGTGGGATCCCGCAAAATATCCGGATATTCAGAAAGGCGGATCACATCCCCGGGATCAGTTCTGCCGGAGGCCGTTGAGCACCAGTCGTCTGCGCTGCGCGGTGGGGGAGGGGACGTGCTCCATGTGGCCGCACATCATGCGGTGGTGCAGGCCGTGCTCGTGGGCGAAGATCACCAGCTGGACGCGGTCGCGCACGTTCAGCTTGGTGCACAGGCTCCGTACGTGCGACTTCACCGTGCTCTCGCTGACCCGCAGCATCCGGGCGATCTCGTCGTTGCGCATCCCGCGCAGCACCAGCCCCAGGACCTCCCGCTCGCGCGGCGTGAGGCTCTCGACCTCCGCCAGCGCCTGCGGGGGCTCGGCCTGGGTGCGGCTGAACTCGGCGACCAGCCGCGTCACGCCGTGGCTGGACAGCACCGCCTCGCCGGCTCGTACGCGGTGGATCGCGGGGATCAGCTGCTCGGGCCCGATGTCCTTGAGGAGGAAGCCGCGCGCGCCGAGGCGGAGCGCGCGGAAGAGGTCCTCGTCGGGGTCGGTCGGGCCGAACATCAGCACCTTGACGCCGGGGACGCCGCCGGGGCCGCAGATCTCGGCCGTGGCCTGGAAGCCGTCCATGTTCGGCATCAGCGTGTCCATGAGCACCACGTCGGGGCGCAGTTGCCGGGACAGCCGGACCGCGTCGAGGCCGTCGCCGGCCTCGGCGACCACCTCGATGCCGGTGCGCTCGCAGAAGGCGGTGCGCAGCCCTATGTGGATCACCGGCTGGTCGTCGGCCACCACCAGTCTGATGGCGCTCATCGGGGCACCGCGAGTCGAGTAGCGCCGGCAGGGTCGATCTTGATCATTTCGGTCCCCCAGATAATGATCGATAAAGGATCTGCGGTAGCAGCCCACCCGTTTCGCGCATCAATGCGTCCAATTGACCACATCTGCTCCAGAAGCGTCAAACGGTGGTACGCGTCGAAATTGACGCCAGTAATGACTTCTTGTCGCTCGAATTGTCGTCACGGCACGTCAACCGCGAGAACCGCCGTGACCGGATGGCCGGGTGGATGACGAGCGCCTCGGCGAAGAGACACGCGGGAGGGGCGGGCGTCGTCCCGCGGACGAGAGGGGGGTGCCCGAAAGGCGAGGGCCACTTCAGCGACATGGTTGATGACGGGCCGTACGGCCGCTGCCTACGCTGGCCGCGCCATGGAGACGGTCGCGCGCCGGGTCAGGCGCGCCGGACCGTCGGCGGAAGGCGGGAAAGGCCAGGTGGACGCCATGAACGTCGAGATCGTCACGCAACTGATGGCCGCGGTGGGCGCGGATGTGACACCAGAGGAGTTCGACCAGACGTTCGAGTCGCTGAACGTCGACTCGCTGGCCCTGGCGGAGATCTCCGCGCGGGCCGAGGAACGGTACGGGGTCGTCATCGAGGGCAAACTGACCGCCGAGACCACGCCGGCCCAGCTCGGCGCGTTCCTCGGCGAGCACGCGTCCGTCACGAAAGGCTGACGCGCCGTGGGCCACACCGACAACAGCATCGTGATCGAAGCACCGATCGCGTACGTCTGGGCCAGGACCAACGACCTGCGCTCGTGGACGGACCTGTTCACCGAGTACGCCAAGGTGGAGGTCCTGTCCGAGGAGCCCGGCCACCTCACCTTCAGGCTCACCATGCACCCCGACGAGGAGGGCAGGGTGTGGTCGTGGGTGTCGGAGCGCCGGCTGGACCGGGAGCACTGGACGGTGCGGGCGCGGCGGGTGGAGCCCGGACCGTTCCAGTTCATGAACCTCTACTGGACCTACGAGGCGCTCACCCCCGACACCACGCGGCTGCGCTGGGTCCAGGACTTCACCATGCGGCCCGACGCCCCGGTGGACGACGCGGCCATGGAGGCCCGGCTCAACCGCGGGTCGGCCGGGCAGCTCCGGATCATCGCGCAGCGGCTCAAGGCGTCCCGCTCGCGTACGCAGAGCTTCGCGGCCACCCGCTCGGTGCGGCAGCGGGGCGGGGACATGCGCACCCTGCTCAACCCGGCCTCGACCGGATGCTCCAACGGCATCTCCGGCGCGGTCGAGCTGGCCCCGGGCGAGCGGGTCAACGAGCACTACCACCCCTACTCGGAGGAGCACCTGTTCGTCGCCGAGGGCACCGTACGGGTCGACATCGACGGCGAACCCCGCACCCTGGGGCCGCGCGAGGCCGTCTTCGTGCCCCGCCAGGTCCGCCACCGGGTGACCAACGTCGGGACCGGCCCGGCGCTGGTGGTCTTCGCGCTCGGCCCGCTCGCCCCCAGCCCGGAGCTGGGGCACGTCGACACCGAGGACGAAGCTCCGGCGGCGACATGAGCCGGCGGGTGGTGGTCACCGGCATCGGGGTGCAGGCCCCCGGAGGGGCGGGGACGGACGCGTTCTGGGCGAGGCTCGTCTCCGGGCGTTCGGCGATCCGCCGGATCAGCACGTTCGATCCGGCCCCGTTCCGCTCCCAGGTGGCGGCGGAGTGCGACTTCGCGCCCGCCGCCTGGGGCCTGACGCCGCGCGAGATCCGGCGCTGCGACCGGTTCGTGCTGCTCGCGCTGGCCGCCGCGCGGGAGGCGGTCGACGACAGCGGCCTCGACCTCGCCGGCAGGGACGCCGGGCCGAAGGTGGGCGTCTGCCTCGGCAGCGCGGTCGGCGCGACGATCCGCCTGGAGGAGGAGTACGTCGTCGCCAGCGACGCCGGCCGGGACTGGACGGTCGCCGCCGACCACAGCCTGCCCTTCCTCTACCAGGCGCTGGTCCCGTCGAGCGCCGTGAGCGAGCTGGCCGCCAGGTACGGGGCCCACGGCCCCGCCCTCATGGTCTCCACCGGCTGCACGTCGGGCATCGACGCCGTCGGGACCGCGTACGAGCTGATCGTCGACGGGGAGGCCGACGTGATGATCGCGGGCGCCTCCGACGCGCCCATCTCGCCCATCACCGTGGCCTGCTTCGACGCGATCCGTGCCACGACGTCCAGGAACGACACCCCGGAGACGGCCTCCAGGCCGTTCGACGCGACCCGCGACGGGTTCGTGCTCGGGGAGGGCAGCGCCGTCCTGGTGCTGGAGGAGCTGGAGCACGCCCGGCGCCGCGGCGCGCGGATCCACTGCGAGGTCGGCGGATACGCGGGCCGCGCCAACGCCCACCACATGACCGGTCTGCGCCCCGACGGGATCGAGATGAGCGAGGCCATACTCGACGTGCTGCGGCAGGCCCGCATCGCCCCCGGCGACCTCGGCTACGTCAGCGCGCACGGCTCCGGCACCAGGCAGAACGACCGGCACGAGACGGCCGCGTTCAAGCGGGCGCTCGGCCCCGCCGCCGCCCGGGTGCCGATCAGCTCGATCAAGTCGGTGGTCGGTCACTCGCTGGGCGCGATCGGGGCCATCGAGATGGCCGCGTGCGCGCTGGCGATCCGGCACCAGGTCGTGCCTCCCACGGCCAACCTGACCACGCCCGACCCCGAGTGCGACCTGGACTACGTGCCGGTGACCGCGCGCGAGCACCCCGTCGGCCACGCCCTGTCGGTCGGGAGCGGGTTCGGCGGGTTCCAGTCCGCCATGGTCGTCTCCGCCCTGGCGGAGTCGTCGAAGGGAAGGGTCGCGTGACGGATCCCGCCTCGCTCGTCATCAGCGGCATCGGCGTCGTCTCGCCGGTCGGCATCGGCGTCGCCGCGCACTGGAAGGGCACCCTGGACCGGCGTTCCGGGATCCAGCCGATCGACGCGGCGCTGTCCGGCGGCAGCGGCATCCGGGTCGCCGGCGTGGTGCCCGACTTCGACCCGGCCGACTTCCTGCCCCGGCGGCTGCAGGTGCAGACCGACCGGTGGTGCTGGATGGGCCTGGCGGCGGCCGAGCTGGCCCTCGCCGACGCCGCGGTCGGCACGTTCGACCCTTATCGGCTCGCGGTGCTGACCGCCGGGTCCGCCGGGGGGAACGAGTACGGCCAGCGGGAGATCCAGGCGCTGTGGCGCGAGGGCCCCCGTGCGGTCAGCGCCTACCAGTCGATCGCCTGGTTCTACGCGGCGCTCGCCGGCCAGGTCTCCATCCGGCACGGCGCAAAGGGGCGCTGCGGCGTGGCGGTCGCCGACGCGGCCGGCGGCCTGCACGCCGCGGCCCAGGCGCGCCGCCTGCTCCTTCGCGGGCAGGCCGATCAGGTGCTGCTGGGGGCGGCCGAGGCGCCGCTGTCGCCGTACGCGCTGGTCTGCCAGTCCTCGCTCGGCCGGCACAGCGGCGCGGACACGGCCAGGGGCGCCTATCTGCCCTTCAGCGAGCGGGCGGCCGGGTCGGTCCCCGGCGAGGGCGGCGCCATGCTGGTCCTGGAGCGGGCGGACACGGCGCGGGCCCGCGGCGCGCAGGTCTACGCCGAGCTGGCCTCCGTGGCGTGCACGCACGACGCCCACCACCCGGCCGACCCGCCGCCGACCGCCGTCCACATGGCCGAGGCCGTCGCGCTCGCGCTCGAACGGGCCGGCGTGGCGCCCGCCGAGGTGGACGTGATCCTCGCCGACGGCGACGGCAACCGGTGCTGGGACGAGCTGGAGGCCGAGGCCCTGGTGTCCGTCCTCGGCGCGCGGGCCCTGGAGGTCCCGCTGGCCGTGCCCAAGACGCTCACCGGCCGGCTGAACTCCGCCTGCGGCGTGCTCGACCTCGCCTGGGCCGCGCTCGCGCTCTTCCACGACGTCGTCCCGCCCGCCCGCGAGGACCTGGACGGCCAGAAGGTCATCGCCGGTCTCGACGTCGTACGCGCCCCGCGCCGGGACGCGAACCTGCGTACGGCGCTCGTCTTCACCCGCGGCGTCGGCGGCTTCAACGCCGCGGCCGTCCTCAGAACGGCTGGAGGCCCGTCATGACGACCGTCGAGCGGCAGGCGGCGGACCGCGTCGCCCTGCCGGCCACCGGCCGGCTGATCGACCTGAGCATGCCCATCGAACCCACCCCCTTCGACCCCGCCGTGATGCGCAAGGAGCTGTGGCGGCACGAGCACGGGGGGCGCCGCATCGGCCGCAAGGCGGCGTTCAACCGCCGGCTGCCCCTCCGGCTCAGGCTGGCCCGTGCCGTCCGGTACGTCGCCGGCGGCCGGCGCATCGGCCCCGGCTGCTTCCCCGACGGCCTGTTCCTGGGCAACGAGGTGCTCACGCTGTCCGTGCACGCCGGTTCCCACGTGGACGCGCCCTTCCACTACGGGCCGCTCACCGGGGACCGGCCGGCGCTGCGGGTGGACCAGATCCCGCTGGAGCGCTGCGTCGGCGCCGGGGTGCTGCTGCGGCTGACCCACAAACTGACCGGCGAAGGGCCGGCGCAGGGCATCACGGCGGCCGACGTCAGGGAGGAGCTGGCCAGGATCGGGCACACGCTGTCGCCCGGCGAGGTCGTCCTGGTGCACACCGGGGCCGACCGCCTCTGGCCGGGCCCGCGCTACTTCACCGCCCATCCCGGCATGACCGTCGAGGCCACCGAGTACCTCCTCGACCAGGGCATCTCGGTCATCGGCGTGGACACGGCGGGCTTCGACCTGCCCGCGCCCGTGATGATCGAGCGCTACTACCGCTCGGGGGACGCGGCGCACCTGTGGCCGTGCCACCTGCTCGGCCGCCGCCGCGAGTTCCTGCAGATCGAGCGGCTCGGCGGGCTCGACCGCCTGTCGCGCCCGACCGGCTTCACGGTCATGTTCCTGCCCATCCACGTCAGCGGCGCGGGCGCCGCCTGGACCCGTCCCGTCGCCATCGTCCCCGAGGAGGACACGTGAAGGTCCTGCTCATCGCCACCAACCGGGAGCGCCGGCCCTCCTTCGCCGTGCCGGCGGGGGTCGCCTACCTCCAGACGGCCCTGATCGACGCCGGGCACGAGGCCCGCATCCTCGACCTCTGCTTCGACCCCGACGACCGCCTGGAGGGCCGGGTCACCGAGGCGATCGGGGAGTACGGGCCCGACCTGATCGGCGTCTCCGTCCGCAACATCGACAACGAGACGTACCTGCAGTACCGCGGCAACCTCGGCGACGTGAAGATCGTGCTGGGGGCGTGCCGCGCGGCCAGCGCCGCGCCGGTCGTGCTCGGCGGGTCGGCCTTCTCGCTGATGCCGGTCGAGATCATGAACGTGCTGGGCGCGGACCTCGGCGTCATCGGCGAGGGCGAGCCCGCCATGGTGGCCATCGCCGACGCGCTCGCCGAGGGCCGGCCGATCATCGACGCGCCCGGCCTGCTGCGGCGCGAGGGCACGCGGGTGTCCGTCTCGGAACCGGCCCGGGTGAGCGACCCGGGCTCGATCGTGGCGCCGCGCTACTTCGTCCCCGACAGCCGGTACTTCAGCACGCAGGTGGTCGGGCCGCAGCCGACGTACGGGATCCAGACCAAGCGCGGCTGCGCCTTCCGCTGCTCCTACTGCCCGGTGCCCTCGATCGAGGGCAAGCGGTTCAGGCTGCGCTCGCCCGCGCACATCGTGGACGAGATGCGGCACGTCCGCGACCTGGCCGGGGTCAAACGGTTCTTCATCACCGACAGCATCTTCAACCTCCCCAGGCGCCACGCCATCGCCGTGTGCGAGGAGATGGTGGCCGCCGACCTCGGCGTCACCTGGATGGCCTACACCAACCCCCTGCAGTACGACGACGACCTCGCCCTGCTGTTCAAGCGGGCCGGCTGCGAGACGCTCAACTTCGGCCTGGACGCCGGCTGCGACGAGATGCTGACCAGCCTCCAGAAGGACTTCACCGTCGCCGACATCGAGAACGCCACGGCGTGCGCCCGGCGGGCCGGCGTCCGGATCATCCACTCGCTGCTGCTGGGCGGGCCGGGCGAGACGGCGGACACCGTGGCGCGCACGCTCGACACGATGGACCGCTGCGCCCCGGACATCCTCACCATCGCCTTCGGCATCCGGGTGTACCCCAAGACCCCGCTGTGGCAGGACATCGGGAGCAGGCCCGGCCGGCCGGACCTCGACATGCTGCAGGCCGTCTTCTACGTGGACGAGGCGCTCGGCCCCGCCGAGTGCCGCACGATCCTCCGGTCGATCGAGGAGTTCGTCGAGACCCACCCCAAGATCATGGTCCGGATGAACTTCGACCCCAAGAACCTGGAGGCGGAGGTCTCCACCAGCTCGTTACGCATCTCCGCGCAGGCTGGCGCAGGAAGGAAGGCCCGATGAGCGCGACCGCCGCTCTCCCGTACGCCGCCCGTGACCGCTATCCGGTCATGTGCTACCCCATGCCGTGGGCCCCGCCGCAGTACGAGCGGATCGCCGGGGAGATGGGGCTGGACCGGCCCAGCAGGGCTCCGCAGCCGGCCGCCATGTACATGCACATCCCGTTCTGTGAATACCTGTGCGGCTTCTGCCCGTTCGTGAAGTACCTCAAGGACGAGGAGCGCGTCCGCAAGTACATCGACGATCTCAAGCGCGAGATGGCCATGTACGCGGAGACGCCGTACTTCCGCAGCACCGTCTTCGGCTCCCTCTACATGGGCGGCGGCACCGCGAGCAGCCTGTCGGGCCCGCAGCTCGCCGAGGTCGTCTCCTTCGCCCGCGAGCGCTTCACCTTCGCGCCCGACGCGGAGATCACCCTGGAGTCCAGCCCCATCACCATCGACCCCGACAAGTTCGCCGCGGTGCGCGCGGCCGGAGTCAACCGGGTCAGCTTCGGCGTGCAGACCTTCGACAAGGAGATCGGCGAGGCGTCGGACGTGGCCCAGGACGGGGAGACCTCGCTGCGGGTGATCCGGTGGGCGCAGGAGGCCGGGATCGACCACATCAGCATCGACCTGATCTACAACCTGCCGGGGCAGAGCGCCACCCCGCTGCTCACCGACCTCGACATCGCACTGGACGCCGGGGTCAAGCAGATCACGCTGTTCCCGCTGTCGGTCATGCCGCACACCAAGCTCTTCAGGGACGTCAACGACGGCAGGGCCGGCCGCCCCGGCGACCTCGCCCACGAGCTCGACCTGTGCCGGCGGGCCGGCGAGCACCTGGCGACGCGCGGCCTGCGCCAGACCTCGGTCCCCGACTTCTCCCTGCCGGACGTCGCCTACCGGCACGCCCGCATCCACTTCACCGACTTCGGCGACCTGCTCGGGCTCGGGGCCGGGGCCATGGGCACGGTCAACGAGTACACCTACGTCAACGTGGCCGAGCTCAAGCGCTACACCGAGCTGACCGGGCAGGGCGTGCCGCCGGTCAACGCCGGCCAGCTCACGCCGCACGAGGAGCGGCCGCGCGCGACGCTGGCGATGGGGCTGCGGATGCTCTCCGTCGCCCGCAGGACCTTCCGCGAGCGCCACGGCCAGGAGCCCGAGGACGTCTTCGGCCCGCTGCTCGACGACCTGACCCGCCGCGACCTGCTGGTCTGCGACACCGACGAGATCCGCCTGACCGAGCTGGGAACGCTGTTCGGCTACGACGTGGCCAAGGAGTTCTACTCCGACGACATCAGGGCCCGCGGCCAGAAGCTCGCCGAATCGCTGGCGAGGAAGCGCGACGTGGCCCCCACCGGGCCCGCCACCCCCAAGTAGCCCGTCACCCCCAAGTGGCCCGCCACCCCGAAGGAGCCCGGCGTGAGCACCGCGACGAAACCGTACGACAAGCGCGAACGCATCTGCGTCTCGCACTACCCGCTGCCCGCTGACCCGCCCGACGTCAGCGAGGTGCCGATGCTGATGAACCTGGACTCGCCGTCGACCCGGCCCGGCGAGAAGGCCATGTACATCCACATCCCGTTCTGCGACAAGATCTGCAACTTCTGCCCCTTCAACAAGCAGCTCATGGACGAGGCCAAGCTGGAGAGCTACCTGGTCCGGCTGAAGCGGGAAATCACCATGTACGCCGAGAGCCCGCTGGTCAGGTCGTTCACCTTCGGCTCGCTGGCCATCGGCGGCGGCACGCCGAGCTGCCTGTCGGCCGGGCAGCTGCACGACCTGATCACCCACTGCCGCACGGTGCTGCGCTTCGGCCCCGAGGCGGAGATCAGCGCCGAGGGCAACCCGTCCAACTTCACCGGCGAGAAGCTCGCCGCGGCGCGGGAGGCCGGCTGCAACCGCATCAGCTTCGGCGTCCAGACCTACAACGACCGCTACGCCGGCATGCTGGAGATCCCGCAGGACCCGGCCACCTCCCGCCTGGCGACCCGGGTGGCCCGCGAAGCGGGCTACGACAACGTCGGCATCGACCTGATCTACAACCTCCCCGAGCAGACCCTCGACGAGTGGCGGGCCGACATCGAGGAGGCCATCGACTGGCGCTACGACCACGTCACGCTGTTCTCCCTCATCATCCCGCCGTTCACCCGGCTGTTCTCGAAGATCGACACCAAGCGGCTCAGGCCGCCGGGGGACCACGACCACGAGGTCGCGATGTACCGCCTGGCCGCGGGCATGCTGCGCGAGGCCGGCTACGAGCAGTACTCCGTCTACGACTTCGCGCTGCCCGGAAAGATCAACAAGCACGCCGTGCTCTACTTCTCCGAGCAGCAGGACCTGCTCGGCGTCGGCGCCGCCGCCTTCGGCTACCTCGGCAAGTACATGTACGTCAACAAGGGCCCCCTGGCCGACTACCAGGGCGCCGTCGACCAGGGCGAGCTGCCCGTGCTGATCGGCTCCCGCGCCGACCGCGAGGAGGAGATGTGCGGGGCCATGGCCAAGGGCCTGCGGCTGTTCAGCGTCTCCCGGCGCAGGTTCCGCTCCCTGTTCGGCTGCGACCCCACCGACGTGTTCGGCGAGAAGATCGACAAGCTGGCCGCGCAGGGCCTGCTGGAGGTCACCGACGAGGAGATCCGCCTCACCGAGGACGGCGTCTTCTGGGGCAACAACGTCTGCCGCGAGTTCTTCTCCGCCCGCTACACCGAGATCGAGGCGATCCCCCGCGAGGTGCTCGCCCGCGGGCGGCTCATGAAGGCCGGGCAGGCCGCGCCCAGGCGCATCAGGGACTGATCGGAGAACGGCGATGAAGTCGAAGAACGTGCTCGGGATCTGCGGCTCGCCGAAGACGACCGCCAAGAGCGCCAGCGAGTTCCTGTGCAGGGAGGCGCTCAAGGGCGCCGAGGAGGTGGGCGCGCAGACGCGGCTCGTCCGCCTGGTCGACTACCCGATCGTGGACTGCGACGGCTGCGGCGACTGCATGAACCGCACCCAGTGCCACCTGTTCAAGCACCCCGACGACCGCTACACCCGGCTGTACAAGGAGGTCCGCTGGGCGGACGCCTTCGTCTTCGCCTCCCCGGTCTACGCGCTCGGCCTGCCCTTCACCTGGAAGCAGTGGCTGGACCGGTGCGAGCCGGCCGACGAGGACGACCTGGAGTACCAGTACTACAACTACGAGGTCGCCGCCGACGTCAAGGGCAAGGCGTTCCAGGGCAAGGTCGCCGGGCAGATCATCACCTCCGGCGGCATCGGCCAGGAGTGGGCGATGGCCCAGCTCATGCCCCTCTGGACGAACGTCAAGCTGTCCGTGGTGATCAGCGTCGGGCTCAGCCTCATCGAGTTCGACGAACAGCCGGGCATCAGGACCAAGCCCTGGGGCGTGGGCGTGGACAACGCCGAGTTCGCCGTCGAGATCGCCCGGCAGGTCGGCCGCCGGGTGACCGCCGCCATCGGGTTCTCCACCTTCAACGTCCACGGCGCCTCGCCGCGGCTCGGCGGCTCCGAGGGCCGCGACTGCACCGAACAGCTCGGCCTGCTGAGCGACCTGACCGACCGGCCCTTCGCGCTGCCCGAGGGCGGCGGCCTGAGCCCGTACGTGCTGGTCATCGCCGGCCAGGACAAGAGCGAGGAGGCGGTACGCCGCATCGAGGCGATACTCAAGCGCGTCCCGGGGCTCGACGTGCGGCTGGTCGCCGTGGTGGACCAGTTGCCGCACTTCATCACCCGCGACTTCGTCAAGGAGCGGATCGCCGAGCAGAAGCACCAGGTGCCCGTACTGGTCGACTGGGACCGCGCCTTCGCCCAGGAGCTGGGCCTGGCGGCGAACGTCGACCCGCACGTCGTCCTGCTCACCCCCGAAGGACGGCTGCGCAGGGCGATCACCGGCACCAACACCACCCGGGAGATCGTCACCGAGATCGAGGAGATCGTCAGGGAGATGCGCAGCCTGAACCTGTCCGTGGCCAACCGAGGAGCACGGCCATGATGCCGACCACCTGGAAACTCCCCACCACCTGCGACGCCGTGGAGCTGTCCGACGGCGCCCGGCTCTTCTACCGCGTGTCGGGGCCGGAGACCGCCGCGCCGCCCGTCGTGTTCCTGCACGGCAACCGCGACAACCACACCCACTTCGCCGAGCTGATCTCGCTGCTCGACCCGGCGCTGCGCTGCCTCGCGCTCGACCTGCGCGGGCACGGCCTGTCGTCCAAGGAGGACCACCCGCTGTCGGCCGGCCAGTGCGCCGCCGACGTGATCGAGGTGCTGGACCACCTCGGCTGGGATCAGGTCACGCTGGTCGGGCACTCCCTCGGCTCCGTCACCGCCATGGTGCTGGCGCTGGAGCACCCCGAGCGGGTCGCCGGCCTCGTCCTCATGGGCTCGGCCGCGCACTACGAGATGAAGTGGAAACGCCCGGAGGTGACCGAGGAGACCTACCGCCAGGTCATCGAGGAGTCCAACAAGCGCGCCGGACCCTTCTTCTTCCTCGACGGCTACCCCGAGGTGGCGAACCGGGTCATCGCGAGCTGGTCATGGGTGCCCTTCTCCGTGCACCGCAACCTCATCCAGCTCACCCACCCCGACCTGCGCGAACGCGTACAGAAGATCGGTGCGCCGACCCTCGTCGTGGCCGGCGAGCTGGACCGCAGCACGCCCGTGGAGAGCGCGCGCTACCTGGCCGAGACGATCCCCGACGCGCGCCTGCACGTGGTTCCTGGAACCGGTCACTTCATGTTCATGGAAAAGCCCGTACCTGTGGCGGCGACGATCGCAGAATTCCTGGGGGTCCCGCTCGGCGCCTCCGGAGGCTGCGGCTCCGGATGCGGCTGCGGGTCCTGATCCTGAACCCTGCCCCGCCCGTACCCGAGGAACTGGTCCGATGACACGAGCTGAACCAAGTCGCGGCGCCGCGCCCGGCGCCGACCTCAGGCCGGCCGGCCTGCTGACCACGGAACGCGGCCGGGCGCTGGCCGTCCTGTCCGGCGCCGTCCTGGTGCAGTGGGCCGCCATGATGTCGGTCTTCCCCGCGCTTCCGTCGATCTCCGGCGCCCTCCGGATCGGCCCGGACGCGCTCGGCCTGGTGATGATGGTGTCGTCGCTGCTCATGACCGTGCTCAACGTCCCGGCCGGCGTGGCCGCCGACCGCCGCGGGCGCAGGCCCGTCATCGTCGCCGGCCTCGCCCTCAGCGCCCTCGGCGTGCTGGTGTCCGCGCTGTGGGCGGCGGCCTGGCCGTTCCTGGCCGGCTGGGTGATCTTCGGCATCGGCCGCGGCCTGTTCACCTCGCCGGCCTTCACCGTCCCCGCCGACACCTACGGGCCGCAGGAGCGGGGCAAGGCCATCGGCATCCTGGCCGGCGCCATCGGGGCCGGCTCCGTGCTCGGCTACGTGGCCGGCGGCCTGGCGCTGGCCGTCGCCACCTGGCAGACGGTGCTGATGGCGGACGCCGTGCTGCTCGTGGCGGCGTGCGCGCTGACCTGGTTCGCGCTGCCGGAGACGGCCAGGGAGCTGCACGCGGCGCCGCTGCGGAACGCGCTCGCCCAGACCTTCGCCTGGTACCGGCGGCGCGTGGTGCTGCTGTCCGGTGTCGTGGCGGGCCTGTCGTTCGCCGTCGGCGTCGCGGCGACCTTCCTCGTCCCGTTCAGCCTGGCCGGGCTGGCCGCCTCGCCGTTCGTGATCGCGCTGGTGTTCGTCCCGTACGAGGTGATGGCCTCCGCCGGCACCGTGCTCGCCGGGGCCGTCTCCGACAAGGTGGGGCGGCGGCTCCCGCTGCTGCTGGCGCTGCTGCTCGTCGCGGTGGCCCTGGCCGGCCTGCCGGTCGCCGGGGTCACCGTGTGGAGCGTGGCCCTGGTCTACGCCTTCGTCGGTCTCGCCGAAGGACCGGTCATCTCGCTGTCGACGACCATGGTCACCGACGACGTGCTCAAGGCCGACCCGCGCCGCGTGGGCGCGGCGCTGGGCGCCAACCGGCTCGTCCAGGGCCTCGGCCCGATCCTCGGCCCGGCGGCGGGCGGCCTGCTCGCCGAGCGGGCCGGGCTGGGCGCGCGCTACTGGATCCTGGCCGCGGTGCTGGCCGCGACCGCGGTCCTGGCCGCGTTCCTGCCCGAGACCTGGGCGGGGAAGGAGGCCGCGCGATGACGGACCTGGTGGAGGAGCTGCGCGCCGCGCTGGCCGGCGCATCGGTGCCCGAGCTGCGCCGCAGGACCGAACGGCTCTGGCGGCAGCGGCAGGACCGGGCCGGCGAGCTGTTCGACGCCCTCGTGGCGCTCTGGAGCCGGTCGCCGTCCGACGGCGAGCGCGAGATCCGCATGGGCATCGCCATGCTGCTCGGCGCCGTGGCGGTGAAGGAGCGGGCGGCCCTGGAGGTCATGACCACGGCCTGCGCCGACGACCCCGACTGGCGGGTGCAGGAGGCGCTGGCCAAGGGGCTCGACCGGCACTGCGCGCTGCGGGGCTGGCAGGAGAGCGTGCCCCTCCTGGAGTCCTGGCTCACCCACGCGCACCCCCACGTCCGCCGGGCGGCGGCCGAGGGGCCCCGCGTGTGGACCGGCCGGCCCTACTTCGCCGACCACCCCGACCAGGCGCTGCGGCTGCTCGGCCTGGTCCGGGCCGACGAGAGCCCCTACGTACGCAAGTCCGCCGCGAACGCCCTCAGCGACATCAGCAAGAAGCACCCCGATCTGGTCCTCGCCACGCTGTCCGGCTGGACGCGCACGGACCCCGCCGGCGCCTGGACCATCAAGAACGCCTGCAGGCACCTGTCCAAGTCCCACCCCGACGAAACCGCCAGAGTCCTGGCCGAACTGCGGGAGTGATCCGATTGCCGCTCACCTTCGGCAGCTTCAACCTGCCCACCTTCGACCCCGGCGCCGACGGTCCGCCCGACCGGATGCTCGCCCGCGTCCAGTCGCTCGCCGTCCTGGCGGAGGACCTCGGGTTCCACAGCGTCTGGCTGGCCGAGCACCACTTCCAGCCGCACGGCGGGATCCTGTCGGCCCCCGACGTCCTGCTGGCCGCGCTCGCCGCCCGGACCCGGCGCATCCGGCTCGGCCTCGGCGTCGTCCAGATCCCCTACCACCACCCGCTGTCGGTCGCCGAGCGGGTCGCCACCCTCGACCAGGTGAGCGGCGGACGCCTCGAACTGGGGCTCGGCAGGGCGTTCCTGAAGTGCGAGTACGACGGGTTCGGCGTCCCCATGGAGGAGAGCCGGGCCCGCTTCGCCGAGAACAGCGAGATCCTGCTCCGGGCCCTGCGAGGGGAGACCTTCGCCCACGAGGGCCGGTTCTTCCGCTTCCCCGAGCTGCGGGTGGAGCCCCGGTGCCTGCAACGTCCGCACCCGCCGGTGTGGGTGGCCGCCGCCACCACGCCGGAGACGTTCACCTGGGCGGGGGAGAACGCGCACCACCTGATGATCGCGCCGCTGCTCTCGCCCGACCTGGCCTCGCTGGCGGAGAAGATCGGCCTGTACTTCGCCGCCAGGGAACGGGCCGGCCACGACCCCGCGACCGGCCGGGTGCTGATGAACGTGCACGTCCACGTGGACGACACCTTCGACGCCGCCTTCGACACCGCCGCCCCCCATGTGCTGCGCTACGTCGCCGAGACGCGGGCGGCCGGGGCGTCGACCATCGCCTCGTTCAAGCGCGACGGCGTGCCCCGCGACTTCACCCACTACCCCGCCCTCGGCATGCGCTGGGGCGGCTTCACCCCCGAGGACGCGGCCGACAAGGGCACGATCGTCGTGGGCGCCCCCGACGACTGCGCCGCCAAGCTGGCCGAACTCATCGACAACCTGCACGTCACCACGGTCGCCGGCACGTTCGACTTCGGGCAGCCGATCGAGACGGTGGAGCGGTCGATGCGGCTCTTCGCGGAGAAGGTCGTCCCCCAGCTCACCGGGGAGGAGGCGGCCTGAGATGGGGGCCCGACGACCGCCGTTGCCGTTCCGCGCCGCCCTGCGGGTCCGCGGCGCGCTGCCCCTGCTCGGCCTGCGCCGCGGCGAGCCGCTCCTGCCACGCCTGGTCTTCATGGGCGCCGACCCCGGGGAGGCGCTCGACGCGCTGCGCGCCATCCGGTCGCCCGGCGCGTGGTGCTCCGTCTGGGAACGGCTCGCCGAGCGGCACGAGCGGACGGGCCGCGCGCTCGCCGCGGACGGCGACCGCGTCACCGCCGCCGAATCTCTCCAGCGGGCCGTGGCCTGCTACCGCGCCGCCGAGTACATGGAGTTTCAGCCCGCGGAACGTGCCCGCCTGTGGCGGCGGCTCGTGGCGGCCGGGACGGCGGCCGGCGACCTGCTGAGCCCGCCCGCCCGGCGGCTGGAGATCCCCGTGGACGGCGTCGCCGTCCCCGTCACCCTCCGCGTGCCCGCCGGCGGGCGGCCCGCTCCCTGCGTGCTCACCCTCGGCGGGGTGGACGGGGTGAAGGAGGAGTTCCACCGCATCTCCGAGGCGTACGTGGCCCGCGGCTGGGCCGCCGCCGCCCTCGACCTGCCGGGGCAGGGCGAGCTGCGCCGCTTCCACGACGTGCCGTGGCGGGCCGACGCCGAGGTGGTGATCTCCGCGGTGCTGGACGCGCTCACCCGGCTGCCCGACCTGGACGCGGACCGGATCGCCGTGGTCGGCGGCAGCGCGGGGGGCTACTTCGCGCTCCGCGCGGCGGCGGCCGACCGGCGGGTCGCGGCCTGCGCGGTCATCTCGGCCCCCATGGACCTGCTGGAGGTCCACCGCGTCGCGCCCCCGCCCATCCCGCAGACCATGGAGTACAACCTCGGGCTGTCCGGCCGCCGGGCCGTGGCCGCGCTCGGCGCGTTCCACGTGGACGAGGTCCTGCCCGGCATCTCCTGCCCCGTGCTGCAGATCCACGGCGGCGCCGACCGGACGGTGCCGTGGCCGCACGCGCGCCGGCTGCGGGAGGCGCTGGGGGAGCGGCTCACGGTGCTCTTCCTGGAGGACGGCGACCACATGTGCTTCAACCGCCTCCCGGAGTGGGAGGCCCGGCTACGGTCGTGGCTGAGCACGGTCCTGGACGGGCGCGGTGCCGCCGAGCCGGCTCGCTCACTGAGCGGGGAGGGCGCGGCGTGAGCGGGCTCACCGAACTCGCCGCCGTCCCCTCGGCGCACGCCGGCAACGGGGCGGCCGACCCGGCCCGCGCCTGGGTGAACGGCCTGCTCGACGCCGGGTCCTTCGTCGAGTTCGGCGCTCACGGCCGGCACCGGGAGACGGCACTCGGCATGTCGCACCGGCGCCCCGCCGGCGACGGCATCCTGGCCGGGCTCGGGCGGCTGGACGGGCGGCCGGTCGCCGCGTACGCGCAGAACCCCCACCAGCTCGGCGGCACCCTCGGCGAGATCCACGGCGAGAAGATGGCCCGGGTCCTGGAGCACGCGCTACGCGGCCGCATGCCAGTGGTCGGCGCCATCAGCTCGGGCGGCGCCCGCATCCAGGAGGGCGTGGGCGCCCTCGACGCCTACGCGGCCGTCTTCCGGCTCAACGTCGCGTTGTCCGGCCGGGTCCCGCAGGTCAGCGTGGTGCTCGGCGCCTGCGCCGGGGGCGCCGTCTACTCGCCCGCGCTCACCGACGTCGTGATCATGACCAAGGACCGCTCCTCCATGTTCCTCACCGGCCCGCGCGTCGTCCAGGCCGTCACGAAGGAGCAGGTCACCCCGGCCGAACTCGGCGGCTCCCAGGTGCACGCCACCCGATCGGGCGTCGTCCACCTGGTCGCGGACGACGTGCCGGACGCGATGGCCCAGGCCAGGAGGCTCCTGTCGTTCCTGCCCGGGTCGTGCTGGGAGCTCCCGCCGCCCGCCGCCCCCGAACCTCCGGGCGCACTGCCCGGCGTGCCACGCGACGGGCGCAAGGCGTACGACGTGCGCGGCGTCATCCGGGGGCTGGCCGACGGCGCCCACTTCCTCGAACTCCAGCCGCGCTACGCCCCGAACCTGGTGACCGGGTTCGCCCGGCTGGCCGGTCACCCGGTCGGGGTCGTCGCCAACCAGCCCCTCCGGCTGGCCGGCGTCATCGATGCCCGCGCGGCTGAGAAGGGCGCACGGTTCGTCCGGATGTGCGATGCCTTCGGCATCCCGCTGCTCGTCCTCGTGGACACGCCGGGCTTCCTGCCGGGACGCCGGCAGGAGGCCGAAGGCGTCATCAGGCGCGGGGCGAAGCTGCTGTTCGCCTTCTCCGAGGCCACGGTGCCGCGCGTCACCGTGATCCTGCGCAAGGCCTACGGCGGGGCGTACATCGTGATGAACTCCCGCAACCTCGGCGCCGACGCGGTCCTCGCCTGGCCCGGCGCCGAGATCGCCGTGATGGGCGAGGAGTCGGCCGTCGAGGTGGTGTTCCACCGCGAGCTCGCCGCCGACCCGGCGGCCCGGCCGCACCTGCTCGACCGCTACCGCGCCGCCGGCGTGGGCGGCGACCGGGCACTGGAACGGATGTCCGTGGACCGCGAGGTCACGCCGGACGACACCCGGCAGGAGCTCGTACGGACGTTCGCGGCCCTGCTGCCGTCCCTGCGGCCCGGCTTCCGCCACGACAACCTGCCCCAGTGAGCCAGGAAGGAGCCGTGTCCCCATGACCTACCGACTCGTCTGCCACCTGTCCGACATCCCCGAGGGCGGCCTGCTCGGCGTCGAGACGTCCGGAACCCCGCTCGCCCTGGTGCGTGACGGCGACGAGGTCTTCGCCCTGCACGACGTCTGCCCGCACGCGGGCGCCACCCTGAGCGAGGGCGAGGTGGACGGCGGCACTCTGGAGTGCTGGCTGCACGGCTCGTGCTTCGACATCCGCACCGGCAAACCGGTCGCCCCGAACACGCTGCCGGTCACCACGTACCCGGTCAAGGTGGAGGACGGAGGGGTGTTCGTCGCGGTCCCGCCGCCCTCCGGCTGACCGCTCCCTACGCGTAGGGGTGGAGATGCTCCGTCGAGCCGACCAGCGCGGTGCGCCTGTAGGCCGCGGGCGAGAAGCGGACGCCGGTGGCTCGCTCCGCGAGGGCGAGCGCCGCGGCGGCGGGATTGTCGGCGAATCCCGGTTCGTCCCCGCCGACGTGCAGCCCCAGGTCGGTGACGTCAGCCTCAAGACGGTCGGGCTCGGCGCCCTCACGGTAGCGATAGCTGTACAGGCTGAAGGTGGTGAGCAGATCGCCGTTCTGGTGGAAGCTGAAGTCAGCTCCCTTGATGGTCACGCACACGGCCGCGGCTGCCGAGCCCTCGGAGAGGAGCCCGGCCCGGTCGTGGACGATGGCGCCCCATCCGTACTCGACCAGGGCTGTCCCGCCTCTGGCACGGTACGCCGCGACGCCGAACCCTTCCAGAGGGCTGCCTGCGACCACGCCGATCCGTCGCAGAGCCTCATCGGGAGGCACGTCCTGGACGAAGCAGACACAGAGCCAGGTGTCGCCCACGCCGTCGGTGAACTCCTGGTGGAGCCACTCATAAGTGGCGGCGGTCGCCTTGACCATGACCATCGTGCGCCTCCCGAAGATGGACGATCGAGGCGATCTTTCCAGGGGAGTCCGACAAGCTCAGGTGACGTCGCGGCGCAGGGTCACCAGCCGGGCCGCGAGGGCGGCCACGGCGACGTACGCGGCGAACAGCAGCCCCCCGGCCCAGGCCGGCAGGAGCGCGCCGGCCTGCACGTGCATGCCGCTCAGCGCGCGGGCCGCGCCCGTGGGCAGCCAGCGTCCGACGTCAGGCGCCACCGACGTGAGCATGTAGTCCCCGTACATGAACCACAGCAGGGCCACGACCAGTGCCACCACCTGGTTGCGGATGAGCGCGCCGAGCCCCACGCCCAGCAGCGCGTACGCAGCCGTGCTCAGCACCGCGCCGAGCAGGACGAGCGGGACGCCGGGGGTCAGCACCGGCAGCCCGCGTACGGCGAGCAGCACCGCCCCCGACGCCAGCGTGGCCAGCGCCGACACGCACGCGATGGCCAGCCCGACGAGCCCCCAGGCCACCAGCTTGGCGGTCACCACGCGGCTCCTGACCGGAGTGACGAGGAAGGTCCAGGTGATCGTCTGGTGCCGGTACTCGCCGGTCATCGCGAGCACCCCGAGGATCAGCGTGAACACGTACGCCTGCTGGGCCATGGCGTAGACGTTCTCCACCCGCGCGGTCTCGGGCGCGTCGCTGAGGCCGTCGAAGACCAGGACCTGCAGCGCCGCCCACACGGCGCAGGTGACGGGCGCGATCACGGCGAGGGCCGGGCCGGTACGCCCCGCGCGCGCCTTGACCAGCTCGGCGCGGACCAGCGGGTTGCGGATCATCGGGTCGCCTCCAGGTAGAGGTGTTCGAGGTCGGTGGAGTCGGGGGTGAGCTCCGCCTGCCGTACCAGCCGGCCGCCCGAGATGATCAGAGCGCGGTTGGCGATGCGCTCGATCTCGGCCAACACGTGCGTGGACACCAGGACGGCCCGCCCGTCGAGCGCGTGGGCGCGCAGGAACCCGCGCAGCCAGGAGATCCCCTGGGGGTCCAGCCCGTTGGAGGGTTCGTCGAGGATGAGAACCTCCGGGTCGCCGAGCAGCGCGCCGGCGATCGCCAGGCGCTGGCGCATGCCGAGGGAGAAGCCGCCGACCCTGCGGTCGGCCGCATGGGTCAGCTCGACCTGTTCCAGGACCAGGTTCACGCGGGCCGGGTCCAGGCCGGCGGCCGTGCGCAGCACCTCCAGGTGAGCGCGGGCGGACAGGCCGGGGTGGAAGGCGGTCGCCTCCAGCACCGCGCCGACCTTGGTGATCGGATTGTCCAGCCGGTCGTACGGCGTGCGCCCGATCAGCGCGGTGCCCGAGGTGGGGGCGACCAGCCCGAGGATCATGCGCAGGGTGGTCGTCTTCCCCGCGCCGTTGGGTCCGAGGAAGGCGGTGACCACGCCCGGTTCGACGGTGAACGACACCTGGTCGACCGCGCGGACCGCGCCGAACGACTTGCTCAGGTCGGTGACGGTGATCGCTGTCATGGTGTGCAGCATGGTCGGCGCCGGGCGGGTGATTCATGACCGCGTGGGTGGATATGGCGATCTCCACCGTGGGGTGGATGGTCCCGTCCGCGGGCGGTGGTTACGGTTGCCGGTGTGTCCTTCCTGCGTCGTCCCCTCGTCCGCGTGGTGTTCCGCGCCTTGGTGGTGTCGTACCTGCTGTTCGGGTCGGTGTACGCCGTGGCGGACGCGTGGCCGAGGCTCGGCTGGGCGGCCGGGGCCGGGGTGCTCCTGCTCTCCGCGACGACCTTCGCCACGGGCGTGCGCGGTGCGGTGTTCCCCGGCGCCGGCCGGCTGCTGCTGCCGGCCCTCGCCGGCGGCCTGGCGATGCACGCCGTGTCCCCCTACAGCGGTCTCGCGGTGCTGTACGTGGTCGTCTTCGCCGCGCCGTACCGGCTGCCGCTGAGGTGGGCGGCGGCGTTCGTGGCCGCTGACATCGGCGGGACCGCCCTGGTGTCTCTTCTGCTCCGTCTGCCGGTCGCGGAGACGTTCGGGAACACGATGGGCCTCTGCTACAGCGTGATCCTGGCCTTCCTGCTGCGCCAGCTCACGCTGACCAGGGAGCTGGCCGAGTCGCGGGCCCGCGAGTCCGCCCAGGCCGAGCGCGCCCACCTGGCCAGGGAGATCCACGACATCCTGGCCCACGCGCAGTCCGCGCAGATCGTCCATCTGGAGGGGGCACGGCTGTTGCTGGAGCGCGGCGACGTGGCCACCGCGCTGGACCGGGTCAGCCGTGCCGTACGGCTGGCCCGCAGCGGTCTGGAGGAGACCAAGCGAGCCGTGGACGCGCTGCGTGGCCAGGACGTACGGCTGCTGGAGCTCCTGGAGCGCCTCACCACGGAGCACCGTTCGGCGGGCGGCGCGCTGTGCGAGGTGGAGGTCAGCGGCGACGTCTCCGCCCTGCCCGCCGGCGCCCGCCTGGCGGTGGCCCGTACGGCGCAGGAGGCGCTCACCAACGTGCGCAGACACGCGCCCGGCGCGGCGGTCACGGTCACCCTGCGCAACGTCCGCGGCTGGTGCGAGCTGGAGGTCCGCGACGACGGCGGCGCGGCCCCGCCGGCGCCGGACGGCGGCGGTTACGGCCTGGTCGGCATGCGGGAACGCGCCGAACTGCTCGGCGGGTCGCTCACCACCGGCCCGGAGGGCGAGGGCTTCCGCGTCCTGCTGCGACTGCCCGCGGAGGCGGCGTCGTGACCGTACGGGTGCTGGTGGCCGACGACCAGACCGTGGTCAGGGAAGGTCTGGTGCTGCTGCTCGGGCTGCTGCCCGGCGTGGAGGTCGCGGGCACCGCGGCCGACGGCGAGCAGGCGGTACGGCTGGCCGCCGCCGAGCTCCCCGACGTGGTGCTGATGGACCTGCGGATGCCCAGGATGGACGGCGTGGAGGCGACCCGCAGGATCCGCGCCGCCCATCCCGGCGTTCAGGTGGTGGTGCTGACGACCTACTCCGACGACGAATCGGTGTTCGCGGCGCTGCGGGCCGGCGCCCGCGGCTACCTGACCAAGGACACCGACCCCGAGACGCTGGCCAGGGCCATCGCCACCGTGTCCGGCGGGCAGGCGCACTTCGATCCCGAGGTGCAGTGGCGGCTGGCCGAGGAGGTCGCCCGGCGGCCCCACCGGCCCAGCGACCTCCCCGACGGGCTGACCGCGCGCGAGGGCGAGGTGCTGCGGCTGATCGCGGCGGGCCGGTCGAACGCGGAGATCGCCGCTGAGCTGTTCATCTCGGCGGGAACCGTCAAGACCCACATCAACAACCTGTTCGCCAAGGCGGGCCTACGAGACCGCGCCCAGGCCGTCACCTACGCCTACCGTCACGGCCTGGGGGAGTGAGCTCGGCGACGGTTGCGTGTTCAGGACGGGTTCAGGGACGTACGAGGCCGTCGCCGAGCGCGGGCCGTGCCGGCGGCAGCGCCCGCAGCCCCGCGAAGGCCAGCGCCGTGGACAGCACCCCGAGCAGCGCGCACTGCCCGCACACCGTCACCCACAGGATCCTGCCGACCTCGCCTTCGTGGGCGTAGGCGAGCAGCGACAGCCGCGGCAGCAGCAGGAGCAGGCCATAGATCGACAGCGCGAGCGGCCACGACGACGAGCGCCTTCGAGCCAGGACGAACACCCCGATCACGGCGAACACCGCTATCCCCGCCCCGGCGGGATCCATCCACAGGTACATCCAGGGCGAGTCGACCTGACCCCAGGCCAGGCTGACCTGCGCCCACCCCTGCAGGGCGAGCGCGCCACCCACCGGCAGCAGCGCGAGCCACCATGACCGCCGGACCGGAGACACGTCGGCGTGGAACCCGGCGAAGAGCGCGATCACCGGCACCGCGGCCGACGCGAGCTGGGCCGAGTTTTCCAGCGGCAGGATGACCTCGCCCGCGACCACGTGTTTGACGAGGACGTAGACCGCAGGCAGGAGTCCCAGCAGCGCCGCCGGCTTCGCCGCGCGCGGGCGGCCGCGCATGATCGCCGTGAACGCGACGGCGGTGCAGGCACCGATGATCGTCACCACGATCGCGAGCAGCCGCTCCGGCGAGCCGGGAGCGCCGAAGTAGTCGGATTCGCTGTCCGCGCTCACCCCGCGCAGCAGGTCACCCACGCCCGAGAGGGCGACGGCCGCCTGGAAGGCCAGCCCGATCAGGGCCACGAGTCGTACGGTCTCGCCCCAGACGAGGAAGCGGGGCGCCGAGCCCGCGGCGCCGAGCCGGATCCGTACGGACAGGGCCAGCACGCTGGCGATCTCACCCCAGGGCGGCCGGGGGTTGGTCTCGTCGGGCGCGTCGCCGTACATCTCCATGAACGCGTCCACCATCTCCTCCTCGCGCTCGGCGCGGTAGGAGGCGGGCAGCAGGCGGAGCACCGAGCGGTAACGCTGTTCGAGCAGGGTCATGCGGCGCCTCCGGCCATCCGTGCGCGGAGCAGGGTCGTGGCGACGCGCGCGGTCTCCTCCATGCGGGCGGCCTCCACGCGCAGGGCCTCGGCGCCCTCGTCGGTGAGTCGGTAGTAGCGCCGCAGCCGTCCCTGCTGTGCCTCTTCGCGGTCGAGCGCGATCAGGCCCTCGGCCGAGAGCTTGTCGAGCACGCCGTACAGAGTGCCGATCTTGAGCTGGACGCGCCCTACGGACAGCCGATCGACCTCCTGGACGATGCCGTAGCCGTGACGCGGCTCGCCCACCAGTGCGGTGAGCGCCAGGAACATGGGCTCCGTTATATTCACGCCTCCACGATATCCTGAGGATCAGGATATCGTCAGGAGTGCGCGGCCTCGGCCGTCTTCACCGCCACCCGCTGGCCGTCAAGCGCCGGTGCGTCGTTCCGCGAGCGCCAAAGCTCCTCGATGTAAGGCGGGAAGGCGCTGCCGATGGTTCGAAGCGGCGTAGACGAGCCACCGCACGCAGCCTTTGATCGGCGGCCCGGCGCAACTCGTCGAACTCCGTCGGACCGCATCGTATGATCCGCTTCATGCCGATCCCCAGAGCGGTCGCCGTGGTCGTCGACGGCACCCGAGTCCTGGTCATCAAGCGGTTCCTCCGGCGCGCCCCCGGCGTCACCTGCCACATGTGCGTCGGCGCGGGCCGGCAGGGGGAGAGGTGTCCCGGGCACCACTACACGCTTCTTCCCGGAGGGCATGTGGAGGACGGCGAGTCGCCGGAGAACGCGGCAGTGCGCGAACTCCACGAGGAGACGACTCTCACCGGGACGATCGACCGGCTGCTCTTTTCCGGCTCGCACAATGGCCGGCCGGCCTTCTACTTCCTCATGCGTGACGTCAACGGCACCCCCTTGCTCTCCGGCGAGGAGGCCAGGGAACACGGACCGGACAACAGCTTCGAGCTCAGATGGGCGACGGCCGCCGAGTTCGAGCAGCTGAACCTGTACCCCGCGGATGTGCACGGGCCACTCACGGAGCTACTTCGTCGTTGACCCCGCTACACCCAACCGAGGCAGTGCTTTGGATTGTCGGCGTCGATCCGTCCGAGAAAGCTGGTTGTCCTGTGTTCAGTGAGATCGCCGAGCGTTACGCCGAGCTGGTTCGCCGGATGCCGTGGGAAGGGATGGCGTGCACGGTGACGCTTCCCGACCACGGCGTGATGACGGTCGAAGACGCGGTGCGCCGGCGGTCGAACAACCCTTATCCCGACGGCAGGGAGCTGACGGATCGACTCGGGGGCCAAGGACTCCGGCACTGGTATCTGAGTGACGACATCGAGGGCAACACCACCCTGTACGCCTCCTATGGAGAGAGCAGCGGGCAGCTTCAATTTCCCGAACCTGATTGGTTGCCCTTCATTCCCTGGACCGAACAGATCGGGCCGCTGGCACCCTACGCGGACAAGTTCGCTGCCGTCTACGACACATGGTCGGACAACCCCGAGGTATCGGTGCTGGGCACGTGTCTTGCGGTGATCGAGTTGGAAAGCGGCGTTCGCCTGGACGAGGAGATGAGCAGGGGCCCGAGGACATACGTGCCGATGCCCACATGACCCGCGTAACGGCTGTCGCCAGCCGGTTGGGATCAAGGACACCTCAGCTTTACCGCGAGGAAGGATGGGACCTGGTGAAGCTTGTCGTAGGCGGCTTCGTCGATCTCCCGTAGGCCGTCCGTGGGGCGCGGTTCGATCAGCTGCTCCAGCACGAACCCTGCGGCCAGGAGCTCGCCCAGGAAGGTCTCCAATGGCAGGCGCTGGTAGTGGATCGAGAGCTCGGTGTCTCCGAGGGGCAGGTCTCTCCAGTCGTGGCTGAAGTACGAGCCTCCGAAGTGACGCCAGTCGGCTGTGGGATGGGTGGTCGACACCAGGAGCCATCCACCTGGTCGCAGGACGCGGCGCAGTTCACCCAGCAGTTGCGCACGGTTCCTGACGTGCTCGTACACGAGGGCGCAGACCACCCCGTCGAACGACGTGTCAGCGGCGAAATCAAGCGGCTCTTCGAGATCGTGGAGAAGCAGTTCCGCCTGGCCGTTCACGCGTGCTCGTGCGTGGCGCAACAAAGTGGCGCTGCCCTCGATTCCGACCACCTGAGCACCGCGGGCCGAGAGTTCAGCCGCATAGTGGCCTGCCCCACAGCCGACATCCAGGATTCTGGCCCCGGCAACATCGCCCGCGAGTTCGAGCATTGCGGGTCTGTCGGTGTAGGCGTTGTAGGGGCTCGTCTCTGCGTGTTCGGCGAAGTGATCGCCGAGTGCGTCATGGTAAGCGGTCGCCTTGTGCATCGGGACATCATGGCGCGGCCACAAATCCGTCGCCATTGATTTCCAGCGTTTGCTCTTTCGCCGCGCCGTGGACGGCAGGTCGGCCGACGCGGCCGGGAGGATTGCCGGGCTTTCGTACGCCATCGGACGCGACGTGACTTCGGCATGCGGACTGACGCGCATCGACAACCATTCGACGCTTCGCACTAATGCGCGGGCCAGGCTGCTGCGGGAGCGTCTGTTGTAGCGCGGCGGCTTGGTCGCCTGCGCCGTCGGTAGGCCGCACGTTGGTGCGAGTCTGCAGATCGGATGGAAGGGAGGGAACGACATGCGCAAGAGCAATGAGTGGAACGCGCCCGGCTTCGACTGGACCTGAGGTTCTCATCGGTGTGACATCGGTTCAGGCCGGGCGGGGCCGCGCGCGTGGTGCCGCCCGGCTGTCGCGTTGAAAGGGTTTGACGCAATGACGTCGGCGGACAACCGGCCGCGGTTCCGTGAGGTGCTGGAGGTCCGCGAATACCGGGCGTTGTGGCTGTCCGGGCTGGTCTCGCGGGCGGGTGACCAGCTCGCGCGGGTGGCACTGGCCGTGCTGGCCTACGATCTCACCCGGTCCGCGGCGGTCACGACCATCACCTACGCACTGACGTTCGTGCCCTCGTTGGTCGGCGGGCCGTTGCTGGGTGGTCTCGCCGACCGCTGTCCGCGCCGGCGAGTGATGATCTTCTGCGATACGATCCGGGCCCTGTTGATGGCCGCCATGGCGGCGCCGGGACTGCACTTCGCCGTCG
Organism: Nonomuraea sp. B208; assembly: GCF_057536035.1. Taxonomy (NCBI): domain Bacteria; kingdom Bacillati; phylum Actinomycetota; class Actinomycetes; order Streptosporangiales; family Streptosporangiaceae; genus Nonomuraea; species Nonomuraea sp. B208. The sequence continues at coordinate 610,672 of NZ_BAAJOU010000021.1, forward strand.
TCTGCGTGTTGCTGTTCGCGGTGCAGCTCATCGACGCGCCGGAGAAAGCCGCGCGGATCGCCACCACGCCCGATGTGCTGGGCGAGCGCCTGTACACGACGGGCGTCACGCTCCACCAGTTCACCTCACAGGTCGCCGCGATCGCCGGGTTCGGCCTGTCCGGGCTGGTGGTCGCGGCGATCGGGGCCCGACCGGCACTGCTGCTGAACTCTCTGTCCTTCGCCCTGTCCACGCTGGTCGTGATGATGAGGGTGCGAGAGCGGCCCGCCTGGCGTACGGGGCGCGTCATGTCGCTGAGGTACATGTCGGGCGGCATCCGGACGATCACCAGTGACCGCAGGCTGCGTGCGTTGCTGGCGTTCGCCCTCCTGGCCGCGTTCTCGATCGCACCGGAGGCGCTGGTCGTGCCCTACGCGGATGCCGTGGGTGGCGGAACGGTAGCGGCGGGGGTGCTGCTGTGTTCCATCCCTGCGGGCAGCCTGCTGGGAATGTACCTGGTCAACCGGCTGTCAGCGGGAACGGCCAGGCTGGCGACGCTGGCAGCGCCGGCTTGTCTGCCGTTGGTGGTGAGCGCGTTCGCGCCGGGGGTGGCCGTCACCGCGATCGCCTGGGCGCTCACCGGCGTTCTGTCCGCGTACCAGGTGATCGCCAACGCGGCGTTCGTGCGGGCCGTGCCGCCGGAGCGGCGCGGCCAGGTGGTCGGTTTCGCGGGCGCGGCACTCGTCGCGGCTCAGGGGACCGGTGTACTGTTCAGCGGCCCGCTGGCTGACCTGCTCGACCCGCCGGTCGCGATCGCCGTGTACGGGCTCGCCGGAACGGTCGCCGCGCTGCCACTGGCCGCGTCCTGGCGTCGCCATGAGGCGACGAGCTCCCGGTCGGACCAGTCATAGGACGGCACGGAGGGCCGGCCGTGCGGGCTTGCCTCCGCCTCTCAACGAGGGTCGTGCAGTACGTGCTGGGTGGCGCCCAGTTCGCGCATGGCGTCACCGCTGGCCTCCTGAATGGCCAGGAGGGCCGCCGGGACCTCTTCGCCACGCTTGCGGGCCAGATGGACCGCCACCCCGGCCTGGACCTTGATGACCGAAATGCTCTGGGTAAGAGAGTGGTGCAGTTCCCGGGCGATACGCAGCCGCTCGTGATCCGCCCGCCACCTGGCGCCCTCCTCGCGTGCGCGCTCGGCGTCGACCGGGTCTTGTTCCGCCTTCCGCAGGCACGGTTGCCGGAGCCGGATCACCACGCCGACCAGCCCGGCGGCGATGAACCAGCCGAGCAGCAGGCCCGTGCTTCCGACGAACTCGTGGCCGGGGTGGCCGGAGACGGCGGCCGGGCTCATCGCCGGGCCGGCGCCGAGGAAGACCACGCCGGCCAGCGCGGCGAGCAGCTGATGTCCGGCCCGTGCCGCGGCGAACACTGACACCAGAACCGGGAGAGCGGCCGACAGACCGGCTGGGGCATGGAGCACGTGCGCCAGCATGCAGGCGGTGGTGACGAGTAGCGGCACCAGGGGAGCCCGGCGCCAGGCCACGAGCGCGAGCGAACCGACTACGACGGCGGCGAGGTCGAGAGCGTCCCAACCGGGCGCACAGAACAGGTCGGCCACCAGCGGAACGGCCACCGCAACGGGAAGCAGGCACTCCCCGGCGAACTGCCACCCCCGCCTCAGATGGGTCAGGTTCACGGGTTCACGCGCCTTCCCGGCGATCGTCCCGGCCACGGACGTCGGCTCACCACATGTCCACGCGTACTCTGCACCGACTTAGTGACCAGGATCACCTCCGGATCCGACCGGCGGATGAGCTTGTCCGTTCTTCGCGTGTGGACAGATGAACAAGTCACGCGGCTGATCTGCACAGGACCGAGGTCGAGCAGATGCATGGAGCCCCGGAACCTCGCGGGATCGCGGGTGTACAGATTCGCCGGCATGAGAACCCGGGAGACCGATTCGGTCCAGTACTCGAATCGGTCCGCCTCTGGAAGGTGACTGGTACGGATCACGGTATGCACGGGACCTGCGTTTCAAATCTCTGGATGGACGCGTGTCATGAATGACGTCGTCATGCAGATCGGTTCGCCCGGGCACGATCCGGGTCGTCGTGGTCGTCAGGTGGCGTCGAAGCGGCCGTCGTAGGGCGAGTCGTAGGGCGATAGGCGAGGCCCGCCACGAGCGCGGCCAGCATGGAGACCACCGCCGCGGTGAGGAATGCGGGGCCTGCGTTGTTGTCGGGGCCGGTCAAGCGGCCGGCGACGGCGGTGCCCAGGCCGTACCCGGTCCACATGAAGGTGTTCAGCCATGCGAAGACCTCCGTCCGGTATCGAGCAGGGGTGTGCTCCGCGAGCAGGGCGGGATGTACCGCGTCTCGCGGTCCCGTCAGGAGCCCGATCGCAGTGATCAGCACGGCGAGGGCGAGGAACCCCGAGACATGGGCTCCGGCCAGCATGCTCGCGCTGTCGGCCAGAGACAGCCCGATGAGGAGCAGCTTGGCCGGGACGCCCCAGTCACGGGCCCCGTAGCCCAGCGCGCCGATGAGCGCACCGACCGACAGCAGCCCCATCAGCACGCCGGCCGCGGACGGCGAGTTCAACGCCGTGGCCGCGGCCACCGTGGCGATGCGCAGGCTGCCGAAGGAGAAGGTGCCGAAAGCGGCCAGAACCAGCAGCACCAGAGTCGGGCGGTGGGCGAGCGGTCCGGCCAGGCGACTCAGCCGGCGTCCGGGGATCTGGGGCGACGAGGCAGATGCGGACCGTGCGGACACCGATGCGCGTACAGCTGGGAACAGGAGTAGAAATGCGGTCCCGACCAGCAGGAAGGCACCCGCTGCGGCCACCACGCCGGACGCTGGCATACGCAGCATCAGCAGTGGGACGAGCAACGGGCCGACGATGAACATCACCTCGTTGACGGCGTTGTCCACCGCATAGGCGGCCTGCACCGCGTCAGGCGGGACGACCTCCGGCCAGAGGCCCCTGACGACGGCCGTGACGGGCGGGGTGGTCGCGCCCAGGAGGACCGCCGTGCCGACCATCGCGGCGGACCCGGCTTGGTGGGCCACCAGCAGAAGACCGTAGGACACCGCGTGGGCAGCGAGGTAGACCGTGAGGACCCTGCGCCTGCCGTAGCGGTCAACGAGCCGGCCGCCGAGCGGCGCGGACATGGCGAGCGCCAGGGCATGTCCGGTGAGGACGAACCCGGCTGCCGTGTATGAGCCGAGTCGATCAAGGGCTGCCAGGAGCAGCGCGAGACTGAGCACCGGCGTGCTCAGCTTGACCGTCAGCGCGACGACAAGCAGGTAGGGCACACCTGAGTGGGACAGGAGGCGGCGGTAGGAGGTGACCACGAAGGCTCCGTTACCATCAAAACGTGTTTAGCACATAACGAACCATGAGGGGTGGTTACTGGTCAAGTGGAAATAGCCTGTAACGTCGTACGTCATGCTCCGGTGATCGCCGAGCTGGTCAATGTGGCCACCTCCCCCTGGCGGGGCGGTACCGAGACGCCATGCCTGGAGGGCGATGAGCTGGTGAGGGCATTCGCCGCCATGGTCGGCGAGCGCACCCGGAAAGCGGTGCTGGACGATCTCGACGCGGATGTCCGTCTCGGGGAACTCGCCAGGGAACTACGCGAGGTGCTGGTGGCCGATCAAGCCGCGGATCAGGCGGCGCTCATCAACGCCATGATTCGTAGGTACGGCGCCCAACCGTACCTGGTCGAGGATGCCGGCCAGCCGTTCCACCTGCATTTCCACGGGGCGGGCGGCACCGCCGTGGAAGCGTTGGGAGGCGAGTTCGCCACCGCGCTGGCCCTGATCGTGGACGGCTACGGTCCGGACCGGTTCGGGCAATGCGCAGCTCACCGGTGTGACGCCGTCTATATCGACCTCACCCGCAACGGATCGCGGCGCTACTGCAGTAGCGCGTGCACGGCACGCGCCAAGACCGCCGCCTACCGAAGCCGCCGGCATGCCTGAGTCCGGCCATGGGACGGGCTATGGCCTCGCCGGGCTCAGGACCCGTCCACCAGGAGCTCGGCGAGTGCGCCCAGCAACTGCCGCACCTCGGACAGCGACGGCCGGGGATACGCCTCGCCGGAGACGAGCAGGTTGTGCACCGCTCCGGTCACCAGGAACCCGATCGCGTGCTCGTCCACCCGAGCCCCGATCCTGTCCAGGCGCTTCTCGGCGGCGATGTAGCGGGTGACGGTGGTCGGCAGGGCGTCGACGAACCCGCTGCCCATGGCCGAGTCGTGGAAGCCCCGTTCCTGTACGGGCACCCCGGCGGCCAGCTTGATCACTTCGGCGGCCGGGCCCAGCAGCACCTCGGCGAACCGTCCCAGGTTTTCCGCCACGGTGCCCGTGCCGGCCCGCGCCACGATCTCCTCCAGGCTTGCCGTGAGGTCCCGGAACTGCCGGTCCACGACCGCGAGAACGAGCGCTTCCCGGCTGTCGAAGATCTTGTACAGCATGCCGAGGGAGCATCCCGCCTCCTGGGCCAGCGCCCGCATGGTGAGCGCGTCGGCCCCGTCACGACGGACGAGCCGGGCGGCGTGGTCGATCATCGAAGCGTGCAGCGCCGCCGTCGCGGCGGCCCCACGTCGGGCCGGTGCTATGACCCCTCCAGTGTCGCGACTGCATCGGGACCCCGAAGCCTACCATGAACGATTGTTCATGATAGCTGGCGGCGTTTCCCGAGCGAGCCCGGCGCGTGCGCGGTGACCAGCCACTGCGCACCCGGCAGCAGCACGCCCGCGGAGCTCTCGTACGGCTTCAGCGCGGCCTCCAGCCTGGCCCGCCAGCCGCTGGCAGGTCTCCGTGAAGCCCTGATTCTCGCCCTGCTTCGGAGGTTTGCCCACGCGGAAAGCTTCTTCACCGCGAAGGCGGTACCCTCAGCGAGCCGTTCTCGGTGACGCCGGATTCATGCGCCCGCGGACTTGCACGACCTGCTGGATTCCCTTCCGCGCTTCCCGCAGCGTCACCGGATGCTCTGGGTGGCCGCTGTCGCCTGCCGCGTCCCATTGGGACTATGGGGTCCCCTGAGGTGACATGGCCGGCGTCGGCTGCGGATCGTCAGTGCTCGTCGAGGATCTCGAAGTCTTCTGCGCCGGCCTCCCGGGTCAGCGCGAAGGCGGCGGCGGCTTCAGGGCTGCCGGCCGCTGCCTGCCGGGCCGTCGCCAGGCTGGCGGCCGAGTCCCAGCGCCAGATGCCGGCCCAGTGCTCATCGTCGACTCTGCCCAGCCACGCCTCCTCCAGCCCTGGCGCTGCGGCTCTGGTCGCGGCGACGAGGGCGGCGTGCCGGGCCCGCAACTGTTCGGCGTCGGCGGGATCGATCTGGAACCGGGTGACCGTGATAAGAGGCATGACCGTACCTGTTCTGTAGTGGGCTTCAGTGGTTGGGCTCGGGGGTCGGCGGATACCAGGGATGGAGCCTGATCGGCAGAGCTGCGAGGTCCGATAGATCCAGTACGTGGTGGAGGTGATGGACCCCGCGCGGTAGGTGGGCGGCCTTCAGAGCGGCGATGGCCGCTATCGCGGCGGTGGCATGCGCCTGTACCCGGCCGCCGAGCGTATGGGTGCGGCCGTCGGCGCTGCGCGCCAGGGCCAACCATCGTTGATCGCCTGGGAGGTGCCAGGAAGGCGCCGCGTGAGCGGCCGCGGGAAGACGCGTCAGGGCGGCCAGGGCGGCGGTCGCCAGACGGGACGTGAGCCCGAAGTACGTACGGACGGGCACGCCGAGGTCGCGGTGGAGGACGTGCTGGTCGCTGTAGTCGACCCGAAGCAGCCGGCGCACCCCGTACACGGGCAGGTGGAAGCGCCGGGGACGGCTGTAGTTGCGGACCCTTTCGCCCGTCGCCGGATCGGCGAAGTCCTGACCGAGCAACTGGTACGCCCAGGCGGTGGAAGCCTTGCCGTAGCGCTCACCGGCGCCGAGCAACAAAGCGATGTCGATGGGCTGGGCCGGCGCTTCGTGCTGGACAGCGGCAGCGAGCAGGTTGGTCAAACCTGGGGCCAAGCCCACGCTGAGCAGGATGGGGGCGGACGGCTTGAGGCGTTCGACGGCGGATGTGTATTCCACGCTCGCCGTGATGTCCACGAAAGCCGCGCCATGGCGGGTGACCTGGTCCGCCAGGGCGGCATCTTCTGTGCCGGCGCAGTTGAGCACCACGTCCACGTCCTTCAACACGCGATCGAGGCCGTGGGGATGACCGGCGTCAATCAGCAGATCGGCGCGCTTCGGATCACGTCCTGCGGCCAGGACGTGCGCAGCCATCTCCCGGAGATAAGCGACCGCTTGGGAGCCGACGGCACCGTAGCCGCCCAGGACTATGACCTTCATACGGGTCTCGTCCTGGCTCGTTCGTGAAAGGTCCGGGACCACAGGCTCCCGACGTGGCCTTGCGGGCTGGGCGCTGCCATCAACGGCCTGCCCGCGATCCGGTGCGCATGCCGCCATGCTCTGGTGCCGTTGCTCACGAGGTCACCGCCTGGCCACGCTCGCGCAACAGGCGCACGAGCAGCAGCGCCGTCACGGCGGCGGGGAGGACGTGCAGCACACCGGTGGCCTGGAAGAGCAGGTCGAACGGCTGCCCAGGCGTCACGTAGCCCCCTTGGAGGAGCGGGGAGAGCACGTGGGTGTACAGGCCCTCGAAGAGCCCGAACGAAAGCACGAAACCGACCAGGGACACCGACCAGTGGATCCACCAAGCCACCCGGGCGACAGCATCATCGCCGGCCGGGCGCCGGGCCCAAGCGTATGCGGCCACGTCCAGAGCCAGCAGCAGCGCGGCGGCGAGGACGGCGTGATAACGCCCAGGGGTGCCGTAGATGACGGCGCCGTACACGTGATGAACGGTGGTGATCAGCGCGTTGGCGCTGCACCACGCCAGCACCTGCACGTTCGTCCTGGACGTGGAGACGGTGGGGCTTTTGCGATCAGTGGTCATGTGGCCTCCAACGGGAATCGGGTGCTGGACGCGGCATCCTCGGCCGGTGGGCCTGGCAGATCACTCAGGACGCGAGGGCGTGCCGCGACGAGGTGCGTCGGCTGTTGCGGATGCGCAGGCCCGCCTAGGCATTGAGGCGGTTGCTCGAAGCGTTCACGCCATCGTGAACAACTGTCCACGACAGTAGCATGAACATGCGTTCACAACAAGAGCGCAACGCCTCGGCGCCATCCAGGCCCCTCTTCAGGCACGGCCGCGCGCGATGCTCGACCCGATATCCGTGCCCGTGATGGGTTGCGTCCACGGAAGTGGTGTACGAGTTTGGCCTGGTCATAGGCGTGTTGCCGTGAAATGAGAACGGCCATCGAGTGATGACCTCTGGGAATGCCTCACAGACATCGCCTGCAGGAAGGCCGATCCACGCGTATATCCCGCGAGGCGGAGCCGACCAATCGGCCTTCGTCCGTGCCCGTTGCTGTCACAGCTCCAGCGGCGGCAGTCCCCGCATTTCTCGGTAGCGCCGCCGCTCTTCGGTCAAACCGGCCGACCCGTTGGGGCCAGCATGGGCACGTGTACGGCTGATCGCGAGGCGGTAGCCGGAGGAAGTCTCCGCCCTGTTCCGCCATCACGGACAAAACCCATCGCTTGGTTGGTCGCCGGGCGCGACAGTCGGCGGCGATCTCTCGGGAGGCGACGAGGGAAGATTCGGCCCGTCCGAGCAGCCGGATACAACGTGATGACGTGTTCGAGACAGCGGTCATGACGTCCCCGGGCTCTTTCGTCAACGCCCTCGAACCCGGACCGCGTCACCTGACCCGCGGCGAGCGCGTCGTTGAGCGGCACGTTCGCCGCCATGGTGACCACGCAGCATCACCACCGACAGCGCGAACCCGACCGCGACCGCCGGACGACGCTCCAGATTCCCCTCGCCGCGCCCTGGCGGGCGAAGTCGGCGAAGTCGCGCGGCTCGCGGCCCAGCGCGCGCTGGACCCCGTCGCCGAGCGAGGCGTCGCGGCCGTCGAGCACTGTCGTGAACAGGTAGGTCAGGAAGCCGGCGACGTCCTCGGGCACGTGCTGCACGTACGCGTCGACCGGGATCTGCGTGTAGTCGATCTCGCGCCCGGCGGCCGCGGCAATCTCGTCAGCAGCCTGGGCCCGGTCAGCTCGTGGACCTGCCCCGCCCGGCTCGAACCCGCCCGTGCCAGGTGAGAGAACGGGCGGGCGAGGCCCGGCAGTAGGTCCGGGGGTGCGGCCCTACCACCGGACGGGTCAGCTACGGCCGAGCATCTCGGCGGTCAGGACGTTGCCGCCCACGCCCCAGCCGCCGTCCGGGACCTCCTCCAGGAGGACCAGGGTGGTGGCGCGGGCTCGTTCTCCGTAGACCGCGGCGTAGGCGTCTGTGACGGCGTCGATGAGCTTCTTCTTGGACTCGGGGGTCAGGGTGTCGGCGGGCACCTTGAGGTTGGCGAATGGCATGGTGATGACCTTCCTGTAGTGGTGATTCAGAGCGAGGCGGTTGAGGACAGCAGGTCCTCGATGCCTACACGTCGGTAGAACTCGGTGCGGATGCGGTTGGCGACGATCGGGACGACCTCGCTGCCCTTCTTGCCGGGATCGAGATGGCTGCGGAACGGACGGCCGCCGGCGGGGAGATCGACAATGGGGACGATCTTGTCGGCGATCGACTGCACGTCCAGCTCGGACGCCGGCAACGTGAGGTCTTCGTCGGCGGCGAGCCGTTGCAGGGCAGTGACGGCGGGGGCGTTGCGGTCGGCGGTCCGCCTCATGCCGGCCACGACGGCGTGCCCCGTGCCGGGCCCCGCCCCTGAGCCGACCGCTAGCACGGCGGTCATCAGATGATTCCGCCGTTGGCGCGCACGACCTGGCCGTTGATCCAGTGCCCGGCCGGGCTCGCCAGGAAGGCGACGACCTCGGCGATGTCCTGCGGGGTGCCGAGGCGCTCCAGCGGTGGCTGCTTGGCGAGCCGTTCGACCGTCGCCTCGTCCTTGCCGTCGAGGAACAGTTCGGTGGCGGTCGGGCCGGGCGCGACGGCGTTGACCGTGATGTCCCGTCCGCGCAGCTCTCGGGCGAGCACCAGTGTCATCGCCTCGACGGCGCCCTTGCTGGCGGCGTACGCGCCGTAGCCGGGAAACTGCAGGCCGACCACGGAGGTGGACAGGTTGACGATCGCGCCCCCGGCGCGCACGCGGCGTGCGGCCTCCCTGGCCATGACGAAGGTGCCGCGGATGTTGGTGCGGTGCAGGGCGTCCAACTCGTCGAGGTCGAGGTCGGCGATCGGGGACAGCGACAGCCGCCCCGCCGAATTGACGACCACGTCGATCCCGCCGATGGATTCCGCCACGTCGAACATCTGCGCGACGGCGTCCTCGTCGGCCACGTCGGCCTGGACCGCGATCGCCCGGCCGCCGGATGCCGTGATCTCCTCGGCCACCTGCACCGCGGCGTACTCCGATCCGTGGAAACCCACCGCGACCGCGTAGCCCCGTGCCCCCAGCGCCACCGCGATCGCCTTGCCTATTCCACGGGAGCCGCCGCCGACGACGGCCACACGCTGATCATTCATGGAAGACCCCTTGATCTTATCGCCGATATGGGTGCGCCGTATCGGCGTTACGCCCCGACGGTAGCACAGCTCCGTAACCTCGCTAGCTTTTGCCGCTATCATTGATTGCATGCCAGAGGACGGCTCGCTTCGCGCGGCGATGATCGAGGCGGCGGAGCGGCAGCTCGCGTCGTCCTCCGACCACGAGGTCGCCACACGGGCGGTCTGCGAGGCCGTCGGCGTGAGCCAGCCCGTGCTCTACCGGCTGTTCGGCGACAAGCGGGGCCTGCTGGACGCCGTCGCCGACCACGGCTACGAGCGCTACGCCGCGCTCAAGGCCGCCCAGGAGCAGACCGGCGACCCGGTGGCCGACCTGCACGCCGGCTGGGACGGCCACATGGCCTTCGCACAGGCGAACCCGGCCCTCTATCAGCTGATGTTCACCCCGAGGCCGTGGTCGCGCTCAACAGCTCGAGAGCGCGTGATAGACCTGCTGGTGGCGGCACTCACGCGGTGTGCGGCGGTGGGCGCGCTCAAGGTCGAGCCGCACACCGCCGCCCGGCTCATCCTGTCGGCGAACGTCGGGACCGCCCTCGACCACATCGCCAGACCCGCCCCGTTCGGCGACCCCGCGCTGTCCCACCGCATGAGGGACGCCGTGTTCTCACACGTACTGGCTGAACCGGCCGCCGCGAACGACGCTGACCCGCTGCACACTGCGGCGCTGCGCCTGCACGCACAGCTCGATCTCACCGGGACGCAGGCACTGGAACCGGCCGAGGCCGCCCTTCTGCGGCGATGGCTCGAACGCATCACGCACCCCGCCCGAAGCTGACGGCCACCCGGCCCAGCCGTCCCCGGCCGCGCGTGCATCCAGGTCCCGGGGGGCGCTGTGGCCTTCGTGGGATGGGCGGCGTGGCGCCGCGGCATCTTCCGGTGAATGTCAAGGCACGGGACAACTCGGCGCTCGGCATCCGGCGGCTTCCAGCGGCCTGCGGCTGCCTACGAGGTTCCGGCCTTACAACGGCGAAACCCCAGCTCAGCGGCGTTGGTCGCCTCGATCCACAGCCACCTGCTGATGGAGGCCGCCGTCGAGATGGATGGCACCGGTCAGGAACAGCAAGCCGCACAGACAGAAGCCTAGGGAATCGCCTGGATGAAGATCGGCGATGAGATCCCGGCCGTGCTCATCGCCTACGCGCAGACCCTGACTACCCATCTGCCCGCCGTACGCCGGGCCTGCGCACCGGCCTCGTGACCACGGCATCCGCCCAGCCTGTGGATGCCGAAAATCTTCCGAGCAGATCAAAGCCCTGCCTGGTGATCACATGCCTTGATTCTTGAGGTGTGAGGTCTACGCTGCCGCGGCATGATGATCTGTCGTGCTGCTGCGTCTGGTCTGTTTCAGTGAGTGTTTGAGATCGGTGATCTTCGTCAGTCGCAGACGATTCTGGCCTGTCGCCGAGCGGGGCCCGTGCGGGTGGGACGGCGGGCCATACCGGCGATGGCGGCCCAGCGGATGACGGCCTCGGAGATCTTCGGGTCTCGTTCGTAGTCGCGGGACAGACGGCGACAAGCGGTAAGCCAGGCCAGCGTCCTCTCTACTCACTGAGGCAGTCATCAATTCGATGACCGCATGAGTCACTGCGCCTGGACGGCTCGTGGACACCGAACGCCGCGACCGAGAGCAACCCGTTCGCCGGCAAGGCCAACAGCGCCCGCCTGCACCAACGACATCAGCCACGGTGACCTGGTCCGCAGCAACCCCGACCAGACCAAGACCGTCGACCCCTGCAACCTGCCGCTCCTCTACCAGGGCCGCAGCCCCAGCTCCGGCGGCGACCATGGTCTCCTGCCCTACCGCCCGGGCCTGCTGACCCTGCAGCGCCAAGGCATGACACAGGTCCCGCCCGTACGTCCTGACGTACCAACGCCGGGACCGGGCGGATCCGAAGCGGGCGGGCTCGGCTTCGCCGCCGAGCCCGCCTCGCTCTTCCGCAGTTCAGAGCGCCTGCCATTCAGCGGCAGGCGAGTCAGTCGTCGAACTCGAAACCGTTCGCCTCGGCGGCCGCCACGAGCCGCCGCACGCGGTCGGCGTCCGTCGCGATGGTCGCCATCAGGATGCCGAGTTCCTCCAGCGCGCCGCGGTCCTTTCCGTACGCGCAGAACATGTCGCCTTCGGGGTCGTACGAGAATCGGCCTTCCAGAGCGGGAGCCTCGGTGCCGACGAGCACCTGCGCGACGCCCTCCCAGAAGTATCCGTTCGGCTCATGGCCGAGATCTTCGATCACGTCGTCGACCCGCGTGGTTCCTGCCTCCAGCAACAGTGAGTACTCTCCCGGGGTCGGCTCGATCAGCCTCAATGGATGCACCGGCGCATGCTGCCACTGGTCGATCCACAGCCGCAAGGGGCTTCAGGCCCGCTGGGGCCGCCGGCGGAGTCACTCGGCGTACGGCTGGTCCTGTCCCTGGGCGCTGTAGCCGAGGCTCCAGATGTAGCCGTCCGGGTCGGCGAAGGTGCCGCCGTACCCGCCCCACGGCAGCGCGCCGGCAGGCTTGAGGATCGTGGCACCGGCCTTCTCGGCCTCTGCCATGATCTCGTCGACCCGCGCCTCGCTGCGGACGACGTAAGTGAGGACAAGCCCGCCGAAGCCGCTGCCGTCCCGGCTCGTTCCCACCATGTCGGCCAGGCCGTCGCGGCCGTAGAAGCCGACGGGCGAGGCTCCGTCCGATTCGAAGAACACCGAGACGCCGAAGTCGTTCTTGATCTTCCAGCCGAGCCCCTCGGTGTAGAACCGCTTGGCCCTGTCCATGTCACGGACAGCGAGGAGAATTGAGCTGACGTGCGCTTTCATGCCTTGGCTCCCTTGTGCTTCAGGGTTGTGCTCATGAAGCTCACGCTACGAGGGGTTCCGGGCCCGGCGCTTCTCGATTCGTGACCGGTGTCTGCCGGGTATCGGCGGCCCACCGGTGCCGCCCGGCGGGTGCCGCTCGGCCGCCGGCGCCGGCGTGCCTCATCGAGCGGCTCCCTCAGCCACGGCGAGCAACTCGTCCATCGCCTTCCGGCTGGGCAGTGAGGGGCTGGCGTCGGACGAATCTGGACTCGGCTCGATGAACCCAACGAAAACCTCGCCACGGCTCCGCATGGAGCGACCCCCTCGCAGGTCAAGGCAGCAGCAATGGCGCGGATGATGTCGGCGTTGGCGGGGGCATGCGCGGCACGACGGCACATGTGCTAGATTGGGGTCAGTTGCAGTTGTGGTACCCATAAAGACTTGTGTGCACCTGACGGTATGTAGCCTCAGGTGCATTTTTTGTTCTCCGGTCATCTCCGGGTGTGTGGTCCTATCGCGGCGACGCGGAATCCGTTCGATGCGGATTCCGGCTTTGCACCCATCGAAGGAGATCAACATGGCTTCTGGCACCGTGAAGTGGTTCAACTCGGAAAAGGGCTTCGGCTTCATCGAGCAGGACGGCGGCGGCGCCGACGTCTTCGCGCACTACTCCAACATCGTCGCCAACGGCGGCTACCGTGAGCTGCGCGAGGGCCAGAAGGTGGCCTTCGACGTCACGCAGGGCCAGAAGGGCCCGCAGGCCGAGAACATCGTTCCCGCCTGACACTGCGCACCACGTAGCCGGGGCCCGCGCCGCAGGGCGCGGTCCCCGGCGCGTTGCTTTTGTGGCATCCATCGTGCCGTGATGACTTCACGACCCGAGAAGCACAGCGTGTCTGTTCTTCCGCCGCACACCGGATGCACCACCGATGGCTCCGGTTCGGGCATAGGCCCGCTCCAGTTCTACGGCGCGGCATCACAGCCGCGTTCTTCCCGGCGAAAGCCGACCATTTCGACGTACGAGCCCAGGCTGTTTCCGCCGGTTCGACTCGTCTTTCTTCGGCTCGTGCTAGCTGTTCTTGTGCCGCTCATCGCGCGGAGGATCGCCTGACACGTGCCGCATCGAGGAAGGTTCTGCATGAACCACGCAACTCGCGCGCACGATCGCAACTCTTCGCCCCGTAAGGGCGGCTCCGCCCGAAGCAGGGGCGGCCGATTCAGCTCTCCGGCTCAGGGTCGTTCAGGCGCCTCCAGCCGGTCCGGCAACGGGCGGCGTCCCGCCGCGCTCCAGGGAGAGTTCGCGCTGCCGGTCACCGTAACCCCGGCCCTGCCGGCAGCCGCGACCTTCGCTGAGCTGAGCATGCCGCCCGCACTGCTGAAGGTGCTCACCGGCCTGGGCTTGAACGAACCTTTCCCGATCCAGGCGGCCACGCTGCCGAACTCCCTGGCCGGCCGGGACGTCCTGGGGCGGGGGCGCACCGGGTCGGGCAAGACACTCGCCTTCGGCCTGGCCCTGCTCGTCCGCACCTCCGGACAGCGGGCACAATCGCGGCGGCCGCTTGCCCTGATCCTCGTCCCCACCAGGGAGCTGGCCCAGCAGGTCACCGATGCGCTCACGCCGTACGCCCAAGCACTGAAGCTGCGGCTGGCCACGGTCGTCGGCGGCATGTCGATCAGCCGCCAGGCCCATGCGCTGCGCAACGGTGCCGAGGTCGTCATCGCGACCCCGGGACGGCTCAGGGATCTCATCGAGCGCGGCGACTGCAGCCTGGACCAGGTCGGCATCACCGTGCTGGATGAGGCCGACCAGATGGCCGACATGGGCTTCATGCCGCAGATCACCCACCTGCTCGACCAGGTGCGCCCGGACGGCCAGCGGATGCTGTTCTCCGCCACCTTGGACCGCAACGTCGATCTGCTGGTCCGCCGCTACCTGAGCGACCCGGTGGTCCATTCGGTCGACCCTTCGGCGGGCGCGGTCACCACGATGGAGCACCACGTGCTGCACGTTCAGGGTGCCGACAAGCAGGCCACCACTGTGGAGATCGCTGCTCGCGACGGTCGGGTGATCATGTTCCTGGACACCAAGCACGCTGTGGACCGGCTCACCGAACAGCTGCTGAACAGCGGAGTGCGCGCCGCCGCGCTGCACGGAGGCAAGTCCCAGCCCCAGCGCACCCGCACCCTCGCCCAGTTCAAGAGCGGCCACGTCACGGCGCTGGTGGCGACCAACGTCGCGGCCCGCGGCATTCACGTCGACAACCTGGACCTCGTCGTCAACGTCGACCCGCCGAGCGACCACAAGGACTACCTGCACCGCGGCGGCCGCACCGCCCGCGCCGGCGAGTCCGGCAGCGTCGTCACCCTGGTGCTGCCCAATCAGCGCCGTGACATGACCCGCTTGATGGCCGACGCCGGTATCGTCCCGCAGACCAGCGAGGTCCGTTCGGGCGAGGCCGAGCTGAGGCGTATCACGGGCGCCCAGGCTCCCTCAGGCATTCCCGTGACCATCACCGCACCGGTTGTCAGTCGTCGGTCGGGACGGAACGGCAGACGATTCCGGTAGCAGCGGATGGGGTTCGCTCAAGGCCGGGTAGCTAAGGCGATGTCCCGGGCTGGTCAGGGGCGGTTGGGGTCTTGGTGCAGCAGGGCCAGGACCTGTTGTTGTGTGCGGCGCTCGGCCGGGGCCACGGACGACCGGCTCAAGGTCGAGAAAGATCGAGGCTAGGAGATCAAATTGATCTCCGTTGGACGTAGATGCTGTTGTCGGCGTCATTTCACGTGACCCAAGTGAGGGAGTGAGCGACGATGGCATGCGTTCAAGATCGCCACGGGGTGTATCGGCGTTGTGGCGGCGCCGACGCGGTGACAGGCAAGCGGCTGGGAAAGCGCTGCGCCCCGCTGCGCACTGGTGTGGCGGTGTGGACGATCGAGCAACTGACCGAGTACCTCGCCTTCGTCCGTGATGACCGGCTGTTCGCGCTGTGGTGGCTGATCGCTCTGCGCGGTCTGCGGCGCGCCGAGCTAGCCGGCCTGCGCCGGATCGACCTCGACACCGACCGACGCGAACTCACCATGCCTGCCAGCTTGTCCACACGACCACTGCCTGTTGCCGTGTCCGCCGAAGAGCGCCTCCAGTCAGCGTGGGATCGCTCTGGACCTCGACACTCTCCGGCTTCTGAACCGCCACGAACAAGTCCAGCGCGATGACCTGGGCATCGATCGGTCGCCGTCAACCCCGATGTTCACCCGCGAGAACGGCGGGGCCATTGATCCCAACTACCTCACCCACCGCTTCCACAAGCTGGTCATGGCCAGCGGCCTTCCCCCGGTGCGGCTGCACGATTTGAGACATGGAGCCGCGACGCTGGCCCTGGCGGCAGGAGCGGCTCTGCGCGTGGTGCAAGGCCTGCTCGGACATGCCAGCATCGTGCTCACCGCCGACACGTACACGTCGGTGCTGCCGCAGCTGTATCACGAGAGCGCCCGGGCCGTCGCACGGCTGGTCCTCAAAGCGGCTCGCAAGACCGCGCGCAAGGTGAACAACGCCCGCCGTGATACGTGACTCACAGGTGTCGCACCGTGACTCACGATCATACGACTCGACTACAGGATCGTGGAAAACCGCAGGTCGGAGTGGTAGGGCGCCCGGGGCTCGAACCCGGAACCTACGGATTAAAAGCGTTCGATGCAGGTCAATTGCAACGGCAACTGCAACTGACGGTAGCCGTGCCGACGGTTTCAAAAAGATCAGCACCTCAGCGACGATCATGCGCGAGACCTGCCGAAGCTCGACCTCAGACATCGCCGAGCCGCACGAGCTGGTGAGCAGGCTCGTGGTCCGGCGGCCGCATGGTGCAGCTATGTGATCGTGTAGAGCGCGCCTTCGGCCAGCACGTGCGCCGCCTTGATGCCGTCAGGCACGCCCGGAGCCTCCAGCCACTTCGGCTCCAGGCGGTCCGCCCAATCGATGATCTCGGAGGCGAGGGCCAGCGCATCCGCGTCGCGGCCCTGCACAAGTTCCACGGCGAGCCGCAGGTACGCACCCTGCTGCGTCCCGTCGAGCCCGGCCGCCAACGCAGCGATCCGGTCGGCGACCCTCACGCCGTGCCCGGGATGCTGCGCGGCAAGGACGGCGAGTATGAAACGGATCCCCGGCGGCTCGGCTTCCCACCGTTCCAGCAGCACCGGAACCTGATCGCCGACGGTCCGGTACACCTCCTCGGTCCACGCACCCGGCTGGAGCGGCTCCCCTTCGTCCAGCGCGAGATCGGCGAACGCGACCAGGTTGTCGTTGCGGCGGCCACCAGCCATCATCAGCCACACGTAGAGGTCCCGGCGCTGCCGGGCCGGCACCACGTCGGCGACGATCAGCTGGGTGAGGAACGGCAGCGCGGGAGCTGTGGCCTCGTAGCAGTCGCCCTGGTGCAGCAGGTCGTCGCCGAACAGCTCATCGAGGACCTCGTCCCACTCCTCCGTGCCGTCCGCCAGCTCGCGCAGTAGGCCGGGAATGTCGTCGGCGGGCCCGTGCGCGTGCTCCAAATCGCCCCATGACACGTCGTCGAGACCGGTCAGCTCCACAACCCCCGGGGTGGCGAAGTCCGGTGTGAGCGCCAGTGGTTCCAGAGGTGGTGCCGGGGCGATGGTGACCTCCGGGACCGGCGGTCGCGCCTTTGTCCCCCTCGCCACGATCGGGGCGGTCCAGCTGCGATGCTCGGCTGTCCGGCTGATGTCGAACTGGCTGCCGCTACGGGGCCGGCCGCCGTACGTCCGCGCGATCGCCGCGGCTTCCCGGTTCACCGCATCGAACTGCCGATGACCCACGGTGTCGACCGGGTAGGGACCCTCGTCGAGCGCCATCACCAGCCAGCCGCCATGGGGGTGCGGACGTGCGAAAACGCAGGAGAACCCGTACTCCGCGAGCTGCTCGGCCAACGCGCGCGCGGCCACCTCGTCGGGCACGACGAAGTCATGCATCCCCGCCATCGCGCTCCAGCCGGCCACGCGCTCGTCTCCGTCCTGCCGCTCCTGCTGTCCTCCTGCCACCCTGCCCGATCAACCGTTCTCGTTTCACACGGCTGCCCGGCCTCCCGTGGAAGGTGAACTGGGACGATCACGCTACAGGTCCGCGCGCACATGATCGTACGGCGGAAGCTCGTGCGGCAGAGGTCTTCGCGAAGGCGACCAAGTCAGCGTGACCGGCACTCCACACATAGCTGGGCGGCTCGCTGCTCGTTCGTCATCGAGCGGCCCGGCTCGACATGCCGCGATTCCGCTGCACACCCTGATTCGCCTGGCCGGACGGATCCGCGCCCGGCGTGCCGAGCGCCGCTGCCGGTGACTGCGCCTGGATGTGTCCCGGCAAGCCCTTGCGGATTCGACAATAATCACTCACTGTAACTTTATGAACACGGAAAGTGTTTACGATGTCCCTCGCGAAAGGAAGATCCATGCGTCGGCACTCTGCCCTGGCTGCCGCCGGCTGCGCCCTCATGCTGGTTCTGGCCGTTCCCGGCCCCGCATCGGCCGCCACAGGCCAGTTCCGCTACTCCTACCAGACCGCCGACGGGTACGACGCCGTCGGCTTCATCAACGACCCCCCGAGCAGGAGATGCATCGACATCCAGGGAGCCGGATCTGACGGCACGTCGGCCGCCTACGCGCCGAAGAACCTGACCGACGCAACCGCCACGGTCTTCCTGGAGGCCGGCTGCACAGGGGATGTCTTCTACAGCCTGCGTCCCGGTGCGGGTGCTTCCGATCGCCTGCTGGTGCGCTCCGTCGTCTTCTCCTGAAGCGCGGATCCGGGCGTGGTGCCCTGCGGCCGTCAGCAGGGCGCCGATCGTCGCATCCGCCGCGCGAGAGCTCTCGACCGGGCGGCCAGGAGGCGATCCAGGGCGCCCTTGCCGCTGTGGATCTTCGTGACCGCACAAGGATCGGCTCGGAGACACTTCGCGGGCGCCCACCAGAAAGGACATCGCACACGACGGCAGAGCGGGCGGAGCTGAACAATACCTGGGGTTGGAGTCCGCGGACTGCCTCGTCTCATGCATCCCTCGTGAGCTGGGGAAACGGGCTTAAGCGCATGTTTGTGTGCTTCCACGCGCTGAAGGGCGACATCGCCATCGCCGAAGGCCCCGACCCGGACCACAGACAGCCCGGCAGGACTGGACGCCTTAGCAACACACCACTCATCTGACAAGAAAGCCAGCGGATCTCCGGCAGCCCCGAACACCGAGGTCAGGCGTACGTTCCCGTTCTTCCCCACTCCGAAGGCCGGCTCAAAAGGCGTCTCCCACGCACCGTGAAAGGAACAGCAGTGAGCGCTACCGTCCCGCAGCATCTCCGCAGCGTTCCCGCCGTCCCCCACCGCCCCCGTCACGTGCGCCGTGCCGGGCATGCCGGTCGGGTTCTGGCGATCCTGGCGCTGAGCGCCACGGCCCTGGCCGTTCCCGCACCCGCCCAGGCCCAGGCAACCGAGCAGGTGGCGGTGTCCTTGGGAGACAGCTTCATCTCCGGAGAGGCAGGCCGATGGTGGGGTAACAGCACGGTGTCTGCCGCTGCGGGCTGTACCCGCGGCGGAACCGACCGGGCCGCTTATCGCAGGCGTTTGATCTGCCACTACGACCCCCAGCAGGTGTATGGCGGCACGGCCGTGCAGGGAGAGGGCACCGGGTGTCACCGTTCCGATGCGGCCGAGATCACCGGACTGAGCCGGGCCGGGCTCACCCCGGTCAACCTGGCCTGTTCGGGGGCGGAGACCCGGCACGTCATCAACGAGGCGTTCAAGGAGAACACCGCTTCCCAAGCCGAACTGCTTGCGCAGGTTGCCGCCACCCAGCAGGTCGAGGTGGTCGTGCTGTCGATCGGCGGCAACGACCTGAACCTGTCCGGGATGCTGCGCCGCTGCGCCGCGCTGTACATGGCGGGCGACAAGCGCTCCTGCGCCTCCACCGGCGAGGGCGATCGGTTTGTCGCCGCGCTGCCGGCGGTGGAGCAACAGGTGACCCTGGCGGTGCAGAAGATCCGCCAGGTGATGAGCCAGGCGTCGGCCCGTTCTGCCGGCTACCGGCTGATCCTTCAGTCCTATCCCTCTCCGGTGCCCTCCTCGGCCCGGGTGCGCTATGGCGAGGGCGGTGGCGGCAAGACCGCCACGCGCACGCTCGTGGGCGGTTGCCCGCTGTGGGACGCCGACTTCGACCTGATGCACGACACCCTGGCACCGGCGATCGACGCCATGCTGCGCCGCGTCGCCACCGCGACCGGTGTGGAGTTCTTGAGCATGCTGGGCGCCGTGGAGGGCCACGCGTTGTGCGAGCAGGGCACACGCCAGGCCGGTCCGCTGGACGACGCCGCCGAACTGGGCGACACGATGGAGTGGGTACGGTACGGCACCGCCGGCGCGAGGATCAGTCAAGGACACCAGCAGGAGGCCATGCACCCTAACGCGTTCGGCCAGCAGGCGCTTGGCCGCTGCCTGCTGTCCCTCTACCGCGATCCCGGCACCCAGCCCTGCGACGCGGGCACGCCCAGGAGTCAAACCTGATCCATTCCACAGCCTGCGCATGGTCCTCGAAGGCACCCTCAGCGAACTCGCCCGACGGCCGGCGTTGCACGCGCTTCCGTCCCAGGGGGCGTGTGCCTTGCCGGGGGCGGCCACGTCACCGGACTCGAGCGGGCCCGGTGCGTGGGCGGACTTTTCAACGGGTGGTTCGTGCAGGGCTGTCAACGACGCCTGGTTGTTCGTCCCGAGCACAGGACAGGGCTCACCCCCCGCTGGGGTGAGCCCTGTTCCGGTGCCTCATCCGCCGACGGGCCACACCAGCATCAGATTGCGGAGAAGTCCATGTGAGGCATGCCCGCCCACGCCGCAGGATTCCCGGCAACCTTCCTGAACGGCACCCCAGCACCCGCCGTCGCGGCCACCGTGAACTCCTCCCGCGGCGGGGGCGTCGGGGCCCCTCTCGACCCGACCGCGGCGCTGAGCTGGGCGTTGCAGCGCCGGGCCGTGCTGCCGGCGCGGAGCACCGCAGACGGCTGGCGTGCCGCTGTCCGGCGCTAGGCCGGCGAACCAGCTCGACATGGGTGGTCCTCACCAGCGGAGCATCGCAGCCACTCCGCCCGCCTCGGCGAGCTCCTGCGCCGCTCCGGTCTCCAGCACGGTGACCTCGCCTCCGTACTCGAAGGTGAGCTCGATCATCTCCTCCTCCAGTTCCTCGGGGGTGACGCCCATGGGCTCGGAGTTCCACGGGCCCGCCTCGTCGAGCAGCAGGTGCTCGACCCGGCCCTGCCGCAGTAGGGAGAGGATGTCGTCGAGGCCGACCGCGCCGTCGCCGCCCGACAGGGCCAGGTCCCGGGCGCGCTCGGCCAGGGCGGCGTCGTTCCTGGCCCGCGCCTCGTCTAGAGCGGGGCGGACGAACTCCAGCACCTCCGACGGCGACAGAGCGGGATCGAGCACGGCGTCCATGTGGACGATCTCCGGGCCCGCCGGCAGCGCCTCGCCCAGCACTGAGGTGTCGCGGGGGTTGCCCACCAGCAGCAGCGTCTCCCAGCCCAGCCGCTGGGCCTGGCCCGCCACGTGCGGGACCGCGTCGCGCAGGTACTTGGTCAGGTGCTCCTCGACGCGCTGGTCGAAGCGGTCGGGGTGGATGCCGCGCCGGGAGAGCCCCGGCAGCGTCGCCTCTCCGGACGAGCCTGCGGTCGCCAGGTTGAAGATGACCGGCTCCAGCTCATCGGCCAGGCCGTACCGGCAGTCGAACAGCCGCACGCCGTCACGCCCCACCCTGGCCACCCCGGCGGGCCTGTCGGCCTGTACAGCGGTGACGAGCGGCAGCAGATAAGCGCGTTCCCTGAGGGTGGCGAGGTCACCCACCGGGAGCTGAAGCCACTCGGTGCGTACCTCGTCACCGGCCACCTGCGCGAACAGGGCACGTCCGAGACCGGGACCGGCCGGGTCGAGCAGTTCGTCGATCCGCGGCTCCAGCAGGTCGAGGCGGAGGCCCACGAGCCTGGCCCGCTCCTGGTCGGGGCCCGCGTCCAGGTCCTGGCGCAACGCGGCGATCTCGTTGCGCAGCCGGGTCCGCCCGGCCTGCGTGCCCGGCTCCATCGTCGTGTAGAGCGACAACACGCCGACCTCGTCGCCGAAGACCGCCAGCTCGGGTAGGTCTGCCTGGTCGAACACCATGACTCGCTCACCTCCGTAGGCAGGAGCCCGTTGCGCGGGCCCCAGCGTTGGGGGCTCTCCCATTTTACTGAAGCCGCCCGTCGTCCCGCCCTGGGAACCGGGTTGCGCCGTCGTACGGCCCTCCTCGTTTGTGCCTGATGACCTGGGGAAATAGCGCACTGAGCTGCTTGTCGCGGCGTCCGGTGCCCCAGCCTGCCTGGTCGGCCTTTTCCTCACTCACAGGGAGCATGGACGATGCGTACCCATGCGGCCCCGGCCCCGACAACCGTTGCGCCCGACGCCCAGCTCGCCGACGTGTCGCTCATCAGCCAGGCGGTGGTCGTCGGCGACCGGCGGCCGTACACCGCCGCGCTGATCACCCTGGACGCCGGCGCGCTGGCGTCATGGAAGCGGGCCGCCGGCAGGCCCGGGCAGGCCGGCCCGGCCGAGCTTCGCGACGATCCCGATCTGCTGGCCAGGCTGCAGACGGCCGTGGACGAGGCCAACACGATGGTGAGCCGGGCCGAGTCGATCCGCAGGTTCCGCATCCTTCCGGTGGACCTGACCGAACAGAACGGGTATCTGACCCCGACCCTGAAGGTCAAGCGCGCCCTGGTCCACAAGGACTTCGCGGCCGACATCGAGGAGCTGTACCGCTGAGTGGCGGACGGTGCTGCCGCTGTCACGCGGAGCCGGGTCATCCATCCCCACCGCCAGCTGACCCGCTGCCAAGCGACACCGCCGGTGTTCAAGATTCGCGACGAAGGCCCGAGACCCGGTGCCCGTCATCGAGGCTCGCGTCCGCCGTCCGGCCTTCACCACCACCTTGTGCAGCGCCGGCGGCCCCTGGCGTCGCCGTGGAAGGCCGCTCCCTGGAACCAGGCCACTGTCGCCAGCGACACAGCTCGCGTTGACGGAGTTCAGCCCGGACGGCTTCGAACGACATTCACGCAGGTCATATCGCTTGATGGCTGCCATGAGGGGTAGCCACAGATGGTTATCACCGGTACGACAAGGAGGCGCCATGAGCGGCGTTCTTTCCTCCGCCACCAAAACCCCGGTTCAGCTGGCGGCGCTCATCGTCGGCGCTGTGTTCCTGCTGATCGGCATCCTCGGGTTCATCCCCGGCATCACCACCAATCACGGTCAGATGCAGTTCGCCGGCCACGAGTCGGGCGCGATGCTGCTGGGCCTGTTCCAGGTGTCGGTCCTGCACAACATCGTCCACCTGGTGTTCGGGGTCGCCGGCGTCCTGCTGGCCAGGACGTGGGCAGGGGCACGCTGGTTCCTGCTCATCGGCGGCATCATCTACCTGGTGCTCTGGCTCTACGGGCTGTTCGTCCCGCACGGCAGCGGGGCCAACTTCGTCCCGTTCAACACGGCCGACAACTGGCTGCACCTGGTGCTGGGGGTCGTGATGATCGCGCTCGGGGCGATGGCGACGCGTGCGCAGCTCCAGCACCGCCTGGACACTCACTAGCCGAGCGCGGCGCATGTGGCCGCGCGCTCCAGGTCCCTTTGGTTCGGTGCCGGTCGAGCGGGGAGCCGGAGATGCGTGCCTTGGCGAACGCACAGCGTCTCAATCATCATTCTCGCCGAGTGACGCAGGCGGGTCTCCACCAGCGCGTCGATGTCGGCCAGCACCGCAGCACTGTCGCCTTCCCGGTGTGCGCCAGGCACGTCCCTTTTCGAGCAGTGGGTAGCGGCACCTTCCCGAGAGCTTTTCTGCTAGCAGAAATGGGTGGCTTGAGGCACCAGACCGCCGCCTCCAGCGTCACCATCGGCACTTCGCCACCGACCTCGAAGCACGCCAGCAGGCCGCCGTCCCACTCCTCCGCGAGCCGAAGCGTGTGACGCACCGGAGCCGTCCTCCTGCACGGTGTGCCGCTGCACCATCATCCCCGGGTTGGAGCAGAGCTCGTTCGGGCGTCACGTGCCTGCTCGCGGGGACGACCGTGGCAGGCGGCGGCGTCGGTTCGGCCACCGGGTTGCGCTTCACCACGACGTACTTCCTGGCATCCAGCGCCTGGAGTAGCCAGTCGGCCATGCGCAGCCGGTAGTCCTCCTCAGCGAACGGCCCAGCGCCTCGCTGCGGACCAAGTCGAGGTGCTCATCACACCCTCAGCGCCGTACGGGTGTGGGAAAGCCCCGAATCGCGGCTGTCACCCGTGATGGTGTGGACCCCGGCCCAGCTCGGTGCGTTCTTCGACGTGGCCGCACAGCATCGGCTCTATGCCCTCTTCCATCTCATCGCCTTCCGTGGGCTGCGCCGTGGCGAGGGATGCGGTGTCCGCTGGGAGGACCTCGACACGGACGAGCGCACGCTCAACGTCGCCAAGCAGCTCGTACAGATCGGGTGGAGCTTCGAAGAGGGGAGCCCAAGACAGAATCGAGCGACGGAGTGATCGCCCTCGACACCGGCACGGTCTCCGTACTGAAGGAGCACTGAGCTCGGCAGAACGAGGAGCGGCTGGAGTGGGGAGAGGACTGGACCGACACCGGCCGCATCTTCACTCACGAGAACACGTACACGACGGTCCTGCCGGAGCTGGCGCACGCGGCTGCCGAGGCGAGCGTCGCGATCGTTCCGAGGGCGGTCTCCCTAACTGGCGGTCTCCCCTCGGTCTCCCAAGAGGGCGCTGGCGAGCCTGCGGATTCCGGGGGAGAGGTGAAATCCCTGGTCAGAAGGGTTAAGAGTGGTAGGGCGCCCGGGGCTCGAACCCGGAACCTACGGATTAAAAGTGGAGGAACTACAGGAGTGATCATCCGGCTCTGACCTCGCAAAATGAGCTTCGCATACTCCGGGTATGCGAAGGTCGTTCCGCGCATGGTCCGGATCTTCGTACCGCCTCGAGTCTCCGCCATCCGGATGCCGACGGTTCACAGAACCTTGTCTGAAATGCAGCAGTCATAGCTCCTACCTGCAACAACGGCGCCTTACCTGTTTTCGAGTGAGGGCGACGACGCAGATACGACGCGCTGCATCCTGGTGTTCGTCTCTCAACCCCTCTCGCCTGATTCCCTCCAGCGATTTCACAAGGTCACCTTTTGAGCACGCCGATTGGCCCTGCCGCCGTGATGCGATAGAGACGAAACGTGCGCCGACTCCCCCCATTGTTCCTGGCCGCTCTTCTCGTTCTCAGCGCCTGCGCTGAGGATCCCGCTGCGCGTGCTGCCCGCGCCCACGCCGACCAGATCGCCGAGCAACTCGGCCGTGGCCTCGGCTGGAACGCCGAGGACGTTGGCTGGGTGCTCTCCCGTGACAAAGATGTCGACGTGTACTCCGTGACAGGCACCAGGTACAGCACCACCGATCAGGGGCGTATTCTGCTACGGATCCGCGCCACCAGCCGGGTCGGCGCAGACGGCCAGCCGCAACCAGTGAACGAAGCCACCCGCGCCTACGAGGCAACCCATGGCCCGTTCCCGAGCACCTACCTGGTGGCATCCTTATGCTTCGAAATCTCGGTCTCCTACTCTGACACCGGCGTGGCCGAGGTCGACTGCCCGGCGGGCGAACCGCGAGTCTTCCGCTCCCCAGCGTCGATCCCGGACAACGCCTTCGAATGGCTGAAGATGCACCTCCCCAAGACCCCCGACCTGATGGCCGCCCGTAAGGCGGTCGACCAGCTCGACCTTGACGACCGCATCGGTAAGGACGTAGCCGAGATCGACGGCGTGATTGGCATCGCGCTGCGCGAGCGCCCAGGAGAATGCCTATTCGCCCGTGTCCGCCAGCAGGGCGTCGAGGTCTGGCGCCCCTCCCGCGTGCAGGCAATGCCTGGGGAGAGCAGTTGCAGTGCCGCCGAGGCCGCCAACGGCCACGCTCAGCGCCCGCCTCACTGAAGTAAAGGACGGATCCAACGGAGCCTGCGGATTAAAAGATCCAGTTCGGACCGTTCGAAATCGCTCAATGCAGGCCAGTGGTTGTGTACGGCCTCCCCTGAACGCTCCTGAAAACGGCATAGAATTGCAACGGCAACGGCAACTGGCGGCAGCTGTGCCGACGGGTAGAGTCAGCCAGACCTCCGGTACCTGCCGATTGGAAGATGCCTCGATCAAGGTCTGCGGCTCTGACTCGCTGTTCGGTGTCCGTGGATGTTCGCTGTGTTCCGCCGATATTCGCGCGCTTGGCTATACACGTGGCTGTACAGCCGGTTCTGGCAGGGGGCCTGCTCCGGCGCCTACAGCCGCCCCCAGGTCGGGTCACGGACAGTAGGCTTCGCCGATGACCGAATCCATGCCGCCCGGCGGCGCGGCGCTCGATGTAGACGGGCGAACGAGAAGATCGGGATGCTTCGAAGTCGCAAACACCGTCCTTGCAAGATTGCCGGGACCGCTGCAAGCCCGTGTGCTGAAGCATCATGAGCTGCTGAAGTTCGCGGTGGTGGGTGGAACCGCGTTCCTGGTGGACAACGCGGTGTTCTATGGGCTGAAGCTGACCATTCTGGAGCCGAAGCCGGTGACTGCGAAGGTCATTGCGGTGCTCGTGGCGACAATCGTGTCCTACGTGCTGAACCGTGAATGGTCGTTCAGGACGAGGGGCGGCCGCGAGCGCCATCACGAGGCGGCACTGTTCTTCTTGATCAGTGGCGTCGGTCTGGTGCTCAGCTCCGTGCCGCTATGGATCTCCCGGTACGTATTCCTACTGGAGACCCCGGACGTGAGCCTGGTCACCCAGGAGATCGCCGACTTCATGAGCGCGCAGGTCATCGGCACGCTGATTGCCATGGTCTTCCGTTTCTGGGCGTTCCGGAAGTGGGTCTTCCCCGACGAGGAGACTCCCCCCGACAGCGTGCGGCTGGCTCCAGTTCCCAAGCCTGATGACGAGGCGGTCTGATCACAGCCGGAATCACTAGAGGCTTCAGTCAGCAGCAACTGTTCGGCGGCTATCAGCCACCGCGAACGGTGATCCAGGGTGAGGAACGAACCCTGGATCGTCGATCGCCCCCAGCCATTTACGGCGTCCAGCCATGCAGTGGCGATCGTAGGGCGGTATCTGTGCGGCGGCGGGGCAACCCCGGCCCGTGCGTTCGGTTGGTACGGCGGGGCCGGCGTGCGGTGCCCGGCCCGGTGTCCCGCCCGCCGTCCGGGACCGGCCCCCAGGCCGCACGCCCGGACGGCGGGCGGGCGGAGGGCCGGGGGTACGGCGGCGCGCCGCGCCGCCGCTTGATACCTACAAGAACAATTCGGCAGTGTAAGAGGCGTGGCCGACTACATCGAGGTTCATGTAACCGCTGGTGATCGAGGCGAGGCCGGCAGGATCTGCCGGGTCGTGGTGGAGCGGCGGTTGGCTGCTTGTGCTCAGGTGGTCGGGCCGATCACATCGACATACTGGTGGGAGGGCAAGGTCGAAGAGGCCGAGGAGTGGTTGGTGTTGCTCAAGACCACCGCTGACCTCTTCGACGAGCTGGCCGCGGGCGTGCGGGAGGTGCACTCCTACGATGTGCCGGAGATCATCGCTGTTCCGGTACTGGAGGGAAGCTCGGACTATCTGGCGTGGATTACGCAGGAGACTGGTTCAGGCTCCGATGCGCCGAGTTGATGGCGGCCAGGAGTTCCCGGGCTGAGGGGTCTCGCTTGCCGCTCAGTGCCTTTTCCACTCCGGCGAGTTGCTGGAACGCCCAGCGGGATTCGGTGCGTTGGGCGGTTTCCAGGGCCCGGCGTCCGCTGGTGATGCCTTCGTTGAGGTCGCCGATGCGGAGCTGGGCGGCGGCGATGTCGGCGTGGACTGCGGCGATCTTCTTGTGATCGGTCTCGTGTGACAAGGCGTTGAGGGCTGTTTGGCCTTCGTCGATGACGCGTTGTTCGTCGCCGAGATTCACGTAGGTGGAGAGCCGGTAGGCGGCCATGCGACCGGGGTCCAAGAAGCGCGTCCAAGCTCGTTCGCGGCGCGGGCGTGCGTCGCCGTATATCTCCCTTGCTTGTTCCAGGCGGGTGAGGGCTTGGCGGTCGTTGAGGCCGGCGAGTTCTTCGGCTTCGCGGGCCAGGAGCCAGGCGCGGGTGGCGTTGTCGCCCTCGGCTGGGAGGTACTGCTGGGCGAGGCGGATGTTCTGGAGCGCCGGGCCGCCGCGAGTGGCATAGGAGCGGTAGGCGTAGGCGCAGGCTTGGATGATGGGGTGTCCGCTCTCCTGAGCTGCCAGGGCGGCGATGCGGTCGAATGCGGCGGACTGTGATGGTTGCTTGATCTCCCATGCGATCCACGAAGCCAGTACCGCGGCTTCGCCGGCGGTGGCGGCCAGGCGGCGGCGTAGACGGTCGGGAAGTCCCGCGTGCAGCAGTGTGCTCAGTTCGTTGAGGTGTGCGGTGAGGCCCTGGTAGAGGGAACGGGCGGGCATGACCTCTTCGAGACGGTGGAAGCCGACCGTGCGCGCTTCGAGGCGTTCGACGGTGTCCTCTTGATCGGCTCGTGAGCCGGAGAGGGCCAGGGTCAGCCGCTCCCAGGGGTTCGCGATGGAGGCGGCGCTTTCGGCGGTCAGTCCGGCTGCGATGAGGAGCATTGTTCGGCGGTTCACGTGTGCGTCCAGCCTTCCCACGATCCAGGCCAGCGTCAGTACGTCTACGTCGCAAGCGTCGTTCGGCTGGCGCGAGCCGATGACTACTTGTTCCACGTTAAGAAGGCTGCTTGCTGGTGTTCCATCCCGTGCCGGGATGGGTGGGGGCGGGTGCGGGACGCCGGTGAGAATCCGCGGGGCGAGGCCGAGGAGCATGCGGGCGGGGTCGGGCAGACCCAGGCCGTCGGCGATGCGCTCGAAGACGTCGAGTGCGGTGACTTGGGCCTTGCCTTGCATGTACTCGCTGACTTTGCCCTGGCTGAAGCCGACGGCGACGCCGATGCGGGTCTGGCTGATGCCTGCGTACTGGCGGACGAGCCGGAAGAGGTGGCCGATGTCGCGATTTGTGAGGGCGGTGCGCATTTCGGGGCGTTGCCACAGGTCGGCCGGTATGACGACCGGTTCGGCCCCGTCTGCGGGCATCTGCCGCTTCCCCTCGCGTCCTTGGACTGCTGGTGATTCCACGCTCACGGACCGGAGTCATCCCGTCAAGGGATAGTGCTGATCCCGGTCTTGGATTCCGGCTCGGGATGGGTTGCCTTGTCGCAGGTGAGGACGCTTGTCCCATGACTCGGAGCGATCAACCGACAAGTGAGAGGTGCCGGGCCTGCCGGGCCAAAGGCTGGCGCTGGGTGCGCAAGAGCCGCGCCGACGCGCTGCGCCGTCTCGACGGTGCGGCCGTGGAGCTTGTGCAGGTGACCTGCTTCGAGTGCTCGGGAGTCGGGAGAAAGCGAGCGTCGTAGTGGAGATCATCACGGGCTGCGTCAGTCCGCACGTCCGCGAGGCCAAGGAGGGGCACATGCAGTTGGTCTGGCGTGAGCCGGTGAAGGCCCAGGAACGTGCCCGCGTTGTGGCCTGGTCGTGTCACTGCCGATCGACGGTGTACGAGCTGTGCTGTGTCGGCGGGCAGGCGTACATCCGCCGGACGGAGTACGACGACCGCGGCGGGGAGATGGCCTCCGAGACCTACCGGTGGGCGTACAAGAAGGCTGCCGAGGTCTGGAGCGCCCTGCTACGTGGCCAGGTGGTGTAGGCGGGGTTCGATGGCGCGGTACCCGGAATGGGACCGCGCCATCGCCTTTTCCGGGGTAGGGCTATCTGTCCTGAGAAGGGGTTGCCCAGGCATCATGCGCTGATAGCCTGCTTGGCTAGACAGGCATGCTGAATGCGGGAGCCCTGATGTCCTTTGAGTACACGCCTCCGAAGTACGCGCAACTGATCGCGGAACTTGAGCGGCGCATCGACTCGGGCGAATATCCGCCCGGCTCCCCGCTGCCCAGTGAACATCAGCTCATGGCTGAGTTCGGGATGGCACGCCCGACCGTCGTGAAGGCCCTCGGCGTACTGCGCGATCAGGGCTGGATCGTCACCCATCAAGGCAAGGGCCGCTTCGTACGGGGCAGGCCGGCCATCCCCACCGGTCAGCAGGCCCGCGCCGGACGCGAACTCCTCGACCGCAAGGAAGCCCAGGTTTCCAGCCGCTTGCTGGTGAGCGGTGAGGTTGAGGTGCCGAACCGGATCGCGTCCTATCTGGGACTCAAGCCCGCGTCGCCGGTCATGCTGCGGCGCTCGCTCATCGAGCACGACAACGAGCCGACCGAGATCTCTTCCACTTGGCTGCCGGTCGCGGTGGCGCAGGGCACGGCCCTCGGTGAGCCGGAGGAGCTGAAACAGGGCATTCGGCGTTACGTCGAGAGTGCTGCTGGTACCGCGCTGGACCACATCATCGAGCACGTGACGGCGCGGAACCCGAGCAAGGAGGAATGCTCGCTCTTGGGCATCAAGAACTCGGCTGCGCTGCTGGCCGTGTACGCCGTGGCGTGCGACGCGACAGGCCGGCCGTGGGTCGTGGTGGAGTCTGTCCTTCCTGGTGACCGGCACGAATTGGAAGATGCCTACCCCATTCGGTAGCCGGAGTTCCAACTTCTTCGCGAAGCCCGCTTGGTGCACTTGACTGGCCAAGTGGGCTTCGTGCTTAATGGGCTTACAACTTGGCCAGTCAAGATGGCTGACCGCACAAGAAGAGGAGTAGACGCACATGGCAATCCAGGGACCCATCCCCGTGACGTTCGCCCAGGTCTTCCCGCACGGCTGCTACAGCGTCGGGGAGGTCGAGCCGGTCAAGGACTTCGAGGCTTCGACGAACGGCAGGTTCGTCCAGGCGCGGGACAAGCAGACGGGCGAACTCGTCTGGCAGATCCCCGTCATGGACGCGGACCCGTCGCTCAAGGCGGCTCAGAAGACCGTGGCCGTCAAGATCCTCAGTCCCACCCAGCCGGTCGCCCCGGCTCCCGTCGCGGGGCTGCCGTTCACGCCGGTCGAGTTCGACGGCATGACCGTCACGCCGTACGTCAACGGCTCCGGGCGGCTCGCCTACTCGATCAAGGCGCGGCAGATGCTCGCCCCGCGCACCAACGTCAAGTCCACCAACAGCAGCAAGGAGGTCGCAGCATGAACGACAGTCACAGCTACAGCTACACGGTCATCCGCGTCCGGCCCGACGAGGAGCCCCGCATCGGGGTCTCGATCTACCCCGACAGCTCGGCTCAGGTGACGTACTACCCGGCCGGCAAGGGCTCCCACGCCTTCATCGACATCGCCTTCGCCGCCACTCACGTGAGCATCGGCACGACGAGGGACGCCGAGGTCACGGCCGAACGCGTCACCTTCGCCCGCCAGTTGGCCGACGCGGCGGCGGCCTACCTCGCCGACTGCGAGCGCCTGCACGCCGAACCACAGGCGGCGGCCTGACAAGAAAGCGGGGCCGCTGGAACTGGTCCTTCCGGCGGCCCCTCATCTCCCCTGACGCGAATCACGAGAGGTTTCCAGCCTAATGTTCAAGCGGCTTCCCGGAGACGAGGCGCGCAACCTCGTCTCCACCACCCCGGACACGGCCGTCGTCTTCCGGCCGACCGTCGTCCGCACACCCGCCATCGTCACCCTGGTCATCTACCTCTACCGGTTCCTCGTCGCCCTGGTCCGGACGATCTGGCGGCATCCGGTAGCCGTCAGCGTGCCCGCTGTCCTCGGGTTCGCCTGGTACCAGTACGGCTGGCCGCTCGCCGCCTCCCTGCTGGGCACGACCGTGCTCAGCCTGGCGGCCTGGGCGTCCATCGACCGGCAATCCTTCGCCCGCCTCGTCGGCTGGCGACTGCTCGCCTGGTGGCGGCTCATGTCGGTCTACCACCGTCACTGGCAGTCCGTCATGGACGTCTCCGGCCTCGTCAAGCGCATCAACGGGCGCGTCTACCTGCCCCGGCTGATACGCGTCCAGTGCGACGGCTGGGCCGACCGGATCACCGTACGCATGCTGCGCGGCCAGGCGGTCAAGGACTGGTCCGACCGCATCGACAACCTCGCCCACGGCTTCGGCGCCACTTCCTGCCGCGTGGCGCTGATCAAGGGCGGCAGACTGCTGCTCATCTTCCCGCGCCGCGACCCCTTGGCCAGGCCGATCCCCGCGCTCCCCGTCCCGTTGGAGCCGACCGTGGGACCGGTCGAGATCGGCAAGCAGGAGGACGGCCGACCGCTCCGGCTCAAGGTCCACGGCACGCACGTGCTGATCGCGGGCGCGACCGGGGCCGGCAAAGGCTCGTTCCTGTGGGACACCATCCGCGGCTTGCTCCCCGCGATGCGGGCGGGCTTGGCCGAGGTGTGGGCGCTCGATCCGAAGCTCATGGAGCTGTCCTTCGGGCGTGAACTGTTCCAAGGCCGCTACGCCGCCGATCCGGCTGACTGCGC
Organism: Nonomuraea sp. B208; assembly: GCF_057536035.1. Lineage (NCBI taxonomy): Bacteria > Bacillati > Actinomycetota > Actinomycetes > Streptosporangiales > Streptosporangiaceae > Nonomuraea > Nonomuraea sp. B208. The sequence goes on from NZ_BAAJOU010000021.1 coordinate 642,461, forward strand.
CGATCTGCTCGACGAGGCCGTTTCCGTCATGCAGAAGCGGGCCGCTCGCTTCGCTGGCCTTCAGCGCTCCCATGTCCCGACCATCGAGGACCCGTTCGTCCTGGTGCTCGTCGACGAGGTGGCGTTCCTGACCGCCTACCAACCCGACAAGCAACTCCGGCAGCGCATCTCCGCCGCGCTGGCCACGCTCGCCACCCAAGGCCGCTCGGTCGGTGTCGGCGTCATGGCCGCCCTCCAGGACCCCCGCAAGGAGGTCATGAACATCCGCAACCTGTTCCCCGACAAGATCGCTCTCCGCCTCGACGAGTCCGAACAGGTGGACATGGTCCTCGGCGACGGTGCACGCGACCGGGGAGCCCTGGCCGATCACATCTCACCCATTCCCGAGCAAGGGGCCGGTGTCGCGTACATGCGCTTGGAGACCTCACCAGAACCGATCCGGGTCCGTGCCGCCTACGTCTCCGATGCCGATATCCGCGCCATGGTCGCCCAGTTCGGGGCGGCCGCATGAGGCACCTTCTCGACGAGCTGCGCTGCGCCTTCTGCGGCTCGCTCAACTCCCTCTGGCTCGACCTGATCCGCGCCCTGGCGGAGTGCTCCGAGTGCGGCCAGACCGCCCTCATTCCCACCGACACCGACGAAGGGAGGTCCCCATGACCCATGCGCACGACCGCGCCCTGCCCCGCGCCGTCCGGCTGGCAATGCCGCTGGCCCGCGATGTCGTCGAAGAGGTCGCCAAGCTCCACGGCGTGTGCATCCGGCCCGTCCCGCTCAAGCGCCTCGACACCCACACCGGCCAGTGGGAGATCATCGACGTCCCGTGCGGCTCGCCGATGGACAGCAAGTGCCCGCCGTGTGCCAAGCGCAACAAGCAGCTCCGCAAGGCCCAATGCCGCGAGGGCTGGCACCTGGAAGAGGAACCCGCCATCACGCCGGACGAGCCGAACGAGGAACAGCGCTGGCTCGTGGAGTTCCGCGCCGATGCCCAGGCCAAGCGCGACGCCGCTGAAAAGGCCGGCGACGACACCACCGACCTGGACGCCCTCATCGAGGGCCTGGACGAGGAGATCAACGCGGCGGGCATGCGCGGCAACGTGCTCGGCCGTACGACCGTCAAGCGTTCCCGCTCCACCCGGCGACGGCAGGACGCGCCGGACCTGCCCAAGCGCAAGATGGCCCACACCACGTTGGGCCGCACCTTCCAGGCTCCGGACGGCAAGACCTACCGGCCCTCGCTGTTCGTCACGCTCACCCTGCCTTCCTACGGCAAGGTCCGTGACGGCGTACCGGTCGATCCCGACACCTACGACTACACGCGGGCGGCCCGTGACGCGCTGCACTTCTCCAAGCTCGTCGATCGGTTCGTGCAGAACCTGCGCCGCGTGGCGGGCTTCGATGTGCAGTACTTCGCGACCGTGGAGCCGCAGAAGCGCCTTGCCCCGCACCTGCACATGGCCATCCGTGGAACGCTCCCACGAGCGGAGATCAAGCAGATCGCGGCGGCCACCTACCACCAGGTCTGGTGGCCGTCCGTCGATCGCGTGGCCTTCGAGGGCGAGCACCTGCCGGTCTGGCAGGACGGGGCCGGCTACCTCGACCCCGACACCGGAGAGGTCCTGCCCACCTGGGACGAAGCCCTCGACGACCTGGACGCCGACGAGGACGCCGAACCTCTGCACGTGATCCGCTTCGGCGACCAGGTGGACGTCAAAGGCGTGCTCGCGGGCACCCAGGACGCCGACCAGTGCATCCGCTACCTGTCGAAGTACCTGACCAAGAGCCTCGGTGACGGGCTGGACAGCCAGACCCAGCAGGAGCACGTGGCCCGCTTCGTCGATGCCCTTCGTTACGAGCCCTGCTCCCCGGCTTGCCCGAACTGGCTCCGCTACGGCATCCAGCCCAAGCATGCCAAGGCCGGGATGGCTCCGGGCCGCTGCCGCTCCAAGGCGCACAAGCCCGAACACCTCGGCTACGCGGGCCGCCGAGTCCTGGTCTCTCGCAAGTGGAGCAACAAGACCCTCGCCGAGCACAAGCAGGACCGCCGCACCTGGGTCCTGGAAGCCCTTGGTCAGACCGACCAGCCCATCGACCCACACCGCTACGTCTGGAAGCCGATCCCGGCCGGAGACGCCAACGTGGCTCCCCTCGCCGTCCGGCTCCTCCGATCCGTCCGCGAACGTCAACGCTGGCGCGCTCACATGGCCGAACTCCAGGCCAGGGCAGACGGTCAAGATCTTTCGGCAACCGAGCGCACGGGGAGGGCCGCATGACCAAGCGGGACGAACTGCTGACCGTGGCTCAAGTCCTCGACGAACTCGGCGGCGTCTCTCGTCGCACCTTCTACCGCTGGCGGGAGATCGGCCGGGCGCCCGAGGGCATTCGCCTGCCCAACGGCGAACTCCGCATCTACCGCAGCGACCTCAACGCCTGGCTCGAATCCCTCCGGAGCACCGCATGAGCACTTCGTACAAGGTCAAGTTCTGGGAGATCAGGACCAACACCAGAGCGGTGGGGGAGGGGAAGAAGGCCCGCACCGTCTCGCACACCGTCCGCTGGACCGTGGGTGCTCGGGAGAGGTCCTTGACGTTCAAGACCAAGGGCCTGGCGGAGAGCTTCCTGTCCGACCTGCGCCAGGCTGCCAAAAAGGGGGAGGCGTTCGATGAGGAAAGCGGCCTGCCGCTCTCCAAGATCAAGACCAAGGACGCCCGCACCTGGTACTCCTTCGCGGTGGCGTACGTGCAATCCTTCTGGCCGCACGCGGCGGCCAAGTCCCGTGAGGGCATGACGGACACCCTCGCGTATGTGACGCCGGTCCTGACCAGTGATCTGCCTGGCCGCCCTGGCGACGAGATCATTCGGCAAGCGCTGCTGACGTACTCCTTCCTGCCTGAAGGCCGACGTCCCGTTCCGACACCGGAGATCGCTCAGGCTGTGCGGTGGCTGGAGAAGGCGTCCCTGCCGCTGAAGGCGCTGGAGGAGGCCAAGCACACACGTGCCGTGCTGGAGCGCTTGTCGCTGCGCCTGGACGGCAAGCCGGCGGCCACCTCGACCTACCGGCGTAAGCGGGCGGTCTTCCATCACGTCTTGGAGTACGCCGTCGAACTGGAGGAACTGTCCGCCAACCCGCTGCACAAGGTCAAGTTCCGCAAGGCCAAGGTCAGCGGTGAAGTGGACCGGCGTGCGGTGGTGAATCCGCAGCAGGCTCGCGCGCTGCTGGTCGCCGTCAGCTATGTAGGCAAGAGCAGGGGGCCGATGCTGGCGGCGATGTTCGCGTGCATGTACTTCGGCGGGGTACGTCCTGGTGAGGCTTCGAGCCTGCGTAAAAAGGACTGTCACCTCCCGGACCAGGGATGGGGCCTGCTCGCGCTGGAGAAGACCCGACCAGAGAGCAACAGGCGCTACACCGACTCCGGCGAGAGCCACGATGAGCGCGGACTGAAGCATCGGGACGAGAAGGCAATACGCCTGGTGCCGATTCCGCCCGAGCTGGTGGAGATTCTGCGCGGCCACATCGACCGGTTCGGGGTGTCCAAGGACGGTCGGCTGTTCAGAACCGGGACGGGCAAGCCCTTCCCCGGCTCGACCGTCTCGAAGGTCTGGCGCGAAGCACGTACGTACGCGCTGACTCCTGACCAGGTGGCCTCACCGCTGGCGGCTCGTCCCTACGATCTTCGACACGCGGCCGTGTCGCTCTGGCTCAATGCGGGGGTCCACGCTCCTGAGGCGGCCGAACGGGCGGGGCATGGTGTCGATGTGCTCCTGCGTGTCTATGCCAAGTGCATCGACGGTCAACGCGAGGTCGCGAACCAGCGCATCCTGGTCGCGCTCAACGCCGCATGACAAGCACCACCATGAAAGGACCCCGGGACGTCTCGGGGTCCTTCGTCGTTGTCGCGGAACGGCTCGGCGAAAGTTCCCGGATTGCCGCCGTGACCTGGGGAAACGCGCCAAGATCCATTCCGTGTATATTCCGGGAAGGGTGGCATCCGGCGGCTTCCAGCGGCCTGCGGCTGCCCACGAGGCTCCGGCCTTGCAGCGGCGAAGCCCCAGGTCAGCGGCGTGATCTGAGGTGGAGGATGGTAGGGCGCCCGGGGCTCGAACCCGGAACCTACGGATTAAAAGTCCGCAGCTCTGCCAATTGAGCTAACGCCCCTAGCAACAGCAAGGGTACAGAGACTACCGCCCCGCCCGCGACGCCCACAGCACCGGTCAAACCGTCACCGGTAGGCGGCCAGGCCGGTGAGCGCCTCACCGAGCACCAGCGTGTGGATCTCCTGCGTACCCTCGTACGTCAGCACACTCTCCAGGTTGTTCATGTGCCTGATCACAGGGTACTCCAGCGTGATCCCGTTGCCGCCCAGGATCGAGCGGGCCTGGCGGGCGATGTCGAGGGCGGCCCGTACGTTCGCCAGCTTGCCGAAGCTGATCTGCCGGTGCTCCAGGGTGCCGGCGTCCTTGAGCTGACCGAGGTGGAGGGCGGTGAGCTGGGCCTGGGCGAGGCCGACGTACATCCAGGCGAGTTTCTCCTGGGTGAGCTGGAACGCCCCGATCGGCTTGTCGAACTGGACGCGCGTCTTCGCGTACTCGACGGCGGACTCCAGGCAGGCGCGGGCGGCGCCGACGACGCCCCACACGATGCCGAAGCGGGCCTCGGACAGGCACGACAGCGGCCCCTTGAGCCCGGTGACGCCGGGCAGGGCGGCGGAGGCGGGCAGGCGCAGGTCGTCGAAGTACAGGGACGAGGTGACGGACGCCCTCAGGGACATCTTCCTGTGGATCTCAGGAGCGGAGAAGCCGGGCGTGGAGGTCGGGACGACGAAGCCGCGTACGCCCTCGTCCGTCTGCGCCCAGACGACCGCCACGTCGGCGATGGACCCGTTGGTGATCCACATCTTGGAGCCGTTGAGTATCCAGTCCGAGCCGTCCTTCTTGGCATATGTCCGCATGTTGGCCGGATCGGACCCGTGGTCCGGCTCGGTGAGCCCGAAGCAGCCGATCGCCTCACCGGCGGACATCCGGGGCAGCCACTCCTCTTTCTGCTCGTCGGAGCCGTACCGCCAGATGGGGAACATCGCCAGCGATCCCTGGACGGATACGAACGAACGCAGCCCCGAGTCGCCCGCCTCCAGCTCCCGGCAGGCCACGCCGTAGGAGACGGCGTCGGTGCCGGCGCAGCCGTACCCCTGCAGGTGCATGCCGAGCAGCCCGAGCGCGCCGAGCTCGGGCGCGAGCTCGCGCGCGGGGAAGGTGGCCTCCTCGAACCAGTCGCCCACGTGCGGCAGCACCCGGTCGGCGACGAACGACCTGACCGTGTCGCGGATGAGCCGCTGGTCGGCGTCGAGCCGCTCGTCGAGCCGGAGCAGGTCGTCCATGGCGGTCGTCCCTTCCTCGGTGTGGCCTCATACGGGCATAGGGGGCTACCAGGGTTCTACCAGGGACAAACCTGATGTGCTAACACCACCCCCACGGGCAGTCTTGAGACATGAGCGAATACCACGGATACGGCACCGAATCGCCCCAGAACCAGAGCCAGAACACTCACGTCAAGAAGCTCCACAGGACGGACCGGGGCAGGATCGTCGCCGGCGTCTGCTCCGGCATCGGCGAGTACGTGGGCATCGACCCCAACCTCATCAGGATCGCCCTGGCGGTCGTGACGCTGTTCGGCGGCCTCGGCGTCGGCGTCTACGCGATCGGCTGGCTCCTCATCCCGGACGAGAAGAGCGACACCTCCGTCCTGCAGAACATCATCGACAAGCAGCAGAGCCGCAACCGCGGCACGACCGACTGGACCGGCGAGCACAAGCCGCCGCAGCAGTGATCAGGCGGGGGCCTCGGCGGACAGGCGGGCGGCCCGGTCGCCCCGGGACTCGGTCCACAGCAGGGCCAGTACGGCCGCGCAGATCACCCCGGCGACGCCGGACAGCGCGACCACCGGCTCGGGACCGAGTCTCTCCGCCGCGTACCCGCCGACGAGAATCCCCGCTCCCTGGACGGCCATGAGCCCGGAGTGCACGATCCCGAACGCCTGGGCGCGACGTTCGGCGGGTACGGCCTGGACGAAGGCGGCATTGGCCGCGAGCTGGTAGGCGCCGCCGATCCCTGACAGGACCCACGCCGCCAGCACGACGACGAGCGGGGGACGCAGCGCGGTCACGATCAGGGGCGCGCAGCTCAGCAGCGCCAGCCATCCCATCAGCCGCAACCGCCGCGCGGGCGTGACGAACCTGCTGAACAGGAACGCGCCGATCACCGTGCCGGTCGGCATGGCGGCCATCAGCAGCCCGGTGATGACGGGCGCCGGCAGCGGGCCGTCCACGGCCAGCCGGGTCGCGTAGGGCGCAGCGATCCCCTCGGGCAGCACGTAAAAGCCGCACAACCAGGCGAACAGCACGAGCGTGCGCAGGTCTCGCGTACCGAAGACGAGCCGCGCGCCGGCCCGGGTCATCGTCCACATGGACGGTTTGGGGCCGTCGTCGGCGCACGGGGCCGGGCGGCGGCGTACGCCGGAGGCCAGGATCAGCGCCGAGCCGAGGAACGTCGCGGCGTCGAGAGCGAGCGCCCGGTAGGGCCCCATGGTGGCGATCAGCGCTCCGCCCACGGCGAAGCCGAGCATCTGGACCGCCTGGTTGGTCATGTTCTGGAGGGCGGAGCCGATGACGTACGTGTCGCCGTCGAGCACCTCGGGCAGCAGCGCCGCCCGCGCGGCCGAGAACGGCGCGCTCAGCAGCACGACCAGGAACACCAGCGCGCACAACGCCCAGAACGGCATGAACGGCAGCGCCATGGCCGCCACCAGCGCGAACCGGATGAGGTCGCAGGCCAGCATCACCCCGCGGCGGACGAACCGGTCGGCCAGCCCGGCCAGCAGCGGCCCGCCGACGATCGAGGGCAGGTAGGTGAGGGCGTAGACCGCGGCCGTGGCCAGCGCCGACTGGGTGCGGTGGTAGACCAGCACGGCGAGCGCCACCTGCGCGAGCTGGTCGCCGAGCAGCGAAAGGCCCTGGGCGTACCACAGGGCCCGGAACTCCCTGATGGCGATGACTTCCCGGTAAGTGGCTCGTTGTCCTTCCGTGCCGGCCTCGCCCCGTCGATGACGTCCTGGCGGCCGCCGCGCCCGCATGGCCCCCATTGGACTCCGCTGTGCCTGACTCTCGATGCGCTCTCGAAGCTTGCTTTGCGTGCTCGCTACGTCACCTAAGGTGCCCGATCATCATGGCAAGCCGCAACCCAAAGAAGCCAACCAAAAGCAAAGGGTTACCAACCCAGCTCGTGCAGCCGTTCGTCGGAGATGCCGAAGTGGTGACCGATCTCGTGGACGACGGTGATGCGTACTTCGTCGACGACGTCTTCTTCCGTCTGGCAAATCTCACATATCGGGTTGCGGTAGATCTCGATCTGGTCGGGCAAGACACCTGAGTACCAGTCGCCACGTTCGGTGAGGGGGACACCGGTGTACAGGCCGAGCAGGTGGGGCTCCGGCGGATCATCGACGACGACCACGACGACGTTGCTCATCGCGGCCGCGAGCTCGCCGGGGATCGTGTCCAAAGCCTCGGCCACGAGCTCCTCGAACTTCTCCCGCGACACCTCGATCACCCTTGCCATTCTGCCCCGCCTGTCAGCTAAGCAAGAAACGGCATGAAGTTCGTTCACATCGCAAACGTCGTCATCCGCTCACGAGCCGCCCGCGTGGCCGGCGTCCTCGCCGTGGCCGCGGTCGGGGCGTGGCTGGGCATCTTCCTCAGCGGCTCCGTACGCGCCGAGGTCGGCCCCGTCGAGACCGCGATGTCGCTCCGGCCGGCCTGGCACGGCGAGACCGTGGTGGACGCGAGCCCCCTGGGGACGCTCACGTTCCGCACCCACGACGCCCCCCTGCGCCTGCGCATCACGCTGGAGAACATCGACCAGGAACGTGCCAAGGCCTTCATCGAGGACCCGCGCCTCGCCGAGCGGCTGCCCCAGGTGATCGAGGAGGACCTCCTGGACGGCGTACGGGCCCTCGCCGTCCGCTCGCTGCTCTGCGCGGGCGCGGGAGCGCTGGCGGCGTCCCTGCTGGTCTTCAGGCGCCCGCGCGTGGCCCTCACGGGCCTTCTGGCGGCCTCCGTGGCCCTCGCGGGCACGGGGGTGCTCGCCGTCGTGACCTTCCGCCCCAACTCGCTCGTGGAGCCGCGCTACTCGGGGCTGGTCGCCGCCGCGCCGTCGCTGGTGGGCAGCGCCGAGTCGATCGTGACGCGGTTCGAGTCGTACCGGTCGCAGCTCACCAAACTCGTCACGAACGTCTCGAAGCTCTACGACACGGTCTCGACCCTCCCGCTGTACGACGCCGACCCCAAATCCATCCGGGTGCTGCACATCTCCGACATCCACATCAACCCCATCGCCTGGAACGTCATCCGCTCGCTCAAGGACCAGTTCAAGGTCGACCTGATCGTGGACACCGGGGACATCTCCGACCACGGCACCAAGGCCGAGAACAAGTTCGTGGACGAGGTCGCCCGGCTCGGCGTCCCGTACGTGTACGTCAGGGGCAACCACGACTCCATGACCACCCAGAAGGCCGTCGAACGGCAGAAGAACGCGATCGTCCTCGACGACCAGGCGCGCAAGGTCGCCGGCCTGACCATCTACGGCCTCGGCGACCCCCGCTTCACGCCGGACAAGTCGGTCAGCGTGGACTCCGACCCGGACGCGCTCAAGCAGTTCGGCCGCGCGCACCTGGGCAAGGTCGGCAAGGCGGACCTGATCGCCGTACACGACCCGGTCATCGGCGAGGGCTTCTCGGGGGCCGCCCCCATGATCCTCGCCGGCCACACCCACGAACGCCGCACCACGATGCTCCCCACCGGCACCCGCATGCTGACCCAGGGCTCCACCGGCGGCGCCGGCCTCCGCGCACTCGAACACGCCCAACCCACCCCCGTCCAGGCGTCCGTCCTGTACTTCGACAAGGAGACCCGCCGCCTCCGGGCCTGGGACGACGTCACGCTCGGCGGGCTGGGGGAGCAGTCGGTGTACATCCAGCGTCACGTGGAGCCCGACCCACAACGTATGATTTCCCCGGAGCCCACGAACGCCCCGTCGCCAACGGGATCGGTCACCGGCTCCGCGTCACCCGACGCCGGACCGCCACTTTGGCATCAGGGGCCATCGTCCCCTATGCTTCAGAGGTCTCCGACGGAAGGCGACAGGGAAACCTAACGGCCCCCATCGTCTAGCGGCCTAGGACACCGCCCTTTCAAGGCGGCGGCACGGGTTCGAATCCCGTTGGGGGCACGCGAGCGCCTAGCGCACGAGCAAAACGGCCGGTCTAAGACCACCGAAGAGCTGGTAAGCTAAGCGAGCGCAAACAGCAAGAAACGCCGAAAGGCAAGCAAGGTCCTGTAGAGCAGTTTGGAGTGCTCGCCACCCTGTCAAGGTGGAGGTCGCGGGTTCAAGTCCCGTCAGGACCGCTCTGGGTCAGGTAGCTCAGTTGGTACGAGCGTCCGCCTGAAAAGCGGAAGGTCGGCAGTTCGACCCTGCCCCTGACCACCAGCTTCAACCAGCAAAAACGCCCCGAAGCGATGATCGCTCCGGGGCTTTCTGCATTTGATACGGCAACCTACAGGCGCGTGAAGACCCTTAAAAGTCCCTTTCTACCCTTGACCCTGTGATCGGGTCCGAGCCTGACCGCCCCCGCCGGCAGCAGATCGCCGACGTCCTTTCGCACACGCATCAGCAGTGGCGAATACCCGCCAAAGTACCTCGTTTCCTAAGTGCGGCTGGTTCGGAAGTCCGGCGTCGCCCGCGACACCATCCGCAAGGCGATCCGCCAGCTTCGCGAGAAGGATCTGCTCTACAAGGTGCCCAGCCTGGGCAACTTCGTCGGCTCGTCCAGCAACGCCAAATCCGGCGAGAGCTGAGAGGCGTACCACCGAAAGACGCACGGCAGGCACCCTCGCACCCATGAGTTCGGGGAGTTTTTGCCGCCCGGGAGCCGGCAGTCGCGAGGCGGCTCAGCCGGCCCGTCGGGCGCCGCGCGGCCTGCTGCGCAACGCCTGGACGAACATCGCCTACGCCCCGGCCACCGGCGCCTGCAACATGTGCGGCTGGCCCGCGATCACCGTTCCTGTGGCCACCCACTTCACGGCGCTGCCGATCGGCAGTCCAGATCGTCACCTCGCCCGACGCGAGCCGCACCTCCTGGGCCTGGCCGCCCATCCGCCGCTCAGACCGCCCGGTTTCTCGTTCTGACCCGGAAGCGTCGGCCCCGCCCCCTATCGTTTCCGGGCATGACCCAGCCACCCGATGTGACCGCCCTGCGCGCCCAATTACCGAACGCGTCCCCGGCCAAGGCATGGACGGCCGTCCGGCAACTCGTGCTGCGCTCGCGCAACGCCCAGGCGCTCGACCTGGCCGCCGACTACGCCGAGATCGCGCAGCGGACCTCGGACGACCTGCTCAATCTCTGGCACCGAGCGCTCGATCCCGATGGCTTCGCCGAGCGCGTGCTCGCCCCTGCCTTCATCGCCGAGGGCCGCACGGAGCTGAGACTGAGCAGGCGCGACTCCCTCGCTGGGCTGCGCCATCTGACCATGCTCGACACCCTCGCCCTGGCGGAGTGCAAGAAGCTGACAGACCTGTCCGAGGTGGCCGCACTGACCGGGCTGCGCGAGCTGGAGCTGCACGAGCTGGAGCTGCACGACTGCGGAAACGTCTGCGACCTCAAACCGCTGTCCGCGCTCGCCGGGCTGACGAACCTCCGCATCGCCCGCTGCCGCAGGGTGGCCGACCTCTCCCCGCTGTTCGCGCTGCGCCACCTGCGCCGGCTCGACTTGACCTACTGCGGGTCCGTCACCGACGTCAGCGGACTGTCGGGGCTGCCCGTACTGACCGAGCTGAACCTTTCGTACCTCGGCATCACCAGCCTGACAGGGCTGCGCGACCTTCACTCCGTCACCAAGCTGACTTTGGACTGCCCCAGCCTCATCGACCTCGACGGCATCGCCGCCATGCCCGCACTCGAGACGCTCGGGCTCTACGGCTGCACCGGTCTGAAGAGCCTGGGCGGCCTCGGCCACCACCCCCGGCTGACGGCCCTCGGCCTGCCACACGCCCCGCTGCCCGACCTGCGCCCGCTGTCACGGCTGCCCGCGCTGACTTCGGTGACCATCCAGAGTCACCAGCGGCTCGCCTCGCTCGACGGGCTCGAGGGCCATCCATCGCTGGCGAGAGTCTCCCTGGTCTACGCGACCAACCTGCGCGACTTTTCCGCGCTCGCCTGTATGCCCGCCCTGCGTGAGGTGACCGTCCAGGGCTTGAACCAGCTCACCGACCTCACCCCGTTCTCCGGGCTGCACCATCTGGAGGAGCTCCGCCTGGTCTACGTCGACAACCTGCGCACCCTCGGCGAAAGCGAGCTCGACCTGCCCGCCCTGCGTACGCTGGACCTCGGCTCCTGCCGCCAGCTGCGCGATCTGGGTCAGGTCGGGGCCCTCCCGTCGCTCCAGAAGGTCCGGGTGCACGACTGTCCCGCGCTGCCGCACGGGCTCATCCTCAAGCTGAAGGCCCGGGGCCTGCTCGTGTCGAGCTGAGGTCCCTCGGAAACTGTCGTCTTGGCCCCCCGCGTGGTACGGCGATCAGCCATACCTGCCGTTCAGAGCGACGTGATGATCCATCAGCCGTCTGCCCTGCCCTCGTAATGAAGTGTTCGGCTGAGGCCGCGACGATCGCCGACTTCGGCACCGTCCATCCGGGCCGGGGCGATCGGGTACCGGTGAATCCGGGACGGCAACGCTGACGGCAACGTCGGCCACCAAGCTCACCTGTGGGGCACCACAGACGGCCGACTGACTTGTGGTAGCAGTTGGGAAGCAGGGCGATTGCTACACCTGAAAAGCGGAAGGTCGGCAGTTCGACCCGGTTGCGTCCACGGAAGTGGTATACGAGTTCGGCCTGGTCACAGGCGTGGCGTCGTGAAATGAAGACGGCCATCGCGTGATCCTTCGAGTAGCAAGATCAAGATTCGAAGGAGAACCAGGCGATGGCCGTAGATCCCAGTGTGACGCCCGAGCAGTGGCTGGCGAAGCAGATCGAGACCACCGACCCGGATCTGTTGCGATCCATGGTGAAGACCATGGCCGAGTCGTTGATGTCGGCCGAGGCCGCCAGCTTGTGCGGGGCGGGCTACGGCGAGCGCAGTAGCGAGCGGACCAACCGGCGTAACGGCTACCGCACCCGCGAGTGGGACACCCGCGCAGGATCAATCGAGCTGGCCATTCCCAAGCTGCGCGAAGGCTCGTACTTCCCCGACTGGCTGCTGGAACGCCGGCGGCGGGCCGAGCAGGCACTGATCAGCGTGATCGCGACCAGCTACCTGCTGGGGGTCTCAACCCGGCGGGTGGACAAGCTGGTCGAGCAGCTGGGCATCAAGCACATCTCCAAGAGCCAGGTCTCACAGATGGCCAAGGTGCTCGATGAACAGGTCGAAGCCTTCCGCACCCGCGCGTTGGACGCCGGCCCCTACACCTTCGTCTGGCTGGACGCGCTGACCCAGAAGGTGCGCGAGGGCGGCCGCATCATCAACGTCCACGTCCTGGTGGCCACCGGCGTCAACGCCGACGGCCGGCGCGAGATCCTCGGCCTGGACGTCACCAGCGCCGAGGACGGCGCGGGCTGGCTGGCCTTCCTGCGCGGACTGGTCGCCCGTGGCTTGTCCGGCGTGCAGTTGGTCATCTCCGACTGCCACGCCGGTCTCGTGGCCGCGATCGGCGCCACCTTGGCGGGCGCCGCCTGGCAGCGCTGCCGCAGCCACTACCTGCGAAATTTGCTGACGGTGGTCCCTCGCTCCGCGCAGCCGTTCGTGGCAACCCTGGTGCGCACCATCTTCGACCAGCCCGACGCCACCTCGGTGCGCGCCCAGCACGCCTGGGTGGTGCAAACGCTCGAGGCCAAACACCCGGCCGCGGCCGAGCATCTGGACGCCGCCCGCGAAGACCTGATCGCCTTCGCCGCTTTCCCTCGCGAGATCTGGCCGCAGATCTGGTCGAATAACCCGCAAGAGCGGCTGAACAAGGAGATCCGCCGCCGCACCGACGTGGTGGGCATCTTTCCCGACCGGCCCGCGATCATCCGGCTGGTCGGGGCCGTGCTGGCCGAGCAGACCGACGAATGGGTCGAAGCCCGCCGCTACATGGGGCTGGACATCCTCGCCAAGGCCCGGATTCGCGTAGTTGCCGGCGACACGCCAGCCCAGAACCCACTCCCGCAGACACTTACCGCTTAACCTGCAGAAACAGGATCACGCGAAGATCGATTCATACACCACGTCCGTGGACGTGACCGTTCGACCCTGCCCCTGACCACCAGCCTTGAACAGCAAGAATGCCCCGTAGCGATCATCGCTTCGGGGTTTTTCTGTCTCTCCTGACGGCAACGCCGTCGTACGGTTCCGTACTTGTCGTGGTCGAAGGCAAGATGATCGGGCATGCCGAGCACAACCGTCAGGTGAGAATCGGGATGGTTGGACACAAAGGCGTCCCGGAGTGAGGACCCCGGGACACTAGGAGAACGGGCGTGCTCCAAGACCAGTGACCGGCATTCACAGGCGTAGGTCAGGACCCGAACTCAACCCGGACGCCGCTCGACCGAGAGGCTTATCAGACCTGATCGGGCAGGCGCAGCCAGGTATCAGGTGCGGTGATCGGCTGGGCGCTTGTCAGCCGCAGGCCTGCGCCAGCGCAGCAGAACGCTACAGGGTGGTGGCGGTAGAGGTGGGCAGCGAGGATTTCGTCGGCCACGGCGTCAGGGGAAATCATGTAGGCGCTGTCCGGCTCCCAGGCTACGACGGCGCCGTCTCGGGCGATGTGCCCGAAGATGCCGCCCTTGGGATTGGAGTACATGCTGTAGCAGACCGTGCCTGGTGAGACGCGCTTGACGACGCCGGGCGTGGACGGGGTGTAACCCCAGGGTTGGCTGATGACGCAGCCGCCGGGCACGTCCGTGATGCCGACGATCACTTCGGCATCCGAGATGTTCCACCAGGCCTCGTAAAGAACGTCGATGTCCACGTCGTCAGCAGGTGCTGCTTCCAGGCGCGCTGTTGCCTCGGCCGCGCTGACATCGGCCACGCAGGCCAGGCTCAGGCCGCCGTAATAGAAGTCTCCCAGCGCGGGGATCAGACGTGCGGCCTCCACTGCTGCGGCGGCTTCGGCCTCGGATAAACCGATCTCCGGGTGTGGGGCGGGGAAGAGGTCGGGTGTGGGGCCGGCCAGGCTGAGCCGGCCGGGGGACCAGCCGTCCATCATGGGGCGCCACGGGTCCGCTCCAGCGGCGAGAAGGACTCGGGCGTTGTCCACGCGGCCTTCGAAGACGGCCATCCAAAGCGCGGTACGGCCTCTATGTTCGGCGTCGACATCGTCGACCCGCATGGCCAGCTCTGCGACCACTTCAGGCGATCCCTGCTCGGCCGCGATGTGTAGCGGCTTGTCGAAGACGAGCACGCCGGAGTTGGGGTCAGCGCCTGCGGCGAGCCGGTCACGGATGAGGTCGAGGTCTGACCACCCGTCATGGCTGACGATCCACCATCCGACGTCATCTGTAGCAGCCATGACGCTCCTTGGACAAGCAGGGACATGTGCGTCACTGATCATGACCTACAGAGCCGACATCTCGGTCGGCACTGGGCATGGCGGTATCTGTGACGGCAACGTCGGCCTTCAAGTCCACACGAAGAGCACTGCGAAAGACTGGCTGGCTCCTAGTGAGGGCTGGGGACTACGGTGATTGCTACACCTGAAAGCGGAAGGTCGGCAGTTCGACCCTGCCCCTGATCACCAGCCTTGAACAGCCAAAACGCCCCGAAGCGAATGTCGCTCCGGGGTGTTGTTGTTCTGACGACAGTGGCCGCTTAGTGAGCTGTTCCGAGCAACGCCTCAATAATTACCTCTTTCCTGGGGCTGGGCGCCTCGTTGAGGCAGCGGCGAACAACGTTGGCGCGCCCATGCCGGGTCAGCACATATGCGAAGTCAGTCGAACGCACAACATCGAAGTGCTCGGGAAGAAGGCCGCACTTGAGATCATCAAGGTCGCACCGGATTGCCTCCATCAGGTTCCGGCTCACCCTGACACGAGTCACCTCAGGGTGATCATCCCGATATGCCGTCATCAGCTCTTCCAGAGTTACCAGAACGAGGCCGTAGCTGACGTTGTGCGCTTGCTCGGCGATGTCCGAAAGTCCCATCACTGCCTCCTCGACTAGGGGTTTGCTTGGTTGCAGTGTTCCTGGATAGGGCGCCGGCTATTGGTGCGAGACGAAGGAGGCATGGAGCCGAACAAGAGAGCGCCCCAAAGAGTCAAACTCTGGGGCGCTCTTGATGAAGAGGCGTCAGATGAGTGCATCTCCGAACTTGCCGAGCGCCTTGCGCTTCTCGTTGAGAGGCGTGGGCATAGATCTTCATCCTGACCTCGATGCTGGAGCGACCGACGATCTCTCGCACGATATGAGGTGGTATGCCCACATCGAGCAGGAAGCTCACGCAAGTGAGTCAGAGGTCGTGAAGACGAACCTGTCCAAGCCCGGGTGCGTTCCGCATTTCGCCCCGGCTACGCCGTAGGGTGTCCGGCTCCATGGGCGTGCCACGGCATGAGGGAAGACGAGCCGACAGTCCCGGCGGAGCGGACCGGGGCGAGCCGACCGATCCGATCACCGGCCAGTGGTCTCCAAGCGAGTCGCAAACGCGCTGCTCCACGCTGACACCATGCCTTCCCGTACGAATGGTCGCCACCCCTTGCGTATGCGTTCCTCCAGCCGGCGCGGAACTCCGCGCGGGAAGTCGGGGCGTAACGCCTCGGAGGAGTCGATGTTCACCAGGGTCGTCCTGGCCCTCGCCGCGACGGCGGCGGCGGTGGGATGGACCCTGACGGCCACCGTTCCCGCGGTGGTCGACATCAGGTTGGCGACCGGCCTCACCGGCGCTCCCGGAACTCTGACCGTCCTGGAGTGCCACGACGGGGGCTCCAGCAGGCGCAGCAGGCAGGTCTGCACGGGGAGCTTCGTGTACGACGCCACGGGCGAGAAGGCGGCGATCCGCGCCTTCTCGTGGGCCGATCCCGGCCATGTCTATCCCGCCCAGATCACCAACGGGGGCGATCGAGCCGGGGTCCGGGGGACGCAGGGAGCCCTGGCAGCGCTCGTCGACCCCTCCATCGGCCTGATCTTGATCATCGCGGTGGGGGTGGCCCTGGAACTTCGGGCCTTCCGCCTGGCCAACGCGGCAGTGATCGGCGCGGTGGCACTCGTGGGGATCGCGGTCGGCACCATAGCGCAGTCAGTATGAGGTTTCGACGCGACGAACCGAGGTCTCGACGCGTCCGGGCAGGCCGATGATGTGCAGGTAGACCACGGCGAGCGGTCACGGTGTTCGGCGTGCCACATCCGCCCGACCACGGGCGTGGACCACGGTGAGGCGTCCGCGCGCAGGTAGTGCCTCGCTGAGTGCCGACGGCAGCCCGGACGGCGACGTCGGCCGCCAAGACGGTCAGCTCGTCGTCGCCATCTTGACGTCCTGCTCGATCTCGTGCCGGGACGTGCGCAGCGGCGAGAGCCACATCACGACCGGACCGATCAGCATCCCGGCCGAGAACACCAGGAGCGTGGCGCGCATGCCGATGCCGGCTCCCAGGGCTCCGGCGAGGATCGCGCCGATCGGAGTGGCCGCCCAGGTGAGCCAGCGGGAGGTGGCCGCCAGGCGGCCCTGCATGTCCTGGGGGGTCAGGAGCTGACGGAGGCTGCGCTGGGTGCTCTGGAAGATGAGCGTGATGATGATCATCATGGTCCAGGAGAAGCCGACGATGAGCTGCCCGGCCAGACCCGGGTCGACCAGGCCGATCGTTGCGGTGGACAGCGGATAGGCGGTGGCGGCTCCAAGGAGCACGCGTGGCATGCCGTAGCGGTCGGTGAGTGGCTTCGCGATCACGCCGGCCGCCAGGCCGCCCGCCATGCTCAGCCCGAGGACCAAGCCCGTGACCAGGCTGGACCAGCCGAGCTCACGTACCACGTAGTTGATCTCAAGTGCTGCGAAACCGGCCAGGCAGAAGCTGACCGTGGCCATGTAGAGAACGAGTGGGCCGATGACGCGGTGGCGGGTGACATAACGCAAGCCCTCGGCGATCTGGGTGCGCAGCTTGGGGGTCTTCTCCGCCTTCTCCGGCTTGGGCTCCGGGGAGCGGATCAGCGCGAGCGTGAGCGCGGCCGCCAGGTAGGAGAGCGCGTCGGCGAGCACCGCCTTGGCCGGGCCGAACAGGGAGATCAGCACGCCGCCGACCGGCTGGCCCGCCATGCCCGCGACCGTGATCGTGCTGGTGAGCTTGGCGTTGCCCTCCATCAGGTTGTCCGGACCGAGCAGGGTGAGGGGGTAGGTCTGGTAAGCGGGGGTGAAGAACACCTCGCAGGTCGCGACCACCAGGGCGACGCCGTACAACTGCCACAGAGTGAGCGAGCCCGCGGCGGCGGCCAGCGGGATCGTCGCCATCGCACAACCGGAGACCAGGAACGTAGTGATCATCACGGGACGTTTGCGCCACCGGTCGCTCAGCGCTCCGGCGGGCAGCGAGGCGAACAGTACGGGCAGGCGGCGCGCGGCGGTCAGCAGACCGAGGTCAAGTGGTGAGGCGTTCAGTACGAGCCCGGCGACCAGCGGTAAGGCCAGGTAGGAGATCTCGTTGCCGAGGGAGCTGGTTGTCTGGCCGCTCCATAAGAGCAGGAAATCCCGATGACGCCACAGCGATACCGTTTTCGACATCCGCGAGATTGTGCCATGCGCCGGGAGCGGGAGTGGCCCGACGCATGGCACGCGGGCCGCGGCGGCCGAGCTGATGCGTCTCCCCGGTCCCTGGAAGATCAGAGGAGGTCCGGTGTCACCGGGCCGTAGCGGGCGGCTGAGGCTCCGGTGATGTGGGCCCAGTAGCGGTCGCCGTAGGACCAGTGCCACCACTCGCTGGGGTAGTTGACCAGTCCGACTCTGGTCAGCACGTCGCCGAGGGTGCGGCGGTGTTCGCGGGCCTCGGGGGAGATCGCCGTGCTGGCGGTGTGGCAGGTGTCGGTGTCGGTGTCGTTGACCTCCGTCCCGAGCCAGAGCTCCGCGCCGTCCGGTCCGCACAGGGTCAGGTCGACGGCGGCGCCGGCCACGTGCGGGGCGACCTCCGGTGGGGAGATGTAGCGGCTGGCCCGCTGGTGGTACCACTTGTCGTCGTGACCCGGGTAGGCGATCCGGAGCCGGTCGACGTGGGCGTCGAAGTACTTGGTCTGCAGGTTCACCGGGCGGAAGCCCTCGACGATCAGGAAGCGCAACCCGGGCTGCAGCAGGGTCTGCGCGGTGACCAGGCGATCCACCACGCCGAGGCGAAGCCGGGCGTAGAAGCCATCCGCGTCGGCCAGGCGGGGGTCGAGGCGCAGGGCCTGGACGGTACGGAGGTCGAGGAGTGCTTCGCCGGACTCTTCCAGCGGCATCCGGCTGATCGCGGGGTCGGAGAGCAGGATCATGTCGTGTCCTTACCGGGTCTGGATGGCGTGACGGGCCGCCCGGCTGAGGTCCGGGCGGCCCGTCTGTGGTCATGGTCGGGTCAGGCGATGCCGGTGCCGGGGACGTCGTACTGCCAGCCGTTGTTCCAGTACCAGTGCTTGAGTGAGCCGTCGGTGCCGCGGGCGAAGACCTGGAGTGCGCCGCTGGCGTCGACGGTGATGGTCGGGGTGCCGGTGATGCCGGTGCCGAGGACGTCGTACTGCCAGCCGTTGCTCCAGTACCAGTGCTTCAGCGAGGAGGCGGTGTCGTTGCCGCTGGCGAAGACGTGGACCATGCCGGCGGGGTCGACGGTCACGGTGGGGGAGCCGTTGATGCCGGTGCCGGGGACGTCGTACTGCCAGCCGTTGTTCCAGTACCAGTGCTTGAGTGAGCCGTCGGTGCCGCGGGCGAAGAGCTGGAGGGCGCCGCCGGCGTCGACGGTGATGGTGGGGGTGCCGGTGATGCCGGTGCCGAGGACGTCGTACTTCCAGCCGTTGGAGTAGTACCAGTGCTTGAGTGATGCGTCGGTGCCGCGGGCGAAGACGTGGACCATGCCGCCGGGGTCGACGGTCACGGTGGGCGAGTTGCTGATGCCGGTGCCGGGGACGTCGTACTGCCAGCCGTTGTTCCAGTACCAATGCTTGAGCGAGCCGTCGGTGCCGCGGGCGAAGAGCTGGAGGGCGCCGCTGCCGTCGGCGGCGATGCTGGGGGTGCCGGTGATGCCGGTGCCGAGGACGTCGTACTTCCAGCCGTTGGAGTAGTACCAGTGCTTGAGCGAGGCGTCGTTGCCGGTGGCGAAGACGTGGACCATGCCGGCGGGGTCGACGGTGACGGTGGGGGAGCTGCTGATGCCGGTGCCGGGGACGTCGTACTGCCAGCCGTTGTTCCAGTACCAGTGCTTGAGTGAGCCGTCGGTGCCGCGGGCGAAGATGTGCAGCGCCCCGGAGGCGTCCATCGCACTGGAGGGGCCCTGCCGGTCGAAACCGTCCGACGAGGCGGAGTCGTCGACGATGTTGTTGTAGCGGATCGGGCGGTAGTTCTGCATGCTCGCCCAACTCTCGCTGCCCACCTGGCCGTGGGAGTTGGCCGTCGGGCCCTTGGCCCAGTCGTCCCGCCAGCCGTCGCCGTCGGGGTCCGCTCCGCCGTTCAGCGAGTACGTCCACGCGCCCTGGCTGTGGTCGGCCGGATTCTTCCATCCGGCGAACAGTTCTGTGTGTTCGGAGTTGAGGATCGCGTCCCCGGGCCGTAAATCATGCAGGCTGGCCAGATATTGCTTTCCGGACCAACTCTGGAAGTCGGTCGTGCTGTTCCCGCCCTTGCCGGAATTGGCGGTGATGTGCCACGCCATGGACACCAGCCCGGAGCAGTCCGGGCCGTATTTGTTGTCTCCTTCGACGTCCGTGATGAGGGTGTTCGGGTACCGGGTCAGGTTGTATCGGACGTTGCGGTCGACCCAGTTCTGGGCGCGGGCCAGCACCTCGGAGCGGGTGATCTGGCCGCCGGGCGTGGAGGCGGCCTGGGCCGGCCCCGCCGTCGTGACCGTGGTGACCACGGCCGCCGTGAAGCCGAGCGCGGCCGCGATCATCGTGCTCAGGGTGCCGGAGATCAGGCGGTTGAATGTCATGATTACCTTCCGGATGAGGAGTGTTTTCGTCCTTGCACCGGAAGGTTCGAACGGCGCGCTGAAAAACCGCTGAAACTCCGTGGAGGCGGGCTTTCAGCGCGCGGCCTCGTGATTGACGAGTTCGGCGTGTTCGCGGGCGCCGTGGTCGCGGAAGACGGTCATCACGCGGGCCCGGATCGTCGCGGCGGTCTCGGGCTCGCCGCGGGCCTCGTGCAGCAGGGCGAGGTCGCGTTCGGTGCGGGCGCGCCAGAGCGGCGCCTCCATGGCCTCCCACACCTCGATCGAGGCGGTCAGGCAGGCGGCGGCGTCCCGCAGGTGGCCGTCGGCCAGGTGGAGCTCGCCCAGGGTACGCAGGGTCAGCGCCAGCCCCCAGCGGTCGCCCATCGCCTGGCAGGTCGCCAGCGCGCCCTCCAGCGGGGCCAGGACCTGCCGGGTCCGGCCCAGCCGGAACCGGGCCTTGGCCCAGGCGCGTACCGCATACGCCTCCATCAGCTTGTCCCCGAGCTGGGCGAAGATGGCCCGCGCGGCCTCGGCGGTCTCGATGGCCGGGCCGTACTCGCCGGTGGCGCGGTGGAACAGGCTCATGGTGCGCAGCGTCACGCCCTCGCCGCGGCGGCTGCCGACGCGACGGTAGGCGGCCAGGGACTCCTCGAGGCCCGACCAGGCGGCGGGGTAGTCGCCGAGCTCCAGCCGTACGGAGGCGGCCAGCCGCCGCAGGTACACGTTCCCCACGTCCTGGCCGAGGCCGAGGCCCGCGAGCAGGGTGCCGGCCTGGTCCAGGAAGTACAGCGCGTCGGTCAGGCGGCCCGCCTCCCGGCAGGTCACGCCCAGCCCCGCCAGGGCGACGGCCTGGCCGCGCGGGTCGCCGAGCTCGCGGAAGGCGCCGAGTGCCTCGCCCAGGAGCTGGCGCGCCTCGGGGAACCGGTCCTGCAGGTAGCGCAGATGTCCCAGCTCGGCCAGCATGGTGGCCTCGTCGTGCCGGTCGCCCGCGTCCCGCGCGGCGGCCAGCGCGGCCTGGTTGATCCGCTCCCTGGACACGAACCTGTTGACGCCGAACAACGACGGGCCCAGCCGGGCCGAGGCGAACTGGCAGACCAGCCGGTGCAGGCCCAGGGCGGCGGCTCGTTCCAGGCCGACCACCAGCGCGGGTTGTTCGATGTCGAACCAGTCGTGCGGGGCCCCGAGCACCTGCTTGACCAGCTCACGGGACACCGGGAAGGCGTCCACGGGGGAGCGCAGCCAGCCGATCTCGTCGGACGGAGCGGTCGCCGCCACCCGGTCGGCCAGCGCCAGCCAGCCGCCGAGCACCCGTTCCACCGCCGACGCCAGCGCCTCGGCCGACTCCTCCTCCTCGGCCCGCTCGCGGGCGTAGATGCGTACCAGGTCGTGCACGCGGTACTTGAGCGTGCCCAGCTCGTCGACCCGGCTGAAGTCCACCACCTGCGCGTCGACCAGCCGTTCCACCGTGATCTCCGCGGCCGTGCCGCCGAGGTCGCACAGCCACGCGACGATCCAGGGCGAGAACTCGGGAACGCCCAGATGGCCCAGCCGCCGCAGCGCGCGGCGCGCGCCCCTGTCGAGCCCTCGATAGCTGAGCTCGAAGCCGGCTCGGACCTCCAGGTCCGCGATGGCCAGCTCGTCCAGCCGGCGCCGTTCGTCGGTGAGCCGATCGGCCAGCAGCCGCAGCGGCCACTGCCGGCGGGTGGCCAGCCGGGCCCCCGCGATCCGGATCGCCAGCGGTAACCGGCCGCAGAGTTCGACGATCTCGCGGGCCGCGGGCTCCTCGGCCGCGGTGCGCTCGGCTCCCGCGATCCGGCCCAGCAGCTCGATCGCCTCGGCGGGGTCGAGGACGTCGAGGTCGGTACGGTGGACGCCGGCCAGCCCGCCGAGCCGGTTACGTGAGGTGATCAGCACGGCGGCACCGGGACCGCCCGGCAGCAGCGGGCGTACCTGCTGCTCGGTGGCGGCGTCGTCCAGCAGCACCAGCACCCGGCGTCCGGCCAGCAGGCTGCGGTACAGCTCGGCCCGCTCCGCGGTGCCGGGCGGGAGGGCGGCCGGCTCCACCCCGAGCGCCTTGAGGAAGCGCCCCAGCACCTCACCCGCGTCGGCGGGCGCATCGCTCATCCCGCGCAGCTCGGCGTACAACTGCCCGTCGGGGAACGCCGACGCGACCTGGTAGGCCACCTGGACGGCCAGGGCGGACTTGCCGCTGCCGGCGCGCCCGCCGATGACCTGGATGGCCCGCGAGGGCCCCGACGTGAGCGCCGTGATCAGGGCGGAGCTCTCCGGCGCGCGGCCGGTGAAGTCGGCCGGCGCCAGCGGCAGCTGAGCCGGTACGACGGCCCCGGCCGTCTCGCCCGACGGCGGCGCGAGCAGGGCCGGGTCACCGCGCAGGATCGCGTGGTGCAGGGCGGTCAGCTCCGGCCCCGGGTCCACGCCGAGGCTCTCGACCAGCACCTCGCGGCCTTCACGGAACGCGGCCAGCGCGTCGGACTGGCGGCCGAGCCGGCACAGGGCGGTCATGTACTGCCCGCGCAGCCGCTCGTTCGTCGGATGGCGTCCGACCAGTCCGGCCAGCTCAGCCACCACCTGGCCGTGCCGGCCGAGCGCCAGATCGGCGGCCATACGTTCCTCGACGGCGGTCAGCCGCAGCTGCTCCAGCCGGGCCGCCTCCCCTGACAGCAGCGAGTCGCCCAGCCCGGCCAGTACGGGTCCCCGCCACAACGCCAGCGCGGCGCCGAGCAGGTCGGACGTCTCCTGCGGCGTGGACGCCGCTCGCGCGTCGGCCAGCAGCCGTTCGAACACGTCCATGTCCAGCGACCCGGCCGGAACCTGCGCCAGGTAGCCGGGGGCGCGCGTGACGATCACCTCCGGCATGCCGGAGCGGGCCAGCGCCTGCCGCAACGTCTTGATGTACGTCTGGATCGCCGCCCTGGCGGTCTCCGGCGGATCGTCCGGCCAGATGATGTCGATCAGGCGGGGCATCGGGACGATGTGCCCGCGTTCCAGCAGCAGCGCGGCCAGCAGCGTCTGCGGCTTGACCCCTCCCAGCGGGACCGCCGCCCCACCGGCCGTCACCTCGACCGGCCCAAGCAGTCGGAACTGCATCGCGACTCCAGGTGCACGAGGGAGGGTGAGGAGGGGGGCGCAGGATCTCACGGCAAAGCATGACAAGATCCGGTTACCCAGGCAAGGCCGGATCTGACCCGGGCGTCGTACGGGGGAAGGCGCGCCGGTAGTCGCTCGGCGAGATGCCGAGGTGCCTGAGGAAGTGGCGGCGGAGGTTGTTGGCCGTGCCCAGCCCGCTGAGCTCCCCGATCTTCTCGATCGGGAGGTCGGTCGATTCCAGGAGGATCCGGGCCCGTCCCAGGCGCTGGTCGAGCAGCCACTGCAGAGGGGTCGTCCCGGTGGCCGCTTGGAGCCGCCGGTAGAACGTGCGCGGGCTCATCGCGGCCCTCCGCGCCAGGTCGTCCACCGTCAGCGGCTGGTCCAGCCGGGTCCGGGCCCAGTCCAGTACGGGAGCCAGCCCCTCGTCGCCGGCGGCGGGCACCGACATGTCGATGAACTGCGCCTGGCCGCCGGGCCGGTGGGCGGGCACCACCATCCGGCGGGCCAGCTGGTTGGCGACGTGCGCGCCGAGGTCGCGTCGTACCAGGTGGAGGCAGAGGTCGAGGCCCGCGGTCAGGCCGGCGCTGGTGAGCACGTCGCCGTCGTCCACGTAGAGCACCGAGTCGTCGACCCGCACCTTCGGGTAGCGCTCGGCCAGCAGGGCGGTGTGCATCCAGTGGGCCGTGGCGGGGCGGCCGTCGAGCAGCCCCGCTTCGGCGAGCGCGAAGGCGCCGGTACACAGGGAGACCATGCGGGCGCCCCCCTCGTAGGCGCGGCGCAGGGCCGTGATCAGCGCCTGCGGCAGCGGCTTCCCCTCCTCGACGCAGGAGTCGGGCACCGAGGGCACGATGACCGTGTCGGCGCCGACCAGGTCGTCGAGTCCGTACGGGGTCCGCAGCAGCAGCCCGGAGTCGGCCGGCGGTTCCCCGGTGCCGCACAGGCGCAGGTCGTACCAGGGGTCGGCCAGGTCGGACTGCGGCTTGCCGAAGACGGTGCAGGGGATGCTCAGCTCGTACAGGTCCCATGAGGGGACCCCGATCCCCTCGGACACGACCACGGCCACGGATCCTGCGCTCATGCCTCGAAGGGTATGGCAGGAATTTGGTGGTGATCGTCATCAGTGTCACTGTTCCCGGACGGCGCGTGCTGCGAGGGTTGCCTGCGACCGATCAACCTTCACGTGCGGACGTACAAGGAGTTGTGGCATGAACACCGACCGCCGATCCGTCACCGTCGTCGGGCTGGGCCTGATGGGCTCGGCCCTGGCCGGTGCGCTGCTGGACCACGGGCACCCGACCACGGTGTGGAACCGTTCCGCGCACAAGGCCCGGCCGCTGGTCGACCGGGGCGCCCGCCTGGCCGCGACGCCCCGGGAGGCGATCGAGGCGAGCCGGCTCATCGTGGCCTGCGTACTGGACTACGAGGCGCTGCGCGCCGTGCTCGAACCCGTCGCCGGGTCGCTCTCGGGCAGGGTGCTGGTCAATCTCACCTCCGGCTCCCCCGAGCAGGCGCACGAGTTCGCCGCCTGGGCGGGCTCCCACGGCGCCGACTATCTCGACGGCGCGATCATGACGACGCCGCCCGGTGTCGGCAGCCCCGAGATGATGTTCCTCTACAGCGGTCCTGACCAGGTCTTCGAGGCGCACCGCTCGACCCTGGCGGCTCTGGGCGACCCCCTCCACCTGGGGGCCGACCCCGGTCTCGCCTCTCTGTACGATGCCGCCCTGCTCGGCCTGATGTGGTCCACCATGACCGGTTGGCTGCACGGCGCCGCGGTGGTCGGCGCGGAGAAGACGCCGGCCGCGGTCTTCACTCCCGTCGCGATCCGCTGGCTGACCGCCGTGGCCGGTTTCCTCAGCGCCTACGCGCCCCAGGTGGACGCCGGCCGCTACCCCGGCGACGACGCCACCGTCGACGTGCAGATCGCGGCCATCGATCACCTCCTCCACGCCGCGGAGGCCCGGCGCGTCGACAACGCCCTGCCCGAGCTCCTGAAGTCGCTCATGGAACGCGCCAAGGCCGCGGGCCACGGCTCCGACAGCTACGCGAGCCTGATCGAGGTCCTGCGGGAACCGGCGGACGGCCGATGACCGCCGCCACGCCATGGGCGGACCTGCTGACGGCCGCCGCCGACGACTGCCTGGCCGTTCTCCGCAAGGGAGCCGACCAGGACTGGTCACGCCCCGCCCAGGGCCTCGACTGGACCTGTCGCCAGACCCTCGACCACCTGGCCCTCGGACTGGTCGGCTACGCCGGCCTGCTCATCGCCCAGCCCGACGACCGCTACATCACGCTTTTCGCCTCGCTCGACCCCGAGGCCCCGATCCCCGGCTGCCTGGACGGGCTCGGCATCGCCGCGTCCCTCCTCACCTCCACCGTCCGCGGCACGGCTCCCCACGTACGGGCCTGGCACCCGTGGGGCCACTCCGACGCCGCCGGATTCGCGGCCATGGGAATCACCGAGCTCATCGTCCACACGTACGACCTCACCCGTGCCCTCGGCCTTCCCTGGGCTCCGCCCGGCGACCTCAGCAGCGCGGTCCTCGCCCGCCTCTTCCCCGACGCGCCGTCAGGGCACGGTCCGACCGACACCCTGCTGTGGTGCACGGGCCGCATCGAACTGCCCGGACGAGCCCGACGCGGGGAATGGCAGTGGGACGGGACCGTGCCCAATCCAGTGGATCACGCGGCCGCTGCCGTCCTACCGTGAGTCATGGACCTTCACCTGGGCAGCCTTCTCGGTCCCGTCCCCGAGCGAGTCGGGCGACTGGTCCTACTCAACGGGACCCCGAGCTCAGGGAAGACGACCGTGGCGAAAGCCCTGCAGGAGGAGCTGGCCGAGCCGTTCTTCCACTGTTCGCTGGACGAGTTGCGCGGCGGCTACCAGGGTCGACACTGGCTGCAGGACCACGGAGGAGTGCTTTTCCGCAGAGTGCTCGATGGCTACCTGCACCTGCTGCGCAGTCTCACGCTGCTCGGCCATGACGTGATCTCGGAGGCGGTGATCACGCCGCAGATGTTGGACCACTACCTCGCTCTGTTCGAGGGGATTCCGGTGCTGTTCGTCGGGATTCGTTGTCCCCTGGAGGAGGTGGAACGGCGTGAGCGGGGGCGAACCGACAGGATGACGTCGGCGCCGCCTCTCGATGAGCCGGTCCACACGCATGGCTGCTACGACCTGGAGGTGGACACCTCCGTCCAGGGGCCTGCGGAAGTCGCCGAGCTGATCAGTGCCGCTCTGGTGAACCCGCCGGTGGTCTCCGCCTTCGAACAGTTGCGTGGGCGTGGCCGTTCCGGGGGAGATTGGCGGACCAATTAGAGAGCACTGCTCTTGACTGTGAGCGGTTCTCCCGGCATGCTTGTCCTTAAGCGAGAGCAGTGCTCTCGGAACTCTCTGCCTGAGGAGCCGGCGATGTCCCGTTACATCGAGCCCACCCGCATGGACCACCTGTTCAACCGCATGGTCGCCGGGCTGACCCGGCTCGGGATCAGCCTCATGGGTTCCCGGATCCTCTACGTCCGTGGCCGGTCCAGCGGCGAATGGCGTACGACGCCGGTCAACCTGCTGACCCTGAACGGCACCCGCTACCTGGTCGCACCCCGAGGCGTCACCCAGTGGGTCCGCAACCTGCGGGTCGCGGGGAACGGCGAGCTGCACGTGGGCCGTCGCGTCGAGACGTTCACCGCCACCGAACTGCCCGACGACGAGAAGCCGGCGATTCTGCGGGCGTACCTGAAGCGCTGGGGCTGGGAGGTCGGCCGGTTCTTCGAGGGGGTCAGCGCGAACGCGTCCGAAGAGCAGGTGCAGGCGGTCGCTCCGGGCTTTCCCGTCTTCCGCATCAACTAGGGAGACCGATGACGCGGCGGTGAAGCGACAATCCGCCGTTGCGGTCCGCCATCAGAAGTCCCAAGTCGCCGGCCGTACTACGATCACGTGTGCGATTACACCGTCTGGCGGCTGCTGCTTATTTCGCCATCGCTCTCGGGTCGGTCGTCCTCGGTCTGGTGGTCGGGTCCGCGACGCCCGCGTGGCTCGTCACCATGTGGTATCCGCCCGGCGAGGCCGTCGGGAGGTCGCCGCTGCTGCCGGTGCTGGGCGGGTTGCTGCTGCTCGGGCTGGTGAACGCGTGGATGTTCTGGCAGGTCCTGCGCAGGCCCGCGCCCGCGGGCGGGCCGATGGGCAGGGCGGCCAGGTGGTTGCGGGTGCTGCTGTACGCGGACGTGGTGTGGCTGCTGATCCCCTCGTACCTGCCGGATCTGGTCGAGACGGTCATCGGGCTGGCGCTCTGGGTGCCCGCGCTCGTGCTGCTCACGGTGGTGGTCACCGGGTCGGGGCGGTTCTTCCGGCTGGCTCTGCTCCTGTTCGGGCTGGTGGAGCCGGTCAGCGCGGGCATGGACGCCCTCGCCGGCGATCCGCAGCCCCTGACCCTCGTGACCCCGGTGCATGTCATGGTCGCGGGAGTGGCCGCGCTCGTCATGATGGTGATGGTTCTGCTCGCGCAGTGGCGCGACGGGCGCTGGAGCCGGGGGACGCTGCTCGTCGGGGCAGGGACGTTCGTGAGCCCGTTCCTGGTGGAACTCGTGGACTTCCTGACGCGCGGCAGCACGATCGAGTCGATCGCCGAGGCGATGGACGTCCTCTACGTCGTCTGGCTGGCGCGTACGGCCCGTGAGCTCAACCGTGAGCTCAACCGGGAGCCGAGGCGGCCGGAGCCGCTGCGCGTGCCCACGGCGGTCACGGCCGTGGCCGCCGTCGCCCTGCTGATGGTCGTCGGGCCCGAGTACGCGCCCCGGCTCACCTACACCTGGCGCAGCGAGGAAGACATGGACTGCCGGCTGCGCTCGGCCCCGCCGCGCGTCGCGGACGTCCCCGTACACGAGCGCGACCGGGCCTATCTGTGCAGCGTGCGCAAGCCCGACCGGGAGGTCTCCGACCAGGAGCTGATCGGCAAGGGGAAGGCGGCGTGCGCCAGGTTCGCGGGCGGGGAGCAGGTCAGGGCGCGGCCCGCGCTGCTCGCGCTGCTCTGCCCGGAGGTGATCGGGCGGAGACATCCGGAGCTGCTGCTGTCGTCAGCGCAGGTGGAGCGGCAACAGGCCGAGGAGAGGAGCCGGCGGCGCGAGCAGTTGAGGCGTGAGGCGCGCGAGGAGGACGCCCGGTGCCGCGATCCGTGGCCGGCGCTGCGCACGCGGTTCCAGGCGACGGCGTCGTACTACGACTGGGACGGTCGGCCCTACGGCATCTACGACGCGGAGGCGGACACCTCGGGGGATGCCGAGACGATCTGGGACGCCTATTCGACCGAGACCCTGGCGGTCAGCGGTCAGCTCGCCCTGGTCTTCACGCCCGCCCAGGACTGGGCGACCTGTGTCACTGCGAAGGCGCTGCGCTCGGCTCCGCCGCCGCTGCGGCGCCGAGGCTGGGACAAGGTGGTCGAGGCGGACATCGTCAGCGGATCGGGCCGCCTGGTCATGCAGACGCTCTCGGCGAGCAGGGTGCGCTTCCCGGATCTCGCGCGCGGCGGCCCCGGTCGTTACCGGCTGCGGCTGTACACGCGGGAGGGCGTGGACCTCATCCTCGTCTATCCGGCCCGGCGGTGAGCGGGCGCGGTATCCACCGTTCGGTGGATTTTCCGGTCAGCAGGGTGCCGGCACGATCGTGGCCGGGCGGTCGATTCGGGGTCGGGGCAGGTCACAGCATGCTTTGAGCATGGCAGTCATCGAAGTCACCGACCTGCGCAAGAGCTACGCGGGGCTGAAGGTTCTGGACGGGGTGTCGTTCTCCGTGGAGGAGGGCGAGATCTTCGGGGTGCTGGGGCCGAACGGCGCCGGCAAGACGACCGCGGTGGAGTGCGTGGAGGGGCTGCGGCGGCCCGACAGCGGGACCGTACGGGTGCTCGGCCTGGACCCGGTCCGTGACGCGCGCAGGATGCGCGAGCAGATCGGGGTGCAGCTCCAGCAGACCCAGCTGCCGGAGAACCTGAAGGTGTGGGAGGCCCTCGACCTGTACGCCTCCTTCTACGCCGACCCGCGGGACTGGCGGGCGCTGCTGGAGGAGTGGGGGCTGGCCGAGAAGCGGAACGCCCGGTTCGGGAAGTTGTCCGGCGGCCAGAAGCAGCGGCTGTTCATCGCGCTCGCGCTGGTGGGCAAGCCGCGGGTGGCGTTCCTCGACGAGCTGACCACCGGCCTGGACCCGCAGGCCCGCCGGGCCACCTGGGAGCTGATCAAGCAGGTACGTGCGAGCGGCGTCACCGTGGTGCTGGTCAGCCACTTCATGGACGAGGTCGAGGAGCTGTGCGACCGGGTGGCGGTGCTGGACCGCGGCCGGATCGTGGCGCTGGACACGCCGGCGGGGCTGCTGGAGGGCGAGCACCGGATGCGTTTCACGCTGAAGGCGGGCGAGGCGCCGGACCTGTCCGGGCTGCCGGGGGTGACCGGGGTGTCCCGTACGGGGGACCGGGTGGTCGTGACCGGCCGCGGCGACTTCGCGACGGCGGTCACCGCGCACCTGGCCCGCCACCAGGTGCTGGTCAGCGATCTGCGGATCGACAAGCGCACGCTGGACGACGCGTTCGCCGCGCTGACCGGCCGTCCCTTCGACGACAACTGAACCCCGAATCTCTAGGACGCGATCATGTTGAAGCTCACCTTCGTCGAGACCAAGCTGCTCGCCCGCGATCCGGGCGCGGTGTTCTCGCTGCTCATCCCGCTGTTCATCCTGGTGGTGTTCGGCAGCTCGATCGAGCCGGGCGACCGGGTGCTGCTGCCGATGGCGCTGGCCATCGCGGTGGGGCTCGTGGGGCTGTACATGGTGCCGACCACGCTGGCCACCTACCGGGAGCGGGGCATCCTGCGGCGCATGTCGGCGACGCCGGTGCGGCCGGGCCGGCTGCTGGTGGTGCAGTTGCTGCTGCAGCTCGTGCTCGCGGTGACCGCCTGCGGGCTGCTGCTGGCCGTGGCGGGGACCGTGCTCGGCGCCCACCTGCCGGACCGGGTGCCGGCGGTCGTGCTGACGTTCCTGCTCGGGACGGCGAGCATGTTCGCGGTCGGCCTGCTCATCGCCGCCCTGGCGCCGAACGGCAGGGCCGCGAACGGGATCGGCGTGCTGCTGTACTTCCCGATGGCGTACCTCGCCGGTCTCATGCAGCCTGCCGATCAGATGCCGGATATGGTGGCTCGTGTCGGGGAGTACACCCCGATGGGGGCGTTCGGGCAGTGCCTGCGGGACGTCTGGGCGGGGGCCGCTCCCGATCCGCTGCTGCTGGCGGTGATGGCGGCCTACGCCCTGGTCGTCAGCGCGGCGGCGGCCAGGCTCTTCCGCTGGGAGTGAGGTATGACCAGCCGGCTCGACCGGTGGGAACGGGTGCTGGAGCGCCAGCTCGCGGCGGCGCCGTACGTGCTGCTGGCGGTCTCCGTGGTGCTCGCCCTGGTCAGCGGCGGCGGGACGGTGTCGTGGGTCACGCTCGGCCTGGCGGCGTCGGCCGCCGGGTGGGTGTGGCTGGTGCCGCGTGGCCCGGTGTACGTGGCGGGGCTCGTCCTGCTGATCGGCGTGCTGAGCACGCAGAGCATCTGGTTCGCGAGCTTCTTCGGCTTCATCGGCTATCTGCACTCCTGGCGCTACCTGAACGGGATGTGGCGCTTCGCCGGCGTGACGGGGGTGGCCGCGTTCAGCGTGGCCGCCTACAGCGGCGGGCTGCCCGAGCCCACGCCGATCGGGATCCTCACGTACGTGTTCTTCACGGGGGCCATCGTGGCCGGGGTCGCGCTGTTCAGCTTCGTCGGCCAGATCACCGACGAGCGCAGCGCGGAGCGCGAGCGCATGGTGGCCCAGCTTGAGGAGGCCCTGCGGGAGAACGCGGGCCTGCACGCCCAGCTCCTCGTCCAGGCCCGCGAGGCCGGCGTGCTCGACGAGCGGCGGCGGATGGCCGCCGAGATCCACGACACCCTCGCCCAGGGGCTGACCGGCATCATCACCCAGCTCCAGGCGGCCGGGCAGGCCGACGACTGGCGCCGGAACGTCGATCTGGCGCTGCGGCTGGCCCGCGAGAGCCTGGCCGAGGCCCGGCGCTCGGTGCACGCGGTGGGGCCTGGCCCGCTGGAGTCGGCGCCGCTGCCGGAGGCGCTGCGGGACGTCGCCGCCCGGTGGGGCGAGCTCAACGGGCTCACGCCGGAGTTCACGGTCACCGGCCCGGCCCGTCCCCTGCACCCCGAGGTCGAGGAGACGCTGCTCCGCACCGCCCAGGAGGCGCTGGCGAACGTCGCCAAGCACGCGCACGCCTCCCGGGTCGGGCTCACCCTGTCGTACATGGAGGATGTGGTCACCCTGGACGTACGTGACGACGGCATCGGCTTCGACCCCCAGCTCACCGCGTTCGGGCTGACCGCGATGCGCAAGCGCGTGGACCGGCTGGCGGGCACGCTGGAGATCGAGTCGGAGAGCGGCGCGGGCACCGCGATCTCCGCGAGCCTGCCGGCGGTGGCGCGTGGCTGAGCGACCGATCCGGCTGCTGATCGCCGACGACCATCCCATCGTCCGCGACGGCATCCGCGGCATGTTCGCCGGCGATCCCGGCTTCGAGGTGCTCGGCGAGGCCGGGGACGGCGCGCAGGCCGTCGAGCTGGCGCGGGCGCTGGACCCCGACGTGATCCTCATGGACCTGCGCATGCCGGGCACGGACGGCGTCACGGCCATCAAACGGCTCGCCGAGCTGGGGATCGGGGCCCGGGTGCTGGTCCTCACGACGTACGACACCGACCGGGACGTCCTGCCGGCCATCGAGGCCGGCGCGACCGGCTACCTGCTCAAGGACACCGGCCGCGACGAGCTGACGCGGGCGGTCCGGACCGCGGCGCGCGGCGAGGCCGTGCTGTCGCCGTCGGTCGCCACCCGCCTGCTCGGGCAGGTGCGTACGCCCGCCGACCCGCTGAGCGCCAGGGAGCTGGAGATCCTGCGGCTCATCGCGGACGGAGCCACCAACCGGGAGGCCGCGGCCCGCCTGTTCATCAGCGAGGCCACGGTCAAGAGCCATGTGCTGCACATCTACGCCAAGCTCGGCGTCAACGACCGCGCCGCCGCCGTCGCGACCGCCTTCCGCCGCGGCCTGCTGACCCTGGACGACGGCCGCTGAGGCGGCGTCGAGCAGAATGTGGCGCATGCATGCTCACGGGGGTGAGCGGGTGCGGGCGCGCTCGCTCGGGGTCGTCGTCGGCGCGCTGCCGACCGGCCCGCTGAACGCGATCACCGACGTCCCCGGCGTCCTGGTGGGGCACACGACCGTGGACGACGGGGCGGACCTGCGCACCGGGGTCACCGCGATCGTCCCCCCGGGTCTGGACGGGGGCGGGCTGCCGGCGGCGGTCCACACCGGCAACGGCTACGGCAAGCTGGTCGGCTCCACCCAGGTGGACGAGCTCGGCGTGCTGGAGTCGCCGGTCGTGCTGACCGCCACGCTGTCGGTGTTCCGCGCGGCCGACGCGGTGCTGACGTACCTGATGGGGCGCCGCCCCGACGGGGTGTCGTTCAACCCGCTGGTGGGGGAGACGAACGACGGGTTCCTGTCCGACATCCGGCGGCGGCCGATCACCGAGCGGCACGTGCTCGACGCGCTGGAAGGGGCCACCGGCGGGCTGCCCGCGGAGGGGTGCGTGGGCGCGGGCACCGGGACGACGGCGCTCGGCTTCAAGGCGGGCATCGGCACCTCGTCTCGCCGCGTGGCGGCGGGCGGGACCGAGGTGACGGTCGGCGCGCTGGCGCAGGCCAACTTCGGCGGCGTGCTGACCGTGCGGGGCGTTCCCGTGCCGGTCGAGGAGGTCGTCCCGGGCTCGCGGCGGCCGGAGCCTCCGGGGAACTCGTGCATGATCGTGGTGGCGACCGACGCGCCGCTCGACGCGCGCCGGCTCGGCCGGCTCGCCCGCCGGGCGGTCTTCGCCATGGGACGGGTGGGGGCGTCGTACGCGCAGGGGAGCGGCGACTACGCGATCGCCTTCAGCACCGCGCCGCCCGGCGGCAAGGCGGTGCCGGACGCGGCGCTCGACCCCTTGTTCGCCGCCGTCATGGACGCGGTCGAGGAGGCGCTGCTCAACTCGCTGTTCATGGCGACGACCACGACCGGGTTCGCCGGCCGTACGGCGCACGCGGTGCCGTACGACCGGCGTTCCCAGGTCACTCCGTTCGGCAGACGGTGCCGTTGAGGGTGAAGACGGCGGGCAGGACGTTCGGGCCGCTGTAGTTGCCGACGTACCCGACCGTGACCGTCGCGCCGGTCGCCAGCGTGGGGCTCGCCGGGTCGTTGACGACCTTGACCTGCGAGCCGGTCTCGGTCCACCCCGCGCCCCAGCCGCTGCCGAGGCTCTGCCACGACCGGGGCCAGGCGAAGCTGAGCGTCCAGCCGTTGAGCGCGGCCCCGCGGTTGGTGATGTCGATGCTGCCGACGTAGCCGCTCGCCCAGTCGGTCTGGTTCGTCAGGCGGACCGAGCAGGAGCTGGTCGCGGGCGTGCCGGTGGTGAACGTCAGCGGCGGTGAGGACCAGGACAGGCCGCCGCCGGCGTCGCGGGCGATCACGTTGACCGTGTAGCGGGTGCCCGGGGTGAGGTTGCCGACGGTGAACGAGGTGCCGGGCGTCTCGCCGAGCTGCTCGGTGATCGCGCCGTTCTGGCGGTGGATCTCGTACTTGGCGATCGGGCGGGCGCCAGGGGAGGCGGCGGGCCAGGTGATCGTCGCGGCCTGGTCCGTGACGTTCGTGGCCTTGGGCTGGCCGGGCGCGCCGGGGAGGCCCGCCTGCGAGGTGGCCGGGCGCAGCACGAGCGTGGTGAGGGAGAGCGGCGGCAGGGTCTGGGCCGTCGCCGTCCCCGACGTGGTGCTGGTGATGGCGGTCGCGCCGTTGGTGTGCGTCAGCACGGTCGGCGCGCCGGAGGCCGGGCGGTAGCCCGCGTAGCCGATCGTGACCGGGTACGAGGTGTCGGACGAGGTGTTGACGAGCATGACCGCGAGGTCGCCGTTGGGCCGGCGGGCGGCGTGCGCGGTGACCTTCGGCTGGTCGGTGGCCGCCTTCACGAACTGGTCGCCGGGCCGGGCGAACCTGCTCACCATCTGCAGCGCGTAGTAGGGCGCGAACGGGGTGTTCAGCGCGGGCTCGCACACCGAGTTGTCGGCGGTGCACGTGCCGCTCGACAGCAGGCCGAAGTCGCCGTAGTCGGTGTGGCCCTCGACCTCGGTGACCGTGCCGATGCCGTTGTGGACGTTCCACCAGTCGACCGTGAACACGCCGTTCGCCAGCAGGGTGGCGTAGGCGTCGGCGGCGGCCAGCGCGCCCGGCTGGGTGTTGGTGCCGTTGCTGCTGCTGCCGGTGTTGAACTCGGTCATCGCGATGCCGATCCGGTCGGCGCCCGCTCCGGCGTACCTGGTGATCTGCTCGCGGGTGAGCCGGATCATGTCGGGAACGTGGCCCGTCCGGTCGAGGGCGCCCGGATACCAGTGCAGGATGACGAAGTCGATCTTGGAGCCGGCGGCGGACAGGACGACCTTGTTCCAGCTTCCGTCGTCACCCTCGCCGGTGATGGCGTCGGGCCAGTTCGCGGGGGTGGTCAGCACGGCGCCGATCTTGATGGTGGGATCGACGGCCTTCATGGCGTCGGCGTAGGCGACGACGTGGCGGGCGTACTCGGCCGGGCTCTTGTCGGCGTGGTCGTCGGCCTCCCAGGCGGTGCCGTAGTGGCCGTTGCCGTAGTTCTCGTTGCCGATCTCCCAGTACTTGACGCCGTAGCCCTTGGTGACGTTGGCCTGACGGACCCAGGCGGCGGCCTCGGCGGCGGTGCCGGTGCCGTAGTTGGCGGTCACCATCGCCTGCGCGCCGGTGCGGCGGACGCCGCGCATGAACGTGTCGAAGTCGGTGTTCGGGGCGACGTACCCGCCGGGGGCGGTGTGCGTCTCCCAGTGGTAGATGTCGGAGTAGGAGCCGCCGGGGTAGCGCAGCAGCTTCACGCCCGCGGCCTTCAGCGAGTCGGCGACGGCGTCGGTGCCCAGGTTCGTGTCCCAGATCGCGTGGTTGGCGCCGATGCCGGTCTCGGGGACGGTGGCGAGGGCGGCCCGCGCGTTGACGGTCACGGCGACCGGGGACGGGTCGGCGGCGGTCGCGTGCGCCGATGGCGCGTTGAGCACGGTCAGCGCCAGCAGGACTGCGGACGCGGCCGGTAACAGGGATCTCGGCATCGAAGCACCTCGCCACGGATAGCGGTCATCACTCGACGCCCCCTCCTGACCAGGAGGCATGAGGATCATGTGGCGCGGCGTCCGGCCCGGTCAACCGGACGTGAAACTTTCACGGCCCCCCTACGATCACGTTCATGCCCTTCGACCACAACGATCACTACCACCGGACGTTGCTGCGACAGGTTCCGCCGGGCTGCGCGCGGGCGCTGGACGTCGGCTGCGGCGCCGGGCGGTTCGCCCGGCGGCTGGCCGCGCGCGGGATCGAGGTCGACGCCGTGGACCCGGCGGCGGAGGTGATCGAGGCGGCGCGGGCGGCGGGCGGCGGGCCCCGGTTCCTGCACGCGGACATCACGGACATGGAGCTGCCCGAGGGGCACTACGACTTCATCTCGTGCCTGGCGAGCATCCACCACGTGCCGTTCGCGACGGTCTCCCGGCTGCGGAGCGCGCTGGCGCCCGGCGGCGTCCTCGCCATCCTGGGCTGCTACCGGGAGACGCCGGCGGACCTCGCGTGGAGCCTGGCCGCCGTCCCGGTCAACGCGGTGGCGCGGGCCGCCGTGGCGGTGCGCGAGCGCGGGCAGGAGGCCGGCGTGCGGGCTCCGGTGCGGCAGCCGGAGATGTCGCTGGCGGAGATCCGGCGGGAGGCGGCCGGGCTGCTGCCCGGAGCGCGGATCAGCCGGCTGCTGTTCTGGCGGTACCTGCTGGTCCACCGCGAGCCCGCCTAGCCGCCTCCCGCCGGGGCTCAGTTGTACCTGTAGAGCTGGTCGGCGACCCGGTGGCGGCCGTCGAAGAGCGCGGCCCGGTACATGCTGATGGCGAGCTCGCCGTGCTCGGCCTTGCCGCACGTGTCGGTGCCCGCGAGCTGGCGGATCTCGAAGCGGGTGGTCGGGTCGCCGCCCACGAAGTACTCGGCGCGGGCCTGGTACTTGTCGGCCCGTACGTCACAGGCGAGGACGTACGCCGACCCGCGCTCGGCGAAGCAGGTCATGGCCGCGCCGCGGGTGGTGGTGCAGACCTTGGCGCGGGCGCGGGCGGCGGCCGGGGTGATCCGGGTGTCCCGCTTAGTTGGATATTTGGCGATGTTCTGGACGGTCTTCCAGCGGCCGTGCTTCACCAGGCGGTCGCCCCGGTAGAGCGCGACCCGGAAGGTGACGACCTTGCCGATCTCCCGGCTGCCGCGCACCTGGCCCTTGCCGGCCAGGTTGTGGATGACGTACTCGGTGCCGAGGTAGCCGTGCTGGTAGTACTCGACGGCGGCGTGCAGCCGGTCGCCGGCGGTGTCCTCGACGGTGATGCCCGGCCGGTCGCTGCCGTCCGGGCCGACGCACGCCTCCGCGCCACGGATCCGTACGCACGCCGGCTCGTCGGGGGCGCTCTCGTACGCTCCCGGGGTGACCCGGGTCTCGGCGACCGGTTGCCGGGGTTCGGCCGCGGTGGCGGCGGTGTTGGTGGCGGTGTTGGTGGCGGCGTTGGCGGCCACGTCGGTGCCGAGCGCGAGGGCCGCCACAGCGGCTACCGCGATGAAGATGCGACCTAATGTCACTTACTTTCACCAGCCTCACATATGCGCTTATTGCACCATGTGACGCCGGTCACGGTCCGGAAGTTCGCCGCCGGGTCCAGAAGGTCAGGAGGCGACGGCCTTCTTCCTCGTGGTCAGGCTGGCCAGCAGGAGCAGCAGCGAGCTCTGGGCGAGCATGCCGGGGGCGAGCGGCGGGGCCGTGCCGACCGTCTTGGTCAGCGCGTACCACCATTGGGAGAGCGGCGAGAGCGTGTCCCACTCGGTGGCCATCGAGCCCATGCCGTGGTTGACCGACACGTGCATGAACACGCCGTACGCCGAGGCGAGCAGCACCACCCCGGCGAGGACCCGCACCGCGGTGACCGCCCGCGGGGCCTCGCTCAGGGCGAGCAGCACCAGCGCGACCGCGAGAAGGGCCAGGGCGACCCAGGGGATGAGCTGGACGGGGGAGCGCCAATGGCGTTCGAAGGCCAGCTCGAACCCGGCTCCCACGATGCCGATCGCGACCAGCGCCAGGAGGCCGAGACGCAGCGAGATCGGGCCTGCTTGAGCGAACCGGCGGCGGTGCGCCGCCCTCTCCGCGGTTGAGGTCATAGTCAGGACCCTGACCTCGAAGGGTCAGAGAAGCCTGTAGGAAACCTGAAAATTAGATGAAAATGTGATTGTCGGCACGTAGAACAATTGTCGGCTCAACCACTTTCAGAACTCGCGCCAGTCGCCGAACCACGCCTCCGCCTCCGACGGCGGGACCCCGGCCCCCTCCGCCAGCAGGAAGAACGCCTCGCCCGCCTCCTCGCGCCGCAGGGTGTCGATCATCTCGTAGCGCTCCTCGATGCCGTTGAGCGCCTCGACGAAGCTCTGCAGGATCGGGCGCGCGTCCGCCACCGCGCCCGGATCATGGACGTCCAGGGCCGCGATCGCGCGGGAGGCCGCCGCGTAGGCCCGGCAGGCGGCCTCGCCGGCCCGCTTGTGGTCGTCCACCCAGTCGCGGAGCGGGTTGTCCAGGTTGGTCGCCAGCCAGCGGTCCGGCTTCGCGCCCCGGATCTCGACGGACACGCCGGTGTCCTGGTAGCGCTGCCGGACGGCCCTGGACCGGCTGCTCCTGAACCCGTCGACGCGCAGGAGCCGCAGCGGCCCGCCGGGGGCGGGCAGCATCGACGGCTCGACGCCGTACGCGTCGGCCAGCTCCAGCGTGTGCAGCCGGGGATGGGCGTCGAGCCCGGCCAGGCCGCCGTACGGCCGGCCCCACCGGACGGACAACCGCTCAAGCCCCTCCACGTCGCCCAGGGACGCGCCGGTGACGTCGCCCGACGCCTCCACCGCCAGATCGCGAACGCCGCGCAACCCTCGCGGCACCCCCGAGCGCGTGGTGAGCCTGATCCACCGGCCCTCGGCGGCCGCCTCGACCGCCTCCGGGGCCCCGCCCTGAAGCCAGAGCGTCATCAGCCCCGGCGGCAGGACCACCCGGCGCGGCCCCGCGCCCGCGACGAGGGTCAGCCCGTGGAGACCGGTCCGGCTCAGGTCGACGATCTCGGGCGGATCCTCCCAGCGCAGGGCGGTGATCAGCGGCCGCGCCTCCAGCGCCGCGAGCAGGCCGCGCTCCGGGCCGCGCCAGCTGAGCTGCGTCAGGCGGGGCAGCGCGTCCAGCCCCTCCCACCGCACGTCTCCCGCGTGGTCTCGCAGGTCGAGCGCGGGCAGGGCGGCCGACCTGGTCACGGCCCCGCCCCCCAGGTCGACCTGGACCCTGCCGTGCCCGGCCCGTTTGTACGCCTCCCTGACCGCGCCGGGCACCTCCAGCTCCCAGCGCCGTTGCAGCACCACCTGCAGCCCGATGCCCGGCCAGGAGCCGTAGGCGGTGGACGCCTCCGGCAGCTCGGGCCGGACCGGAAGGCGGCCGAGGCGCACGGCGTCGGCGGGCAAC
Organism: Nonomuraea sp. B208; assembly: GCF_057536035.1. Taxonomy (NCBI): domain Bacteria; kingdom Bacillati; phylum Actinomycetota; class Actinomycetes; order Streptosporangiales; family Streptosporangiaceae; genus Nonomuraea; species Nonomuraea sp. B208. Next base: position 681,380 of record NZ_BAAJOU010000021.1, read on the forward strand.
TGCTCGCCTGCGGGGACGTCGACCACCTCGGGATCGCCGCACCACGAGTGGTGATCGACGTGGAGCGGCCCGGCCGAGCGCACGTCGTCGAGCGCGGGCACCGCGTCGGAACGCCAGTCGAGCACGCACACCGTCAGGCGCTCGCCCGCCGCCGTCACCTGGCAGGCGCCGTAGCCGCCCAGCGGCAGCGGGAAGGCCACCACATCGCCGATCTCCAGCATGTCCGGCACGCTAGCAACCGGCGATGACATTCCCGCCCGCTTCCGGTGGCCCGCCCGCTTCCGACGGCCCCGCTTCCGACGGCCCCGCTTCCGACGGCCCGCCCGCTCCGGTGGCCCGCGCGGCTCCCGGAGGTCCGCGCGGCTCCCGGAGGTCAGCGCGCCGCGACGATCTCGCGCTCCGCGGCCTCCTTGGTGACGCCAAGGTCCGCGAGCGCCCGCGTCAGCGGCCCGTCCTCCAGCCCCAGCACCCCCAGCAGCAGATGCTCGGTGCCCAGATGCTCGTGCCCCAGCCGCAGCCCTTCCCGCAGGGTCAGCTCCAGCGCCTTCTTGCTCTGGGCGGCGAACGGCACCTCCCGGGGCCCGGCCGGCTCGGTGCCCGGCCCGAGCACCCGGGTCACGGCGTCCCTGACCGCCTCGGGCGAGGCGCCGAGCGCCGCCATCGTCCTCGCCCCGAGCCCCTCGGGCTCGTCGGCCAGGCCGAGCACCAGGTGGCCGGGCTCGATGTGGCGGTGCCCGCCGCTCAGCGCGGCCCGCTGGGCCTTCACCACGACGGCCCGCGCCCGGTCGGTGTAGCGGGCGTAGACCCGCAGGTCGTCGGCCATCGACGGCGCGCCCTCCTTGGGCACGAACCGCTTCTGCGCGGCCTGCTTGGTGACGCCCATGCTGCGCCCGATGTCGGTCCAGGACGCGCCCGAACGCCTGGCCTGGTCCACGAAGTGCCCGATGAGGTGGTCGGCCACCTCGCCCATGTGCTCGCCGAGCGCGACGGCGTCGGTCAGCTCGCCCAGGGGGTCACCGTCCGGGTGCCGTTTCCTGATGACGGAGATGAGGTCGTCCAGTCGTACGCTTTCTTCCATGCGTCAACCCTAGGTTGACTATGCCAGAATCGTCAACCCTGGGTTGACGGATGTGAACCCGCTCACACCATGTCACCGGCGGGATGGTCATCTCGTCTCAGAGGGCATGACGAACGCAGAACAGACCACAGTGCTCATCACCGGCGCCAACAAGGGGCTCGGCCTGGAGACGGCCCGGCGGCTCGGCGCGGAAGGGTGGAAGGTGTTCCTCGGCTCGCGCGACGAGGCCCGCGGGCGGGCGGCGGCCGCCAAGCTCGCCGAGGCCGGCGCCGACGTGGTCGTGGTCCCGCTCGACGTCACCTCGGACGCGTCCGTGGCCGACGCCGTACGGCTCGTCCGCGAGCACACCGACCGCCTGGACGTGCTGGTCAACAACGCGGGCGCGCCCGGTAACGTCACCCCGCCCGCGCAGACGACCGCCGAGGAGGTGCACGCCGTCTACGACACCAACGTCTACGGCCCGATCCGGGTCACGAACGCGTTCCTGCCCCTGCTCCAGGCGGCCGACAACCCGCGTGTGGTGATGGTCTCCAGCGGCGGCGGCTCCTTCGCGGTCATGGCCGACCCCACCCAGCAGGTCACGAAGATGCACGAACTCGCCTACAGCTCGTCGAAGGCGGCGCTGAACATGATCACCGTCCGCTACGCCCAGGCGCTCCCGCACGTCAAGGTCAACGCCCTCACCCCGGGGGAGGTCGTGAACCGCAAGTTCACCGCCACCGACATGAACCACCACACCGGCCAGCTCACCGTCACCGAGGGCAGCGACCCGATCATCGAGCTCGCGACGCTGGGCCCGGACGGGCCGAGCGGGATCTTCATCGACCGCCTGGGCCCCGTCGGATGGTGACCAGGGTCCAGGGCTTCGAGCAGTACCGGCCGCTGCTGTTCTCGATCGCCTACCGCCTGCTCGGCAGCGTGGACGACGCCGAGGACGCGGTCCAGGAGACCTGGCTGCGGTACGCCGACGCCGGGGCCGAGCCCGACTCGGTCAAGGCGTACCTGTCGACCGTGGTCACCCGGGTGGCGATCGACCAGCTCCGCTCGGCCCGGGTGCGGCGGGAGTCGTACGTCGGGGAGTGGCTGCCCGAGCCGCTGCTGGAGGACCCGTACGAGGACCCGGAGCGCTCGGCGGAGCTGGCCGAGTCGGTCTCCACGACGGCGCTGCTCATGCTCGAACGGCTGAGCCCGCCCGAGCGGGCGGTCTTCGTGCTGCGCGACGTGTTCGGCTTCGAGTTCCCCGAGATCGCCGCCGCCGTGGGCCGGTCGGAGGCCGCCTGCCGGCAGCTCGCCGTACGGGCCCGCCGGCACATGCACGAGGGCCGTCCCCGGTTCGCGGCCGGCCGGAGGGAGCGCGCGGAGCTCGCCGGGCGCTTCTTCGACGCGATCCGGGGCGGCGACGTGGGCGCGCTGCGCGAGGTGCTGGCCGCGGACGTGCGGACGGTCGGCGACGGCGGCGGCAAGGCGCCGGCGCTCGCGCGGGTCCTCGTCGGCGCGGACAACGTCGCCCGGGTGTTCGCCCGGCTGGTCCCCGCGCTCCTCGCGATCGGCGGCTCGGTCGAGCCGCGCGAGGTGAACGGCGAGCCGGGGGCCGTCTTCCGCGACGCGGAGGGCAAGGTGCTCAACACGCTGGCGCTGGAGATCCGTGACGGCCGGATCGCGACGATCCGCGCGGTCGCGAACCCGGACAAGCTGCGGCATCTGGGCCCGGTGGCGGACGCGTACCAGGTCAGCCGCGAGGCCCGCGAGGCGATGCGGGGATGATCGAGGCAACGTGACCCGATGGCGGGGCATCGGGGTCACGTTGCGCGCGTACGACCTCCGTCGCCGCGATCACATGTTGATCATGTGCCCCGCGAGCCCGTGGATGGCCTCCTTGACCGCCTCGCCGAGCGTCGGGTGCGCGTGGACGTTGCGCGCGACCTCGTGCACGGTCAGGTCCCACTGCTGGGCCAGCGTCAGCTCCGGCAGCAGCTCGGTGACCTCGGGGCCGATCAGGTGGGCGCCGAGCAGCTCGCCGTGCGTGTCGTCACTGATGATCTTGACGAAGCCGGCGCTGTCGCCGAGGCCGTGCGCCTTGCCGTTCGCCGTGAACGGGAACTTCGCCACCTTCACGTCGTAACCCAGGTCGCGGGCCTGCGCCTCGGTGTAGCCGAAGCTCGCCACCTGCGGCTGGCAGTAGGTCGCCCGCGGGATCATGACGTAGTCGAGCTCCATGGTCTCCGCGTTGCCGATCGTCTCGGCCGCGATGATGCCCATGGACTCGGCGGCGTGCGCCAGCATCAGCTTGGCCGTGACGTCGCCGATGGCGAAGATGTGCGGCACGTTCGTGCGGCAGCGGCCGTCCACGGCGATCGCGCCCCGGTCGGTCAGCGCCACGCCGGTCTTCTCCAGGCCGTAGCCGTCGACGCGCGGCTGGAAGCCGATCGCCTGCATGACCTTGTCGGCCTCCAGCACCTGCTGCTGGCCGTTCTTGGTGACGGTGACCTTGACGGAGGAGCCGGTGTCCTCGATGCCGTCCACGCGGGTCGAGGTCAGGATCTCGATGCCGAGGCGCTTGTAGCGCTTGGCCAGCTCGGCCGAGACCTCCTCGTCCTCCAGCGGCACGACGCGGTCGAGGAACTCGACGATGGTCACCTTGACGCCGTAGTTGTGCAGCACGTACGCGAACTCCACGCCGATGGCGCCGGCGCCCGCGATGATGATGCTGCCCGGCAACTCCTCGGTGAGGATCTGCTCCTCGTACGTCACCACCCGCTCCGACAACTGCGTGCCAGGGATCAGCCTGGTGGTGGCCCCGGCCGCGATGATGCAGTGGGAGAAGGTGATGGTCTCGCCGTTCACCTGGAGGGTGTTGGCGTCGAGGAAGGTGCCCCGGCCGTCGTACTCGGTGATGGCGTTCTTCTTCATCAGGTAGTGAACGCCCTTGACCCGGCCGTCGGCCACCTTGCGGCTGCGCTGGAAGGCCGCGCCGTAGTCGAAGGTGACCTCGCCGCTGATGCCGAAGGTCTTGGCCTCGTTGTGGAAGATGTGGGCCAGCTCGGCGTTGCGCAGCAGCGCCTTGGACGGGATGCAGCCCACGTTCAGGCAGACGCCTCCCCAGTATTTCTCCTCGACGACCGCGGTGCGCAGCCCGAGCTGGGCGGCGCGGACCGCGGCCGTGTATCCTCCCGGACCCGCGCCGAGAACGACGACGTCATAGTGAGTGCTCATGAGTCGGACCATACCGCCCGCCCGGAACCACCCCTGACGCTAGACCTCCACCTGGTACGGAAGGCTCAGCTCATCGGCGGGAACCCCGCGAATCCCCCAGTTGACTTGCGGCATCTCGATGATCGTCAGCTCGATGTCCTCGGGGTCGTGCGGCCAGCGGGCGTACAGCTCCCTGATGAGCGTCCGCTTGGCGTAGTCGCTGCGGCCGGTGAAGCAGACGACCTCCACGATGAGGTAGCGCTCGCTGCGCTGAGGGCAGACGAAGTCGTCGGGGTCGAGCAGCAGGAAACGGTGGAACCGTTTGTCCTCCGGCAGGCCCCACGCGCTCACCAGGCATTCCTGCAACAGGTCGGAGAGCTCCCGCTGCCGCCCCGCCCACACGTCCCTGCGTCCGTACACCTTCACCTGCGCCATACCCGCCACTATAGAAGGCGTGATCCGCATCCTCCTCGCCGACGACGAAGCCATGATGCGCGCCGGGGTGCGCGCCATCCTCTCCTCCGACCCCGAGCTCGACGTGGTGGCCGAGGCGGGGGACGGGCGGCAGGCCGTCGACCTGGCCATCAGCCACCACCCCGACGTCGCGCTGCTCGACATCCGCATGCCGAGGCTCGACGGGCTGGCCGCCGCCGCCGAGATCCGCAGGGCCGCGCCGGGCACCGCCGTGGTGATGCTGACCACGTTCGGCGAGGACGACTACATCGCCAAGGCGCTCGACGTCGGCGCGGCCGGGTTCCTGCTGAAGTCGGGCGACCCGCGCGAGCTGATCGCCGGCATCCACGCCGTGGCGGAGGGGGCGGCCTACCTGGCGCCACGGGTCGCCCAGCGGGTCATCGCGCAGTTGTCGGGCGGCCGGATGGCGCGCGGCGCGCAGGCCCGCGACCGCATCGAGGCGCTGACCGAGCGCGAGCGCGAGGTGCTGGCCCTGGTCGGGGCGGGGCTGTCCAACGCGGAGATCGCGAGCAGGCTGCACATCGTGGAGGGCACGGTCAAGGCGTACGTGAGCGCCATCCTGACCCGGCTCGACGTGCGCAACCGCGTACAGGCCGCGATCATCGCCCACGAGGCCGGGTTGGTAGCCTGACGCGTGATGTATCGCCTCGTGTTCACGCAGGTCTTGCGGCGTTTCGACGCCGAGGCCGTGCACCGTCTGACCGTGAGCGCCCTCGCGCTCCTCGCCCGCCTGCCGCTGCTCAAGCGGCTCCTGCACCGGGCGTTCGCGCCGCACGACCCGGTGCTGCGGATCACCGCGTTCGGCGTGCACTTCCCCGGCCCGCTGGGGCTGGCCGCGGGCTTCGACAAGGACGCCGCCTGCGCGGAGGCCGTCGCGGCGCTCGGTTTCGGCCACGTCGAGGTCGGCACCATCACCGCGCACGCCCAGCCGGGCAACCCGCGCCCGCGGCTGTTCCGGCTGGTGCCGCAGCGCGCGGTGATCAACCGGATGGGCTTCAACAACGACGGCGCCAGGGCCGCCGCCCGCCGGCTGCGCCGCCCCCGCGGCGTGCCGGTCGTGGTCGGGGTGAACATCGGCAAGACCAAGGTCGTCCCGGAGTCCGGGGCCGTCGCCGACTACGTCGCCGGCGCGAAGGAGCTGGCGCCGCTCGCCGACTACCTGGTCGTCAACGTCAGCTCGCCCAACACCCCGGGGCTGCGCGACCTCCAGGCGGTCGAGCTGCTGCGCCCGCTGCTCACCGCGGTCAAGGAGGTCGCCGACGGCACCCCGCGCCGCACCCCGCTGCTGGTCAAGATCGCGCCCGACCTCGCCGACGACGACATCGACGCCGTCGCCGACCTGGCCCTGGAGCTGGGCCTGGACGGCATCGTCGCGACCAACACCACGATCAGGCACGGCGGCGAGACCGGCGGGCTGTCCGGCCGCCCGCTGAAGGAGCGCTCGCTGGAGGTGCTGCGCCGGCTGCGCGCCCGCGTCGGCGACAGGCTCACGCTGGTGTCGGTGGGCGGCGTCGAGGACGCCGACGACGTCTGGGAGCGCGTCCTCGCCGGCGCGACCCTGGTGCAGGGCTACACCGGCTGGATCTACGGCGGCCCGCTGTGGGCGGCCGGCATCCACCGGCAGCTCGCCCGCCGGGTCCGCCGCCACGGGATGAAGAGCATCGCCGAGGCCGTCGGCCGCACCGCCTAGCCATCTCGCCGTCCGGCTCCGCCGTCACGGGACGGAGAGCATCGCCGAGGCCGTCGGCCGCACCGCCTAGCCATCTCGCCGTCCGGCTCCGCCGTCACGGGACGGAGAGCATCGCCGAGGCCGTCGGCCGCACCGCCTAAGCTAGGGGGAGTGATCGAGACGGTAGCACTCCCCGACGGCGTCGTCCTGCGCCCGCTCACCGAGCAGGACGACGAGGCCCTGCTCCAGGCCTACACCCGCAACCGTGACCACCTGCGCCGCTGGGAGCCGCGGCGCCCCGCCGAGTTCTACACCCTCGCCGGCCAGTCGCACCGGCTCAAGGACCTGCTGCGGCAGAAGGCCGAGGGCCGGACCATGCCCTGGGTGCTGGCGGACGGCGACGAGATCGTGGGCGGCATGACGCTCAACAACATCGTCCGCGGCCCGTGGCTCAACGCCGACCTCGGCTACTGGACCGACGCCCGCTACACCGGCCGCGGCCTCACCACCAGGGCGGTGCTGGAGGTGTGCCGGCTCGCCGACCAGGAGCTCGGCCTGCACCGGATCGCGGCGGCGACCCTGCTCGACAACGCGGCCTCGCAGAGCGTGCTGCGCAAGGCCGGCTTCGAGCAGGTCGGCACCGCGCCCCGCTACCTGGAGATCGACGGCCGCTGGCAGGACCACCGGCTGTTCCAGCGGATTCTCAACGACCGCCCGGCCTTCACGTTCTGAGCCGGCTCACGACACGCTCGGCCTGGTCGACTCGGGGTCGTGGGTCATGGCCTCGATGTGGGCCATGCGCTCGGTGATCGGCACGGGGCTCGCCCGGTGCGGCCGGCGCCGCTGCCACGGATGCGGCCCGGCCAGGGGCCGGTACTCCACGCCGAGCGCGTCCAGCCGCCCCAGGTGCTCGGCCAGCCGCCCGTCGAAGCCGTCCTGGGCGGAGCCCGACCAGGCGACCTCGGCCAGGGCGCAGGCCCGCGGCCACAGCCGGTAGTCGGCGGTGCGGGGGTCGGTGACCCGCTCGGTCCAGAGCTGCGCCTGCGCGCCGAGCACCCGGGCGCGCTCCTCGTCCGTCCAGTCCTCCGGCGCGGGCAGGAACGCGGCCACGTCCGCGACGGTGATCGCGTCGCCGATCGCCAGCGGCTCGTCAGGCCCGGACGCCTCGGCGTAGTCGAAGTAGAGCGGGAACACCGGCGTCGCCACCACGTCGTGCCCGGCCGCCGCCGCGCGCCGGCCCACGCCCATGCCGCGCCACGGCATGACCACGGTGTCCTGCCGCAGGCCGCCGCTGACGAACGCCTCGTCCCACACCACGGCCCGCGCCCCCCGCTCGGCGAGCGCGTCGGCCAGCCGGCGCAGGAACCACGCCTGCAGCTCGTTGACGGTGGCGAGGCCCAGGGACTCCCGGTACGCGGTGATCTCCGGCGAGGCCGTCCAGTGGTCGAGCACGACCTCGTCGCCGCCGATGTGCACGTACGGGGTCTCGCCGAGCGCCCCGATCACCTCGTCGAAGATCGTGGTCAGGAACTCCACGGTCGGCGGCAGCGGCGACAGGATCGCGGGGGAGATGCCCCATCGGTCCAGCACCTCGTACGGCTCCCCGGTCGCCCCGAACGCCGGATACGCGGCGAGGATCGCCGAGGCGTGCCCCGGCACGTCGATCTCCGGCACGACCGTCACGCAGCGCGCCCGCGCGTACGCCCCGATCTCGGCCAGGTCGTCCAGCGTGTAGTAGCCGCCGTGCGGCACCTCGTCGTAGGCCGCGGGCTCCCCGTGCGGGTGGACGGCGGTGCGCGGCCGGTGCGAGGAGACCTCGTGCAGCAGCGGGTACGCCCGGCTCTCGATCCGCCACCCCTGGTCGTCCACCAGGTGCAGGTGGAGCCGGTTGAGCTTGTGCAGCGCCATGAGGTCGATCAGGCGCAGGACCTCGCGCTTGGGGAAGAAGTGCCTGGCCACGTCCAGGTGCAGGCCGCGCCACGGGAAGCGGGGCGCGTCCTCCACCCGCACGCCGGGCACCGGCCAGGACGCCCGCTCGGTGTGCCGGTAGGAGGCGGCCGGCAGGAGCTGGTGCAGCGTCTGGGCCGCGTAGAACGCTCCCGCCCGCCCGCCGGCCACGATCTCCACGCCCCGCGAGCCCACCGTCAGCCGGTACGCCTCCTCGCCCAGCGCCGGGTCGCGCCGCACGTCGATCTCGCCGGTGTCGCCGGGACGCGGGTCCAGGCGGGGAAGGGCGAGACGGACGGCGTTCACGAGGTCGCCGGACACGGTCGCGCCGATGGTCAGCTCGTACGAACCGGACAGGTGAGAAGAAAGTACGGGACGAGGGATCATGTCCCCAAATAGTGCTGCAATCCGTTCGCCAGCGCCACCGCGATCCGCTGCCGGAACGCCGGGCTCGACAGCTTGGCCGCGTCGCCCGCGTTGCGCATGTTGCCGGTCTCGATGAAGATCTTCGGCACCGTGGACAGGTTGAGCCCGCCGAGGTCCTTGCGGTAGTCGAGCGCGTTCCTGCCGATGTAGGTGGAGTAGGGGATGCCGGTGCCCTTGCGGTAGGCGTCCCGTACGTCGATGCCCAGCCTGGACGACTTGGCCACGACCTTGTCCACCGGGCCGTTGATCTTCTTCGGCATGATGATGTGGAAGCCGTGGTCCCGCGGGCCCGCGCCGTCGGCGTGGATGGAGATCGCGGCGTCCGCGCCGGCCTTGTTGCCGATCGCGGCCCGCTCGGTGATGCAGGGGCCGACGCCGGTGTTGTTGCTCCTGGTGAGCTTGACGGTCGCGCCGCGCTCGCGCAGGATCTTGGCCAGCCGGGTGGAGACGTCCCAGGTGAAGGCGGCCTCGCTGTAGCCGTTGTTGGTCGAGGTGCCGGTGGTGTCGCAGGCCTTCTTCTCGGTCAGCACGTCGACCTGGCGGTTGATGATCTCCGGGTGCCGGTAGTTGTTGCCGTTGTGTCCCGGGTCGAGGACGATCACCTTGCCCTCCAGCGGCTTCGCCTTCGGCGGCGACTGCTTGCCTGGGCTCTGCTCGGCCGGCGAGGTCTCCTGCGTCGTCTGCGCCTGCGGCGAGCCGGCGGTCGCGGGAGCGGCCTGACCGGTCGCGGCGCCGCCGGAACCGGCGCCGCCGCACGCGGAGGCGATCAGGCCGCAAGCGGCGAGGACTGAGGCTGCTAGAGCACGCATGGCGTCCAACTTACGTCAGACCGCGTGCTCAAACCCCGCATACGGCGTGTCCGGCGCGTTACCAGACGTGCTCGCCGACTTCCTGGCGCTCCAGCAGGGCGGCCAGCTCCCGCGCGTCCTCGGCGTCCAGGCCGAGCACGACGCGGGGACGGCCCCACGGGTGGTCGAGGGAGTGGGCGACGTAGCTGGCGACGGATTCGGCACCGCCGTCGGCGCCCCGCCCCCTGTTGGTGCGCCAGTGCCCCCAGGCGCGTTCGAGCTCGGCAGCCGCACGCTGGGCGCAGGACACCAGTTCCGGATCACGCATGACTGTTCCCCCGGATCAGATCGTGGCCGGAACGGATCCGGCCACCAATAGCATGACGCTGCCGAGTTAACCGCCGTGCGGCCGCGCCGCCGCACGGCTTGACCCAGCCTTGATGCTTTTCAGACGCGACCCGTGCTCCGCCTCACGATGAGCTCGGGCCGCACCTCGCGCAGCCGCGCGCCCTTGCCGGGGTCGCCGATCCGGTCGCTCAGCAGCGCCGCCGCCGACCGCCCCATGGTCCGCCTGGCCTGGTCGACGGAGGTCAGCGAGACGTGGCTGGAGGCCGACATCTGGGTGTTGTCGTAGCCGACCACGGACAGGTCCTCGGGGACGCGCAGGCCCAGGCCGGCGGCGGCGGAAAGCACGCCCAGCGCGACCACGTCGTTGGCGGCGAAGATCGCCGTGGGCCTGGGGTCGCGGGTCAGCAGCGCCGTCGCCGCCTCCCGGCCGCCCTCCTCCGAGGCGTCCGCCGCCTCGACCATGATGTACGGCGCCAGCGAGTGCCTGCGCATCGCCACGAGGTATCCCTCGCACCGTGACGAACGCGGCCCCTCGATGTGCGCGATGCGCTTGTGCCCCAGCTCGACCAGGTGGTCGATGGCCAGGCGGGCGCCGAGCTGGTCGTCGTCGACCACGATGTCGACGCCGTCGAGCTCGATGTCACGTTCCCCGACGACGACCGTCGGCGTGTACGCGGTGGCCTCGATCAGCGTCTCGCTGGTCGGGGCGATGCCCAGCAGCACCAGCCCGTCGACCCGCAGCTCCAGGAAGGCCTCGACGGCCTCGTCCTCGAAGGCGGGGTCCCACTGGCTGTTGCCGATGAGCATGCGTAAGCCGTCGCCGTGCAGGCTCTCCTGCAGGCCGTCGAGGAACTCGGCGTAGAACGGGTTGTGCAGGTCGGCCACGAGCGCGCCGACGAGATGCGTACGTCCTTCGACCAGACTGCGCGCCACCGCGTTCGGGCGGTAGCCCAGCTCGCGTGCGGCCTGCAGCACGGCCTGGCGCCGGTGCTCGCTCACGTGCGGGGATCCACGCAGCACGAGTGAGACCAGCGATTTCGAGACGCCGGCTCGCTCGGCGACGTTCCTGATGGTCGGTCTGGGCCGAGGCAAGGCATCTACCTCTCTCAGCTCAGTGATCGTTGAAGTTTTGACGGGCGGTCCTGACATCTGTCTCCCCCGCGATGCGGATACGGGCACCTGTCTCACAAAACGATCGAGTTCGCCGCAGGGTACGGCCTCCATCGCGGTTTGACGGACAGAAGTGGACCTTGACCGGAAACGCACAGGCCAAGGGGTCGGCTACCGTACAGGGGTGACATCCGGGAAGTCAGCCGAGACGGCACGGCCGGCACGGCGCAGGCTCAGCGTGGACCGTCGTCGCGAAGAGCTGATGGCGGCGGCTCTGGAGCTGTTCAGCACCCGCGACGCGGAGGATGTCTCGATCGACGACGTGGCGTCGGCGGCGGGCGCCTCGCGCGCCCTGGTCTACCACTACTTCGGCGGCAAGCAGGAGCTCTACGTGGCCGCGCTGAAGAGCGCGGCGGAGCAACTGGAGTCGCGGCTGCGGCCGCAGGGCGGCGGCCGGCCGCTGGACGACCTGGCCTCCGGGCTCGGCCGCTATTTCGACTTCGTCGAGGAGCACGCGGCCGGCTTCGCGGCGCTGCTGCGCGGCGGCCCCGCCAATCGTTCCGGCGAGGTCGGCGAGATCGTCGACGGCGTGCGGCGCCGGTTGTTCCGCCTCATCCAGGAGCAGATGGGGGTCGAGGAGCCCAGCCCGGTGCTGCGCGCGACCCTGCGCTCGTGGATCGCGTCCGTGGAGACGGCCGGTCTCGACTGGCTGGAGCACCGCGATCTCGAACGCCCCGCCCTCGAACGCATGCTCGTGGACCAGATGGTGGCGTTGCTCGGGGTCGCGGCCGGCTATGACGCCGACGTGGCCGCCCTGCTGGAGCGGCTGGCGTAGCGCGCCCGCGGGCAGGCCGAACGGGAAGGATGGCGCCGGGCGGGCGACGCCAACTCTTCGAGGTGGACCGGGCCCCAGTGCCGGCCTGGCCCACCCTTCACCCCCCTGAGGTTCGTGAAATGACGACCCTCGGTTACTCGGAACGCTGCTGCGGAATCCCCGCGAGCAGTGCCCGGACCTCCGTCTCCCGGTAACGCCGATGGCCACCGAGCGTGCGGATGGACGTCAACTTGCCCGCCTTGGCCCACCGCGTGACGGTCTTGGGGTCGACCCTGAACATGGTGGCGACCTCAGCGGGCGTAAGCAGTGGCTCGGCCTCGGGTGTACGAGCTGACATTTGTGCGGCCTCTCCTCCGTGTGGACCGGCTTCGCGATCCTGTGACTGCCGTTTGCGCGTGTCACGGATGTCCGCCTATGGCGCAGAGCGTGCGGCTTTTCTAAGCCATATGCGGCATCACCCGATGTGACCATACCGCCACGCAGAGCGATTGGCGAGCCCTTCTTTGACCCAACTGCCCGCCCCCGTGGCCATGTCACGCTCGGTGATTCTAGCGACACGTTTCGTGGTATCGCAGTGAAAACGGCAAACTACTCAGTTCGCAGAAGAGAGCAGCCGCGAGCCGTGACCTACTCATGCAGGTCAGACGGCCGTATTGGGGCTCAGTTGGCAGATTCCAGCTGTTGCATTGACTTCCACCGCAGGATGACCCGCTGATACATGGCGTAGGCAAGTTCTTCTTGACCCGTGTCCAGGCCCGTCAGGGCCGCCGCCATCTCCGCGACCGACTGGTCGGCCTGCAGCGCGTCGTCGTCCATCAGGTGCACCAGCCCGCCGTAGTCGAGCTCGACGAGGGAGTGCGGGTGGAACTCCTCCAGCCACCGGGCGATCTCCTCCACCTCGAAGCCGGCCGCGAGGTCGCCGAGGTGCTTGCGCAGGACGTTGAGCGCCCGCGCCGCCCGCCGCCTGGCCTGGGCCATGGAGGTGACGTAGATGAGGTTGCGCCCCGTAGCGGTCGTCTTCACATCCTGTCCAGGAACGGAGGAGCCGAGCACCAGCCAGCGCTCGTTCCCATCAAACGGCACGAACCACGACGGCGGGACGTGCCACGCCGTGGTGCGGATGTGCGTGCGCAACGCCGACGATCCGGCCTTCCGCTTGAACCGGTCGAAGTCGTCGGCGACTTGGTCGGCGACGTTGCGCGGGACGAGGTGGTCCATCAGCTTCTGCGGAGTGGCCCCACGCCGCCGTGAGAAGGCCAGCCAGGAGCGCAACCGGGTCTGCCAGGGGCAGACGTACAGGCGGTCCTCAACGCGGCGTAGATAGGCGTTGGGGCTCTCCTGGGCGGGAACGGGTTGAGGGGGCACGCCGAGCAGGCGCATCACCGACTCGTCGTGCTCCGCACTGAGCGCGTTGGCGCGGCGCGGGCGGTCGCGTGAGTCGGCGTAGTCGGCCCACACCTTGCGCTCGGACTCGGCGAACGCGGTCAGTGGCTCATAGACGCGGAGGTAGGCGGCATAGGGCAGCACGGAGGAATCGTGTCACGAAGCGAACCTCCATCGCATCGTTCCGCCGTCACTACAGTGTCAGTGTGATCTCCGTCGCGAAGATGCGGCGGACCGGACAGGGAGTCACCACCGTGACCGACGTCTTCGGCTCGTCCCACAAGGACGTGCATGAGCAGGTCGTCTTCTGCGCCGACGAGCAGAGCGGCCTGCGCGCCATCATCGCCATCCACAACACCGCGCTCGGGCCGGCGCTGGGTGGCACACGTTTCTATCCCTACGAGAGCGAGCAGGCGGCTCTCGCCGACGTGCTCAACCTGGCCAAGGGCATGGCGTACAAGAACGCCCTCGCCGGCCTCGACCACGGCGGCGGCAAGGCCGTCATCATCGGCGATCCCGCCAAGGACAAGAGCGAGGCGCTGCTGCGCGCGTACGGCAGGTTCGTCGAGTCGCTGGGCGGGCGCTACTACACCGCCTGCGACGTCGGCACCTACAGCGAGGACATGGACGTCATCGCCCGGGAGTCACGCTTCGTGACCGGCCGCACCCTCGCGCACGGCGGCGCCGGCGACTCCTCCATCCTCACCGCGTACGGCGTCTTCCAGGGCATGCGCGCCTCGGCCGAGCTGGTCTACGGCACGCCGTCGCTGCACGGCAGACGGGTGGGCGTCGAGGGCGTGGGCAAGGTCGGCCACCGCCTGGTCGAGCTGCTGCGCGAGGACGGCGCCGAGGTCGTGGTCTGCGACGTCGACCCCAAGGCCGTCGAGCGGCTGCGGGTCCGCCACCCCGAGGTCGAGGTGGTGGCCGACGCGGCGGCGCTGAAGGCGGCCGACCTCGACGTGTTCTCGCCGTGCGCGCTCGGCGGGGCGCTCGACGACACGACGGTGGCGGCGCTGCGCGCGAAGATCGTCTGCGGCGCGGCCAACAACCAGCTCGCCCACGCCGGGGTCGAGAAGCAGCTCGCCGAGCGCGGCATCCTCTACGCGCCCGACTACGTGGTCAACTCGGGCGGCGTGATCCAGGTGGCCGACGAGATCGGCGGCTTCGACATGGAGCGGGCGCGGGCCAAGGCCGCCCAGATCTACGACACGACTTCGAAGATCTTCCGAATCGCTGCCGAGGAGGGAGTTCCTCCCGCCGTCGCAGCGGATAGGCTAGCGGAGCGCAGAATGTCGGAAGTCGGGCGTATTAGGGCCATTTGGCTCGGCCAGTGACGCCCCCCGCCCATCCGACGTACCGAGCTGGGCACAAAACAGGTACGGTAATAGGCGAACGATAGGCTGACGTCCAAAGTCAGGCGGCGTCAGTGTGTGGTGCGTTAGCGACGAGGGGTCGGGGACGACCCCGACGAGGGGGTCGAGCCAATGGGGCGCGGCCGAGCAAAGGCCAAGCAGGTCAAGGTTGCTCGCCAGCTGAAGTACAACAGCGGTGGCACGGATCTTGACCGTCTTCGCGACGAACTCGGGGTCGGAGACTCCAGCAATGACGACGCCGACGACCGCAATGACGAGCTGGCGGATCGCTATGCCGATTACGCCGACGACTACGGCGCCGATGACGACGACCGTCCGTCCGGCCGCCGATAGGCGCACTCTGGATTGACACATGACCGAGGGCCCGGCGTTCGCGCCGGATCCTCGGCTCATGCGCGTCGGGCCCCACGGGTGACCGTGGGGCTTCGTCATGCCCGCGCGGCGTCGAGTTCGCCGTCGCCTTCGGCGTCGAGTTCGCCGAGGAAGCGGGCGATCAGCGGGGCGATCTCCGGCAGTCTCTCCTCCAGCGCGAAGTGCCCGGTGTCCAGCACGTACACCTCGGCCTCCGGCACGTCACGCCGGTAGGCGTGCGCGCCCGCCTCCGGGAAGAACGCGTCGCCCCGTCCCCAGAGCACCAGCGTGGGCGGGCGGTGCTCGCGCAGCCACTCCTGCCAGGCCGGATAGAGCTTCACGTTGTTCGGGTAGTCGCGGGCGAGCGCGAGCTGGGCCTCCTTGCGTCCGGGCAGGTCGAGGAAGTGCTGGTCGAGGGTCCAGCCGTCGGGCGCGACCCGTGACGGGTCGGCGGCGCCGTCCTCGTACTGCGAGCGGGTGACCGCGAGGGTGAACAGCTCGGCGGGCGGCTCGGCGATGGTCCGGCGGGCCTGGTCCGACAGGCCCTCCTCGTAGGCGTTGGCGTTCTGGACGATGAGCGCGGCGATCCATTCGGGGTGCCGCTGGGCCACCCGGAAGCCGACCGGGCCGCCGAAGTCGAAGGCGTACCAGGCGAAGCGGGTCAGGCCGAGGGCCTGGACGAACCCCTCCACGACGTCGGCGAGGCCGTCGAAGGAGTAGACGAAGCCGTCGGGGACGCGGGTGTGCCCGAAGCCCGGGTAGTCCGGGGCGATCAGCCGGAACCGGCCGCCCAGCGCGTCCATGAGCCGTCTGTACTGGTGCGAGGCGGACGGGAAGCCGTGCAGCAGGAGCACGGGCAGGGCGTCGCGCGGGCCCGTCTCGCGGTAGAAGACCTGCACGCCGGCCACGTCCACGAACCCGTGCCGCACCTCGGGGATGTCCATCACTAATGCCTCTTTCGCTCGAAGATGCATTAGTTATAGCCATGCGACAGCTAACGGGTCAATCGCCAGATGTAGCATTAGGTCCTATGGAGTTGCTGATCGGCGAGCCGCTGGCGCTGGACCTGCTCAACACCCGCACCCGCGACCTCGACGTCCTCGACACGCCCGGCGACTTCCAGACGTGGCTGGCCCGCCAGGCCGGGCGGCTCGACCCGCCGTCCGGGCCGCTCGGGCCGGAGGGGCTGGCCGCCGTACGGCGTCTGCGCGGGAACGTGGCGGCGGCGCTCGACGCCGTGCGCGCGGGAGAATCGCCCCCTGCGGCGGCGCTGGCCGCGATCAACGAAGCCGCCCGCGCGGCCCCCGCGCACCGGGTGCTGGAGTGGCACGACGGCGGCCCGCGCGTGCGTGCGGAACGTGACGGTGACGCCCCGGCCGCGCTGCTCGCGCAGCTCGCCGAGGCCGCCGTCGAGCTGCTCGCCGACCCGGCGGCGGGTCGCGTGCGCGGCTGCGAGGGGCCCGGTTGCCTGCTGCTCTTCCTGCCCGCGCACCCTCGCCGCCGCTGGTGCTCGCCCGACCTGTGCGGCAACCGGGTGCGGGTGGCCCGGCACTACCGGCGGCGCAAGGAGGCGTGAGCCCCGGCGGTCGGCGGCAGGGCGTGAGCCCCGGCGGTCAGCGGCAGCGGGCCTGGGGCCGGTCAGCGGTGGCGGACCGGCCGGTCACCGGTGGCGAACCGGTCGGTCAGCGGTAGCGGGCCTGGCCGGAGCCCTCGACGATCTCGCCCAGCACCCAGGCCGGCAGCCCGCGCTCGGCGAGCAGGCGCAGTGCCGCGTCGGCCGCGTCGGCCGCGACCACGGCGGCCATGCCGACGCCCAGGTTGAACGTACGGTCCATGTCCTGCTGCGCCACCCGGCCGTGACCCGCCAGCACCTCGAAGATCGGCGGCGGCGTCCAGGACGAGCGGTCGAGCACCGCGTCGAGGCCGGACGGCAGCGAGCGGGACAGGTTGCCCTCGACGCCGCCCCCGGTGATGTGCGCGTAGGCGTGGACCTCGACGGAGCGGGCCAGCTCCAGGCAGTCGAGCGAGTAGATGCGGGTCGGCTCAAGCAGCTCCTCGCCGAGCGGGCGGTCCAGCTCGGGCAGCTCCGCGTCGAGCGACAGCCCGGCCTCCCGAAGGACGTGGCGGACCAGGGAGTAGCCGTTGGAGTGGACGCCGGAGGAGGCGAGGCCCAGCACGACGTCGCCCGCGCGCACGCGGTCGGGGCCGAGCAGCGCGTCGGCCTCCACGACGCCCGTGCCGGCGCCGGCGAGGTCGTACTCGTCGGCCTCCATCGCGCCCGGGTGCTCGGCCGTCTCGCCGCCCACGAGCGCCGCCCCGGCCAGCCGGCAGCCCTCGGCGACGCCGCCCACGATCTCGGCGACCCGCTCGGGCACCACCTTGCCGCAGGCGATGTAGTCGGTCATGAACAGCGGCTCGGCCCCGCACACCACGAGGTCGTCGAGGACCATGCCGACGAGGTCGATGCCGATCGTGTCATGCTTGCCGTAGCGCTGGGCGATCATCACCTTGGTGCCCACGCCGTCGGTCGAGGTGGCGAGCAGCGGCCGCCGGTAACGCAGCAGCGCCGAGGCGTCGAACAGGCCGGCGAAGCCGCTGGCGTCGTCGACGACCTCGGGCCGGCGCGAGCGCGCGACCTTGTCCTTCATCAGGTCGACGGCCCGCTCGCCGGCGGCGATGTCGACGCCCGCGGCCTCGTAGGTGCTCGCTGTGCGCTCGCTCACGCCTTGCTCTCCAAAACGAACTTGCCGACGTTGTCCTGGTCGATCGCGATCGGGTATTCGCCGGTGAAGCAGGCCCGGCACAGGCGCTCGGCCGGCAGCGTGGTGGCCTTCGTCAGGCCCTCCAGCGAGATGTAGCCGAGCGAGTCGGCGCCGAGCGAGGCCCGGATCTCCTCGACCGTGAGCGAGCCCGCGATCAGCTCGGCGCGGGTGGCGAAGTCGATGCCGTAGAAGCACGGCCAGGCGACCGGCGGCGAGGAGATGCGTACGTGCACCTCGCGCGCCCCCGCCTCGCGCAGCATCTTGACGATGGCCCGCTGGGTGTTGCCGCGCACGATCGAGTCGTCCACGACGACCAGGCGCTTGCCCTCGACGACCTCGCGCAGCGGGTTGAGCTTCAGCCGGATGCCGAGCTGGCGGATGGTCTGCGACGGCTGGATGAAGGTGCGGCCGACGTAGGAGTTCTTGACCAGGCCCTGCCCGTAGGGGATGCCGCTCTCCTCGGCGTAGCCGACGGCGGCCGGGGTGCCGGACTCGGGGGTGGGGATGACGAGGTCGGCCTCCACCGGGTGCTCGCGGGCCAGCACGCGGCCCACCTCGACCCGGGTGACCTGGACGCCGCGCCCGGCGATCGTGGTGTCGGGGCGGGCGAGGTAGACGTACTCGAACAGGCAGCCCTTGGGCTCGGCCAGCGCGAAGCGGCGCGAGCGGACGCCGCGCTCGTCGATGGTGAGCAGCTCGCCGGGCTCGATCTCGCGGACGAACGTGGCGCCCACGATGTCGAGCGCCGCCGTCTCGGAGGCGACCACCCAGCCGCGCTCCAGTCGGCCGAGCACCAGCGGGCGGATGCCCTGCGGGTCGCGGGCCGCGTAGAGCGTCTTCTCGTCCATGAACACCAGCGAGTAGGCGCCCTTGACCTGCGGCAGCAGCTCGGCGGCGGAGTCCTCGATGCTGCGGGTGCGGTCCTGCGCGAGCAGCGTGGTCAGGACCTCGGTGTCGGTGGTGGCCCTGGTGGACCCCGGCGCGAGGCGCTCGGCCAGCACCGGGGTGTTGATCAGGTTGCCGTTGTGTGCGAGCGCGAGCCCGCCGACCTCGGTGGAGCTCAGCGTGGGCTGCGCGTTCTCCCACACGCTCGATCCGGTCGTGGAGTAGCGGCAGTGGCCGATGGCCAGGTGGCCGCGCAGGGTGCCCAGCACCGACTCGTCGAAGACCTGGGAGACCAGACCCATGTCCTTGTAGACGAGAATGCGGCTGCCCTCGCTGGCCGCGATGCCCGCGGACTCCTGGCCGCGGTGCTGCAACGCGTACAGCCCGTAGTAGGTGAGCTTGGAAACTTCCTCGCCTGGTGCCCAGACGCCGAAGACGCCGCAGGCGTCTTTAGGCGCGCGGTCTTGGGGGTCCAGGTCATGGCCGAGCCGGCCGTCGCCCTTCAGCACATGGTTCAGTCTAGGTCGGCGTCTTCCGTGCTCGCGCATCCGGGTCGGTCATCACATCGCGTGCGATGACCTGCCCGCATTCGAGCCGTCGCGGACCAGCTCGCCCGTCACGTTGCGGTTGGCGGCCGAGCCGAGGAAGACGATCAGCGCGGCCATGTCGTCGGCCGTGGAGAGCCGGCGGCTCGGCGTGCGGGCGGCGATCTCGTCGAGCACGGACTGCGGGATCGGCCGCCGGGTGTCGGTGAGCGTGAGGCCGGCGACCGCCACGTTGACCAGGATGCCGTCCCTGCCCGCCTCCCAGGCGAGCGCGCGGGCCATGCCGTGCAGGGCCATCTTGGCGGTGCCGTACGGGCCGGGGCCGGGCACGCCCTCCTCGGCGACCCCCGAGGAGACGAACACGATCCGGCCGAACCCCCGCCGCCGCATCTCCGGCAGCACGCCCTGGACGAGCAGCGCGTTGCCGACGACGTTGGCGTGCATGGCCGCGGTCCACTCGGCGGCGGGCACGTCCTCGAACGGCATGCCGCCGGGCATGACGCCGCCCCAGCGGACGGCGTTGGCCACCAGCGCGTCCACGGGCCCTGCCTGGGCGACGGCGGCGGCGATGGTGGCGTGGTCCGTCAGGTCGAGGTGGACGGCCGCCGCCTCGCCGCCTTCCGCCTCGATGCGCTTGACCACCTCGGCCGCGCGGTCGGGGCCGGTGTTGTAGGTGAGGGTGACGCGGGCGCCGGTCCTGGCGTACGCGAGGGCGGTGGCGGCGCCGATGCCGGACGATCCGCCCGTGATGAGGACGTGCATCTGTGAGCTCCTTGATTAGTCGGCTAATTAGCCAGCTAATCAGAAGGAGGTGTGCGGAGCAAGCCGGGAATCAGCGTCGGCGGGGCCTCGTTCACGCCTTGCATGACGACCTTCGTTCTCGTCCCCGGCGGCTGGCGCGGCGGCTGGTATTTCTCCGAGCCGGCCGACCGGCTGCGCGCCGCCGGACACCGGGCGCTGACCGTCACCCCCACCGGCGTCGGTGACCGCGCCCATCTGAGCTCCGCCACCGTCAATCTCGACACGCACATCGACGACGTGCTCGGCGTGCTCGCCGGCGAGCAGGTCAGGGACGCCGTTCTCGTCGGGCACAGCTACGGCGGCATGGTGATCACCGGTGCCGCCGACCGCGCCCCTTCCGGCGTGGTGCGCCGGCTGGTCTACGCCGACGCGTACGTGCCCGAGGACGGCCAGTCCTGCTGGGACCTGACCACCGACGCCTACCGCAGGCTGTTCCTGGAGGGCGCGGCGGCGGACGGGTTCGCGGTCCAGCCGCCTCCGGGCAGGGACCCGCGCGTGACCGCGCACCCGCTGGCCTCCTTCCTCCAGCGGATCCGGCTGGACGCGGGCGGCCTGCGCGACGTCGAGATCCGGGACTACGTGTATCTGTCCGGGTGGGACGGCACGCCGTTCACCGCCGTCCGTGACCGGCTGGCCGGCGACCCGGACTGGCGGGTCCACACCCTGGACAGCGGCCATGACGTGTGGCGGGACGCTCCCCGGGAGTTCCTGGAGATCCTTCTGCTCGGCGAATAGCGGCCCCGCTCACCGGTCAGGGCGGCGACGCGCGGGCCGGGCGCGGATCAGGCGCGACAGGACGTCGCGTTCGGTGGCGTCGAGGCCGCGCTGCAGGTCCTCGTCCAGCTCGCGCCAGATCCGCTCCACGGGGTCGCGCAGGGCCTTGCCCGCCTCGGTCAGGCGCACGCGGATGAGACGCGGGCGGTCGGGGTCGGGGGAGCGGTGGACGAAGCCGGCGCGTTCGAGGCGCTGGAGGGTCTTCGTGACCGTGGGCGGCTCGACGCCGAGGCGGGCGATCAGCTCGCTCTGGGTCAGGCCGTCCTCGCGCCAGAGCTGGTTGAGCAGCATCTCCTGTCCCGCGTGCAGCCCGAGCGGCACCAGGGCGGCGGCGAGCTGGTTGCGCTGCCGCTTCACGAGGCTGATCAGTGCGTACGACAGGGTCTCGTCCAGCATGCCCTCATCTTGCCCGCCGCGTGCGGGTTGGGCGCATGGTGACCCAAGGATGAGCGCGCTTTTGCCGTGTCGCGTGGTTGGGCGGACGGCCTCCGCGACAGGGTGAAGTGTCCGGAATGCAGACTGGTCGGGAGGCGCAGACGTGACCACATCCGGCGATCCGAACGTCCCGCGGCGCGAGGAGGGATCCGACGCTTCCGAGCCGTACGAGGGGGAGGAGCCCATCGCCCCCGCGCCGCCCGTCGTGCCCCCGCCCCACGAGCCGCCGCACGAGCCGCCGCGCGGGCCCGTGGGGGAGCCCCGGCACCCCGACCTGCCCACGTCACCCGAGACCCCGGAGCCATCCGTGGGCGCGGGATCGGGGGAGGACGCGGAGGAGACGCAGGCGTTCCCCGTGCCGGGCGCGACGCCCGCCTACCCGGGCTGGGAGAGCGCCCCGCGGGAGGAGCCGCCGCCCAGGCCCACGCCCTCCCGGTACGAGCAGCCGCCCGAGGGCCGCCCCTCTGGCCCGCAGCACCCTTACGGCGGCTACGGGCCCTCCGGAGGGGGCGGCGAGGTCCCGCCCGCCGGGCCGCCGCCGGGGCAGCCCGTCCCCGGCACCAGCCCGTCCAGCCCGTACGGCGGCCCGCCCGGCTACAACCCGCCCTCCTACGGCTATCCGGGCGCCCCCTACCAGTACGGAGGCCAGCCGCCGCCCCCGGACCGCACCGGCAACGGCCTGGCCACGGCCTCGCTCGTGCTCGGTGTGGCCAGCCCTTTCCTGGTGTTCGTCTGCTTCACCGGCCTGATCACCGCGATCCTGTCGATCGTGTTCGGCTGCGTGGCCCTCGCGCGGAAGGCGGGCAAGGGCCGGGCCGTCGCCGGGATCGTGATCAGCGCGCTGTCCCTGATCCTGTTCGCGATCGTGGCGATCTGGTTCTGGAACGTCGTGCAGGACTGCGCCCACCTGACCGGCCAGGCGGCCGACCGCTGCTTCGAGGAGCGGTTCCCCTGGATGAAGGGCAGCAGGGGCTAGTCACCCAGGGGCAGGTGCGCTGACAGGTCGGCGCGGGAGCCGCTGGCCGAGACCGCGCCTTTGGCCACGGCCTCCTCCCAGGTCAGCCGCCCGACGGCGAGCTCGATCCAGGTGCGCCCGTCGGTCTCGACCACGTTGGGCGGCGTGCCGCGGGTGTGGCGCGGGCCGGGGATCGCCTGGACGGCCGCGTACGGCGGCACGCGTACCTCGACGGTCCTTCCGGGGGCGGCGGTGGCGAGGCGGTCGAGGAGGTGGCGTACGGCCTGCCTGGCGGCGTCGCGCTCGGGGGTGAGCCCGCGGTCGTAGGCGGCCAGCACGGCCGCGACGAGCGCGCCGGGCAGGGCGGCGGCGGGCCCGTCGTACGGGGGTTCGTCCAGGGCGACGAGCTGCGCGTCGAGAGCGGCTCTCAGTTTCTCCGGGTCCAGCTTACGAGGTGGCACCCCGCCATTGTCTCCCGAGAGCGTTCACCGGGACGGAGGTCGTCGTTCACCTCGGGTTTCGTCGCCGACCGTAACCTCCCGAACGGTACAGACGCGCACATACATGGAGGATCTGTGGCGAACCTCATGGGGGACGGGCGGCGACCGCTGCTGCCGCTGCTCTCCACCCCGCACAAAGGCGGCCGTTCCGCGTTGACCTGCCGGTTCCGATGTGGGGACGCGTGCGCGCACGACGTGGCCAACACCTCGGACAACGCCTACTTCGGCGACGTGGTGCGTGAGGCGATCTCGCGTCGCGGGGTGCTGCGGGCCGGCGCGCTCGGCGCGCTGGTGGCGGGCGTGGGCGTGGCGGGAGCGGCCCCGGCCTTCGCCGACAAGCCGGGGAACGCGCCGGGCCCGCAGGGTGGCGGCAATCTGGCGTTCACCCCTGTGGCGCCGAACACCGAGGACGCGCTGACGATCCCCTCCGGTTACCGCTCCTCCGTGGTCGTCCGCTGGGGCGACCCGGTGCTGCCCGACGCGCCGGCCTTCGACTTCGACAACCAGACGGCCGACGCGCAGGCCAAGCAGTTCGGCTACAACTGCGACTACGTGACGCTGCTGCCGCTCGGCAACGACCGCGCGCTGCTGTGGGTGAACCACGAGTACACCGACGAGAGTCTCATGTTCCGCGGCTACACGGGCGGGGCCGCCGCGACCGAGGAGCAGATCAGGATCGCCCTCGCCGCGCACGGCGGCTCGGTCGTGGAGGTCGAGCGCGCGGGCGGCACCGGCGAGTGGAAGCTGGTCACCAAGGGCCGCCGCCGCTACAACCGGCGCATCACCGCTCAGACGCCCATGAAGTTCACCGGCCCGGCCGCGGGCAGCGACCTGCTCAAGACGGCCGCCGACCCCAAGGGCGTCCAGCCGGTCGGCATGCTGAACAACTGCTCGGGCGGCACCACCCCGTGGGGGACCGTGCTGACCGCCGAGGAGAACGTCGACCAGTACTTCGTCAACGGCGACAAGGTCCCCGAGGCGCAGAAGCCGTACATCACCCGCTACACCATCACCACCGGCACCCCGTCGAGCAGCCGGCGCTTCGACCGCGTCGAGGAGCGCTTCGACCTGGCCAAGCACCCGAACGAGGCCAACCGGTTCGGGTGGATCGTGGAGATCGACCCGTTCGACCCGGACTCCACGCCGATCAAGCGCACGGCGCTCGGCCGCTTCAAGCACGAGGCCGCCACCACGACGCTGTCCCGCGACCGGCGCCTGGTCGTCTACATGGGCGACGACTCACGCTTCGAGTACATCTACAAGTTCGTCTCGAAGAACCGCTACAACCCGGGCAACGACCGGCACAACCGGACGCTCCTGGACGAGGGCACCCTGTACGTGGCCAGGTTCACCGGCAACAGCCCGGCCGCCGAGCTCGACGGCTCCGGCAAGCTGCCCTCCGACGGTGCCTTCGACGGCTCGGGCGAGTGGATCCCGCTGGTGTCGGGCGACCGGTCGTACGTGGAGGGCATGACCGCCCAGGAGGTGCTGGTCTACACCCGCGTGGCCGCCGACAAGGCAGGCGCGACGAAGATGGACCGCCCCGAGGACATGGAGCGCAACCCGGTCACCGGGGGCGTCTACGTGGCGCTCACCAACAACAGCAACCGCACGGCCGCCCAGGTGGACGAGGCCAACCCGCGCCCGTCCAACAAGCACGGCCACGTGCTGGAGCTGGTGGAGAAGCGCGACGACGCGGCCGCGACGACGTTCGCCTGGTCGGTGCCGCTGGTCTGCGGCGACCCCGCCGACCCGGCGACGTACTTCGCCGGCTACGACAAGAGCAAGGTCTCGCCGATCTCGTGCCCGGACAACGTCACCTTCGACCGTGACGGCAACCTGTGGATCTCCACGGACGGCAACGCGCTCGGCTCCAACGACGGCCTGTTCGTCATGCCGGTGCGCGGCAAGGAGCGGGGCCACCTGCGGCAGTTCCTGACCGTGCCGGTCGGCGCTGAGACCTGCGGCCCGCTGGTGACCGAGGACCAGCGCAGCGTCTTCGTGGCCGTGCAGCACCCGGGCGAGCTCGACGGCGCCACGCCCGACAAGCCGGCCAGCCGCTGGCCCGACGGCGACCAGCCGCGCCCGGCCGTGGCCGTGGTCTGGCACGGCAGGAACAAGAAGATCGGCGCTTGACCTCAACATAACTTGAGGCAATAGCGTCCCATGCCATGAGCATGGAGATGACGGCCTGGCACCAGCTGTACTCGATGAACGACCAGCGGGAGCGTCGCCGCCTGTCGCGGGCGACGCTCCGGCGCATCGGCGGCTTCGCCCGGCCCCACCGGGCGAAGCTCGCCCTGTTCGTGCTGCTCAGCGTGGTGCTGGCGGGCCTCGCGGTGGCCGCGCCGCTGCTCGCGGGCCGGGTCGTGGACGCGATCTTCAACGCCGAGCCGTTCGGCGTGGTGGTCGCGGTGGCGGTGGCCATCGCCGGGATCGCGGTCGCCGAGGCGGGGCTCGGGCTGGTCAACCGGTGGCTGTCGGCCGGCATCGGCGAGGACCTGATCCTCGGGCTGCGCACCGCCGTCTTCGACCACGTGCAGCGGATGCCGATCGCCTTCTTCACCAGGACCCGTACCGGCGCGCTGGTCAGCAGGCTCAACAACGACGTGATCGGGGCGCAGCGGGCGTTCACCGACACCCTGTCCGGCGTGGTCGGCAACCTCGTGACGCTGGCGCTGACGCTCACCGCCATGATCGGCATCTCCTGGCAGATCACGCTGCTCGCGCTGCTGCTCCTGCCGGTGTTCGTGCTGCCCGCGCGGCGCATGGGGACGCGCGTGGCCCGGCTGCGCCGCGAGGCGGCCGACCACAACGCCGCGATGGGCACCCAGATGACCGAGCGCTTCTCCGCGCCGGGCGCGACGCTGGTCAAGCTGTTCGGCCGGCCCGACCGCGAGTCGGCCGAGTTCGCCGCGCGGGCCCGCCGGGTCCGCGACATCGGCGTGCGCTCGGCCATGACCCAGTCGGCCTTCGTCACCGCGCTGACCCTGGTCTCCGCGCTCGCCCTGGCCCTTGTGTACGGCCTCGGCGGCTTCTACGCCCTGCGCGAGCAGCTCCAGCCCGGCGCGGTCGTCGCGATGGCCATGCTGCTCACCCGCCTGTACGCCCCGCTGACCGCCCTCGCCTCCGCCCGCATGGACATCATGAGCGCGGTCGTCAGCTTCGAGCGCGTCTTCGAGGTCCTGGACCTCAAGCCGCTCATCCAGGAACGGCCCGGCGCGCGCGAGGTCCCGGCCGGGCCGGTCGCCGTCGAGTTCGACGACGTGCGCTTCGTCTACCCCTCGGCCGACAAGGTCTCGCTGGCCTCGCTGGAGGCGGTCGCCGTGCTCGACTCGCGCGGCGGCGAGGAGGTGCTGCACGGGATCTCGTTCCGTGCCGAACCCGGGCAGGTCGTCGCGCTCGTCGGCTCCTCGGGCGCGGGCAAGTCCACGATCGCCCAGCTCCTGCCCCGCCTGTACGACGTCGACTCAGGCGCGGTCCGGCTCGGCGGCGTGGACGTGCGCGAGCTGTCGTTCGACTCCATCCGCGACACCCTGGGCCTGGTCACCCAGGACGGCCACCTCTTCCACGAGACGATCCGGGCCAACCTGCTCCTCGCCCGCCCCGAGGCGACCGAGGACGAGCTGTGGGACGCGCTCACCCGGGCCCGCCTCGCCACCCTCATCGCCTCGCTGCCGGACGGCCTCGACACGGTGGTGGGCGAGCGCGGCTACCGCCTGTCGGGCGGCGAGCGTCAGCGGCTCACGATCGCCCGCCTGCTGCTGGCCCAGCCCCGGGTGGTGGTCCTGGACGAGGCCACGGCCGCGCTCGACGCGACCTCCGAGGCCGCCGTGCAGGCCGCGCTCGGCGAGGCCCTGGCGGGCCGGACCGCCGTGGTCATCGCCCACCGCCTGTCCACGATCCGCGCCGCCGACCTCATCCTGGTCGTCGAGGACGGCCGGATCGTCGAACGGGGCACCCACGCCGAGCTCCTGGCCGCCGGCGGCCGCTACGAGGAGCTCTACCGCACCCAGTTCGACGACCCCACGACCGCCGAGGCGTTCGCCTAACTGGCTGTCGCGATCAGCGCCGCCGGGGCCAGTGCCTGGGACGCCACCGCTGGGTCGCCGACGAGCGAACGGTCTCCTGGCTGGCCGGCTGCCGCCGACTCACCGAATGAGTCACTGTCTAAGGCCCGCACGTGCTCCCGTCGTGGATCCGTGGTTGACGGTGTTCTACCGACCTGCCGACCTACACGCCCGACCTCGACTCGGCGGATGGTGTGGTCGCACCTCAAACGCGGCCTGGGGCCGACGCAAGCAGATGCAGTACCGCGCCGGCCTCCTGGGCGCCTTCCTGGCACACATCGGCCTGATCTTGAACCCAAGATCGACATGAAAGCTCAAATTTGACTATCTGTACTCAGAATGAAAAGCACTCCTGGACGCCGCCTGCGACAGGAATATTTGGGCTGGACCTGCCGGATCGCTTCCGCGATGAGTGAGCGATGCACCGCTCGGCCATCCGAGCCGCCCTCCACGTAGCCGTTCGGCGATCCGTGCATTGATACGCAGGGGTAGGCAGTCTGGACCCAGTCCCACGTGAGGACGAACTTGTGCTGCGCCCAGACGTTGCCGAGGAGGCCGCCACTGCCCACCCGGGCAACTACTCTCAAGGCACCAGCTTCAGCGGCTAGCCCGCGCGCCTGAATGAAGTGTCCGAACATGAGGGGGCCAAATGTCGCCTCCGGAAGAGGTGGACATGCGAGCAAAACGCGCTGTGAAAGTGGTCGCGCAGATTGCAGCAGGGGCCGGCCTCCTCATGTTCTGGGTCAACTTCATCCTGGCTGCTCCTCTCGCTCTGATCGGGCTAGTTCTTGCGCTCATTGAGACCCGGAGGAACGCCGGCCGCACCAGTATCTACTCTCGTTGGGTGACGGCGATCTGCCTCGTTGTCCTCGTGGCCGTGGCGATTCGCTGGTATCTCTCGTCCCCAATGGAATACGTCATCAATCCGGCTCCACGGCCAGGCGATCCCATTCCCGAGCCCGCGAACTAGTCCAGTCTCCAGAAGACACGCCGTAGCATGCGGCCGAAAGGAAGACTGAATATGCGGATCTCGATCCAGCGCCTTCTCGTACCTGCGGCAGGAGTAACGGCAGTCCTGGGGCTGGCCGCGCTACTTCCGATAACCGCGGCGAGTGCGACGTCCCTCGCCCCCAGCTGCTATTCCGTGACAACCGGCATCGGGTCCGTCAAGGAGGGCGCGGACTCGAAGTGCTCCAACACCGTCGACGGATACGTCCACAAGGTCCGTATTACGTGCGAGGTCAACAACCAAGGCTACCACTACACGTTGGACGGCCCATGGAAGCTCGTCGGAACGGCCACGAGTGATATCTCCAGAGCAGTCTGTGATTGGTGGGATCCCATGACGTGGCATCAGTCGATCGTCGCCGCCGTAGACACGCTCTCCAGCGAAGAACAGGCCGAGCTGTTGGGCAATGCATCCTGAGCCACGCTGACGGCGCTCGGTACCGTCGCCGCTCAGGCCCAGGTGGAGTCCGTCCCCCCGACAGCTGAGTTCCGTTCCAGGACGTCGATGCTCCTGGACGGCGCTCGGATCCGTGTGGGCGCTCGGATCGTGCGACGTCTTTGGCACGATCACCCCTAGAGATCAGTGACAGCCGGACGGCACCGGACGCATGAAGAAGCCCTTGACCGGCGTTCCCGCTGGTCAAGGGCGCTTTATCGCGGGTCGAAGACGGTGCCTCCGGCAGGATTCGAACCTGCGGCACCCGCTTCAGGCCAGGTCGAACGCGCCCTCCTAGGCGGCGCCGTGCCCGGCGGTCGCGGGGGCGGCGGCGCGGGGCTCGTCGGCCGCCGGGGTGCGGCGGGTGCGGAGGGCCCAGAGGGCGACCGGGATGGCGGACAGCATCACGACCGCCGCGATGACCAGCGTGAACCGGTACGCGTCGAGGAAGGCGGCCAGCGCGGGCAGGCCGCTCGCGCTCTGCCGGGAGCTGAGGATCGCCCCCAGGACGGTGATGCCGAGCAGGCCGAAGACCTCGCGCGAGACGTTCAGCATGCCCGAGGCCACGCCGGCGCGCCCGGCGGGCATGCTGTTCAGTACGGCCGCGGTGAGCGGCACGAGCAGGCCCGCGCCGAGGCCGTACAGGATGAACCACGGGCCGACGTCGGCGTAGCCGGCCTCGCCGCCGACGCCGGAGAGCAGGTAGACCGCCGACCCCATCAGGGCCAGGCCGAGCGCGACCGTCGGGCCGAGGCCGAACAGTCGGGTCGCCCGCTGCGACAGCAGCGCGACGACGGCGGTGACCAGGGCCATCGGCACGAACGAGCTGCCCGCCTCCGTGGGGGAGAAACCGAGCACGTTCTGCAGCCACAGGGCGCTGAAGAAGTAGATCCCGAACACCCCGAACGACCAGATCCCGCTGGTCAGCAGCCCGCCGCTGAACACCCGCGACCGGAACAGCGACAGCACGAGCATCGGCTCGGCCGCCCGCGACTCGATCACCAGGAACGCCACGGCCGCCACCGCGGCCACCCCGAACGCGGCCAGGATCTCCGGGGAGGTCCAGCCGGCCGCGTCGCCCTCGATCAGCCCGTACGTCAGCGCGACCAGCGCCAGCGCCGAGGTCACCAGCCCCGGGACGTCCAGGCTGTGCCGCCGCCCACGCGGGGACGGCTTGATCGCCCAGAGCGCGAGCCCGACCGTGGCCACCCCGATCGGCACGTTGACCAGGTAGATCCAGCCCCAGTGCAGGTTCTCGCTGATGAACCCGCCGGTGACCGGCCCGAGCGCCATGGACAGCGCCCCCGTCGCGCTCCACACGCCCACGGCCCGCCCGCGCTCGCCGGGGTCGGGGAAGATCTGCCCGATCAGCGCCAGCGCCGTGGGGGTGAGCAGCGCGGCCCCCACGCCCTGCGCGGCCCTGGCCGTGATCAGCATGCCGCCGCTCGTGGCCAGCCCGGCGGCCAGCGACGAGACGGTGAAGACCGCGAGGCCGGCCAGGAACACCCGCCGGGCCCCGAACACGTCCGCCAGTCGCCCGCCGACCAGCATGAGCCCCGCGAAGACCAGGATGTACGAGCTCACGATCCACTCCAGCCCGGAGACGGTCAGCCCGAGCTCCCGCTGGATCGTGGGCAACGCCACATTGCCCACGTTGTTGTCCAAATAGGTCATGAAGGTGCCCAGAGTCACCGCGACCAACGCCCACCACCGCATGGCGACGCCTTCCTGTACGCCGTACTTGTACGACGTACAGTTCAGCTTGTACGGCGTATAGTTGTCAACCGTGATGGGAAAACTGACCGCGCAGGCGATCGCGGTGCGCGCCCTGGAGATCGGCGACGCCGAAGGACTCGACGCCGTGACGATCAGACGCCTGGCCACCGAGCTGGGCGTGACGCCGATGGCCCTCTACTGGCACTTCAAGAACAAGGACCAGCTCCTCGCGGGCATGGCCGACCACCTCATCGCCGGCTTCGCGCCGAAGCCCGCCGACCAGCGCCCGTGGCAGGAACAGCTCCGCGACCTCATGGTCGGGCTGATCCGCACGCTGCGCACGCATCCCTGCGCGAGGAGCGTCATCGAGCAGGTGGACGTCATCACCGTCCCCAACTTCCTGGCCGTGTGGAACCAGGCGCTCGGCGTCGGCCGCGAGGCCGGGTTCAACGGTGACGAGAGCTGCCTCATCAGCCGCTACCTGCTCAACAGCGCCATCGCCATCGCCGACGCCCCCGCGCACCACCGCGCGGGCCGCGAGGCCGCCTCCGCCGTCCAGGCCAAGCTCATCGGCCTGCAGTCGGTGCCGGTCGAGACCTATCCGCACATCGTGGAGATGGCCGTGCCCCTGGTCGAGGGCCCGGACCCCGCGCTCTACGACACCTTCGGCGTCGATCTCGTCCTGGCGGGCATCGAAGCCCTGGCCGCCCGGCGGCTAGGGTCGTCTTCGTGACCTTCGAGCTGATCTGCGAGATCGAACCCCCCACCAAGCCCGATCTGAAGCACGTCAGGCACCAGATCGGCACCATGAGCACGATCGCCCACTCCTTCCTCATCCCCGACAACCACATCGGCCGCGCGACCGTGTCGAGCGTGGCCGTGGCGCACGAGGTCGAGGCGATGGGCGGGCGTGGCATCGCCTGCCTCAACTCCCGCGACCGCAACCTGCTCGGCTTCCGTCGCGACCTGCTGACCGCCGCCGCGTACGGGGTCGACCAGTTCCTGTTCGTCTACGGCGACAAGCCGACGAGCGGCAACCGGACCAGCGACCTCACCGTGCGCTCGATGATCGAGGAGGCGCGGGCGTTCTCGCCGGACCTCCGGCTCGGCGCGGCGGCCGGGCTGCGCTCCCTGCCGGCCTGGAAGCACACGGCCGACTTCCTGTTCCTCCAGGTCAGCTACTCGGTGGAGGCCCAGCTCCGGTGGCGTGAGGAGCATCCGGCGGACGCGCCGGTCTACGCCGGGGTGATGGTCCTCGCCAGCGAGCGCCACGCCCGCACCCTGGCCTCCGCGATCCCCGACATCGGCATCCCCGACGACCTCGTCAGGCGGGTGGCGGCCGACCGCATGGCGGGCGTCGAGGCCGCCTGCGAGCAGGTGCTCGCGCTGCGCGAGTCGGGCGCGTTCGCCGGGGTGCACCTCATCCCGGTCTCCCGCTACCGCGACGTCGAGTCCAGGCTCTCCGCCCTGCTCTGACCGTCCTGACGGCCCCGCGCCAGCGCCGCCAGCAGCGCGCCCGCCACGGCGACCGCGAACAGCACCGCGTACGCCCGCTGGAAGCCGTCCATGAGCTGCCCGACGGCGACGGGGGAGAGCGTGGACAACGTTCCCGCGTACACCTGGGCGCGCAGTTCCGGCCCCACGGAGGCGGTCACCACGCTGAGCGACAGGCCGACGCTGATCACGACCCCGACGTTCATGATCATGATGCGGAAGCCGTTGACCACGCCCAGGCTGCCGCTCGGCAGCGCCGCCATGACCTGCGTGGTGTTGCCGGTCAGGAACGTGCCGCTGCCGCACCCGGCCACGAACAGGCCGATCCCGGTCACCCAGTACGGCGTGGCCGGATCGGCCGTCAGCATCAGCGTCCCGAGCCCCAGCGCGCTGAGCGTCGCCCCGCCGATCGACAGCGCGTACGGCGACACCCGCCGCCCCAGCAGCCCCACCAGCGGCGAGGCCAGCCCGATCCCGACCGGCACCGGCAGCACGCTGAGCCCCGCCGCGAACGCGTCCAGCCCCCGCGCGGCCTGGAAGTACAGCGCCACCACGAGGATCAGCGCCGAGCGCGCGAGCGCGTTGCAGAACGAGGCCGCGTTCGCGTACGCCAGCAGCCGCCCGCCGAACAGCCGCAGGTCAAGCACCGGGTTCGGGGCCCGCCGCTCGGCCAGCACGACGAGCGGCACCAGCAGCACGAACAGCCCGGCCCCTGCCAGCACCACCGGGCTCGACAGCCCGCGCGAGCCCGCCTCCGACAGCGCCAGCAGCAGCGCCGACAGCGCGGCGAACAGCAGCACGTTGCCCGGCGCGTCCACCGGCTCGCGCGGCCCCCGTGGCATCTTGCGCAGGATCGCCGCGCCCCAGCCGAGCGCGAGCAGCCCGGCGGGGACGTTCACCCAGAAGATCCACTGCCAGCCGGCCGTCTCGGCGATGAGGCCGCCGACCGTGGGCCCGGCCAGCTGCGCCACCGAGAGCGTGCCGATGTAGACGCCCATGCCCTGGCTCAGCCGCTCGGGCGGGAAGGCGTCGGTGATGATCACGGTGCCGTTCGCCAGGATCATCGCCGAGCCGACCGCCTGCACGACGCGCATCGCGATGAGGAACCCCACATCCGGCGACAGCCCCGCGAGCAGCGAGGCCAGCGTGAACAGGGCGAACCCCGCTAAATACACCTCCCGCCTGCCCAGCAGGTCGGCCACCCGGCCGAAGAACACCAGGCTCGCCGTGTTGACCAGGAGGAACGACAGCAGGATCCAGCCGGACTCCGTCGGCCCGGCCGCGAAGTGCCGCACGACGGTGGGTAAGGCCACGTTGAGCGTGCTGCCGGCGATGCCGATGAGGACGAGCCCCAGACTGGTGACCGAGCACGCCTTCCAGGCGTAGCGGAGGCGGTTGTCGTCTTGGGGGGTGACCGCGACCATGCTCCCACTATGACGTACGACGTACGTCCGATTTGGTGGGGGTGTTACCTGGCGCGCTTTCTGAGGCCGTCGAGGTCGTGGATGACCACCCGCCGCCGCCCGGTCTCGATCAGGCCCCGGTCGCGTAGCGTGCGCAGCGCCTTGCTGACCGCCTCCCGCGACGCGCCGGTCCAGCCCGCCAGCTCGTCCTGCGACAGCGGCAGCGCCACGCGCACCCCGCCGTTGGTCTTCTCGCCGTACCGCTCGGCCAGCTCGATCAGGCGGGTCGCGACCCGGCCGGTCGTGTCGTAGGCGCCGTACTCGATGCGCTTCCTGTCGGAGTCGCGCAGCCGGCCGGTGACGAGCTTCATGAGCAGCACCGCGATCCGCCCGTGGGCCTCCAGGAACGCCTGGAAGTCGCGCACCACGATGCCGCTGATCGGCTCCAGCGCGGTGACCGTGGCCGAGCGCGGCGAGCCGTCGATGGCGGACATGTCGCCCAGCAGCCCGCCGGGCCCGCGTACGGCCAGCACCACCTCGGTGCCGCCGCTCGTGTGGGAGGACACCTTGACCCGGCCGTCGAGCAGCACGAGCACCCAGTCGGCGACGTCGCCCTCGTTCATCACCGCGGTGCCGCGATCCCAGCGGCGCAGCCGCCCGGCGGCGCGCAGGGCCTGCGCCTCCTCGTCGGTGAGCATGGACAGGAACTCGCCTGGCTCTGGCTCCATGCGCCCGATTATGTCGGTACGAGCCCCGTCCAGCTACGGCAAACTCGTCAGAACGTACGCCGCGACGAGCTCTTCCTTGCCCTTCAGGCTCAGCCGCCCCAGCGGGCTGACCGCGGCGCCCTCGCCGAGCTGCTTGAGCGTCGTCTCGCCGATGACGACCGTGCCCGGCTCGGCGACGCCCTCCAGCCGGGCGGCCACGTTGACGCAGTCGCCCATCGCGTTGAAGCCGCGCAGCTCGGGGCTGCCGATGTTGCCGACGAGCGCGGGCCCGGTGTTGATCCCCACCCGGAACGTCGGCCACGGCACGTCGTCCACCCGCTTCCACGCCATCTCCTCGGCCACCTCGGCCGCGGCCTGCTGCATGGCCAGCGCGGCCCGGCAGGCGGCCCGCGCGTGGTCCTCCTGCGCGGCCGGGGCGTTGAACAGCGCGAGCAGCGCGTCGCCGACGAACTGCACGATCGTGCCGCCGTTGTCGAGGATGCACGGCACGGCGGCCGTGTGGTAGCGGTTGAGCATCTCGACGATCTCGCCCGGCGTGACCTTCTCCGAGAACGTCGTGAAGCCCTTGAGGTCGGCGAAGAGCGCGGTCAGCTCGCGCAGCTCGCCGCCGAGCGCCGCCTGCGCAGGGTCGGCCAGCAGCGCGTGCGCCACGTCCGGCGACATGTACTGGTGGAACAGCGTGTGCAGCTCGCGGTAGAGGCGGGCGTTCTCCAGCGAGAGGCTGAGCTGACCGGCGAGCGTGGCGGCCAGCGCCTCGTCCTGGTTCGTCCGGCCGATCGGCACCTCCAGCACGCCCGCCAGCCTGCCCTTCACGGTGAGCGGGAAGGCCAGCAGGTGGTCGCGGCGGATCGGCTCGTCACCGGTGAAGGCGTACTCGCGTGAGCCGACCTGGGTCCGGCCGTCGGCCACCAGCCCGATCTTGACGTCCCCGTACGCCTGCCGCACCCGCTCCAGCGACGAGGCCAGCAGCTCGTCCTCCGGCAGGCCGACCTTGGTCCGGGCGCTGACGTCCACCAGGGCCGCCAGCCGGGCCGACAGCTCGCGCTCGTTCGCGAGGGCCGCGCCCGCCCGGTCCAGCACCGCAACCTGGCTCTCGTTGAGCCGGAACTTGCCCGACAGGCGGGTCGCGGCCAGCGGCTCGCCCCTGCGTACGGCCTCGACCAGCTCCTCCAGCGCCCGGTCGTAGTCCTGCCTGATCCGCCGTACGGTCGCCGCGAGCGTCACCGAGTCGAACAGCCCCGCGCTCGACCCCTCGCGCCGGAACTGCAGGTAAGCGCTGTAGGCCACGAACACGAAAGCCAGGGTCAGCAGCAGGTGCCACTCCCACCACGACAGGTGCCAGTTGAGCTGCGACATGCCGGCCACCATCGACTCGGCCAGCAGCGCGTACGCGGTGATGAGGCTGATCAGCATGGCCGACGGCCGCCGCCGGTGGATGAGGAACATCATCACGCTGGCGGCGGCGTACAGCAGCAGGCCGGGGATCGAGCCCCAGGCGAGCCAGGGCACCGGCGTCAGCGAGGGCGGCTCGCTGAGCGCGGTCAGCCCCGGCACCAGCGAGGCGACGCCCCACACCACCATGAAGCCGACCAGCGCCGCGCGGATCACCTGCTGCGCGCCCAGCACCCGCGCGGCCGCCTGCTCGCCGAGCGGCAGGGCCGAGGCGAAGGCGAACGCGGCGGCGGCCGACAGGCCCACCTGCTGCCCGATGTCGAAGCCGAGCGAGCCCGTGTGCAGGATGATCATCGGCGTGGCGAGGCCGTGCATGAAGAAGAAGCCGGCGCTGCTCAGGAAGACCATGGACACGAGGAACAGGCGGGCGTCGCGGCGGCGGCGCGAGGCCTCGCTGATCATCAGGCCGAGCGCCACGTTGATCCCGGCGACCGCGACGATCAGCCAGAAGTGGCTCGGGTTGTGCTGCCAGGGGATGTTGACGGAGTCGTTGGCGAGCAGGAGCCAGAGGCCCAGCATGGGCAGGACCAGGTGGATCGCCCAGACTGCGCCGCGCACCGGCTGGGTGGCCGGCGGCAGGTAGGGGGCGGGTTCGGCGCTAGGCACAAGCCGATTATCCACGCGGGACCGGTGCGGCGACTGTGCCGTTTTACTCACCCAAGTCATCGACAATCGGTCAACCTGGTAAGTAACGCTTTGCAGTGTGACAAATACGTTATGTAGTTTCTGCCAACCTCTGGACCGTTTGAAACGTGCTTCTCATGCATCTCCTCTGAAACATCCGTCGCTGGAAGGACAGCCGTGGCTATCAAGATCCGCGGTGGGCGTGCGCTCACCCTCGCCACTGTCGGAGCGCTCGCCGCCTCGCTCCTCGCGGTCGGTGGCGTCGCCACCGCATCGTCGGCGAGCAACCAGGTCACCGCGTGCGTCAACAAGAAGACCCGCTACGCGCGCATCGTGAACCCGACCACGAAGTGCCGCACCACCGAGATCCGCGTGCTCATCGGCGGCGGCAGCGAGGCCACCACGAACTCCGTCACGGTCGGCCCCAAGGGCGACACGGGCCCGCAGGGCCCGAAGGGTGACGCCGGTCCCCAGGGCCCGCAGGGCCGCCCCGGTCTGAAGGGCGCGACCGGCCCGCAGGGGCCGAAGGGCGACACCGGCCCCGCCGGCCCCCAGGGCCCGCAGGGCCCGAAGGGTGACGACGGCAAGAACGGCCTCCCCGGCAAGGACGGCCAGGACGGCAAGAACGGCCTCCCCGGCAAGGACGGCCAGGACGGCAAGAACGGCCAGCAGGGCCCGAAGGGCGACACCGGCCCGCAGGGCCCCGCCGGCCCCGCCGGCCCGCAGGGCCCCAAGGGCGCGGACGGCAAGGACGGTAAGGACGGTAAGGACGGCGGCGGCACGTACACGACCTACGTCAAGACCACCTCGCTGAACGGCCTCGGCTCCGCCACCGTCTCCTGCAACTACGGCAACACCGCCACCGGCGGCGGCTTCAGCTTCAGCACCCTGAAGAACGCGGTCGTCATGGCCAGCGCGCCGAGCGGCAACGGCACCGGCTGGACCGTCAGCGTCGCCAAGGACGACAACGGCGGCGGCAACGACAACCCGGGCCACGGCGGTGGCAACGGCACGTCCGTCAACGGCTCGGCCTACGTCATCTGCCTGAAGAAGGCGTAACCCCCACGCGCGCGCGAAAGGGCCGGCACGGGAACCCCGTACCGGCCCTTTCTCTCGTCCAGGATCAGCCGAACAGCGCGGGCAGCGCCCCCCGGTGCGTCTCCCGCAGCTCCTCGACCGGCACCTCGAACACGTCCTCGACCACCAGCGACGCCCCGCCGGTGACCCCGAGCCCGTAGCACGGTACGTCGTGCCGCCCGCACAGCGAGGCGAACTCGTCGTACGACTCCGGCCGCACCACGACCAGCGCCCGCGCCGCCGACTCGCTGAACAGGTCGACGAAGGGGTCGCCGGACAGCGTCACCTTCGCCCCGACGCCCCGCGCCAGGCACGACTCGGCCAGCGCGATCGCGAGCCCGCCGTCGGACAGGTCGTGCGAGCCCTCCAGCAGCCCGCGCCTGGCCGCCTCCACGAGCACGGCGCCGAGCGCCTGCTCGGCCTCCAGGTCCGCCTGCGGCGGCAGCCCGCCCAGGTGACGGTGGACGACGTGCGCCCACTCCGAGCCGCCGAACTCCTCGCGCGTGTCGCCGAGCAGCGCCACACGCAGCCCCTCGGCGACGAACCCGGTGGGCACCCGCTTGGCGACGTCCTCGATGACGCCGAGCACGCCCACGACCGGGGTCGGGTTGATGGCGGTCGCGCCCGTCTGGTTGTAGAAGGAGACGTTGCCGCCGGTCACCGGCACCCCGAGGGTCCGGCAGGCGTCGGCGAGGCCGCGCGTGGCCTCGGCGAACTGCCACATGACCTCGGGGTCCTCGGGCGAGCCGAAGTTGAGGCAGTTGGTGACGGCCAGCGGCTCGGCCCCGGTCACCGCGACGTTGCGGTAGGCCTCGGCGAGCGCGAGCTGCGCCCCCGCGTACGGGTCGAGCTTGGCGTAGCGGCCGTTGCCGTCGGTGGCGAGCGCGATGCCCCGGGTCGTCGGCTCGGCGCCGGCGATGGCCTCGGAGATGCGCAGCATGCCGGCGTCGGCCGGCTGCGCCAGGACCGTGTTGGAGCGGACGTAACGGTCGTACTGGTCGGTCACCCACTCCTTGGAGGCCAGGTTGGGCGAGCCGAGCAGCCGCAGCAGCGTCTCCCGCAGGTCCGCGGGCCGCTCCAGGCGGTCGGGGGTGTCGGCGTTGAGCGCGGACTGCCCGGCCGGCTCGTGGTAGGGCCGCTCGTAGACCGGCCCCTCGTCGGCGGCCGTGCCCGGCGGGATGTCCACGATGACCTCGCCGTCCCACGTCATGACGAGCCGGCCGGTGTCGGTGACCTCGCCGATGACGGTGGCGGGGACGTCCCACTTGGCGCAGATCTCCATGAACGCCGGGATGTCGTCGGGCCGGACCACGGCCATCATGCGCTCCTGCGACTCGCTCATGAGGATCTCCTCGGGGCGGAGCGAGGGGTCGCGGAGCGGCACCAGGTTGAGGTCGACCTGCATGCCGCCGGTGCCCTTGGCGGCCAGCTCGGTCGTGGCGCAGGAGACGCCGGCCGCGCCGAGGTCCTGGATGCCGACGACCACGTCGGCGGCGTACAGCTCCAGGCAGCACTCGATGAGCAGCTTCTCCATGAACGGGTCGCCCACCTGCACGGCGGGCCGCTTGGCCTGCGACTCGTCCTCGAACGTGGCGCTGGCCAGCACGCTCGCCCCGCCGATGCCGTCGGGGCCGGTGGACGCGCCGAACAGCACGACCTTGTTGCCCGGGCCGGGCGCGGTGGCGAGCTTGATCTGGTCCTTGCGCAGCAGGCCCACGCACAGGGCGTTGACCAGCGGGTTGCCGAGGTAGCAGGGGTCGAAGACGACCTCGCCGCCGATGTTGGGCAGGCCCAGGCAGTTGCCGTAGCTGCTGATGCCCTCCACCACGCCGGGCAGCACCCGGCGGGTGTCGACCGCGTCGGCCGCGCCGAAGCGCAGGGAGTCCATGACGGCGATCGGGCGCGCGCCCATCGACATGATGTCGCGGACGATGCCGCCGACGCCGGTGGCCGCCCCCTGGTGGGGCTCGACGTAGGACGGGTGGTTGTGCGACTCGATCTTGAACGTGGCCGCCCAGCCGTCGCCGATGTCGACCACGCCCGCGTTCTCGCCCATGCCGACCAGCAGCGCCTCGGACTTGGACGCCTTCGTGGCGAACTGCTTGAGATGCACCTTGGACGACTTGTACGAGCAGTGCTCGGACCACATGACGCTGTAGATGGCCAGCTCGGAGCCGGTCGGGCGGCGGCCGAGGATCTGCTTGACCCGGTCGTACTCGTCCTGCTTCATGCCGAGCTCGGCGAAGGGCATCGGCTCGTCGGGCGTCCCTGACGCCCGCTCAACGGTGTCGGTCATGCGTTCACCAGGCTCTTGAGAATGGAGGTGAAGAAGCCGAGGCCGTCGGTGCTGGGCGCGCCGACGAGGTCCTCGACCGCGTGCTCGGGGTGCGGCATGAGGCCGACGACGTTGCCGGCCGCGTTGCTGATGCCGGCGATGTCGTTGAGCGAGCCGTTGGGGTTGCCGAGGTAACGCACCACCACCTGGCCGCCCGCCTCCAGCTCGGCGAGGGTGTCGGCGGAGGCGACGTAGCGGCCCTCGCCGTGCTTGATCGGCAGTGTGATCTCCTGGCCCTCGTCGAAGGAGTTGGTCCAGGAGGTCGAGGCGCGCTCGACGCGCAGCCGCTGGTCGCGGCAGACGTAGTGCAGCGAGGCGTTGCGGGTCAGCGCGCCGGGCAGCAGGTGCGCCTCGCAGAGGATCTGGAAGCCGTTGCAGGTGCCGATGACCGGCAGCCCGGCCTTCGCCGCCGGGATCAGCTCGTCCATCAGCGGCGCGAAGCGCGAGATGGCGCCGCAGCGCAGGTAGTCGCCGTAGGAGAAGCCGCCGGGCAGGAAGACGGCGTCCACTCCCTTCAGGTCGTGGTCGGCGTGCCACAGCGGCACCGCCTCGGCGCCCACGAGGCGCACGGCTCTGGCGGCGTCCTGGTCGTCGAGAGTTCCT
The DNA here is from genome assembly GCF_057536035.1 of Nonomuraea sp. B208. Lineage (NCBI taxonomy): Bacteria > Bacillati > Actinomycetota > Actinomycetes > Streptosporangiales > Streptosporangiaceae > Nonomuraea > Nonomuraea sp. B208. The sequence continues at coordinate 720,957 of NZ_BAAJOU010000021.1, forward strand.
GGAAACGTGACTACGCCCACACGGGCAGCGCTCATGACAGTCGTCCCCTCCGAGGATGCGCACGCGCGCGCCACCGTCGATGCGGGGTGACGGTGGTCTGCGGCGGTCACTTCAGCGTATCGGAGGCGCTTAGATGCGCGGTATCGCGGTCAGACGGCGGCGAGCTCCCGGGGGCGGGCCGCGGCCTCTTCGTCCCAGTCGAGGGATTTACGCAGGTGGACGGTGGTGCCACGGCCCGGCGTGATGCCGAACGAGATCTCGTCCACGACGGAGCGCATGATCAGCAGCCCACGGCCGTTCTCGGTGTCGGGAGGGGGGAAGCCCGGCGGGATCGACGGCACGCCCGTGCCGCTGTCCGCCACCCGGACGTCGCACTGGCCGTAGCCGATCGACGCGCTCACCTCGTAGCGGTTGGCGGGCCCCCCGTGCCGAACCGCGTTGGAGCATGCCTCGGAGACGGCGAGCAGCATGTCGGCGATGCAGGTCTCGCTCACGTTGAGCGACCTCATGGCATCGCCGAGCACCCGCCTGACCATCGGTATGCCGATCGCATCCCGAGGCAGTGCCAACGAGAACTCAATATCCACCGGACTCCTCCGGGCGCCAGAATGTCACCTGGAGTAGATTTCCCTGTGAAAACGGGGCTAACCGCAAAATCACGCTGTTGTTATTCACTGTTGGTGACCCCGTGGCATTGTGGCACGTCGGAACCCGGCTTTAAGCGGCCACGAGGAAAACGGGACGCCAAATCTCCCTACTGCTCCTCGACCCGGACGGCGTAGTCCTCGATCACGGTGTTGGCCAGCAGGGTCTCGGCCATCTTGCGGACCTCGTCCAGCGCCGCCGCGTCGGCCGGGCCGTCCAGCTCGACCTCGAAGCGCTTGCCCTGGCGGACCGACGAGACGCCGGAGAAGCCGAGACGGGGCAGCGCCCGCGCGATCGCCTGGCCCTGCGGGTCGAGGATCTCGGGCTTCAGCATGACCTCGACGATGACGCGCGCCACTGTTCCTCCTGCGTGCGACGGGGTTGGGAAAGCCAGCCTACCGGGGGCGTGTGGCCGACGGCACAACGGGAACGGGGGAGAGATGGGGCTTGCGCGGAGGGCTGTGACGTCTGCCACGATGTTCCCAAACGCGTACGAACCACCACCAGTTGGTTCATCGCCAAGAAGGCTGGCCTAAGGTGGCAACCCCGTCCGGACCAGCCCCGACGCACAGGAGAGTGGCACGTGACACTCGACGCCTCTCGCGGTGCTCACCAAGAAGCACCTCCGGAGCTCGTCCAGCTGCTCACCCCCGAGGGGGAGCGGGTCGAGCACCCTGACTACGACGTCGATCTCACCCCGGAAGAGGTCCGGTCGCTCTACCGCGACCTGGTGCTCGTCCGGCGCATCGACCTGGAGGCCGTGGCGCTGCAGCGCCAGGGCGAGCTCGGCATCTGGGCCTCGCTGCTCGGCCAGGAAGCCGCCCAGATCGGCTCGGGCCGCGCGCTGACCGACAGTGACATGGCCTTCCCCACCTACCGCGAGCACGGCGTGGCGTGGTGCCGCGACGTCGACCCGGTCAAGCTGCTCGGGCTGTTCCGTGGCGTCAACCACGGCGGATGGGACCCCCAGGAGCACAACTTCCACCTCTACACGATCGTCATCGGCAGCCAGACCCTGCACGCCGTCGGCTACGCGATGGGCATCCAGCGCGACGACGCCAGCGCCGCCACGATCGTCTACTTCGGCGACGGCGCCACCTCCCAGGGCGACGTGAACGAGTCCTTCATCTGGGCCAGCGTGTTCAACGCGCCGATCGTGTTCTTCTGCCAGAACAACCAGTGGGCCATCTCCGAGCCGCTGGAGAAGCAGACCCGCATCCCCCTCTACCGCCGCGCCTCCGGCTTCGGCTTCCCCGGCATCCGGGTGGACGGCAACGACGTGTTCGCCTGCCTCGCCGTCACACGCAAGGCCCTGGAGGCGGCGCGGACCGGGCAGGGGCCGACGCTCATCGAGGCGTTCACGTACCGGATGGGCGCCCACACCACGACCGACGACCCGACGCGCTACCGGGTCGCGAGCGAGCTGGAGGCGTGGAAGCTCAAGGACCCCATCGAGCGGGTGAAGGCTTACCTGTTCAAGAACGAGCTGGCCGACCAGGAGTTCTTCGACTCCGTCGACGAGGAGGCCGGCCAGCTCGGCGCCGACCTGCGGCGGCGCTGCCTCGCGCTGCCCGACCCCCAGCCGCTCGACATCTTCGACCACGTCTACCGCGAGCCCCACGCGCTGATCGACCAGGAGCGCGCCCAGTTCGCCGCGTATCTGGAGGGGTTCGAGAAGTGACCGTTCTGAGCTTGTCGAAAGCCCTGAACGAGGGCATGCGCAAGGCCATGGAGGACGACCCCAAGGTCCTCATCATGGGAGAGGACGTCGGCAAGCTGGGCGGCGTCTTCCGCGTCACCGACGGCCTGCAGAAGGACTTCGGCGAGGACCGCGTCATCGACACGCCGCTCGCCGAGTCCGGCATCATCGGCACCGCGATCGGCCTGGCGCTGCGCGGCTACCGGCCGGTGTGCGAGATCCAGTTCGACGGGTTCGTCTTCCCGGCCGCCGACCAGATCATCACGCAGCTCGCCAAGATGCCCATGCGGTCGCTGGGCGCGATCAAGCTGCCGGTGGTCGTGCGCATCCCGTGCGGCGGCGGCATCGGCGCGGTCGAGCACCACAGCGAGTCCCCCGAGGCGTACTTCACCCACACCTCCGGGCTGCGCGTGGTCGCCTGCTCCAACCCGGCGGACGCGTACACGATGATCCAGCAGGCCATCCGCTGCGACGACCCGGTGGTGTTCTTCGAGCCCAAGCGCCGCTACTGGGAGAAGGGCGACATCGACACCACCTCGTCCGACTGGTGGACGCCGTTCGACGCGGCCAAGGTCGTACGGGCGGGGGCCGACGCCACGCTGCTGGCGTACGGGCCGATGGTGAAGACCTGCCTGGAGGCCGCGGCGGCGGCCGAGGACGACGGCCGCTCCCTGGAGGTCGTCGACCTGCGCTCGCTCAACCCGCTGGACGAGGCGGTGATCATGGAGTCGGCGCGCCGCACCGGCCGGGTCGTGGTCGTCCACGAGGCGCCCGTCTACAACGGCTTCGGCGCCGAGCTGGCCGCCCGCGTCACCGAGCAGTGCTTCTACCACCTGGAGGCCCCGGTGCTGCGGGTCGGCGGGTTCTCCACCCCCTATCCGCCGTCGAAGCTGGAGGAGCACTACCTGCCCGACCTGGACCGGGTGCTCGACGCCGTCGACCGGGCCTTCGGGTTCTGAGAGGGGGGTTCATGCGACGCGAGTTCAGGCTCCCCGACGTCGGAGAGGGGCTGACCGAGGCCGAGATCGTCCGCTGGCACGTCCAGCCGGGCGACGAGGTCAAGGTCAACCAGATCGTGGTCGAGATCGAGACCGCGAAGTCGATCGTGGAGCTGCCGATCCCGTGGGACGGCGTGGTGTCCGGCCTGCTGGCCGACGAGGGCCGGACGGTGGAGGTGGGCCGGCCGATCATCGCCGTGGACACGACGGAGGAGCCCGGCGAGGCCGGTTCGGCGGGCCAGGTCAAGGCCCTGGCCGACGACCTGGTGCCCAAGCCCCCGGCGGAGGGCGCGGTCGAGCCCGGCGCCCACGGCAGCCCGGCCCCCAAGGAGGAACGCCAGGCGGTGCTGGTCGGCTACGGCGTCAAGACCGGCGCCACCCGACGCCGCCCCCGCAAACCCGCCGCCACCACCGACGGCCCGCCCCCGGAAGCCGCCGCCCCGGAAGCCGCCGCCCCGGAAGCCGCCGTCACGGAAGCCGCCGTCACGGAAGCCCCCGCCCCGGAAGCCCCCGCCACGGGGGCTCCGGCCGCGGAGGCGCCCGCCGCCCCGATCCCCGCCGCTCCGGTGGCCAACCCGAGGCGCGTGGAGGTGGCGCCCGTACCCGTCCACGAGGCGCCCGGCCCCATCACGGTGCTGGCCAAGCCGCCGGTCCGCAAGCTGGCCAAGGACCTCGGCGTGGACCTCACCACGGTCACGGGCACCGGCCCGCAGGGCTCCATCACGCGGGACGACGTGCACGCCGCCGCGGCGGCCGCACAGGCCCCGCAACCGGCCCCGCAACAGGCCACCGCCGCCCCCGGGCAGCGCGAGGAGCGCGTCCCCGTCAAGGGCGTGCGCAAGATGATGGCCCAGGCCATGGTCGCCAGCGCCTACACCGCCCCGCACGTCACGGAGTTCCTCCAGATCGACGTGACCGGCACCATGGAGGCCGTCAGGCGGCTGCGCGCCCTGCCGGACTTCGCCGAGGTCAAGGTCAGCCCGCTGCTGCTGGTCGCCAAGGCCGTCCTGACGGCGGCCCGCCGGCACCCGATGATCAACTCCTCCTGGGACGAGCAGGCCCAGGAGATCGTCGTCAAGCACTACGTCAACCTCGGGATCGCCGCCGCCACCCCCAGGGGCCTGGTGGTGCCCAACATCAAGGACGCGCACGCCCTCTCCCTGCCCGACCTGGCCCGGAGCCTGGCCGAGCTGACGGAGACGGCCCGCGCGGGACGTACGCAGCCGGCCGAGATGGCGGGCGGGACGATCACGATCACCAACGTCGGCGTGTTCGGCGTGGACACCGGCACCCCCATCATCAACCCGGGCGAGGCCGCCATCCTCGCCTTCGGCCAGGTGCGGGACCTGCCGTGGGTGGTGGACGGCGAGCTCGCCGTACGCAAGGTGACGACGCTGTCGCTGTCGTTCGACCACCGGATCGTGGACGGCGAGCTGGGCTCCCGCTTCCTGCGCGACGTCGGCGACATGCTGGAGGACCCGCTCCGCATCATGGCGTGGAGCTGAGCTGAAACCAGGGTGATCGCCGGGAGGACCCCTCCCCCGGCGATCACCCTGCGAGGCGTGCCACACGCTTGCCTTCATGACGTCGGAGACGCCGCCCACCCGATCTGATACATCTCCTGTGGTTTTCCGCACCCTCACTCGGCCGTCCGCCTCATGGTGGCCGTACCCTGGTCGTTCCTAGTCTCTGGTGCATGACGGAATGGCTGATCGACCTGATGGAGATGCTCGGCGCCCCCGGAGCCGGGATCGCGATCGCGCTGGAGAACCTCTTCCCGCCCCTGCCCAGCGAGGTGATCCTGCCGCTGGCCGGCTTCGCCTCCTCCCAGGGAGAGATGAACCTGCTCGCCGTGCTGCTGTGGACCACGGCCGGCTCGGTGATCGGGGCGCTGGCGCTGTACGGGGTGGGCGCGATGCTCGGCCGGGAGCGCACGCTGGCCCTGGCCGCCCGGATCCCGCTGCTGAAGGTCTCCGACATCGCCAGGACGGAGGCGTGGTTCCTCAAGCACGGGCGCAAGACGGTGTTCTTCGGGCGGATGATCCCGATCTTCCGCAGCCTGATCTCCGTTCCCGCCGGGGTGGAGCGCATGCCGCTGGGCGTCTTCACGCTCCTGACCACGGCCGGCAGCCTGCTCTGGAACACCATTTTCGTCCTGGCCGGATGGACGCTGGGCGAGAACTGGGCGCTGGTGGAGACCTACGTCGGCCTGGGCACCAACGCCGTCATCGCCACGGTGGCGCTGGCGGTGCTGGTCTTCGTGGGCACGCGGCTGACCCAGCGGCGCAAGGGGCGGCATGCGGTCGGTGCTTAGCGGGCCGAGGCTCGTCGGGGCGGTGGCCGCCGGCGCGGTGACCGCCCTCGCGGGGTTGCTGTTCGTCCTGGCGGCGGCGCCGTTCGCGGACCGTCCCGCCGTGCGGACGGCGGCCGCCCGGCTGACCCGGTTCGAGCTGTGGCGGCTGCGCCTGGACCTACCCGTCGAGAACGAGGAGGGCGAGCTGCGTTACCTCGCCGCCCGTACGCCCGTGGGCGTGCTGGGCGGGCTCGTGGTGCTGCTGCTCGTGGTCGGCCTCGGCATGGCGGTCATGCTGGTGTGGTCGTGGGCGCGCGGGGAGGCGTTCGACGGCATGCTGCCCACCGCGCCGCTGGTGGCCTACCTGTTCGTGTCGGGCTGCGTGCTGCTGTTCCTGGACGTGTGCGGCCTGGTGGGGGTGGAGGCGCTGGAGCGGCGGCTGGCCGTACGGCTGCTCGCCCCAGACCCGGTGGAGGCGCTGCGGCGGCGGATCGACGAGCTGACCGTGAGCCGGGCCGGGGTGGTCGCGGCGGTCGACGCCGAACGGCGGCGCATCGAGCGCGACCTCCACGACGGGGTGCAGCAGCGGCTGGTGGCGCTGTCCATGCTCGCGGGCCGCGCCCGCAGGGGCCGCCCCGAGCTGCTGGAACAGCTCCACGAGCAGGCCCAGCAGGCGCTGGTTGAGCTGCGCGAGGTGGCCTGGCGGGTCTACCCGTCGGGGCTGGACGCGCACGGTCTGGCCGAGGCGCTCGCCGGAGTGGCCGAGCGGTCCTCGGTCGCGGTCAAGGTCACCTGCGAGCTGCCGGAGCGGCCCCCGGCGGTGGTGGAGGCCGCCGCCTACTTCGTGGCCAGCGAAGCGGTGACGAACGCGGCCAAACACTCCGGAGCCACCCTGGTGACCATCGACGTACGCCGGCAGGCCACCATGGTCGTCGTGCGAGTGGAGGACGACGGCGTGGGCGGGGCCGACGCCACCGGCGGCGGGCTGACCGGCCTGGCGCAGCGGGTGGCCGCCCTGGACGGCCGGTTCACCCTGACCAGCCCGCCCGGCGGGCCGACCGTGATCGAAGCGGAGTTGCCGTGCGCGTGATGCTGGCCGAGGACTCGGCCCTGCTGCGGGAGGGCCTGGTACGGCTGCTGAAGGAGGAAGGTCACGACGTGCCGGCCGCGGTGGGCGACGCCGACGCGCTGCTGCGGGCGGTGACCGCCGAGCGGCCCGACGCGGTGGTGGTGGACGTACGGATGCCGCCCACCCACACCGACGAGGGCCTGCGCGCCGCCCTGGAGATCCGGCGGCGCTGGCCGGAGGTCAAGGTGCTGGTGCTGTCGCAGTACGTCGAGAAGAAGTACGCCACCGAGCTGATGAGCGGCAGCATCGACGGCGTCGGCTACCTGCTGAAGGACCGCGTGGCCCAGGTCGGCGACTTCCTGGACGCGCTGGACCGGGTGGGCGCGGGCGGGACGGCGTTCGACCCGGAGGTGGTGCGCCAGCTGCTCGCGCGCACCAGCCACACCGACCCGCTGACCCAGTTGACCGCCCGCGAGCGCCAGGTGCTCGAGCTGATGGCGCAGGGCCTCACCAACGCCTCCGTCGCGCAGTCCCTGCACGTGTCGCAGAGCGCGGTGGAGAAACACGTCAACGCCCTGTTCGACAAGCTCGCGCTGTCGCACACCACCGGCTACAGCCGCCGGGTCCTGGCGGTGCTGCGTTACCTCGGCTCCTGAGCCGGCGTCGATAGGGTGCTCCCATGATTCGCCACATCGTGCTGTTCACCTGGACCGACGACGCGACCGACGAGCAGAAGGCGACGGTGACCGCCGAGCTGCGCAAGCTGCCGGACGCGATCCCGGAGATCCGCTCCTACACCGTCGGCCCCGACGCCGGCATCAACGAGGGCAACCACGCCTACGCGGTGGTGGGCGACTTCGACTCGGTGGACGACTATCTCGTCTACCGCGACCATCCGCAGCACCAGGCGGTCATCGCCGAGCACATCAAGCCGATCCTGGCCGCCCGCGCCGCCGTGCAGATCGAGGTCTAGGGCCTAGATCTCCGGGGGGTTGTTCTCGCGGTGCATCAGGCGCCCGTCGGACGTGCGGCCCCGCCTCGGGGCCAGCACGATGCTCAGCACGACGCCCACGCCGCCCACGATCATGAAGATCAGGCCGATGACGTCCATGTGGACGCTCTCGCCGAAGACGTCGGGCTCGATCGCGAACTTCAGGATGGCGCCGAGCGTGAGGAAGAAGATGCTGACCCCGACACCCATGACGAGCCTCCCTGGTAAACGGCCGGTACGCCCACGGTCATACCCGGGTGAGGACGATCACACCCCCAACCGGCCGAACGACGGAACGCCCGCACGGCGTGCGGGCGTTCCGTGTGGTGCCGGGACCTAGAAGGCCTCCTCCGGAAGCTCCATGAGCTCCTGGCCGGTGGCGTCGAGGACGCGCCGCTCGGCGGCCAGCCGGGGCAGCACGGTCTTGGCGAAGAACGTGGCCGACGCGACCTTGCCCTGGTAGAACGGGTCCTCGCCGTCCGCCAGCCGGGCCAGCGCCACCTCGGCCTGGCGCAGCAGCAGCCAGCCGATGACGAGGTCGCCGAGCGCGAGCAGCAGCCGGGTGGTGTTGAGCCCGACCTTGTAGACCTCCGCCGGCTTCTCCAGCGAGCCGAGCGCCCAGGTCGCCATCGTGTCGCCCATGGCCTTGACGTCGGCGGCGGCCTCGGCCAGCAGCTCGCGCTCCTCCTTGAGCCGCCCGTTGCCGGCCTCGGAGGCGGCGAAGGCGGTGATCTCGCCGAGCAGCGCGCCGACGGCCGCGCCCTGGTTGCGCAGGATCTTCCTGAAGAACAGGTCCATGCCCTGGATGGCGGTGGTGCCCTCGTACAGGGAGTCGATCTTGGCGTCCCTGATGTACTGCTCGATCGGGTAGTCCTGCAGGTAGCCGGAGCCGCCCAGGGTCTGCAGCGAGCGGGCCAGCAACTCGTACGACCGCTCCGACCCGACGCCCTTGACCAGCGGCAGCAGCAGGTCGTTCATCGCGTGCGCGTGCGCGTCGGCCGGGTCGATCATGACGGCGTCCTGGAAGGTGGCCGTGTAGAGGACCAGGGCGCGCATGCCCTCGGCGTACGCCTTCTGCAGCATCAGCTCGCGGCGCACGTCCGGATGGTTGACGATGGTGACGCGCGGGGCGGTCTTGTCGGTCATCTGGGTGAGGTCCGCGCCCTGGACGCGCGACCTGGCGTAGTCGAGCGCGTTGAGGTAGCCGGTCGAGAGCGTGGCGATGGCCTTGGTGCCGACCATCATGCGGGCGTGCTCGATGACCATGAACATCTGCTTGATGCCCTCGTGCACCTCGCCGACCAGCCAGCCGACCGCCGGGTGCTTCTCGCCGAAGGTGAGCTCGCAGGTCGTGGAGACCTTCAGGCCCATCTTCTTCTCGACGTTGGTGACGTAGACGCCGTTGCGCTCGCCGAGCTCGCCGGTCTCCAGGTCGACGTGGTACTTCGGCACCAGGAACATCGACAGGCCCTTGGTGCCGGGGCCGTGACCCTCGGGGCGGGCCAGCACCAGGTGGAAGATGTTCTCCGACATGTCGTGCTCGGCGCTGGTGATGAAGCGCTTGACGCCCTCGATGTGCCAGGTGCCGTCGGGCTGGCGTATGGCCTTGGTGCGGCCGGCGCCCACGTCGGAGCCGGCGTCCGGCTCGGTGAGCACCATGGTCGCGCCCCAGTTGCGCTCGATGGCCAGCTCGGCGAAGCGCTTCTGCTCCTCGGTGCCGACCTGCCACAGGGTGTAGGCGAAGTTGGGGCCGGCGGCGTACATGTAGAGCGCCGGGTTGGCGCCCAGCACCATCTCGGCCGTGGCCCAGGCGAGGCTCCTCGGGATGCCGGGGCCGCCCAGCTCGGCGGGCAGGTCGAGGTGCGCCCAGCCGCCGTCCACCAGCGCCTTGAACGACTTCTTGAAGCCTTCCGGCATGGTGACCGAGCTCGTCGCGGGGTCGAAGACCGGCGGCGTCCTGTCGCCCTCCTCGAAGGAGTCGGCGAGCACGCCGGTCGCCAGACGGTTGACCTCTTCCAGGATGCTGCGCGCGACGTCCTCGTCGACTTCCGCAAAGGGCCCTGCGCCGAGGATCTCGCGTCGCCCGAAGACCTCGAAGAGGTTGAATTCAAGGTCGCGAACGTTGCTCTTGTAGTGGCCCATGGGGTCGATCTCCTTGAACCGAGTCAGGGGTGTACTCGCGAGTAACCTTACTCTGAAATGCTACCCGCGGGTAACCCCCGCCATGCATGGCATGCTCGTCTCCATGGACGCCGAAGAACTCGCCGTGCGGTGGCGGGAGCGACTGGAGGCCTGGGCGATCCCGGACGAGATCCTGGCCCGTGCTTCCGCCGACCCCTGGACTCACTCGCCCGAACGGTTCGGCACCCGCACCGACCGGGCCCTCGCCGAGCCGGACGACGGACCCACGACGACGAGGCTGATGGAGGCCCTGCCCGACCAGGGCACGCTGCTCGACGTGGGCTGCGGCGCCGGCGCGTCCTCGCTGCCGCTGGCCGGGCGCCTCGGCCACCTCTACGCGGTCGACTCCTCGGCCGCGATGCTCGACGGGCTCACGCTGCGGGCCGACAAGCTCGGGGTGCCGGTCACCACGATCCACGGCCGCTGGCCGGACGTCGCCGACGAGGCCCCGGTGGCCGACGTCGCCATCGCCGCGCACGTCGTCTACAACGTGCCCGACCTGGCCGGCTTCCTGCGCGCGCTCGACGCGCACACGCGCGGGCGGGTGGTGCTGGAGCTGACGCACCGCCACCCGACGAGCTGGATGACGCCGCTCTGGCAGCACTTCCACGGCATCGACCGCCCGGCGCGGCCGGTCGCCGAGGACTGCGTGGCGCTGGCGGCGGCGCTCGGCTTCGCCGTACGGGTGGAGGAGCGGGAGGCCCCGCTGGAACGATTCAGCTCCCTGGAGGAGCTCGCGGCCAGCGCCTGCCGGCGGGCGTGCCTCGACCCGTCCCGAGCGGACGAGGTGGCCGAGACGGCCGTCGCGCTCGGCATGTGGCCGTTGCCGAGGGACCGCTGGGTCACCGTCTGGTGGGACTGACACCGGTTTGACGTCTACGGCGGTGTCGGGTTGGGTGTTGCCATGATCGAGATCCACGCCGTCACCGTCGACGCCGCCGACCCCTACGCGCTCGCGAGCTGGTGGAGCAGGGCCACCGGGCTGCCTCTGGGCGAGGACGACCAGCCGGGCGACGACGAGGTGATGCTGCGGACCGAGCGCGACCCCTACGTGCTGTTCATCCGCGTCCCCGAGGGCAAGACGGTCAAGAACCGCCTGCACTTCGACGTCAACGGCACCGCGGGCGCGACCCGCGACGAGGAGGTCGACCGGCTCATCGGGCTGGGCGCGACCGTCCACGCCGACCTGCGCCGGCCCGACGGCACCGGATGGGTGACGATGCTCGACCCCGAGGGCAACGAGTTCTGCGTGTGCCGCAGCCAGGCCGAGCGGGAGTCCTGAAGGCCGGGTGGGGTCACCGCTCAGAGCGTGCCCTGCCCTGCATCGTGAGCGTCAGGATGGCGGCGATCAGATAGACCAGCGCGCCGTGCCACAGCGCGTGCACGGCCGAGCCGAAGACCCCCTCGCCGTCGAGGACGAGCTGCACCGGATAGTCGAGCACCGCCGTGATGCCCGCGGGCAGCAGCGCGAACTTCCACGGGTGGCGCAGCGACCAGACGCGCGCCTGGCGGGTGACCCGGTCGCCCTCGTGCGGCTTGGACACCGCCCCGATCGCGGCGATCAGGGCGAACAGGCTGATGCCGAGGCCCAGCGCCCACACCAGGTCGCCGCCGCCCGTGAGCAGGCCCATGCCGTAGCTGGCGGCGGTGACGACACCGCCGCCGACGGCCGCGGCCTTCCAAGGGGCGCCACGGAGCGCGGCACCGGAGAGCGATATCTCATCGCGTCGACTGATTTCGTTCATATCGCCATGGTCGCTCCCGGGGCCCCTTGGGAGCATCGGGGACGGACCCTGAGCCGTCCCTGACATGATGCGAAACATGCAGGAACCGCACGTAACAGACATCACCTTCCGTACAGCCCGCCGTGACGACGTGCCCGCCATCGTCGCGATGCTGGCCGACGACCCCCTCGGCGCCCGGCGCGAGGGCGACCCCGGCGACCCGCGTTACCTCGCGGCCTTCGACCGCATCGACGCCGACCCGTACGACGAGCTCGTCGTCGCCGAGCAGGGCGGCGAGGTGGTGGGCACGATGCAGCTCACGTACCTGGCCGGGCTCTCCCGCCTCGGGGCCGAACGCTGCCAGATCGAGGCCGTACGGGTCCACGCGTCGACCAGAGGCCGGGGGCTCGGCCGCCGGATGATCGGCTGGGCCGTGGAGCGGGCCCGCGAGCGCGGCTGCGCCATGGTGCAGCTCACCTCGGACAAGACCCGCACCGACGCGCACCGCTTCTACGGCTCGCTCGGCTTCACCGCCTCCCACGAGGGCTTCAAGCTCCAGCTGAGCTGAGCCGCTCCAGCATCCACCTGCACCACTCGACGCGGTGCCGCTCGTAGCCGAGCCCGCACCAGAGCGTCGCGTAGTTGCCGAACCGGGGATCGCCGGGCGGGGGCGGCCCGCCGAAGGCCGCCTCCTCCCGCTCGTAGTCCGCCAGCCGCTCCTCGTGCATGGCGAGCTGGTCGGCGAACAGCCTGCGCAGCAGCCCCGGCTCGGCCAGCCACGACGCGTACGTCTTCAGCACCAGCTCGTCGCGCTCCGGCCGGGCACGCGGCGGCTCGGTCACCCATGCCCGCAGCTCCGCCAGGCCGTCGGCGGTCAGATGGTAGACCTTCTTGCCCTGCGGCCCGGGACCGTGCTCGGCCTCGAAGCCCACCAGCCCCGCGGCGCGCAGCTTCTGCAGCTCGGCGTGGATCTGGCTGTGGCCGGCCGTCCAGAAGTAGCCGACCGGGGTGCGCATGGCGGCGGCGAGGTCGTATCCGGTGCGCTCGCCGCGGGCCAGCACGGCGAGGATCGCGAATCCCAGTGTTGAGGTCATCGTCGCCCCAGGATAAGGTCCTTCACACTATGTCAGTTCTGACATAGTGTGAGGCATTGGAGGTGGGCGGTCGTGCGAAGGATGCTGAGCGCCGTCGGACTCGTGACCATGCTGGCCGCGCTGGCCGCCTGCGGAAGCGGCGGCGGGGGCGCCACGGGGGCGGCCCCCGCCCCGGCGACCCCGGCGACCCCGGCGACCAGCGCCGCCCCCAGCAGCAGCCCGCCGCCCACCGGCCCCAACGTCTCCGGCTGCTTCACCGAGGCCGACGGCAAGATCTTCGAGTACGACGGCGGCCTCCCCGGCGTGATCACCGGCACCGGCTCCACCGGCGTCGTCATCACCTACGAGCGCCGCGGCAACGTCTGCACCTGGCGCCCGCTCTCCGACCGCCTGGTCGCCGCCGGCTACCGCGTGCTCCTCTACGCGAGAAGCGCCGTCGCCGCCCCCGAGGACACCACCGTCGCCATGGCGAAACGCCTGGCCAAGGAGAAGGGCGTCGGCCGCGTGTTCCTGGTCGGCGGCTCGATCGGCGCCACCACCGCCGTCCCGGCCGCGCTGCGGCTCGGCCCGGAGAAGATCGCCGGCGTGGTCGCCCTGTCAGGCGAGATCGCCGCCGAGGACGCGGCCAAGCTGACCGTCCCGCTGCTCCAGATCGGCAGCGAGCACGACGACTACGGCGGCCGCGCCGCGCTCGACGCCGCCCGCGCCGCCGCCACCAAGGCCCCGGACGCCCAGGCGCTCGTCATCCCGGGGGAGCGCCTGCACGCCTCCCAGCTGCTCGCGAGCCCGTACGCCGATCAGGTCCTGAGCACCGTCGAGACGTTCATGAACCGGCACAAGGGCTGACCTCGACCAGGTTGTCGTGGAAGCCAGGCCCCTTGCCCATGTCGCCGTCCCGCTCGGCCACCACCGCGTTCGCGTTCGAGCCGCCGGGGCTGAGCTTCGGCCAGCGGCCCTTGGGCGAGGCCACGACCCCGGGGGCCACCCGGTCGCTGATCTCCACGTCGGCCAGGAACTCGCCGCCGTCGTTGTGGACCCGTACGCGCTGGCCGTCCGTCAGCCCGCGCGCCGCCGCGTCGGCCGCGTTGATCAGCACCACCGGGTCCTTGGCCCGCCGCCGCAGCTCCGCGTTGTTGCCGAACGTCGTGTTGAGGAACGTGTGCGAGGCCGGCGTCACCAGCGTCAGCCGGTACGGCGAGCCGTCCGCCGCCAGCGTCGCGTGCGACGGCACGTACGCCTCCCCGGGCCGCGGGAACCGCATCCGGCCCGACCGCGTCGGGAACCCGTCGGCGAAGGGCGTGAACGGCTTGGGATAGTTCATCCGCACCCAGCCCTCCTTGCGCAGCCGGTCGAGCGTGACGCCCTCCAGCGACGGATGCCCGCTGGACAGCAACTGCTCGGCCAGCTCCAGGTCCGAGTCGTAGAGCGACGGCTCGGTGAGCCCCATGTGCCTGGCCAGCCGCCGGAACGTCTCGGTCGTCGACAGGCACTCGCCGGGCGGCTCCACCGCGGCCTCGTTCCACAGCAGGTAGAGGTGGCCGTAGCCGGCGTGCAGGTCGTGGTGCTCGGTCTGCATGGTGGCCGGCAGCACGATGTCGGCGTAGTCCACGGTGTCCGTCGGGAACTGCTCCATGACGACCGTGAACAGGTCCTCGCGGGCGAGCTGCCGCCTGATGGCGTTCGCGTCGGGCGTGGAGCCGAGCGGGTTGGCCGCGTACACCCACAGGCACTTCACGTCGTCGAGCTGCGAGGCGAGCTTCGTCATGACCCGGGTGCGCACCGGCTTGGCCAGCAGGTCGTCGCGCGTGTCGATGTTGAGGTGGACGTGCCCGCTGGTCGAGTACGCCACCCCGCCCCCCGGATGCCGCCAGTCGCCCGTGACGGCAGGGATCGCGCCGATCGTCCGCATGGCCGTGCCGCCGCCCGCGTGCCGCTGGATGCCCATCGTGGCCCGGATGGCGGTCGGGCGGGTGTGCGCCAGCCTCATCCCCAGCCTGTGGATGTCGGCCGCCGGGATGCCGGTGATCTCGCTCACCTTCTCCACCGGGTGGGCCAGGATCTCCTCGCGGAAGCCGGCCCAGCCCTCGGTGTGCTCGGCCAGGTAGGCCTCGTCCTGGGCGTTCTCGGCCAGCACCACGTTGAGCAGCCCGAGCGCGAGCGCCGCGTCCGTGCCCGGCCGGATGGCGAGATGTTCGTCGGCCTGGTCGGCGGTCCTGGTGCGGATCGGGTCGATGGCGACCACGTGGGCGCCGTCCGCGCGGGCGTCCTGGATGAACTTCCACAGATGGTGGCCGCTGGTCAGCGTGTTGGTGCCCCAGAGCAGGATCAGCTTGGAGAGCGCGAAGTTCTCCGGGTCCATGCCGCCCGCGGTGCCGTTCGCGCGGAAGAGGCCGCTGCTGCCGGCCGCCGAGCAGATGTTGAGCCAGTGCTTGGACGCGCCCAGCACGTTCCAGAACCGCCGGCCCGCCACGCCCTCGCAGCCCTGCAGGTAGCCGAGCGTGCCGGTGCCGAGGTAGGGCCAGATGGCCTCGCCGCCGTGCTCGTCGACGATCGCGCGCAGCCGGGTGGCGATCTCCTCCAGGGCCTCGTCCCACGAGATCCGCTCGAACCGCCCCGAGCCCTTCGGGCCGACCCGGCGCATCGGGTGCAGAATGCGGTCGGGCGCCTGCGTGTGCTCCAGGTAACGGTTGACCTTCACGCACAGCGCGCCCCTGGTGTAGGGCTGGTCGGGGTTGCCGCGCAGCTTGACGGCCTGGCCGTCGTTCACGGTGACGACCCAGGAACAGGTGTCCGGGCAGTCCAGCGGACATGCCCCCAGAACTCTCAATTCGCCCGACATAGGACACAGCCTACGCGGGGCGCCGAGAGGTGAACTGCCGGAGCTGCACCGTGTAGCCTGCCTGCGCGGACGTAGGCTGCCCGATGGGGACGGCAGGCGCCCGTCCGCATTGCGAAACGGGGACACTGCGACCCAGAGATCTCACGGTCCTGCCGGGAAGGTGCAGAATCGCTGACGGTGGCCGAAATCAGGGAACGAGATGACGCGGAGGACCTCACGGAGGGGGATCCGGCCGTGGGCGAGCCACGCGCGGACACCGACGTCTACGTCGTAGAGCCGCTGCTGCCGCAGCGCCTGCGCCGTCCCTCCGACCTGCTGCGCTTCATCGCCACGCTCGTCGTCCTCGGCGCGGTCGTCCTGCTCGCCCTCGTCGCCAAGCAGACCCTCATCGGCCTGGAGGCCGACGTCAAGGAGGGCGCCGAGCTCGTCCCGCTGCTGAGCCGCGTCGCGGCCTTCCTCGGCGGCGCCGCCGTGCTCGTCGTGCCCACGGCGTTCGCCGTCGAACGGGTCTTCCACCGCGACGGCCTGCGCGTCGCCGAAGGGCTCATCGCCGCCATCGTGGGCATGGCCGGCTCGTTCCTGCTCGGGCAGTGGCTGGTCGGCGGCAACGTCGAGGACCTGCGCGTGCTGCTCACCGGCAACCGCGACATCGAGCCGCTGAACACCCTGCTCACCTCGGTCGTCGCCTACACCACCGCGGTCCGCATCTCCCGCCGCCCCACCTGGCGGATGCTCATGTGGACCACGATCGCGCTCTACATCCTCGCCTTCTTCTCCGGCCGCCAGATCACGATCCCCAGCGCCATCGTCACCGTCCTCGTCGGCATGGCCATCGGCTACGCCACCCTCTACGGCGTCGGCAGCCCCAACACCCGGCCGCCGGGCAGCGCCGTGGTGGCCGCGCTCCGCAAGCTGTCGTTCCAGGTCGTCTCCGCCCGCCGCATCGAGGACGACCACCAGGGCAGCCGCCGCTACGCCGTCGGGCTCAAGGACGGCACCAGCCTCGACGTCACCGTCCTCGACCGCGACCGGCAGGTGGCCGGGCTCCCGTACCGACTGTGGCGGCGCATCAGGCTCAACTCCGAGACCCGCCGCCGCGCCATCCGCTCGCTCCGCGCCGAGCTGGAGCGCGAGGCCCTCATGGCGTACGCCGGCCAGGCCGCGGGCGCCAGCACCCCGCGCCTGCTCGGCACCAGCGAGATCGGCACCGAGGCCGCCCTGCTCGCCTACGAGCACATCGAGACCCGCCCGCTCGACGAGGTCCCCGACAACGAGATCGACGACGCCCTGCTGCACCAGATCTGGGAACAGGTCGAGCTGCTGCAGATCCAGCGCCTCGCCCACCGCCGCCTCACCGGCGACGGCATCCACCTCGACCGGGCCGGCCGGGTCGTCCTCACCGACGCGCGCAGCGGCGAGATCGCCGCCGGCGACCTGCTGCTGCGCCTCGACGTCGCCCAACTCCTCACCTACCTCGCGCTGCGCGTCGGCCCCGAGCGCTCCGTACGCGCCGCGTCCGCCGTGATGGGCCCCGACGCGCTCGCCGCCGCCATGCCGCTGCTCCAGCGCATCGCGCTCACCAGGGAGACCCGCGCGGCCGTCGGCAAGGCCAAGCAGATCCTGCCCGGCATCCGCGAGCAGATCGTCGCGCTCAAGCCGCAGGGCAAGGTCGAGGAGGTCCGGCTCGAACGCTTCCGCCCGCGCACGCTCGTCACCATCATCGCCAGCGCGCTCGCCGCCTACTTCCTGCTCTCCCAGCTCAGCCAGGTGAACATCTACGAGGTGGTCACCACGGCCAACTGGGCCTGGTCGATCCTGGCGCTCGCGGCGTCGTTCGTCAGCTTCGTGGCCGCCGCGCTCATGCTGCGCGGCTTCGTGCCCGAGCCGCTGCCGCTCTGGCGGACCGTGCTGGTGCAGTTCGCGTCGTCGTTCGTCAAGCTGGTCGCGCCCGCGGCCGTCGGCGGCGTCGCGATCAACACCCGCTACCTGCAGAAACGCGGCATCCCGCCGGGCAGCGCGGTCGCCAGCGTCGGCGCCTCCCAGCTCATCATGCTGGTCTTCCACATCGCGCTGCTGCTGCTGTTCGCCTACATCACCGGCTCCAACACCGCGACGTCCTTCACCCCGTCGCGCGGCCTGGTGCTGGCGCTGCTGGCCGTGGCGGTGGCGGTCGTCGGGGTGCTGGGCGTGCCGCCGCTGCGCAGGCTGATCACCTCGCGGATGCGCCGGCTGTTCAGCAACGTGCTGCCGCGCCTGCTCGACGTGCTCCAGTCGCCGCGCAAGATGATCGAGGCGTGCGCCGGCACCCTGATGATCACGATGGCGTTCGTGGTGTGCCTGGACGCCTGTGTGGCGGCGTTCGGCGGCGAGCTCAGCTTCACCGCCGTCGCCGTCGTCTACCTCACGGCCAACGCCATCGGCTCGGCCGCGCCCACCCCCGGCGGGCTGGGCGCCGTCGAGGGCGCGCTGGCCCTGGGCCTCACCGTGGCCGGGCTGCCGGCCGAGCTCGCGACCTCGGCCGTGCTGCTGCACCGGCTGCTCACGTTCTGGCTGCCGGTGCTGCCCGGCTGGGCCTCCTTCACCTACCTCCAGCGGCACGAGGCCCTGTGAGCGAAGCGAACCATCAGACGCAGCATCTTGATCACCGGGCCGACGAAGTCGGAACGGTGATCTTGTCGATGGCGTCGAGTTCGTCCTCGGTGAAGGCGGGGCCGTCCACGCAGGCCACGTTGTCCTCAAGCTGCCCGACGCTGCTCGCGCCGATGAGCACGCTGGTCACCCTCGGGTCCCTGAGCGTCCACGACAGCGCCATCTGGGCCAGCGTCTGACCCCGCCCGCGGGCGATCTCGTCGAGGTCGCGGGCGAGCTCCCTGTCGATCCGGTCCGGGGTGAGGAACCGGCTGGTGGCCGCCCGCGAGTCGGCCGGCACCCCCTTCAGGTAGCGGTCTGTCAGCACCCCCTGCGCCAGCGGCGAGAACACGATGCAGCCCATGCCCGCCTCCTCCAGCGTGTCCAGCAGCCCGTCCTCGATCCACCGATTGATCATCGAGTACGACGGCTGATGGATGAGCAGCGGCGTGCCCAGCTCGCGCATGATCCGCGCCGCCTGCGCGGTCTGCTCGGGCGAGTAGTTGGAGATGCCCGCGTACAGCGCCTTGCCCGAGCGCACCGCCCGGTCCAGCGCCCCCATGGTCTCCTCCAGCGGCGTGTCCGGGTCGGGCCGGTGGCTGTAGAAGATGTCCACGTAGTCGAGGCCCATCCGGCCGAGCGACTGGTCGAGGCTCGCCAGCAGATATTTGCGCGAGCCCCACTCGCCGTACGGGCCGGGCCACATGTCGTACCCGGCCTTGGTCGAGATGATCAGCTCGTCCCGGTAGGGGAGGAAGTCCTCGCGCAGGATCCGGCCGAACGTGCGCTCCGCGGACCCGTACGGCACCCCGTAGTTGTTGGCCAGGTCGAAGTGCGTCACCCCGAGGTCGAACGCCCGCCGCAGGATCGCCCGCGAGTTCTCGACCGGCCGGTCGTCGCCGAAGTTGTGCCACAGGCCGAGCGACACCGCCGGCAGCCTCAGCCCGCTGCGCCCGCTCCGGTTGTACGGCTGCCGCTCGTAGCGCTCGTCGTCCGCCCGGTAACTCATGCCGTGCCCCTCTCGATGATCCAGGAGAGCGCGAACGCCTCCTCGCGCCAGGCGTCGTAGCGCCCGCTGCGCCCGCCGTGACCGGCCCCCATCTCCGTCTTCAGCAGGAACGGGCCGCCCTGGGCGCTCGCCCGCAGCCGGGCGATCCACTTGGCCGGCTCGTGGTAGAGGACGCGCGTGTCGTTGAGGCTGGTGATCGCCAGAACAGGCGGGTACGTCCGCCCGTCCACGTTCTCGTACGGCGTGTAGCTCTTCATATAGGCGTACACGTCGGGATCGTGCAGCGGATCGCCCCACTCATCCCATTCGATCACGGTCAGCGGCAGCGACGGATCGAGGATCGTGTTGAGCGCGTCCACGAACGGCACCTCGGCCACCACGCCCGCGAACTCCTCGGGCGCCAAGTTCGTCACCGCGCCCATGAGCAGACCGCCCGCCGAGCCGCCCCGCGCGATGATCCGCTCGCTCCAGCCGGACGCCTTCATGTGCCTGGCCGCCGCCACGAAGTCCGTGAACGTGTTGCGCTTCCTGGTCAGCTTGCCGTCCTCGTACCAGCGCCGGCCCATCTCGCCGCCGCCCCGCACGTGCGCGACCGCGAAGACGAACCCGCGGTCGAGCAGCGACAGCCGCGCCACCGAGAAGCCCGGGTCGATCGAGGTCTCGTAGCTGCCGTAGCCGTAGAGCAGGGTCGGCGCCGGCGTGGCCGCGTCCTTCCGCTTGACGATCGAGATCGGCACCCGCGTGCCGTCCTTCGCCGTGGCCCACTCGCGGAACTGCTCGTACTCGGCCGGGTCGTAGCCGCCCAGCACCGGGCGCCGCTTCAGCAGGATCAGCTCGTGGGAGTCGAGCTCGTAGTCGTACACGCTGGGCGGCGTCACCATGCTCGTGTACGTCAGCCGCAGCCGCCTCGTCGTGAACTCGGGGTTGCCGGCCGGGCCGACGTCGTACAGCGGCTCGGGGAAGTCGATCTCGTACGCGTTCCGCTCGGCCGCCTCGACGCGCTCACGCCAGCCCTGCCCCCCGTCCGGGTACGGCAGCACCCGCAGCCCGGTCAGCCCGTCGCGCCGGAAATACACCACCGCGTGGTCGGCGAAGGCGTCGATGCCCAGCAGCCGGGTGTCCTCCCGGTGGGGGATCAGCGGCGTCCACTCGGCGGGGGCGTCGAGCGGCGCCGTGGCCAGCTCGAAGTTCTCGGCGTTCTCGTTGTGCAGGATGAAGAAGAAGTCGCCGGCGTGCTCGACGCTGTACTCCACGCCGGTCGTACGCGGCCGGACGACCCGGAACTCACCGGAGTGGTCGGCCGAGTCGAGGATGCGGACCTCGCTGGTGATCTTGCTGCCGGCGGCCAGCACCAGGTAGCGCTCGCTGCGGGTCAGCCCGATGCCCACCCAGTAACGCTCGTCGGCCTCCTCGTACACCAGGACGTCCTCCTGCGTGCCGAGGGTGTGCCGGTAGACCTGGTAGGGACGCCAGGCGTCGTCCACCCGCGTGTAGAAGAACGCCGAGCCGTCGGGCGACCAGGCGCCGCCGTAGAAGATGTCGGCGATCTCGTCGGGCAGCACCTCGCCCGTCTCCAGGTTCTTGAAGCGCAGGGTGAAGCGCTCGTCGCCCTTGTAGTCGGTGGAGAAGGCCAGCATCGTCCCGTCGGGGCTGACCGCGCTGGTGCCGACGGAGAAGAACGGGCTCTCCCCGGCCAGCTCGTTGCCGTCGAGGACCACCTGCTCCAGGTCGAGGCGCTCGCCGGGGGTGATCAGCGGGGGCGCGTCGCTGTCGGCGGGGACGCGGCACGAGACGGCGTACTGCTTGCCCTCTTCGGTGCGGCTGAAGTACCACCAGGCGCCCTTGCGGCTCGGCACCGACAGGTCGGTCTCCTGGGTGCGCCCCTTGATCTCCTGGAACACCTGCTCCTGGAGGTCCGCCAGATGAGCGGTCTGCTCCTTGAGAAACGCGTTCTCCGCCTCCAGATAGGCGGTGGTGTCGGGATCGTCCTTGTTGGCCAGCCAGGCGTACTCGTCGATGAAGGTGTCGCCGTGATGCGTACGCTCGGCCGGGATCTTCTTCGCCACAGGCGGCATGTTGCTGCTCACGTGGGGAGTCTATGGTCGGCCGTGATCGTTCTGTGGCCGGAGAGACAGGCGAATCGGCACGAGCAGCGTGGAGGCGCTGCTAATCTTTAGAAGCCGACGCGGTGCGGCGCAACCCTCCTTCATCACTCAGATGACTTTGGTGTGCGTTGTGTCGCCAGTGCCGGTAATCCCTTGTGGCTCACCTGTCCGGTGATCGATTCGCTAGTCGGTCGAAGGGCTGGTAAGTTAGAGGGGTTGCCCCGGAAACGGGGCGCGGATTAATTCCAGCAGGTCGAGCAAGTCCGGTCAATTTGACAGAGACTTGAACGGCTGAAAGAATTAAGACACAACGAAGACGAAATGAACGCCTCCGAGGCGGGGCCCGCAAGGGAAACCGGCGAGGAAGTACGCGTCCGTTTCTTGAGAACTCAACAGTGTGTTAAAAGCCAGTGCATGTGCATCACACATGTATGACCCCGTCATTTTTGACGGATTCTTGCTTGGATGATTCATCCGGACAAGCTGTATTACGCAGACATTGTTTGGAGAGTTTGATCCTGGCTCAGGACGAACGCTGGCGGCGTGCTTAACACATGCAAGTCGAGCGGAAAGGCCCTTCGGGGTACTCGAGCGGCGAACGGGTGAGTAACACGTGAGCAACCTGCCCCTGACTCTGGGATAAGCCCGGGAAACTGGGTCTAATACCGGATATGACCGCCTCCGGCATCGGATGGTGGTGGAAAGTTTTTCGGTCGGGGATGGGCTCGCGGCCTATCAGCTTGTTGGTGGGGTAGTGGCCTACCAAGGCGACGACGGGTAGCCGGCCTGAGAGGGCGACCGGCCACACTGGGACTGAGACACGGCCCAGACTCCTACGGGAGGCAGCAGTGGGGAATATTGCGCAATGGGCGGAAGCCTGACGCAGCGACGCCGCGTGGGGGATGACGGCCTTCGGGTTGTAAACCTCTTTCAGCAGGGACGAAGTTGACGTGTACCTGCAGAAGAAGCGCCGGCTAACTACGTGCCAGCAGCCGCGGTAATACGTAGGGCGCAAGCGTTGTCCGGAATTATTGGGCGTAAAGAGCTCGTAGGTGGCTGGTCGCGTCTGCCGTGAAAGCCCGCAGCTTAACTGCGGGTCTGCGGTGGATACGGGCCGGCTAGAGGTAGGTAGGGGCAAGTGGAATTCCTGGTGTAGCGGTGAAATGCGCAGATATCAGGAGGAACACCGGTGGCGAAGGCGGCTTGCTGGGCCTTACCTGACGCTGAGGAGCGAAAGCGTGGGGAGCGAACAGGATTAGATACCCTGGTAGTCCACGCTGTAAACGTTGGGCGCTAGGTGTGGGACCCTTCCACGGGTTCCGTGCCGGAGCTAACGCATTAAGCGCCCCGCCTGGGGAGTACGGCCGCAAGGCTAAAACTCAAAGGAATTGACGGGGGCCCGCACAAGCGGCGGAGCATGTTGCTTAATTCGACGCAACGCGAAGAACCTTACCAAGGTTTGACATCACCCGGACCGCCTCAGAGATGGGGCTTCCCTTTTGGGCTGGGTGACAGGTGGTGCATGGCTGTCGTCAGCTCGTGTCGTGAGATGTTGGGTTAAGTCCCGCAACGAGCGCAACCCTTGCTCCATGTTGCCAGCAACACCTTCGGGTGGTTGGGGACTCATGGGGGACTGCCGGGGTCAACTCGGAGGAAGGTGGGGATGACGTCAAGTCATCATGCCCCTTATGTCTTGGGCTGCAAACATGCTACAATGGCCGGTACAGAGGGTTGCGATACCGTGAGGTGGAGCGAATCCCTAAAAGCCGGTCTCAGTTCGGATTGGGGTCTGCAACTCGACCCCATGAAGTCGGAGTCGCTAGTAATCGCAGATCAGCAATGCTGCGGTGAATACGTTCCCGGGCCTTGTACACACCGCCCGTCACGTCACGAAAGTCGGCAACACCCGAAGCCCGTGGCCCAACCAGCTTGCTGGGGGGAGCGGTCGAAGGTGGGGCTGGCGATTGGGACGAAGTCGTAACAAGGTAGCCGTACCGGAAGGTGCGGCTGGATCACCTCCTTTCTAAGGAGCACTCTCACCCGTCACCACCGAACGTGTGGTGGGGTGACAGCTCACTAGTGGAGCACTGGCTAGTCAGCCGGACCGGGTCGCCGGGCCGCAAGTACCGCCCAGCCCCTCTCGCGAGGGGATCGGGGAGTGGGAACGGGGTCGCCGGGGGTTCGGGCCGGGTCTGAAACACACTGTTGGGTCCTGAAGGAACGGGCACATTGATTGCGCTCGTCTTCTTCGGAGCACAGGGCCGCTGAAGGGCTGGGAGCATTCCCTGCTCGGAAGCGGTTGCTGTTTGTTGTTTGAGATTTGCATAGTGGACGCGAGCATCTTTGTGGCCAAGTTTTTAAGGGCACACGGTGGATGCCTTGGCATCAGGAGCCGATGAAGGACGTGGGAGGCTGCGTTAAGCCTCGGGGAGTCGCCAACCAGACGTTGATCCGGGGATGTCCGAATGGGGAAACCTAGCACCAGTCATGTGGTGTTGCCTCCGCCTGAATGTATAGGGCGGTTGGTGGTAACGCGGGGAAGTGAAACATCTCAGTACCCGTAGGAAGAGAAAACAAGAGTGATTCCGTGAGTAGTGGTGAGCGAAAGCGGATGAGGCTAAACCGGGCGTGTGTGATAGCCGGCAGGCGTTGCATGTCCGGGGTCGTGGGACCCTCTGGTGGTTTCTGCCGGAACCGCAAGAAGTTATAAACCTTTGGGGTAGTTGAAAGCTCTGGGAAGGGCTGCCGTAGACCGTGAAAGCCGGGTAGACGAAACCTTGAAGGCTTCTGGAGGGGATCCCAAGTAGCACGGGGCCCGAGAAATCCTGTGTGAATCTGCCAGGACCACCTGGTAAGCCTAAATACTCCCTGATGACCGATAGTGCACGAGTACCGTGAGGGAAAGGTGAAAAGTGCCCCGGTGAGGGGTCGTGAAATAGTACCTGAAACCGTGTGCCTACAAGCCGTAGGAGCTTAGCTGGTCTTCGGATCGGCTGTGATGTGACTGCGTGCCTTTTGAAGAATGAGCCTGCGAGTTATGGTGTGTGGCGAGGTTAACCCGTGTGGGGGAGCCGTAGCGAAAGCGAGTCTGAAGAGGGCGTTTGAGTCGCATGCTGTAGACCCGAAGCGGAGTGATCTACGCATGGGCAGGTTGAAGCTCAGGTAAGACTGGGTGGAGGACCGAACCCACCAGGGTTGAAAACCTGGGGGATGATCTGTGTGTAGGGGTGAAAGGCCAATCAAACTCCGTGATAGCTGGTTCTCCCCGAAATGCATTTAGGTGCAGCGTCGCGTGTTTCTTGCCGGAGGTAGAGCACTGGATGGCCGATGGGCCCGACAAGGTTACTGACGTCAGCCAAACTCCGAATGCCGGTAAGTGAGAGCGTGGCAGTGAGACTGCGGGCGATAAGGTTCGTAGTCGAGAGGGAAACAGCCCAGATCACCGACTAAGGCCCCTAAGCGTGTGCTAAGTGGGAAAGGATGTGGAGTCGCAGAGACAACCAGGAGGTTGGCTTAGAAGCAGCCACCCTTGAAAGAGTGCGTAATAGCTCACTGGTCAAGTGATTCTGCGCCGACAATGTAGCGGGGCTCAAGCACACCGCCGAAGTCGTGGCACTGATGAGACATCGTTCTTGTTGGTGGGTAGGGGAGCGTCGTGCAGCCGGTGAAGCGGCAGAGTGATCTAGTCGTGGAGGCTGTGCGAGTGAGAATGCAGGCATGAGTAGCGAATCGAGGGTGAGAAACCCTCGCGCCGGATGACCAAGGGTTCCTGGGGCAGGCTAATCCGCCCAGGGTAAGTCGGGACCTAAGGCGAGGCCGACAGGCGTAGTCGATGGACAACGGGTTGATATTCCCGTACCCGCTTCAATGCGCCCATACTGAACCTCGTGATGCTAAGAGTCCTTAAGTCGGCCGGCCCTTCGGGGCGGGTGTCAGGCTGAACGCTCGGTCCGATCGGGTAGTAGGTAAGCGATGGGGTGACGCAGGAAGGTAGTCCAGCCCAGGCGATGGTTGTCCTGGGGTAAGCATGTAGCCCGTGTTGTAGGCAAATCCGCAACACATGCAGGGTGAGATGTGATGCCGAGCCGATTGTGGTGAAGTGGATGATCCTATGCTGCCGAGAAAAGCCTCTAGTGAGTGTTGTGGCGGCCCGTACCCTAAACCGACTCAGGTGGTCAGGTAGAGAATACTAAGGCGATCGGGTGAACTGTGGTTAAGGAACTCGGCAAATTGCCCCCGTAACTTCGGGAGAAGGGGGACCTCTGCTGGTGATGAGTCTTGCACTCGGAGCTGGTGGGGGTCGCAGTGGCCAGGGGGAAGCGACTGTTTACTAAAAACACAGGTCCGTGCGAAGTCGTAAGACGATGTATACGGACTGACGCCTGCCCGGTGCCGGAACGTTAAGGGGACCGCTTAGTCAGCGTGAGCTGGCGAAGGTGAGAACTTAAGCGCCGGTAAACGGCGGTGGTAACTATAACCATCCTAAGGTAGCGAAATTCCTTGTCGGGTAAGTTCCGACCTGCACGAATGGCGTAACGACTTCCCCGCTGTCTCAACCACAGACCCGGCGAAATTGCACTACGAGTAAAGATGCTCGTTTCGCGCAGCAGGACGGAAAGACCCCGGGACCTTCACTACAGCTTGACATTGGCGTTTGGAGCGTCTTGTGTAGGATAGGTGGGAGACTGGGAAGCTCGGACGCTAGTTCGGGTGGAGTCATTGGTGAAATACCACTCTGGTCGTTTTGAACGTCTAACTCTGGTCCGTGATCCGGATCGGGGACAGTGTCTGGTGGGTAGTTTAACTGGGGCGGTTGCCTCCTAAAGGGTAACGGAGGCGCCCAAAGGTTCCCTCAGCCTGGTTGGCAATCAGGTGTTGAGTGTAAGTGCACAAGGGAGCTTGACTGTGAGACTGACGGGTCGAGCAGGAGCGAAAGCTGGGACTAGTGATCCGGCATCGGCGTGTGGAAGCGGTGTCGCTCAACGGCTAAAAGGTACCCCGGGGATAACAGGCTGATCTTCCCCAAGAGTCCATATCGACGGGATGGTTTGGCACCTCGATGTCGGCTCGTCGCATCCTGGGGCTGGAGTAGGTCCCAAGGGTTGGGCTGTTCGCCCATTAAAGCGGTACGCGAGCTGGGTTTAGAACGTCGCGAGACAGTTCGGTCCCTATCCGCTGCGCGCGCAGGAGACTTGAAAGGGGCTGTCCCTAGTACGAGAGGACCGGGACGGACGAACCTCTGGTGTGCCAGTTGTATCGCCAGGTGCACGGCTGGTTGGCTACGTTCGGAAGGGATAACCGCTGAAAGCATCTAAGCGGGAAGCTCGCCTTGAGATGAGGTCTCCCACCCTGTGAGGGGGTAAGGCTCCCGGTAGACGACCGGGTTGATAGGCCGGAGGTGGAAGCGCGGTAACGTGTGGAGCTGACCGGTACTAATAGGCCGAGGACTTGACCTCAAAGCATACTTTCTTTCTAGTTTTTGCTCGCGTCCACTAGGCAATTCTGAGACTGCAAACACGGCTGTGTTTGTTTGTTTCGGAGGGTTACGGCGGTTATGGCGGGAAGGAAACACCCGGTTACATTCCGAACCCGGAAGTTAAGCTTCTCTGCGCCGATGGTACTGCACTCGGGAGGGTGTGGGAGAGTAGGTCACCGCCGGACAATCTTTATAGGGAGGGCCCCGACTGGTTCAGTCGGGGCCCTTCTGCATTTCTGCCCCTTGCTCGCGGTCTGTGTCCTCTCGCGTGGCAGGTCGGTGGCGTCGGACGCCGGCTCGCATTCATCGAGAGGTGAGCACCGTCCTCCCAGCGCTAACCGGTGCCTTCCAGGGTGCGGATGCTGGTGAAGCGGGTCAGGGCCTGTTCGAAGGCTTCGGGGCCGATGGCGATGCCGCCGCTGAACGGAAAGTCGAGTTGGTGGACGAGGAACAGGACCAGGCCGACCAGACCGCCCACGACGGCGGCGACCGTGACGTGGACCTTGCGTACCGGGCTGCCGCAGACGATGGCCGGGAGGAGCACGACGAGGCCGCAGCCGGCCAGGGCTGCCCAGAGGAGCGGTGGGACGCCCGAGGCGGCCATCTGGGCGCGGGCCCGGCGGGCGTCGAGTACGGCCTGGATGCGGCTCATCGCCTGGCTGTAGCGGGTGGAGGCGGCGCCGGTGGCCGGCTCGATGGTCTGGAAGTAGGCGCGTAGCTGCTCGACGTGGCGCCAGGCGCGCGGAGAGAGCGTGTGGTTCTGAGTCATGCGCGGCCACTCCTCGCGGACCACCGTCGTGGCGTAGTCGGTGGCGAGGGTCTGCAGGGTCTGGCGCTGGGTGTCGGGGAGCGAGCGGGAGTACCAGTAGACGTCGGTGAGGTTGCTCGCCTCGGTGGAGGCGGTCTGGTGGGCGGAGTTGACCTGGTTCCAGGCCGCCACCACGACGAGGCCGATGCTGACGGCGAAGAGCGTGCCGACGATTCCGGTGACCACGCTGCTGCCCTCGCGAAAATCGTGGCGGAGCGGCGCGGCGATGAACCGGTTGGCGTAAAAGGCGACGACGCCGGTGACGGCGGCCGCGGCGGCTGCGATGAGCAGCCCGACGATGGCGACGAACAAAGCACCCCACTTTCTGCGCTCTAATGATTACGCAAAGTGAGGTCGCGTCGCTAGACGTGTAGGGTGCCGGACAGCACGGTTACGGCTTTGCCCGCCAGGTGAACGCGGTCTCCGGCATAAGTGACGTGGACGATTCCGCCTCTCTTGGACAATTGCGCGCCGACAAGCGAAGCGCGCCCGAGACGGGCCGACCAGTAGGGGGAGAGCGCACAGTGGGCCGAGCCGGTTACGGGGTCCTCCGGGACGCCGACATTGGGCGCGAAGAAACGGGAGACGAAGTCCGTTTCCGTGCCCCGGGCGGTGACGATGACGCCGCGGGCGTCCACGGCCCCGAGGGCGGTGATGTCGGGGGTCAGGTTCCGTACCGTTTCCTCCGACTCCAGCTCGACCAGCAGATCGAGCTGGCTTATCCCGACGCGCACAGGGGTCGCCCCGAGGGCTTTCTCCAGGCCGGTCGGAAGTGTGACGGGGGTCACCTCCTTCGCCGGGAAATCCATCGTGATCCCCCCGCTCGGGAGCCGATTCACGGTGAGCGTGCCGCTGGCCGTACGGAATTGGACCGGTCCCGTCGCCGCACCGGTCGAATAGAGGACATGTGCCGTGGCGAGGGTGGCATGACCACAGAGCGTGACCTCTACCGCCGGAGTGAACCAGCGGAGCGAATCCCCGTGAAGGAACGCGGTCTCCGAGAGGTTCATCTCGGTGGCCACGCTCTGCATCCAACCGTCGGTAACGGGAGAGTCCAGCAGGCAGACGGCGGCCGGATTACCCTGGAAAGCTGTGCTGGTGAAGGCATCGACGGTGTAGAGGCGCATGGGGGCGATGGTATCTGGGCAGTGGATATCAAGATGCAACCGGGCTGCAAGCCGTACAAACTGGAATTAGGCCTGGGCGTGTCGCGTGGCGAATGCGGAATCGTCGGTTACCGTCCAATGTGTAGGGACGTGCCGATTACGGTGAGTTCCTGAGGAAAGGACAAGCCGATGGGGGCAGTGCGCAAGGTGGTGAGCTACCTTGGCCTGAGCGGGGTCGATCACTACGACGAGGCCTATGACGACGACGAGCACTACGAGGACGAGTATGTCCCGGCGACCGAGCGGGCAGCTCGGCGGTGGCGCGCGAACGTCGACTCCTCACGCATCGTGATGGTCCAGCCGCTCAAGTACAACGACGCACCGTTGATCGGCCAGCACTTCCGTGACGGCCAGACGGTGATCATGGACGTTTCCGGCATGGCGTTGCCTGAGGCCACCAGAATGGTCGACTTCGCCGCCGGGCTGGCCTTCGGATGCGAGGGGCGGATCGAGCGCATCGCGGAGCGGGTGTTCCTGCTTGCCCCGGCGCATGTGGAGATCGAGACGACATAGTCGGCCGAGGGAGTGCAGTCCGGTTGCCGGGGCGAAGGGCGACCGGACGGGCTGGTGACGGGGTGCTGGGGGCGCCTCGGGGCCGGCGACCGGCTTTCAGAACCCGGGTCTGAGGTGATCAGGCCCGGGTTCTTGCTGTTGGGGGCCGCATCCGCCGCATCGGTGCCTGGCCGAGGAACGCGGTCAGGTGGGCAGCCCGCCGCCCGTTCGGCCTGATGGGGCCAGACGGCTGGGGGTGGGCCGGGCAGCTGGGGTCCAAGGGGGGTCAGGCGGTTGGGGTGGGGCGGCGGGTCAGGCGGCGCGGGGGCCGCGGCGGATGAGGCGGAAGAGTTCGCTGGCGTCCTCGGCGGCCTGCTTGGCGCGGGCGTCGGACTCGCGGGCGTAGGCGTGCAGCGCCCACACCGCGCCCTCGGCCAGCTCCCGCAGCTCGCTGACCTGGCCGGCGACGTATTGGGCGTCGGCGTCGACCAGTTTGCGGCGCTGCCAGAGCTGCCAGCCGGCCAGGCCGATCATGGCGACGCCGGCCGCGGCCAGCAGGGGGGTGATCAGGACGGCGCCGGCGAGGCAGGCCACTCCGGCCACGATCAGCAGGATCGCCGCCCACGGGCGGGAGCGCGGTATGACACCTTCCGTGACGATGGACTGTTCGGCCACGGCCAGCGAGGCCCGGTCAGGGCCTTCGGGGCGCAGGTGGATGCGGTGCCCGAGGATCGGCACCGTGAGCGTCTCGGGCGGCTCCAGGCTGCTGTCGGTCTCCAGCTCCTCGGCCACCATCCGCAGGATCGGGGCCGCCACGTGCAGCGCGATCGCCGCCAGCTGCGGGTCGGCGCCGGGGCGGAGGTCGTCCAGCAGGTAGGACACCAGCGAAGCCATCGGCCCCTCGGGACCGCCGGAGCCGATGAGCGAGCGGAGCACGGCCAGCGGCTCGTTCTCGGCCAGGTGCGTGGCGGGGTTGTCGAGCGGGACGCGGGCGTCGGGGCCGGTCTTGCGGGCCGAGGTGATCTCGGCGCACCGGCCCCGCAGCCGGGCCAGCCGGTCGGCGGCCATGGCGGGGCGGGCCAGCTCGGGGATCTCGGCCATCTCGGGGAAGTCGGCCAGCGAGGGCGGCACGACGACCGCGGGCTCGCCGGGGATGAGCGCCTGGATCCACTGCTCGGCGTCGGCGTGCTCCTGGACGGCGAGGGCGTCGAGCTTGCGCAGGACGAAGATCTTGCCGGCGGGGCCGTACGCGCCGCGCGCGGCGGCCAGCCAGAGCGAGCGCTGACCGTGGGTGACCGGCCGGTCGAGTGACAGCTCGCCGAAGGCGGTGCCCAGCCAGGAGGCGTGGATGCGGCTGCCCTGCCCCGACACGGCGAGTGCCAGGCACAGGAACAGCGCGGTGCGTTGCTGGTCGCGGCTCGCGGCCCGGCTCAGCGGCTCCAGCGGGTCGTCACCGGACAGCAGGGCGACCAGGGCCTCGACGGCCGGGGGCAGCCAGTAGCCGGGGACGTCGCGGAAGCCGACCGGGGCGGCGGGTGGCGCCGCGCCGTCGGCGGCGAGGTGCGCCAGCAGTGCCTCCGCGTAGCGATGCACCTCCGTCGCTGCTTGGGGGCTCGCAGTAAGGTCCGTGCTCAAGGCAGAGAACTCCCCCATTTCGGCCTCAGTTCATGACCGCGTAAAGCCTAACCGTATGGGCGCGCCAACCCGGTGGAGGCGCGCCCACGACGGAACGGGCGGCTTCGAGCCAACTGTGTGTTACATGCGCTCGGGGACCGGGACGCCCAGAAGGTCGAGCCCGGTCTCCAGGGTGCGGAGGGTCAGCGCGCACAGGGCGAGCCGGGAGGCCCGCACCTCGGGTGCGACGTCGGTACGGAGGACCGGGCACTGCTCGTAGAAGGTGCTGAACAGGCTCGCGGTCTCGAACAGGAAGGCGCACAGCCGGTGCGGCTCGGACTGGGCGGCGACCTGCGACACCAGCTCGCCGAACCCCAGCAGGTGCAGGCTGAGCGCGCGCTCGGCGGGCTCGCCGGGCGTGATGGTGCCCTGCGCCTCGGCCGGCTCCATGTCCGCCTTGCGGAAGATGGAGCGGATGCGGGCCGTGGCGTACTGCATGTAGGGGCCGGTGTTGCCGGTGAAGCCGAGCATGCGGTCGAAGTCGAAGACGTATTCGCTGTCGTGGCTGACCGACAGGTCGGCGTATTTGACCGCGCCCATGCCGACCGCCCGTGCGATCTCGGCCTGGGTGGCCGCGTCGTAGCCGCGGTCGGCGATGGCCGCCGTGGCGCGTTCGATGGCCTCGTCGAGCAGGTCGGTCAGCTTGACCGACTCGCCGGAGCGGGTCTTGAAGCGGCGGCCGTCCTTGCCGAGCATCATGCCGATCTGGACGTGCTCGGCCGAGACCTCGTCGGGCAGCCAGCCGGCCTGCTGGGCCGCGGCGAACACCATGCGGAAGTGCAGCGCCTGGTCGGCGCCGACGACGTAGAGGATGCGGCCGGCCTTGAGGTCGTGGACGCGGTAGCGGATGGCCGCCATGTCGGTGGTGGCGTAGCCGTATCCGCCGTCGCTCTTCCTGATGATGAGCGGCAGCGGCTTGTCGTCGGAGCCGGTGAAGCCCGGCGGGAAGACGCAGAGCGCGCCCTCGCTGAGCTCGGCGGTGCCGGACGCCTCCAGGTCGGCGCAGGTGCGCTCCAGCATCGGGTTGTACATGCTCTCGCCGGCGATGTCGGCGTCGGTGAGCGTGACCCCGAGCAGGCTGTAGACCTTGTTGAAGTAGCGGACGGTGGCGTCCATGAAGACGTGCCAGAGCCGCAGCGTGTCGGGGTCGCCGGACTGCAGCGTGGTCACCCGCACCCTGGCGCGCTGCTTGAACGCCTCGTCGCCGTCGAACTTGGCCCGCGCCGCCTGGTAGAACTCGGTGCCCTGGCCGGCTTCGAGCTGCTCGACCGCGGCCTCCTCGCCGATGTCGAGCAGGTGCTCGATGAGCATGCCGAACGGGGTGCCCCAGTCGCCCAGGTGGTTCTGCCTGATGACGGTGTTGCCGACGTGCTCGTGCAGGCGGGCCAGCGCGTCGCCGACGATGGTGGTGCGCAGGTGGCCGACGTGCATCTCCTTGGCCGCGTTGGGCGCGGAGTAGTCGATCACCACGGTCTGCGTGGGCGTGACCGTGCCGACGCCGAGCCGCGGGTCGTCGAGCATGCGCTGGGCCTCGGCGGCGATCCAGCCGTCGTCGAGGGTGATGTTGAGGAAGCCGGGGCCGCTGACCTCGACCGTGCCGGGGAAGTCGGACAGCTCCGCCCTGATCGCCTCGGCGACCTCCCGCGGGGCTCGTCGCAGCCGCTTGGCCAGGCTCATCGCGACGTTCGCCTGGAAGTCGGCGAACTGGGAGGGCCGGATCAGCGGGTCTGCGTCGGCGTGCTCGGCGCCGAACGCGTGCGCCAGCGCCTGCTGGACGCGCTCGGTGAGCACTATCTGCGGGTCGGTCATGTTCTAAGGGTACCGGCGAGCTTGACCGCGACGCTGATCAAAACGGCCGCCCCGAGGCCGACGCCGATGGCGGTCAGGTCGCCTGCGAGGCCGCCCGGTTCGAGGGCGAAGAAGGTCCGTACGAAGGGCAGCGACATCGCGATCGCGAACGCCACCCCCATGGCCCCGACCAGAAGCACCCGCCACCAGGTGAGCGGCCTGGCGATGAGGACGAGCACCCACCACGTGGCCATGAAGAGCGTGATCACCGCCGACGTCTGGTCCTCGATCAGCGTGGAGTCGTCCCTGTGGGCCAGCCAGAACGACACCAGCACCGCGACCGCGCACAGCACCCCGGACGGCACGGCGAAGCGCAGCACCCGGCGGACGAATCCGGAGCGGGCGCGTTCGAGGGTCGGCGCGAGCGCCAGGAAGAAGGCGGGGATGCCGATGGTGAGGGCGTTGACCAGGGTCGAGTGGCGGGGCGCGAACGGGAACATCACCCCGGCGACGCCCACGGCCAGCGACAGCGCGATGGCGTAGAAGGTCTTGGTGAGGAAGAGGTTGGAGACCCGCTCGATGTTGGCGAGCACCCGCCGGCCCTCGCCGACGACGTGGGGGAGGGTGGCGAACTTGTTGTCCAGCAGCACGACCTGCGCGACGGCCTTGGTGGCCGGGCTGCCCGCGCCCATGGCGATGCCGAGGTCGGCGTCCTTGAGCGCGAGTACGTCGTTGACGCCGTCGCCGGTCATGGCGACGGTGTGGCCGCGGGCTTGGAGGGCGGTGACGAACTTGCGTTTCTGCTGGGGGGAGACCCGGCCGAAGACGGCGTGCTCGTCCAGCAGCTCGCCCAGCTTCTGCGGGTCGTCGTCGGGGAGGGTGCGGGCGTCGATGAAGCGGTGGCCGTCGGGGATGCCGAGGCCGGTGGCGATGGCGGCGACCGCCTCGGGGTTGTCGCCGGAGATGACCTTGACTGTGACGCCCTGCTTGGCGAAGTAGCGCAGGGTCTCGTCGGCGTCGGGGCGTACGCGCTGTTTGAGGGTGACGAGGGCGACGGGCTCCAGCGCCGCGGTGGTGCCGTCGCCGGGGTCGGGCAGCCGGTCGGCGCGGCAGAGCGCGAGCACGCGCGCGCCGGTGGTGGCGAGCGCGGCGGCGCGGTCGTAGCCGTCGCCGCTCTGCAGCAGCACGTCGGGGGCGCCGAGCACCCAGGCGCCGCGCTCGCCGAAGTCGGTGCCGCTCCACTTGCGCGCCGAGGAGAACGGCACGCTCTCCCCGGCCGTCCAGCCGTCGGCGGGGGTGGTGTAGCGGGCGCGGATGGCCTGGGCGGTGGGGTTGGGCCGGGGGTCGGCGTGGCAGAGGGCGGCCAGGGCGTCGGTCACGGGCTGGTCGTGGCGGAGCGGCAGCACCTCGTCGAGCTCCATGCCGCCGGCGGTGAGGGTGCCGGTCTTGTCCAGGCAGAGCACGTCGACCCGGGCCAGGCCCTCGATCGCGGGCAGCTCCTGGACCAGGCAGCGGCGGCGGCCGAGGCGTACGACGCCGACGGCGAACGCGATCGAGGTCATCAGCACCAGGCCCTCGGGGATCATGGTGACGATGCCGGCGACCGCGCCGGTGATCGCGGTGCCGAAGTCGACGGAGTTGCTGACCTGGCTGTAGATCAGCAGGGCGCCGATGGGGATGACCAGCCAGGTGATGTACTTGATGAAGTTGGAGACGCCCTCGCGCAGCTCGGAGTGGGCGAGGTGGAACTTGCTGGCCTCCTCGGCGAGGCGCACGGCGTAGGCGTCGGTGCCGACCTTCGTGGCCACGAACGCCCCCGCGCCGGCCACGACGAAACTGCCCGACAGCACCTGGTCGCCGGGCTTCTTGTGCACGGGGTCGGCCTCGCCGGTCAGCAGCGACTCGTCCACTTCCAGGCCGTCGGAGCGGATCACGTCGCCGTCCACGAGGAGGCGGTCGCCGGGGGCGAGCAGGATCAGGTCGCCGAGCACGATCTCCCGCGGGTGGATCTCGCGTTCTTCGCCGTCGCGGCGCACGCGTACGGGTGCCTCGTTGACGACCGCGAGCTTGTCGAGCGTGTGCTTGGCCCGCAGCTCCTGGATGATGCCGATGAGCGCGTTGGCCACGATGACCAGGCCGAACAGGCCGTCCTGCCACTCGCCGAAGATCAGGATGAGCGCCCAGAGCACGCCGATGACGAGGTTGAACAGGGTGAGGACGTTCGCCCTGATGATGGCGCTGAACGATCTGCTGGACCGGCGTGGGACGTCGTTGGGCTTCGCCGCCGCGACTTGGGCAGCAGTGAGCCCGTCAAAGGTGAGCCCGACCACATAACCCCCTGTATCTGTGGATCGGTCTCACACCTTACGGGTTCACCAGAGTCTGTGGGAGCGGTGTGATGTCGCTATTCTGTCGCCGATTCGGGCGACGATCCCATTGTCGGACATATCCGCGGCGAGCTGGCAGGCCGCGCTGATCGCCGGCGCTCGCGAGGAACCGTGGGCTATGACCACGGTGCCGTTCAGCCCGAGCAGCACGGCTCCGCCGTACGCCTCCGCGTCGAGGCGGTTGCGCAGCTCGCGCAGGCGGTTGCGCTGCAGGGCAGCGCCGAGCTTGGCGAGCCTGCTCTCCTCGATGGTGGTGCGCAGCTCGGCGAAGGCGTAGCGGACCGCGCCCTCCATGGTCTTGAGCGCGACGTTGCCGGTGAAGCCGTCGGTGGTGATCACGTCCACCTTGCCGGTGAGCAGGTCGTGGCCCTCGATGTTGCCGGCGAACTGCAGGCCGGGGGAGCTCTGCAGCAGCTCGTTGGCCCGTTTGACCAGCTTGTTGCCCTTCTCGGGCTCGCTGCCGATGGTGAGCAGGCCGATCTTGGGCTCGGTGGCGCCGTGGGCGAGCTCGGCGTAGGCGGCGCCCAGATGGGCGAACTGCACCAGCATCTCCGGTTTGGCGTCGGCGTTGGCGCCGGCGTCCACCAGCAGGGTCGGGCGGGGGAGCGTGGGGAGGCGGACCGCGATGGCCGGGCGCAGCACGTGCTGCTGCGCCTTGAGCCGCAGCCGGCCGGTGGCGACGACGCCCGCCGTGGAGCCGGCCGACACCACGGCGCAGGCGTCGCCGCGGCGGACGAGGTGGCAGGCCACCGCGATGCTGGAGCGGGGGCGGCGCAGGCTGGCGAGCGCGCCCTCGTTCATGGCGAGGGCCTCCTCGGCGCGGACGATCGGCACCTCTTTGGTGGCGTCGTGGTCGGCGAGCGCCTCGAAGAGCACGCGGGGGGAGCCGACGAGCACGACGGCCAGGCCGCGCTCACGGACGGCGTGCACGGCGCCGGCCACGATCTCGTGC
The DNA here is from genome assembly GCF_057536035.1 of Nonomuraea sp. B208. Lineage (NCBI taxonomy): Bacteria > Bacillati > Actinomycetota > Actinomycetes > Streptosporangiales > Streptosporangiaceae > Nonomuraea > Nonomuraea sp. B208. The sequence goes on from NZ_BAAJOU010000021.1 coordinate 756,975, forward strand.
GGTGCGTGGTCGCCGCCCATGGCGTCCAGCGCGACGGGCCTGCTGTCGGACAATCGTCACCTCGTACGGCATCTCGCCCGCCGTCACGGCTTGGCCGGCGCGCGGGCTCGGTATGTCCGCATCGAGGGCGAGGCTGCTGCCAGGTTAACCGGCGGGTAAGGGTTGTCGTTCCCCGCGCCGCCGGTCGCAGTCCTTCAGCCGAGGTTCCAGTCGGTCTTCGCCCGGGACACGATGACCTTGGAGAACGCCGACTTTCCGGTCACCCGGATGAGCGGCCCGTCCGCCTGGGAGCCGCCGGTCACCAGCCGCTTGCCGAAGACGGAGCCGCCCTCGTCGACGACGTGGGCGTTCTCGGGGACGCGCACGATCATCTTGCTGAACCAGGCGTCGGCCTCCAGGGTGATCTCCCGGCCGGGGAGCACGGCGTCCGACAGGTCGATGATGAGGGCGCCGAAGCGGGCGGTGAGCTTGGTATGGCGGGAGGCCACCCAGCGTCCCCGTCGGATGATCTTGCTGAACGTGGAGTGGATGACCTGCCGTTCGACGGCGGCGGGGGCTCCGGAGGCGGTCACCTCGGGAAGGTCCCTGGTCAGGGGGACGAGCTCGCCCATCGTGGTCGCCGAGTAGGCGAGGTCCAGACGGTCGGCGTGCTCGACGCTGGTGAGTCGTCCTGTGGCGAGCGCCTCGCTCAGGACCGCGGCCACCTGGTCGCGGTCGGCGTCCGAGGCGCGTATCGCGGATTCATCGGTCACGACATCGGAGTCTATGACTAATCGCGATATGTCGCGAGTGTTGGTGAAACTGAAGGAAAACTTGGAGCCTGGCGGAACCAGGGGCGTGAGCATGCACGTCTCGGTATTAAGGTCCTTAGACGCGCGAAGAGGTCCTTCGGTTTACGTCCGATCGAACAAAAAAGATGGGAACGGCCTAGTGATCTTGCAACAAACCGGCACGCGGCGCTTCAAGGCGTACACGTCCAAGCATCTCGACGAGCTCCTGCGGCGTGCGGGGCTCGACGACGAGGAACGGCTGAAGGTCCGCGCCGTCGCGACGGTCCTGCCGTTCCGGACGAACGCCTATGTCGTCGACGAACTCATCGATTGGTCGGCCGCGCCCGACGACCCCATATACCGGCTGGTCTTCCCGCAGGCGGACATGCTTCCCGCCGCGGACGTCGCCCGACTGGCCGACCTGATCAAGGCGGAGGCGCCGAACGCGGAGCTCCAGGCCGAGGCCAACCGCGTGCGCGCGCAGCTCAACCCGCATCCCGCGGGCCAGAAGGAGCTGAACGTCCCGAGGCTCGGCGACGAGCCGGTGCCGGGCATGCAGCACAAATATCCCGAGACCGTGCTGATCTTCCCCAAGCAGGGGCAGACCTGCCACGCGTACTGCACGTACTGCTTCCGGTGGGCGCAGTTCGTCGGCGACGCGGACCTGAAGTTCGCCTCCGACGACGTCGACCGGATGGTGGGCTACATCCGCCGGCACCCCGAGGTCACCAGCATCCTCATCACCGGGGGCGACGCGATGATCATGGGAGAGCCGGTGCTGCGGCGCTACCTCGAACCGCTGCTGGAGCTGGAGCAGCTCGAATCCATCAGGATCGGCACCAAGTCGCTCGCCTACTGGCCGCAGCGCTTCACCGGCGATCCCGACGCCGACGACACGCTCCGCCTGTTCGAGCGGACGGTGGCGGCCGGCAAGAACCTCGCGTTCATGGCCCACTTCACGCATCCGCGCGAGCTGGAGCCGCCGCAGGTGCAGGCGGCGGTCGAGCGCATCATCGGCACCGGGGCCACGATCAGGACGCAGGCGCCGCTCATCCGCTCCATCAACGACGACCCGGGCGTGTGGACGTCGATGTGGCGGCGGCAGCTGCGCATGGGGATGGTCCCCTATTACCTGTTCGTCGAGCGCGACACCGGGCCGCAGGACTACTTCGCGGTGCCGCTGGCCCGCGCGTACGAGGTCTTCCGTGACGCGTACGCGTCCGTCTCCGGCCTGTGCCGCACGGTGCGCGGCCCGTCGATGTCGGCCACCCCGGGCAAGGTGTGCGTGGACGGCGTCATGGAGGTCGCGGGGCAGCAGGTCTTCGTGCTCCACTTCATCCAGGCACGCGACCCCTCGCTCGTGGGGCGGCCCTTCTTCGCACGTTACGACCCGGAGGCGGTCTGGCTGACGGACCTCCGGCCGGCCTTCGACGAACGTTTCCCGTTCGAACCGGAAGGGGCTCTGCTGCCCTCCTGAGCGGTGGCGGCGCCCTCGGAAATCACGTCATCCGGCCCGCGGCAATTCATTTCGCGTCCCTATTGTTCGCGGGCCGGAAGACGCCATATCACTTGACAGCCGTTTTCACAACCGCCTCTGCAATATCGGAAACAAGACCCTCCTATTTCCCGGTTTGTCTTCCCGCTCAACGCTCTCCCCTTACTCGGTAACCGGCCTGCAAACCCCTGTCACGTGGGCATTCATGCGCCTGCGGGCGTTCCCGCCCGGTGGTACAACTGCTGGCGTAGCTCAGCCGTGACGCACACGCTCAGTGTGGTGCCCATAGCGTGCACGACGCGGCATACGGGGGTTATCGATTCGCATTTCCACCGCATTCGAGAGCGATCGATCACGAGCCGGGAAGGCAATCATGAATCGAGTAGTCAAGGCGGCGGTAGCCGCTACAGCATTCGGCCTGGCCGCGGCGTTGGCCGCGCCCGCCCAGGCCGAAGCCCTATACGAAACCGCTGGGAACGCGCTCGCCGACGGCGCGGGCGGGGGCCCCGGCGTCGCCGGCGGCAGCCCTGCGGGAGGTCTCCTGAGCGGGCTGACGGGCGGCGGACTGGCGGGCGGCGGGCTGGCGGGCGGCGCGGCCGGCGGGGGGCTCCTGGGCGGCCTGCTCGGGAGCAAGGCCAAGTCGGCCGGCGGGCAGGTCCGCCGCGAGCCGAGCGAGGCCGAGAAGGACGCCATCGCCGCGAGCGGGCGGAGGGGGCCGGTCGGCCGGTCCCAGACGCCGAACTCCGCCGAGGACGCCACGAGGAAGGGCCGGCCGATTCCCGAGCTGTCGCCGATCCGCAGCGGGATCCCGCTCGGCGGCGGCGGCATGACCGAGTCGCTGCCCGTGGTGTCGGGCGCGCGCCGCGCGGCCGCCCCGGCGGCCGGAACCGCCCGGCGGATCCAGCCCCAGGCCGCGGCGCTGAACGCGGACGGCGCCGAATACGGGCCGTTCCACCTCGTCACCGGCCTCGCCAAGGACGCTGTGGGCGCGGCGGGCAAGGTGCAGGCCAGCGACATGCTGGACGGCGCCGCCCTGCCCGGCCTGCCCGGACCGTCCGGGCTGACGGGCGGCGGCCTGCCGGTCAGCGGCGTGCACGGGGTCTCCGACCGGACGGTCAGCGAGCTCACCGGCGGCCCCGCGCCGCTGGACGCGCTCGCCGGGCCGGTGACCGGCCTGGCCTCGCTGCCGCTGAACGCGCTGTCAGGAAGCCCGCTGTCGGGAGGCCCGCTGGGCGCGCTGTCCCAGGGCCCGCTGGGCGCGCTGTCCGGACCGCCGGCGGCCGGGCTGCTGGCCGCGCCCGCGCGTGACTTCGGCTCCCTGCCGGGCGGCGCCTCGCCCGCCGGCCTCGCCCAGGCGGCGCTGCGGGCGCTGCCGTACAAGGGGGAGCAGGCCCCGGTCGTCGGCCGGGCCGCGCCGGTCGGGACGGCGGCGGTGGCCGAGGTCCTGCCCGCCGCCGTACGGCACGCGACCGTGGACGAGCTGGTGCCGCTCGCGGCCGACGCCGCGGACGTCGTCGAGGCGAACGGGGCCGGCACCGTCCCCGGCTACAGCGACCTGATGGCCGCTCTCGGATGGACCACCGACGCGCTGACGGGCTCGGTGCGGGACACCTGGAATCGCGGCTAGGAAACGCGATGGAGGCGGTGCTGAGCGTGGCTCGCCGAGAGCCGGCGTGGTGGTTCGCGGGCGCCCTGGGTGCCGATGCCCGGGAACCGGTCGTGCCGGCGCAAGGCGGCTTCGTTTCTGCCCCACCCCCAGTGGTCCCCTGACGACGTGATTTCCCCTGGGCCGCAGCAACGGGCCGGGACGTCGTCGCACTGACGCGGCAGATCTCCGGGACGCCCTTCAAGGTGCCGGGCGCTCGAAGAGCTGGCGCGCGTGGGTTACGAGCCTCCCGCGGCGAGCGGGCGGTCTCAATGGCGGGCTCGGGCGGACGCGCCCAGGCCCGGGCTCGGGCAACGCCGTTCTCATGCAGGGCAGCGGCGCCCCCGAGCCCCGCCGCCGGCCCGATCAGGGTCGGCGGCATTCTCATGTCCGGCTCACGTCCGGCTCACGTCGGGGGTCTGCCGCTCGCCGCGGCGGGGTCTGTCGGTCGGTCAGGGCAGTCGGACGCCCGTGCGACGGGCGATCTGGGCCTGCAGCCTCGCCATCTGCCAGTGCAGCTCAAGGAGCTGCTCGGCGAGCTGCATCCGCGGGATCTCGGTCACGTCTTCGGTGGCCAGGTGGTCGATCGCGGCCGAAAGCTCTCCCATCGCGCGCTCCCACTCCATCACCGGTCCTTGTCCATCACCGGTCCTCGGATCGAATTGACGTTCGAATCCTATCGGAACGCGGGGCCCGATGTCAGTCTTTCGTCCCTCCCGTCGCGGGCGTTTCGCGCACAGGAAAGCGCCGCGCCCTTCGCGGGGGCACGGCGCTCGGACCTGCGGTCTCAGCCCTTGTTGTAGGCGGCGATGACTTCCTTCGGGTCGCCGTCCATGCGGATCTTGCCCTTGTGCAGCCAGATGACGCGGTTGCAGGTCTCCTCGATGACGCGCAGGTCGTGGGCGACGAGGAAGACGGTGCCGGCCGACTCGCGGATCTGGCGGATGCGCTCCTCGCTCTTCTTGCGGAACTCGCGGTCGCCGGTGGCGAGGGCCTCGTCGATGAGCAGGACGTCGTGGGTCTTGGCCGAGGAGATCGCGAAGCGCAGTCGGGCGCCCATGCCGGACGAGTAGGTCGACATCGGCAGCTGAACGAACTCGTCGATGCCGGAGAAGTCGACGATCTCCTGGTATTTCTCCCGGACCTCGGCCGGCGTCATGCCCATGGCGTAGCAGCCGAGCACGATGTTGCGCTCGCCGGTGAGCTCGCGCATCAGGGCGGCGTTGACGCCCAGCAGCGAGGGCTGGCCATCGGTGTAGACGGCGCCCTCGTGCGGGGGCAGCAGGCCCGCGATGGCACGCAGCAGCGTGGACTTGCCCGAGCCGTTGCGGCCCACGATGCCGATGGCGTCGCCGTGGTAGGCCACGAACGTCACGCCCTTGACCGCGTGGACCTCTTTCATCTGCGGGCGGCCCTGGCGCTTGAGAATGCGCGTGAGGGCGTTGACCGCGTTGCCCTTCTCGGCGTCGGAGGCCGCGCCGTAGACGCGGTAGACGATGTGGAGGTCGTCGACGATGACGGTCGGCGTGCCCGTGGGGACGTCGAGTGGCGCCTTGCCCGCGGACTTGGCGGCGGCGGGGCGCGCCTTGGCGTCCTTGGGGACGGCGGGCTTGTCGCCCTTCACCTGCTGCAGCTCCTTGGTCTCAGCCACGCCCGTACCTCTCCTCGGCCCGCCAGAAGTACCAGAAGCCGAATCCGAGCGCGAACACCGCCCAGAATACGCAAGACATCCACACCATTGTCGGGGGGTGGTGCCCGAGCTCGGGGTTGTGGCTCTTGATCAGGATCTCCCGCATCCACTCGATGTAGGAGGCCGCGGGGTTGAGGTACATCACGTCGGCCACCCACTGGGGGAGGCCGGCCGAGCCCACGACCTTGGCCTGGATCGAGAAGAAGACGCCCGAGGCGTAGAGCCAGGTGCGCGTGATGAACGGCAGCAACTGGTTGAGATCGCGCATCGATGCGCCGAGGCGGGCCACGACGAGCCCGGCCCCGATGTTGAACATCGTCTGCAGGAGGAGCACCACCGGGATCATGAGCCAGAACCAGGTGGGGAACTCTCCGGTGGCGACCACGAGCACCAGGAGCACGCTCATCGAGATGGCGAGCTGCTGCAGCTCCTGGATCGTGTAGGCCAGCGGCAGCGAGGCGCGCGGGAAGTGCAGGGCCCGGATCATCGACAGGTTGCCGGTGATCGACTTGGCGCCCGCGGTGACCGTGCGCTGGGTGTAGGTGAAGATGAACATCCCGGTCAGCAGGAAGGCCGGGTAGTTCTCGATGTTCTTGCTGCCGCCCAGGATGAGGCCGAACATCAGGAAGTAGATGGCGGCGTTGAGCAGGGGGGTCAGCACCTGCCACAGCTGGCCCAGCGTCGAGTTGGAGTACTTCGAGACGTTGCGGGAGGTCGCGTACGTCAGGATGAAGTGTCGCCGCTCCCACAGCTGGCGCACGTAGACAGGGAACCTCGGCCGTGCGATGGCACGGCGAAGCCCGTATCTCTTGGCGAGCTTGGCCAGCGGCTCCCCGCTCCGGCCGCCCGCCTGGGCGTCCGCTACAGCGGATTCCGGCTGGCTCATGGCAAGGACTCTATTGGATCCGGGTCGGTGGGGTGCCTGTCACGCTGGACCGTGACCGGCAGACTGTTGGACGGTGTCTCGGGGCGCCGGGGTTCCAAGCCACCGCCAAGACCTGTTCAACCGTAGCCCAGGAGGGGCGGGCGATGGTGGCGGAGGCACGAGCAGTCTTGGCCACGGGGTAATTTTCATCGTCTGTTCAGGTCCAGGTCCAACCGGTACTGGGCTCTTTGTACGATTTACCACAGATCACACCGATTGTCTGTGACGGTTGATAGGCGGACGTGTGACCGAACTGCAACGCGCCAGAGACTCGCTGGTGGCAAGTAGTAAGGGATAGTCGCGATCGACTGGCAGGGCGTACGGCTGGCTTGACCTGGTCGGCCAAACCCGGGGGGGATACCAGGACTCCCCCGTCAGGCTGCTCACGAACACGCAGCTCAGCGCTGTACGCCCACTGTAGAGGGAGGATTTTTCTTTACCATGCGTGTTACTAAGGGCGCACAGATCGTCGCCGGTACCGCGCTGCTCGCCCTCGCGGTTGCCGCGTGTGGTGGCGGTGCCTCGGAGAGTGGCACTGCCGCGAGCGGCGGCGCCGAAACGCCGGTCCGCATGGAGCTCGGTGAGCCCCAGGAGCTCCTGGTGCCGTCGAACACCACGGAGTCCGAGGGCTCGGAGGTCCTCGCGGCCGTGTTCGAGCCTCTCGTCACCTACGACGAGAACAAGAACGCCGTCGAGGCCGCGGCCGAGTCGATCACCAGTGATGACCAGAAGGTCTGGACGATCAAGCTCAAGTCCGGCTACACGTGGCACAATGGCGAGCCTCTCGTCGCGCAGAACTACGTGGACGCCTGGAACTACGCCGCCAACCAGGAGAACGCCCAGAGCGCCGGCTACTTCTTCGGCCGCGTCGAAGGCTTTGCCGACCTCAACCCGGGTGAGGGCAAGTCGGTCACCGCCAAGGGCATGAAGGGCCTGGAGGTCGTGGACGACACGACGTTCAAGGTCACCCTGGCCGCGCCGTTCTCGCAGTTCAAGACCATGCTCGGCTACACCGCGTTCTACCCGCTGCCCAAGGCCGCCTTCGGCCCCGACGGGAAGATCACGCAGCAGTTCGGCGAGCAGCCCATCGGCCAGGGCCTGTTCAAGCTGGACAAGCCCTACAAGAAGGGCACCGACCAGAGCATCGACATGACCGTGTACGACAAGTACCCGGGCAAGAAGCCGAGCAACTGGACCAAGCTGCAGTTCAAGCTCTACACCGACTCGGATGTCGCCTTCAACGACCTGATGGCCGACAACCTGGACATCCACGACTCGCTCGGCCCGGCGGCGATCGCCCAGGCCAAGTCCTCCCTCGGTGAGCGTTACCAGGACCAGCCGGACGCCGGCGTCGGCTACATCGGCGTGCCGCTGAAGTACAACGACGAGCTGAACAAGGTCGACGTCCGCAAGGCCATCTCGATGGCCATCGACCGCAAGACCATCGCCGAGACGGTCTTCTCCGGCACCCGCTCCCCGGCCGACGACTTCATCAACCCGGCCATCGCGGGCTACCGCCAGGGCGCGTGCAAGGCCTGCACGTACAACCCGGCCGAGGCCAAGAAGCTGTACGAGTCCGCCGGCGGTCCCAAGACCCTGGAGATCGGCTACAACGCCGACGGTCCGCACAAGGAGTGGATCGAGGCCGTCGCCAACAACCTCCGCGCCAACCTGGGCATCGACGCCGTCGCCAAGCCCTTCGAGAAGTTCGCCAGCATCCTCGACGAGCTGGACGCCAAGAAGTACAAGGGCCTGTTCCGCATGGGCTGGGCCATCGACTACCCGTCGGCCGAGAACTACCTGTCGCCGATCTTCAGCACCGGCGCCATCGCGACCGGCTCGAACTACGGCGGCTACTCGAACAAGAAGTTCGACGCCCTGATCGCCCAGGGTGACCAGGCTCCCTCGGTGGAGGAGGGCCTGAAGTTCTACCAGCAGGCCGACGACATCCTCAACGAGGAACTGCCGTACATCCCGGTGTACTTCTACCGGAACAACTCCGGCTACTCCAAGATGGTCAAGAACGTCCACATCAACCTGCTCAACCAGGTCGAGTGGGCTGACGTCGAGAAGGTCTGACGTTGTTCCCGGGGTGGGCGCGGACGCCGCGCCCACCCCACAGGGGTAAGCGAGGAGGCGGCTCCCCGGCCGAAAACCCATAAGGTCAGGGGGGTGGCCTTCTTCGCGTGTACGGGAGGCTTATATGGGCCGTTACATCATCAGGCGTCTGCTCCAGTCGATCCCCGTGTTGTTGGGTGCCACCCTGCTCATCTTCGCCATCGTCTTCGCGCTGCCCGGCGATCCCATCGCGGCGCTGGCGGGCGAGAAACGGGCGGACCCCAACATCGTCGCGATCCTGCGCGAGCAGTACCACCTCAATGATCCGCTGTTGCTCCAGTATTGGTACTACATCAGCGGTGTGATTTTCCGCGCGGACTTCGGCGTCACCTTCGCCGACGTGCCCGTTTCGCAGATCATGGCGGGCAAGTTCCAGGTGACGCTCAACCTGGCGATCACCGCGCTCGTCATCGAGGCCCTCATCGGCGTGGGTCTGGGCCTTTGGGCGGCTCTCAAGCGCGGCAAGGCCATCGACACCATGATCCTCGCCTCGACGCTGCTGCTGATCTCGGTGCCGACGCTCGTGTCCGGCTTCGTGCTGCAGTTCCTGCTCGGCGTACGGCTCAAGCTGTGGACGGGGCTCGACATCTTCCCCATCGCGGGCATCACCGAGGGCTTCCGCAGCTATCTGCTGCCCGGCTTCGTGCTCGCCGGCGTGTCGATCGCGTATCTGACCCGGTTGACCAGGACCAGCCTGGCCGAGACGCTGCGCGCCGACTACATCAGGACGGCCACCGCCAAGGGCCTGCCCCGGCGGCGGGTCGTCGGCAGGCACGGCCTGCGTAACGCGTTGATCCCGCTCGTCACGTTCCTGGGCGCCGACCTCGGCAACCTCATGGGCGGAGCGGTCATCACCGAGAGAATCTTCAACCTGCCGGGCATCGGCAACCAGCTCTTCATGTCGGTGTACCTCAGGGAACAGCCAGTCGTGGTCGGCATCGTGACCATCCTGGTCCTGATCTACATCTTGGCCAACCTGGCCGTGGACGTGATGTACGCAGTGCTCGACCCGAGGATCCGCTATGAGTGACATTCGACCGGGCGGCCCCGTCATCGCGCCCGAGGAGACCCCCGCACCGAGACCCCACAAGAAGGAGAAGGCGGCCAAGCCGGCCAGCCTGTGGTCCGACGCCTGGCACGACCTGCGCCGGCGGCCGATCTTCATCATCTCGCTCTGCATCATCGCGGTGCTGGCGCTGATGGCCCTCTGGCCGTCGCTGTTCAGCTCGGTGGACCCGTTCAACGCCCGCACCTGCGAGCTGGCCACCGCCCGTCAGGGGCCCAGCGCGGGCCATCCGTTCGGCCGCGACAACCTGGGCTGCGACCTGTACGCCCGCACCATCTACGGCGCGGCGAACTCGCTGATCATCGGCATCAGCACGACCGTCTTCGCCGCGCTGATCGGCGGGCTCATGGGCCTGATCGCCGGGTTCTTCGGCGGCGGCGTGGACAGCGTGGCCTCCCGGGTCACCGAGATCTTCTTCGCCATCCCCAGCATCCTGGGCGCGCTGCTCATCGGCTCGACCTTCCGCGACAGCGGGTGGGGCATCTGGCTGGTGGTGGCCGCGCTCACCATCCTGGGCTGGCCGATGACGTTCCGGATCATGCGGGCGGCGGTCATCACGGCCAAGTCGCAGGACTTCGTGGTCGCGGCGAGAGCGCTGGGCGCCGGGCCGATCCGGATCATGTTCCGGCATCTGCTGCCCAACGCGCTCGCTCCCGTGATCGTCGTGGCGACGATCAACCTGGGCGGCTTCATCGCGGCCGAGGCCGCGCTGTCCTACCTGGGCGTGGGCGTGCAGCCGCCGGAGATCTCGTGGGGTCTGATGATCGCCGACGCGCAGCGCCGCTTCCTGGAGGCGCCGTTGCCGCTGATCTTCCCGGCGGTCTTCCTGAGCATCACGGTGCTCGCGTTCATCATGCTGGGCGACGCCGTACGCGACGCGCTCGACCCGAAGCTCAGGTAGAAGGGGGGACCGAACAGTGAGCAGGACGTCAGCGGACGTGTTGCCGGTCGAGGGAGGACTCGGCAACGAACCGCTGCTCGCCGTCGACAACCTGCACGTGGAGTTCCACACCCGGGCGGGGATCGTACGCGCCGTGAACGGCGTGAGCTACACGGTCAACCCGGGTGAGACACTGGCGGTGCTGGGCGAGTCGGGCTCGGGCAAATCGGTGACCGCGCAGGCGATCATGGGCATTCTGGACATGCCGCCCGCGCGCATCCCCAAGGGAGAGATCCGCTTCAAGGGCACCGACGTGCTCAAGCTGTCGGAGGAGGCCCGCACCCAGGTGCGCGGCCAGCGCATCGCCATGATCTTCCAGGACGCGCTCTCCGCGCTCAACCCGGTCTTCACCGTGGGCTGGCAGATCAGCGAGATGTTCCGGGTGCACCGGGGCATGTCCAAGGGCGACGCCATGAAGAAGGCGGTCGAGCTGATGGACCGGGTCCGCATCCCGGCCGCGAGGCAGCGCGTCAACGACTACCCGCACCAGTTCTCGGGCGGCATGCGGCAGCGCATCATGATCGCGATGTCGATCGCGCTCGACCCCGAGGTGCTCATCGCCGACGAGCCGACCACGGCGCTCGACGTGACCGTCCAGGCGCAGATCATGGAGCTGCTGGCCGAGCTGCAGCGCGAGAGCCAGATGGGCCTCATCCTGATCACCCACGACCTCGGCGTCGTGGCGGACGTGGCCGACAAGATCGCCGTCATGTACGCGGGGCGCATCGTCGAGAACGCCCTCGTGCACGACATCTACCGGGCGCCCGCCCACCCGTACACCAAGGGTCTGCTGGAGTCGATCCCCCGGGTCGACCAGAAGGGCCAGGACCTGTACGCGATCAAGGGCCTGCCGCCCAACCTGCTCGAACTGCCCAGCGGGTGCTCGTTCAACCCGCGCTGCCCCTACCGGCAGGGCAACTGCGAGACCGACGTCCCCCCACTGCATCAGATCAGCGGCACGCGCGGCAGCGCCTGCCACTACTGGAGGGAGGTCCTCGATGGCGATCGGTGAGAAGATCCTCGAGGTGCGTGACCTGGTCAAGCACTTCCCGCTGACCCAGGGCATCCTCTTCAAGCGGCAGATCGGCGCGATCAAGGCCGTGGACGGCGTGTCGTTCGACCTGCACAAGGGCGAGACGCTGGGCATCGTGGGCGAGTCGGGCTGCGGCAAGTCCACGCTGGCCAAGGTGCTGATGGCGCTGGAGCGGCCCACGTCGGGGTCGGTCATGATCAACGGCCGCGACATCGGCAAGGCCAAGGGCGCCGAGCTCAAGCGCATGCGGCGCAACATCCAGATGGTGATGCAGGACCCGTACACCTCGCTGAACCCCCGGATGACCGTGGGCGACATCATCGGCGAGCCGTACGAGATCCACACCGAGGTGGCGCCCAAGGGCGACCGGCGCAAGAAGGTGCAGGAGCTGCTGGAGGTGGTCGGGCTCAACCCCGACCACATCAACCGCTACCCGCACCAGTTCTCGGGCGGCCAGCGGCAGCGCATCGGCATCGCCCGCGGGCTGGCGCTCCAGCCGGAGATCATCGTGTGCGACGAGCCGGTGTCCGCGCTCGACGTGTCGATTCAGGCGCAGGTCATCAACCTGCTGGAGCGGCTGCAGAACGAGTTCGGGCTGGCCTACATCTTCATCGCGCACGACCTGTCGGTGGTCCGCCACATCTCCGACCGGGTCGGGGTGATGTACCTCGGCAAGTACGTGGAGCTCGGCAAGGACACCGAGATCTACGACCGGCCGGCGCACCCGTACACGCAGGCGCTGCTGTCGGCGGTGCCGGTGCCCGACCCCGAGGGGCGGGAGCAGCGGGAGCGCATCATCCTCCAGGGTGACCCGCCGTCGCCGGCCAACCCGCCGTCGGGCTGCCGGTTCCGTACGCGGTGCTGGAAAGCGCAGGAGATCTGCGCCGAGGAGGAGCCGCTTCTCCAGATCCGGCCGGGCACGGCGCACGAGAGCGCCTGCCACTTCGCCGAGACGCACGACGTGGTCCACGTCAACTGACGCCGTCCGGCGTTCGGAGAAGGCCCTCCCCTCGCGGAGGGCCTTCTCGCGTCTCATCGCGTCACGACGATCGCGCTGCCGTGGCCGAACAGGCCCTGGTTGGCCGCCAGCCCGGCCCTCGCCCCGTCGACCTGCCGGGGGCCGGCCCGGCCGCGCAGCTGGTCGGTCAGCTCGCAGAGCTGGGCGACGGCCTGGGCGGGGATCGCCTCGCCGAACGAGGCCAGGCCGCCCGACGGGTTGACCGGGATCCGGCCGCCGAGCGCGGTTGCCCCGTCGCGCAGCAGCTTCTCGGCCTCGCCCGGCGGGCACAGGCCGATGTCCTCGGTCCAGTCCAGCTCCAGTGCCGTGGACAGGTCGTACACCTCGGCCAGTGACAGGTCCTCGGGGCCGAGGCCGGCCTCCTCGTACGCGGCGTGCGCGATGGCCGCGCGGAAGGGCCGCTCGGGCGGGGGGACGGCGGCGCAGGAGTCGGTGGCGAAGTTCGGCAGCTCCAGGACCGTGTTGGGGAACGTGGGCGTGACGGTCGAGACGGCCGCCAGGCGCACCAGGCCGCGGGCGCCCGCGTGGCGGCGGGCGTAATCCTGCGAGGCCAGCACCACGGCCGCGCCGCCGTCGGAGGTGGCGCAGATGTCCATCAGCCGCAGCGGGTCGGCCACCATGGGCGAGGCCAGGACGTCCTCCGCGGTGACGGTCCTGCGATAGCGGGCCATGGGGTTGAGCGCGCCGGCGCGGGCGTTCTTGACCTTGACGGCGGCGAAGTCGTACGGGGTCGAGCCGTGCAGGGCCATCCGGCGGCGGGCGTACAGGCCGAAATAGGCCGGATTGGTGGCGCCGAGCAGCCGGAACCGCAGCCAGTCGGGATCGTCGGGGCGATCGCCGCCCACCGGGGCGAAGAAGCCCTTGGGGGTGGAGTCGGCGCCGACGACCAGGGCGAGGTCGCACAGCCCGGCGAGGATCCTGGTACGGGCCAGGTCCACGGCCTGGGCGCCGGAGGCGCAGGCGGCGTAGCAGGAGGCGATCCTGGCACCGGTCCAGCCGAGCGCCTGGGCGTAGGTCGAGCCGGCGACGAAGCCCGGGTAGCCGTTCCTGATGGTGTCGGCGCCGACGAGGTACTGGATGTCGGTCCAGGCGACCCCGGCGTCGGCGAGGGCGGCTCGGGCGGCGGCCAGGCCGTACTCGGTGAAGGGGCGGCCCTGCTTGCCCCAGGGGTGCATGCCGGTGCCCAGGACCACGACGCCGTTCGCCTGGCCGCTCATGAGGCGCGCCGCCACATCCACACGAGCGGGCCGTCCGCGAGGGGGCCCGCCGTGAGCTCCAGCTCCATGCCGACCTCCAGCTCGTCCACGGTGAGGCCGGCGACCTGGCCGAGCACCACGATCCCGGCTCCGTCGAGCTCGACCGCCGCGAGGGTCACCGGCACGTACGGCTGCGCGGCCACGTAGGGCGGGGGTGGCGGGTAGGCGGCGTTCGTGTACGACCACACGCGCCCCCGCCGGGGCAGCCTGGCGACCTCCATGTCGGTCCCGGGGCAGCGGGGGTCGGGGCAGGACCCTCGGCGGGGCGGGAAGCAGAGGGTGCCGCAGGCCGTGCAGCGGGTGCCGAGCAGGACGACCCCGTCGGCGTCGACGGCGAACCAGCCCTCGATCGCGTACGTCATAGCAGGGAGTATCACACAAGCGCTTGCTAGGGTGAATCCCCGTCGCGCCGCCGCCTCGCCAGCACGCGTACGGACATGGCCGCCAGCAGCCCCAGCAGCCCCGCGATCACGGGGGTCCTGCTCGCGGGAACGGGCACGCCCGGCCCCGCCCCGAGGCGGGCGACGGGCCGCGCGGGCGAGCCCACCGCCGCGCGCAGGTCGTCGGCCGCGCGGAGTGCCAGCAGGGCGTTGGCCACGCCGTGGCCGTAGGTGCGGTTGTGGCCGCCCGGCGGGCGTCTTCTGGTGCCCTGCTCGATGGCCGTGCGGACCTCCTGCGGCGACAGGCCGGGATGGGCGGAGCGGACGAGGGCCGCGATGCCCGCCACCATGGCGGCGGCCGAACTGGTGCCGTCGCCCACCGCGTACGAGCCCGCGCCGTCGGCCGTCACGATCTGCGTGCCGGGCGCGACGACCGACAGGTAGTCCTGCCGGTTGGAGAAGCCGGCCACCCGGAGCCCCCGGTCCACCGCGCCCACGGCTATCACGCCGGGGTAGGCGGCGGGGAAGTTCTTCCTGTTGGCGCTGTCGCCGTCGTTGCCCGAGGAGGCCACCAGCACCGCGCCCCTGCCGAGCGCGTACCTGACGGCCTCCTCCTCGGCCGCCGAGCCCTCCCGCGTGCCGCTGCCGCCCCCCAGCGACATGCTGATCACGTCGGCGCCCTGGTCGGCCGCGTAGCGGATGCCGCGCGCCAGGGCGTCGCTCCCGCCCCGGGGCTGCCGCTGGCGCTGCGGGTCGCCGCTCTCCAGCGTGACCCGTACGGACAGGACGCGGGCCCCGGGCGCGACGCCGACGACCCCGGCGGCGCGGCCGGGGCCGTGCCCGCGGCCGGCGATCAGGCCGGCCATCGCGGTGCCGTGGTGGCCCCACGGCCCGTGGCCGCGCGCCGCGCCGGTGAGGTCGGGGCCCTCGACGACGGCGCCCGCGAGGTCGGGGTCGCGGGCGTCGACCCCGGTGTCGAGGACGGCGACCAGCACGCCCCGGCCCTCGCTGCGCCGCCACGCCTCGGGCAGGCGCAGCGCGCCGAGCTGCCACTGCCCGGCCCGCGCGACCGCCCCGATCCTGTCGCCGGCCCCGGTCCCGCCGGCGGCGGTCACGGAGGCCGGGACGGCGAGCACGCAGCAGATGGTCAGCGCCACGGCGAGGAGGCTCCTCATCGCGGCAGGGCCCGCCGCGGCGCGGTCGCGACCCAGGCGTGGCAGCGCGGAGGAGAGCTGGTGCACGGAGGACCTCGAGCGGGGAGAAGAGGGGGAACGCTCGAACTGACCGGCATTCTGACACGCGGCCGCCACCGCAATCCGACGGTTCGGTAAACAGCCCGATACGCGGAGTAGTTCCGTTCTGTGTGCTTTTCTGCTACCTCGTAGGCGAAAGTCGGGACATACCCGCAGCGCGGGAGCTCAGCACATTACGATTGGCCACGGGCCGTGCGGGTGACGGGACCGTCACCCGTCCCCTCAGAGGAGGACACCATGGGAGCACCCCTCAGCGGTGACGATGCTGCCCACGAGCCGTCCCGACAACCACTGACCGAACGCGACATCGAGCTCCTCGCCTTCGAACGCCAATGGTGGCGCTACGCGGGCGCGAAGGAGCAGGCCATCAAGGAGACCTTCGGGTTCTCCGCCACGCGCTACTACCAGATGCTGGGCGAATTGATCGACCGTCCGGAGGCGCTTGAGCACGACCCCATGCTGGTCAAGCGGCTTCGCAGGGTGCGCGCCGAGCGGCAGCGCGACCGCGCGGCCAGAAGGCTTGGCATGCGCCCCTGACCTGCTGGGTACGGCAGGCGCGTGGAGAACATCCCTGGAATTGAAGCAATCTTGAAGGACCCCGCCGGGGCCGTGATCGGGCTCGACTTCGACGGAACCCTGTCCCCGATCGTGCCCGATCCGGCGGCCGCCGTGATCCACCCCAAGGCGCCCGCGGTGCTCGCCGAGCTCGGCGCGCACGTGGGGGCCGTGGCCATCGTGACGGGCCGGCCGCCGGCCACCGCGCTGGAGCTGGGCCCGGGGCTGGCCGACGTTCCCGGGCTGGTCATCCTCGGCCACTACGGCTTCGAACGCTGGGAGAACGGCCGGATCTCCGCGCCGCCCCCGCCGGCCGGCGTGCCACGGGCGAAGGCCGACCTGCCGCTGCTGCTCGACTCGCTCGGCGTCGAGGGCGTGACCGTCGAGGACAAGGGCCGGGCCGTCGCGGTGCACACCCGCCGCGCCCCCGACCCCGAGGGCGCGCTGGCCGCGCTGCGCGAGCCGCTGGCCGGGCTCGCCGAGCGGCACGGGCTGGTGGTCGAGCCGGGCCGCATGGTGCTGGAGCTGCGGCCGCCGGGCATGGACAAGGGGCACGCGCTCGGCCTGTTCCTGGCCGAGAGGGACGCGCGCTCGGTGCTGTTCGCCGGCGACGACCTGGGCGACCTCGCCGCCTTCGACGCCGTACGGTCCTCCGGGCTGCCCGGGGTGACCGTGTGCAGCGGCTCGGCGGAGGTGACCGCGCTGGCCGAGCGGGCCGACATCGTGGTGGACGGCCCGGACGGCGTGCTGGCGTTGCTGGCGGAGCTGGCGTCGGCGTTCAGCCGTTGACGACTGGACTGCAAGTCCGGTTCCCTAGAGTCGGGGTCATGATCAAGCGTTACCTCGCGGTCGCCGCCACCGCGGCCGTCACCCTCACCGCCGGCGCCTTCCCCGCCCACGCCGCCCCCGCCCAGGAGCTGAAGCTGCGTGCCGGGCTCACCCTCTACATCCCGATCCAGTGGGTGGTCCACCGCTTCGGCCCGGACAACGTGCAGGTCGTGACCGGCAAGTGCGGGAAGGCCCGGGGCTGGCGGACGCCGGAGTGCGACTCCTTCTACATTCTCGGGCCGTCCTTCATCAAGCACGGCGCGGAGGGCTTCGGCCCCTACACCGGCAAGAACCCGTACTACACGGCGAGCGACGTGCAGCCGTGCCCGTTCAACGAGAAGTGGGGCGAGAGCATCGGCCCGAAGGGCTCGCGGGGGCTGCGCCAGGTCGGGCCCGGCCACAAGGCCACGTACAACGCCTGGAAGTCCACCTGCACGAGCTACAGCGGCACCGCGATCAAGGCCCGCTTCACCCAGCGCGAGTGGTATCTGCCGAAGAGCAAGATCCTGGTCGTCGACCAGTGGAACACCCCCGGCCTGGCCGACACGCTCAAGCACGCCGACTGGCGGTGAGCGCGGGATCGCGGCTCAGGCGAGGGCGTCGAGCTGGGCCGCGAGCCATTTCTGGGGCGGCAGGGCGGTGGCCGCGGCGCGCAGCTTGTCGCGCCGCGCCCGCCGCTCGTCCTCCGGCATGACCAGCGCCCTGTGCAGGGCGT
This sequence comes from Nonomuraea sp. B208, assembly GCF_057536035.1. Taxonomy (NCBI): domain Bacteria; kingdom Bacillati; phylum Actinomycetota; class Actinomycetes; order Streptosporangiales; family Streptosporangiaceae; genus Nonomuraea; species Nonomuraea sp. B208. The sequence goes on from NZ_BAAJOU010000021.1 coordinate 774,662, forward strand.
CGGCCGTGCCGCTGATGTCGTAGGGGTTGACCATCAGCGCGTACGGGCCCAGCTCGGCGGCCGCGCCCGCCTCCCGCGAGAGCACCAGCGCGCAGCGCGGCGACAGCACCGGGCCCTCCTTGGCCACCAGGTTCATGCCGTCGCGGATGGGGTTGACCAGCAGCACGTCGGCCATCCGGTACGCGGCCAGCGACCGCGGGTAGTCGTCGTGGACGTTGAGGATGAGCGGGTCCCAGTCCTCGGTGGCGAACTCGTTCTCGATCTCCTGGGCGCAGCGCTGCACCGAGGCGGTGTACTCGCGGTATTCCGGCAGGTCGTGCCGGCTCGGGTAGGCGAAGGCCAGGTGCACCACGCGGCCGTGCCACTCGGGATGGGCGGCCAGGAACTCGCCGTAGGCCACCAGGCCGCGCACGATGTTCTTCGACAGCTCGGTGCGGTCGATGCGGACGATGAGGCGGCGGTCGCCGACCTGCTCCCTGATCGCCGTGATGTGCGACTCGACGTCGGGCTCGCCGGCCCGCTCCCACAGCGCCGCGCCGTCCACCCCCAGGCTGTGGACGCCGATCCTGGTGGTGCGGCCCTCGTGGGTGACGCTGCGGGCCGCCCGGTCGACCTCCGCCCCGAGCACCGCCTCGCAGCAGTCCATGAACGCCGCCGCCCACCGCTCGGCCAGGAACCCGGCGTGGTCGGCGCCGAGTATGCCCTCCAGGACCTCGCCGGCCACCTCGTCGGGCAGCAGCGAGAAGTACTCGGGCGGCGCCCACGGGGTGTGGCTGAAGTGCGCGATGCGCAGGTCGGGCCGCTCGGCCCTGAGCATGGCGGGGGTGAGCGTGAGGTGGTAGTCCTGCACCATCACGCGGGCGCCGTGGCCGGCCTCCTCGGCGAGGGCGAGCGCGAAGGCGCCGTTGTAGTCGCGGTAGGACTCCCACTCGCGGGCGAAGCGGATGCCGAAGCTGGGCGCGTTGGGGATGTCGTAGAGCAGGTGGTTGACGAACCACAGGGTGGAGTTGGCCACGGCGTTGTAGGCGCGATGGAACGTGGTCGCGGGGATGTCGAGCATGCGCAGCGGCCCGGTGTCGTAGCCGGCCTGGTCGAGCCGGCCGCCGGGGGACAGGCGCACGGCGCCGCGGTCGTCGTCGGACAGCGCCGCGCAGACCCACAGGACCCCGTCGTCCTTGGCGACCCCGGACAACCCGGAGACGAGACCGCCGCCGCCCCGTCTCATGATGAGAACACCGTCGTCGGAGACGGTGAAGGAGACCGGCCCTCTGTTGGAGGCCACGAGGACGCTGTTCATCGAAGCTCCTTCCGATCATAGGATCGCAGCTATGGCGCTTGATGAGCTAACCGAGGAACTCGCCCGATCCGCCGCCGCTGGAGATCATCGCGCGCTCGGCGAGTTGCTGGCCAGGATCGAGCCGGATGTGATGCGCCACTGCTCCCGGATTCTTCCGTACCACCAGGATGCCGAGGAGGCGTCGCAGGACACCCTGCTCGCGGTGGCGCGCAACATCGGCCGCTTCGAGGGGCGTGCCAGGTTCAGCACCTGGCTGCACATCGTCACGGCCAACTGCGCGCGCACCACCTACCGGTCGCTGAAGCGCAGGGCGGCCGAGCAGACCTCCGACGAGCTGCCGACGCAGAAGCCCGACGCGCGGCGGGTCAGCGTGATCGCCGGCTCGCGGCTCGACCTGCTCGACGCGATGGAGGCGCTGGAGGCCGACAAGCCCGATCTCGCGCAGGCGCTGGTCCTGCGCGACATCGTGCAGCTCGACTACAACGAGGTGGCCGAGCAGCTCGGCATCCCGCTGGGCACCGCGAAGTCGCGCATCCACCAGGCGCGCAAGTACGTCCAGGCGGCGCTGGGTGACGACTATCGGTGAGACGCCCCGTCTCAGTCTTTGAGACAGGTGGTCGTTCCCGCCGCTTCGGCGGGTAGAGTCGTGTGCAACAACTTCATACAGCTCATCCAGAGGGGTGGAGGGACCGGCCCTGCGAAGCCCCGGCAACCCTCCCGGCTTTCGACTCGCGACCTGGCGAGGCCGACCGGGACAAGGTGCCAATTCCGGTTCGCGGTCAAGGTGGCCGTGGGCGAAGATGAGGGAAGGCCTCGCTTCATGTCGCACGACTTTGGTCCTGCCGTCGCTCTGTCCTGCCGCGAGTGCGGCGCCCGTTACCCGCTCGGGCCGAGCTTCGCGTGTCTGGAGTGTTTCGGGCCGCTCGAAGCGGCCTACGAGTTCGGCCGGGTGACCCGCGAGGACATCGCCGCGGGCCCGGCCAACATCTGGCGCTACCGCTCGCTGCTCCCGGTCCCCGCCGACGTGGCGAGCAAGCCCAACATGAACCCCGGCTGGACGAAGCTGGTCAGGGCGGGCAACCTCGGGCGGGCGCTCGGCATCAAGTCCCTGCACGTCAAGGACGACTCCGGCAACCCCACCCACTCCTTCAAGGACCGGGTGGTCGCCATCGCCGTCGAGGCGGCGCGCAACTTCGGCTTCCACACGCTCTCCTGCTCCTCCACCGGCAACCTCGCGGGCGCGGTGACCGCCGCCGCGGCGCGGGCCGGGCTCGACGCCTGCGTGTTCATCCCGGCCGACCTCGAAGAGGCGAAGATCGCCATGGCCCGGGTGTTCGGCGGCAAGCTGATCGGCATCGACGGCACCTACGACGAGGTCAACCGGTTCTGCTCCGAGCTGATCGGCGACCCGCTGGGCGACAAGTGGGGGTTCGTCAACGTCAACCTGCGGCCCTACTACGCCGAGGGCTCCAAGACGCTCGCGTACGAGATCGCCGAACAGCTCGGCTGGCGGCTGCCTGAGCAGATCGTCATCCCGATCGCCTCGGGCTCGCAGCTCACCAAGATCGACAAGGGCTTCAAGGAGCTCATCGCCCTGGGCCTGGTCGAGGACACCCCCTACAAGGTCTTCGGGGCGCAGGCCGCCGGGTGCTCGCCGGTGTCGGCGGCGTACAAGGCGGGGCACGACGTCGTCCAGCCGGTCAAGCCCAACACCATCGCGAAGTCGCTGGCGATCGGCAACCCGGCCGACGGCCCGTACGTGCTGGACATCGCCCGGCGCACCGGCGGGGCCGTCGAGGACGTCACCGACGCCGAGGTCGTGGCCGCGATCAAGCTGCTGGCCTCGACCGAGGGCATCTTCGCCGAGACCGCGGGCGGCGTCACCGTGGGCGTGCTCAAGAAGCTCGTCGAGGCGGGGCGGCTCGACCCCGAGGCGGAGACCGTGGTCCTCAACACCGGCGACGGCCTGAAGACGCTGGACGCCATCGCCGGCGAGTCGTCGCGGCCCACCGCCGTGATCAAGCCGTCTCTCGACGCGTTCCGCGCGGCTGTCTGACAACCAGGAAAGGCGAGATAACCATGAGCGTTACTGTTCGGATTCCCACCATTCTGCGCACCTACACCGGCGGAAACGCGGAAGTGAGTGGCGAAGGCGCGACTCTTCGTGACGTGCTCGCCAAGCTCGATGCCGACTACCCGGGCATCGGCGCGAGAATTCTGGATGAATCGGGCAAGATTCGGCGTTTTGTCAACGTTTACGTTGGGGAAGAGGACGTCCGTTTCGCCGAGGGCCTGGACACCGCCGTCCCTCAGGGCACGCAGATCTCCATCATCCCGGCGGTCGCCGGCGGCTGAGTGCCCGTACGACTCCACAGAAGGCGCCCCAAGCGGGCGCCTTCTGCTTTTCGGGCCTATTCAAACGTTGAAGTACCCGCACTGCGAACAAATGCGTCTTTCGTGGATTGACTCTGTTGCCAAACCCCTTGCCACAGGTATGGTCGAGGCGATCGTCTGGCTGTTTTGTCGTTAAGTCGGACGATTACGGGTCTCGCGGTGGAATGGGCGAGATCTGTAGCCCCAGTAAGAGGAGTCGGAAGTGGCGCAGGGCACCGTCAAGTGGTTCAACGCGGACAAGGGCTACGGCTTCATCGCGGTAGACGGTGGTAAGGATGTATTCGTCCATTACTCCGCGATACTGATGGACGGGTACCGATCTCTCGAGCAGGGCCAGCGGGTCGAGTTCGAGATCACGCAGGGCCAGAAGGGACCGCAGGCCGAGTCTGTCCGCTCGGTCTGATTTACGTCACCTGGTATGCACCGGCGGGGCCCGTGCGGCAGCGCAGTCCGTACGAGCCCGCCACCCTCGTAGTCGTCGATCGGCGGCGGGCCACACGGTGAGCGGCCCGCCGTCCCTATGCGGATCGGCTGACCTGCGCGGAGACCCCTCCAGAAGGTCGTTCGCTTGCACTCGGCAGGGTAGAGTGCTAAACAGTTCGTTGGCACTCTGTGTGGCAGAGTGCCAATAACTCGGGATCGAGACGATGGGGTCTGCCGAACGGAGATGCAGTCCCTGGCCGTCGCGGGCGTCGGCTCGGTCCAGGACAAGCCACCCTGCATCTGGGAGGTCTAGCCTTATGGCAGCCAAGATGATCGCGTTTGACGAGGACGCCCGGCGCGGTCTCGAGCGCGGTATGAACCAGCTCGCTGACGCCGTCAAGGTGACCTTGGGCCCCAAGGGCCGCAACGTCGTGCTGGAGAAGAAGTGGGGCGCCCCCACGATCACCAACGACGGTGTGTCCATCGCCAAGGAGATCGAGCTCGAGGACCCTTGGGAGAAGATCGGCGCCGAGCTGGTCAAGGAAGTCGCCAAGAAGACGGACGACGTCGCGGGCGACGGCACCACCACCGCCACCGTGCTCGCCCAGGCGCTGGTTCGTGAGGGCCTGCGCAACGTCGCCGCCGGCGCCAACCCGATGGCCCTGAAGAAGGGCATCGAGGCCGCCGTCGAGCGCGTCAGCGAGGAGCTCTCCAAGCTGGCCAAGGACGTGGAGACCAAGGAGCAGATCGCCTCCACCGCCTCCATCTCCGCCGCCGACCCCGAGATCGGCTCGCTCATCGCCGAGGCGATGGACAAGGTCGGCAAGGAAGGCGTCATCACCGTCGAGGAGAGCAACACCTTCGGCCTGGAGCTGGAGCTCACCGAGGGCATGCGGTTCGACAAGGGCATGGTGTCGATGTACTTCGTCACCGACTCCGACCGCATGGAGGCCGTCCTCGAGGACCCCTACATCCTGATCGTCAACAGCAAGGTCTCCGCCAACAAGGACCTGCTGCCCCTGCTCGACAAGGTCGTGCAGTCCGGCAAGCCGCTGCTGATCATCGCTGAGGACGTCGAGGGCGAGGCCCTGGCCACCCTGGTCGTCAACAAGATCCGCGGCCTGTTCCGCTCCGTGGCCGTCAAGGCCCCGGGCTTCGGCGACCGCCGCAAGGCCATGCTCAACGACATCGCCATCCTCACCGGTGGCCAGGTCATCGCCGAGGAGGTCGGTCTCAAGCTCGAGAACGCCACCCTCGACCTGCTGGGCCGCGCGCGCAAGGTCGTCGTCACCAAGGACGAGACCACGATCGTCGACGGCGCCGGCGACGCCGAGCAGATCTCCGGCCGGGTCAACGAGATCCGCGCCGAGATCGAGCGCACCGACTCCGACTACGACCGCGAGAAGCTCCAGGAGCGTCTCGCCAAGCTGGCCGGCGGCGTGGCCGTCATCAAGGCCGGCGCGGCCACCGAGGTCGAGCTCAAGGAGCGCAAGCACCGCATCGAGGACGCCGTGCGCAACGCGAAGGCGGCCGTCGAGGAGGGCATCGTCCCCGGCGGTGGCGTGGCGCTGCTGCAGGCCGGCGCCAAGGCGTTCGACAAGCTGGAGCTGGCCGGCGACGAGGCCACCGGTGCCTCGATCGTCAAGAAGGCTCTGGAGGAGCCGCTCAAGCAGATCGCGGTCAACGCCGGTCTCGAGGGCGGCGTCGTGGTGGAGAAGGTCCGCAACCTCACTCCGGGCGAGGGCCTCAACGCCGCCAGCGGCGAGTACGTCAACATGTTCGAGTCGGGCATCATCGACCCGGCCAAGGTGACGCGCTCCGCGCTGCAGAACGCCGCCTCCATCGCGGCGCTCTTCCTCACCACCGAGGCTGTCATCGCCGAGAAGCCCGAGAAGACCCCCGCCGCCCCGGCCATGCCGGGCGGCGGCGACATGGACTTCTAGGTCTGTTCGCTCGCGAAGCCGAAGAACAAGAGCGGCCCGGATCTTCCGGGCCGCTCTTGTGCGTTGACAGCGGGTTCGTCGACGGGCGTATGCGCTGACGGCGGGTTCGTCGGCCGCGGTCAGACGCCGTAGACCGGGACGATGTGGCCGCGGGCCAGGGTGTTGGCCGTGATGTTGAAGCCCACCACCGCCGGGCTGGCGTCGCCGTCCACGCCCAGCTTGTCGACGCCCAGGGCGTGGACGGTGAAGACGTAGCGGTGCGGGGCGCCGGGCGGCGGGGCCGCGCCGCCGAAGGCCTTGGCGCCGTAGTCGTTGCGGGCGTGGGCGGCACCCTCGGGCAGCCCCTTGAAGTCGGGGGCGCTGCCCGCGCCCGCGGGCAGCTCGGTCACCGAGGCCGGCAGGTCGAACAGCACCCAGTGCCAGAACCCGCTGCCCGTGGGGGCGTCGGGGTCGTAGCAGGTGACGGCGTAGCTCCGGGTCCCTTCGGGCGCGCCGGACCAGCGGAGCTGGGGCGAGACGTTCTGGCCCGTCATGCCCCAGTCGTTGAAGACGTGCAGGTCGCTGAGCCGCTCGCCGTCCTGGATGTCGTCGCTCTCGACCACGAGCGCGGGAACCGACGGCAGGTGTTCATGGGGCAGCGGTGCTGGCACGGCATCCTCCTAGGTAGGCAGCGTTCCTGATCGCCATCCTAGAAGCGGCCGGGCCGGTCGCCGGTCATGGCGTCGCCGGTTCCCGCGCGGGGCGCGGTCACATGGCGAGCTGCGGCGGCAGGGGCTTGTCGTGCAGGACCGTGAGCGAGGTGACCGCACGGGTCAGGACGACGTACAGCCGGGCCAGGCCGCGGGGCTCGGCGGCCACGATGTCGGCGGGCTCGACCACGATCACGTGGTCGTACTCCAGACCCTTGGCGAGCGTGGCGGGGACGACGAGCAGGCGGTGCTCGCCCTCCGGGGCGTCGGGGTCGAGCACGGAGTGCGGACGGCCGGACAGCGCCCGCGCGACCTCGCCGACCAGCGCGTCCGGGACGATGACGCCGATCGAGCCCTCCTGGGCGAGGGCCGCGTCGGCGGCCTCCGCCACCGAGCCGCCCGGGCGGATGCTCAGCGAGCCCGCGCCGGGGCGCAGGGACCGCGGCGCGGCCAGTCCGGGGGCGATGGACGGCAGCAGCCGGGCGGCGAAGTCGAGCACCTCGCGCGGCACGCGGAAGCCGAGCGTCAGCTCGGTCACCTCGCCCTCGGCCTGGCCGAGGTGCCGGAGCACGCTCTCCCACGAGCTGGTGGACCAGGGCGTGGTGCCCTGGGCGAGGTCGCCGAGCACGGTGGCCGAGCCGTTGCGGCAGCGTCGGCCGAGCGCGCGCAGCTGCATCTCCGACAGGTCCTGGGCCTCGTCCACGACCAGGTGGCCGAGTGAGGGGGTGCGCTCCATGAGGTCGCGCAGCTCGTCGAGGAGCGCGGCGTCCGCCGCCGACCACTTGGCGGACTTGTGGCTGCGGTACGGCTTCGGCCAGAGGAGCAGGCTCTGCTCGTCGGGCGACAGGTCGGACTTGGCGGCCCTGGCGAGGAACTCCGGCTCGGCGAGCAGCCGGAAGAGCACCTGCTCGGGCGTCAGCTTCGGCCAGACCGCGTCCACGAGCTGCTTGACCGGCTTGGAGCGGGCCACGGCGTCCTGCACCCGGTCGTCGGGCGACTCGCCGCGCTGCTCCATCCGCACCAGCACCAGGTGGGCCAGCCGTTGCGCGAGCGCCGCTCGCCCTGGCAGGTAGCGGGTGGTGCCGCGCAGGGAGGCGACGATCTCGCGCACCTCGTAGTCGGCCACCCGGTAGCGGTAGGCGCCCTTGGTGAACACCAGGCCCTCCTCCGGCTTCACGATGTGCAGCCAGAGCGCGCGTTCGAGCACCGCGGCCATCCGGGCGTCGCCCTTGACCGCGGCCACCAGCGGGTCCTCTGGGGCGGCGTGCTCGCCGAGCAGGCCCGCCACGGTCGTCTGGTCCACCTTGACCTCGCCCAGCGCGGGCAGGACCGAGGAGATGTAGGACAGGAACGCGCGGTTGGGGCCGACGATCATCACGCCGGACCTGGCCAGCCGCTCGCGGTGGGTGAACAGCAGGTAGGCGGCCCGGTGCAGGCCCACCGCGGTCTTCCCGGTGCCGGGGGCGCCCTGGACGCAGACGGTCTGGGCGAGCCCCGAGCGGACGATCTCGTCCTGGTCGGGCTGGATGGTGGCGACGATGTCGCGCATGGGGCCGGTGCGCGGGCGTTCGATCTCCTCGGTGAGGATCTTCGACGGGCCGAGCTCGACGTTCCCCTCGCCCAGGGGCTCGTCCTCGTACGCGGTCAGCGTGCCGCCGTGGTAGCCGAAGCGGCGGCGGCGTACGACGCCCATCGGCTCGGCCGGGCTCGCCTGGTAGAAGGCCCGCGAGACCGGGGCCCGCCAGTCGATGACGAGCGGCTTGCTGCGGGCGTCGTGGACGTGCCGGCGGCCGACGTAGATCGTGCCGGGCAGGTCGTCGCCGGACTCGCGGTCGAGCCGGCCGAAGAACAGCGGGGTGTCCGGGTGGTCGGCCAGGGCGGCGACGCGCTGGTCGAGGAGGGACTGGAGGATCTGCTGCGACACCCAGTCGCCGGCCGCGTCGGCGGAGAGTGACTGGGCGTGGGTGCGCATCGCCGTCAGCGCGGCCCTGGACTCGGCCAGGTGCCGCTGCTCGGCGGCGAGGACGTCGGCGGGTATGTCGGGGGCGAGTTGGTGTGCGGGCATGCGAAAGTGCCTCCTTGTCGGGATCGGAGGTGGTCGTCGGAGGTGGTAAGGCAGCGAATCGGTCAGTTTAGCTGGGCGCGGCGAGCGCTTCCACAGCATTTACCGGGGGGCGGGCGTGCCCTTGCCGGCGGCGGTTGGCGGTCCGGGGGCGCGGGTAAAACGGGGGGATGGCGCGGGTGCGGGTGTCGCCGATCATCCCCACGATCGCGAGTTTCCTGCTCGCGGCGCTCTGGGGGTTGTCGGTGTTCGCGGGCTGGGGCCTGGAGGCGTTCTGCGCCGGGGGCGACGAGGACTGTCCGCGGCGGCTCGGTACGGTCTCCACGGTGTCGGGCCTGTTCGCGACGCTGGCCGCGTGCTGCACGGCGGCGGCCTGGCTGCTGCCGGTCTCGCGCGGCGACCTGCGGGTGTTCGGGCGGCTCATGGGAGCGGCGGTGCTGGCGTGGGTGCTGGCCGAGGGCGTGCTCTTCGTCGGCGGGCTGCTGGCCCGCCGACCCTGAGCTGAGGACAACCTGGGAATACCGAAAAAATCGGGCATATCAGGTGGGTTTGCCGGATCATGGGGGTATGTCGCAGGCGGCGTGATAGTACGCAGGTGAGGGGGGTGGTTCGATTGTCGACGGCCCGCGGAGTCTCGTGGACGTGACACCACGTCGAGCGCTCGGCCGCTCACGCGCGAGCGGCCGGGCCTTCACCCGCTGAGAGCCACCCTCAGACGCCGTCGTGCACGTCGTCGGCGTCGATGATCTGGTAGGCGTATCCCTGCTCGGCCAGGAAGCGCTGCCGGTGCGCCGCGAACTCCTGGTCGACGGTGTCGCGGCTGACCACGGTGTAGAACCGCGCGCCCCCGCCGCCCGCCTTGGGCCGCAGCACCCGGCCGAGCCGCTGGGCCTCCTCCTGGCGCGAGCCGAACGTCCCCGACACCTGGATGGCGACGGACGCCTCCGGCAGGTCGATGGAGAAGTTGGCGACCTTCGACACCACGAGGACCTGGATCTCCTTGTCGCGGAACGCCTGGTAGAGCCGCTCGCGCTCCTTGACCCGGGTCTCGCCCTTGATCACCGGCGCGCCGAGGTGCTCGCCGAGCTCGTCGAGCTGGTCGATGTACTGGCCGATGACCAGCACCTGCTCGCCCGCGTGCCGGCGCACCAGCGCCTCGGTGACCCGCGTCTTGGACGGCGTGGTCGCGCAGAAGCGGTAGCGCTCCTCCGACTCGGCCATCGCGTACGCCAGCCGTTCCTCGTCGGTGAGCGTGACCCGCACCTCGACGCAGTCGGCCGGGGCGATCCAGCCCTGGTTCTCCATCTCCTTCCAGGGCGCGTCGTAGCGCTTGGGGCCGATGAGCGAGAACACGTCGCCCTCGCGCCCGTCCTCGCGCACCAGCGTGGCCGTGAGCCCCACGCGCCTGCGGGCCTGGAGGTCGGCGGTCATCCGGAAGATCGGCGCGGGCAGCAGGTGCACCTCGTCGTAGACGATGAGCCCCCAGTCGCGCGCGTCGAACAGCTCCAGGTGGCTGTAGACGCCCTTCCGCCTGGTGGTCATCACCTGGTAGGTGGCGATGGTGACCGGGCGGATCTCCTTCTTGTTGCCGCTGTACTCGCCGATCTCGTCCTCGGTCAGCGACGTGCGCTTGAGCAGCTCGGTCTTCCACTGGTGGGCGGAGACGGTGTTGGTGACCAGGATGAGCGTGGTGGCCTGGGCGTGGGCCATGGCGGCAGCGCCCACGATGGTCTTGCCGGCGCCGCAGGGCAGCACGACCACGCCGGAGCCGCCGTGCCAGAAGGCGTCGGCCGCCTCCTGCTGGTAGGGGCGCAGCGACCAGCCCTCCTGGGCCAGCTTGATCGGGTGGGCCTCGCCGTCGACGTAGCCGGCCAGGTCTTCCGCCGGCCAGCCCAGCTTGAGCAGGGCCTGCTTGACGTTGCCCCGGTCGCTCGGGTGCACGACGACCGAGTCGGCGCCGAGCCGGTCGCCCAGCATCGGCGCGATCTTCTTGGAGCGCAGCACCTCCTCCAGCACCGCGCGGTCGCTGGAGGTGAGCACCAGGCCGTGCACCGGGTCCTTCTCCAGGCGCAGGCGGCCGTAGCGGGCCATGGTCTCGGCGATGTCGACGAGCAGCGCGTGCGGCACCGGGTAGCGGCTGTGGCTGATGAGCGCGTCGATGACCTGCTCGGCGTCGTGGCCGGCGGCACGGGCGTTCCACAGCGCCAGCGGGGTGACGCGGTAGGTGTGGACGTGCTCGGGGGCGCGTTCGAGCTCGGCGAACGGCGCGATGGCCTTGCGGCACTCGTCGGCCTTGTCGTGGTCGACCTCGAGCAGCAGAGTCTTGTCCGACTGGACGATGAGCGGGCCGTCGTTCACGGACATCCCTTCCTACGGTTGACCCTTATCCAACACAGCCGACGGCAGGGAAAGTCCCGGAACGGGTCATCAATCGTCGAGATAGCCGTTGAGGCCGAGGAAGAGGAAAAGGCCGATCATGAGGACGAAGCCGAGCCCGAACAGGACCCAGCTCCACATCACCATGCTACGTGCCGCGCGGGGGTCGGAGCTCGCCCTGCCGAGCGCCAGCCCGGCGAGGATCGCCCCGGGCAGGCCGAGGACGTTGCAGCAGGAGACGAGGGCGAGGAGGTTGAGCACGAGGGAGACGATGGCGTTGGCGCTGGGCCCCTCGTTGCGCGGCGGCGGCGGATAGCCGTAGCCGTAGCCGTAGCCGTAGCCCGGCGGGGACTGCTCGCCGTAAGGGGCGCCGTAGGGCTGGTAAGGGTAACCCGGCGGGTCCTGTTGGGTCATCGTCACCTCCAGACACGTCAACACTTATCACGGAACCGGACGGGCCCGGCCGCGTGATCAGCGTGCCGGACTAGAGGCGGGCGCGCACGGCCTTGCGGTCGAGCTTGAGCACGCTCGTGACCGGGATGTCGTCGACGAAGCGGATCTCGCGCGGGTACTTCACCCGGCCGACGCGGTCGCGGGCCCACTCGACGAGCTCCTCGGCGCTCGCGGTCGCGCCGGGTTCGAGCTGCACGAACGCCACGACCTCCTCGCCGTGGCGGGCGTCGGGCCGGCCCACCACGCAGGAGCGGGCCACGTCGGGGTGCTGGTCGAGGGCGTACTCGACGTCGCGGGGGAAGATGTTGAAGCCGCCGCGGATGATGAGGTCCTTCTTCCTGTCCACGACGTGGAGGTAGCCGTCGTCGTCCACGCAGCCGATGTCGCCGGTGCGCAGCTCGCCGTCGACCAGCGTGGTGCCCTCGGGGTCGGGCTCGTGCTCGCCCCAGTAGCCGAGCATCAGCGACTCGCCCGCGACGCAGATCTCGCCGACCTCCCCGGCCTCCACCGCCTCGCCGTCGCCGTCGCGCACGACGATCGAGTAGCCGGGCAGCGGCAGGCCGACGCTGCCGATCCTGCGCCGGCCCGGCGGGTTGAAGGTGGTGACCGCGCAGGTCTCGGTCAGGCCGTAGCCCTCCAGGATCTGCACGCCGGGCAGCCGGCGCTCGAACTCCTCCAGCAGGCTCCGGCCCAGCGGGGCGGCGCCGCAGGTGAGGTGGGACAGCTCGGGCAGCGCGTACGACTCCAGCGGCTCGGCGAGCAGCATCTGGAGCATGGCGGGCACGACGGTGCCGTAGTGGACGCGCTGGCCGCCGGCCAGCTTGAGGAACTGCCCGGGGTCGAACCAGCGCATGAGCACCGCGTGCTGCGGCTCGGTCGCGTGCATCCAGGCGATCGTGACGATCAGCCCGTACGAGTGCGACAACGGCACCGGCACGATGACGCGGTTCTTGCCCTCCTGGTGGGACATGTCCCAGACGGCCTTGCCCACCTGCCAGAGGCCGCGGTGGCTCAGCATGACGCCCTTGGCGCGGCCGGTGGTGCCGCCCGTGTACATGAGGGCGGCCAGGTCCCCGGGGTCCCGGGCGACGGGGCCGCGCCCGGGTGCCCGTTCGAGCTCGGCGGTGTCCACATGGACCGGGATGTCCACGCCCGTGGCCCGTACGGTCGCCTCCAGCTCGGGGGAGGTGACGATCGCCACGGCGCCGCTGTCGAGCAGGATGTGCCGCAGCTCCTCCGCGCCCACCAGGAACACCACGGGGGTCACCACCGCGCCGGCCGCCCACAGCGCCTGGTAGAGCACCGGGACCTCGGGCGAGTTGGCCATCATGACGGCCACCCGGTCGCCGGGCCGTACGCCCGCCGCGACGAAGCCGCCGCACATCCGGCGCGCGCGCTCGGCGAGCTCGTGACTGCGGTGCCAGACCCCTTCGTAGTACATGGCGTCGTGGTCGGCGAAACGGCCCCAGGACTCCTCGGCCAGCCGGCCCAGCGTCTGCTCGGTCACATGCCCAACCTGCTGCGTGGGGGAGCGTGACGTCAAGACCTGCCGGCCCCCTTGACTGATCACTGTGGAGAATGTCTTCATTATCGGTAAATAAAGTGATATCTCCTACTCGGGCCATTTGAGTTTTCACGGTGGCCTAGATCGTGTAAATGTGGGAGATCTGGGATGCGGGTTGGCGTCCCAGGTGGGGAACACCTGGTCAGGCCGGTACGGTGACGCAGCGCGACCGGCTCGTGCGGCACGGAGAAAGTCGTGCTCGCACGGTAATTAGTGGAGACAAGTTTCGTGTCCAGCTCCGAGGTGACTTCGTGACCGACACGCCTCAACCAGGCGAGCTCGACCTTGATCACTTGACGTTCACGCGGCGCCGCCCGCCGCCGGACGTCCGGCCCATCCCCGGGGAGCTCGCCCGGCGGGAGGCCGACGCCCTGCTGCGCTCCTACCTGGAGCCGCCCTGCTTCCCCGAGGCCGTCCGCAGGCTCTCCGCCCGCCATCTGCTCGTGCTCGTGGGCGAGGAGGAGATCGGCAAACGGCTGGGCGGGCTCGCCCTGCTGTCGCGCATGTCGCTGGCCGAGAGCACGATCACCGTCCTGTCGCCGGCCAGCACGGTCGCCGAGCTGATCGGCGGGACCGAGTACGCGCCGGGGCGGGCGTACCTGCTGCACGACTGGATCGCCGTCGGCACCGACCCGGCCGCGCTGTCCGTCCTGGCGCGCGAGCTGGCCGAGCTCGGCTCCTACCTCGTCATCACCCGCGACGGCGCGCCCTCGCGGGCCGTGGAGGTCGAGCAGCCCTGGGCCGCGCCCGACCCACGGGAGCTGTTCGACCTGTGCCTCAGCACGTACGACCTGCGCGCCGGCCTGGCGCCCGACACGCTCGTCAAGGCCCGGCACCGGGCGGCCGAGCTGCCCACGCCCGCCCACGTCGTCCGGCTGGCCGCCGGGCTCGCGCCGGACGGGGCGCGGGCGGGCGCGGCGCGGGCGGCCGAGGAGGTCGCCGCCTGGTTCGACACCAAGCCGGCCATGCGGGAGGTGCTGGCCGCGGCGGCGCTGGCGTTCACCGGGCCGCTGCCCGAGGATGCCTTCGAGGCGCGGCTCGCCCGGCTCGACCCGATCTGGCAGGCGCACGAGAGCGGCCCGCCCGAGCCTCCCCAGCCGCACCCGCTCATCAGCCGCGCCGTCGGTCAGGCAGACTTCCCGACGCCGGAGCACCGCGGGCCGGTGCTGGCCGAACTGGCCGCCCGGTACGGGTTCTGGCTCTGGCAGCCGCTGCGCGCCTGGGTCAGGTTGCTGACCGATGAGGATCCCGAGGTGCGCACGCGGGCCGCCGAGGGTGTGGCGGCGCTGGCCGCGTACGCGCTCAAGGAGGCGAGGGCCGAGTTCCTGGAGGTGTGGGCGGCGGGCACGGCGGGGGAGCGGCTGGCGGCGGCGGAGGCGCTGTCGTCCATGTGCGCCGGCGACACCCTCGCCCCCGAGGCGCTCCGGCTGGCGCTGGAGTGGGCGGCCGACCCCGCCCGCGCCACGACGGCCGCCGTGGCCCTGGGCGGCGACCTGGCGCTGCGCTACCCGGCCGACTGTGAGCGGGCCCTGCGGCGGCTGGCCGACGGCGACGGACCGGCCGCGGCGGTGGCCAGGCGGATGACGCAGGACGCCTAAGGCTCAGCGACGGACCGGCCGTTGCCGTGGCCAGGCGGATGACGCCGGGCGGCTAGACCCCCGCCACCCCGGTGATGCGGTGCAGCGCGAAGCGGTGGACGGCGGCCCTGGTCTCGTCGTACGCGGTCAGGTAGCCGCCCTCCATCCTCGCCGGCTCAAGGATGCGCGAGGTCGCGTTGCCCTGCGAGTCGAGATAGCCGATCCACACCCGTACGCCCTGCTTGATGGCGTCCTGGAGGGCTGAGATCGTGGCCGTCGCGGGGCCGCGCGGGATCTGGCCGTCGGGGGCGTCCGCGGGCTCGCGCCGGGCGAGATGCGCCGCGTCGCCCGCGCGCAGCGCCCGTACGGCCGCCGCCGCCACATGGGGGTCGATGCCGTTCGCCGGGGCCACCGCGCGCACCGGCGGCGCCGCCTCGGTGCGCCTGCTGTCGAGCTGCGAGATGATCACGTCGCCGTCGAGCGACTCGGCGACCGGGGAGTAGCCCATGGCCCGCAGCGAGTCGACCAGCGCCGCGCGCGAGGAACGGGAGGCGATGACCGTCGGGGCGAGCCTGCGCAGCCGCAGCGCGGCCGAGCGCCGGTCGGCGGTGATCTGGTCGAGCAGCGCCGGGTCGTCGCAGCGGACGTACGCGCTCGCCGTGCCCACCCGGATCCGCCCGTGCCGCCGCGCCACGTCGCCCACCAGGTAGGACAGCGCCTGCGGCATCGGCGTGGCCGAGTGGCGGGCCAGCATCGCCAGCAGCTCCTCGCCGCCGTGGCCCGCGTCGAGCGCCCGCCGGATCGACTGCTCGCTGAAGCGGTAGACGGTCGCCCCGCCCTTCGACTCGACGTCGGCGGTCAGCGTCATCCACCGGTTGAGCTCGCTGGTCAGCGGGCCCGGCGCGACCGCGGTCAGGTCGGCCTGCAGCAGCACGTGATCGACCGGCTCGGGCAGCAGCGGCGCCAGCGCGGCCGCCGCCGCCCCGGTGTCGCCGCCCTCCAGCAGCGCCCGCCCGTGCCCGGACAGCGCGCCCAGGCCGGTCACGCCGATCTGCTCGGCCTCGCGCAGGGCGAACTCGGTCAGCTGCTCGCGCAGCGGCCCCCGGCGGCGCGGCTGCTCCCACGCCAGACGTTCCAGCACCGCGTCGCGGGACGGCGCGCGGCCCGGCGCCGCCGCCAGCACGCTCAGCGTCGCCGCCCGCACCCCGGGCGCGGCCGCGCGGCGCAGGTCGGCGTGCAGGGCGTTGAGCGGGCGGTCGCGCTCGTCCCGTTCGCCCACCAGGCCCGGGACACGGTCCATGTGCAGCCAGCTCGTGGCCAGCGTCACCCAGCGGTCGGCGGTGCCCCTGACCCGCCACAGGTCGTAGGCGGGGGTCGGCAGCCACTCGCCGTCCACGCCGCCGCCGGCCGCGATCAGCCCGGCCGCGTGCGCCACCTCGACGACCAGCGCCGTCACCCACTCCGGCAGGTCCAGGTCGGCCGCCGTGCGCTTCAGGTCGCGTACGCCGAGGCCGCCCGTGCGCAGCACGCCCGGCGGCTCGATGCTCCACCGCTCGCACAGCTCCTCGGCCGCGCGGACGAACATGAACGCCTGCCCGGCCGCCGTACGGTCGGCCAGCTCCCGATCGCGCTCGGGGCCCTCCAGCGGCGGCGGCTCCGCGGGCAGGCCGCGGTGCACCCGGCCGCCGCGCAGATGCAGGCCCACCTCGCGGGGCAGCGTCACGCTCTCCTCGCCGGTCGCCGCGAGCAGGCCGCGGGCCAGCAGCTCCTCGATGGGGGAACGGGCGGTCGCGACGCGCACCTCGCGCCGGGCGTTGGGCACCCGGCCGGTCGGCGGGCCCCAGGCGAGCTGGTCGAGCGCGGCCCGCGCCTCAGCCGACACGGACGCGACCAGCGCGGCGGGGTCGGCGAGCGCCGCGGCCAGGCGTTCCTTGCCGGTGCCCGCGGTGCCGGGGACGATGTCGTCGGCCATCTCGTCGAGCTGCTCGGGCGGGTGGTGCCGGAACGCCTCCACCGCGCGCGGGCCCAGGCCGGCCGGGTCCTCCAGCACCTTGCGTACGCCGGGGCCGAGGTCGAGGGCGTCGTCGGGGCCGTAGACGAGGGCGAGGTCGCGCAGCCGGTCGAGCGCCGCCGACAACGCCGGCTCGGCGGCCGGAGGGTCGCTGCGCGCGGACGGGGGCAGGGCCGCGGCGATGAGGGCGCTCAGGCGCTCCTTCGGCGTCGGGCCGTCCTGGACCGCCAGCGTCTCGACGACGGCCAGCGTGAACCGGTCGAGCCGGTCGAGCGCCCTGCCGATCGCCGACGGGCTGGCCGCGCGGGACGCCAGACCCTCCAGGTGCGCGGGCACCGGAGTGATCAGCTCGGGACGCGACGAGACGAGCGCCCGCAACTGGTCGTCGGTGCGTCCCCTGATCCACTCCGTGAACTCCATCGTTGCCATGGTATGTCCCCCCTGATTGGGGCAGCATGGCTAGACGTGAGAGAGCGTGCCGATCAGCTCGTGCTGAACTACGTCTCCAGGGCCGCCGACGCGGCCCACGGCGTGTTGCGCTCCGAGCAGCGGCTGGACTTCGCCAGGCGGCTGCGCGCCCGGATCGAGGCCGAGGTGGGCGGCAGCGAGAACCCGCGCGCGGTGGCGAAGGTGCTGGACCGGTTCGGCGACCCGGCGGCGCTCGTCGAACGCGAGGCCCACCGCCTCGCCACCACCGAAACCGCCACTGGCCCCGGTCCCGGCTCGGGCCCCGCCACCGACACTGGCTTGGCCAGCGGCCCTGCTGCCACCGGCGCCCCCGGCACCGGCCTCGGGCCGGGCGGGACGCGGCGGTTTCCCGCCATCCGCGATGACACCCTGCACGCCCCCCACAGGGCCGGGCAGCAGCGGGGGAGCCGTTCGACCGGTCTGGGGCTGCCGTTCGCGGGGCTGCGCAGGGTCGCGATGTCCACCGCCAACCCCATGACCACCGGCGGCAGGGATGCGCGGACCGTGGTCAAGGAGCACCCGCGCGAGATCGGCGCCCTGGTGATCCTGGTGGCGGCCGCGCTGCTGGTGCCGTTCGGGCTGCCGTCGCTGGCGATCTTCCCGGTCCCCCTGGTGGTGTGGGCGGCCGGCACGGCGGTCGTGCTGCTGAGCGAGAGCTGGGAGGCCCGCGACCGCTTCCTGGGCGCGGGCGCGCCGCTGCTCGGGTACGCGGTCGGCGGCGTGCTCGTCGGCGGCCTGCGGGTCGGCGCCGAGCCGGGTTTCGACACGTTCATGACCGAGTTCTGGGCCGTGAGCGGCACCATGTTCATGATCGGCACCGGGCTGGGCGTGGTCTGGCTGGCCTACCGCCTGCTCGACCTCACCTGATCACCGACCTCAGCTGACCACCGGCGCCGGGCTCGGCAGCAGCCCGACGGCGAGCCGCACCCAGGCCGTCACGAACTGCTCCTTGTCCGCGTGCCCCGCCAGCTCGCCCACCGTCTCCTGGAAGAGCCGGTAATGCACGACGGCGCCGCCGAGCACGGTCGCGATGCCCGACCAGTCGATCTCGACGTCGCGGTATTCGGGCTGCGCGCGGAACCAGGTGACGATCGCGTCGAACATGGGCTGCAGCAGCCCGTCCCGTACGACGGCGACCAGCTCCGGGAACTGGCTGAGGTCGCGGAAGAAGACGCGGGTCAGCTCCGACTCCTCGCGCACCTTGGCGAGCCCCGCCCGGCAGACGAGCGACAGCCGCTCCTCCAGGTCGGCCGAGGACTCCATGGCGTCCAGCTCGGCCAGGCTGCCGGCCACCTGGCTACGGGTACGGGCGGCGTGCTCGTTGATGGCGGCGGCGAGCACCTCGTACTTGGACTTGAAGTGCCTGTAGAGCCCTCCGGCGCCGGGAGACAGCCCTGAGGCGGCCTCGATCTCGGCCACGGAAGTGGCGGAGTAGCCCCGCTCGGCGAACAGCCGCAGGGACTCATCGATGATCCGCTCACGGGTGGATCTGCTCATGTCTATCCTGATACCTCCGTAAGGAGAGTAGTCGTTACGGAGCGGCGCGCCGGACCGGGCTCGCCAGGACCGAGCCCTCCCCCTCGATAAGTAATTCCTTTCTGGCCATTCCACCATCCCACAACAAGGGCGGTTACCGGAGGCCGCGTGGCCTTTGGCATCCTGCACGGGTGATGACATCGGTAGGTTTCGACCTTGACATGACATTGGCGGATACGCGAGTGGGGATAGCGGCCGCGATGGACGAGCTGTCGGCGCGTTTGGGGGTGCCGATCGACAGCGCGGCCGTGGTGCGGCGGCTCGGGCCGCCTTTGGAGATGGAGTTGGCCAACTGGATGCCCGTCGAGCAGGTCCCGGCGGCGGCCGACCTGTATCGGGAGATATATCCGGATATAGGGGTTCCCGCACACACGGCCATGGACGGCGCCCACGACGCCATCGCCGCCGTACGCGCCGCCGGCGGCCGGGTCATCGTGGTGACGGGCAAGAACCCGCGCGACGCCGTCGGCACCGTCGAGAAGCTGGGGCTGGTCGTGGACGAAGTGGTCGGCTCGCTGTTCGGCGCGGGCAAAGGATCGGCACTCGCGAGGTTCGGCGCCGCCGCCTATGTTGGTGACCATGTCGCGGACATCGATGCGGCCCGCGCGGGAGGCGCCGTGAGCGTCGCCGTCGCCACGGGGCCGTACACAGCGGAGGAGCTGCGCGAGCACGGCGCGGATGTGGCTCTTCCCGACCTCACCGAATTCGCCGGTTGGTACGCCCGCTGGTGCCGCCGCGATGAAGTCCGGTAATTCATCGGCATTTACCCGGTCGCTCCGCCGCCCTTCGGGGCATAACCTACATCCATCCAGCCTTTTCGACTGTTTGAACGAGGTCCTCCTGTGCCGAGTGGCAAGGTCAAGTGGTACGACGCCGACAAGGGATTCGGCTTCCTCACCCGTGACGACGGCGGTGAGGTCTTCGTGCATTCCTCCGCGCTGCCTCCTGGCACCGGCCCGCTGAAGCCAGGCCAGAAGGTCGAGTTCGGCGTCGCCGAGGGCCGCCGCGGCCAGCAGGCGCTGTCGGTGCGGATCCTGGAGCAGCCGCCCACCCTGGCCAAGCCCAAGCCGAAGGGCAAGCGGAAGAAGCCCGACGAGATGGTCGTCATCGTCGAGGACCTCATCAAGCTGCTCGACGAGGTCTCGGGCACCTACCGGCGGGGCAAGCACCCCGAGACCGCGCACGCCAAGAAGATCGCCCAGGTGCTGCGCGCCCTCGCCGACGACCTCGACGCCTAGCGGCACTCCGGCCGCTCAGCCGAACGGGTTGGTCAGCGGTTTGGTGGAGTCGAGCGTGTCCCCGCGCCTGGGGTCACGCTCGGCGGGCGCGGGTGCGGGCGCGGGCCACTCGGCGGTCGGCGCGGACGCGGCAGCGTCGTAGCCGTCGGCAGCGTCGTAGCCGGCGTCCGGGTCGTGCAGGCCGTGTTTCCTGGCCGCCTCGGCCCTGGCGGCGCGCACCCGCCGTACGCGGGCGAACACCAGCCACCCGAGCGCGGCGGCCAGCGCCACCGCCAGCCCCACCAGCCCGGTGGAGGCGTCGCGGGCCAGTGACAGCACCAGCCCGACCAGCCCGCCGAACACCCACGCGAGCTGCAGCACCGCCTCGACCACCCCGAACGTGGACGAGCGCACCTCCTCGCCGATCTCGCGCTGCACGATCGCGTCCAGCGCGAGCTTGCCCAGCTCCTGCGCGAACGCGGTGACCAGCGAGATCGCCAGCGCCGCCCAGACGCCGAACAGCAGCGCCGTCACGACGGCGGTCACGAGGGTCAGGGCCAGCGTGGCCGGCACGATGAGCTGCGGCGCGTGGTTGCGGGTCCAGTTGGCCACGGCCGCGCCAGCCAGGCCGCCGAGCCCGGCCGCGCCGGCCAGCAGCGCGATCGTCCGCGGCACGTCGAAGAACGGGTCCCGGCCCGCCAGCCACGGCACCGCGTGGTCCTGCACCAGGAACAGCAGGAAGAACAGCAGGAAACCGGAGAAGACGCGGATGGCGACGTTGGCCCAGACCGCCTCGGCGACCGCCGGGCCCACCTTCAGCAGCGTCCGCCAGCGGTGCCTGGAACCCTCCTCCTCCAGGTCGGGGGAGTCGATGTGGCGCGGCAGGCGTACCGCGACGACCCCGAGCGCCAGGAAGGCCAGCATGGCCACGCGCAGCACCACGGCGCTGCCCAGCCACGCGGTCAGCCCCGCGCCGATCGGCACCGCCACGCCGGCCGCGACCAGAGTGAACAGCGCCACCCTCGCGTTCGCCGACACCAGCGTGATGTCGGCGGGCAGCACGTTCGGCATGATGGCCGCCCGCGACACGTTGTACGCCTTCGACAGCACCAGCACGCCGAGCGCCCCGATGAACAGCGTCGGCAGGTCCCCGGGACCGACGGCGGCCGCCATCGCGAAGCAGAGCAGGCCCCGCCCGAACAGCGTGCCCGCCATCACGTAGCGGCGGCCGGACCTGAACCGGTCGAGAATCGGCCCGACGAACGGCGCCAGCAGCGCGAACGGCAACATCGTGATGACGAGGTAGAGCGCCACCGAGCCGCGGGCCTCGCCGACCGGCACCCCGAAGAAGACCGTGCTGGCCAGCGCCACCGTCACCAGGGCGTCTCCGGCGCTGTTGCCCGCCGACAGCTCGATCAGCCGGCCGAGGCCGGTGCGGCCCGCGCCGCCCGCGTACGTCAGCCGCCGCGTGGCCCTGCCGACCGACTTCACGCCGTTGGCGGTGGCCCGGCCCGCCCTGGCCGTGCCCCCGGCGGTGGCCCGGCCGGCCCGTCCGGCGGCACGACCGGCGTCGGCGACGCCGCGCCCCATGCGCCGCGCGGCCTCGCGTGCCCGGTCCCAGCCTGCGTCCACGCCTACCAGTCTTACCCGATTCGGGCGAAGAGTCGGCGGACGATGCGCCGTTCCCGGCCCGTCCAGGTCCCGTGATGGGTGAGAATGAAGTGTGAGCGAACAGCACCTTTCGCCGGAGGCGGCCCGATGAGCCGCACAAGGGCCCGTGTCCCCGCTCCCGACCAGGCGTGTGCCGAGGCGGTCGAGCTGGCACGCGCCGCGGCCGAGGAGCTCGCGCGGCCGGGCGAGCCCGGGGAGCACCTCGGCTTCGAGAGCGAGGGCGACCGCATCGTCACCCACTACTTCGCCTGCCTCGACCGCGCCTACCGCGGCTGGCGCTGGGCGGTCACGGTCACGCGCGCCTCGCGGGCGAAGAAGGTGACGGTCAGCGAGGCGGTGCTGCTGCCGGGCACGGGCGCGCTGCTCGCGCCCGAGTGGCTGCCGTGGAGCGAGCGGCTGCGCCCCGGCGACCTGGGTGTGGGCGACCTGCTGCCGGCCGCCGAGGACGACGACCGGCTGGCGCCGGGTTTCACCGAGGTCGACGACGACGCCGACCATCAGGCGCTTTTCGAGTACGGCCTGGGCCGGGCCCGTGTGCTCTCGGCCATCGGCAAGGACCGGGCTGCCAGGCGCTGGCACTCCGGCGAGCACGGGCCGCATACACCGATCGCACACGCCGCTCCCGCGCAGTGCTCCACCTGCGGCTTCTACTGGCTGCTCGCGGGTGGGCTGCGGCAGATGTTCGGGGTCTGCACTAACGAGTTCACCCCCGACGACGGCAAGGTGGTCTCCGCCGACCACGGGTGCGGCGCCCATTCCGAGGCCGCCGTGCTGCCGCCGCCGGTGGAGCAGGCCATCCCGATCCTCGACGACCTCGGCTACGACCTGATGGAGGAGGAGCCGGGGGCCGCCGCCGGCTTCGCCGAGGAGCCGGGCTCGGCCGAGGAGCCGGGTTCCGTCGACGAGTCGGGGTCGGAGGAGCTCGGTCATTCCTGATCGAGGTGTCAGGCTGGGGGCAGAGCGATAACCGGGTTTCCTGTCGCCGGTGGCCGCTAACCTACCCTGGCCCACCCTCAACTTCATCAGGATCGTGATCGATGACCGACACCTTTGGCTGTGACCGGATGCGGGCCGCCGTCCTCGCCGCGTGGACTGCCTCGCCCGCCAGGTTCCGCGAGGACGCCAACGCCGAGGAGGATTTCGCGCTCGGCGGCTACCGCGACCGGCTGATCGTCGAGCTCGCGCAGAACGCCGCCGACGCGGCCCTGCGCGCGGGCGTGCCAGGGGTGCTGCGGCTGACGTTGCGGGGCGACGTGCTGACCGCGGCCAACACCGGCGCGCCGCTCGACGCGACCGGCGTGCAGAGCCTTTCCACGTTGCGGGCCTCCGGCAAGCGCGACGAGGCGGGCGCGGCCGGGCGTTTCGGCGTCGGGTTCGCCGCGGTGGTCTCGGTGACCGACGCGCCGTCCATCGGCTCGCGCGGCTCCGAGGCGGTGCGCTGGTCGCGCACCGACACCGCGGCGCTGGTCGCGGAGATCCCCGCGCTGGCCGGCGAGCTGGCTGACCGGTCGGGGCACGTGCCGCTGCTGCGGCTGCCGTTCGACGAGCCGCCCCTGGTCGACATCCCGGAGGGCTTCGACACGCTCGTACGCCTGCCGCTGCGCGACGCGGCCACGGTCGAGGCGGTGCGGCGGATGCTGGCCGAGACCAGCCCGGCGCTGCCGCTCGGCCTGCCCGCGCTGGAGCTCATCGAGATCGACGTCGACGGCGAGACGCGCAGGGTCGTCGCCGACGGCTGGCACGTGGTCTCCGACTCCGGGGAGTTCACGCCCGAGCAGGTGGCCGCACTGTTCGCGGACCGGCCCACCGAGGAGCGGTCCCGCCCCTTCTGGTCGTTGCGCTGGGCGGTGCCCGTCACCGGCACCGGCGAGCCGGGGCCGCTGCCCGCGAGCGTGCCGCCCGTGGTGCACGCGCCCACGCCGAGCGACGAGCCGCTCGACCTGCCCGCGCTGCTGATCGCCTCGTTCCCGATGGCCACCGACCGGCGGCACGTCGCCAAGGGGCCGCTGGCCGACTTCCTCGTCGGGAAGGCGGCCGACGCCTACGTCCGGCTGCTGCGCGAGCTGCCCCGCACGTCCAAGCTGCTCGACCTGGTGCCCGCGTTCATGGGCAAGGGCGAGCTGGACGCCAGGATCCGGCGGGCCGTGCTGGACCGGCTGCCGGGCACGCCCCTGCTGCCCGCCCTGTCCGCGCCCGCGCCTGCCGTGCAGACGCCGTCGTTCGCCGACGCCGAGGTCTACGAGCCCGACGCCGCCTGGCAGGTCGAGCAGCCCGCGCCCGAGCCGGAGGCGGGCGGCTGGGTGGTGAGCGGCCGCGAGGCGGCCGTGCTGGCCGCCGGGTCGGCCGAGCTGCTGGCCACGGTCGCCGCTTTCGTGCCCGGCCTGCTGCCGGCCGGCTGGCCGCCGCGCCATCCGGCGATGACCGCGCTCGGCGTGCGCCGGGTCGAGCTGGCCGACGTGGTCGACCTGCTGTCGGGCGAGGCCGTGGAGGGGCGCGAGCCGTCCTGGTGGCGTTCGCTGTACGAGGTGCTGCCCGCCGACGACCCCGAGTCGCTGGGCGCGCTGCCGGTGCCGCTCGCCGACGGGCGCGTGGTGCGCGGGCCGCGCGGCACGCTCATCCTGTCCGACGGCGGGGCCGAGCTCGACCTGACGCCGCTCGGGCTGCGCATCGTGCACCCGGAGGCGGCCCACCCGGCGCTGCTGCGGCTGGGGGCGGCCGAGGCCACGCCGCGTACGGTCCTGGAGGACCCGCTCACCAAGGCCGCGGTGGCGCAGTCGCTCGACAGCCCCGAGCCCGAGCCGGTGGCGCGGGCCGTGCTCTCGCTCGTCCAGGCCGCCGGGCTGGCGCCGGGCGAGGCGCCCTGGCTGGCCGAGCTGGCCCTGCCGGCCGCCGACGGCGAGCTCTACCCGGCCGGTGAGCTCATGCTGGCCGACGGCGCGCTGGCCGGCGTGCTGGAGCCCGGCGGCCACCTGGGCATCGCCTCGACGGCGCTGGAGGAGACGTACGGCTCGCGGGTGCTGGCCGCGGCGGGCGTGCTCGACGGGTTCGCGGTCGTCCACGACGAGGACGTCCTGCTCGATCCCGACGAGTGTGACCACGACCTCGACGGCGAGGTCGAATGGCTCGACCACGTGCTCGACCTGCTGCCCGAGCTGGACGTGCCGCCGCTGATCCCCGAGTTCACGGCCGTACGCGACCTGGAGCTGGTGGCCGACTGGCCGGCGGCGCTGGCGCTGCTGTCCAGGCCGCCGCTGCGGGCCGCGCTCCACCCGCTGCGGATCGCGGGCGTCGAGGTGCCGTCCTACACCGCGTGGTGGCTGGCCCGCCATCCGGTGCTCGACGGGCGCAAGCCGCTGGAGCTGCGCCTGCCCGGCGCGGACCCGCTGCTGCAGGGCCTCTACGCCGACGCACCCGCCGGGCTCGACGAGGGGGCGCTGTCGATGATCGGCGTCCGCACCACGCTGGCCGAGCTGCTGGCCTCGCACGGCGGCCCCGAGGAGCTGCTCGACCTCATGGCCGACGAGTCCGTCGAGGTCGACCGGGCCCAGTTGCGCGCGCTGTGGGTGGCGCTGGCCGGCGTCGATCCCGAGCGGGTGGCGCCGCCGTCGCGGGTGCGGGCGGTGCTGCGCGGGTCGATCGTGGTGGCGGCGGCCGAGGACGCCGTGGTCGTGGAGGCGCCCGACCTGCTGCAGCTCGTCGCCGACCGGCCGCTGGTGCTGGCCCCTTACGACCTGGCCGAGTCGCTGTCGGAGCTGCTCGACCTGCCGCTGGCGGGCGAGCTGACGACCGGTGAGGTGACCTCGGCGGGCGAGGTGCGCGAGGTGCCGGCCGAGGTGCGCTCGCTGCTGCCCGCGGCTCCCGGCACGTACGTCGAGCACGAGAAGCTGCTGGTCGACGGCGTGGAGTGCGCGTGGCGCTACTTCGAGGGCGCCGTGCACTGCACGGGGGTCGACGGGCTGGCCCGGGGGCTCGCCTGGGCGACGGGGCAGTGGGGCGACCGGCTCGCGGTGGCCGCGCTGCTGCGCGATCCCGATGCGGTGCCGCTGCTGCTGGCCGAGGCCGACCTGTCATAGCCGCGTCTCAGGGGTCCGCTTGACGGCGGGCCCCTGAGGCTAGTTGTCGCGGGGGCGGCGGACCATCCACATCCCGAGGAAGCCGAACGCCACCCCCGTGACGCAGGTCCAGATCCACCACTCGTTCCCGGGTGCGGGACGGAAGATCAACAGGACGACCAGGGCGACGGCCCAGAGGGCCGTGCCGACGCCGACGGCGGCGACGTCGTTGGTCTTGATCGGCTCTGGGTCGGGGTGCCACTGCTTCACGTGGTTCAGCCTAGCTTCCAATAGTGTCTCGATCGTATTACTGACACTTTCCGCAGGTCATCCCATACTGTCACCCTTCGCGTCGTGAGCGACACAAAGAACACTGAACCCCGATCCGCACTGGACCGCTTCTTCGCGATCACCGCGCGAGGATCGACCGTCTCCCGGGAAGTCCGGGGCGGTCTGGCCACCTTCTTCACGATGGCGTACATCGTGGTGCTGAACCCGTTGATCATCGCCACCGGTAAGGACATCGACGGCGAGTACATCGGCGACGGCAGCGCGCCCAACATCGCGCTGGTGGCCGCCGGCACCGCCTTCGTGGCCGGCGTGATGACGATCCTCATGGGCGTCATCGGCAAGGTGCCCTTCGCGATGGCGGCCGGGCTCGGGCTCAACGCCTTCGTGACCTTCAACATCGCGACGGTGATGAGCTGGGAAGAGGCCATGGGCCTGGTCTTCCTGGAAGGCGTCATCATCGCGATCCTGGTGCTGACGGGGCTGCGCACCGCGGTCTTCCACGCCATCCCCGCCCAGCTCAAGACCGCCATCAGCGTGGGCATCGGCCTGTTCATCGCGCTGATCGGCTTCGTGGACGCCGGCTTCGTGCGCAAGGCCCAGGGCACGCCCCTGGAGCTGGGCATCGCCGGCAACCTCACCTCGTGGCCGATCTTCGTCTTCATCGTGGGCCTGCTCGCCACCGCCGCGATGGTGGCGCGCAAGGTGAAGGGCGCCATCCTCATCGGCATCGTCGGCACCACGGTCCTCGCCATCGTCGTCGAGGCGCTCACCAAGGCCGGCAATTTCTCGGCCGAGAACCCCGGCGGCTGGCAGCTCAACCGGCCCACCGTCCCCGAGCAGATCTTCGGCTTCCACAACCCGCTGACGCTGTTCGCCGAGTTCGACCCGATCGGCGGCTTCCAGCGGGTGACGATCCTGCTGGCCGTATTGTTCGTCTTCACCCTGCTCATCACCGACTTCTTCGACACCATGGGCACGGTCGTGGGCGTCGGCCGGCAGGCGGGGCTGGTGCAGGAGGACGGCATGCTGCCGCGTACCAAGCAGATCCTGCTCGTCGACTCGATCGGCGCGGCGGCGGGCGGCGCGGGCTCCGTCTCCTCCAACACGACCTACATCGAGTCGGCGGCCGGCGTCGGCGAGGGCGCCCGCACCGGCCTGGCCAGCGTGGTGACCGGGGCGCTGTTCCTGGTGGCCATCTTCTTCGCGCCGCTCGTGACGGTGGTGCCGTACGAGGCCGCCGCGCCCGCGCTGGTCGTCGTGGGCTTCCTCATGATGACCGCGATCCGCGACATCGACTGGAACGACTACGAGATGGCCATCCCGGCGTTCCTCACGATCGTCATCATGCCGTTCACCTACTCGGTCTCCAACGGCATCGGCGCTGGCTTCATCAGCTACGTGCTGATCAAGGTGGTGCGCGGCAAGGCGCGTGAGGTGCACCCGCTGCTGTGGGGCACCGCGGTGCTGTTCGTGCTCTACTTCGCGATCGGTCCGATCCGGGCGCTGCTCGGCATCTGATCGCGCGTCACGCAGGCCCGGAGCCGCCCCGCACACGCGGGGCGGCTCCGGGGTATCAAGGGGTGAGACGCCTAAACGGTTGGGGAAATATCGTGGACTGCCCTATAGTTAGCAAAGGTAATGACTCATGCTAACCAACACCCCGCACAAGACAGGTCTGCGCGGCGACGCGGGTCTGGCTTCAGCCTTGCGCGTGTCGCTGACAAGGCTCAACCGACGACTCAGACGACAGGCGGCGGCGCACTCGCTGACGCCCACCCAGTTCGCGACGCTCGCCGCCGTGGAGCGGCACTCCGGGATTACGCCCGGAGAGCTGGCCGAGCTGGAGAAGGTGCAACCGCCCTCGATGACCCGCGTGATCGCCGGTCTAGAGGAGCGCGGACTGGTCGCCCGTGGCCCGCATCCGACCGACCGGCGCCAGGTGACCGTGACCGTGACCGAGGCCGCCCAGAAGCTGCTGAAGGAGGAACGCCGACGCAAGGACGCGTGGCTGACGCAGCGGCTGAAGGAGCTCTCCCCGGAGGAGAAGTCGATCCTCAGGCAGGCCGCGCCGATTCTGGAGAAGCTCAGCAGGATATAGAGCCTGAGCAACCCAGGACCGGGATGTTCCGGTCGCTCAGGATTCGCAACTACCGCATGTTCGCGGCCGGTGGCGCCGTCTCCAACGTCGGCACCTGGCTGCAGCGCACCGCCCAGGACTGGCTGGTGCTCGACCTGACCAACGGCAGCGCGGCGGCGCTCGGCACGGCGACCGCGCTGCAGTTCCTGCCGATGCTGCTGTTCGGCATGTTCGGCGGCGTGCTCGCCGACCGCTACCCGAAGCGCCCCATCCTCGTCGCGGCCCAGAGCCTCATGGCCATGCTGGCCCTCACCATCGGCGTGCTGACGATGACCGGCAGCGCCCAGGTGTGGCACGTGTACGTGATGGCGTTCCTGCTCGGCATGATCTCCTGCGTGGAGGTGCCGACCCGGCAGGCGTTCGTGGTCGAGATGGTCGGCCGCCGCGACCTGCCCAACGCGATCGCGCTCAACAGCTCCATCTTCAACCTGGCCCGCGTGGTCGGCCCGGCGCTCGCCGGCGTGCTGATCTACGTGCTCGGCGGCACCGGCCCCATCTTCCTGGTCAACGCGCTGACGTTCGGCGCGGTGATCTCCTCGCTGGTGTTCATGCGCGCCTCCGAGCTCAACCCGGCCGAGCCGGTGCCGAGGGCGAAGGGGCAGCTCCGCGAGGGCCTGCGCTACGTCGTACGGCGCGAGGAGCTGCTGCTGCCGGTGCTGCTCATCGGGTTCGTGTCGATGTTCTCGCAGTCGTTCTCGATGTCCATAGCGCTGATGGCGCGCGAGGTGTTCAAGGCGGGCGCGTCGTCGTTCGGCCTCGCCTCCAGCATGTTCGCGGTGGGCGCGCTGGGCGGCGCGCTGCTCGCGGCGCGGCGGGCGAAGCTGACGAACAAGGTGCTGTTCGCCGGGGCGATCGGGTTCGGGGCGTTCCAGATCCTCACGGCGCTGGCCCCGTTCTACCCGGTCTACCTGCTGCTGCTGGTGCCCACGGGCGTCGCGCTGATCACCGTCAACACGGCCGCCAACGCCAGCGTGCAGCTCGCCACGTCGGCCGAGATGCGCGGCCGGGTGATGGGCATCTACATGCTGGTCTTCACCGGCGGGGCCCCGCTCGGCGCGCCGCTGGTCGGCTGGCTGTCGGAGCTCGGCGGGCCGCGCCTCGGGGTGCTGCTGTCCGGCGTGCTGGTGCTGGCCGGGACCGGGCTCGCGGTCGTGGTGTCGCGGCTGATCAGCCGCAGGGTCTCCCGCCCCACCCTCGCGATGGCCTGACCCGTCCGCGCCCGCTCCGAGCGGGCACAATGTGTTGGCATGAGGCTCTTCGCGGCCCTGGTGCCGCCCGACGAGGTGCTGGACGAGATCGAACGCGCGATCGCGCCGCACGTCGGGCAGGTGCCGGGGCTGCGCTGGCCCGACCGGGCCACCTGGCACATCACGCTCGGCTTCTTCGGTGAGGTGCCCGAGCGGGCGCTGCCCGAGCTGGAGACCCGCCTGGCCCGCGCCGTGCGCCGGCATCATGCGCTCGACCTGGCCTTCGCCGGATTCGGTGCTTTCTCGTCCGCCCGCCGGGCCCGCGTCTTCTGGATCGGCGTCACCGGCGACTCCATGACCAGGCTCGCCGACTCCGTACGCGCCGGGGCCCGCCGCGCCGGGGCCACCGAGACCGACGCCAAACCCATGCACCCGCACCTCACGCTGGCCCGCGCCAGGACCGAGACCGACCTCCGCCCGCTGGTGGAGTCGCTGTCGGGGTTCAGCGGCTCGCCGTGGCGGGCGGAGACGGTGCGGCTGGTGCGCAGCCGTACCGGACCGCAGGTGAGGTACGAGTCACTCGCCGAATGGGCGCTCGCACCCGCCGAGCCGGGCTAGGCTCCAGGGCGTGGATCGCCCTCGTTCTTGGCTGCTGCCCCTGGTGCTCGGCCTGCTCCTGCTGATCGTGGTAGTCGGCGCGCTGCTCACCTGAGCCCTACCAGGCGTAGTCCTCCGGCGCGGTCCTGTGACCGGGGAAGATCTCGTCCAGGCGGGCCAGCACGGCGTCGTCCAGCTCGATCTCCAGCGTGCGCATGCTGCCTTCGAGCTGCTCCAGCGTGCGCGGGCCGATGATCGGCGCGGTGACCGCCCGCTGCTTGAGCAGCCAGGCCAGGCCCACGTGCGCCGGGTCCTCGCCCAGCTCGTCGCAGAGCTTCTCGTACGCCTCGATCTTGTCGCGGTGCTTCTCCAGCTGCTTGACGATCTGCTCGCTCGCCGAGCGGCCCTTGTCGATCTTGCGGAGCACGCCGCCCAGCAGGCCGCCGGCCAGCGGGCTCCACGGGATCACGCCGAGCCCGTAGTCCTCGCAGGCGGGCAGCACCTCCAGCTCGACCGCGCGGGTGAGCAGGTTGTAGTGGGACTGCTCGCTGACCAGGCCGAGGAAGTTGCGCCGGGCGGCGGTCTCCTGCGCCTTGGCGATGTGCCAGCCGGCGAAGTTCGAGGAGCCGACGTAGAGGATCTTGCCCTGCTGGCGCAGGACCTCCATCGCCTCCCAGAACTCCTCGAACGGGGTGTTCCTGTCGACGTGGTGCGCCTGGTAGATGTCGATGTAGTCGGTCTGCATGCGCTTCAGCGAGGCGTCGCAGGCCCGGCGGATGTTGAGCGCCGACAGCTTGCTGTCGTTCGGCCACTCGCTCATGCCGCCGTAGAGCTTGGTCGCGATGACGGTCTTCTCACGCCGCCCGCCGCCCTGGGCGAACCACCTGCCGATGATGTTCTCGGTGATGCCCTCGCCCAGCTTCCAGCCGTAGACGTTGGCGGTGTCGAAGAAGTTGATGCCCAGCTCCAGGGCCCGATCCATGATCGCGAAGGAGTCTTCCTCCGAAGTCTGCGGGCCGAAGTTCATGGTGCCGAGGCAGAGGGGGCTGACCTGAAGGCCACTGCGTCCGAGGTTGACATAGTCCATGGATCCAACCCTAAAGACCTGGAGCGCACTCCAGGCCAGACGCTTCCCGGCGCGCCGGTGGGGCATGATGGCGGCGTGGGGGATGCCTTGATCCGGATGCTCGCGGCCGTGTTCGCGGCCTGTTGCCTGGCCGTCGTGCCCGTCCATGCGGCGGCGGCCGACGACGACGAGCGGATGGAGAAGCTCTTCACGTTCAAGGACCCGAGGATCACCGAGTCCAGCGGCCTGGCCGTCTCGCCCACCCATCCTGGCATCTACTACACGCACAACGACAGCGCCGCCGCCCCGACGTTCTACGCGGTGGACGGCGAGGGGCGCACCCGGGCGACGTACCAGCTGCGCGGCGCGGAGGCGCGCGACTGGGAGGCGATGGCCGCGAGCAAGGACCCGCGCACCGGGCGCGGCGTGCTCTGGTTCGCCGACATCGGCGACAACCTCGACGGCGCCTGGCCCGACGTGTCGATCTACAAGGTGATGGAGCCGCAGCGACTCGGCGACGCCACGCTGCCCGCCGTCCGCTACCGGTTCCGCTACGCCGACGGCGCGCGCAACGCCGAGGGCATCATGGTCAACCCGAGGACCGGGCGGCTCTACGTGGTGTCCAAGGAGTTCGCGGGCTCGGTCTACGCCGCGCCGAAGACGCTGCGCACCGACCGGACGAACGTGCTGCGCAGGGTGGCCGCCGCGCCCATCATGGCGACGGACGCGGCGTACGCGCCGGACGGCTCCTCGTACGTCGTGCGCACCTACTTCTCCGCCACCCTCTACAAGCCCTCGGGCGAGACGATCGCCAGGGTGACGATGCCGCAACTGGAGCAGGCGGAGTCGATCGCGTTCACGGCGGACGGCAAGGCCCTGCTCACCGGCAGCGAGGGGGCGCGGAGCCCGGTCTACCGGGTGCCGCTGCCCGCCCGCGCGCTGGCCTCCGCCTCGCCGAGCGCCACCCCTACGCCCACTCCCACCTCCAGCCCGGCCAAGGCCGAGAGCAGCCTGGACGCGCAGGCGGACAGTGCGGCGGGCGGCGGGCTGGCGCTGAAGGACGTGCTCATCTGGCTCGCCGCGGCGGCGACGGCCATCGGCGTGATCACCTTCATCGCCCGCAGGACCGCCTGAGGCGGCCGTCACCGACATCGCCCGGCGGACCGCCTGACCGACCTCAGCCGACCACCTGATCGGCCTCAGCGGCCCCCGCCGCGCATGGTCGCGGTGAACATGTCGCCGCGCAGCGCCCGCTCCACCACCTCGATCGAGCGCGACAGCCGGACCAGCCGCGGGCCCTCCTGCCGGTAGGCGTCGAGCACCGCCTCGATGGCGTGCGGCGGCAGGTGGCCCTTGAGGTCGACGGCGGCGGCGCGGTAGCCGGCACGGGCGGCCTCGACCGCCGAGTGCACGTGGTGCCTGGCCATGCTGGCCAGGGCCACGGGGTGGCGGCGCAGCACCTCGTAGGCGCGGTAGTCGGGCGGGACCGCGTCGAGCAGCCAGGCCACGGCCGAGGTCTCCCAGTCGGGGACGCTGGGCGGTCGGACCTCGGCGGGCCACTCGGGCGGGACGTACATATGCCAATCGTACTTAAGTTCGATTGATGACCGGAGGGCGCTCCTGGCCAACCCGCCCGCACGTGGTGCCTGCCCATTTACGATCAACAGCAGCCCCACCCCGACGAATACCTGGAGGTCGCGGTGTCGGACGGCGTTTCTCGTCGGGGAGCGTTGACGTTCTTCGGCATCCTCGCCCTCGCGGGCATCGTGATGGTGACGCTCGTAGTTCTCCGCAGCACCGGCGACGGGCGGTTCCTCCACGTGTCCGCAGAGATCGAGGCGTTCGCCCGCACCATGCGGGACGGCGAGCGGCTCGGCCCCCGCACCGTCGGTGGGGTGGAGTTCGAGGAGGTCCGCCGCGAGTGGGGTGGTCGTTTTCCAGCAGGGCGACACCATGCACAGCCCCTACGGCTACGCCTGGAGTCCACAGGGCGATCCAGCCCGGCTTCTTGAGGACGTGGAGTGGTCAGAGGATCACGTCGATCACTATTTCGAGCACCTGCAGGGCGCCTTCTACTCCTGGGATGGAAGACGCTGACCAGCCGGGGCCATGATGGTGTGATGCCTCGCGAACTCCCCTCGCCACCGACTCACGGGCGTGAGCTCCTTGTTCACTGAAGACATGGTGGCGGTGGCAGGCGAGCCGGTCGTGGAGTTGTTCGTCGCTCAGAGTGTTCGTCCGGCCGGACGGGCGATGTTGGTGATCCACGGTGGCCCCGACTGGGATCACACGTATCTGCGCGAACCTCTTGACCAGCTCTCCGGCCGCCATCGGCTGATCATGCCGGATCTGCGCGGCTGTGGGCGTTCGACCCGCGGGCTCGCCGACGATCAGTACACCCCCGCCGCGGCCGCCGGTGACCTCGTCGCTCTTCTGGACGCCCTGGGCCTCGGGCAGGTGGACGTTCTCGGATTCTCCTACGGCGGCCTCATCGCTCAACGCCTGGCTCTGGCCGCTCCCGAGCGCGTCCGGCGGCTGATCATCGCCTCCAGCGGCATTCTCCCCGTCCCTCCGGACGCCTTCGACGAGTGGACTGAACGCGCGGAGCGGCGCGCCGCCGAAGCAGCGGTGTGGGCCGATCCGACCCTGTCCGGACCCGAGTTGACCCGCGCGGCCGCTGTCGCCTCAGCCAGGGCGAACGTCTGGCGGCCGGAAGCGCTGGCTGATTACCTCGATCGCGTGACACGCATCCACTTCACCGCCGAGTGGCTGCGCCCCCTGCGGGCCGGCATCCTGCCGGCTGCCCGCCCAGAGGATTCGGCCCGGAGGCTGGCCGCCGCGGGTCATCCCCTGCTCCTGCTCCACGGGCGGCAGGACATGATCTTCCCCGCGGCCCTGGTCCAGGACGCGGCGACGTTGATCCCCTCCGCCAAAGCCGTTGTGCTCGAAGAAGCGGGCCACATGGCGCATATTGACCAGCCCGAAGAGTGGCTGAACGCCGTGGACTGGTTCCTGTGCTGAGGTCCGCGCGTCGTACGATGCGCCCCTGATATGGCGGGGACGGGCGGTAAGCCGGGAAAATCGGTCATGTGACGGAGAGAATCGGGATCGTGGGCGCCGGGATCGTCGGGCTGGCGGTGGCGCGCGAGCTCGCCGCCACCCGGGGCGCCGAGGTGACGGTGCTGGAGAAGGAGGACGGGGTCGCCGTCCACCAGACCGGGCACAACAGCGGCGTCGTCCACGCGGGCATCTACTACCCGCCCGGCTCGCTCAAGGCCAGGCTGTGCCGGGAGGGCGTGGCGCTGCTCAAGGACTACTGCGCGGCGCACGGGCTGCCGTACGAGGAGGTGGGCAAGCTCGTCGTGGCGAGCACCCACGCCGAGCGGGCGGGCCTCGCCGCGCTGGCCGAGCGGGCCCGCGCGAACGGAGTCCCCGGCATCGCCGAGCTGGACGCGCTGGGGCTGCGCGAGATCGAGCCGCACGCGGTCGGCGTCGGCGCGGTGCACTCCCCGCACACCGCGATCTGCGACTTCCCCGCCGTCGCCCGCCGCCTCGCCGAGGACGTCGAGGAGCTGGGCGGGTCCGTACGCCTCGCGCACCCCGTCCGCGGCATCCGCGAGCGCGCGGGCGGCGTGCAGGTGCTGGCCGCCCGCCGGATCTTCACCTTCGACCGACTGGTGGTCTGCGGCGGGCTCGGCACGGACGCCGTGGCCGCGATGGCCGGGCGGCCGGGGGAGGTGCGGATCGTCCCGTTCCGTGGTGAGTACTACGCGCTCCAGGGCGCGGCGAAGGAGCTCGTACGCGGGCTGATCTACCCGGTGCCCGATCCGCGCTATCCGTTCCTGGGGGTGCACCTGACCCGTACGGTCGGCGGCGAGGTGCTGGTGGGGCCGAACGCGGTGCTGGCGCTCGCGTACGAGGGCTACAACTGGCGCAAGTTCGGAAATATCCGGCAAATTCTTGGTTGGCCCGGCACGCTCCGCCTGGCCCGGCAGCACTGGCGCACCGGGATCAAGGAGGTGCGGGGCAGCCTCGCCAAGGGCGCCTTCGTCCGGGCCGCCCGCCGTTACGTGCCCGAGCTGAGCGGCGCCGACCTCGTACGCGCGCCCGGCGGCGTCCGCGCCCAGGCCGTGGCCAGGGACGGCCGGCTGGTGGACGACTTCGTCGTGGACGTGCACGGCAACGTCGTGCTGGTCCGCAACGCCCCGTCGCCCGCGGCCACGTCGAGCCTGGCGATCGCCAGGCATGTTGCCGGAATTGTCCCAGCACTCGTCCGTTAAAGGCATCCTTATGGTGATGGAATCACGCCTGCTGATCGTCGAGGACGACCCCAACATCCTCGAACTCCTCGCCGCGAGCCTCAGGTTCGCGGGTTTCGACGTGACCACGGCGAAGAGCGGCGTCGACGCCGTCGCCTCCGTGCAACGACACCGCCCCGACCTCGTCGTGCTCGACGTCATGCTGCCCGACCTGGACGGTTTCGAGATCGTCAGGCGGCTGCGCGGCGGCGGGCTGCACACGCCGGTGGTGTTCCTGACCGCCCGTGACGAGACCGAGGACAAGATCCGCGGCCTCACGATCGGCGGCGACGACTACGTGACCAAGCCGTTCAGCCTGGAGGAGGTGATCGCGCGCATCCACGCGGTGCTCCGCCGTACCAGCGGCGACCTGCCGGCCGCGCCGCCGCGGCTCACGTTCGCCGACATCGAGCTGGACGAGGAGAGCCACGAGGTGTGGCGCGGTGGCACCGCCGTGCCGCTGTCGCCGACCGAGTTCAAGCTGCTGCGCTACTTCATGACGAACGCCGGGCGCGTCCTGTCCAAGCCGCAGATCCTCGACCACGTCTGGGACTACGACTTCCGCGGCGAGGTCGGCATCGTCGAGTCGTACGTGTCCGTGCTCCGCCGCAAGATCGACAACCGGAGCCCCCGCCTCATCCACACCCTGCGGGGCGTCGGGTACGTGCTGCGCCTGCCCCCGAGCTCCTGATGACCCGGCTGCCGCTGAGGATCAAGCTGATGGCGTCCATGCTGGCGCTGCTCGGCTTCGGCATGGTCTTCATCGGCCTGGTCAGCGTGTCGGTGCTGCACGGCTACCTCATCGACCGCGTGGACGGGCAGCTCACGCTGCTCAGCGAGCGCATGCACAAGAAGATCGTCAACGACCGGCGCAACGACAGGGAGACCCCCGAGCGGCCGCTCCTCATCGAGTCGGACGCGATCGTCCTGGTCAAGGAGCCCGGCGGCGACTTCGTGCCGATGCTGACCGACCGCGACGTGGACGCCAAGCCCAAGCCCCTCCTTGGCCACGCCCCCGGCCAGGACGCCTACACCGCCCTCGCCTCCAGCGGCGACGGCGAATGGCGGGTGCTGGAGCGGCAGGTGCATCGCACCACGCTCGTCGTCGCCGTGGACCTGGAGGAGGTCGACGCGATCACCAGGCGGCTCGTGCTCATCGAGCTGCTGGGCGGCGGCGGCAGCCTGCTCATCCTCGCCGTCGTGGGCGTCACCATCGTCCGACGCAGCATGCGCCCGCTCGCCCAGATCGAGCGCACCGCCGAGGCCATCGCCGGCGGCGAGCTGGGGCGCCGGGTTCCCGATGCCGACCCCCGTACCGAGGTGGGCAGCCTGGCGAGGTCGCTCAACGGCATGCTTGCCCAGATCGAGGCCGCCTTCGCCGCCCGTTCGGCCTCCGAGGAGGCCGCCCGGCGCTCCGAGGACCGCATGCGCCAGTTCGTCGGCGACGCCTCCCACGAGCTGCGCACCCCGCTCACCTCCATCCGCGGCTTCGCCGAGTACGCCCGCCAGAACCCCGGCGCCGACCCCGTCGAGCTCATGCAGCGCGTGGAGAAGGCGGCCGGCCGGATGAGCCTGCTGGTGGACGACCTGCTCCTGCTGGCCAGGGTGGACCAGCAGCGGCCGCTGCGGATGCGCCCCGTGGACATGCTGGCGCTGGCCGCCGACGCCGTGCAGGACGCCCGGATCATCGCGCCCGACCGTACGATCAAGCTCGACGTCGTCGGCGGCGCGGCCCTGATCGTCTCCGGCGACGAGGTACGCCTGCGCCAGGTGGTCAGCAACCTCGTCACCAACGCCATCGTCCACACCGAGCCCGCCTCGCCGATCATCGTCCGGGTCGGCGCCGGCGGCGAGCAGGTCTTCCTGGAGGTCGCCGACCAGGGCCCCGGACTCACCCCCGAGCAGGTCGAGCACGTCTTCGAACGCTTCTACCGGGCCGACACCGCCCGCGCCCGCCGCCGCTCGACCGAGGAGCGGGGCAGCGGGCTCGGCCTCGCCATCGTCCAGGCACTCGTACGGGCCCACGGCGGCGAGGTCACCGTGACCAGCACCGTCGAGGACGGCTCCACGTTCCGGGTCGAACTCCCACTAGCTTTGGAGTGACCGTTCAGCTAACCCTCAGGTCGTTTTGTCACTGTAAGTAGGTGACGAAACCCGAGGCGCTGATCATGGTGGTGGACGACGAACCCAGCATCAGGGACCTGCTCTCCGCCAGCCTGCGTTTCTCCGGGTTCGAGGTCCTGACCGCCGCCGACGGGCAGGAGGCCGTCGAGGTCGCCGAACGCGCCTCGCCCGACCTCGTGGTCCTCGACGTGATGCTCCCCGACCTCGACGGCCTGGAGGTCGCCAAGCGCATCGACGCGCCCGTGCTCTTCCTCACCGCCCGCGACGCCACCGAGGACAAGATCGCGGGCCTGCGGGTGGGCGACGACTACGTGACCAAGCCGTTCAGCCTGGAGGAGGTGCAGGCCCGCATCCGGGCGGTGCTCCGGCGCACCCGAGTCGACGGCGCGCCCGCCACCCGGCTCAAGGTCGCCGACCTGGAGCTGGACGAGGACTCCCGCGAGGTCTGGCGCGGCGGCCGGTCGGTGCGCCTGTCGCCGACCGAGTTCAAGCTGCTGCACTACTTCATGGTCAACGCCGGGCGGGTGCTGTCGAAGGCGCAGATCCTCGACCACGTCTGGAACTACGACTTCGGCGGGGACGCCGGGGTGGTGGAGTCGTACGTGTCCTACCTGCGGCGCAAGGTGGACGACGTCGAGCCACGGCTCATCCACACCCTGCGCAGCGTCGGCTACGTGCTCCGGGAACCGCCGCCCGGCCCCTGACGGTCCGGGGAGTCGGGTCAGCCCTCCGCGGGTTGGTCACGGTACGACAGCTCGTAGCGCAGCTCGCGCCCGTCGGCGACCATCGTCATCACGCTGACCTCGTACGGGGTCCCGGCGCTCGTACGCGACACCCTGGTGAGGACCAGGACCCAGTCGTGCGGACGGAGGGCGAGGGCGGCCTGTTCGGGCTCCGTCGAGGGGCGGGCGGTGACCCGCTCCTCGACCTTGTGCGGCCGGTAGCCGAGCTCGGCCAGCAGGGTGACGGCTCCGCCGGGGATCTTGCGGGCCTCGGCGAGCCTCGTGCCGCCCGCGATCCCGACGGGATAGTAGGAGTCGGCCAGTTCCGTCGGCCGCCCGTCCAGCAGCACCAGCCTCCGCCGGACGATCGCGGTGTCTTCCGGACCGAGCCGCAGGGCGTCGGCCACCGCCTGTGGAGGACTGACCTCCTCCACGCCGCGTAGCTGGTTCGTCCCGACATGGCCGTGCGCCTCCGCCTCCGCCGTCCAGGCGTCCGGGTCGCCGGGGCGGCGAGGCCGCAGGTAAGGAGCGGAGATGCCGGTCCAGCCCGTGTCCGACACGAGTCCTCCACGAGGTCGAGATCCGAGAGGTGTCACGGTACCGTTCCGCACCGCGACGCTCCCCACATGGCACCGCTGAATCGGCCCCCGCGTGGGTAGCGTGAGGCGTATGGATCTGCTGGGCGCGTTGGAGGCATTGCGCCGGCCGCTGGACCGTGAGCTGTTCCCGCTGGCGATCGGCGAGGCGGCGGCGGACCGGCGGGCGTTGCGCGAGCTGACCGGGCAGCTCGACGACTACCTGCTGCCGCGGCTGCGGGCGATCGACGCGCCGCTGCTGGCCGTCGTCGGCGGCTCCACCGGGGCGGGCAAGTCCACGCTGGTCAACTCGCTGGTCGGCGCGGACGTGGCCGAGCCAGGCGTGCTGCGGCCCACCACGCTGACCCCCACGCTCGTGGTCAACCCCGCCGACCGGCCCTGGTTCATGGGTCAGAACGTGCTCCCCGGGCTGTCCCGCGCCACCGGCGAGGGCCCCGGCGCGCTGCGCGTGGTGACCTCCGACGCGGTCGGGGCCGGGCTGGCGCTGCTCGACGCGCCCGACATCGACTCCGTCGTCACCGCCAACCGGGAGCTGGCCGCGCAGCTTCTCGCCGCCGCCGACCTGTGGCTGTTCGTCACGACCGCCGCCCGGTACGCCGACGAGGTGCCGTGGAGCTTCCTGCGTTCGGCCCGCGAACGGAGCACGGCCCTCGCCGTGGTGCTCGACCGGGTGTCGCGGGAGGCGATCGAGCCGGTGGCCCGCGACCTCAACCGGCTGCTCGACGAGAACGGGCTCGACGGCACCCGCCTGTTCACCGTCCCCGAGGCGGCCCTGCCGGACGAGAAGGCGCGCCTGCCCGAGGAGTACGTACGCCCCATCGCCTCCTGGCTCAACGGGCTGGCCGAGGACGCCGCCGAGCGCGCCCGCGTCGTACGCCAGACGCTCTCCGGCGCGCTGGACAGCCTGGAGACCCGGGTGCCCGCCCTGGCCACGGCGGTCGCCAGGCAGCAGGCGGGCTTCGACGGGCTGCGCGCGATCGTCGTGAACGCGTACGCGGGCGGCCTCGCCGACTTCGACGGCGGCATGCGCGACGGCTCGCTGCTGCGCGGCGAGGTGCTGGCCCGCTGGCAGGACTTCATCGGCACCGGCGACCTCATGCGTACGCTGGAGAGCCGCGTCGGCTGGCTCCGCGACCGCATCGTGGGCTTCTTCACCGGCCGGATGCCGGAGACGCAGCTCAAGGAGGCCCTGGAGAGCGGCGTCGAGTCGCTGATCCGGGGAGCCGCCGACGGGTCCGCCGAGCGGGCGCTGGAGGGCTGGTCCGCGGCGCCCGGCGGCGCGGGGCTGCTCGACCGGCTCGGGGCCGTCGAGTCGGCCCGGCTCGGGCGGGCCTCGCCCGACCTCGGCAGGCGGGCGGAGGCGGCGGTGCGCGGCTGGCAGGAGTTCGTGCTCGACCTCGTACGCGACGAGGGCGCCGAGCGGCGCACCGCGGCACGGGTGGCCTCGTTCGGGGTGAACGGGGCGGGGCTGCTGCTCATGCTGGGGGTGTTCGCCTCCACGGGCGGGCTGACCGGCATCGAGGTGGGGATCGCGGGCGGCACGAGCGTGCTGTCGCAGAAGGTGCTGGAGGCCGTCTTCGGCGACCAGGCGGTCCGTACGCTGACCGTCACGGCCCGCGAGGACCTGCGCGAACGGGTCCGCGTCCTGCTGGCGGAGGAGGCGGCCCGCTTCGACGCCCTCCTGGAGTCCGCCGAACCGCCGAAGGGCACGGCCGAGCAGCTCGACGAGGCCCTCGCCGAGATCCGGGCCCAGCGGGCGCGGCGCGCCGACCTCCCGGCGCCGGCCGTGGAGCCGGCGCTCCCCCCGGGGGCGTGGCAGTCCGCCGCCACCATGGAGCTGCCGGTCCAGTCCGGCGCCGAGGAGGAGGGCCGGTGAAGCTGCTGCGGCGCAAGGAGGGGCCGTCCCTCGACACGCGGGTGAGCGCGCTGCTGGAGGCGGCCACGCTCGGCGACGGCCGGCTGCCCGAAGAAGCGGTGACCGCCGCGCGGGCCGTCGCCGAACGGGCGGGAGCGCGGGCAGGACTGTCCCTCGACCACACCGTGGCCGCGCTGGCCGGGGCCACCGGCAGCGGCAAGTCGTCCCTCTACAACGCGCTGGCGGGGCAGGAGCTGGCGGCGGTCGGCGTCACCCGGCCCACGACCTCGACCGCGCAGGCGGCGCTCTGGGACGGCGAGGGCGCGGGCCCGCTGCTCGACTGGCTGGACGTCCCGCACCGCCACTCCGCCGCGGACGCGGACGGGTCCGGGCTCGTCCTGCTGGACCTGCCCGACCACGATTCCATCCGGCTCTCTCATCGGCTGGAGGTGGACCGCCTGGTGGAGCTGGTCGATCTGCTGGTGTGGGTGGTGGATCCGCAGAAGTACGCGGACGCGGCGCTGCACGAGCGCTACCTGCGGCCGCTGGCCGGGCACCGGGACGTGATGCTGGTGGTGCTCAACCAGGTCGACCGGCTGCCGCCGCAGGCCGTCGAGCGTTGCGTCGGCGACCTGCGGCGGTTGCTGGAGGGGGACGGGCTGGCGGACGTCCCGGTGCTGGCGGTCTCGGCGCGTACCGGTGAGGGGATGGCCGGGCTCCGGGAGGTGCTGCGGGAGCGGGTCGCGGCCCGCGCGTCGTGGGCGGCCCGCCTGGGCGCCGACGTCGCCGCGGCCGCCGCCCACCTGGGGGCGGCCGAGGGCGGGAGCGGGGGCGGGGGCGAGGTCCCGGCGCTGGAGCAGGGGTCTGGGAGAGGGCTGGAGAAGGGACCTGGGAGGGGGCCGGAGCAGGGGCCTGGGAGAGGACTCGGCAAGGGGGTCGACAAGGGGCTCAGGGAGGCGCTGGCGCGGGCCGCAGGGGTGCCGCTGGTGGTGGAGGCCGTGGCCAAGGGGCATCGGCACCGGGCCGTGGTGGCGACCGGATGGCCGGTCACCCGCTGGCTGCGGCGCTTCCGCCCCGACCCGCTGCGCCGGCTCCGCCTGGGGATGACGGCGGTCCAGAACGCGCGCCCCCAGCTCCCCTCACCAGGGGACGCGGAGATCGTCGGGCGGACGTCCGTGCCGGGCGCGTCCGCCGTGCAGCGGGCGCAGGTCGAGACCGCGCTCAGGGACGTCGGCGAGTCCGCCGCCACCGGCCTGCCCGGCCCCTGGGCGACGGCGGTGCGCCACGCGGCCCGCTCCCACGCCACCGAGCTGATGGACGCGGTGGACCGCGCGATCGCCACGGCCTCGCTCGACGCGACCCGCCGCCCCCGCTGGTGGAGCGCGGTGAACGCGCTGCAGTGGCTGGTGTTCGCGGCCATGCTGGCGGGCGCGCTCTGGCTGGGGG
Source organism: Nonomuraea sp. B208 (assembly GCF_057536035.1). Taxonomy (NCBI): domain Bacteria; kingdom Bacillati; phylum Actinomycetota; class Actinomycetes; order Streptosporangiales; family Streptosporangiaceae; genus Nonomuraea; species Nonomuraea sp. B208. Next base: position 816,714 of record NZ_BAAJOU010000021.1, read on the forward strand.
TGCTGTTCGGGATGGACTACCTGCGCCTGCCCCAGCCGCCGCTGCCCACCGCCGGGCCGGTCCCGTGGCCGACGGTGCTGCTGGCGGGCGGGGCGCTGGCGGGGGTGCTGGTCGCGCTGCTGTCCCGGCTGCTGGCCTGGCTGGGCGGCCGCCGCCGCGCCCGCCGTACGGGGAAGGCGTTGCGGACGGCCATCGCCGAGGTGAGCGACCAGCTCGTGCTGGAGCCCGTACGCGCGGAGCTGGACCGGCACGCCCGCTTCACCGAGGCGCTCCGCCTGGCCCGCGCCGAGGTGTGAGAGCAGGGGTCAGCCGCAGTGCTCCCAGTCGCTCTCCCACCACGTGCCGCCGTACGTGCCGCCCCACTTGACGCACTTGCCGGCCGCGTTGACCTTGACCGGCCCGGCGTAGTAGCGGTAGTTGTCCGCGTCCACCTTGCCCTCCCCGCCGTACGGCCAGATCACGGCGCGCACGTACGTGCTGTTGCCCGCCGCGCCCGTCTTCCACGTCACCACGCAGTTGGTGGTGCCGTTGTAGAGCAGGTACGTGACGGCGCTGGAGCCGTAGGCGTGGCTGTCGATGACGTGGTAGCTGCCGCCGCCGCACGCGCCGATGGGCGTGGACGCCCCGGCGGCCGGGCCGCTCAGGGTCACCGACGCGGCGAGGGCGGTCGCGAGGCCGAGGGAGAGGGTCGCACTCCGCTTGATCATGCGCACTCGGGATTCCTTCGATGTGATCCGATGTGAAGATCAACGATAGGGCACCAATACGCCGATAAATCAGGATGTATCGGGCGGGGTGCCGCCGATCGAGGACGCCACCTCCCGCAACGCCGCCAGCACCGGCCGCACCACCGGATGCGAGTCGGCCCCACGCCGCACAGCCGCGAAGACCCGCCGCTCGGCCGCCCCCTGCGTACGGCGCACGACCACCCCGGCGGGAGCCATGTCCCGGAACGCCAGCCGGGGCACCAGCGCCACCCCGGCCCCCGCCCCGACCAGCGCCACCACGGCGCGGAAGTCGTCGGAGCAGTGGGCGACGTTGGGCGTGAAGCCCGCCTGCTGGCAGGCGAACGTGATCACGTCGTGCACCGGATTGCCGGGATAGGGCCCGATCCACCGCTCGGCGGACAGCGACACCAGCGTGGCCGAGTCCGCCAGCGGATGGCCGCGGGGCAGCACCAGGTCGAACGGCTCGGCGTACAGCGGCAGCCGGGACAGTCGCCCGTCGGCGGCGTCGGGCGCCCCGCGGTACTCGACCGCGACCGCGAGGTCGGCCGCCGAGTCGAGCAGCATGGCGAGCCCCTGGTCGCCCTCGGCGTCGAGCACCCGCACCTGGATGCCGGGCGCGCTCGCGCGCAGCGCCGCGATCGCGGGGGAGAGCACGGCGCTGATCGCCGTGGCGAAGCAGGCGACCGTCACCTCGCCGGCCTCGCCCGCCGCGTAGGCGGCCACGTCGGCACGGGCCCGTTCGAGCTGGGCCAGCACCTCGTTGGCGTGCCCGAGCATGATCCGGCCGACCGCGGTGAGCCGCACGCCGCGCCCGTCGCGGTTGAACAGCCGGTGCCCCACCTCGTGCTCCAGCGCCACGAGCTGCTGCGACACGGCCGACGGCGTGAGGTGCAGTGCGGCCGCCGCGGCGGTGACCGTGCCGTGGTCGGCCACGGCACGGAGCGTGCGCAGCCGCCGCGTGTCTATCACGGAGGTGAGGATACTCAGCTGCGTGCGCGTACGAACCAGCTGCGTGCGCGTACGAATCAGCTGCGCGCGCGTACGAAGGCGTCCACCGCCCGGTCGACGTCCTCCTCGCGGTGCGCGGCCGAGAGCTGCACCCGGATCCGCGCCTGCCCCTGCGGCACCACCGGGTACGAGAACCCGACGACGTAGATCCCGAGGTCGAGCAGCCGCTCGGCCATCGCGCCCGCCTCGGCCGCGTCGCCGATCATGACCGGCACGATCGGGTGGTCGCCGGGCAGGATGTCGAAACCGGCCTCGGTCATCGCGGCGCGGAAGCGGGCGGTGTTGGCGCGCAGCCGTTCGCGGGCCTCGCTGGTGGTCTCCAGCAGGTCGAGGATGCGCAGCGAGGCGGCCGCGATGACGGGCGCGAGGGAGTTGGAGAACAGGTAGGGGCGCGAGCGCTGGCGCAGCAGCGCGCAGATCTCCGCGCGGGCCGCGACGTAGCCGCCGCTGGCCCCGCCGAGCGCCTTGCCGAGGGTGCCGGTGATGATGTCCACGCGGTCGGTGACGCCGTGCAGCTCGGGCGTGCCGCGTCCCGTGGGGCCGACGAAGCCGACGGCGTGCGAGTCGTCCACCATGACCATGGCGTCGTAGCGGTCGGCGAGGTCGCAGATCTCGCGCAGCGGGGCGACGTAGCCGTCCATGGAGAAGACGCCGTCGGTGACGATGAGCCGCCGCCGCGCCTCCGACGCCTCCTTCAGCCGGGCCTCCAGCTCGGCCATGTCGCGGTTGGCGTAGCGCAGGCGCTGGGCCTTCGACAGGCGGATGCCGTCGATGATGCTGGCGTGGTTGAGCGCGTCGGAGATGACCGCGTCCTGGGCGTCGAGCAGCGTCTCGAAGACGCCGCCGTTGGCGTCGAAGCACGAGCTGTAGAGGACGGTGTCCTCCATGCCGAGGAACTCCGACAGCCGGGACTCCAGCTCCTTGTGCACCTCCTGTGTGCCGCAGATGAAGCGTACGGAGGCCATGCCGAACCCCCACCGGTCCAGCGCCTCCTTGGCCGCCGCGACCACCTCGGGGTGGTCGGCGAGGCCCAGGTAGTTGTTGGCGCAGAAGTTGAGCACCTCGCGCCCGGCCACGCCGACCTCGGCGCTCTGCGGGGTGGTGATGACCCGCTCGGGCTTGAGCAGCCCGGCCTCGGCGATCTCGTCGAGGGTCGCCCGCAGCTGCCCGCGCACGTTGGTGAACATCAAGCGCTCCAATCCAATATGACCTTGCCGGTACGCCCGCCCGCCGCCGTGTCGAAGGCCGCCTCGAAGTCGCGGTAGTCGAACCTGTGGGTGATGACGGGGGAGAGGTCGAGCCCCTTCTCCAGCAGGACGGACATGTTGTACCAGGTCTCGAACATCTCCCTGCCGTAGATCCCCTTGATGGTGATCATGGAGGTGACGACCGTGGCCCAGTCGATCGCGAACTCCTCGGCGGGCAGCCCGAGCATGGCGATCCTGCCGCCGTGCGTCATGTGCGCGATCATCTCGCGCACCGCCGCCGGGTTGCCGGACATCTCCAGTCCGACGTCGAAGCCCTCGCGCATCTGGAGCCGGCGCATGCCCTCCTCGATGGAGGTGCGGGAGACGTTGAGCGCGAGCGAGACGCCGAGCTTGGTGGCCAGGTCGAGGCGCTCGTCGCTGACGTCGGTGATCATCACGTTGCGCGCGCCGACGTGGGTGGCGACGGCCGCCGCCATCAGGCCGATCGGGCCGGCGCCGGTGATCAGGACGTCCTCGCCGACCAGGGGGAAGGAGAGCGCGGTGTGCACGGCGTTGCCGAACGGGTCGAAGATGGCGGCGATGTCGGGGTGGACCGGGGTGCGGTGCACCCAGACGTTGGTGGCGGGGAGGGTGACGTACTCGGCGAACGCGCCGTCCCTGTTGACCCCGAGGCCGATCGTGTTGCGGCACAGGTGGCGGCGGCCGGCCATGCAGTTGCGGCACTTGCCGCAGACCAGGTGGCCCTCCCCGCTGACGAGGTCGCCGACGGCGACGTCCTCGACGCCGGGCGCCACCTCGACCACGTGGCCGCAGAACTCGTGCCCGGCGACGAGGGGCAGCTTCAGCGTGTGCCTGGCCCAGTCGTCGTACTTGCGGATGTGCAGGTCGGTGCCGCAGATGCCGGTGCGCAGCACGCGGATCTTCACCTCGCCGGGCCCCACCTCGGGCTCCGGGACGTCCACCAGCCACAGACCGGGCTCGGCCTTCTCCTTGACCAGCGCTTTCATGGCCCTCTTTCCCCCTAGGTCGAACCTAACGCACTGTGCCCGGTCCACTCGTGAGGTGTCCATCGAGGACTTCTTAAGTGCCCCCACAGCTCAGCTTCACGCGGGCCCGCGAGCAGGCACAATTACGCAATAGGCTTGAAGATGACTCGATGTGGAGGTCACGTGCGACAGCAGAGCGGCGACGCCTCCCTCCTGCGCAGGCTCAACTCGGCGGCGATCCTGCGCGTGCTGCGCGAGGTGGACGTCGCCACGCTGTCGGAGCTGGCCAGGGCCGTCCGGGTGTCGCGGCCGACGGCCGAGACCATCGTGGACGACCTGGTCGCCGAGGGCTGGGCCGAGGAGTGGACGGAGGACGAGGGCGACCGGCAGCGCGGGCGGCCGGCCCGGCGGTTCAGGTTCCGCGCGGGGGCCGGGCACGTGCTCGGCGTCTCCATCGGTGGCTCCAGCGTGCGGGCCATGGTGGCCGACCTCGCGGGCACGGTGCGGGCCTCCGGCTGCGTGCCCACCCACCGGCACCTGAGCGCGGCCGAGCGGCTGGACGCGGCGACCGCGCTGGCCGCCGAGACCGCCGGCCGGGCGGGTCTGACGCTGGAGGGCCTGGTGGCCGCCGGCGTCGGCACCACCGGCACCGTGGACGCTGCGGGCCGGGTGGTCAAGAGCGTCGCGCTGGACGACTGGACGGGGCTCGACCTGCGCGGCGAGCTGGCCCGCAGGCTGCCCGTCCCCGTGCTGGTGGACAACGACATGCGCCTCGCGGTGCTGGCCGAGCACTGGCGCGGCGCGGCGCGGGGCCGCTCCGACGTGGTCTACCTGTTCACCGGCGACCGCATCGGCATGGGCCTGCTGGTCGGCGGCCGGCCGCACCGGGGCGCGCACGCGGCCGGGGGCGAGATCGGCTCCCAGCCCAACGACAACTGGACGGCGTTCCGGCACGTCATCGACTACGCGATGGCGGCCGAGCCGGGGGAGCTGCGCTCGATGCGGCAGAGCGCCGACTTCGCGATCGGCCGGGCCCGCGCGGGCGAGGAGCGGGCCGCGACGGCCGTGCGCGAGCTGGCCCGCGGGCTGGCGGCGGGCCTGGTCACCGTGGTCAACCCGCTCGACCCCGAGATGGTGGTCATCGGCGGCGCGCTGGCCTCGGCCGGCGACCTGCTGGTGGAGCCGGCGCGTGAGGTCTTCGAGCGTCACTGCCTCTATCCGCCCGAGGTCGTGGCCTCGGCGCTGGGCGCCGACTGCATCGTGATCGGCGCGGTCCGCCTGGCCCTCGACCACGCCGACCAGCACCTGTTTGCGCTGGATTAAAGCTAGTTGTTTTCATAATTGACCGCTAGCCTGCAGGTCACACAACGCTCGAACGTGGAAGGACTCGTGTGAAAGACCTGCGCATCGGAGTCATCGGTCTCGGCCTGCGGACGAGCCTCGCGCTGCACGCGCACCGTCCCGGCGGCGGATCGGTCGTGGCCGCGCTCTGCGACTCCGACCCCGCGGTGCTCAAGAGCCAGTCGGCCCGCTTCGAGGCCGGCTTCCTCACCGAGGACTACCGCGCGCTCCTCGACCGGCCCGACCTCGACGCCGTCATCGTCAACACCCCCGACGACACCCACGAGCGCATCGCCATCGACTGCCTGGAGGCCGGCAAGGCCGTCTACCTGGAGAAGCCGATGGCGATCACCGTGGAGGGCTGCGACGCCGTCCTGCGCGCCGCCCGCCGCACCGGCACCCGCCTGTACGTCGGCCACAACATGCGCCACATGGGCGTGGTCCGGCTGATGCGCGACATCATCCGCAAGGGCGTCATCGGCGAGCCGAAGACCGTGTGGGTGCGGCACTTCGTCGGCTACGGCGGCGACTACTACTTCAAGGACTGGCACGCCGACCGCACCCGCACCACTGGCCTGCTGCTGCAGAAGGCCGCCCACGACCTCGACGTGATCCACTGGCTGGCCGGCGGCTACACCACCCGGGTCAACGCGCTCGGCGACCTCATGGTCTACGGCGACCTGCCGCGCCGCGCCCCCGGCACCCCGCGTCCGGACGACTGGCTGCGCACGTACGAGTGGCCGCCCACCGCCCGCCGCGACCTGCACCACGTCGTGGACGTCGAGGACGTCTCCGTGATGAACATGCGCCTGGACAACGGCGTCATCGCCGCCTACCAGCAGTGCCACTTCTCGCCCGACTACGTGCGCAACTACACCGTCATCGGCACCGAGGGGCGGCTGGAGAACTTCGGCGACGGGCCCGGCGACACGGTCAAGGTCTGGAACACCGGGCCGACCGGCTACCGGGACGACTGCGACATCGCGTACAAGGTGCCGCTGGCCGAGGGGTCGCACGGCGGGGCGGACGCCGAGATCATCGGTGAGTTCCGCCGGTTCGTCCAGGAGGGCGGGGCCACCGACACCTCGCCGGTGGCGGCGCGGATGAGCGTGGCGGCCGGCTACATGGCGACGATGTCGCTGCGCGACGGCGGCATGCCGTACGACGTGCCGCCGCTCGATCCGGACCTGGCCGCGTACTTCGCGGGCGGGCAGGCGTGAGCCACGACGGCCCGGCCCCGCGAGGGGACCGGGCCGGTGCGCCAGGGGCTCAGCGCTCGGCCTCCTTGGGCTGCGGGTCGAGGTCGGGGAAGGGGGACGGCTCCTGCATGGCCTGGGTGAGCTGGCGCGGGCCCTTGGGGTCGGCCTCCTGGGCGTCGGCGACGGCCTCGGCCGCGGCCTCCGCCGCGCGGGCGGCGTCCTCGTCGGCCGCCGAGTGCTCCGGAGCCACCTCCTCGCGGGTGGCCGCCGAACGCGGCAGCGCCTCGGTGAACGCCTTCGACACGCCCGTCAGCGCCGAGGTGACCTCGCTCGGGATCACCCAGAACGTGTTGCCCTGACCCTGGGCGAGCTGTGGCAGCACCTGGAGGTACTGGTAGGCGAGCAGCTTGGGGTCGGGGTCGTTGCGGTGCACGGCCTGGAAGACCTGGTCGATGGCGCGCGACTGGCCCTCGGCCTCCAGGATCGCCGCGGCCCTGGTGCCCTCGGCGCGCAGGATGCGGCTCTGCTTGTCGCCCTCGGCCGTGAGGATCTGCGACTGGCGCTGGCCCTCGGCGGTCAGGATCGCGGCCCGCTTGTCGCGCTCGGCCCGCATCTGCTTCTCCATCGCGTCCTTGATGGTCTTGGGCGGGTCGATCGCCTTGATCTCGACGCGGTTGACGCGGATGCCCCACTTGCCGGTGGCCTCGTCGAGCACCCCGCGCAGCTGGCTGTTGATGGTGTCGCGGGAGGTCAGCGTCTTCTCCAGGTCCATCGAGCCGACGACGTTGCGCAGCGTGGTGACGGTGAGCTGCTCGACGGCCTGGATGTAGTTGGCGATCTCGTACGCCGCCGCCCGCGGGTCGGTGACCTGGAAGTAGAGCACCGTGTCGATCTCGACGACCAGGTTGTCCTCGGTGATGACCGGCTGCGGGCGGAACGAGACGACCTGCTCCCGCAGATCGATCATGGCGTAGACGCGGTCGATGTACGGGATGACGAAGTTGAGCCCGGGTTTGAGCGTGCGGTGGTAACGGCCGAGCCGCTCGACGTTGCGGGCCCGGGCCTGCGGCACGATCCGTACGGCTCTGAGCACGGTGAAGACGGCGAACAGGATGACGAAGATGCCGACCATCAAGAGCGGATCCATGCCTACTCCCGGGGATATACGAGGGCGGTCGCGCCCTCGATCTCGATGATGTCTACGGTCGCGCCCGCGGGGATCACGAGTGTCTCGTCGTAGGCACGCGCCGACCACTCCTCGCCCCCGACGCGGATCCGCCCCTCACGCCCGGTGACCTCCGAGACCGTGTACGCGGGCTTGCCGACGAGGGCTTCCACGCCGAACCGCTGGAGCTGCGGCTGCTTGATGTGCCGCAGGGCGAGCGGCCTGACGACCAGGAGACCGGCCGCGGAGGCGGCGGCGAAGAATATTAACTGCAGCGGGACGGGCAGGCCGATGGCCGCGGTCGCGGCGGTGAGGAGGGCCGCCGCGCCGAGCAGCCCGAGAGCCGCCGTGAAGGTGAAAAGCTCCGCCACGCCGAGGACGACTGCGAGGATTACCCAGATGACCCATTCATCCATGTCCGGCCCTCCTGTAAGAACAACGGGCCCGTGCCGCGGGTGGTTCCCCCCTCTTCTAACCTAGCCCCGGAGTCAACCCCGGCGGCACCCTCTCACCTGCGGCGTCGGCGGCCCGCAGGGCGCTCCCCTCGATCCACCTCTCCCAGGTGAGCTGCCAGAAACCCCACCCGTTGTCCCACGCGAGCTCGCGCCCGGTGCCGGTGATCGTGACGGGATCGCCGCGCAGTGAGCTCGCGTAGAACCAGGCGGCCTGGTCGGGGCGGGCGTTGACGCAGCCGTGGCTGACGTTGCGGCGGCCCTGGGCCCACACGTTGTCCTTGGCGTGGATGTACTCGCCGCTGTCGGAGATGCGTACGGCGTGCTCGATGAGCAGGTCGTAGAAGCCGGGGTCGCCCTTCTCGCGGCCGGGGGAGATCATGCGGACCGGGTCGCCCTTGTCCATGGTGAGGTGCACGCCGCTGGTCGTGGTGTATTCGCGGGTGGTGGCCATGCCGGCGCTGATCGCCATGCGCTGGGCGGTGCGGCCGTCGCGCTCGACCGTCATCCGGTGGGTGCGGGTGTCGACCACGCTGGTCTGGGCGCGGCCGACGGTGAAGGCGAAGGTGGAGTCGACGGCTCCGTGCACGCCGTCGGCCGCGCGCACCCCGGCCAGGTGCGCGGTGACGGTGACCCGCTGCCGGGGCGTCCAGAAGCGGCGCGTGCGGTAGATGACGCGGGTGTCGCCGGCCCAGTGCCAGGCGCCCTCGGCGGGATGCCCGGACCTGACCTCAAGGGCCCGCTCGACGGCCGCCTTGTCCTCGATCGGGCGGTCGAAGTCGAGGATGACCGGCATGCCGACGCCGACCGTCTCGCCGGGCAGCGGCGCGGTGGCCGCGAGCCCGAAGGTCTCCTGGGCGGGGCGGGTGCGGAAGCGGCCGGCCAGCACGGTGGCGGGGCCGCCCGGCGAGGTGGCGGTGGCGGCCACGGTGTATTCGGCGCCGGGCTTCAGCGTCCAGTCCGAGCGCCAGACGCGGCGCGAGGCGTCGAGCCGGCCGGGCACCGGCTCGCCTCCGGTGAGCGCCGCCACCTCGCTCAGCGTGCCGCCCGTCGCCCTGATCACCAGGCCGCGGCCCGGCCGGGCGCGGACGCTGTCGAGGGCCGGCGCGATCTTCACGACCGGCGGGGCGGCGGGCGTCTCCGCGGTGACCGGCCCGCAGCCGCACGCCACGGACATCGCCGCCATGGCGCAGACCAGGAGGAAGGCGACACGAAGCGTCGCGGCACGCCGCATGAGAGATGACTCCTGCTGTCCGGGAGAAGGGGTCCTCCAAGATTAGCGGGGAGTCACCGGTCAAGCACGTTGAGTGACGTCCAGGGCCTGTACGACAGTTCCGGAAACCTCCCCCAAGGTCACGTCGCCGGCCGTCGCCCTGATCGTCACCGTGTCGCCGTCCTCCAGGAACGTGCGCGTCTCGCCGCTGCCGAGCTTGATCGGGTCGGCGCCGTTCCAGGTCAGCTCGATGAACGAGCCGCGCTGGCCGCGCTCGGGACCCGAGATCGTGCCGCTGGCGAACAGGTCGCCGGTGCGCAGCGAGGCCCCGTTCACGGTCAGGTGCGCGAGCATCTGGTCGGGCGTCCAGTACATCTCCGCGTAAGGGGGCCGGGCCACGACCTCGCCGTTGAGCAGGATCTCGACCGCGATGTCCAGCCCCCAGTCCGCCTTCCTGCGCAGGTAGGGCAGCGGCTCGGGGTCCTGCGCCCGCCCCGGGATCCGGGGCAGCGCCTCCAGCGGCGTCACCCACGGCGAGACCGACGTGGCGAACGACTTGGCCAGGAACGGCCCGAGCGGGCGGTACTCCCACGACTGGATGTCGCGCGCGCTCCAGTCGTTGACCAGCGTCACCCCGAACACGTGGTCCTCGAACTCGCCGGCCGGCGTGCCCATCTCCGTCGGCACCCCGACCACGAACCCCAGCTCGGCCTCGACGTCCAGCTTCGCGCACGGCCCGAACCGGCCCGCGCCGAGCTGCCCCTGAGGCCGGCGCACCGGCGTGCCGGACACCACGACCGTGCCCGACCTGCCGTGGTAGCCGACCGGCAGGTGCCGCCAGTTGGGCATCAACGGCTCGTCGTCCGGCCGGAACATCCGCCCGACGTTGCTCGCGTGCTCCAGCGAGCAGTAGAAGTCGACGTAGTCGGCCACCTCGACGGGCATGTGCAGCTCGACCTGCGCCAGGGGGACCAGGTGGCGCTCGACGACCGACAGGTCGCTCGTCAGCTTCTCCTGGATGAGCGCCCGGGTGTCCCGCCAGGCCGCGCGGCCCCGCGCCATGAACGGGTTGAGCGACGGCGCGGCGAACACCTCGTCGTGCAGCGCGGCGGTCAGGTCGAGCACCCTGTCGCCGTAGCGCACCCCGACGCGGGGCTCCTGCCCCGGCAGGGAGAAGACGCCGTACGGCAGGTTGTCGATGCCCCAGCTCACTGATCCTCCTCGATCAGGCCCAGCGTACGCAGGTCCTCCAAAGGCGTGTGGGTGGCGCAGGAGCCGTAGCTCACCAGCAGCCGCCGCGCCCGCGCCGCGATCTCCTCGGGCACCGCCCGCGCCATCCGCACGAGCTGCCCCACGTCGGTCATGCGCAGGGCGTGCGCGGGATCGCGCCCCTGCACGGCCTCGCAGACGGCCAGCAGCAGGTTGAGGAACCCGTGCCGGTCCACGCCGAGCGAGGGGTCGAAGTGCCGCACCGCGTGGTGCAGCCCCGCGGTGGCCTTGAACGGCACCCCGTGGTCCACGCACGACCTGATGAACGCCGCCAGCGGCTCCACCGCCGGGAACGCGTCGGCCGTCAGCCCGCCGCAGCGCACCTTGAGCCCCGTGCCCTCGGGCACGTCGATCGCCAGCTTGCGCGGCTGGACCTCGGCGAACAGCCGGACCCCCAGGGGCAGCCGGAGCCGCGCGGCGAGCGCCTCGACGGTCTCGCCCTCCGGCAGAGGCGTCTCGACCAGATCGATCGGCAGGTCGCCGAAGTCGGGCAGCTCCTCGGTGTCGAGGATCAGCCCGATGCGCTCCGGCCGGAAGTCCTGGCCGCGCAGCCGGTCGAGACGGCCGGCCGGGCACAGGAAGCGGTTGGTGAGCACCGGGTTGCCGCTCTCCAGGTCGCGCCGGTTGCGGGCGAGCGCCTCCTCCATGTGCAGGGACGTCGGCGGGAACAGCCCGGCGTCGTCCACGAGCGCGGCGTACAGGGTGGCGCTCATCGGGCCCACGTCCAGGCGTAGCCGGAGTCCTCGCAGGACAGGGCGGCCGGGCCGAGGTCGAGCGGGCGGAAGGTGTCGACCATGACGGCCATCTCGCTGGTGGTCGTCACGCCGTTCGCCACCGCCTCGACGACCGCCTCGACCGCGCCGGGCTGCGGCCCGTGCGTGAAACCGGCCGGGTGCAGCGACACCGAGCCGACGTCGATGCCCGAGCCCCTGCGGGCGGAGTAGTCGCCGCCCACGTAGAACATGAACTCGTCGGAGTCCACGTTGTGGTGGTTGTACGGGATCGGCACGGCCTCGGGGTGGAAGTCCAGCGGCCGGGGGCAGAACGAGCACACCACGAATCCCGGCCCCTCGAACGTCTGGTGCACCGGCGGCGGCGCGTGCGTCTTCTTCACCACCGGCTCGAAGTCGTCGATGTTGAACGCGTACGGGTAGAGGCAGCCGTCCCAGCCCACCACGTCGAACGGGTGGTCGCGGTAGACCAGGCGGGTCAGTCCGCCGCGCGTGCGCACCAGCACCGGCACCTCCTCGCCCTCGGCGAGCAGCGGCTCGGAGGGGGCGCGCAGGTCGCGCTCGCAGTAGGGCGCGTGCTCCAGGAACTGGCCGTACTGCGACAGATAGCGCTTGGGCGGCCTGATGTGCCCGGACGCCTCGATGGCCAGCACGTTGACCTGGCCGTCCGGCACCCAGCGGTGGATGGTGCCGGTCGGGATGACGACGTAGTCGCCCTCGCCGGCCTCGATCACGCCGTAGGTGGACTCGAAGCGCACCCGGCCGCGCTGGACGTAGACGCACTCGTCGCCCATGGAGTTGCGGTAGAGCTCGCTCGGGCGGTCGCTGGTCGCGTACGACAAGCGGACGTCGCCGTTGCCCGCCAGCAGCATGCGCCCGCCCACCAGGTCGCCCGCGCTGCCCAGCTCCTGGGTGCGGAAGTGGCGCGGCGACAGCGGCAGGTTGGGCTCCAGCCGCGTCCCGGCGACCGGCTCGACGGCCTCGGCCTTGACGATCGCGGTCGGCAGGTGGCGGTGGTAGAGCAGCGAGGAGTCGGACGAGAAGCCCTCCTCGCCCATCAGCTCCTCGGCGTAGAGCCCGCCGTCCGGCCGCCTGAACTGCACGTGCCGCTTGCGCGGCACCTCTCCCACGACCCGGTAGTACGGCATACCGGCCCCTCCCAAGCTGTCCTGTTATCGGACGCAAGTGTCCTCTATGTGTACTAACCGTCCGTCATGTGCCCGAGGATGTCAACCCAGCGCGGCCGACAGCTCGGCCGCCGCCGCCACCACGCGCGCCCCCGCGCGCTCGTCCAGAGGCCCGAACGTCACCACCCCCACCGACGCCTCCAGCCACGGCAGCCCGGTCACCGGCGCGGCGACGCCCCGGGCTCCTTCCTGCAACTGCCCCTCAGAGACGAAGTAGTCGCCGCGCCCCTCGCGCAGCGCCAGGATCGCCTGCCCCGCCGCGCCCCTGGTGAGCGGATGCCGGGAGCCCTCCCGGTAGGCCACGTGCATGTCGGTCCACGACGGCTCCACCACCGCCACGGCGAGGCCGTCGTCCCCCTCGGCCACGGTCAGGTGCGCGGTCGCGCCCACCTCCTCGGCCAGCCGCCGCAGGGTCGGCACCGCCGCCGCCCGCAGCAGCGGCTGCACCGCCTGCGCCAGCACCAGCACCCCGAACCCCAGATGCACCCGCCCATCAGCGTCACGGCGGACGAACCCCTCCGCCATCAGGGCCGTCAGCAGCCGGTAGACCACCGGCCGGCTCAGCCGCAGCTCACCCGCCAGCTCCGTCGGCGTGCGCCCGGCCTTGCCGTCGGCGAGCAGTCGCAGCAGGCGAAGCCCGCGTTCCAAGGTCTGTACGGATTCAGCGGCCATCTCCCCATTATCTGGTGACGCTGCGCCGCGAAGGGGGTACGTACGGGAAGCAGCGGAACCGGGGGGTGCACGTGCGGCAAAGGTGGGTCTTCCTGCTGGCCGGGATGGCCGTGTGCGGGCTGTCCGCCACGGTGCCGTCGCTGACCGAGCCGATCGCGCCCGTCGAGCTGATGGCCCGGGAGACTCCCTACCACCGCCCCGAGGGCGAGCTGGTCGAGGACACCTTCTACGTCACCGAGGGCATCGAGGTCGCCCAGCAGCTCCTGCCCACCGCCAAGGGCGTCTCCGTCCGGCCGGCCTACCTCGCCGTCGGCGTCAGCGTGGACGAGGGCGGGCGCCTCCACGGCAAGCCCGCCCGCGTCGGCACCTACGTCGCTCCCGTCCAGATCTGCTCCGGCTCGTCCTGCCGGGAGACGCGGGTGACCCTGGTGGTGCTCGGCAACGTCCCCTGGACGCCGCGCGACCTGATCTTCCCCGGCAAGGCCGGGGTGCCGCTGAACGGCGAGATCGGGATCAACGGCGGCCCGCCCGGCGTGCTCCCCACCTTCACCGTCACCGACCACGGCAGGCTGCCCGAGGGCGTCTCCATCGGCCCCGACGGGCACGTGGGCGGCGTCCCGGCGAAGGCCGGCATCTCGGAGGTGCCGGTGCGGATCTGTGTGGCGGGCAACTGCGCGGGCGTGGTGGTCCGGCTCATCATCGAGTGACGGGCTCGACCGGCTCGACCGGCGCGCGCAGGTTCCGCACGCCGGGGGCCAGCAGCGCGCCCAGCGTGCACACCACGATGATCGCGGCGCAGGCCAGCAGCGACGTCTCCGCCCCGAACGCGTCCGCCGCGCCTCCGGCCAGCAGCAGCCCGAGCGGCCCGAACATGAGCGAGCCGAGCATGTCGTACGAGCTGACCCGCGACAGCGCCTCGGGCGGCACCTCCCGCTGCATCGTGGTCTGCCAGAGCACGCCGAAGACGTCGAAGCACACCCCGAGCACGAACGCCGCGGCCACGGCCGCCCAGAGCGGCGCGTCGCTGCCGAGCAGCAGGTACGGCAGCGCCACCGGCAGGCACAGCAGCACCCCCACCAGGATCGGCCGCCGGGGGCGCAGCCGGATCGACACCAGCACCCCGGCGATCATCCCGACGGCCTCGGCCGCGAGGAACGCCGACCAGGCCGCCGGCCCGCCGAGGCGGTCCTTGAACAGCAGCGGCCCGAGCACGCCGTGCCCCGCCTCGAACGCCATGATCAGCAGCGAGAACTGCGCCACGACCACCCAGAGCCACTGCCGGCTGCGGAACTCCCGCCAGCCGTCCCGCAGGTCCTTCAGCACCGAGTGCCGCTCGCCCGGCGGGCGCTCGATCCGGTCGAAGCGCATGAGCGCGACGAGCACGCCCGCCCCGCCGAACATGGCCCCGCTGGCGACCAGCGCCCAGCCGCCGCCGAACAGCGTCACCGTGCCGCCGCCGAGCACCGCCCCGCCGACGCGGGAGGCGTTCGCGCCGAGGCCGAGCAGCGCGTTGCCGGACTGCAGCCGGTCGGGCGGCACGACGTCGGGGATGATCCCGGTGAGCGCGGGCAGCGCGAGCGACGTGGCGATGCCGGTGAGCGCCGCGGCCGTCATCAGCGCGGGCATCGGCGTCCAGCCGGTGAGCATCATGGCGCCGATCGCGAAGTAGCCGGCGGAGGCCAGGAACTCGCCGGTCATCATGACCTGCTGGCGCGGCAGCCGGTCCGCGACGACCCCGCCCACCAGCATGAACGCGATCATGGGCACCGAGGCCGCGGCGAGGACCATCGACAGTGTTCCGGCGCTCGCCCCGGGCAGTTCGAGCACGCCGAACGCCAGCGCCACCGGGGCGAAGGCGCTGCCGAGGACGGAGATGGTCCGCCCGGACAACAGCAGCGCGAAGCGGCGATCCCGGAGCAGGCCGAGATCGCGTGCGTAGTCGTGCACCAAGAACCCCCTACAAAACGGTCAAAGCCTGCCATCCGGCCCCGTGTCTTGTCACTCGATAAAAAAGACGGGCCGCGGAATGTGCAGGGGTTTGGCAAGAATCGCGGCCCGATCCTCCCGTAATTTGCTAGGTCCCTCCAGCTCCAGCCAAGGGGACGCGGGCATGCCGGACGAGATGCTGATCACACGGGTGGCGCGGTGGGCGCGCGAGGTCCCGGACGGGCCGGCGTACACGTTCGTGGACCACCTCGGGGACGGCTCCCGGCGGACGTACACGTGGGCGCGGGCCGACCTCAAGGCCAGGGCGCTCGCGGTACGGCTGCGCGAGCTGGCCCGCCCCGGCGACCGGGCGGCCGTGCTCGCGCCGTCCGGGCTGGACTACGTGGTCGCCGTGCTCGGCACGATGTACGCCAGGCTGGTGGCGGTCCCGCTGTTCGCCCCCGGGCTGCCGGGGCACGGCGAGCGGCTGGAGCGGGCGTTCGCCGACGCCGCCCCCGCCGTCGTGCTCACCACGACGGCCGCGCGGCCCGGTGTGGACGCCTTCCTGGGGGAGGCCCGGCTTTTTGAGAAGGAGCCGCCTGTCGTCGTCGTGGACGCCGTCTCCGACCTGCTCGCCGACGAGTGGGAGCGCGAGCCGATCGCCGCGGGCGACCTCGCCTACCTGCAGTACACCTCCGGCTCGACCCGCGCCCCCGCCGGGGTCGAGATCACGCACGGCAACCTGACCGCCAACGCCGCCCAGCTCTGGGAGGTCTTCCGCGCCCGGCCCCGCGTCTCGGCGGCGGTGCTCTGGCTGCCGCTCTTCCACGACATGGGGCTGGTCGCCACCGTCGCCATGCCGATCATGGGGGCGAACCGGGCGGTGTTCATGGACCCGGTGGCGTTCGTCATGAGCCCGGTACGGTGGCTGCGGCTGCTGTCGGAGGAGACCGACGCCTTCACCGGCGCGCCCAACTTCGCCTATGAGTTCACCGCCGCCCGCGTCCGCCCCGAGGACAAGGAAGGGCTCGACCTGTCCGGGGTCCGGGTCATGCTCAACGGGGCCGAGCCGGTCCGGCCGGGCGCGTTCGCCGCCTTCGACGCGGCCTTCGCCGGGTGCGGGCTGCGGCCCGAGGCGCACACGCCCGCGTACGGGCTGGCCGAGGCCACCGTGTTCGTCGCCGCCACCGGCCGCGACGAGCGGCCCGTCGTGACGGCCTTCTCCCGCGACGCCCTGCGCGAGGGGCGCGCCGTCCCCTGGACCGAGGGCCCGGCCAGTCACCTGGTCGCCTGCGGGCGGCCGCACGGGCAGCGGGTCAGGATCGTCGGCGACGCCGGCGACCAGCCGGACGGCCACGTCGGCGAGATCTGGGTGCGCGGGCCGAACGTGGCCCGCGCCTACTGGCGCGACCCGGCCCGCACCGCCGAGGTCTTCGGCGCCGACGGCTGGCTGCGCACCGGCGACCTCGGCGTGTGGCACGACGGCCGCCTCTACGTCACCGGCCGCATCAAGGACCTCGTCATCGTGGACGGCCGCAACCACTACCCGCAGGACATCGAGGCCACGGTCCAGGAGGCGCACGAGGCGGTGCGGCGCGACCGGGTGGCGGCCTTCGCGGTGCCGGGCGAGGACACCGAGCGGCTGGTCGTGGTGGCCGAGCGGTCCCGGCGCGGGCAGGGGGCCGACGCGGCGGAGGTCGCGCGGGCGGTGCGGGCCGCCGTACGGGCCGGGCACGACCTCGCGGTGCACGACTTCGTGCTGACCGAGGCCGGGGCCGTGCCCCGCACCTCCAGCGGCAAGCTCGCCCGGCGCGCCTGCCTGCGGGCGTACCTGGAGGGCGCCCTTGTTTGAGCGCGCGGGCCGCCTGGTCTACCGCGGCAGGTGGACGCTGCTGGTGCTGAGCCTGGCGGCCGCCCTCCTCGTCGCGCCGCTCGGCATGGAGCTGTTCGGGCGGATGGCCGACGGCGGCTTCGAGGACCCGCGCGCCGACTCCACCACCGCCGCCCGGTGGAGCGACGACTGGTACGGCGCGCACGCCCCCGACGTCGTCGTCCTCTACCACCACCCGTCCGTCAAGGCCCGCGACCCCCGATACAAGAAGGCGGTGCACGACGCGCTGCGGGCGCTGCCGGCCGAGCACGTGGGGGCGCTCGCGACGTACTGGACGACCGGGTCGAAGCTGATGGTGTCGAAGGACGGGCGGTCCACGTACGCGCTGGTCACGCTCAAGGGCGACAAGCAGGCCGGCTACGCGGCCGTCGCCGACCGGCTGCGGCGGGCCACGAACCTCCAGGTCTCGGTCGGCGGGCCGGTGCCGCTGCTGAAGGAGCTCAACGGCCAGACCGCCGCCGACCTCGCCCGCGCCGAGGCCATCTCGATGCCGGTGCTGCTGGTGCTGCTGGTCGTGGTGTTCGGCAGCCTGGTGGCGGCCGGGCTGCCGCTGCTCGTGGGGGCGTTCGCGGTGCTCGGCGCGCTGGTGCTGCTGCGGCTGCTCACCGAGGTCACCGAGGTCTCGGTCTTCTCGCTCAACGTCGTCACCATGCTCGGGCTCGGGCTCGCCGTGGACTACTCGCTGTTCGTGCTCAAGGCGTTCCGCGAGGAGATCGCGGCCGGGGCGACGAGCGAGCAGGCCGTGGTGCGGACCATGGCCACCGCCGGGCGTACCGTCGCCTTCTCCGGGCTGACCGTGGCGACGGCGCTGCTCGGGCTGCTGGCGTTCCCGCAGATGTTCCTGCGCTCGATCGGGCTCGGCGCGGCGGCCGTGGTGCTGGTCGCGATGGGCGCGGCGCTCGTCGTGCTGCCGGCCGCGCTCGGCGTGCTCGGGCGGCGGGTGAACGCGCTCCGGCTCACCCCCGACCTCGGGGACGGCGGAAGCGGCGGCGGCATGTGGCACGCCGTCGCCTCCAGCGTCATGCGCCGGCCCGTGCTCTACTTCGTGGCCGTGGCCGCCGTGCTGGTGGCGCTGGCCGCGCCGTTCCTGCACGTCACGTTCGGCAACGTGGACCACCGCGTGCTGCCCGCGGACTCCGAGAGCCGCCGGGTGGCCGAGATCGTCGACCGGGACTTCGGGCGCAACTCGATGGCCGCGATCGACGTGCACGTGCTGGTCGAGCGGTCCTTCACCGAGGCGCCCGCCCGGCCGGGGCCGCTCGGCCAGGGGCACGCGGCGATCAGCGCCGTCACCCCCGTCACGCCGGACGACGCCGACCCGCTCGCCGCGCGGCTGCGCCGGCTGCCCCACGTCACCGGCGTGGACGTCGCCGGGCTGTCGGAGGACAACGGGGCCGTCCGGCTCGCCGTCCGCTACGACGTGGACCCCATGTCGGCGGACGCGCAGCACCTCGTCACCGCCATCAGAACGTTGTCGCCGGAGCCGAACGTGCGGCGCGTCGTCGTCGGCGGGCCCACGGCCGCGCAGATGGACCTCATGGACAGCCTTGCCGCCCGGCTGCCCTGGATGGCCCTGGTGGTGGGGTCGGTGACCGCCGTGCTGCTGTTCGCCGCGTTCGGGTCCGTGGTGCTGCCGGTCAAGGCGCTGCTCATGAACGTGCTGTCCATCGGGGCCTCGCTCGGGGTGATCGTGTGGGCGTTCCAGGACGGGCACCTCGCGTCCGTGCTGGGCTTCACCTCCACCGGGACGGTCGAGGCGACCGTGACCGTGCTGATCCTCGCCGTGGTGTTCGGGCTGTCGATGGACTACGAGCTGTTCCTGCTGTCGCGGGTGCGGGCCGAATGGTTGCGCACCGGGGACAACACCGCCGCCGTGGCCGCCGGGCTGCGGCAGACCGGCGGGGTGATCACCAGCGCGGCGCTGCTGCTGCTGGTGGTGATCGGGGCGTTCTCGACCGCAGGGATCACCATCGTGAAGCTGCTGGGGGTGGGGTTGTTCGTGGCCATCGTGGTGGACGCGACCCTGGTGCGGGCGCTGCTGGTGCCCGCGACGATGCGGCTCATGGGCGGGGCCAACTGGTGGCTGCCCAGGCCGCTGCGCGCGCTGCACCGGCGCGTGGAGCTCCGCGAGCCGGCCGCGGCTCCGGGCACCCCGGCCCTGCGCGAGCCCGTGGCGGCTCCGGGGCCCCCGGCGCCGCGCGAGGACCCGTCCGGGGCCGGAGGGCGTGGCCGGCCCAGGGCCGAGGGCGGGCCACGGTGGGAGCGGATCGGGCGCGAACGGGACCGCGTGGTGCGGGCCACCCCCGACGGGACCGGCTGGACCTGGGTGGAGGTGGACCGGTGACCGGCCGCACCGCGACCCGCCCGGCGACCGGCCGCCGGCTGCTGACCGCCGTCGCCCTCGCCGGGTTCCTCACCACCCTGGACAACACCGTCGTCACCGTCGCGCTCCCCAGCATCCAGCGCGACCTCGGCGCGAGCCTCGCCGCCCTGGAATGGGTGGCCACCGGTTACCTGCTGACGTTCGCCGGTCTCATGCCCGCCGGCGGGCGGCTGGCCGACGTCTGGGGGCACCGTACGACGTTGCTGACCGGGCTGATGCTGTTCACCGCGGCCTCGTTCGCGGCCGGGCTGGCCGGGACGGTGGGGCCGCTGGTGGCCGCCCGGCTCGTCCAGGGGGCGGGCGCGGCGCTGGTGCTGCCCGCGACGCTCGCCGTGCTCGCCGTCCTCGACGAGCGGCGGCGCTCGACGGGCGTGGCCGTCTGGATGGCGTCCGGGGCGGCCGCGCTCGCGCTCGGGCCGGTGGTCGGCGGCTACCTGAGCCAGCACGCCCACTGGAGCTGGGTGTTCCTCGTCAACGTGCCGCTGGGCGCGGCGGTCGTCGCGCTCGCCGCCGTGGCGGTGCCCGCCTCGCGGCCGGTACGGCGGGCGCTGGACGTGCCCGGCGTGCTGGCCTCGGCGGTGTTCCTGGCGTCGGGGACCTTCGCCCTGATCCACGGCGGCGAGCACGGCTACGGCTCGCCGGCGGTCGTCGCCGCGCTGGCGCTGTGCGCGGGTGGCGGGGCCGCGTTCGCCGTGGCCGAGCGGCGGGCCGCCGATCCGATGGTGGACCTGCGGCTGTTCGCGGTGCGGGCCTTCGCGGGCGGGGTGGCGGCCCAGGTGCTCTGGGGGCTCGGCGTGAACGGCGTGTTCTTCTACACGGCGATCTTCCTGCAAGGGGTGCTCGGGTTCACGCCGACCGGGTCGGGGCTCGCGTTCGTGCCGCTGGCGCTGCTCGTGGTGCTGGTCACGCCGCTCGCGCCGCTCCTGGAGCGGCGGGTGGGCGCGGGGCGCACTGTGGCGGCCGGGCTGACGCTGGTCGCGGGCGGGATGGCGGTCGCGGCGACGCTGGAGGCGGGCGACGGATGGGGGCGGCTGCTGCCCGCCGTGTGCGCGATCGGGATCGGCTCGGCGCTCACCATGCCGCTGGGCTCGGCCGTGCTGGGTGCGGTGCCCGCGTCGCGGGCCGGGGTCGCGGGCGGGGTCTTCTCGGTCAGCAGGGAGGTGTCCGGGCTGTTCGGGATCGCCGCCGTCGGGGCGGTCGTGCAGGCCGCCCCGAGCTTCGCCGCCGGGTACGCCACCGGGCTGCTCGCGGCGGCCGGGCTGGTGCTGGCGGGCGCGCTGATCGCGCTGAGGACGCTCAAGTGACGCGGGGCCGGGTGCTGTCGTGAGGGTTCTGTCGTGAGGGCGCTGTCGTGAGGGCGCTGTTGTGAGGGCGCTGTCGTGAGGGTCGCGGTGCTGGCGCTGGGGTCGCGCGGGGACACGCAGCCGTGCGCCGCGCTGGCGCTTGAGCTGGCCGGGCGCGGGCACGACGTCGTGCTCGCCGCGCCCGCCCGCTACGCCGCCCTGGCGGCTCCCGGCGTGCGGTTCGTCGCGCTGAGCGTGGATCCCGCGACCGTCCTGGACGGCGAGGAGGGGCGGGCGTGGCTGGACAGTGGGCCCCTCGGCTTCGTACGCGGGCTGAGGACGGTCGTCGAGCCGCTGGCCGCCAGGCTGGTCGCCGAGGTGGACGCCGGCTGCGCGGGCGCGGACCTGGTGCTCGCCCCCGCGCTGGGCGCGTTCGGGCGGCATCTGAGCGAGCGGCACGGGATGCCGTACCGGATCCTGCAGTTCCAGCCGAGCGAGCCGACCGGGGAGTTCCCCAACCCGCTGGTGCCGCTCGCCACGCTGGGGCGGCTCGGGAACCGGGCCTCGTACGCGGTCGTGGAGCGGGCCGGACTGCTGGTGCTCGCCCCCCTGATGAACCGGCTGCGCGCCGAGGTGCTGGGGCTGGGGCCGCTGCGGGGGAGCCCGTTCGCCGCCGACCGGAGGGAGCGGGTGCCGGTGCTGTGCGGGGTCAGCCCGCTGGTGGTGCCGCGCCCGCGCGACTGGCCCGGGTACGTGCACCTGACCGGCTACTGGCGGCTCCCGGGCAAGGGTGGCAGCGAGGAATTGGAGGACTTCCTCGCGGCCGGCCCGCCGCCGGTGTTCGTCGGGTTCGGCAGCATGCCGTGCCCGGAGCGGGTGGCCGGGGAGGTCGTCGCCGCGCTGCGGCTGGCCGGGCTGCGCGGCGTCGTCCAGGGACTGCCGGTGGCGGCAGGCGACGACCTGCTGCCGGTGGGGGAGGTGGCGCACGACCTGGTGTTCCCGCGCATGGCGGCGGTCGTGCACCACGGCGGCGCCGGGACCACCGGGACGGCGCTCACGGCCGGGGTGCCGAGCGTGGTCTGCCCGTTCTTCTCCGACCAGCCCTTCTGGGGCCGCCGGGTCGCGGCACTCGGCGCCGGCCCGCCACCGCTGCCGATCCGCCGGCTAGACCGGCGGGAACTGGCCGATCGGCTGCTGGCCGCACCCCGCCACCGCGAGCGGGCCGCCCGACTCGGCGAGCGACTGACGGTCGAGAAGGGAGTACGGACGGCGGCCGATCTCATTGAACGTCCTTGATCAGCCAGATATGGTGCATATGGCCACGATCACCCCCAGGAAGTCAGGTGCCATGCGAAAGCGGCTGCGGCAGCTCCTCGTCCTCGGAATCACCTTGTCGTTCCTCGGGATCGGCCTGCCGGCCTGGTCGGCCGACGATCCGCGCAGCTGCAACGACCTGCTGGCCGCGGACACCCCCGCGTACGTCGTCTGCACCTGGATGGCCACCCCCGAGGAGGCCGCCGACATCGCCAGGTTCTGGCTGGGCAACGACGGCCAGAACATGATCGACTCCGGCCCGCAGGGCACCATCCGCGTCGACTGCACCGACCCCGCCAACGCGTGCGCCGTGGACTCCGAAGGCGACGGCGAGGCCCACGACGCGGGCGACCCGGACGTCGAGGGCGCCGAGGACGGCGGCACCCCCGAGTGCCAGAACGGCGAGCAGTGCTACACCGACGGCAGCGAGATCAGCGCCGCCGACAAGGCCGCCGCCAAGCAGACCGCCGCCGGCCAGGCCGCGACCGCCGCCACCCCGACCGGCCTGCGCCTCTGGATCGAGACCGAGCTGGCCGACGACTACAAGGCCGGCAAGCTGGACGAGGCCGTCAAGAAGGTCGCCGCGCTGGCCGCCACGCAGCCCGGCGTCGTCGGCATCCGCTTCACCTCGCAGCTCGGCTTCAACGAGACGTTCGACAGCGCCGACGAGATCGACAAGTTCGTCGCCACGGCCGCGACCGCGCTGCGCGCCGCCGTGCCGGGCCGCAAGCTGTCGGTGCACACGGTGGCGCCGGTGCTCGGCTGCGGCGCGAACGACGCCTGCAAGGCCGAGATGAGCAAGAAGTACCCGCTGCTCGACCCCGACCGCGTCGGCGCCTGGCTGACCAAGGGCTACGCCGACCAGCTCGCCCTGGACAACGTGCTCCTCGCGAGCGGGTACGCCACCTGGAAGATCGACGCCGCCGAGGCCCAGCGCAACCAGTCCATCCAGATCCGCGGCCGGGCCTGGGACGCCTACGGCCAGATCGCCGTCGAGGACGCCACCGTCACCTCCGCGCTCACCGCCGAGCAGGTCACCCAGGCGCTCACCGAGCGCGTCGCCGCGCCGCTCCAGGAGGACGCCGCCGAGACCGTCACCCTGTGGACCCGCTGGGTGAACCCCGAGAACCAGACGGTCCGCGTCTACGGCGACAAGTGGGCCGCGACCCCGGCGTGGGAGCAGCTCGGGAAGCTCGGCTCGCTCCGCGCCCGCCTGGCCACCTTCTACGACCCGGCCCACCCCGAGGTCGACCTCGCCACCGACCTGAAGCGGCTGTCCGAGGTGTTCGGCCAGGTCTACCTGCACGTCGCCTGAGCCGCCTCGCCCGCGACAGTCGTTGCCCGGACGGGGCCGGCGTGAGAGTTTCGGTAACCGACGGGGGTTGACCATCTCACGCAAGGGGGCTCCGCCATGACGGAGGACTTCGCCGAACTGCCCGCGCCGCAGTCCGTGCGGCTGATCGACTTCGACGAGGCGCGGGTGGTGCCGGGGATCGTGCCGAACACGTTCATCCTGGTCGTCAACGGCACCAAGCCGTACCTGACCATGCACGTCGAGCTGTCGCCGCTCGTGTACGTCCGGCAGCCCGAATACTGGGGGATCGAGGTCGTCGGCAGGCTGCGCGGCATCGGGCTGCCCGCGACCGCGCCCTACTCGGTGTCTCTGCCGCTCGACGGCATCCTCGGCGCCAAGGGGATCGAGGTGATCGGGGCGGGCGGACGCAAGACGTTCGACGTCCCGTAGGCGGATGACGCGGCGGGCCGATGGCCCGCCGCGTCATCCCCGCCGCAGCCCCAGAGCGCGCACGATCATCGGGTACGACCTCTTGAACTCGCGCGTCCAGTACGGCCAGGTGTGCGTGCCGTCCCCGTACAGGTGCAGCGTGTGCCGGATGCCGAGCCTCTTCAGCCGCTCGCTCAGCGCCCGCGCCGTGTAGGCGGAGATAGGCTCGCCCAGGTGGGCCGGGTTCCAGGCGGCGTCGGGCCGGTCCAGGGGGCCGTTCAGCGACGTGCTGCCGCTGGAGATGTAGAGCGAGGTGCCGCGGAGGCCGGCGGCGAGCGCCAGGGGGTCGTTGGCGGCCCACACCTTCGCGTTCCGCTTCGGGTCGCCCCACAGCGCGAGCGGGTCCTGCTTCTCGCCGGCCTGCGCGTTCATGATGACCGCGGGGATGCCCGGCAGCCGGGTGGCCATGATGCCGCTGTACGCGCCCGCGAAGCGGAACATGCCGGGGTTGGCGGCGGCGTACTTGATCGCGCCGTACGCGCCCATCGACAGCCCGGCGACGGCCCGCCGGGTGCCGGCCCGGTAGCCGGACTCCAGCAGCCGCCGCACCTCCGAGGTGTGGAACGTCGCCCACTTCGGCGGCCCGCCCCGTCCGGCGTTGTGCCAGTCGGAGTAGTTGCCCGCCCGGCCCGCCTCCGGCATGACGACGATGGCGTCCAGGTTCGCGGTGTACGTGGCCACGTCCGTCATCCGGGTCCACGAGGTGTAGTCGTCGGCGCCGCCGTGCAGCAGGTAGAGCACCGGCCAGGTCCGCCCGGCCGTCCGCGACCAGCCTCGGGGCAGCAGCAGGCGGACCGGCGTGAGCTTCCCGACGGCCGGCGAGGAGACGAGCAGGTCCAGGGTGCGCGGGTCGAGCCGGCGTTCGGCGACCACGCGGGCGGGGCCGGGCAGCGCGCGTTGACCGGGGGCGTACCCGCCGGTGGCCGGCTCGGCGCGCGGCGGCTCGCTCTCCTGGGCGAACGACCAGTCGGGGTCGGCGGAGGCGGGGGCCGCGCAGGAGAGCAGCAGCGCCGTCGCCGCCGCCAGTGCCGCCAGGGCGCGCATGGGAGCCCTCCTTCGCTCGGGGTGCAGGCGAGAGTAGAGGCGGCGTCGGCCCGGGGCTATGAGGCGGCGCAACGAAATCGGCCGTCCGTTGTGGCCCGCCGGACAAATCCGCTCCGATTGTCACCGGCGTGACAAAACGCGACCGAGGAATGTTCCGTACGGTCGTGCCGCCCGTCCGGCGCTCCTCAGTAGGGTGGCCGATCACCCCGGCCCCGGCGCACTCGGGAGTGTTTCGTGGACGTACCCGATGAGAGCGAGATCCGGACCTTCCTCATCGAGCGGCTCGGCGGGCAGGTGGACCCCGGCCGGCCGCTGGAGGAGCACGGGCTGTCCTCGCGCGAGGCGGTCGCGGTGGCGGGCGAGCTGGGCGAGCTGCTGGGCCGCGAGCTGAGCCCCACGATCGTGTGGGAGCACCCGACGATCGACCGGCTCGCCCGCGCGCTGTCCGCGCCCCAGGAGACCGCCGAGGCCGGCGGGACGGCGGGGGAGCCGGTCGCGGTGATCGGCGTCGGCTGCCGCTTCCCCGGCGCGCACGGCCCCGAGGCGTACTGGAAGCTGCTCGTCGACGGCCGGGACGCGGTCGGCGAGGTGCCGGAGGGGCGCTGGGAGGCGTTCGACGACGGCTCCGCGCGCACCCGCGAGGCGCTGGCCGGCGTCACCCGGCACGGCGGGTTCCTCGCCGACGTGGCGGGGTTCGACGCCGAGTTCTTCGGCATCTCGCCGGGCGAGGCCGCCGCCATGGACCCGCAGCAGCGGCTGCTCCTGGAGACCGCCTGGGAGGCGCTGGAGCACGCCGGCCACGCCCCGCGCACGCTCTCCGGCAGCCGCACCGGCGTGTACGCAGGACTCTCCGGCACCGAGTACGCGCACCTGACCGGCGCCGACCTCGCCGCCGTGGACGCCTGGACCGCCACCGGGGCCGCGCTCAGCATCGCCGCCAACCGGGTGTCGTACCTGCTGGACCTGCGCGGCCCCTCCCTGGCCGTGGACACCGCCTGCTCCTCCTCCCTCGTCGCCACCCACCTGGCCGTCACCGGCCTGCGCGCCGGCGAGTGCGACCTGGCGCTCGCCGCCGGGGTGAACCTCCTGCTGTCGCCGCTGGTCACCGTGGCCTTCGACCGGGGCGGCGGCACCGCGGCCGACGGGCGCTGCAAGGCGTTCGACGCGGCGGCGGACGGGATGGTGCGGGCCGAGGGCTGCGGCGTCGTGGTGCTCAAGCGGCTCGCGGACGCCGTACGGGACGGCGACCGGGTGCTCGCGGTGATCAGGGAGTGCGCCGTCGGCCAGGACGGCCGTTCCAACGGCCTGGTCGCACCCAACCCGGAGGCGCAGGAGTCGCTGCTGCGGCAGGTGTACGGGCGGCTCGGCCGCGGGCCCGACTACATCGAGGCGCACGGCACCGGAACCCTGCTCGGCGACCCGATCGAGGCCAGGGCCATCGCCGCCGCCGTGCCGACGCCGGTCCTGCTGGGCTCGGTCAAGACCAACCTCGGGCACCTGGAGGCGGCGGCGGGCGTCGCCGGGCTCATCAAGGCCGTGCTCGCCCTGCACCACGGGGTGATCCCGCCCAGCCTGCACTTCCGCGAGCCGAACCCGCACATCCCGTGGGAGCGGCTGCGCGTCGTCACCGCGCCGACGCCGTGGCCGTGCCGGGAGGGTGGTGACCCGGCGAGGGCGGGGGTGTCGGCGTTCGGCTTCGGCGGCACGAACGCCCACGTCGCCCTGGACGCCTTCCCCGCTCCTCAGGCCGCTCTCCCGGTCCGTGCCAAGCACGTCTTCCTGCTCACCGACGCGACCCCCCGCCGGGTCGAGCGCCACGCCCGCGTCCTCGCCTCCTGGCAGCCCCCCGCCGACCTGGCGGACGTGGCCCACACCCTCGCCAGGCGGGCCGGGCGCGGGCGGGTGGCGGCGGCCGTCGTGGCGGGCGACGCCGGCGAGCTGGCCGCCAAGCTGCGCGAGGTCCGGCCGGTCGGCCCCGTCACCGCCGCCGAGGGGCCCGTCTGGGTGTTCAGCGGCTACAGCCCGCACCGGCCGTCCCTGGAGCTCTACGCCGCAGAGCCCGCCTACCGCCGCACCCTCGACCTGCTGGCCCCCATGCTGCGGGACGAGGCCGGCATCGACGTCCACGACCCCGGCGCGGCCGGCGTGGCCACGCTCCAGCCGATCATCTTCGCCGTGCAGCTCGCGCTGGCCGAGACCTGGCGGGCCTACGGCTTCGAGCCCGCCGCCGTGATCGGGCACTCCATGGGCGAGGTGGCCGCCGCGGTGGTGGCGGGCGGGCTCGGCGTCGAGGACGGCGTACGGGTGATCTGCGCGCGGGCCCGGCTGCTCGGCGGGCTGGGCGGCGGCGGGGCCATGGCGGTCGTCGAGACCGGGGCCGAGGAGGTGCCGGACGACCTGCACGTCGCCGTGTACGCCTCGCCGTCGCAGACCGTGGTGACGGGGGAGCCGGAGCGGGTGGCGGAGTTCGCGGCCTCGGTGGCGGCGCGGGGGTTGTTCGCGCGGACGCTGACGGCCGAGGGGGCGGGGCACTCGTCGCAGGTACGGTCGCTGGTGCCGCTGCTGCGTGAGGAACTGCGCGGGATCGCTGGGGGCAAGCCTGACATCCCGTACTATTCGCCGGTCTTCGAGGATCCGCGCGAAGCGCCGGCGTTCGAGGGCGCGTACTGGGCGGCCGGGCTGCGCCGTCCCGTACGGCTCATGCAGGCCGTACGGGCGGCGGCCGAGGACGGGCACACGCTCTTCACCGAGCTGGGGCCGCGCCCGCTGCTGTCCGGGGCGCTCCGCGACACCCTGCCCGCGACCGCCCGCGTCACCGAGGGGCCCTTCCACGACCAGCTCGCCGCCGTCGCCGTGGCCGTGCCGCCCCGGACGCGCGGGCGGCTCGCCGACGTGCCGCACTCGCCCTGGGAGCACGTACGGCACTGGGCCGAGCCGAAACGGCCGCCGGCCGGGCATCCGCTGCTCGGCGCGCACGTCGAGACGCCGTCCTGCCACTCGTGGACCACCACGCTCGACGACCTCGCCGACGCCCCCTGGCGGCTGCCGCCGGAGGAATGGCACCGGGACGGCCATCCGGTGCTCACGCCCGCCGTCCTGGCGCGGCTCGCCCGCGCGGCCGTCGCGGAGACCTCCGACGAGATGGAGCTCCGGCAGGTGACGCTGCACGCCCACCTGCCGCTTCCCGCCCAGGTGACGATCACCCTCGCGGACGGGCGCGTCGAGCTCTCGGCGAAGAACGCCGCAGGCCGGTGGACCGTCCACGGGAGCGCCGTGGTCGGCCCGGCCGCCGGGGTTCCCGAGCTCATCGACCTGCTCCCGGGGCCCGTCCCCGTCACGCTGGACGCCAAGCTCGTCGCGCGGGCGTGGGTGAGCGTGCCGCCGCCGGAGGCGGGCATGTCCCGCCCCTGGCTCGTCCTGGCCGAGGAGGGGGATGCGCGGGCCGCCCGCCTCCGCGCCCTCCTGCCCACCCCTTCGGGCGAGGGGGCCCCGGCGGGTGGTGGCGTCCTGCCTGGTGACGGGGTGCTGGTTCTGGTGCCGCCGGGGCTCGGGGTGGCGGGGGTGCAGCGGGTCATGCTGCGGGTGGCCGGGCTGGCTCGGCGGGGCGCGCGGATCGTGGTCGCGACCGAGCGGGCCCAGGCCGTACGCGACGGCGACCTCGCCGACCCAGGGCCCGCCGCCCTCCGGGCCCTGGTCCGGGTCCTCGCCCTGGAACATCCCGAGACCCGCGCCCGCCTCGTCGACCACGACGACCTCGACGCGCTGGTCAGGGAGCTGTCCTGCGACGCCGAGGACGACGAGGTGGCCTGGCGGGCCGGCATCCGCTACGCGGCCCGCCTCCGCCGTGTCACCCTCCCGTCCCCCCGTGGCCCCGTGGCCGGACCCGGGGCGTACGTCATCACCGGCGGCCACGGACACCTGGGCCGCCTCACCGCCCGTCTGCTGCTCGAACGCGGCGCCACCCGCGTCGTGCTGAACAGCCGTACTCCCCATCCGGACGCCGGGCCTGTCAGGACGGTCACCGGCGATCTCGCCGCGCCGGGCACGGCCGAGCGGCTGGTGGCCGCCGCCACCGAGGGCGGGCTGCGGCTGCGCGGCGTCGTGCACGCCGCCGGGGTGCTCGACGACCGCCTGATCGCCGACCTCGAACCGGATGGCCTCGCCCGCGTGTGGGCCGCCAAGGTCGTCGGCGCCCAGCGGTTGCACGACGCCACCAAGGACCTGGATCTCGACTGGTGGGTGGCGTTCTCGTCGGCGGCGTCCCTGCTCGGCTCGCCGGGCCAGGCGGCCTACGCCGCCGCGAACGCCTGGCTGGACGCGCTGTGCGAGCGCCGCCGCGCCGAGGGGCTGCCCGCTCTCGCCGTCAACTGGGGTCCCTGGGCCGGGACCGCCGCGCCCGCCACCCCGGGCGTCGAGCCCCTGACGGAGGACGAGGGGCTGGAGGCGCTGGAGGCGCTGTTGCAACGTGACTTCCCGGCGGGGGTGGTCAAGCTCGATCCTGCGCGGGCGGTCGCGCTCTTCCCGCCCCTGGTGCGCATCCCGTACTTCTCCGAGGTCGCCGAGGCCCCGGCCCTTGAGGACCTGCCGGGGCCGGTGGGCGTCTCTCACAAGCTGCGGGAACGGGCCGCCGCCGTGCTCGGGGTGGAGCCGTCCCGGCTGGGGGACGACGCCGTCCTCACGGACCTCGGTCTCGACTCGCTGGCCGCCACCCGGTTGCGGGGCATGATCGAGCACGACTTCGGCGTACGGGTGGCGGCGGCCCCGCTGCTCAACGGCGGCACCCTGGGCGCACTGGCACGGGCGGTCACCGAGAGCCTGGGTCTCGCCCCCGTCCTGCCGAGGGACGCGGCAGAACGCCAGGTCACCCGCGTGCTCGCCGGGCTGCTCGGCCGCGAGCCCTCCGTCACCGAGCCGCTGCCGCCCGGCATCCTGCCCGAAGCCCTCGCCCTCCTCGCCGGGAACCTCAGCCAGGGCCCCAGCCAGGCCCTCGGCCAAGACCTCGCCTGGGACCCCGGTCAAGAGGTCGTCACCCCCGCCGACCTGGCCGTGGCCATCAGACGGGTGGACGAGGCCGAGGCGGGGCGGGGGGTCGTCCGGCCGCTGACCCCGGCCGCCCCCGCCGGCGCGCCGATCTTCCTGGCGCACCCGGCGGGCGGAACCACCGGCGTGTACGCCCTCCTCGCCGCCCGGCTCCCCGTCCCCGTCCTCGGGCTGGAACGCCTGGACCAGCCGGACGACATCCCCGGCCGCGCCGCCCGCTACGCCGAAGCCGTCCGCCGGGCCGCGGAGCCTCCGTACCGGCTGGGCGGGTGGTCGTTCGGCGGGATCCTGGCGTTCGAGATCGCGCGGCTGCTCGGCGAGGACGACGTCGAGCTGCTGGCCATGATCGACTCCGGCCTCCCCGACGAGGTCGGCGAGCCGGACCGCCGACGACTCGCCGCCCGCCGCTACGCGGCCTTCGCCGCCTACCTGACCAGGACGTACGGCACCCCGATCCACCTGGACCGCGCCGAGCTGGAGACGCTGGACGAGCCGGCCCAGTTCGCGCTCACCGAGGCCAGGATCGCCGAGTCGGGCGTGCTCGCCACCCTGCCGCCCGCGATCCTGCGCCACCAGCTCACCTCGCACGACGACACCCGGGCCATCGAGCGCTACCGTCCCGCCGGCCCGTACCACGGCCGCGCGGTCCTCTACCGCTCCACCGAGCCCGCCCCCTGGACCGTCGAGGACCCCCGGTACGCCCACGCCGACGACCCGGCCAGGGGCTTCGCCCCGTACGCGCCCCGGCTGGAGGTCGTCGAGATCCCCGGTTCGCACCACCTCAACCTGCTCGACCCGCCCCACGTCGAGGTCATCGCCGAGCACCTGAAGGGACTACTCCTGTGAAGACGACAGCACTCGGCGAGGCGGTGGTGGCCGGCGCCGAGCCGGCCGAGCTGGCGCGCCTGGACGTGCCCTCCGCCTACCGCGCCGCCCACCTGCGCAAGGACGAGGTCGGCAGTTTCGACCAGGACGAGCAGGACAAGGACGTCCGCCGCACCCTGCACGTCGGCGAGGTGCCGATGCCGGAGCTGGCCGAGGACGAGGTGCTGGTCGCGGTCATGGCGAGCGCGATCAACTACAACACGGTGTGGTCGGCGATGTTCGAGCCGGTGCCGACGTTCGCGTTCCTGGAGCGGTTCGGGCGCAGCGACGCGCGGCACGACCTGCCGGTGCACGTGCTCGGCTCGGACGCGGCCGGCGTGATCGTCAGGACCGGCCGCGCGGTCCGCCGCTGGCGGGTGGGCGACCGGGTGGTGACCAGCCCCGCGTACGTGGACGGCGAGGACCCGGTGATCCAGCACGACGGCATGCTGGCGGGCGACCTGCGCGCCTGGGGCTTCGAGACGAACTTCGGCGGCCTCGCCGACTTCGCCGTGGTCAAGGCCACGCAACTGCTCGCCAAGCCCCGGCACCTGAGCTGGGAGGAGGCCGCCTGCAACATGTTGTGCGCCTCGACCGCGTACCGGATGCTCGTCGGGGAGCGCGGCGCGCGCATGAAGCAGGGCGACGTGGTGCTGCTGTGGGGGGCGACGGGCGGCCTCGGCGGGTACGGCGTGCAGCTCGTCAGGAACGGCGGCGGCATCCCGGTCGGCGTCGTCGGCAGCCAGGAGAAGGCCGAGCTGCTGCGCCGCATGGGCTGCCCGTACGTCGTGGACCGTTCGCAGCTCGACGGCGGCCTGGCGGACGAGAAGGGCTGGCGGCGGCTCGGCGCGGAGATCAGGCGGCAGGTGGGTGAGGACCCGGCCATCGTCTTCGAGCACACGGGCAGGGAGACGTTCGGGGCGTCGGTGTACGTCGCCAGGCGCGGCGGCGCGGTCGTGACCTGCGGCTCCTCCAGCGGCTACGCCCACGAGTACGACAACAGGCACCTGTGGATGAAGCTCAAGCGCATCATCGGCTCCCACGGAGCGAACTACCAGGAGTGCCACGAGGTGAACCGGCTGATCTCGCTCGGCATGGTCCATCCCACGCTGTCGGCCGTCTACCCGCTGGAGGGGGCGGCGGAGGCGGCCCGCGCCGTCCAGCTCAACCAGCACGTCGGCAAGGTCGGCGTGCTCGCCCTCGCCCCGTCGGAGGACCTGGGGATCGAGGATCACGCGCTGCGGGCGCGGATCGGCGAGGACCGGCTCAGGCTCTTCCGCCGGCCCCTCTGAACGTCCTGTTCACGGCCTGGCGGGCGCGGAGCGCGATCTCCAGCTCGAACCGGACGTCCGGGTCGGCGAGCTGCTCGCCGTACAGCTCTTCGAGCTGGCGTAACCGGTAACGCACGGTCTGGGGGTGTACGTGCAGGCGGGCGGCGACCTCGCCGGCCCCGCGCCCGTACCGCAGCCAGGCCAGCAGCGTCTCGGCCAGCCGGTCCTGCTGGGTGGGGCGGAGGTGCGCGAGGGGCGCGAGCCGCGCCTCGGCGAGGGCGTTGACCAGCTCCTCGTCCTTGAACACCACCAGCGTCGCCATGTGGTCCTCGCAGCGCGGCAGCCCGCGCGGCAGCACGCCGCGCCGCGACAGCTCCAGCGCCTCCCGCGCCCAGCGCAGGGACGTCGCCGCCGCGGCGAGCGGCACCGCGGGCCCGATCGCGCCCCAGTAGCCGCGCAGCCCGTGCTCCAGCATCTGCGCCTGCCCCGGCCCGGTCGGGTCGGGCACCAGCAGGCACGGCGTGGTCCGCTCCAGCCCGGCGAGCACGTCGGGCGGCAGCGCCGGCATCCGGGCCGGCGTCCGGTACGCCGTCCCACGCCGCCCCTGCGCGGGCCCCTGTGCGGGCCCGGGCCCCTGTGCGGGCCCCTGCGTGGGAACGCCGGGCAGGTCGTCGAGCGCCACGCAGGCGACCGTGCGCGGCAGTCGCCACCCGGCCGCCTTGGCCAGGTCGGCGATCGCCTCGGGGCTCGCGGCCGGCTGGCTGAGCAGCAGGTCGAGCAGCCGGCCGCGGCGACGTTCGATCTCGCCGGCGGCCCGCGCCCTGGCCTCCTCGAACCCCTCGGCCGCGGCGTCGGCGAGCTGGTCGAGGTAGACGAAGATGGTCTCGCCCAGGTCGTACAGGCACTGGGGGGAGAGCCCGAGCGGGTCGGCGATCTCCGTGAGCCGCCGCCAGCCCACCCGCGCGCCGAGCCGGAGCGCGGTTTGCAGCGGCTCCAGGTTGCGCCCTTCGGCGGCCTCGCCCTTGCCGACCATGCGGAACGGCTCGGGGTCCCAGGCAGCGTCGGGGCTCTCGACGCGGTCGAGGAAGCCCTCGATGGCCTGCTCGACCGCGGTGCGCAGGACCTTGATGTAGAGCTCGTCCTCCCGCCTGGCGTACTCGGGGATGCGGTTCTGAATCTCCTCGATCACCTCTTCGGAGACCCGGCCGATGCCCGACCTGAGCGTCTTCACGAGGCCCGCGGGCGCCCGGCTTTCGCGTACGTCACTCTTGATGGCCATCGTCCCTCCTGTCGCCATTGTGACCCAGGCGACAGGAGTTTTGTAGCAAGTGCTTGCTTTTATCGCATCCGGCTATACCGGCGGCGGCACCGCTCACCGGCTGACGAAGGCGCCGAACTCCTCCACGTCGATCAGCCCGTCGCCGTCCTTGTCGAGCCTGCGCACGCCCTCCTGCGCCGCCTCCAGCGTCACCGGCTGACCCATGATCTCCATGAGCCGGACGAGCTCCTCGGCCGAGATCCGGCCGTCCTTGTCGACGTCGATGAGATCGAAGGTGATCGCGTAGTCGCTCATGCGGGGGGCCTTTCTGGTTGTCGTCGCGTTCGAACCTTAGTGGCGCGGATCGCAGCCCGTCGATGGAACGCCATTCCCCCGCAAACGCCGCCCTAACGGACCTGCTCGGGGCTCTGGAGCTCGTCGAAGTAGGCGAGTGCGTCGGCCGGGTCGGGGCTGACGATGCGGTCGAGCCCGGCCGCGGTGAGCCTCGCCCACCTGACCGCCCGCGCCTGCATCCGCTCCTCGAAGGCGGCGACGGCCTCGTCCAGGTGGCCGGGCGCGGCGGCGGCCACGGCCTCGGCCAGCTCGGCTCCCTCCAGCAGCGCGAGGTTCGCGCCGGCCCCGAGCGGCGGCATCAGGTGGGCGGCGTCGCCGAGCAGCGTCACCCCGGGGACGTGCGCCCAGGTGTGCGGCACGGGCAGGACGTGCAGCGCGCGGTGGATGACGGGGCCGCCGCGCCTGAGCAGGTCGAGCAGCGGATCGGCCCAGCCGTCGAACAGGGCGAGCAGTTCCTCCCGCGCGCCGTCCGGCTCCGCCCGCCGCTCTAGCGGGGCGCGGAACTGGGCGTACACCTTGACGTGGCCGCCGCTGTTGCGCTGCGCCACGAGGGCCTTGTTCACCCCGTACACGGCCATGGAGCCGTCGCCGATCAGGCGGGCGAGGTCGGGATGGCGGGCGTCCACGTCGTCCAGCGACGTCTCGGCGTAGCGCACGCCGGTGTAGCGGGGGGTCGCGGGCGAGAGCGCCGGACGCACCCGCGACCAGCCGCCGTCCGCGCCCACCACCAGGTCGTACGTCTCCTCGCCGCCGTCCGCGGTGCGCACCCGCGCCGTGGAACCGGCGGACGGCACGACCTCGGTCACGGCCCGGCCCCACTGGACGTCGAGCGGCCCGAGCAGCAGGTCGCGCAGGTCGCCGCGGTCGATCTCGGGATGCTGGGGGTCGCCGGGCCTCGGCGCCCAGTCGCGCAGCACGGTCCCGTCCTCGGCCAGGATGCGCATGGCCTGGCCCTCGGGACGCGCGCGGGCCCGGAAGCCGTCGAGCACCCCGGCCCTGTCGAGCGCCCATTGGCCCATGTTCTCGTGCAGGTCGAGGGTGCCGCCCGGGGGGCGGGCGTGGGGGCCGGGGTCGCGTTCGTAGACGGTGACGGGGTGGCCGTGGCGGTGCAGGACGCGGGCGAAGGCGAGGCCGCCGGGCCCGGCGCCGACGACGGCGATACGTTGTCTCATGTCGATACACTGTATTGAGTAGATACGCCGTATCGCAATCGTACGATGTATTCCATGACTGTCTGGGACCGGCCAGAGCCGCAGCCCCGGCCCGCGCCCGTGCCGCTCGACCGCGAGCGCATCGTCGCCGCCGCCGTCGAACTGGCCGACGAGGGCGGGCTGGAGGCGGTGTCGCTGCGCAAGGTCGCGGCCCGGCTCGACGCCGGCCCGATGCGGCTCTACGGCTACCTCGCCACCAAGGAAGAGCTGTTCGACCTCATGCTGGACGCGGTCTACGCCGAGATCCTGCCCGCCCCGGATGACCGGGCCGCCGGCTGGCGCGAGACCCTGCGCGCCCACGCCCGCCGCACCCGGCAGGCCGCACTCCGCCACGAATGGCTGGCCGACCTGCTCGGCGGCCGGCCGAGCCCCGGGCCCAACGCCCTCGCCGCCGCCGAGGTCACGCTGGCGGCGTTCGACGGCCTCGCCGACGTGGACACCGTGGCCCGCGCCGTGGCGACCGTCAACGCCTACGTCACCGGCGCGATCAGGCGCGAGATCGCGAACCTGCGCGCCGAGCGCGCCACGGGGCTGTCCGAGCACGACTGGCAGCGCGCCCACGGCCCCCACCTGACGAGGATGCTGGACACGGGCCGCTATCCGGCGTTGGCCAGGTTCGTGCACGAGGGCACGGAGACGGACGCGGGGACGTCCTTCGACCTGGAGCTCGACTGGGTGCTCGACGCCGTCGCCGCGCGAATCGCCTGAAACGGCAAAGCAGGGGTAGTCGGGGGGTCATGCGACTGACGTACACCTCTGACGTCTGGTGGAAGAACGCCGTCGTCTATTGCCTGGACGTGGAGACCTTCAAGGACGGCAACGGTGACGGCGTCGGCGACTTCCGCGGGCTCACCCAGCAGATCGACTATCTCGCCGGGCTCGGTGTGACGTGTCTGTGGCTGATGCCGTTCTTCCCGACCCCCAACAAGGACGACGGGTACGACATCACCGACTTCTACAGCATCGACCCCCGCCTCGGCACCCTGGGCGACTTCGTGGAGTTCATGCGCACCGCCCACGACCGCGGCCTGCGCGTCATCGCCGACCTCGTCGTCAACCACACCTCCGACCAGCACCCCTGGTTCAAGGAGTCCCGCAGCAGCAAGAACTCGCCGCTGCGCGACTGGTACGTCTGGTCCGACAAGCCGGAGCCGGACGACCCGAGCAAGGTGGTCTTCCCCGACAAGGAGGACTCCCTCTGGGAGTGGGACAACCGTTCCAAGCAGTACTACCTGCACAGCTTCTACAAGCACCAGCCCGACCTCAACGTGGCCAACCCCGAGGTCAGGGACGAGATCACCCGCATTCTCGGGTTCTGGATGGAGCTCGGCCTGTCGGGCTTCCGGGTGGACGCCGTCCCGTTCCTCATCGAGAACGTCGACCCGAAGCTGCCCGATCCGCACGAGTTCCTCCAGGACATGCGGGCGTTCATGACCCGCAGGAAGGGCGGCTCAATCCTGCTCGGCGAGGTCAACGTGCCCTACCCGGAGTTGGTGAAGTACTTCGGCGACGGGCTCGGCGACCAGGTCACCATGTGCTTCGACTTCATCAGCATGCAGAAGGCGTGGCTGTCGCTGGCCCGCCAGGACGCCGGCCCCCTCGCCGACGCCCTCCGCGAGCGTCCCAAACCGCCGAAGGACGGCCAGTGGGCCATGTTCCTCCGCAACCACGACGAGCTCACCCTCGACAAGCTGACCGACGAGGAGCGGCAGGAGGTCTTCGACGCGTTCGGGCCGGAGAAGGACATGCAGATCTTCGGCCGGGGCCTGCGCCGCCGGCTGCCGACGATGCTCGGCGGTGACCTGCGCCACGTCAAGATGGCCTACAGCCTGCTGTTCTCCCTGCCCGGCACCCCCGTCATCTTCTACGGCGAGGAGATCGGCATGGGCGAGAACCTCGCCGAGGAGGGCCGGCTCGCGGTCCGCGTCCCGATGCAGTGGACGCCGGACGGCGGTTTCAGCCAGGCCGATCCGGTGCGCGAGATGCCGGAGGGCTCCTTCGCCCCCGACCGGGTCAACGTCGCCGACCAGAAGCGGGACACGGCCTCGCTGCTGCGCTGGTTCCAGCTGCTCATCGAGCGTTACCGGGAGTGCCCGGAGCTGGCGTGGGGGACGTACACCGTGCTGGACGCCGGGCACGCCGCGGTCTTCGCGCACCGCTGCGACGCCGACGGCGCCACGGTCGTGGTGGCGCACAACCTGTGCGACAAGGCGGTGGACGCCGAGCTGGAACTGCCGGGGTTGGAGGGTCAGCAGCTCACGGACCTGCTGGTGGACGGCACGCTCGACGTGTCGGACGACGCCAAGGTGAAGCTGCCGCTGGGGCCGCACGACTGCCGCTGGCTGCGGGCCTCGCCGCCGGAGATCGCCCCCGAGGACGCGGGGGTCATGTCGCAGTAGCCGGATCAGCAGCCGGATAGGCCGCCATGGCGAGGGCGGCGATCCGCCGGAGCTCGGCGGGTCCCGCCCCGTCGCGCGACTGCGTCGACATGCCCTGGATGACGCAGGCGTAGAAGGCGGCCAGCCCGGCCGTGTCGGTGCCGGCCGGGATGCGGCCCGCCGCGAGGTCGTCGTCGATGCGCCGTTTCAGCGCGGCCGTGGCCTCCTTCCTGTGCTCGCGCAGCAGCTCCTCCACCTCGGCGGACTCAGGCCCGCAGTTGACCGCCGAGGAGACGATCATGCAGCCGGGCGGGTGCGCGGCGTCGGCGTACTCGGCCGCGGCCTCCCTCAGCACGCGCTCGATCGCCTGCCGCCCGGTGGGCTCCTCATTCAAGGCGCGGGTGGTGAAGGCGCCGTAGGTGCGCTGGTAGCGGGCGACGACCTCCTCGAACAGGCGGCGTTTGTCGCCGAAGGCGGCGTACAGGCTGGGCGGTTTGATGCCCATCGCGGCGGTGAGCTCGGCGATCGAGGTCGCCTCGTAGCCGCGCCGCCAGAACGCCCGCAGCGCCTGCTCCAGCGCGAGGTCCCGGTCGAATGTCCGCTGCCTTGCCATGCCGTCATTCTATAGCGATCGCTATGTTATTGTCTGTTCTGTAGCGATCACTAAAGAAAGGTTGAGGAGAACCATGCCCATCGCGCAGCACCCCGCGGGCCCCGTCCACTACGGCCGCGCCGGCGAGGGCCCCGGGCTGGTCCTGGTCCACGGCACCGGCGGCGACGCCGCGACCAACTGGGCCCACCTCGTGCCCGGCCTGAGCGACCTGCGCACCGTCATCACCCCCGACTACGCGGGCAGCGGGGCCACCGCCGACCCCGGCGGCGAGCTCACGCTGGACCTGCTCGCCGGGCAGGTCGCCGCGGCCTTCGAGGGGCCGTCCGACCTGGTGGGGTTCTCGCTCGGGGCGGTCGTGGCCGCCGCGGTCGCCGCCGAGCGGCCCGAGCTGGTCCGGCGGCTGGTGCTCATCGCGGGCTGGACGCACCTCGCCGACGACCGGCTCGAACTCGGCCTGCGCACCTGGGCCAGGCTCGCCCGCACCGACCCCGAGAGCTTCGCCGCGTACGGGCCGCTGGTGGCCTTCAGCCCCGAGTTCGTCCGCGAGGCAGGCGTCGCCGCGCTCATGGGCGAGCCGCCGCGCGGCACGCTCCGCCAGATCGAGCTGGACCTCAGGGTGGACGTCCGCGACCTGCTCCCCAAGATCACCGCGCCCACGCTGGTCGTCGGCAACACCCGCGACTACCTGGTCCCGGTCGAGCACGCCCGCGCGATGCACGCCGCCATCCCCGGCAGCGAGTACGCCGAGCTCGACAGCGGCCACGTGGTCCTGCACGAGCGCCCGGCCGAGATCACCGCGCTGATCCGGGAGTTCGTGACCAGGGAGCCGTTGGGCGAGTCGTAACCAGCGAGTAACTTGTGGCGGTTACCCTCCAGCCACATGCAGACCAAGAAGCTCGCCCTCGCCGGGGCCGCCGCGCTGACCGCGCTGGCCCTGGCAGCGCTCCCCGCCCAGGCCGGGGCCGCCCACGCGGGACCCGCGAGGACGGTCACCGTCACCGTCATGGGCACGTCCGACCTGCACAGCAACGTCCTCAACTGGGACTACTTCAAGGACGCCGCCTACGCCGACAGCGCGGGCAACAGCGTCGGCCTGGCCAAGGTCTCCACGCTGGTCAACACGATCAGGGCCGAGCGCGGGCCGGGCCACACGCTGCTCTTCGACTCCGGCGACACGATCCAGGGCACGCCGCTCGCCTACTACTACGCCAAGATCGAGCCGATCACCGAGACCGGCCAGACGCACCCGATGGCCAAGGCCATGAACGCCATCGGCTACGACGCCGTGACCCTGGGCAACCACGAGTTCAACTACGGTCTGCCGCTGCTGGCCACCTGGATCAAGCAGATGAAGGCCCCGGTGCTCGGCGCGAACGCCGTGCACGCGAAGTCGGGCCTGCCGGCGTACCAGCCGTTCGTCATCAAGACCATGAAGGTCAAGGGCGAGAAGCCGATCAAGGTCGGCGTGCTCGGCCTCACCAACCCCGGCGTGGCCATCTGGGACAAGGCCAACGTCGAGGGCAAGCTGCGCTTCACCGACCTGGTCGACTCGGCGAAGAAGTGGGTGCCGGTCATCCGCGGCCTCGGCGCGGACGTGGTCGTCGTGACCGCGCACGCGGGCGACAACGGCATGTCCTCCTACGGCGGCGACCTGCCCGTCGAGAACGCCTCGGCCCTGGTCGCCGAGCAGGTGCCGGGCATCGACGCGGTGCTGTTCGGGCACGCGCACAACGACGTGCCGCAGAAGTTCGTCACCAACAAGGTCACCGGGCAGCAGGTGCTGCTCACCGAGCCCGGCCGGTGGGGCCAGCGGCTGTCCCGGCTGGACTTCCAGCTCGCCAAGCAGCGCGGCAAGTGGGTCGTGACCGGCAAGTCCTCGGCCACGATCAACACCAACACGGTCGCCGAGGACCCCAAGATCGTCTCGCTGCTGAAGCCGCAGCACGACACCACCGTCGGCTACGTCAACAAGGTCGTGGCCAAGTCGGCGCAGGAGCTGTCGGCGGCCGAGTCGCCGTACAAGGACACGCCGATCCTCGACTACATCCAGCAGGTGCAGACCGAGACGGTCAAGCAGGCGCTGCCGGACAACACGCTGCCGGTGCTGTCGATCGCGGCCCCGTTCAGCCGCTCGGCGGTCTTCCCCGCCGGTGACGTCCGGGTCAGGGACGTGGCGGGCCTCTACGTCTACGACAACACGCTGCTGGCGATCAAGCTGACCGGCGCGCAGATCAAGGACTACCTGGAGTACTCGGCGAAGTACTTCAACCAGCTCGCCCCCGGCGCTCCGGTGGACGTGGCCACGCTCACCAACGCCTCCGGCACCCCCGACTACAACTACGACCAGCTCTCCGGCGTCTCGTACGACATCGACGTCAGCAAGCCGGTCGGGCAGCGCATCGCGAACCTGACCTACGACGGCCGGCCCGTCCCGGCCGACAAGGAGTTCGTGGTCGCGATCAACAACTACCGGCAGTCGGGCGGCGGCGGCTTCCCGCACGTCACCACCGCCCCCGTCCTCTACAACGCCCAGGTGGAGATCCGCCAGGCGCTCATCGAGTACGCCACCGCCAAGGGCACCATCGACCCGGCCGACTTCGCCGCCCCGAACTGGAAGCTCACCAGGGAAGGGGTCCCGGTCTTCTAAAGGTACGAAGGCCCGGTGACCCGGTGCCGGAAGGTCCACCACACCCACGCCTGGGACGCCACCAGGAACGGGACGAGTGCCAGGACCACCGGCACCAGCACCGGCCCCGACGTGCCCGGATGCAGGGGGAGGCGCAGCCCCGCCAGCACCCCGACGGCCAGCAGCGCCGCCGCGGTCAGCGCGTACGCCCGCGCCTCCCCGCCGCCGCCCGTGAGCACGCCCGCCCGCTCGCGCAGCCCGCCGCGCAGCCGCAGCGCCGCGAACGTCAGCCCGTGCGTGCCGAACAGCGCGGCCACCACCAGCGCGGGCAGCACCGCGATCGGCCCCTCCAGCCCGAGCAGCACGCGGCTCAGCAGCAGCCCCCAGGTCAGCGCGAGCCCCCAGCTCCCCGCCACGGTCGCGCCGTCCCAGAACGCCTGCCAGCCGGGCCGCTCCAGCCGCCCGCGCAGCCACAGCCCCATGTCGCGGACCACCCACGCCAGCACGAGCCCGACCACCAGCGTGTAGTTGCCGCTCAGCAGCTCGCCCTCCAGCTCGGGGAACAGCCCGGCGAGCACCCCGGCGGTCGCCACCAGCCACACCTCGTTGCCGAGGAAGAACGGCGCGATGGCGGCGATCACCTCGCGCCGCTCGGCCCCGGAGCGCCCCAGGTAGGGCAGCGCCATGCCGACCCCGATGTCGGCCCCGCCCAGCACGAGGTAGCCGAGGGCGAAGAAGGCGAGAACGAAGATCTCCATGACGGCGTACTCCTAGAAGGTGGGGACGGGGGCGGGGGCGGGCTCGACCGGCTGCTCGCCGAGCGCGACCGCGCCGGGGCCGCGCCGGGCCTGCCGGGCCAGCAGCCAGTAGTTGACCGCGATGAGCGCCGCGAACACCGCGACGAACGCGGTCAGCGACACCCGCACCTGCGTCGCGGTCAGCGGCGACATGGCCTCGGCCGTGGTGAGCAGGCCGTACACGGCCCAGGGCTGGCGTCCCACCTCCCGGAACACCCATCCGGCCAGCATCGTGACGAACGGCACCGGGATCATCAGCGTCAGCAGCCAGTGCCAGGGCCGGAAGGACCGTACGGCCGGCCGGAACGCCATGAGCAGCACGCTCAGCCCCGCCACCACGGTCATGACCAGCCAGAGCACCATCATCAGCACGCCCGCCACCCGCACCGCGCCCACCGGCGGCAGGTAGTCGCCGGGCCCGTGCAGCGCAGCCATCGTGGCCTGCGTCTCGGCCATCAGCTCCGCCCGGTCCGCCCACGCCGCGGTCTTCGACGGCTGCAGGTAGGAGAACTGCAGCCCGCCGAACGTCACCGTGAACATCGCCGCCGGCAGCGCCAGCCCGAGCCCGAGCCGCAGCGACTTGCGGAAGAAGTCCTGCTCGGCCGTGCGCCTCCGCAGGTGGTAGGCGCTCACCCCGGCCATGAAGAACCCGCCGGTGAGCAGCGCACCGCCCAGGATGTGCCAGAACGCGAGCTGCGCGGCCGGATTGCCGACCATCGCCCCGAAGTCGGCGATCCGCAGCGCCCCGCCCTCCAGCACGTGGCCGACCGGGTGCTGCAGGAAGCCGTTCGCCACCATGATCCAGAACGCCGACGCGTACGCGGTCAGCGTCACCACCCAGATCAGCGCCAGGTGCGCCCACCGGTTCAGCCGGTTCCAGCCGAAGATCCACAACCCGAGGAACGTCGACTCGACGAAGAACGCCACCAGCGTCTCGATGGCCAGCGCCGAGCCGAAGACGTCGCCCGCGTACTCGGTGAGCCCGCTCCACGCCAGCCCCAGCTGGAACTCCATGACCAGGCCGGTGACGATGCCCATCGCGTAGTTGATGAGGTAGAGCTGGCCCCAGAACCGGGTCATCCGCAGATGGATCGGGCTGCCGGTCACCGTCGCCCGGGTCTGGAGCACGGCCACCAGGGTCGCGAGGCCCAGGGTGAGCGCGACGAAGAGAAAGTGCGCGCCCGCCGTGAGCGCGAACTGCAGCCGGGCGAGATCCACCGTTTCCATGCCGCAGAGTCTCCGGTCACGGCACCGGCCGCCGCGTCATGCCGGGGACGACGATTGCCCGTACACCCTGGGATGCAGGCGGGTCCCTCGCGTACCGCTCAGGTGGTAAGCCAGCCCGGCGTGATCATCCCGGCCTCGTACGCGAGCACCACGAGCTGGGCCCGGTCGCGCGCCGCCAGCTTGGTCATGATGCGGCTGACGTGCGTCTTCGCCGTGGCCGGGCTCAGCACCAGCCGGGCGGCGATCTCGTCGTTGGACAGCCCGGCCGCGACCAGCGTCAGCACCTCCCGCTCGCGCTCGGTCAGCGCGTTGAGCCGGGGGCCCGGCTCGGGCCGCTTCACCCGGCCGGCGAACTCGGCGATCAGCCGCCGGGTGACCGACGGCGAGATCAGCGCGTCGCCGCGCGCCACCACCCGGACCGCGTGGATGAGCTCGGCCGGCTCGGTGTCCTTCACGAGGAAGCCGCTCGCGCCCGCCCGCAGCGCCCCGTAGACGTAGTCGTCCAGGTCGAACGTGGTCAGGATGATCACCTTGACGCCGTCGAGCCGCGGGTCGCCGGCGATCCTGCGGGTGGCCTCCAGGCCGTCCAGCTCGGGCATGCGGATGTCCATGAGCACGACGTCGGGCCGGTGCTCGCGGGCTCCGGCCACGGCGACCTCGCCGTTGGGGGCCTCGGCGACCACCTCGATGTCGTCCTCGTCGCTGAGTATGGACCGGAAACCCGCCCGTACCAGGGTCTGGTCGTCGGCGAGCAGCACGCGGATCATCGGGCTCCTTCGATCGGCAGGCGGGCGACCACGCGGAAGCCGCCTTCGGGGCGCGGACCGGCCTCCAGCGTGCCGCCGAGCGCGCTCGCGCGCTCGCGCATGCCCCGCAGGCCGAAGCCGCTGCCCCCGTCGTACGTGACACCGGGGCCGTCGTCCTCCACGCGGACGACGAGCTCCCCGTCCCGGCAGGCGGCCGAGAGCCGGGCCTCGGCCGCGCCGGAGTGGCGGGAGACGTTCGTCAGCGCCTCCCTGATGATGCGGGCGGCGGCCAGGTCCACCTCGGTGGGCAGGGCGTCGAGCGGCCCGGACAGCTCCGTGCGCACCGTCAGGCCCGAGGCCGCGACCAGCGCGTCCATCCTGGCCAGGCTGTCGGCCGGCGCGGTCGGCGCGCCCTCGTCCACCTGCCGCAGCACCCCCAGCGTGGTACGCAGCTCCCGCAGCGTCTCCTTGCTGGTGTCCTTGATCGTGCGCAGCGCCCGCTCGGCCTCCTCGGGCCGCTTCTTCAGCCCGTGCAGCGCCGCCGCGGCCTGCACGTTGATCATGGAAATGTTGTGCCCGAGCACGTCGTGCAGCTCCCGCGCGATGCGCAGCCGCTCCTCGCTGGCCCGCCGCCTGGCCTCCTCCTCCTTGCTGTGCTCGGCGTCGGCCGCCCGCCGCTCCGCCTCCAGCAGGTAGGCCCGCCGCGTCCTGGTCACCCCGCCGAACGCCACCGCCGCCACCACCCAGCCGCCGATCGCGACGAACATCGTGTCGTCCACGTGCCGGGTGCCGCCGGACTCGCCGAGCCCCATCGCCAGCAGCAGCGTGCCACCGGTGGCGACGGCCGCGGTGAGGTGCCCGAGGTCGGCCGCCGTGTAGAGCACCACGAACGCCAGCACCAGCAGAGGCCCGTCGAGCCGCCCCCACGGGTAGTAGAGCGCCACGCAGAGCGCGACCACGATCAGCGCCGTGACCGGGAACCTGCGCCGGACCAGCGTCGCCGCGCTCGCCGCCAGCGGCAGCAGCACGTCCAGCAGGTTGGGCGGCCGTGACGGGTTGAGCATCGCGGTGACCACCGTGCCCACCGCCACGACGCCGACCGCCGCGAGCGAGACCAGCGTGCTGGTGGAGGGCTTTCGCATGCCTCCCATTCTGTACGGGTACCGTCCGTGGATGAGCACCAAGGATGAGTTGCGCCGGCTCGACGAGGACCTGGCCCGGCTGCGCGCGGAGAACCACGACATCCGCGAGCAGATCCGGGACATGGGCGCGACCGACCAGATCGAGAAGGCCGCGGTGATCAGCCAGGCGGACGAGCAGGTCGAGCTGATCGCGGAGCTGGAGCGCCGCCGCGACAGGCTGGTCGCCCGCCTGGAGGAGGAGGAGTCAGCGTAGCGAGGCGCCCACCTCGTGCAGATGACCCAGCGCCTGCCGGTAGGAGGCGACCAGGCCGG
Source organism: Nonomuraea sp. B208 (assembly GCF_057536035.1). Classification (NCBI taxonomy): domain Bacteria; kingdom Bacillati; phylum Actinomycetota; class Actinomycetes; order Streptosporangiales; family Streptosporangiaceae; genus Nonomuraea; species Nonomuraea sp. B208. Next base: position 861,336 of record NZ_BAAJOU010000021.1, read on the forward strand.
TCTGCAGATAGCTGACGCCGATCTCCGCGCAGTAGCGCTCCACGATGGGCTGGGCGCGGCGCAGGTTCGGCGCGGGCATGTTCGGGAACAGGTGGTGCTCGATCTGGTAGTTGAGCTGGCCGAGCAGGACGTCGCGGACCGGCCCTCCCCGCACGTTGCGCGAGGTGAGCACCTGCTTGCGCAGGAAGTCGAGCTTGTCCTCCTTGGTGAGCACCGGCATGCCCTTGTGGTTCGGCGCGAACGTGCACCCCAGGTAGAGCCCGAACAGCCCCTGGTGCACGGCCAGGAACGCCAGCGCCTTGCCCGGCGGCAGCACCGCGAAGACCGCGCCGAAGTAGGCCGCGAAGTGCGCCGCGAGCAGCCCCAGCTCCTGCCACCGCCGCCGCGCCCCCGGCTTGAGCAGCGCCTTCACGCTGGCCACGTGCAGGTGCCAGGCCTCCAGCGTGAGCAGCGGCAGGAACCAGAACGCCTGGTGGCGGGCGACGAGCCTGGGCAGGCCGCGGCTCCTCGCGACCTGGTCCGCCGAGAACACGATCACCGCGGGCGAGACGTCCGGGTCGTGGTCCTCGTGGTTGGGGTTGGCGTGGTGCCGGTTGTGCTTGCTGTTCCACCATCCCCAGCCGAGCCCGATCGCGAGGTTGCCGAACAGCAGGCCCGCGAGGTCGCTGGGCGGGCGGGTGCGGAAGACCTGGCGGTGGCCGAGATCGTGGGCGAGGAAGCCGAACTGGCTGAACACCACGGCCAGCAGCGCCGCCACGAGCAGTTGCAGCCACGAGTCGCCCACCAGGGCGAACAGCGTCCAGGAGGCGACGTAGACGGCGACGCAGACGCCCATCCGGACCGCGTAGTAGACGGGACGCCGGTCGAGCAGACCGGCGTCCGCGATGCGATGGGCTAGCCGGGCGAAATCGCTTCCCCTAGCGTCCAGCGTGCCAGGACTGGCCACAGGTCTCCTTCCTCACGGATTCGTTGTTGCCACCCTGACGTATCGGACACCGGTAGGGAAGCTTCGCAGGTCGTGGCGTTTCACCGGGACGCGAGCGACCCCAGAGCGTGCCGCTCCGGGTCCGGCCGCGCCGCGCCCCTCTCCACGGCCGCCGCGAAACCGGCCGCGCCCAGCGCCTCGCGGCAGCGCGCGGCCAGGGCGGTCACGTACGGGTCGGCGGACTCGGCGATGCCGCGCAGCGCCCGCGCCGCCCCCAGCAGCTCGGCCGCGGGCGCCGGCTCCAGGTGCCCGGCCACGCCTTCCAGCACCGTGGCCCGCACCGTCCGGTCGGAGCAGCCGGCCATCAGCGCAAGCGCCGCGCGCAGCGGGCGGCCGGGCTCGGCCACCCGGGCCAGCTCGATCTGGAGCAGCGCACGGAACTGCGCGCTCGCCTCGACGTCCAGGGCGAGCGCGGCCTCCAGCAACCGCCGCGCCTCCGCCGGGTCGCCGCCGCGCCGGGCCAGCTCGGCGCGGGCGTGCAGCACCCGGGCCAGCGGCTCGGGCTCCCGCGACCGTTCGGCGGCCTCCTGCGCCCGCGCCAGCGCGCCGGCCGCGCCCGTGAGGTCGCCCGCCCGGCACTTGAGCTGCCCCAGCCGCAGCAGGTACGACATCGGACCGAGCGCCACCTCCTCCAGCCCCGGCAGTCCCGGCGACCCGGCCATCCCCGGCGTCTCGGTGAGCGCGACGGCGGCGGCGAAGTCGCCGCGGTTCTCGGCCGCCAGCGACAGCCAGTAGGACGCCGCCCACTGGCCCCACCGGTCGCCGGTCCGCCTGAAGCCGTCCAGCGCCGGCTCCAGCAGGTCCTCCGCGCCCGCCACGGCGCCGTACTCGAACCGCACCAGGCCCGCGACCAGCAGCGCCGCCGACCTGACCCACGGGTCGGGATGGTCGCGCAGCCGCTCGGCGCCGCGCTCCGTGAGCGCCACGACGTCGTCAGGGGTGCCCAGCACGGCCCCCATCGCCCAGAAGTTCAGCGCCGCCGGATGGTCGGAGTCACGCACCGCCTCCGACGCCGGCTCGCCCGCCAGCATGCGGCACAGCCCGTGCGCCAGCTCCCTGCCCGGCGGCACGTCCCCGACCCGGGCGAGCACGGCGGCGGCCTGCTCGCGGATCTCCCGCAGCCTGGCCCGCATGATCCACGGCCAGAACAGCGGCAGGATCAGCCGCAGCGGGTCCTCGGCGTGGCGCAGCGCGGCCTCCAGGTTGCCGTGCTCGGCGTCCAGCACCGCCAGCCAGGCGAACTGCGCGCCGGTGCGCAGGTGCGGCTCGGCGCGCTCGGCCAGCTCCGTGTAGTGGAGGGCGTGGGCGCGGCGCAGCTCGGGCAGGTCGGCGGCGGCGTACTCGCGGATCGTCTCCAGCATCGTGTAGCGGTCGCCGGACACCGCGACGAGCGACTTGTCCACGAGCGAGGACAGCAGGTCCAGGCGGCCGCCGCAGACCCGGGCGATCGCCTCGTACGTCGCGCCGCCCGAGAAGACGGTCAGCCCGCGCAGCAGCTCGCGCTCGGCGTCGGAGAGCAGGTTCCAGCTCCAGTCGATGACCGCGCGCAGCGTGCGGTGGCGCGGCTCGGCGGTGCGCCCGCCGCGCAGGGCCAGGCGGTCACCGAGCTGTTCGACGAGCAGCGGCACCGGCATCGTGCGCAGGCGGGCGGCGGCCAGCTCGATGGCGAGCGGGATGCCGTCCAGCTCCCGGCAGATCCGCGCCGCCTGGTCCGGCTCCACCCGCAGGCCGGGCCTGGCCGCGGCGGACCGCGCCGCGAACAGCTCGACGGCCTGCGTCTCCGGCAGCGGAGGGACGGGATGAACGGTCTCGCCGGGGATGTCGAGCGGCTCCCGGCTGGTGGCCAGGATGCGCAGGTCCGCGACCTCCGCCAGCAGCCGCCCCGCCACCCTGGCGGCCTCCTCCACCACGTGCTCGCAGTTGTCGAGCACGATCACAGCGCCGGCCCCGCGTAACGCCGCCGCCGGGTCGCTGGTCCGCAGCACGCTCTCCACGGCGGCCCGGACCCCGTCCGCGGCGGCCAGCTCCACCAGCCACACCCCGCCGGGCGCGACCAGCCCGCCGGCCGCCTCCAGCGCCAGCCTGGTCTTGCCCGCGCCGCCCGCGCCGGTCAGGGTGACCAGCCGGGTCCCGCCGCCGAGCAGGGCGCGCAGCCGGGAAACGTCGCCGGTCCGGCCCACGAAGCTCGTCACCGGGGCGGGCAGGTTGCCGCGCGGCGCGGGCGGCGGCTCCCGCAGCGCCTCCAGGTGGGCCTCGCGCAGCTCGGGCCCGGGGCCCGCGCCCAGCTCGTCGCCCAGGGCGGCCCTGATCCGCTCGAAGACGGCCAGCGCCTCGCCCCGCCGCCCCAGCGCCGACAGCGCCCGCATCAGCAGCGCGTGGAACGGCTCCCGCAGCGGATGCGCCGCCACCAGCCCCTCCAGCTCCGCCACCAGCCCTTCCAGGACCGGACCGGCGGTGGACAGGTCGTGGGCGATCCTGGTGGCGAGCGCGGTCAGGCGCAGCTCCTCCAGCCGCACCGCGGGGCCCGCCGCGAAGGGCAGGTCCGCCGCGTCGGCCAGCGCGGGCCCCCGCCAGAGCGCCAGCGCCCGGTGCGCCTCGCCGTCGCGTACGAGCTGCTCGAACGCCCAGGCGTCCACCTCGCCCGGCGGCACGTCCAGCAGGTAGCCGGCGGGATGGGAGCCGATGAGGCCGGGGGCCTCGCGCCGGGCCCGCGACACCAGGGACTGCAGCGCCGCCGCCGGGTGGGCGGGCGGCTCGTCCGGCCAGAGGTCGTCGATCAGCCGGTCGGCGGGGACGACCCGGCCGGGGTCGAGCGCCAGGCGCACCAGCAGGGCCCGCACCCTGGCCCCGCCCACCTGGGCGCCCGCCACCTGCAGCGGCCCCAGAATCCCGACCCGCATCGGCCCGGGAGCCCTAGGAGTCGGCGGAGAGCCGGTCGAAGAGCTCCAGCGCGGCCTCGCGCACCTCCTCGGGGGAGAGCCCGCCCAGGGTCTCCCTGGCCTGGTCGATGTCGCGGGTGGTGGCGAGCGTGATGGCCACGGACGAGGCGGCGGCGCGGTCGATCGATCCCGTCGGGGCGGCGTCGGCCAGCTTCTGGGCGCTCGCGGCGAGGTCGAGGTTGTCTCTCAACGGATCTCCTCGGATGGACGAAGACCCATTCTTGCAGTGCGCGCCCCCGGTAGGGGGTCAGCCTCGCAGCGGGTCGTGGCCGACGGACATCAGCTCGCGCCGCGACTCGTCGTCGGTCCGGCCGTCCAGGGTCTCGACCAGCTCGATGACCTGCCGCATCACGTCGAGATCGGTCCTGGTGAGATCGCCCTTGCGCTTGCTCAGGACGTGCAGCACGCCCCGTCCGAGCTCGTCGATGCCGAGGTCGGGGTCGGGCGGGAAGCCGTCCTCGTTCGACGCGTCCGCCAGCAGGTACGAGCGCAGCTCCTCCGAGTTCATGTTGACCGCGCGGTGGAACTCTTCCCAGAGCAGATCGGTGTCAAGGCTCTCAGTCATGGGGGCCGCCTACCCCGCAGACCTGGCGTTACGCGCCCGTCCAGATTCGAGGCGACATGGAGGTATTCGACCGTCGGCCCGAGCGCTCAGTGAGGTCGGACCCGCCGCGAAGGAGGGGGCGGCACGTGTCGCGCGCAGGGCCACGCGGTCTGCCAGCCGCCGGCCCCGGCCGCGCGACACGTGCCGGGACGCTACAGCGGGGCGGGGCCGGTGCTGCCGCGCGGCGTGAGCGCCGCCGCCTGGTCCTCGTACGGGGGGACGCTCTCCCCGGCGATCAGCGCGAGCAGCCGCTGCGCCGCGTGCGCCCCGTACGCCGGGATGTCGCGGGTGAGCGCCGTCAGCGGCGGACGGACGACCCGCGACAGCGGCGAGTCGTCCCAGGCCACCACGGACAGGTCGCGCGGCACCTCGACCCGCATCTCCTGGGCCACCGAGAGCCCGGCCACGGCCATGATGTCGTTGTCGTAGATGATCGCCGTCGGCCGGTCGGGCGAGCTGAGCAGGCGGCGCGTGGCGCGGGCGCCCTCCTCGCCGGTGTAGTCGGTGTGGACCGTGACCGGCTCGGCCACCCCCTGGCACGCCTCGGCGAAGGCCCGGTCGCGCAGCGCGGTGTGCACCAGCTCGGGCAGCCCCGCCACCCGGGCGATGCGCCGGTGACCGAGCGCCACGAGGTAGCCGACCGTCTCGCGGACGGCCTGCCCGTCGTCGGACCAGATCGCCGACAGCGAGCCCGACTGCGACGGGTGCCCGATGACCACGGCCGGCATGCCGAGCCGCTCCAGCTCGCCGATCCTGGTGTCGGAGGTGTGCAGGTCGACGAGGAAGACGCCGTCGATGCGGCTCTCGCCCCACCAGCGCCGGTAGACCTCGCTCTCCTGCTGGTGGCTGGTGACGACCTGGAGCAGCAGCGCGTAGGACCGGTCGGCCAGCACCCCCTCGATGCCGCTGATCAGCTCCATGAAGAACGGCTCGACGCCGAGGACCCGGGCGGGACGGCAGAGCGCGAGCCCCACGCAGTCGGCGCGGGCCCCGTTGAGCGCCCGCGCGGCGCTGTTGGGCCGCCAGCCGATCTCCTCGGCGATGGCGACGATCCTGGCCCGTGTCGCCTCCGACACGCCGGGCTGCCCGTTGAGCGCGTAGGACACCGCCACTTTGGAGACGCCCGCCCTGCTGGCGATGTCGGCGATCGTCGGTCGCTTCACGGACTCCCTCTCTTGACCTGGCTCCCGCCCTGAACCGGGTAACCGCCTCTAACTGTAGGCCACCCGGAGCAGACCTCCGTTAACCGGTCAAGCCACGTGCCAGGGCCGCGCGTCCTGCGTCTCGTGCGCCTCCTCCGCCACCCGCAGCGCGAACGTCGGCCGCCCCGCTCCCTCGACCGGCCCCAGGTAGGTGTGCCCGGTGAGGTGGCACCAGGCCGGCAGGTCGACGGGCGCGGCCGGGTCGGTGGCGATCAGATGGATCACGGCGCCGGGGCCGGCGCGGCGCACGTGCCCGCGCAGCTCGATGAGGAGCTGCACGCACAGCTTGTCGCCGCCGTCGACAACGAGATCAGGCATGCTTCCAGCAAATCATCCCTTGAGACCCGTGTGCGCCAGCCCCTCCACGAACTGCTTCTGCGCCAGCACGAACACCACGAGCACCGGCAGCGCCGTCATCGAGGCGGCGGCCAGCTGCACGTTCCACATGGGCCCGCCGTAGGCGTCCACGAACTGGGTGAGCGCCTGCGGCAGCGTGAACCGCTCCGGCGTGGTGAGGAAGACGATCGGCTCCAGGTACAGGTTCCAGCTGTGCAGGAACGTGAAGATCGCCACCGCGCCGATCGCGGGCCGGGCCAGCGGCAGCCCGATCCGCCAGAACGTGGCCAGCCGTCCGAGCCCGTCCACGGCCGCCGCCTCGTCCAGCTCCTTCGGCAGCGCGAGGAAGAACTGCCGCATGATGAACGTGGCCAGCACGCTCGGCGCGCCCAGCACCGGCACGAGGATGAGCGGCCAGTGCGTGTCCGTCAGCCCCGCCGAGTGGAACAGCCGGAACAGCGGGACGATCGTGACCTCGCTCGGGATCAGCAGCCCGACCAGGATCACCAGGAACAACGCGTTCGAGCCGCGGAAGCGGATGCGCGCGAACGCCCAGCCGGCCAGCGCCGAGATCGCCAGCGTCCCGGCCGTCACCACGGCCGCGATGTAGAGGCTGTTCCAGTACTGCTGCGCGAACGGCTGCAGCTCGAACACCTGCCGGTACGCCTCCAGCCGCGGCGCGTTCGGCAGCAGCGACGGCGGGAAGGCGAAGATCTCGTTGACCGGCTTCAGCGACGAGGTGACCATCCACCAGGTCGGGAAGACGAACGGCACGCACAAGACGCACAGGACGCCGTACAGAAGAGTCTTACGTCTCAAGGAACACCCACCTCCTGCGCATCCGCCACTGCAGCACGGTGAGGGCGAGCACGATCACGAAGAGCAGCACCGACAGCGTGGCGCCGTAGCCGAAGTGGTGGAACTGGAACGCCTGCTGGTAGAGGTAGTAGACGAGCACGGTCGTGGACGTGCCGGGGCCGCCCTGGGTGAGCACCGCGATCTGGGCGAAGACCTGGAGCGACCCGGCGACCGTGATGATCGAGGTGAGCAGCACGGTCGGGCTGATCATCGGCAGGGTGATCCGGGTGAACCGGGCCCACGCGCCCGCGCCGTCGAGCCGCGCGGCCTCGTACAGCTCCTTGGGCACGCCTTGCAGCGCGGCCAGGAACAGCACCATGTTGAGCCCGACGTTCTTGAAGACCTGGACGGCGATCACCGACACCATCGCGCCCGAGCCCGTACGCAGCCAGTTGGGCCCCTCGACGCCCAGCACGTCCAGGAACGCGTTGACGCCGCCGTTCCGCTGGAGCATGAAGCCCCACACGATGGTCCAGGCCACCAGCGAGACCACCACCGGCGAGAAGAACACCGTACGGAACACCACCGTGCCGCGCAGCCGCTGGTTCAGCAGCACCGCGAGCAGCATCGCCAGCGACAGGTTGAACACCACCAGGCCGGCCGAGAACACCGCGGTCGCGGTGAGCACCTTGGGGACGTTCGGGTCGGCGAGGAGCTGCCGGTAGTTGTCGCCGCCGACGAAGTCGAAGGTGTCGGCCAGAACGTTCCACTCGTGCAGGCTGTAGTAGACGACCAGCCCGAGCGGCAGGAACACGAACAGCAGGCTGCCGAGCAACTGCGGGGCCACGAACGCGTAGCCGACCAGGTGGTCGCGGCGGCGCGCGGTCCACCAGCGACCGCCGGGACGGACGTCGATCGCCATCATGCCGTCACTTGGCCAGCATCGGCTGGATCGCGGCGCAGACCCCGGCGAGCGTCTTGGCCACGTCGGCGCCCGGCTGCCAGAGCGGGTCGAGCCCGGCCCGTACGGTCTGAGCCAGCTCGGCCTGGCCGGCGTGGTTGGGCTTGACCCGGCCGTTCGCGATGCCGTCGATGACGACCTGCTGGAGCTGCTCCGGCTTGAGCAGCGGGTTGCTCTTGCCCAGGCCGTCGGCGGTCAGCAGCGGCGTGCGCGGCGGCGGGAAGAACTGGCCGAGCTTGGCGGCGTTGTCCGGGTTGGAGAGGAAGGCCAGGAAGTCGGCGGCCTTGGCGGCGTTCGGGCTCTTCTTGACCACGCCGACGCCGGCCTGGCCGATCACGCTGTAGCCGCCCTTCGGGCCGGTCGGCAGCGGGATCAGGTCCCACGTGAAGGTGGCGTCCTTGAGCAGGGAGGCGCGGGAGATCTGGGTGATCGTCATCGCGGCCTCACCGGCGAAGAAGTCGGCCGTGGTGCCGGGACCGGGCAGCGCCTTCTTCTCGAAGATCGCCTTGTGCAGGAACGTCATCGCCTCGACCATCTCGGGCTTGGTGAAGCCGCAGGTCCGGCCGTCCTCGCTCCACGCCTCGGCGCCCCAGCCGCCCCACACGGTGGCCAGGTTGTCCCAGCCCTTGTAGTCGAAGTCGCGGACCACCAGGCCGGCCTTGCCCGTCTTCGCGTTGACCGCCGCCGCCGTCTCGACCGCCTGCTCCCACGTCCAGCCGGCCTTCGGGACCTTCTGGCCCGCCTGCTTCAGCAGGTCCTCGTTGACGAAGACGCCGAAGGGCGAGGTGGAGAACGGGTAGGCGTACAGCTTGCCGTCCCGCTGCCACAGCTTCGTGGTCGCGGGGGCGAACTCCTCCGGCTTCACCAGGTTGTCCAGGGGCGCGAGCGCGCCCGAGCCGACGAAGTCGGGCGCCGAGTTCTCCAGGATCCAGGCCAGGTCGGGCGCGTTGCCGCCGGCCATCTGCGTGGTCAGCGTGGTCGTGTAGTTCTCCAGCGGCAGCGTGTCGAACTTGATCGACGCCACGTCCTTGTGGGTCTTCAGATAGTCGGCGGCGATCGCGTTGAGCAGGTCGAGGTGCTCGGCGTTGCCGGTCCAGACCGTCATCCGCAGCGCGGCGGGCCCGCTCGCGGTCTCGTCGCCGCCAGAGCCGCAGGCGGTGAGGACGAGCAGTCCCGCGAGGCCGGCGGCGGCCAGGGTGATGCGCATCGGCGCTCCTTGCAGAGGGGGAGTACAGAAGGGGGGATCAGTAGCCGGTGACGTCCGGCCAGTGGAGTTCGACGCCCTGCGCCTCCAGGCGGTCCTGGAACGCGGCGAGCAGGGCCGGGTCCTGCCGCACGGCGTGCGGCGTGGTCGACCGGTCGAGGCAGAACGCCGCCAGCGCGCCGGCGGCCTCCCCGATGTTCCACTCGACCGGGTGCAGCCGGTAGCAGCCGTTGGTGATGTGCGTGGTAGCGAGGTTCTTGCCCGCCGGGAGAAGGTTCTCGACGCGGCGGGGGAGCAGCGCGCCGAGCGGGATCTCGAACGGGCTGTTCGGCACGTCGAGATAGTTGTCCCCGCCTGTGGACGGGTGCAGGTCGATGCGGTACATGCCGATGCCGACCGAGTCGGGGTAGCGGACGGCGCCCTTGTCGCCGCGCACGGCCAGCGACAGGTCCTGCTCGACGATCGTGTACGCGCCGCGGATGCGGCGGGACTCGCGCACGTACGGGGCCTGGGCCAGGCCGTCGGCCGAGCCGGTGACGTCGCCGCGCAGCCGCAGCCCCGGCCAGCCGGTGCCGCCGTCGGGACGCGGCGCCTCGGTCTGCATCCAGTACAGGACCGACAGCGACAGCTCCTTCGCCCGCCGCAGGTTCTCCGCGGCGTCGGGGACGTCGACGATCCCGCCCTCCAGGTAGTCGATCATCGGCCAGTTGACGAGGGTGATGTCGCTGGCGTACGCGCCCGGCGTGAACAGGTCCTTGGCGGCGATCCTGCGGAAGGTCCACAGGTTGCCGTCGCCGGGGTTGCGCCGCTGGTCGGCGTGGACCTGGAGCGGGTCGTCGCCCGGGTTGGGGGTGAAGGAACGTTCCGTGATCTCCAGCGTGCGCGGGTTCGGGCTGCGCCAGCCGAGGATGGGCCCGCCCCAGAACTCCGGCTGGTACGTCCGCCAGAAGTCGTAGCGCTCCGGCCGGTCGATCGTGTGGTCGCCGTCCACGTGGTCCATCGCGAAGCAGACGGAGACGGCCTGCATGTTGAGCGGCTGGGCGGTCGCCGGGGCGCTCGGCTCGCCGGTGTCGGCCTGCGACTCGAAGCCGGTGACGTACTCGGTGCCGGTCAGCGGCAGCAGCTCGCCGGTCTCGGTCGCGTCCAGGATGTACGGGGCCGTGATCCAGCGCTCGTCGCCGCCGTCGCGATTCGCGAGCCGGACCGCCGTCACCCGGTCGCCGTCCACCTCGGCCGCCACCGGCCGGTACGGCCGCAGCACCGTCAGCCGCCCGCCGCCGATGTAGGGGGCGAGCATGGCGTCGATGACCGCGACCGCCACCCGCGGCTCGTGGCACAGGGGGCTCACCCAGCCCGCGCCCGGATTGAGCGCCCGCCAGGCGCGCGCGCCCTCGGTGAGCGGGTAGTGGCGGCGGTAGTAGTCGCGGATGCCCTCACGCAGCGCCCGATAGCTCGCGGTGATGCCGAACTGCTCGACCCAGGTGTGCTCGTCGGACGGGACGGCCTGGCTGGTGAGCTGGCCGCCGAGCCAGTCGTACTCCTCGGTCAGCACCACCTTCCTGCCCGCCCGCAGGGCCGCGAGCGCCGCGGCCACTCCTCCGAGGCCGCCCCCGACGATCAGCACCTCGGTGCTCGACTCGCGCAACTCCGATCCTTTCACTTGGTGGGGGGCGCCAGGGTGACGCCCTCGGTCAGCTCGCACGGCAACAGCCGCTGGACGGGCGGTCCGCCCTCGATCAGCTCGGTCAGGTCCTCGACCGCCTGCCGGCCCATCTCCCTGCGGGGGATGAGGAAGCCGGTGAAGTCGATGTCGGTCGGCGCCGGGCGGGTGGGGTCGCCCAGGGTCAGGATCGACAGGTCGCCGGGAACGCTGACGCCGCGCCTGCCCAGCAGGTCGGCGAGGGCGACGGCGTCGGCGTACTCCTCGGCGAACACCGCCGTGACGCCCGCCGCCAGCACCCGCTCCGCCATGTCGGCGGCCTCGCCGGGCACGAGCCGCAGCGGACGCTCGACGGCGTCGGCGAAGCCGCGGAAACGGTCGGCGTACGACTCGGCGCCGACCCCGTGCCCCAGGTACGCGACCCGCTCGTGGCCCAGCGCGCGGGCCTTCACCACCAGGTCCCGGACGGCCGAGACGTAGTCGGCGCCGACGTACGGCACCGTGCCGCCCGCGTCGTCACGCCGCCCCACCGACACGAACGGGTAGCGCTCGCCCACCAGCCGCGCCAGGTCCTCCCGGTCCAGCTCGCGCCCGAGCAGCACGCATCCGTCGGCGAGGCGCAGCCGGTTGTCCTGGTGGTAGACGCGCTTGCGCCCGTCCACGGTGGGCGCGCTGGTGAACAGCAGCAGGTCGCACCCGAACTGCTCGGCGCACTCCTCGATCCCGACGAGGAACGGGTGGTAGAAATCGCCGGTCGCGCTCGGGAAGACGGGCTCGTAGGTGAACACCCCGAGCATGCGATTGCGCCGCGCCGCCAGCCGCCGGGCCGCCGGATCGGCGACGTACCCGGTCTCCCGGATCACCCGCAGCACCCGGTCCCTGGTCTCGGCCGGAATCCGCGAGTCGGCGCCGGCCCGGTTGTTGAGCACCAGGGAGACGGTGGTCTGGCTGACGCCCGCCAGGCGGGCGATGTCGCGCTGGGTGAGGCGACGGTGTGACGAGGGATCGGGGGGAGGCATGACGTTCCTCAGCTAATGCGCATTAGCGCGAGGGGCAATGCCGGAATTGTTCGCCTCCCCCGCGCCGGGTGTCAAGGGTTCCCGCAGTGCTAATCCGGATTACCAGCCCCGCCGGCCGGGCCGACCCATGACTTACAAGTCATTCTCCAGTGCCCGTCTCTATCGTCATCGTCGATCCTCGTGCCCGAAGCGGCCGAGGAGGGGACGGCGACCGGTATGGCGCAGGGCGAGCCCAGGCGCGCGAGTGGACAAGGAAAAAAGAGATCATGATGGACTCCGAGGAAGGCCAGGCGATCGCCGCCACACGGATAACCGAGTGCTCGGAGGACGGATCAACCGACCTCGACCTGCGCCGTCTCCAGCTGAGCACGGTGCCCGGGTCACTCGCCCAGCTCACCGCGCTCGAACGGCTCAACCTGGGCGGCAATCAGTTGACCGTTCTGCCTGAGTGGCTGGGGAACCTCACCGCTCTCACCGAGCTCAACGTGGGCGGTAATCAGTTGACTGTTCTGCCCGAGTCTTTGAGGAACCTCACCGCCCTCACCGTGCTCAACGTGGCCAGTAATCAGTTGACCGTTCTGCCCGAGTCCTTGAGGAGCCTCACCGCCCTCGAATCGCTCGGCCTGTACGGGAACCGGCTGACCGTTCTGCCTGAGTGGCTGGGGAACCTCACCGCTCTCACCGACCTCAACGTGGCCGGTAATCAGTTGACCGTTCTGCCCGAGTCCTTGAGGAACCTCACCGCCCTCGAAGCGCTCGACCTGGCCGGCAATCAGTTGACTGTTCTGCCCGAGTCCTTGAGGAACCTCACCGCCCTCGGTTGGCTCGACCTGTACGACAACCGGCTGACCGTTCTGCCCGAGTGGCTGGGCGACCTGCCCGCTCTCACCGGGCTCAACCTGGATGGCAACTATCTGACCGCTCTACCCGAGTCCTTGAGGCGCCTCCTCGATGTCGACTAGGAACGCCCTGAAGATCTTGGTCGTCGCGCCAGGCGGGAAATGCCCGGCATGAAAAGGCCCCGCCGATCCCAGAGGACGGCGGGGAGCAATGAAGCGAGCATGCCTCGACGCCCAAAGATCAACGCTCCCAGGGGTCAGGAGATGCCGGGTGGGGAGGTGGAGTCGCGGATGACGAGTTGGCAGGGCATCTTGTGGACGCCGGGCGTCGCCTTGCCGTCGATCGCGGCGAACAGGTGCTGGGCCGCGGTCCGGCCCAGTGACTCGAGGTTCATGTCCACGGTCGTCAGCGCCGGCCGGGTCTCCGTGGACAGGACCTCCCAGTTGTCGTAGCCGACGACCGCGATGTCGTCGGGCACCCGCCGGCCGCGTTCGCGGGCGGCCTCGACGAAGCCGGCGGCGATCTGGTCGCTGCCACAGAAGACGGCGTCGATCTCGGGCTCGGACATCAGCAGCATCTCGGCGGCGTGCCGGCCCCAGCGTTGCGACCACGGGCCGGAGAGGGTCTGGCCGGCCTGGGGGAGGCCCGCCGCCTCCAGGGCGAGGCGGGCGCCCTCCTCGCGGTCGCGGGCGGCCTTGTAGTGGGTGGGGCCGGTGACGTGGGCGATGCGGCGGCGGCCGAGGGCGAGCAGGTGGTTGACGGCCATGGCGGCGGCGCCCACGTCGTCGGGCACGAACGAGACGTCCTCCGGGTCGTCGGAGGGCCCGTAGGCGTAGACGACCGGCACCGGCAGGTCCTTGCTCACGGACGGCCGCGGGTCGGTGCTCTCGCCCACGACGATGAGCCCGTCCACCCGGCGTGACAGCAGCGCCCGCAGGTGGTGCTGCTCCCTGATGGCGTCGCCGCGGGCGTCGCAGAGCAGCACGGCCATCTCGCCGGCTCCGAAGGCGTTCTCGGCGCCGAGCAGCACCGGGATGCCGAACCGGCCGACGCTGTCGGAGGTCAGCAGCCCGACCGTGCGCGTCTGGCCGGACAGCAGCCCTCTGGCGAGGGCGTTCGGCTGGAAGGAGAGCTGGGCCGCGGCGGCGAGCACCCGCTCGCGCGTGGCGGCGCGTACGTCCTGCCGCCCGTTCAGCGCCTTGGACGCCGTGGCGATCGACACCCCCGCCAGCGAGGCCACATCGTTGATGGTCGCCCGCTTAGTCGCCATGCTTCGAAACCCTTTTCGGTCGCTGTGAACTGCTTAGCACCCTAGCACCCATTGACAGAGGTCCGTGTTTCTTCTACGTTTCCGAAAACCTTTAAGTCCAGGAGCACAACATGAGACGAAGGCTGGCCGGGATCTCCCTTCTCGGTGTGTTAGCGCTCACGGCCGCGGCCTGCGGAAACGGCGGGAACGGCGGCGACGGCGGCGCCCAGGAGGCGGGCCCCGTCACGATCACGATGTGGACCCGCGCCGCCACCCAGACCCAGAGCGAGCGGCTGGTCCAGCAGTACAACAAGACCCATAAGAACCAGGTCAAGCTCACCGTCATCCCGACGGACAACTATCAGCCGCGCATCGCCGCCGCGGCCGGGGCCAAGCAGCTCCCCGACGTGTTCGCGGCCGACGTCATCTTCGTCCCGAACTACACCTCCCAGGGTCTGTTCCTGGACATCACCGACAGACTGGCGGCTCTGCCGTACAAGGACAAGCTCGCCCCCTCGCACATCAAGCTGGGCACGCTCGACGGCCGCATGTACACGCTGCCGCACACCCTCGACCTGTCGGTCTGGTTCTGGAACAAGGACCTGTACGAGAAGGCCGGCCTCGACCCCGAGCAGGGCCCGAAGTCGCTGAAGGAGTTCGCCCAGCAGGCCACCGCCGTCCAGGAGAAGCTGGGCAAGGACGGCAAGGTCCACGGCACGTTCTTCGGCGGCAACTGCGGCGGCTGCTACGTCTTCACCTTCTGGCCCTCCGTCTGGGCGGCCGGCGGCCAGGTCATGAACGCCGAGGGCACCCAGTCGCTCAACGACCAGCCCGCCATGACCGAGGTCTTCAAGATCTGGCGCGAGCTGTACGAGAAGAAGGTCACCGGCCCTACCGCCAAGGAGGAGCAGGGCCCGACCTGGACGGGCTTCTTCCCGAAGGGCGAGATCGGCGTCATGCCGATGCCCTCGACCACGCTCGGCCTGATGCCGAAGGACATGAAGATCGGCGTCGCCCCGATCGCCGGCCCCGACGGCGGCGAGTCGACGTTCGTCGGCGGCGACTCGATCGGCATCAGCTCCACCACCAAGAACGCCGACGCCGCCTGGGAGTTCCTGTCCTGGACGGTCGGCGACGAGGCCCAGGTCGAGGTCATGGCCAAGAACAAGGACGTGCTCGCGCGCACCGACCTGGCCGGCAACAAGTACTCGTCCGAGGACCCGCGCGTGGTGCTGATCAACTCGCTGGTGGCCAAGGGCCAGACCCCGTTCGCCCTGCGCTTCGGCCAGACCTTCAACGACCCGCAGGGCCCGTGGCTGCGCTACGCCCGTGAGGCCGTCTTCGGCGACGCCTCCAAGCTCCCGCAGTTCAACGCCGAGATCACGAAGTCCCTGCAGCAATGACCCTGACGATGACCCGTTCCGGGCGGCGGGCGGCCCACGGCGCGCCCTCCGCCCGGTGGCGGAGCAGGAAGATCCAGGGCTGGCTGTACGCGGCCCCGACGGCCGTCATCGTGGGCGTGCTCTTCGTCGCGCCCCTGGTGCTGGTGGTCTGGATGTCGCTCAACCGCTGGCCCCTGCTCGGCGCCCCGGCGTTCAACGCCCCGGACAACTACACCAAGATCGCCGACAACCCGCTCTTCGTCGACGCGGTGCTCTTCACGCTGAAGTACACCGCCCTCACCACCGTCCTGCTGTCGGCGGTGGCGCTCGGGCTGGCCCTGCTCGTGCAGGACCGCAGGCCGGGCATCGGGTTCTTCCGCACCGCGTTCTTCCTGCCGGGCGCGGTCGGCTTCGCGGCGGCGGGCCTGCTGTTCTACGGCATGCTGAACAACGACTTCGGCCCCATCGACCCGATGCTCCAGGCCATCGGCCTCACCAGCGAGCCGGTCAAGTGGATCGGCACCCCGAACATGGCGCTGTTCTCCACGATCACGCTGGTGATCTGGCGCTTCGCCGGGTTCAACATGCTCATCCTGCTCACCGGCCTGCAGGCCATCCCGACCGAGGTGTACGAGGCCGCCCGCAGCGACGGCGCCAACCGCCGGCAGATCTTCACGAGGATCACCCTGCCGCTGCTGCGCCCGACGCTGGCCCTCATGCTCATCCTCAGCGTGACGGGCTCGCTGCTCGCCTTCGACCAGTTCTTCGTCTTCACCAACGGCGGCCCGGACAACAGCACGGTGTCGATGGTCATGGTCGTCTACCGGGACGCCTTCTTCCGTTTCGACCTCGGCGGCGCGGCGGCGCTGTCGGTCGTGCTGCTCGTGGCCCTCGTCGGCCTCAACACGTTCATGATGCGGAGGCTGCGATGAGCCGCTATCTCACGCTGTCGGCGCTGGCGGTGCTGTTCCTGTTCCCCCTGGTGTGGAGCGGTTGGGCGTCGCTGGAGGACCCGTCCAACTACCTGGAGATGGCCGGCTTCGGCGAGGGCCTCGGCACGTACGCCACCAACAGCGTCCTTGTCTCCGTCATGACCGTGGCTGGCACGCTGGTCGTCTCGGCGCTCGGCGGCTACGGCTTCGCCCGCTTCGACTTCCCCGGCAAGAACGTGCTGTTCCTCGCCACGCTGGCGATCCTCATGGTGCCGTACGCGACCATCCTCATCCCGCTCTACGTGCTGCTCGGCTACCTCGGCCTGCAGAACTCGCTCGTCGGGCTGTCGCTGGTGTTCGTGATGTTCCAGCTCCCGTTCGCGCTGTTCATGATGCGCAACGCGTTCGAGGCGCTGCCGCGCGAGCTGGAGGAGGCGGCGCTGGTGGACGGCTGCGGCACGTTCCGCGCCTTCTCCGGCATCCTGCTGAAGGCCGTGCGGCCGGCGCTGATCACGGTCGGGCTGTTCGCCTTCCTCGCTTCGTGGAACGACTTCTTCGCGCCGCTCATCCTGCTCAACGACGGCGCGTCGTTCACGCTGCCGGTGGCCGTGGTCAGCATGACGCAGCGCACGTTCGGCGCCGTCGACTACGGCATGCTCCAGGCCGGCGTCATGGTCATGGCCATCCCCTGTCTCGTCCTGTTCATCGTGCTGCAGCGCCACTACGTGCGCGGATTCATGTCAGGAGCTCTGCGTGGCTAATCCCGTCCTGCCCTCATCGGGCGTCCTGTCCCCCCTCGGCCTCGACGCGGTACGCCTCTCGCCCGGTTTCTGGGGCGACCGGGTGGCGCTCAACCGCGAGGTCACGATCGCCCACTGCCAGGAATGGGAAGAGCGCGAAGGCTGGATCGGCAACTTCCGGGGCGAGCGCCCGAGACGGGGCCGCGAGTTCAGCGACTCGGAGATCTACAAGCTGCTGGAGGCCATGGCCTGGGCCGACCATCCGGGGCTGCCCGCGCTGGCCGAGATCGTGGCGGGCGCGCAGGAGGGCGACGGCTACCTCAACACCCGCTGGACCGGCAGCCGCTACACCGACCTGGAGTGGGGCCACGAGCTCTACTGCTACGGCCACCTCATCCAGGCCGGGGTGGCCCGGCTGCGCACGCACGGCGAGGACACGCTGACCAGGGTCGCGGTGCGGGCCGCCGACCACGTGTGCCGCCGCTTCATGGAGGGCACGCAGACCTGCGGGCACCCGGTGATCGAGATGGCGCTGGTCGAGCTGTACCGGGCGACGGGGACCGAGCGCTACCTGGAGATGGCCCGCCGCTTCGTCGAGCGCCGCGGCCTGCCCGCGCTCGCCGACATCCCCTTCGGCCGCGCCTACTACCAGGACGACCAGCCGGTACGGCAGGCCCAGGTGTTCCGCGGCCACGTCGTACGGGCCCTCTACCTGGCCTCCGGCGTCGTGGACGTGGCCGTCGAGACCGGCGACGAGGAGCTGCTGAAGGCGGTCGAGGCGCAGTGGGAGCGCACGGTCGCCCGGCGTACGCACCTGACCGGCGGCATGGGCTCGCGCCACACGGACGAGTCGTTCGGCGAGGACTACGAGCTGCCGCCCGACCGGGCCTACAACGAGACCTGCGCGAGCATCGCCTCCGTCATGCTGTCCCACCGGCTGCTGCTGGCGACCGGCGACGTGCGCTACGCCGACCTGGCCGAGCGGACGCTCTACAACATGCTGGCGACCGGCGTCGCGCTGGACGGCCGCTCGTTCTTCTACGCCAACCCGCTGCAGGTGCGGGTGCCCGCCGTGCCGCTCGACGGGGTGAACCACGGCCCCGAGGGCGGGCTGCGCTCGCCCTGGTTCGACGTCGCCTGCTGCCCGAACAACATCGCCCGCACGCTGGCCTCGCTGCCCGCGTACGTCGCCACCGCCACGGCGGACGGCATCCAGATCCACCACCCGACCCCGGCCGAGATCAGGCACGGGGAGCTCGCGGTCAAGGTGGAGACCGGCTACCCGTGGGACGGCGCGGTGACCGTGCGGGCGCTGACCGGCGGCAGGGGCAGGATCGCTCTGCGCGTCCCGGCCTGGGCGGAGGGCGCGCGGCTCACGCACCGCGGCGAGGTCCGCGAGGTCGCCCCCGGCTACGCCGTCGCGGACGGCCCCTGGCGGACCGGCGACGAGCTGCGACTGGAGCTGCCGATGGCGCCGCGCTGGACGTTCCCCGACCGGCGCGTGGACGCGCTGCGGGGCAGCGCCGCCGTGGAGCGCGGGCCGCTGGTCTACTGCGCGGAGTCGGTGGCCGACGAGCCGCCGCTCGGCGACCTCGCCGCCCGCGTGGCCCCGCCCGTGGAGCACCACGTGGACGGGGTGGTCGAGCTGGAGGTCGCCGCGTCGCTCGGCGGCGGCAGCGAGCCGCCGGGCTGGCCGTACGGCCACGAGCCGGACGGGCGTCCTTCGGGTGCGGACGCCGGTCTGCGGCTGGTGCCGTACCACCGGTGGGGCAATCGCGGCCCCGCGACCATGCGGGTCTGGCTGCCGGTCGGGGCCGGGGAGTGACCATGCGGAAGATGGCGCTGCTCACCGTGCTGGCGCTCACGGTCTCGCTCATGACCTCGCCCGCGGCGGCGGCCCCCGACCTGGGGATGCCGGTGTTCACGGGCGACGACCCGGTGCCCGACGAGCCGGTCGGGTACGACCCGCGGCGGATGATGAAGGCGATCTACGCCAAGGAGAAGGGCGGCGACTCGTACTGGATCGACCGGATGCTCGCCCGGCCGGGGGACGACCCGGCGGGGACGTGGCTGATGTCGCGCGGGCGGGCGCTGTTCATGAAGACGCACGATCCGGCGAAGCTCGGGTTCGGCGGGGCGGTCGCGTACTGGGAGAGCATCGACGACCGGGACGCCTACACCATCTCGCTGGGCACGGCGCTCGCCGAGGACGTGCCGAAGCGGCTGCAGATGCCGAGCCACTGGAGCGGCGTCTACACCGGTGACGGCCTGTCGGTCGGCGTCAAGAAGTTCGTCACCGCCGAGAACGTGGCCGTCACCACCCTGGAGATCACCAACACCGGGACGGCCGCGCGGAGCGTCCCGGTCACCGTGACCTCGCCGTACGCGCGGACCGCCGACGGCGAGCGCGAGCTGACCGGCGTCGTCGCGGCGAGGAACAAGCTGACCACGATCTTCCCGAGGCTGAGCGGCGACGGGCTCAAGGCGGCCGGCGGCGAGCTCAAGGGCACGCTCACGGTCGGCCCCGGCCGGACCGTCCGCACGAAGGTGCAGATGGGCTTCGTCACCGAGGAGCTGCCGGGCTCGCGCGCCGAGTACGACGCCTACCGGGACCGCTCGCCGCAGCAGGCGCTGCGCCGCCAGCTCCAGGACTACAACGCCTGGTGGGCGGAGAACCTGCCGTACATCGACGTGCCCGACGAGAACATCAAGAAGTTCGTCTACTACCGCTGGTGGCTGATGCGCTTCAACTTCCTCGACGCCGACATCCCGGGCAACGACTTCCAGTTCCCGACGTCGGTCGAGGGCGCGCTCGGCTACAACAACGCGATCGTGCTGACCGTGCCGATGTTCGTGCAGGACCTGAAGTACCTGCGCGACCCGATCTACTCGTACGGGCCGTGGGTGTCGGCGGGCGAGGTGTCGCGCAACTCGAAGTACACCGACAACCCGGGCGACCCGGAGAACTGGTCGAACAGCTACACGCAGTACATCTCGGCCGCCGCCCTGGAGAGCTACCAGATCCACGGCGGGCAGCCCGCGATCCTGCGCAACCTGGCCCGCTACGCGGAGAAGGACGTACGCGGCCAGCTCGCCGCCTACGACTCCAACGGCAACGGCGTCATCGAGTACGACTGGGAGGCGATGACCGGCAACGACGCCGACGCCGTCTCCTTCCACTACTACGACCGGGCCAACGAGCGGCTGGAGGGCGCCTACGTCCACGCCAACGCGATGGCGGCGGCGCAGGCGTACGAGCTGAGCGGCGACCAGGCGAAGGCCGCCGAGCTGCGCGCCGTGGCCGACAAGGTGAAGAACGGCATCCTCACCCTGCTCTGGGACGAGCAGGACAAGCTGTTCAAGCACCGCGACCTGCAGACCGGCAACCTCATCCCCTGGAAGGAGTCCAACAACTACATCCCGTTCGCGACCGGCCTGGTGCCCGCCGACGACCCGAAGTACCGGGAGGCGCTGCGGCTGTGGGCCGACCCGGCGGAGTACCCGATCTTCCCGGCGTACACCGCCAACCAGAAGGACAAGGCCGAGGCGGCCGCCCAGGGCAAGCCGGGCTCGAACAATTTCTCGCAGATCAACTCGACGCGGAACTTCGCGCTGTTCTCGAAGGCGCTGCGCGAGTACGCCTCGCCGTACCTGACGGCCGCGCAGTACAAGCAGCTCCTCTACTGGAACGCCTGGTCGCAGTACGTCGGCGGCGACACCCGCTACCCCGACGCCAACGAGTTCTGGGCGGACTGGAAGCCGGACACCAGGACGATCGGCTACCGCTCCTGGATCCACCACACGATCCTGGGCAGCAGCAACTGGACGGTCATCGAGGACGCCATGGGCCTGCGCCCGCGCTCGGACGGCAAGGTCGAGCTGTGGCCGGTGGACATCGGCTGGGACCACTTCACCGTCAACGGCGTCGACTACCGGGGCGACGACCTCACCATCGTCTGGGACAAGCCCGGCGACGGGACCACACACTACGCGGGCGTGCCCGAGGGCTACTCGATCCTCGTGAACGGCAAGCGCAAGGTCACCCTGCCGGAGCTCAGGCACGCGATCTGGGACCCCCGGACCGGCCAGGTCGAGGGCGCCGTCGCCACGCACGCGGAGAAGGCCCCGTCCATGAAGGCGCCGACCCAGGTGGAGCTGGAAGGCGAGCGCGTCACCGACCTGTTCCAGAAGGCCGGCGTGGACCTGCGCTCCACCCGGCCGAACCTGGTCGCCTTGGCCACCGCCGCCTCCGGCGACGCGACCGGGGCCGCCGACGGGTTCACGATCAACGAGCCGTACTGGGGCGGCGGCGAGTGGCTGGAGACCGACCTCGGCGGGCGGCGCAAGGTGGACCTGGTCAGGCTCTACTTCTACGCCGACCGCAAGCGCTACGCCGAGCCCGCGGTCTACCGTGTCCAGTACCAGGACGCCGCCGGCGCCTGGAAGGACGTGCCCGGCCAGGCGCGCACCCCCGCCTACCCACGGGCGAACCTCAACGAGGTGCGCTTCCCGGCCGTCACCACCGCGAAGCTGCGGGTGCTGCCCACCGCCCGTCCGGGGCAGGCGGCCGGGCTGAAGGAGGTGCAGGCGTACCTGACCGGTCAGGGGGCCCGCCCGGCGGCCAACCGGGCGCCGTCCGTGCTGGCGGTGCCCGACACCGCCTTCAACCGGCCGGGCCAGGTCAGGATCGAGGCCGTGGTCGAGGACGACGGGCTGCCGTCGGGGACGCTCACCACGCAGTGGTCCAAGGTCGACGGGCCGGGGGAGGCGTTCTTCGCCGAGCCGGCCGGGACGACCACCGTGGTCGCGTTCTCGGAGCCGGGGACGTACACGCTGAAGCTGACCGCGAGCGACGGCGCGAAGAGCGCCGCCGCGAGCGTCACCGTCACCGCCACCGCGCAGGGCGAGCGGGCGAACGTGGCCCCCTACGCCACGCCGACCGCCTCCTACACCTCGCCGTGGGAGAAGGTCACCGCGATCAACGATGGCATCGACCCGCCGAGCTCGAACGACGCCGCGAACCCGCGCTGGGGCACCTGGCCGCAGCAGGGCACGCAGTGGGTCCAGCTCGACTGGCCCGAGCCGGTCCGGCTGGACCAGGCCGAGGTGTACTTCTTCGACGACGGCGGCGGCGTGCGGGTGCCCGCCTCCTGGCAGCTCCAGTACTGGAACGGCACCGCCTTCGCCGACATCCCGGGCACGTACCCGGTCGCCGCCGACGCCTACAACGCGGTCTCCTTCGACGCGGTCACCACCTCGCGCCTGCGCGTGCGGATGGAGGCCGGCGGGGCCTCGGTCGGGCTGCTGGAGGTCAAGGCGTACGCGGTGCCGCCCGACGCGGTCCGCCCGGTGCACGTCCCCACCCTGGCGGGCGTGCTGCCGGAGCTGCCCGCCACGGTCGAGACCACGTACGCGGACGGCGGGCGCGGCCGGGCCGCGGTCACCTGGCAGCAGGTCACGCCCGCCCAGGTCGCGACCGGCGGCCGGAGCTTCACCGTCGCCGGGCTCGCCGAGGGCGTGCGCGGGGCGGTCGAGGCCACCGTGCACGTCCGGGTCAACGCCGCCGTGACCGTCACCTCGATCGCGGAGGAGAGCGTGACCACGCGTGCCGGGGTCGCGCCCGCCCTGCCCGGCACGGTGCTCGCGACCTTCAACGACGGCTCGAAGGACAGCTCGGTGCCGGTGACCTGGGAGGCGATCGACCCCGACAAGTACGCCAGGCCCGGCACGTTCACCGTGACAGGCCAGGTCCAGGGGACGACCTTGCCGGCGAAGGCGGCGATCACCGTCCAGTAGCGCCTATATTGTCCTGGCCCTATGGGTTCATGGGGCCAGGGCATAATGCGTTCTGCCCGGACCCCTCCTGCCGGGTCCGGAGGACGGAGGGCACAGTGAGCGGCCGACCCACCGACGACATCGAGAAGGCCGACCTCGGGAAGGCCACGCCCGCGCGGCTGGTCGCGATGATCATGGCCGCCGTCTCGCCGGTGCTCGGCGTAGCGTCCTGGCTGGTGTGGGCCGGGATGCCGGACGCGTGGACGCCGGCGCTCACCGCCTCCCCGCAGTCGGCGGTCGCGCTGACCTTCCCCGCCGTGGGCGCGTTCCTCATCGTGCACCGGCCGCGACTCAACATGGCCTGGCTCATGTGCGTCGGCGGGTTCGCGGCGGCGGTCAGCGACCTGTCGGACGCGCTGATGCTGCGCGCCGCCGCCTCGGGCGACCTGGCACTCGCCGGCTGGATGCGGTTACCGGCGAACGTCGGGTGGGCGGTGTGCGGGCTGACGCTCACCATGCTGCTGCCGCTGTACTCGCCCGACGGGCGGCTGCCGTCCCCGCGCTGGCGGGCGGCGCTGCTGCTCGGCTGGGCGTCGATCACGCTCACACTGGTCCGCAACACCTTCAAGGAGCCGCCGCCGGCGGCGGGCTACCTCTTCCCGGAGGTCATCCCCAACCCGCTGGCCGTGCCGGCGCTCACGCCCTATCTCGACACGCTGGCGGCGGTCGGCTGGACCGGCATCTACCTCGCCATGGCGCTGGCCGCGCTCTCGCTGGCGGTGCGGCTGCGCGGGGCCGACCCGGTGCTGCGGCGGCAGATCGGCTGGCCGCTGCTGGCCTTCACCGGCTACATCATCTTCCTGGTCGTCGCGGCCTTCACCCAGAAGTTCCTGTGGGCGGCGATCGTGTGGGCGGCGGTCATCCCGTTCGCGGTGGCGTTCTCGGTGATGCGCTACCGGCTCTACGGCATCGACACGGTGATCAGCCGCGCCTTCGTGGCGGCCGGCGTGGTGGCCGTGGTCAGCGCGGTCTATTTCGGCGCGGGCGCGCTGTCCAGCCTGGTGGTCTCCGGCTACGGCCAGGTCGCCGGGGTGGCCGCCGCGCTGTTCGCCGGGGCGTTCTTCCAGCCGCTGCGCCGCCTGCTCCAGCGGGTCGTGGACCGGATGCTGTACGGGTCCGTCGGCGACCCCGCCCTGCTCGCCGAGCGCCTCACCCAGGCCGTACGCCGCGGCGACCCGGCCAACGCGCTCACCGCCGTGGTCGGCGTGCTGCGCGACGGGCTCGCGGTCGAGGGCGTGGCCGTCGAGGTGGCCGACGGCGAGCCCCGCTACGTCGAGAGCGGCCGGGTCGGCGACAGCCCGCGCGAGGTGCCGCTCGTCTGGCACGGTGAGCGGGTGGGGCGGCTGCTCGTCGGGCCGCCGGGGCCGCGCAGGTTCCCGGCCGCGCACAACGAGCGGGTGCTGACCACGCTCACCCCGTACGCGGCCGACGTGGCCCACGCCGTCCGCATGGCCGCCGACCTGCAGCGTTCACGCGAGCGCATCCTCACCACGCGCGAGGAGGAGCGCCGCCGCCTGCGCCGCGACCTGCACGACGGGCTCGGCCAGACCCTCTCGGCCATGGCGATGACCATCAACATGGCCAGGCTCAGCCTCGCCGACTCCCCGGACACCGCCGACGAGCTGCTGCGCGAGCTGCACACCGGCATGGCCGCCGTCACCGGCGACATCCGCGAGCTGGTCTACGGCCTGCGCCCGCCCGCGCTCGACGACCTCGGCCTGGCCCGCGCCGTACGCGACCTCGCCGAGCGCTCGTCGCCGGGCATCACGGTCGAGGCGGAGGTCGAGGGCGACCTGAGCCGGCTGCCCGCCGCCGTCGAGGTGGCCGTCTACCGGATCGTCCAGGAGGCCCTGACGAACGTCCGCAAGCACGCGGCGGCCTCCAGCGCCCGGGTGGTGCTCCAGCGGGAGCGGTCGGGGCTGCGGGTGCTCGTCTCCGACGACGGCAAGGGGCTGCCCGAGTCCGTACGGTCGGGCGTCGGGCTCGGGTCGATGCGCGAGCGGGCGGCCGAGCTGGGCGGCATCTGCGTGGTGAGCGGCGAGCCGGGCGGGGGCACCCGGGTCGAGGTGATGTTCCCGCTGCTCACCGCTCCTTCCGAGGCTTTGGCGTGAGCCGGTCCTCGCCCGATGGCGAGGACCGGCCACGTTCAGGAGGCCGCGCAGGTGTAGGACGAGACCGTCGCGGTGTTGCCGCCCGGACGGGCCACCTGGAAGCCGAAGCCGGCCGAGCCGTTCGGGGCCAGGTTGCCGTTGTAGCCGGCGTTCTTGGCCGTGACCGTCTGGCCGCTGACGCTCACCGTGGCGTTCCACGAGCCGGCGAGGGTGTGGCCGGCGGGCAGGGTGAAGGTGACCGTCCAGCTGGTGGTGGCCGAGGTGCCGGTGTTGGTCACCGTGACCGGCTGCACCACGTAGCCGCCGCCCCACTGGCTCTGCACCGTCCCGGCCGCCGTGCAGCCGCCGCTCGGGCCGCCGCCCTGCTGGGTGGTGAACGTGGTCGTCGCGGAGGCCGCGGAGGTGTTGCCGGCGACGTCGCGGGCGCGTACGTACACCTGGTACTGCGTGGCGGCGGACAGGCCGGTCAGCGTGATCGAGTTGGTCGCCGACGTCCCGAGCAGCGGGTCGGTCGCGCCCTGCTCGCGGTAGACGTCGTAGCCCGCCACGCCGGAGCCGCCGGTGTCGGTGGAGGCCGTCCAGGACAGGGTGGCGCCGGAGGAGGTGACGTTCGCGGCCGACGGCGTGCCCGGCGTGGTCGGCGGGGTCGTGTCGGTGCTGCCGCCGCTGAAGAACGTGGCCTCGCGCGAGGTGGCCGCGATGCCGTTCGCGCCGTTGAAGATGCGCTGGCCCCAGGAGGTGAGCTGGGCGGGGTCGAAGTTGGTGACCATGTCGAGGTACTCGACGCCGCCGCCGTTGCCGCTCCACGACCAGCCGATGTAGCCGAGGGCCCGCTGCTGGGCCTGGGCCATGATGGTGTCCTCGTCGGGGTTGCCGTCGGAGTGGTTGAAGCCGAACTCGCCGATGATCAGCGGCAGGCCCGCGCTCTGGAAGGCGTCGAGATAGGCGGTGATCTCGGCGGCCGTGTCGAAGACGCCGTACATGTGGATGGCGAAGACGGTGTTGTGCTGCGGGTCGGCGGCGGCCACGGTGGCGGCGTTGTCCCGCATGGTGAACTGCCAGTCCTGGCCCCAGTTCGGCGCGTCCACGACGAGCAGGTGCTGGAAGCCGAGGGTGCGCATCCGGGCGATGGCCGAGGAGGTGGCGCTGGTCCAGCCGGAGACGTTGTTGTTGCCGTACGGCTCGTTGCCGATGTTGATGATGATGAAGTCCTCGGTGCCGGTGAGCGCGCTCTTCACGCTGTTCCAGTAGGTGACGGCCTGGTCCAGCGTGTACGCGCCGCTCTGCTCGCCGTAGCCCGTGGTGTCGTGGTTTTCGAGCACGCAGATTAACCGGTTCTGCCTGCACAGCGAGACGACGTTGGCCACGTCGGAGGCGGCGTTCGGCGTCCACCGGCCGCCGCTCAGCACCACGCGGACGGTGTTGGCCTTCAGCGCCTTGATGTTGGCGAAGGAGCTCGTCTGGCTCGTGTACCACGTGTGCGCGTGGCTGACGCCGCGCATCACGAACGCGTTCCCGTTGGCTTCCACGATCTTGGTGCCGCTGACCCGCAGCCCGACCGCGGCGTGCGCGGGGGCAGGGGCGGCGAGCATCGAGACGAGGAGCGACAGGAACGCCGCCGCCACGAGCCCGATGGGTTTCCTCATGGGGGTCCCTTCTCCAGTGTTAACCGGTTAGGCACACCGTGCTGGGAAACCGCCGTCATGTACAGCAATCGGCCGCCGCGGCGGCGTATGCGCTGGACGCCGCTGAAACTTTCAGCTCTCCCGCAGCGCGGGCAGCCCGGCCGCGATGGCGCGCAGCCCGCGCACGAGCGTCGGCACGAACGGCGGGCACGAGGCGGCCAGCTCGGGGTCCTGGGCGTAGACCTGGAGCAGGACGGGGGAGGGGTTGGCGGCCGGGTGGAGCACCCCGGCCAGGCCCGCGGCGGCCGCGGCGAGTTCGAGCCCTTCGGTCGGGGTGAGGCCGGCGGCGGGCGCGATGCGGGCGCCGAGCTCGGTCACGGTGTCGACCACGGTGCGCTTGAAGGCGTGCGCGGCCGGGACGGAGACGTTGTGCTCCAGGCTGGTGGAGGTGTTGCCGAGCAGGTCGCAGAAGAGGGGACGGGCGGCGAGCGTCTCGGCCAGCGCCGTGACGACCGCGTCGGGGTCCGTGGTGTCCGGGAGGCGTGCCGTGACCGCCTCCGCCCAGGAACGCCACTCCTCGGCGGCGAGCTGGAGGTAGATTTCCTCACGGGTGCCGAAATAGCGCACGATGTTGGACTTCGCCAGGCCCACCGCCTCCGCGACCGCCCCCAGGCTGACCGTGCGCACGCCGGAGGCGGCGGCGAGCTCGCGGGCGGCGTCGAGGATCGCCTGCCGCCGCTGCTCCTTGTGCTCAGGCCGCCTGGCCCGGAGGAATGCCGATCGCGTCATGTCGCTGCCAGCATACTGGCGGCACTTAAAAGAACAACGTTCTCTTGTTAGGCGGACACCGTTCTGTTAGCGTCCCCGTCGTGACCGAGATACGGATGCGGGTGAACGGCGCCGAGGAGAAGCTGGACGCCGAACCCTGGGTGAGCCTCGCCGACCTGCTGCGCGACCGCCTGGGCCTGACCGGGGTGAAGAAGGGCTGCGACCAGGGCGCGTGCGGCGCGTGCACGGTCCTCGCCGACGGCGTGCGGATCAACTCCTGTCTGGCCCTCGCCGTCCAGTACGACGGCAAGGAGATCACCACGATCGAAGGGGTGACCCCGCACCCCCTCCAGGAGGCGTTCGTCCGCCACGACGGGCTCCAGTGCGGCTACTGCACCCCGGGCCAGATCTGCTCGGCCATCGGCATGCTGGCCGAGCACGCCGCCTCCGGCGCGGACCCCGCCGCGCTCGACGAGGCCGAGATCAGGGAGCGCATGAGCGGCAACCTGTGCCGCTGCGGCACCTACAACGGCATCGTGGACGCGATCAAGGACGTGACCCGATGAGACCCTTCGCCTACCTCAAGCCCGCCGACGTGGACGAGGCCGTGCTGGCCGTGGCCGCCGACCCCGGCGCCCGCTTCCTCGGCGGCGGCACCAACCTGGTGGACCTCATGCGCGAGGGCATCGAACGCCCGGCCACCGTCGTGGACCTCACCGCGCTGCCCCTCGACGAGGTGCACGACCTGCCCGGCGGCGGCCTGCGGGTCGGCGCCCTCGTACGCAACAGCGCCCTGGCCGCCGACCGCCGCGTGGCCGCCCGCTTCCCGATGCTCTCCCAGGCCATCCTGGCGGGCGCGTCGGCGCAGCTGCGCAACATGGCCACCGTGGGCGGCAACCTGCTGCAGCGCACCCGCTGCCCGTACTTCTACGACCGCGAGTCGGCCTGCAACAAGCGCGAGCCCGGAGCCGGGTGCGACGCCATCGGCGGCTTCAACCGCTCCCACGCCGTGCTCGGCGGCAGCGACAGCTGCATCGCCACCCACCCGTCGGACATGTGCGTGGCGCTCGCCGCGCTCGACGCCGTCGTGGAGGCCCGCAGCGTGCGCGGCGTCCGGCGGATCCCGATCGCCGAGTTCCACCTGCCGCCCGGCGACACCCCGCACGTCGAGACCGCGCTGGCCGCCGACGAGCTGATCACGGCGGTCGAACTGCCGCCCTCGCCGGTCGCCGCCCGCTCCCGCTACCGCAAGGTGCGCGACCGGGCGTCGTACGCGTTCGCGCTGGTCTCCGTGGCCGCCGCGCTGGAGGTCACGGACGGCGTCGTCACCGACGTGCGCCTGGCGCTGGGCGGCGTGGCCACCACCCCGTGGCGGGCCAGGGAGGCCGAGCGGCTGCTGCTCGGCGGGCCCGCGAGCGAGGAGGCGTACCGGCGGGCCGCCGAGGCCGAGCTGGCGCCCGCCGACGTACGGCCCGGCAACGCGTTCAAGACCGGCCTGGCCCGCGCGACCGTCGTGGCCACGCTGCGCGACCTGGGGGAGGGGATCGCCGGGGTGCCGCGCGACCTGACCGACGAGGAGGGGATCGCCCGGATGCCGCGCGACCTGACCGACGAGGAGGGGACGGCATGACCACGACCGAGACCGAGCGCGCGACCGCCCCGGCCGCCTACGTCGGCAAGCCCGTCGACCGGGTCGACGGCCGGGCCAAGGTCACCGGCGAGGCCCGCTTCGCCGCCGAGCACCATTACCCCGACCTGGCCCACGCCGCCCTCGTCCACGCCTCCGTCGCGCGCGGCCGGATCACCGCGATCGACACGGCGGAGGCCAGGGCCGTGCCCGGTGTGATCGACGTCCTCACCCACGAGAACGCCCCGGCCATGAAGCCGCCGCCGAAGTTCACGCCGCTCGACCTCAGCACGTTCGTCTCGGCCACGTCCGTCAACTACCTGGCGACGGACGAGGTGCACTGGAACGGCCAGCCGGTCGCCGTCGTCGTCGCCGAGACCCCGCAGGCCGCCCGGCACGCCGCCGCCCTCGTCCGGCCGGTCTACCAGGAGCTGCCCGCCGTCCTCGACTTCGCCGCCGAGGAGCCGAACGCCGTGCCGCAGAAGGGCAACCTGCTGCAGGAGAGCGAGGCCGACAAGGGCGACGCCGAGGCCGCGCTGAAGGCCGCGCCGGTCACCGTGGACCTGCGTTTCACCACGCCGCCCTACCACCACAACGCCCTGGAGCCGCACGCCACGACCGCCGTCTGGGACGGCGACCGGCTCACCGTGCACGAGGGCACCCAGAACATCGCCTGGCTGCGCAAGCACCTGGCGACCCGGTTCGGCGTGCCGGAGAGTGGCGTCCGGGTGCTGGCGCCGTATGTGGGCGGCGGGTTCGGCGGCAAGGCCATGGTGTGGGCGGGGACGCTGCTCGCCGTGCTGGCCGCGCGGGCGGTCGGCCGCCCCGTACGCCTCGCGCTCAGCCGCGCGGCCGTCTACCACACGGTCGGCGGGCGCACCCCCAGCACGCAGCGGGTCGCGCTCGGCGCGGACGCCGACGGGCGGCTGACCGCGATCGTGCACACCAGCGTCTCCAGGACCGGGCGGATCGGCGGCATGCCCGAGCCGATCACCGCCGCCACCCGCCACCTCTACGCCGCCCCGAACATCCACCTGCGCCAGCACGTCGTCGAGCTCGACCTGCTGGCGAACACCGCCATGCGCGCCCCCGGCGAGGCCATCGGCACCTTCGCCATCGAGTCCGCGATGGACGAGCTGGCCTGGGAGCTCGGCCTCGACCCCGTCGAGCTGCGGCTGCGCAACGAGCCTGACCGTAATCCGGTGGACGGCAAGCGGTTCTCGCGGCGGCTGCTGCGGGAGGCGTACGCGCTCGGCGCCGAACGCTTCGGCTGGCGCGACCGCGACCCGCGCGCCGGGGCGACGCGGGACGGGCGGTGGCTGGTCGGGATGGGCGTCGCGACGGCCTACCACCCGGCGATGGTGCTGCCCGCGAACGTGAGCGTCCGGCTCGGCGCGGACGGCCGGGTCGTGGTGCGCTGCGGGCTGCAGGAGATGGGCATGGGCGCGGCGACCGTCCAGGCCCAGATCGCCGCCGACGAGCTGGGCGTGCCCCTGGAGTCGGTGCGGGTCGAGTACGGGGACTCCTCGCTCCCTGACGCGCCCGGCGCGGGCGGCTCGACGCAGACGGCCAGCATCGCGGCCGGGGTCGTGGCCGCCTGCGCCAAGCTGAAGCGGACGGTGCGGCGGCTGGGCCGGGGCGCTCCAGGAACGTACGCGGAGATCCTGGCCCGCGCCGGCCGCGACCATGTCACCGCCGAGGTGAAGGCCAACATGCCCGTGTTCATGATCCGGACGCTGCTGGAGCGGCGGCGCCTGGTGAAGGCCGCCTGCGGGGTGCACTTCTGCGAGGTGCGGGTGGACCGGGACACCGGCGAGATCCGGGTGTCGCGGTGGCTCGGGGTGTTCGACGTGGGCCGGATCGTCAACGCCAAGACGGCCGCCAGCCAGCTCCGGGGCGGGATCGTCATGGGGCTCGGGATGGCGCTGTCGGAGGAGACGCTGGTCGATCCGCGTACCGGCCGGATCATGAACCCGAGCCTCGCCGACTACCACGTGCCCGTGCACGCCGACGTGCCGCACATCGACGTGCACTATCTGGACGAGCCGGACCCGACCATGCCGCTGGGGCTGGTGGGGATCGGGGAGGTCAGCATCGCGGGGGTGGCGGCGGCGGTCGCGAACGCGGTCCGCCACGCCACCGGGGTGCGCGTCCTCGACCTGCCGATCACCCTCGACAAGGTGTTGCCGCGCTGAGACCCGCCCGGCCGGCTCAGGCCGTCCTGCGCCCGGCCTGCTCAGGCCGTCCTGCGCCCGGCCTGCTCAGGCCGGGCGCAGGACGGCGAACAGGCCGCGCTCCCGTACGCCGTCCGGCAGGGTCCAGGCGCCGGCGACGTGCCCGATCGCCTCCTCGGGCGCGTCGGCCGGCCCCAGCACCCGCTGCAGCCGCAGGACCGTGCCGTCCGCCGCCTTCAGCTCGGTGCCCTCGTCGTCGTTCCACACGGTCGAGAAACGAGGAAGGACGTCGCCGCTGAAGGCGCGGCTGACGTCCTGGTCGACGGTGTCGCTGACGTTCTGGTCCTGAGCCTGCACCCGGCCCTCTATCAGGGCCGCGAACTGGGCGAGCAGGACCGGGTCGTGGCAGCCGTCGTACGCCCAGCGCCGCCCCAGCACGCCGTGTTCCATGGTGCCGACCAGGGCGTCCTCGGCTTCGTCCAGCGGGGCGCCGCGGTAGGTGAGCGGCACGAAATAGGCGACCGGACGCGCGCCCGAGGTGTCGGCGACGACCATGAACTCCATCCCGACCTCGCCCTGCGGGTCGTCCAGCCGGAATCCACCGGCCTTGACCAGGCTCGGCACGCCGTCGCCTCGATACCAGGGGCGGGTGGGCAGCCAGGCGGTGAGCAGTTCGAGTTTGGTGGGTTTGAGGGTGGTTTGGTGGATGACGGCCATGAACGGGGATTCTCGCATGATCGCCGATCCCGTCATGGCATCAGGGGCCCGTCGGACATTCGGGGCGCTGTCGCCTCAGCGCCCCGTCCGACGCCGAGCGCGCTATCGCCCCGGGACCCCGTCCGACGCCGAGCGCGCTGTCGCCCCGGGACCCCGTCCGACGCCGAGTGCGCTGTCACCACGGGACCCTGTCGACGCCGAGCGTGCTATCGCCCCGGGGTCCCGTCCGCCGCCATGATCGCGGCGGCGGCCAGGCCCGCCGCACGGGCCGCCGTGGCCGCCGCTTCGCGCGGGCTCACCATGGCGACCGCGGTGGCCCCGTCGATCAGCACGAGAAGCTGCTCGGCCACCAGCCCGGGATCCGCCGCCCCGCCCTCGACGGCCAGCCCGCGCAGGTACGCGCGCAGCCGCTCCTTGTGCCGCCGCACCACCTCCCGTACGGCGTCGGACTCCACCCCGAGCTCCCCATAGGCGTTGACGAACCCGCACCCGCGAAAGTCGTCCTCCCCGAACCACCGCTCCAGCCACTCGAACACCGCCGTGATCGGGTCGGGCCGTCCCGCCACGTACCCGGTGAGCGAGGACATCCAGCGCTCGTCCCGCCGCTCCAGGTACGCCACCACCAGCGCCTCCTTCGACGGATAGCACTGGTAGAGCCGCTTCAGCGACACGCCGGAGGCGGCCCGGACCTCGTCCATGCCGACGGCCCGCACGCCACGCCGGTAGAACAGGTCCGCAGCCGCGGTGAGAACGCGTTCCGCGTGTTCCATGACCGGGGCTCCTTGCCTTGGAGAACGAGCGTTCTCTACGATACGGGAGAACGTTCGTTCTCCGCTTGTCGTGCGCCAAGGAGGCCCCATGACCCGCCCGCCCGTCCCGCCGTTCACCGAGGAGACCGCCCGGATCAAGGTCCAGGCCGCCGAGGACGCCTGGAACACCCGCGACCCCGACCGCGTCGCGCTCGCGTACACGGAGGACTCCGTCTGGCGCAACCGCGACGAGTTCCTCCAGGGCCGCGACGAGATCAGGGCGTTCCTGCGCCGCAAATGGGACCGCGAGCTGGACTACGCGCTGCGCAAGGAGCTGTGGGCGGCGTCCGGCGACCGCATCGCCGTACGTTTCCAGTACGAGAGCCGCGACCCCTTCGGCCAGTGGTGGCGCAGCTACGGCAACGAGCAGTGGGAGTTCGACGAGAACGGGCTGATGCGGCGGCGCGAGGCCAGCATCAACGACGTACGCATCGAGGAGTCGGAACGCCGCATCCTCGGCCCCCGCCAGGACCCCGAGCCGCCGCTGCCGCTCGCGTGACGCGACCCCGCCGCGACCCCGCCGCGACTCCGAGCTGCCGCTGCCGCTGCCGCTGCTGCTGACGCTGCCGCTGACGTGGCCCGCCGATCACCGCGCGGGGCGGACCGCCAGCAGCGACTTGCCCACCGTCGTCCGCGCGGCCAGCGCGCGATGCGCGTCGGCCGCCCGTTCGAGCGGGTAGACGGCGCCGACGGCCGGCCGCAACCGCCCCTCCGCACCCAGGCGCAGTGCCCGCTCCAGCCCTTCGCGGGCGACCTCCGGCGCGGGCGGGCCCTCCATGAGCGGGAAGAACAGCCGCACGCCCCGGCGCTCGGCCGCCTCCTGGTCGGGTGACGCGAAACCTTCGCCGGTCCCGTACGTGACGAACCGCCCGCCGTTCGCCACCGCCTCCCGGGCCGCCGTCGTGCCGAGGGCTCCGCCCGCCCCGTCGTACACCAGGGCCGCCCCGCCCCCGGTGATCTCCCGTACCCGCTCGGCCCACCCGGGCCGCGTGTAGTCGACGCCCGCCTCAGCCCCCAGCTCCTTCGCCAGCGCCAGCTTGTCGCCGCTCGACGCGGCCGCCACCACCCGCGCCCCCGCCTCGGCGGCGAGCTGCACCAGCAACGACCCCGCCCCGCCGGCCGCCGCCGACACCAGCACCCATTCCCCCTCCTCGGGCACGCCCAGGTCGGCCATGCCGAGCGCGGTCACGCCGTCGTGCACGAGGGCCGCCGCCGGCTCGTACGCCAGCCCGTCCGGAATCGCGACGATCTCCTCGATCCCGGCGACGACCCGCTCGGCGTACCCCGTGGACGTCCGCGCGACCACCCGCCGCCCGACCCACGCCGGATCCACCCCGTCGCCGACCTCCAGCACCTCACCCGCTCCGCCGCCGCCGGGCACGTACGGCAGCTCCCGCGGAAAGAACTCCTGCCCCCACCCGGCACGCAACAGCGTGTCCAGGAAGATCACATCCGCAACCGCCATCCCGACCACCACCTGCCCGGGCCCGGGCTCCGGATCGGGCACCTCCACAGGAACCAGCACCTCAGGCCCACCGAACGAGGCCACCTGAATCGCACGCACGAGGACGACCGCCTTTCATCGCGGGAGAAACCGTCCTCGCCAGTCTTCAACCTCAACCAAAGTCGAGGTCAACCCGGCGCACCCTGAGCCGGGGCGTCTTTCGGCAGGATGATGCCGGGAACCTCTCTCTCAGCCTGATCGTCCAAAGCTTTGGCAGCCGAGATGAGCGAAGGGCGCACCGGAAGTGACCTATGGCATGCGGCTTGAGCAGGCCATCGCGGATTTGGAGCGCTGCGGCGGGGTCGAGGTCGAACGTCGGCCTCCGGCTCCGGACCTGACACCACAGCGGCTCGAACTGCTGGCGGACCCCGATCAGGTGTGCGAGCGCATCGCCGCCGAGTGGGCTGTGGGGCTGGCCGACGTTCTGCGGCCCTACCATTTCGCGGCCGACGCGTACCATGCGGCCTGGACCGCCACCGATGGAAGCGTGCACGGCGAGTTCTTCCTGCGCAACATCCACGACTGCCTGGTGGGCCGGCCGCACCCGGCGCTGGGGGACGTGAATCTGCCGCCCGGCGACCGTAGCGTCCTCGCGACACTGAAGATCTTCGACGAGGCGCCGTTCGCTGGTGAGGGCGCCGTGGCCGGCCTGCGCATGCCCCCGAAGGGGGGCGAACCCCAGATCTGGTTCTACGTCACGACCCGGACCATGCTGCACCGGTTGCATCTGGACTACAGCACATATCTGGAGACACTGCTGGTGACCAAAGGCGCCTTCGGCTGGCAGTACCTGTTCGCCGACGTCGACCTCAGCGCCCCACGCCACCACGACACCGCCGAGAACCTGACCGCGATGCTCGAGGTCTTTCCCCGATCCTTTCCCGGACACGATTACGAACCGCTGCGCGCACGCCTGCGGGAACGCCTGGGCTAGAGGGCGCTTCTTCTGCTTAGTAGATGGGGGAGCGATGGCTTCCCGCCGTTTCAAGCCGAGGCGACACCCGGTCCGGCTGGATCGCCGGGACCGCCTGGATCGCCGGGAACGCCTGGAGCCGTACCGGCCAGGCCGAACAGCGGCCGCAGCACCTCGCGCGCAGCGATCGCCGCCCCCCGCGCCCCCGCCATGTCCAGATCCGGCACCAGCGCGAACACCGCCGCCTCCCGCTGCTCGACCCGGAGCGCGGTGTACGCCCGCACCCGCCCCAGCAGCCAGTCCCGGAACCGCGCCCCGGCCGCCACGACACCCCCGCCCAGGAAGTACGCGTGCGGATCGGTGAAGTTGGCCGCCATCGTGAACAACATCCCCAGAGCCTTGGCCTGCTGCTCGAACACGCTCAACGCCAGCGGATCCTCACGCTCGGCGTACCCGCGCAAAGCCTTGGCCGCCACCGCTAACGGCTCGTTCGCGAGCGGATGACCCGGATACCGCCCGAGCCAGTAGGGCAGCAAATTCTTCTCGATCCCCGTCAGCGAAGCCAAACTCTCGACATCACACACATTGCCGCAATTGCACTCCGGCAGCGCCTGCCCATCCTCCAACACCTCGCCCGACGGAAGCGGAATGTGCCCAAGCTCCCCAGCCATCCCCGCCGCCCCCCGCACGACCTGCCCCGACTCGACCACTCCGCCACCGAGCCCCGTACCGACAATCGCCGACACCGACGACCGCCGCCCCGCCTCCTCCGCCCCGAAATAGGCGTGATGCGCATACAACGCCGCCGCATTGGCGTCATTGCTGTACACGACCGGCACCTGCAACAAATCCTCCAGCGCCGTACGAATGTCGAACCCGGCCCACTCCGGATGCAGAAAATTCGTCGACCCACGCGACGAGATGACCCCGTGCGCGCTGGCCGGCCCCGGCGTATCCAACCCAACCCCCACCACGGCCGCCCGCCGTACGTCTGCGACCTCCAGCACCCGCTCCATCGCCTCGGCAAGCGCCCGCAACGCCACCTTCGGCCCTTCCCGCACCCGACTCGGCGACTCGACCATCCCAGGAACGAGGAACCGGCCCGCGTCATCGAGCACCGTGGCGTTGTTCGCATTCCCCCCGTTATCGAGCCCAACGACGAACCACGACCCGGAGCCCACACCCACCCCTCCCCCCAGCTGACCCTCCCCTCAGCATCGCCGCGCCCCGTCACACCAGCAAGAGCCCCTACCTGACTCTCATCGCGCCTGTCCCCACAGGATCCGATGGAAGGTGTCCAGGGCGCTCGTCGTGCTCGTCCAGGCCGTTTCGTGAACCGTCCCCTGTATCCGATCGGTCCGCCGTACGAATCCCTGGCCGGCGATGTGACAGAGCTCGTACACGATGCCCCGGCACTCACACGTGTGCGCGACCACGCGAACGCGCGACGTACGGCTGCCGGGCACATACCAGTTGAGAACGAGATGACCAGGCTTCGGCCGCTCATCGTGCTGCCCGTGGTAGTCGGCGAACTCGTCCCACTGGATCACCGAGTCCTCCCCTCGAAGATCGCCGCGAGGCTCTGGAGCGCGACCTCAACCCGCGCCAGCACCAACGCCTGTACGTGATCTCCACCCGCCGGCAGCCGGTAACCGTGCTTTTCGAGCACGGTCTGAATATCGGTGGCCAGCAGAGGCGTGAACCGCGGGTCTGTGATTGTGTTGCCCAAGGTCGGACCTCCCATGTCCGATCAAGGGCCCGCCTCGGCGCTTGCCCCGCCGAGGCGGGCCCGTTTGGTTTTCCAGAACGTTGGTCCAACTCGCATAACCCAACGGCGGCCCCTACCTGCACGTCCGTAACGTGGTGTCCCCGTGACCATCGACCATCTCGACCCCACCCCGATCTACGAGCAACTGGCGCGGATCATCAGGAACCACATCAAGGCCGGCGATTTGGAAGAGCGGCAACTCGTCCCCTCCGAGAGCTCGCTGCAACAAGAAGACGGCATCGCTCGCGGCTCCATACGGCGTGCCATGGAGGTCTCGCGAAAAGAGGGTTGGGTGGTCACGATCCAGGGCCGCGGCACGTTCGTGGCCCCCAGCGCGGGCTGGCCGAGTAACTGACACGCCGACCAGCCTCCGGGATTCGACTCGGAGCGGGGGCTGACCCCTCAGCCGGGCGCCGCAGCTCGCAGATCGTTCCAGTGGTAGCCACAATCCGGAGGAGGAAGACCTTCGAAAGTACGAAGAGGGTCGATCTCCAGATCACACAGCCGTTGATCCTGCGAAAGCGCGTGGTGCGCCACGGCCTTGTTCATCGCGCTGGCCACGTCGCGTGCCTCAACAACCCAGGTGTACGGTGCTTCGCCGTCGAACCGCTCGGTCCCAGCGACGGTCACCGTGAACGTCCTCGTCCAACTCGTGTCGAGAGCTTGTGGCGAACCGCATCCACGGGAGGCGCGCCTGCTGAATCTCCGAACCATAAGCGCAGGGTACGCCAACCTTCCTACTCCTACCTAGTGATTCCTAGGGGTACCTCCGGGAAGGTAGGGGAACCTTTGGGTTCCTATCGTTACCTATATGGACTTCAAGCCCGATGAGCTCCGCTGGCAGGCGGTGGCAGACGAGATCCGACGCAGGATCGCCGAAGGCGTCTACCAGCCCGGCATGCCCGTCCCGGGCGAGCCTCGACTGGCAGTCGAGTTGGGCGTCTCCAAGGGAACGGCCCGCCGCGCGCTGAACGCCCTGCTCGCAGACGGCACCCTGTACTCAGTCCTGGGCAAGGGCACCTTCGTCAATCGTGCTGACGATGCGGATGCCACAGAAAGATAAGTGTCCGGCAGGCGTAGAGGATTGATCCTGGGCATGCCGTTCAATGCTTGGCATATTCCTGAGCGAGAAGGGTTTGAACGGCGCGAGTGGCAGAGTTCTTGGAAGACTCACCAGGATGAGTGCCTACATCGGACTGAGGGCAACAGGGGATACCAGACCAATGCTGGTGAATGGCACGTATCTGCAGATGAGCACTTACGGTTCGGATAGCAGAAAGTCCGAGAAAAAGATCAGTCAGACGCTTCAGCTGGGTCGAGTGTGAGCGGCCACGCGCAACATCGCTTACGTAAGGCTACGCTTCAAAAGCCCTGAATCGTGAGTGCGCCGATGGTACTGCACGAAATCCAGGCCGATTTTGTGTCGGCGATGAGTGTGCAAATCCGTGACAGGCTCCCCGGTGCTCTGATCGATGACACGATAAGAATCGTCGAGCGTCAATGTGCCTAACTCGAAAAGCATGCGATGATTGGGGCACAGGCAAGCCATGTTAGCGACTATGTCTGGGCCCTTATGGGGTGCACCTAGGCTACGGAAGTGAAAAGTCTCGGCGTAACGTATGCCGCCCATGGTTTCGATAGTGGTGCCGCAGACTTGACACTCATAATCGTAGAGCTTCTTGAGCCATTCACTAAGCTGGCGGTCTTGGAACACCCCTCGCGCCACAGGGCTCCAGCGATCGGGAGCTATAGACGGATTGTTCGTATTATTCTCTAGCTGCTCGATAGCTTCTAGTCTAAACCGAATTATTAGGTAGCCATCCTTCCCTGGTTCTGTCCAGTAGTCCGCTACTCGGAAGAGTCCGTCGTAGCTATAGCCTACTGGTGGAGAGAAGGGAGTCCTGGCTTGGGCTCCACGGATCACTCGTACGGGTATATTGGTGATCCGGCTGGCGATGAGGGCGCTATTTCCTGTGCTGGTAGGATCCTGGTCTGCAATGTGAACGCCATTGGAATCTTGCCCGCCATGCCCCGTATAAATGATGACATCCCCGTAATCTTTGTCATCCTTATAGCCGCCGGATAGAACAATCGATTCCGCCCCGCCCTTGGCTCGCGTTCCACAGATCCCGGCCTCAAGTGGTCGATGCACCTTGGCATCATGAAGTGCCCGTCGGTCGGGGAAAAGTGCCCCGAGTTCGACGCCCGCTATGGCGCCGTATCCTGGGGGTGTCTCGAAGGATGTTTTTCTTTCCGATGAGTGCGCAGGTTTCGAGCGCGTCTTGAATGCCTGGTTGATTGCCAAGCTAAGAT
The DNA here is from genome assembly GCF_057536035.1 of Nonomuraea sp. B208. NCBI lineage: Bacteria > Bacillati > Actinomycetota > Actinomycetes > Streptosporangiales > Streptosporangiaceae > Nonomuraea > Nonomuraea sp. B208. The sequence continues at coordinate 900,351 of NZ_BAAJOU010000021.1, forward strand.
CTTCGGCAGTGTTGCTGTTGAGCATCTGCGGAAGGGGATGTCCTGCTGCTCTCAGCCTGCCATAAATATGTTGATAGATGGCCTTGATGCTCAGATGCTGCGGCTGTCCCGATATCCCATCTTGAAGTACCTCCAATAATTCTGCAGTGAAAGCAGTGAAGCGCTCTCCTGTAGGTGCTATCGCGGACTGTGTCTTGGGTGATGCTGTCAGGATAACCGTGCCAGCTATGTCGACCGCTCCGCTGGGGATACTGGCTGTGCTGCTCATTGCGCCAAGGGCGCGGCCACTAAAGCAGCTATCAAGTATCACGACTCGTCTTTTGGCCGGACTCTGCAGTACGGCGCGACGGATCTGACTATAAGCTACTGCTGTGAGGGGTAAATAAGAAGGGTCGTTATTTGTTCCAGTAAGCGAGAGCTGTAGTTCGCCGTCTGTATCAGCAAATCCATGACCGGCGTAGTAGACGAGGAAGGTATCTTCGGCTTCTTCTGCAGCCTCCATAAGTGGTACTAGCATGGCTGCCGGTGTGGTCGGCTCCGCAATTAGGCGACAGTGCTGAGGCGGTAAACCCCAAATCCTCCGATCACAGAACGTCTCCTGTAGCGCGAAAAGATTGTTCGCCACTGCCGGCAAGTCGTGTATTGCTTCGTGCTCGTACTCGCTCGTGCCGATGAGAACCGCGCGTGACAGATGTTTGCTTGGGAGGGTCATCACTTGCCTGAATCAAGTGCTGCAATTATGGTAGCAATCGACTCCTCGTCTCCCTTAGTAAGAACTACCTCGATATCGCCACGTCTGATAGTGACGGTTGGCTTGGCGGCGCGAGAGCTGCGCCATGAGAGGTAGGCCAGTGCTAGGTTCGCCAGCTCAAATCCGCTACTTACGAGGAGCTCAATCGTCTCAAAGTCCAGCCCCATCTCTCCTTGCTCGGGGGGACTGGATTTGAGGGAAATTTTCGCATTTTGGCGCACGTGATCGTCGTCTTGCAGCCAGCTATAGAGAGATCGAATCTCCTGACCGGCATCGGCGCCGCTCACCGTTACGTGGATTGCGTTGACGGCCATCGTGATCCTCTCGACGCAGGGGACCACAGGCTACTGCAATTCGGGCGGTGTTGTGGAGGATGTAAGTATGTACTCGTTTGGGCATACTTGTACTAGTAAAATCGGATATAAGCTTTTGGTCCGGCTTATGTGTAGAAGAGCTCCAGGCATGCGGCGGACTCTGCGCGGTGTGGATGCCTCCCGCCGCCATCGGCACTGAAGCTGCTGATGTGCTAGGCGACCTCGGAGGTAGTCATGATCGGGTGGCTCCGTTCCTAGACATCGGCCAGACTCTCCGCGACCGCAGCGGTCCTTCTAGGCGAGGTGCCGGATGGCCTGAGATCGTGTCACCGCCGCCGGTTGCGCCCATTCGTGGCGTCAGGTGGACGGGGAGAGCAGGATGGGCTTGAGTTGGCGGACGAACTCGATGGCGTCCGCTCGATGGTCTCGAGCTGGAGCGCCCGGCGTGATCCAGACGGACAGTAGGCGTCGCGTGTCGGGCGTCCAGGCGTAGGCGTACGTGCTGGGTCCGTTCTTGCCCTTGAACTCGGCTGTATAGCCAGGACCGAGATCGGGCGGCAGGTCCACCCCTCGGTCGTGCTTCATCGTGTTCTTCAGCTCTTCAAGGGACAGAGCTGAAGGATGGTCGAGCTTGATGGACAGCAGGAAGCCTCGCTCGTCGTCCTGTGGATCTGTGACGATGCAGTACGAGAAGGGTCTGCCCGGCTCGCTGCCGGAGGCCTCGTATTCCTCTAGGCCAGTGGCGCGGATGATGGCCTGTTTGGAGATGAGGCCGCATTCCTGAGGGCCCGCAGTCACTTCTCCGAGTGGGCTGGTGTCAGGAGGTGGAGAGGAGGTGCAGGCTGAGACGACGGCGATGGTCGCGAGCAAGCAAGGCCCGAGAAAGGTCGCTCTCATTGAACTGAACTCCCGCCGACGCCGCCAGCTTGCTTGAAGCCGTCCCTGACGGCCTGCACGGGGTCGCGGAAGACGGCTCCCGTGTCACCGAGACCCAGCCAGGTCGTGTAGGCGTCGCGCTGTGCCTCGTTCATCTTGCTCCATGGCACGATCTTGTTGCCGTCCACGAAGTCCCCCTCGGAGCCGCGAGGGTAGTTGGTGGATGAGTAGGGGTGTGTTCTGGCCGGGACTTCACCGTCGCCGAAGAGCCCGTGCCGCATCATCACGTCTGCCGTGATGTCGGTGAACATGTCGATGCTCTGACCGACCGTGGATTCCGCCTGACTGCGCGCTAGCGCTCCCTGTTGCCCGGTCACCTGGCCGAATACGGCGGACTTGGCCTTGTCGAAGAGCAGGCTGCTGATCTTCCCCTGAGGTCCTGGAATCAGGTTCGCCACGCTGGTGACGGCGTCCTTGAAAGCGCCGAACGCGCTGTCGTGGGCATCGGCTTTGTTGATGTGGGCGATGTTGCCCGCATCGGTGACGAGGTAGAGGGTCTCGCTGAGTCTTTCCACGTCAGTGCTGAATTCCGCGCCGCCGGCCCCTGCCATGTGACTCTCCAGAATCCTCTGGCGTTGATCATTCATGTCGGAAGTAGTCGCGTCGGGGTGAGCCTTATGCCATTTCTCGAAGTCCGAACGGACCTGTTCGGCGACACGGGCCGCCCGTTCGTTCAGGACATTGATGCTGTATTGCCCTTGGGCTGTGGCCACCGTCTTCAAAGCGATCGGATCGTCGAAGGCCCACTGCATCACGTTCTTGACTCCGTCGCCGTCCAGCATGACGCCGTAGGGCTGCACGCCCTTCAAGTGAGGATCGGGATCGGAGGCGGGCATCACGCCGGGTGGTTGCGCGACTCGTAGACCGGGGACGCGGTTCAGGTCGCTCACGTACGAGCTGAGGATGTTGCCTACGCTCTGCCGGGTGTTGCGGAGGTTGGACTGGACGGAAGGGTTGGTCCAGAAGTGCAGGGTCCAGGAGGCGATCAGGGCTGATTTGTAGCCGCGGGAACCGCCTGGGGGGAGGTCATGGTCGCGGAAGGTGGTGGTGGCGGCTTCGAGGGCGTGGCCGAGGTCGGTGTCGGTGGCTTCGTACCAGGTGCGTTCGCGCATCAGGTAGTCGAGGGGCTTGCGTTGGGGGTCGGTGAGGAAGTCCTGGGCGGCTCGGGGGTTGTGGGCGAGGGCGGCGGCTACGGCGGCCAGTGGGTCCTTGTACGCGGCCGGGAGGTCGTTGGCGGGTTGCGTGGCGGGGGTCATGTTGTGCCAGTACAGGGAGCCTGGGGGTTGTTTGCGTTCGTAGTCGTAGACCTTGATGGCCAGCTCGCGGAGGAAAGTGTCATCGAAGCGGCCGGTGCGCAGGAGTTTGTTGAGTGCGAAGGCGGTTTCGGGGGTGTCGAGGTGTTCCAGGAGCTGGTCGACGTAGCCCTTCGGGAGCTTGAGTGAGCCGGCGCCGCGTGAGGCGGTGGCGAGGGTGGTGCTCAGGGCGGCGGACAGTTTGTCGAGCTCGGCGATCGCTTCCGGGTCGGCGCCCAGCACGGTGGTGTTGCGGCGGTAGAGGGACGTGAGTAGTTGCTTGAGCTCCCTGGGGGATAGTTGGGTGGCGAAGGCGATGGCGAAGTATGGGTCGTTCTGGTGTTTCTGGAGGTCGGCGAGGGTTTTGGCGTCGATGGCGCCCTTCTTCATGGCGGTGCGGAGGGCGGCGGCCAGGCGGTCGGCCGTTGCGGCGCCGGCTGCGGGGGTGTCGGAGACCCATTGGGACTCGTCGGCCCACAGGGCTTGGGATCTGCTGAGCGCGACCTTCTGGGCGGCGAGCATCAGGTCGAGGCGGCGTTGTAGTTCGGGGACCTTTGTGCCGATCTGGTGGGCGATGTCGCGGGCAGCGCCGGGGCCGGGCATGCTCAGCCGGACCGTGCTCAGGGCCTTGTCCACCTGGGCGCCGGTCTCGGGGACGGTCTGGCTGAGGCGCTTCATCAGGGAGATGAGCTGGGTCATCAGCGTCGGGTCGATGGCGAGGGGTGTCGTCGGGCCGGGGGTCATGAGGTCGCGCCCTCCGGGTGGAGGGTGTCCAGCAGGTTGAGTGCGCGGTCGAACAGGCCGCGGTACGCCTGGTCCCAGCCGTTGATGTCGCGTACGAGTCTGTCGGCGGCAGGGCCTTTTATCGCGCCGGCGTCAATGAGGTGGATCAGGCCGCGGATATCGCCGCTGTGCTGATCGCGCAACTGCTCGATTTGCCGCCGGGCGGCATGGATCTGCTCCTGTGTCGCCATGCTGGGTCCCCTGTGGGCGGTCGACGGGCGAGTGACCATGCGCAGCGTATCCGGGTTGCGGGAGATACAGAGCGCGATTTCCGGCTGCACAGTCAATCGGTATAAGACGGGGCGGGAATATGCATAATGGGGCCGGGTGAAAAAGCGATTTCGTGCGCGCCTAAAAGAGGTTCCGTTCCGGCTTTTCTTGGGTGGTGGCTGCGGGCTGTGCGCTTGATGGCGCGGATAGGGGCGTAGTGGGGTGATTCTCGCGATTCTGCGGACTGTTGTCCACTGGGCGCGAAGTGGGCGTTGTCCGGCAGCCGGCTGTGGTCGTGGTCGCCGGGTGGGGCGGTGATCAGGTGGGTGACGGGGCCGGTAAACCGCTGGGAAATTGTCGGAGGCCGGTGGTAGAAAGCGAGTTCGAGTCTGTCAGCTATCCGTGGTCGGGGGCGGCGCCTGTGACGAGCAGCAGTTCCGAGTTCTCCGTGGCGGGTCCACGTCACGACCGGCGTGGGCCCGTGCGTTGGCTCTGGTCGCATCTGCGGCGGCACCCGTACCATCTGGTCGGGTTCCTGGGCGGGTCCGTGGTCATGACCACGCTCAACGCCATGGTGCCGCAGTACATCGGCAGCGCCTTCGACGCCGTGCTCGGCCACCGGGGCGGGCCGCTGGACGCGCTCGGGCTCATCGCGCTCGCGATGCTGGTGGTGGTGCTCGCGCGCGGGGTGTTCGACCTGGTCGCGCGGCTGTCGAGCGAGGTGCTGGCCAAGCGGCTGGAGCGCGATGCGCGCGACGAGCTGTATGTCAGCCTGCTCGGCAAGAGCCAGACCTTTCACAACCGCCAGCGCGTGGGCGATCTCATGGCGCGGGCCGCCAACGACATCCGGCAGCTCTCCATCATGATCACGCCGGGCGCCGACCTCATCGTCGACTCCGGGCTCACCGGCATCGTCCCGCTGTTCTTCATGGCGGCCATCGATCCGCGGCTGCTGCTGGTGCCGGGGGTGTTCGCGGTGGTGTTCGTGATCGCGCTCCGGGCCTACATGCGCAGGCTCAACCCGGTGGCGACGCGGATGCGGGAGGAGTTCGGCGAGCTCAACGCCGGGCTCAGTCAGGCGGTGCGCGGCATCGAGGTGATCAAGGTGACCGCACAGGAGGGGCAGGAGCGGCTGCGGTTCCGGGCCAGCGCGCGGCGCTACCGCGACTCGTTCGTACGCAACGGGCTGGTGCAGGCCCGTTATCTGCCTACGTTGCTGTTCTCGTTCGCGATGGCGGGGGCGCTCTGGCATGCGCTCTATCTGCAGGGCATCGGGGCGATCAGCGTCGGCGAGCTGGTCGCGTTCATGGGGCTCATGGGGATGCTCGGGTTCCCGACGCAGATGTCGATCTTTACGTTTTCACTCATCCAGATCGGCATCGTCTCGTCCCGGCGCATTCTCGACATCATGACCGCGGAGAGTGAGATCGAGCAGCGGCAGGATGGGCACGCCGCGCCGATTCGCGGCGAGATCGTCTTCGAGAACGTCACTTTCGGCTATGCCGCAGATGGCGAGCCGGCGCTGCGCGGGGTGTCGTTCACCGTGAAGCCGGGCGAGACGGTCGCGATCGTGGGGGAGACCGGGTCGGGCAAGAGCACGCTCACCAAGCTGGTGCCGCGGATCTACGACGTCACCGGCGGGCGCGTGCTGGTCGACGGGGTTGATGTACGCGACTGGGACCTCGACTCGCTGCGGTCGCAGATCTCGACGATCGAGCAGGACATCGTGCTGTTCTCGCGGTCGGTGAGCGAGAACATCGCCTTCGGTCTGGGGCAGCGGGCCGATCGCGAGGCGGTGGTGCGGGCGGCCGAGGACGCGCAGGCCGCCGAGTTCATCGGGGAGCTGGAGGACGGCTACGAGACGGTGATCGGGGAGCGCGGGGTCACGCTCTCCGGAGGGCAGCGGCAGCGGCTGGCCATCGCGCGGGCGCTGCTCACCGACCCGGCGATCCTGGTGCTCGACGATTCCACCAGCGCCATCGACTCGGCGACCGAGGACAAGATCCAGCAGGCTGTCGGGCGCATTCTGGAGGGGCGGAGCACGTTGCTGATCACGCATCGGCTCTCGCAGATTCGGTGGGCGGACAAGGTGTTGTTGCTGCGGCGCGGGGAGGTTGTCGACTTCGGTACGCATGATGAGTTGATTGCGCGGAGTCGGCTTTATCGGCGGGTGTTTGCTCACTATGACGAGATCGACGTTCCGGGTGGCGGCGTTCCGGGTGACGGTGGCGGCGTTCAGGGCGGCGGCGTTCCGGGTGCGGGTGGTCGGGTTTTGGCAGGGGAGCAGGGAGGGGTGCGCTGATGGGGTTCATCATGGATGGACTCGATGCCGAGGACTACGACCGCACCTACAACGATCGTGACCTGCTGCGGCGCATCCTGTCCTACTTCCGGCCCAAGCTGGGCCCGATGCTGCTGGTCGCCGCCATGATCGTGCTGCTGTCGGCGAGTCAGGCGGCGGTGCCCGCTATCGGCAGCCTCGCCGTGGACGCCATCGCTGACGGCACGATCGGCGCGGCCGGGCCGGCGCTCGTGGCGGCCATCCTGGGGACCGGCGTGTTGTCGTGGGTGTTCAACTACCTCCGGCAGAAGCACAGCGCGCAGGTCACCGGCGATGTCGTGCTGCAGCTGCGAGAGGACGCCTTTGACGCGGTGCTGGCGCGTGATCTGTCGTTCTACGACGAGACGCCGTCCGGGCGGATCGTCAGCCGGGTCACCTCCGACACCGACGACTTCGCGACCGTCTCCACTTTGACGATGGACCTCATCAGCCAGGTGCTGATGGTCGGCTTCGTGACGGTGCTGCTGTTCGTGCGCAGCGCGCAGCTCGCGCTGATGACGCTGCTGGTGGTGCCGATCGTGGTCGGGCTGGCGCTGCTGTTCCGGCGGGTGGCGAGGATCAGCACGCGGCGGGCGCAGCGCTCGCTGAGCCGGGTCAACGCCAACCTGCAGGAGACCATGGGCGGCATCGCCGTCGCCAAGAACTTCCGGCAGGAGCGGCAGGTCTACGACGAGTTCCGGCCGATCAACCAGCAGAGCTATCAGGTGACGCTGCGGCAGGGGTTCGTCTTCTCCACCATCTTCCCCGTGCTGTTCACGGTGGCGGGGCTGGCCACGGTCGCGCTCGTGCAGCTCGGCGGGGCGCGGGTGGTGGCGGGTGGGCTCACGGCGGGCGAGTGGTACCTGTTCCTGCAGAGCGTGGCGCTGTTCTGGTTCCCGCTGACGTCGATCGCGGCGTTCTGGTCGCAGTTCCAGCAGGGGCTGTCGGCGTCCGAACGGGTCTTCGCGCTGATCGACGCCCCGCCCCGCGTGGTGCAGACCGACGCGCGGCCGGTCGGGAAGCCGGCGGGCCGCATCGAGTTCCGTGGCGTCACCTTCGGTTACGACCCGGCCAGTCCTGTACTGCGGGACTTCGATCTCACCATCGCGGCGGGGGAGACGGTCGCGCTGGTGGGGCATACGGGTGCGGGGAAGTCCACGCTCAGCAAGCTGATCACCCGCTTCTACGAGTTCCAGGAAGGCAGCCTGCTCATCGACGGGCAGGACATCCGCAGCTTGGAGCTGGGCGCGTACCGGCGGCAGATCGGCGCGGTGCCGCAGGCGCCGTTCCTGTTCAGCGGGACGGTGGCCGACAACATCCGCTATCCGCGGCCCGAGGCGAGTGACGAGGAGGTGCACCGGGCGGCGGCGGCCGTGGGCGGCGGCGACTGGATCGAGGCCCTGCCCAACGGCCTGCTCACGGACGTCGGTGAGCACGGCCGGGCGTTGTCCATGGGGCAGCGGCAGCTCGTCGCGCTGGCCCGGCTGCTCATCCAGGACCCGGCGATCGTGGTGCTCGACGAGGCCACCGCGAGCGTCGATCCATTGACCGAGGCGCAGATCCAGGAAGGGCTTGACGCGGTGCTGGCGGGGCGTACGTCGATCGTGATCGCGCACCGGCTGTCCACGATCGAGCACGTCGATCGGATCATCGTGCTCGATCACGGGCGGATCGTGGAGGAGGGGGACCACGCGACGCTGCTGGCGAAGGGTGGGCGTTACTGCGAGGTCTACAACACGTACTTCCGGCATCAGTCGCCCAACTATCGGGCGGGTACGGGGTTCGTCGCGGTCGGGCAGGGGTGAGCGGGCCGGCGCGGCGCGGGCGGCTGTCGCCGTCGCCGGCCGGGCGGCTGTGCCGTCGTCGGCTGGGCGGCTGATGCGGATTGCCCGCCTGGTGGCGATCTTGGGCGCTACTCTTCGCAGGCACCATCACCGACAGAACAGGTCAAATCATGCGACATTCTGTTGTCATTGGCGTCTTAACGGCCGTGGTCGCCATCGCCAACCTCTTCGTCGGGCAGGCCGCCAGCGCCGCAGCCCCGGCGGCGGCGGCGGGGCAGGCGGCCGGTGGCTGGTACGCCGAGCTGCCGGACAGCCTGCGAGTCTGCGACAACGCCCCCTGGCGGGGCGGGCCGTCCAGTGCGCCGTCGGACGCCATCGTGGTTCCGGCGGGCAACAACAAGGGCTTCGACTTCGGCCAGATCGGAAAGACCTACTGGTTCGCCCCGGGCATCCATGATCTCGGTGAGGGCGAGTACAGCCAGATCTTCCCTGGCAGCGACAGCGTCTACATCGGGGCTCCGGGCGCCGTCCTGGACGGGCTGAACACCAATCGGTACGCCTTCTCCGGCGACGCCTCCAACGTGCGGATCGCCTACCTGGAGATCCGCAACTTCGGCCGCGGCAAGGACAACAACGACGAAGGCGTCATCAACCACGACGCCGGCAGCGGCTGGGTGATGGAGTATCTCTACGCGCACCACAACGACGGCGCGGCGGTGTTCCTGGGGAACGCCAACACGATCCGCCACAGCTGCCTGAAGGACAACGGCCAGTACGGCCTCAGCGCGTACAGGAAGCAGGTCGAGGGCGACTGGGCGATCAAGGACCTTGTCGTGCACAACAACGAGATCGCCGGCAACAACCAGGACGACTGGGAGGCCGAGATCGAAGGGTGCGGCTGCACCGGCGGCGCGAAGTTCTGGGACGTCAAGGGCGCCAAGGTCACGGAGAACTACGTACACGACAACCTGAGCATCGGACTCTGGGCCGACACCAACAACGTCGACTTCCTCTTCGACCGCAACTGGATCGAGCACAACGAGAGCATCGGCCTCTGGTACGAGATTAGCTACAACGCCACCATCACCCGCAACACCTTCAGGCGGAACGGCTGGGTGAGCGGCAACGAGAACCTGGGCTCACCGGCGCCGGCGATCTACATCTCGGAGTCGGGCGGCGACGCGCGGCTCGCCCACGGCACGAGCGGCAGCCCGGACCTCACCATCAACGACAACTACTTCGAGGACAACTTCTCCGGCATCACGGTCTTCGAGAACGCCAATCGGTTCTGCAACTCGAACGGCAACACCAGCAAGTCGTACTGCACGCCGTTCGTCAGCCCCACGGTGATCCCGAAGCCGCACGACGACGACTACCTCGACCCCATCAACGCCACCCATCCCTGCTACACGTCCATCAAGAACGAGCCTTACCGCACTGACTGCCGCTGGCACTCGCGCAACGTCAAGGTGTTCGGCAACGAGTTCCGGTTCGAGAAGGCGAACGTGCCCTGCGCCGGGACTTACTGCGGCGTGCAGGCCCTGTACGCCCAGGGGGACGACAATCTGCCGTGGATGCCGTACACGGTCGCGGAGATCCAGCAGAACGTCATGCTCACCGGCGGCAACAGCTTCCACGACAACACGTATGTCGGTGACTGGAAGTTCGTTAAGGGGTGGGGCGAGGCGATCTCCTGGAACGCCTGGCGGTCCGCCCCCTACAACCAGGAGGCGGGCAGCACGCTCAACGGCGTGACCGAGCCGCCCGCCTCGTCCAACGCCCTCGACGCCGACACCGCGACGCTCGAAGGGTCGGTCGGGCAGTGGGCCGCCTGGTACGGAAGCTCCGTGCAGAGAGCCGCCGGCGCGGCTCACGGCGGTGCCTACGGGCTGCGGATCGACGTCACTGAGGGCGGTGGATGGGGGGTGCAGCTCGCGAACTGGCCCGGGTTCACCGCCACGCCGGGCGTCAAGCAGGTCAGCGTGTGGGCGAGGCAGGGCACTTCCGGGATTTCCACGGCGACGCTCGGCGTGCTGTGGCGCGATGCCGATCAGCAGCTTCTGCGGACCGATCAGGTTCCGCTCGGTGGTCTGAGCGCGGACTGGCAGGAGTTCACGGGGCAGCTCACCGCGCCTGCGGGGACTGCCTCGGTCTCGCTGGAGGTGAGGAGCGCCGTCGGCGGTGCTGGTGACGTGCTCCACCTCGATGACGTCGTGGTGGCCGATCAGCGGTCAGTGTCTGCGCCGCGAGGCTGACGTTCCGGACGGTGGGAGGGCGGTCGCTCCGGTGGTGCCGGGAGTGGCCGCTCTCGCGGCGGGCTGGGGCGGGCTGGGGGAGGGCCGGCCCCGGTCGAGCGCAGCTAGGGTCCGGTCGGAGTGCGGCGGTCAGGGGCTGGTCGGAGCACGGTCAGGGCTTGGTTGGAGCGCCACGGTCAGGGGGCGGGAGTGGTCGGGCTGATCGTCCAGCGGTGGGCTAGCAGGAGCCTGCGGACGCCGTACGCGCCGAGTGGGGTGAGCTGGACGGGTGGGCTGGTCATGATCACGTCGAGGGCGTGGCGGGGGATCTGGCGTAGGAAATGGGCGGCGGCTTTGGCGCGGTCGGGCGAGGCGTCGTCGTGGCGCCAGAAGAGGGTCACCAGATCGCCGATCCCGGCGTCGGTCCTGGTCCCGGATATAGCGTCGGCTCCGGCCCAGGTCCCGGCGTCGGTCCCGGTCCCGGTCCCGGTCCCGGGCATAGCGTCGGTCTCGGTCCCGGCCCCAGCTCCGGGAGCTGCGGGGGCGGTGACTCCGGCGGCCGCCCAGGTGTTCATCGCAATTCGTACGCCGGCGAACAACGCACCGGACGGGTCGTGTGGTCCCGTGAGGTCGTGGGTGGCGGCGGCGATGGGCAGGGCGGGGAGCAGCATGGGGAACGGGCGTTCGGCCAGATGGACCCCCATGAGGTGGGCGGTCAGGGGGAGGATCGCCTCCAGGGGTGACTGGAGGGAGTAGTAGCGGCCGTCCTTCTGCTCGGCCTCCACCCGATCCCGCAGCGAGCCGGCGAGCAGCCGGGCCCACACCTCCAGCTGGGCCTGCTCGGCGGTCGCGTCGGCCGCGAGCCGTGCCCGGGCGGCGGACTTGTGTTCAGGGGAGGCGCGGCGTACCAGCAGGGAGTCCTCGGCCTGGGCGGCGAGTTCGGGGAGGGGCGCGAGCGTGTGCGGAGGCAGCGCAGGGCGTTCGTCGTCGAGCGGTGTGAGCCAGGGGAACAGGCCCGCGAACACCAGGTCGAACCGCCGCGCCGTCCGTGGCAGGCCCGGCCCGGCTGCCACCTCGTACACCGCCGCCGCCTCGTACACGGCCGCCACCTCATACACCGCTGCCGCCTCGTACACCATGGACGGATCATGCACCGCGGCGGCGAGGACGCGCGCGGCCCGCGTACGAAGGTGAGCAGATCCGCTATGGAGTGAGGATCTTTCACGTCCAGCGGGTGATCACGACCGTCGTTCCGCGGCCCGGCGCGCTCGCCAGGCGGAACTCGTCCACCAGCCGCTTCGCCCCGCCCAGCCCAAGGCCGAGCCCGTGGCCCGTGGAGTAGCCGTCGACCAGCGCGACGTCCGGGTCGGGGATGCCGGGGCCCTCGTCGGAGATCGTCAGCCGGAGCCCGGCCCGGGGCGGCGGCTGCAGGTGCTCGATCAGCAGGCTGCCCCCGCCGCCGTGGACGTAGCAGTTGCGTACCAGTTCGCTGGCCGCCGTGATGAGCTTGGTCTGCGCGATGAGCCCGAACCCGGCCTCCAGGGACGCGGCGCGTACCGCGTGCCGGGCGGTGAGCAGGTCACGTTCGGTGCGGATGGGCAGCGAGCGGGTCGCCGCGGGCTCCGCGGGCTCACTGTCACCCAACCCGGATCCTTCCCGTGACCGTCCGGTTAGTTGTCGCGTGGCAAATATATAGGATCGTCACTCCGGTCGCAGGTTCGGGCCTGGATGAACGTAACCTCAGAGTTATTTGCTATCGTGCAAATTTATCGGTGGCGCGCGGAACGCGCCTGGAGAAGAGGACATGCGTTGGGCAGCATTTCCGAGGGCGTTCACGCGGTGCGACAGGCCATGCAGGCCGCTCCGCCCTATGCCGTGGCCGAGGCGCTGCGCGACGCGGTGACTCTGCACTTCGCCGTCGAGCGCGTCGAGGTGCTCCTCGCCGACCCGGCGTTGGTCACGCTCCGTCCCGTTCTCGAAGAGTACGCACCCGGCGCACGTGGTCTGGCCATCGACGGCACGCCCGCCGGCCGCACGTTCGCCTCGCAGACGCCGCAGCGCGAAGGCACCCTGCTGCACCTGCCCGTCAGCGCGTGCGGCGAGCGCGTCGGCGTCCTCAGCCTGAGCTTCGGCACGCCGCCCGGCACGGAGGCCGTCGAGGACCTCCAGGAGATCGCCACCGCGCTCGGCCACATCCTGTGTGACGCCTACCGCATCACCGACCGTTACCACCGCGTACGCCGCGCCGCCCGCCTCACCCTCGCCGCCGAGATGCAGTGGGCGCTGCTGCCCGGCTGCGGCCACCAGGGCGACGGCTACCGCCTGGCCGGCCAGCTCGAACCCGCGTACGCCGTCTACGGCGACAACTTCGACTGGGCCTGCGGCCCGCGCGGCCTCATCCTGTCGGTCACCGACGGTATGGGCGCCGGGGTCGAGGCCGCGATGCTCACCACGCTCACCATCACCGCGCTGCGCAACGCCCGCCGCTCGGGCGCGGGCCTGGAGGAGCAGGCGGGCCTCGCCGACGAGGCCATCTACAGCCAGTACGGCGGCAGTCTCCACGTCTCCACCCTGCTGATGAGGTTCGACGCCGAGACCGGTGAGGCGGCGCTGGTGGACGCCGGCTCGCCGCGGCTGCTGCTCATGCGCGGCGGCCAGGTCCGCCACATCGAGCTGGAGCAGCAGCTCCCGCTCGGCATGTTCGGCAACACCGCCTACACCGAGCAGCACCTGCGGCTGGAGCCCGGCGACCGGCTGATCGTGGCCAGCGACGGCGTCTACTCCTCGCGCTCGCAGGGCGGTACGGAGTTCGGCGGCTCGTCCCTGGAGTCTCTGATCAAGTCCACGCGCATGCAGCCGGCCGATGAGGCGGTCCGCACGATGATCAGGGGACTGCTGGACTTCCGGCGGGGCATGGAAGTGCTGGATGATGCGGTCGTGGTATGTCTCGACTGGACACCGGACCCCAAGCCGGGGTCGAAGCCATCCGGGCCGCATCCCGGGCGAGAACGACCATGACCGGCATCACCTCACTGAGTGGATAGCGTGTGATTGACGAGCCTGTTCCACCCGTTGAAGCGTTCGACTCCTTCGTCGGCCACCTGCCACCGACCGAATGGGCCCTCATCGAGAGGGAGGCGGCGGCCCTGGTCGCGGTCTGGGGCCGCTCACGTCAGGCGTTCGTCACGAAGGTGTCCTCCATCCAGCTCCAGGCCATGCTGACCATCGAGAAGCACGAGACGATCAACCTGGGCCGCCTGGCCACGGCGCTCGGGGCGGTGCCCTCGTCCGCGAGCCGCCTCTGCGACCGGCTGGAGGCGGCCGGGCTCGTCCGGCGCTCCCACGACGAGGAGGACCGGCGCGAGCTGACGCTCTCCCTCACCCCCTCCGGCCGCGCCCTCATCGAGGAGCTGCAGCAACTGCGGCGGGACGACCTCGCCCGGGTGCTCAGCGAGATGCCGCCCGCCGGGCGGATCGCGCTGCTGCGCGGGTTGCAGGCGTTCGCGGAGGCGGCCGACCGGGTCACGGCGCGCGAGACGCCCGAGGAGGACGAAGACTGGATCCAGATCGCCGCCCGCCTTCTCGCCTGATGAGGGCCGTAGCGTCGCTGCTGGTCGCGGCGAGCTTGCTGGTGGCGGTGGGGTGCGCGGCGGGGCAGGGGGCGAGTGGTTCTCCGTCGCCCGCGCCGACACCCCTGCCCACGGAGACGGTCACGCCCACGCGTACGGCCCCGTCCGAAGGGGCTCCGACGCCGGGCCCGGTGGTCACCCCGGCCGCCTCCCCCGGCGGCTGGCGTTACGCGTACGTCAGCGACCAGCCCGGCTCCCGCCTCACCGGCATCACCGCCGCCGGCCCTCGGGAGGCGTGGGCCGCCGGCTCCGAGGGTGACCGGCTCCTGCTGCTCCACCACGACGGCACCGCCTGGCGCAAGGCCGATCCGCCGCCCGGGGCGGCCGCGGTGCCCGAGGGCGCGGACGTCCGGATCGCCGCCTCCGGTCCGGACGACGTCTGGCTGCTGCTCCCCGAGCTCGGGGCCGACGACCAGGTCCAGGCGCTGACGGCCGTACGCTGGGACGGCTCCGCCTGGCATCGGGTCCCCGGGCGCATCGACTCCCCGTACGTCGCCGGCTTCGCGGTGCTCGGGCCCGCCGACGCCTGGGCCGTCTACGGCTCCGACCGCCGGGAGGCCGCCCACTGGGACGGCCGGTCCTGGACGAAGGTGCCGCTCCCCGCGTACGCGTCGGCCCTGGCAGGCTCCGGCTCCACCGGGCTGTGGGCCGTCGGCTTCCGCTCCTCCGGGCCGGGCGTCACCGAGAGCGAGATGGACCAGCCCGCGGCCATGCGCTGGGACGGGCGCTCCTGGCGGCTGGTGCCCACCCCGACGTACGCCTTCGCCCGGCCCAAGCCGCCCGAGGGCAGCGCCACGCTGGACGGCGTGCTCGTGCTGGGCGAGGACGACGTGTGGGCGATCGGGGTGCACACCTTCAACCACGGCGAGGTGGAGGACGAGCCGGCCGATCCGCCGCCGATCCTCCTGCACTGGGACGGCCGGAGCTGGAGCAGGCAGAACGCCCCCGGCGACAGCCACTACTGCTGCCCACGCCTGGCCGCCGGTCCCTCCGGCGGGGTCCTCGTCGTGACCGGCAGCCCGCGCCTGCGCGAAACCTGGCGGGTGGCGGCGCCCGGCGGGTCCGCGGTCCCGCTGCCGCGCCTGCCGGCGATCCCCGGGCTGAAGCGTTCGCAGTTCTTCAAGGTCGAGGGGGCGGCCCGCTCGGGCGCGACCTGGGCGGCCGGCACGCTGTCGGCGGACGGCGGCTTCTGGGGCCGCGCCGCCATCGCCGAGCTGCCCTGAATCGCCCTGCTGCCCTGAACCGCCGAGCTGCCCTGAATCGCCGAGCTGCCCT
Source organism: Nonomuraea sp. B208 (assembly GCF_057536035.1). NCBI lineage: Bacteria > Bacillati > Actinomycetota > Actinomycetes > Streptosporangiales > Streptosporangiaceae > Nonomuraea > Nonomuraea sp. B208. Next base: position 915,879 of record NZ_BAAJOU010000021.1, read on the forward strand.
GAATATGATCAAATTCCGGGAATGGACCGAGCTCGGCAACTGGTAGGGGAGACGCTCCTCTACGGCTTCGCCTTCCTCCTGCTGACCGGCGCCTACCTCGCGCACTTCTACACGCCGAGCGGGCAGCTGGTGCCGTACGCGGGCGCGTACGAGCCGCTGCGCGGAACGATGATGACGGCCGCGTACGAGTCGATCCTGACGATGAGCTTCGAGGAGCCCCGCGCGCTGTTCGCGCGGCAGTTCCACACCAGGGTGATGATGGTGCTCGCGGTGGGCGCCGTGCTCTGGGCGCTGCTCGGCCGCGTCAGGTACGCCCTGGCGGTGCTCGGCCTGATCGCGGTCGCCGGGGTGGCAGGATACGGGGCCGCCGACGCGCTCGTCCTGGTGCAACTGCCCATCCCCGTCTGGTACGGCCTGCACCTGGCGGCGGCCCTGGCGGTGCTCGTGACGCTGGTGGTGTCCTCGCGCCGCGAGGCCGCCAGGCAGCCGCGCACGCTCGCCTTCACGGCGCTCGCCGCAGGTCTCGCCCTGCTGGCGGTCTACGTGCTCTGAAGCGGAGGTCAGCCCTGCTTGAGCACGGGCTTCCACTTGGAGCACTCGCCCGTGGGACGGGAGGCGGTGCCGCGGCAGACCTGCATGCGGATCTGCAGCACGTTGCGGTAGTCCTTCTTGAACGAGCCCACGCCCGGCCGGCAGTTGTAGAAGCCGTACGACTTCCAGCGGCCGTTGCGCGCGTCCTGCGCCTTCAGCACCGCCCACGCGCAGCCCTTGCCGCGCGTGTCCTCCAGCTTGCCCTCCACGAGGTAGCCGAACTGGTGGAGGTAGACCTTCCCCCACGAGCCGGCCATGCCGTCGGCGGAGTAGACGGGCCCCCACTTCCAGACGGCCGGCGTGGCCGAGGCGGGCGTGGCGGCCCCGGCCAGGGGCAGGACGGCGGCGGCGAACAGGACGAGCAGACGACGCATGAGGGGTCTCCGTGATCGGGCAAAGAACTTCACCCCACTACAGATAGGCCCTGGTACTTGCGATCGGCTTGAAGACCAGTGGTCCGCTCAAGGAGCGAGCCGGGCGGGGAAACCGCCGGTGGCGATCGGCCCCCAGCGGTCGATGTGGAGGCGGATCAGCGACTTGTCCTGGCGGCGCATCGCCTCGCGGTACTCGTCCCAGTCGGGGTGCTCGCCGGCGATGCACCGGTAGTACTCGACCAGCCCGTCCAGCGCCTCGGGCATGTCGAGCACCTCGGCGCGGCCGTCCACCTGCACCCAGGGGCCGTTCCAGTCGTCGGACAGCACGCAGATGGACACGCGCTCGTCCCGCTTGGCGTTGCGGGTCTTGGCGCGCTCGGGATAGGTGGACACCACGATCCGCCCGTCGGCGTCCACGCCGCAGGTGACCGGCGAGAGCTGCGGGCGGCCGTCGGCGCGGACGGTCGAGAGCAGGCCGTGATGCCGGGTGCGGAGGAAGTCGAGGAGCTCGGGCCGGTCGACCCGGCGCGCGGTGGCGATGTTCGGAGCCATGTGCAGGTGCCTTTCGGATCGTACGTGACCCGATCCTTTCACTGGGCGAGCGCCGCCTCGTCGACCAGGGCGACCCGGACGGCGCGCGGGTCGTCGCCGGACAGCGGCACCGCGAAGACCGCCGTGCTCGGGCCCGCCCCGTAGACCACGAACCTGGTCCCGTCCTCGTCCCAGGTCTCGCGTACGTCGGAGGTGAGCCGCGCCGACGCCGAGCAGTACGCGGGGCTGCGGCGCAACAGGTGCAGCGAGGTCTCCAGGGGCACGTCCCCGGAGGGGGCCGGGGCGGCGAGCGGCGGGCGGAGGCGGACCCGGAGGCGGCGCAGCGGGACGAGCCAGTGCCGGTCCAGCTCGGAGGAGAGGGCGAGCAGCACCACGACCTCCAGCACGGCCAGGGGCGCCAGCGGCGGCTGCGCGGCCGGCGCGGTCATCGCCAGGAGCCCGGCGGCGAGCAGCAGCCCGGCGCGGGCGAAGGACCGTACGTCCACGGGCTTGGCGTGGTCGCCCAGGCAGCCGCAGGACGCGGCCGGCGCGGCCACGCGGGCGTAGCCGAGGTAGCCGAGGAAGCCCGCCGCCAGCAGCGCGGCGGCCGCGCCGTCCAGGGGGTGGAGTGGCGGGACGAGCAGTGCGGCGGCCACGGCGAGCTCGGCCAGCCCGACGAGGCGGAGCGCAGGGACCGCGCGCGCCGCGCCGACGAGCCCGGCCAGGGCGCTCCGCCCGGCCTGGGCCCGCATCCGCCTGCCGAACAGCTTCATCAGCCCGGCCCAGAGGAGGAAGAGGGCGATCACGTACGGCTGCGACGCGGCGATCCCGTTCATCATGCTTCTCCTAGTGGGGGGAGAACACGGTGGCGATGTCGACCTCGTTGGTGTCCGGCCGCCAGGCGCCCAGGATCTGTACGTGCTGGGCGACCTTCAGCAGGGACAGGTCCGCCGTGGGCGGCGACTCGGAGTGGATGGCGACCGACTTGCCGGGCACGACGTGGCACAGCACCTCGTGCCCGTTGTGGTCCAGGCGGAGGGTCTGGTCCTTGATGTCGGTGATGTGGCCCTTGATGTTGACGATGTTGAGCCACACCGCCTCGGCGGCCAGCATCCCGTCGGGCATGCGGACGCCGCGCGCGTACAGGCCGTCGCCCGGCCTGGCCTGGTCGAAGCCGACCGGTCCGAGCTTCCACAGGCTGGTGCCGTCCACGACGCGGATGGTGTGGAAGACCATGTTCGAGCCGAGGACGAGGAGCGTGTTGTCCTTGATCGAGCGGATCCTGCCCTCGGCGAAGTTCGGGTCGAGAGCGCCGGGCTCCACGCCGGGGGCGGCGGTGGTGGCGAAGGCGGCCTCGGGGCCGAGCGAGCCGAGCGCGGTCGCGGCCACGACGCCGGCGCCGCCGCCGAGCACGGCGGACTTGAGCACATCCCGTCTGCTGCGCATGTCCGTCCCCCTCACGCCGTCGAGATCTCGGCCGGGCGCAGGCCCGCGGACAGGCTGGCGATCGCGCTGAAGGCGGCCGGGGTGAGGTCGATCAGCCGGTTGCTCGCGCAGGTCGCGCCGCAGCAGCTCCGCTCGCCGCAGAACAGGTCGGTCTGCGGGCCGCAGTCGGCGATGGAGGTGACGACGCTCGTACCGGTGCAGAGGGCGGTGGTGCGGTGCCGGTAGCCGCAGGTGCGGCGGGACAGGCTGACTCCGCAGGAGTCGGGGCGGGTGATGGCCCAGCAGGCGTCGGAGGTGTTGGGCCAGGCGTGCTGGAGGCTGCCGGAGTTGCAGGTTCCGCAGGCTCCCTTGCCGGTGCTGCTGCACGGTCCCCAGGAATTGCCGCAGCAGAACCAGGAGACCTCTCCTTGGACGGGGCCGAGTAAGTCGGCGGGCGGGCCGGACGTGGTACGCGCCATGCGCGTCTCCCTTCGGGTGAGCTCCGGGGGGTCTCGACGGATCGAGGGATTGAAGCTTTCCGACTCGATCTATGAGTACCATGTAAGGATTTTTCGTCAATGCCTGACTTGTGGCCGGAGTCGCCAGAGAGGGAGGAGGGGGGTGACGTCCCGGGCGGTGACCAGGGACGCGGGGGTGCTGCCCGGGAACGGACGCGCGGCGGGTCAGGAAGCCGGCGTCGGCGTTTCCGTGGGGGTGTCGGTCGGGGTGTCGGTGGGGGTGTCGGTGGGTGTCTCCGTCGGAGTCTCGGTCGGCGTCTCGGTCGGCGTCTCGGTCGGGGTCGCCGTCGGGGTCTCGGTCGGGTTCTCGGGCAGAGTGACGGTCGGGGTGGGGGCCGGCGTGGGGCACTCGGCGGGCTTACGCCACGACGGCGCCGGGGCCCACCACTGCCGGAGCTGGCCCCAGCCCTTCCACGAGCGCTTGACCGGCCGCGACAGGTCGTAGACGTAGAGGGCGGTGCCGCCGTCCGTGGCCTCCTGAGCGGCGCCGCCGTCCGTGCCGTCCGCGGGGGCCGCAGGGGCCGCAGGGGTCGCGGGGGTCTCAGGGGTCGTGGGAGTCGCCGGGGTAGTGGGGGCCGCCGGGGTCGTGGGGGCCGCCGGAGTGGGGGTGGCCGGGGTCGTGGCGGCCGGGGAGAGCGCGGTGACCGACACCCAGTCGTCCTGCTTGACCGCGCTGTTCCCGCGGCGGCCCGCGATCGTCCGGGTGTCCTCGCCGATCGTGTACGTCCGCTCGAAGCCGTCCTGGCTGCGTACCGTGATGGAGTCCTCGGCGACGGCGGTCGCCCGGCCCGTCTGGGCGGAGAGCGTCACCGAGCCGCAGCCGTCCTTCGTGGGCACCGCGAACTCGCCGTGCATCGCTCCGACGAAGCCCCAGGGGCTGAGCGGCGCGAGTTCGGGAACAGGGGCATCGGTGGGGGTCTCGGTGGGGGCGTCGGTGACGGTGACCGTCTCCGTGGGGGTCGGGGTCAGGGTCTCGGTCGGGGTCGCGGTGGGCGACGGTTCGGCAGGCGTGGCGCCCGCCGCCGCCGTGGCCACGCCGGCTCCGCCCGCCGCCATTAACACGGCGGTGGCGGCGACGAACACCGGTCGCCGGATCCGGCTGTCGCGAGGTTGATGGGCCTGCATAGGCGTTACCTTTCGTGTCATTCGCCGACATTCAACTCATGAGAACCCCGCCCGACTAAGGCATCCGTAAGCTGCCGCCCCTCGTGCCGCGCCGTGGGGTCCTGCCCGGAAAGCGCTGCCCACTTCCGTGTTGCTTATGCCGGGATGCGACGATCGGATCGTTCGACCCATTCGGCGATAGGCGAAAGCATGGCAAGTGACCAGGGCCGCAGGGCTCTCGTGGTCCGGGGCGGCTGGGAAGGGCACGCCCCCGTGGAGGCCACGGAGCTCTTCATCCCCTTCCTGGAGAAGAACGGGTTCGAGGTGCGGAGGGCGGACTCGCCCGCGCCGTACGCGGACGCGTCGTACATGTCCGGCGTCGACCTCATCGTGCAGTGCTACACGATGGGAACCATCCAGCCCGACGAGCTGAAGGGCCTGGAGGCCGCCATCCGCGCCGGCACCGGCATGGCGGGATGGCACGGCGGCATCGCCGACTCCTACCGCAACTCCTCCGACTACCTGCACCTCATCGGCGGCCAGTTCGCCTGCCACCCCGGCAAGCACCCCGACGAGCGGGAGGGCACGCAGGCCGACAACTTCGTCCCCTACACGGTGAACCTGCTGCCCGAGGCCGCCGAGCACCCCATCACGGCGGGCCTCACCGACTTCGACCTCGTCACCGAGCAGTACTGGGTGCTCACCGACGACTACATCGACGTGCTCGCCACGACCACCCAGAAGGTCCGCTCCTGGGACCCGTGGCACCGCGAGGTGACCTCGCCCGCGCTCTGGACCCGCCAATGGGGCGAGGGCCGCATCTTCGTCACCACCCCCGGCCACAGCCTGGACGTCCTCCAGCACGACACCGTACGCACGATCATCGAGAGGGGCATGTTGTGGGCCAGCCGCTGAACGTCGGCGTCGTGGGCTGCGGCGCGATCTCGGCCCAATATCTCAGCACCATCGACCGCCTGCCGGGGCTCCGCCTCGCGGCCGTCGCCGACCTCGACCCCGGCCGGGCCGCGGAGGCGGTAGCCGCCTGGCCCGGCACCCCCGTCCTGTCCGTCGCGGACCTGCTGGCCGACCCCGGCGTGGACGTGGTGCTCAACCTCACGATCCCGGCCGCCCACGCCGAGGTCGCGCTCCAGGCGATCGCGGCCGGCAAGGACGTCTACGGCGAGAAGCCGTTGGCGGCCAACTCCGCCGACGCGGCGAGGGTGCTGCAGGCGGCAGAGGCGGCCGGCGTACGGGTCGGCTGCGCGCCCGACACCGTGCTCGGCACCGGCACGCAGACCGCCCGCAAGGCCGTGGACGACGGCCTCATCGGCCGCCCGGTCGCCGCCACCGCCACGATGGTCACTGCCGGCCACGAGCGCTGGCACCCCAACCCCGACTTCTACTACGTCCCCGGCGGCGGCCCCCTCCTCGACATGGGGCCGTACTACGTCACCAGCCTGGTGACGCTCCTCGGCCCGGTCACCTCCGTGATCGGGGCGGCCTCCCGCCTGCGCGGCAAGCGCACGATCGGCTCAGGACCGCGGCGCGGCGAGGAGATCCCGGTGTCCGTGGACACGCACGTCACCGGCGTGCTGGTGCACGAGTCGGGCGCGCTGTCCACGCTCGTGATGAGCTTCGACGCGCCGGCCAGCAAGGCGCCGAACATCGAGGTGCACGGCGAGCGCGGCTCGCTGGTCGTCCCGGACCCGAACCACTTCGACGGCGTCGTCCAGCTCTCCGCCGTGGGCGAGGGGGGTTGGCACGATCTGCCGGACTCGGCCGGTTATGTGGCGGCGGGCCGCGGCGTCGGGCTGGCCGACCTCGCCGCCACCCCGGCGGGCGAGGAGCCGCGGGCGAGCGGGACGCTGGCCTTCCACGTCCTCGACGTCATGGAGTCGCTGCTGGCCTCGGCCGGTTCGGGGGCCGCGGTCACGGTGGCCAGCACCTGCGAGCGGCCGTCGCCGGTGCCCCTGCTGACCTTCTGAGAACCGGTGCCCCTGCTGCCCCTCTGAGAACCCGGATCATGGGCGCGGCGAGGTCCGCGTCCATGATCCGCTCCATCCGCGGTGCGAGCGCCGCCCCGACGCCGCCACGCACTTGCGGCACACTTCGCTGATCTCCTCGGCCGCGCCGCCGGACTCCGGGAAGACCTCGGGCCAGCGGACGTGGTGGAAGCGCAGCAGCCGGGCCCGGCTCAGCTGCAGGCCGCACAGGGTCTGGTTCGTGCCGGGCTGCCAGGCGTGCGCCTCGCCCGCGGGCATGCGCACGCCGTCGTCGTCGCGCCACTGCCCGGAGGCCGCGACGGAGGGCTCGCCCCGCCTGCGTCCCGGCATGTCACCTCGAATCGGGGAAGCCGGCGTAGTAGCCGCCGACCTCGTCGTGGTAGCGGGTGTCCCGGTAGGTCTTCTCGTCGAACTCCGGGGCCTTCTTGATCTCTTCCTTGGTCCGCCCGACATGGATCGTGCGGGCGTCCTCGTCGATGTGCTCCACCGCCCCCGCGGGGATGAGCACCTTCTTGCCGAAGATCCACGGGCCGGTGTGCACGACCACGTAGCTCTCTCCGACCGCGTTGTTCGCCTCGTCCACCGTGCCGATCTTGCCGTCGGTCGCGTCCACCTCGAAGCCGACGAGGTCGAGCGACTCGCGTAGCCCCAGCTCAGGACGGTACTGCCACAGATTTTCGAGCATGTCCGCCCCCTACCCCGTCACAGCGCGCCAATCGCGGCCCCGACCAGCGCCAGGCTCACCGTGGAGCTGGCCGCCCGCACCGTGTTCCACGCCGTCCACCTGCGCGCATAGTCCTTCCACCGCATCGTGCCCGCGTCGAGCGCGTTGTTCATCGGGACGTTCACCGCCACGGTGACGAGGAACGAGCCGGCGAAGCCGACCCCGGCCGCCCCGAGGAACCACCCGGCCGACGCGCCGCCCGCGAGCAGCCCGGCCACGAGCGCGGCCACCGGCGAGCCCAGGAACACCAGGAACAGCCACGGGTTGAGGATCTTGCGGTTGACGCTCCGCATCGCCGCCTCGGCCTGCGCGGGCTCGATCGCGTTCAGACCGGGCATGACGGACATCGAGAAGGCGTAGAAGAGGCCGGCGAGCAGCCCGTGCAGGACGAGCGTGAGCAGGGCGAGAATCAGCATGCCCCCATCGTGGCGACAGGCGGGTGAGACGGTCCATGCACAGGACGCTCACTCCCATAAGCGACGCTCTCCTCGGGTCCTGTGCGGGCTGAAAGAGATCATGTAAGGTGAGCGCGGCCCGTCCCCCAACGGCCTGGAGCCCGCCGTGCCGCAGCCTTCCCGCCGCCAGGTTCTCTCCCTGCTCCCCGCCGCCGGCCTGCTGGCCGTGGCCGGCCCGCTGCGCGCCGCCGCCGAGGCGGGCGGGTTCGACCACGCGCGGCTGATCGCCAACACCGTCGCCATGCTCGCCGGGACCCCCGAGGTCAACGCCAGGCCGGAGGTCGCCGCCAAGCTCGCCGCCGTGCTCGCCACCGCCAGGCAGCGGCTCGCCGCGATGGACCGGGCGGGCGAGGGCGAGCTGTTCGCCGGCCTCGCGCTCGGCTCCGACGACGTCAACCTGCGCCTCGCCTTCCAGTACCTGTACGAGATCGCGCTCGCCACCCGCGTCCCCGGCGGGGAGCTCGCGGACGACGCCGCCGCCCAGCGCCGGGTCGCCGACGGCCTGCTGTGGCTGCACGAGCGCTACTACGGCGACCAGGCGAAGGGCTACTACGGCAACTGGCACACGTGGGAGATCGGCATCCCCACCCACGTCACCAGGACGCTCGCGCTGCTGGCCGACCGGCTGCGCGCGGAACGGCCCGACCTCACCGCCACCTACGTGGCCTCGATGGACGCCTACCTCCGCAACGGCAGGAACGGCGACGTCGACCTCGACTCGCGCTTCCACACCGGCGCGAACCTGGCCGACATCACCGCCAACCGCATCCTCCAGGGCGCGGTGTCCGGCGACGACGCCCGCGTGGCCAAGGCCGTCGCCGACCAGTCCACGGTCTTCGCCACCGTCGACCCGTACGCGCTCCAGCACGGCGTCACCGACGGCTACTACCGCGACGGCTCCTTCATCCAGCACGGCTCGGTGGCCTACACCGGCTCCTACGGCCGCGCCCTGCTCACGCGCGTCGTCCAGACGCTCAAGACGCTGGACGGCGCGACCGCGGCGGCCGGCACAAGCGACCTGCCGGGCGTCGTCTACCGCTGGGTCGCCGACGGCTTCGCCCCGCTCATCTTCGAGGGCTGGATGATGGAGATCGTCAAGGGGCGGGCGGTCTCGCGCACCGGCACCGGCTACGCCGACGTCGGCGTGGTCGTGGAGGCCGTCGCCGACCTGGCCGACCACGTGCCGGCCGAGCAGGCGCTCGCGCTGAAGAAGTACGTCAAGCACCTGCCGGCCGCCGACACCGCCGCCTTCGTCTCGCCGGTCAGCATCGCCCGCTACGCCGCGATCCGGGCCGACGCCTCGATCGAGGCCGCCGACCTCAACCCGCCCGAGCGCAGCGTCGCCTTCAACGCGATGGACCGCACCGTGCACCGCCGCCCCGGCTACGCCTTCGCCCTCGCGCGCAGCTCCGAGCGGATCAGCAAGTACGAGTACATGAGCGGCGAGAACCTCATGCCCTGGTTCCAGGGCGACGGCGCCCACTACCTCTACCTGGCGGGGGAGGACCAGCGGGCGGTGTTCGGCGTGGACTACTTCACGACGGTCTCGCCGTACCGGCTGGCCGGGGTGACCGCGCCGGCCGAGGAGCGCCGCACGGTCCCCGAGCTGTACGGCGGCCGTCTCTGGTACGACAACCCGGACCATCCGCTGAACTTCACCGCGTCCTCGGAGTCCCAGAACGCCTACGTGTACTTCCCGGTCGCCGGGAACGCCTTCTCGGGCGGCGCGACGCTCGGCGCGTACGGCATCGCCGGGATGGTCCAGTCCGACGACGCCGCCTGGGCCGCCAAGCAGGCGGGCCTGCTGCCCGACGACTTCGTCGCCTACCGGAACGCCCGCGCCACCAAGTCGTGGTTCCTGCTCGACGACGAGATCGTGGTGCTGGCCGCGGACGTCTCCGGCCAGTCGGGGCGGGCCGCGGTGACCACGGTGGACAGCCGCATCGCCGCTCCCGCCGACGCGGTGGCGCTCACCGGCGAGACCTGGACCGGCTCGCCGTGGCGGCCGGGGGCGACGGGCGAGCCGCGCTGGCTCCGCTACGCCAACGCCACCCGTGGCACCGCCGTCGGCTACGCCTTCCTCAGCCGCCAGCCGGTCAGCGCCGTCCTGGAGACGGTGACCCGCAGCCGCCGCGTCGTCCGCACGTCCAACCCGGACACTCCGGTCACGAAGAACGTCTTCACCGCCTCCGTCACCCATCCGGCGTCCGGCGCGCTGCCGGCTCTCGCCTACGCCCTGGTCCCGAACGCCACCGAGGCCCGCCTGCGCGCCTACGCGAGAGGGCCGCTGACCGTGCTGGCCAACGACCGGCACGTGCAGGCGATCGAGCACGAGGGGCTGGGCCTGATCGCCGCGAACGTCTTCACCGCGGGTCCGCGCCACGCCGGCCGCCTGCGCGTGGACGGCCCGGCCGCGGTCATCGTGCGGACGTCAGGGTCCCGGGTGAGCGTCGCCGTCGCGGACCCGACGACCCGGCGCGACCGCGTGAGCGTCCTGCTGCGCGGCCCCTCGCTGCGGCTCGACCGCGCCGACGAGGGGGTGACGGTCCGCCGCGTGCCCGGCGGCACGCTCGTCGAGGCCGTGACCCGCCGCACCTACGGCCGCACGCTCACCGCCACCCTGCGCTGACCGGAGAGGGTCAGGAGTAGAGGAAGTAGTAGGAGTACGCCGCCTTCCACTCGCAGCGCCACTCGTCCCACCAGCCCTGGCTCTCGCCGTAGGCGCCGACGCGCTGGCATTCCGCGGACGTGCGGTAGATACCGGTCAGCCTTTCCGCGTTCGCCGGCGCGGCGCCGAGCGTCAACGACAATCCGGCGGCCAGAAGGACCGGGACGAGAACCGCACGAACCTTTCGCATGAATCCTCCTGCGTTGGGGCGGATCAACGGAGCGGATCATTACATTGGCAGTCATCGCGGCTGAGATCAACACCGGGAGCCCGAAACTTTCCATCCGCCTTTTCGTGAGGGCGGCGCATGTTTCACCGGTGATTCTCGGACGTTTCCGGACGGGCTTTGACCACCGTCACATCCCTGGCATATCGTCGCCTCGCCCTGATCGATCGCGAGCCCGATCGATGACGAGGGCGAATCCGCACGGGGGCGTGTGTTGTTCTCACCTGCGCGACGGCTGACGCGCCGATCGCGGCTGCCCCGGCACGGGTGAGAGCCGGACGGCCACCTGCCAAGCGGCGATCATCCGAAACACCGGAGGCGCACCATGCAAGTTCGTTCCCGCCCGGCCGCGATCGTCGGCATGGTCATGACCATGCTGGCCGGCCTCGCAGTGTCGCTCGTCCTTCCGCCCCCGGCCCAGGCCGACCAGGTGATCAGCAACATCGCGTACGCGCCCGCGCAACCGGCCGGCTCCAAAGGACACCTGCTCGACCTCTACCTGCCGTCAGGCGGCACCGCACCCCGGCCGCTGATCATCTGGCACAGCGGCTCGGCCTGGTCGAGCGACGACGGCAAGACCGGCGCGGCCGCCATCGCCGCCGTGTTCAACCCCCTGGGGTTCGCGGTGGCCGGCGTCAGCGTCAGGTCCAGCGCCCAGGCGGTCTTCCCCGCCCAGGTGCACGACGTCAAGGCCGCCATCCGCTGGCTGCGCGCCAACGCCGCCACCTACCAGCTCGACCCCAACCGCTTCGCCATGATGGGCACCTCCTCGGGCGGCTGGCTGACGGAGATGGCCACGCTGACCGGCGGCGTCGCATCCTTGGAGGGCACCGTCGGCACGACCGGCGTCTCCAGCGCCGTGCAGACGGGGCTCGCCTTCTTCAGCCCGACCGACTTCCTGCAGATGAACGCCCAGAACCTGCCCACCGGCGGGCTGGACCACAACTCCCCTGCCTCGCCGGAGTCGATGCTGATCGGCTGCCCCATCCAGACCTGCCCCGCCCAGGTGGCCCTCGCCAACCCGGTCAACTACGTCGACGCCAACGACCCGCCGCTGCTGTTCCTGCACGGCCAGGCGGACTTCCTGGTGCCGCACGGGCAGAGCGTCCTGCTCTACAACAAGATCAAGGCGAGCTGCGGCCAGGGCCAGTTCATCTCGGTACCGGGCGCGGACCACGGCATCGACTTCGTCATGGACCCCGCCCACTACGGCACCCAGACCACCTACACCACCGCCAACTGCTCCAGCACCACCACGGCCGGCGCCCCCAACCCCACCTGGGACACCTTCGCCAACCACATCCGCGGCGGGCTCAAGATGGGCACCGCCTGCAAGGTCGCCTACGCGCCCACCACCTGGGACGGCGCCTTCTCGGCCACCGTCACCGTCACCAACACCGGCACGACGCCCGTCGACCGCTGGGCCGTGACCTGGACGTGGCCGGGCAACCAGCAGGTCACGGACTCCTGGAACGCCGCCGTGACGCAGTCGGGCACCCAGGCGACCGCGCGCGACGCCGGCCACAACGCCTATATCGGTCCGGGCTCCGCCCAGAGTTTCGGTCTCAACGGCACCTTCAGCGGGACGAACGCCAAACCGGCCGAGTTCAGGCTGAACGGCGTGGTCTGCACCCCGGCGGCCTGAGCGCCGATAATTTCGGAAAGACGCTCTGGAACCGTCCAAAAGGATGAACCGCAGCTCGCCGGGAAATAGGGTATTTCCCAAATCCGCCACGTTCCGCTGGATTCCGGTTACGGAAGGAAATCATCCAGATCGCGGACAGTTATATTGATTTTCCCGGCGAGCTGCCCCTATCCTTTCGCTCTCGTGAGGGCCGATCAAAGAGCGGACCGAAATATTTCGGCGGCCGGCGGCCCATCCCGCGTTATCGCCTGACCCGTTTACGGAAAGCTTCGCCGGCGTCCCCTTGAGACGCCGTTCTTCGTGGTGCCCGTCGATCAGTTAGGGGATGTGTGCGTACATCTGACATGTTCGTCCGGAGCCTCGGCGTCTTCGTGCCGGACAGCGTGAGCGTCGAGCAGGCGGTCGAGGAGGGACTGTACCCACCCGACGAGGCCGAGCGTTTCGGACAGCTCGGCGCGGCGGTCGCCGGCGACACGCCCGCCCCCGAGATGGCGCGCCGCGCGGTCCTCGACGCGTACGAGCGCTGGAACGAGTCATCGCCCAAGGACCTCGACCTGCTGCTCTACCCGTCGGTCTGGCACCAGGGCCCGAACGGCTGGCAGCCCCAGCACTACCTGCAGATGCACCTCCTCGGCGGCGCCGTCCCCGCGTACGAGATCCGCAGCGGCTGCGTCGGCATGATCAGCTCGCTGGAGCTGGCCGCGAGCTACCTGCGGGCCGACCCCGGCAGGGAGACCGCGCTGGTGGTCTCCGCCGACAACCACGGGACCCCGCTGGTGGACCGCTGGCGGATGACGCCCGGCGCGCTGATCGGCGACGCCGCGTGCGCGCTCGTCCTCGGCAAGGACTACGGCATGGCCGAGCTCCTCGCGGTGAACGCGACCACGATCCCCGAGGCCGACGCGGTCAACGACGGCGCCTACCCGCTCTTCCCGCCGGACGCCACCGTCGGGCGGGGGCTGAGCTTCGGCGACCGGCACGAGGAGTTCCGCCAGCGGCTGCTCAAGGACCGGGGCACCGGGATCCACCTGACCATCCAGAAGACGATGATGCAGCAGGTCGAGCAGACCCTGGACGAGGCCGGCATCGAGCTGTCCGACATCACGAAGGTGGCCTTCCCGCACGGCCGCCGCGAGGACCTGGACGGGCAGATGTCCTGGCTCGGCATCGACATCGACCAGACGACCTGGGACTACGGCCGGCGCGTCGGGCACTGCGGCGCGGTCGACCAGTTCATCGCCTTCGAGCACCTGCTGGCGACCGGCGGGCTCGTGCCCGGCGACCATCTGCTCATGGTCGGGTTCGGCTCGGGGACGTCCGTGGCCGCGGCCGCGTTCCGCGTGCTCGCCCCCGCCCCCGTGACGAAGGAAGGGGCGCGCGCGTGACCGCCGACCAGCTCAGCGACCGCCTGGTGGCGTTCGTCCAGGAGAACCTGGTGCCCGACGACGTCGAGCTGGAGGTCGACGAGACGACCCCGCTCCTGCTGTCGGGGCTGCTCGACTCCCTGCGTACGGCGCGGCTGCTCAACTTCATCCGGCGCGAGCTCGGCGTCCCCGTCCCGGCCGCCAAGCTCGACCCCGACAACTTCAAGGACGTCGCGACCATCGTCGCGCTGATCAGGGAACTCGAGTCGGCGAAGATCGGCTAGCCGTCCCGAGCGAACGAGGGCAGAGTCATGCAGTGGACGGACACCTACATCAGCGGCGTGGGCGCCTTCGTCCCCCGCACGATCGTCAGCGTCGAGAAGGCCGTGCAGAAGGGCTGGTACCCGGCCGACGAGGCCGAGCTGCACAACCTGGCCGGGGCGGCCGTCGCCGGTGACCTGCCGGCCCCCGAGATGGCCCTGCACGCGGCGCGCAGCGCGCTGAAGCGCAGCGGCCGCGCACCGGCCGACCTCGACCTCCTGCTGTACGCCTCCACCTGGCACCAGGGCCCGGACGGCTGGCCGCCGCACTCCTACCTGCAACGCCACCTGGTCGGCGGCGACGTGCTCGCCACCGAGATCCGGCAGGGCTGCAACGGCATGTTCCTCGCCCTGGACCTCGCCGCGAGCCACCTCGCCGCCGCGCCGGGCCGGCAGGCCGCGCTGCTGGTGGCCGCCGACAACTACGGCACCCCGCTGATGGACCGGTGGCGGATGGGCCCCGGCTACATCGGCGGCGACGCCGCCAGCGCGCTCGTCCTCACCAAGGAGGAGGGTTTCGCCCGCCTCGCGGCGGTCTGCACGGTCACCGTGCCCGAGGCCGAGGAGCTGCACCGGGGCACCGAGCCGCTGTTCCCGCCCGGCGTCACCGTCGGCCGCCGGATGAGCTTCGAGACGCGGAACCAGCAGTTCCGGCAGCAGGTCATGCCGAAGGGCGAGAGCACGGCGGCGCTGTTCAAGATCCAGCGGGCGCTGATGGAGGTCGTCGAGCGCACGCTGGCCGAGAGCGGCGTCGAGGCCCGCGACCTCGCCAGGGTGGCCTTCATGAACTACTCCGAGGAGATCGTCGAGCAGCGCTGCATGGCCGCTCTGGACCTGCCGATGTCCCGTTCCACCTGGGACTACGGCCGCACCATCGGCCACTGCGGCGCCAGCGACCAGGTCCTCGCCCTCGACCGGCTGCTCCTGACCGGGGAGCTGGGCCCCGGCGACCACCTGCTGATGCTCGGCACCGGACCGGGCGTCACCGTCTCCAGCGCCGTGATCCAGATCCTCGGCAAGCCCTCATGGTCCTGATCCGCAGTCAGCGAAGGGAAAAGAACGCGATGGCCGACAGTCCGAGCGGGGTCCAGGCCGAACCGGTGGCGGTCATCGGGATCGGCTGCCGCTTCCCCGGCGGCGCCGACTCACCGGACGAGTTCTGGGACCTGCTGTGCGCCGGCCGCAACACCACCGCCCCGCTGCCCGCCGAGCGCTGGCGCCCGTACGAGGACCGCGGGCCCGAGCACGCCGCCGCGCTGCGGGACGCCGTACGGCACGGCAGTTTCCTGCGCGACATCGAGGGCTTCGACGCGGAGTTCTTCGGCCTGTCGCCGCGCGAGGCCGAGCTGATGGACCCGCAGCAGCGCATCCTCATGGAGACCGCGTGGGAGGCGCTGGAGCACGCCGGCCTGCCGCCGCACGAGCTGGCCGGCACCGACGCCGGGGTGTTCGTCGGCGTCTGCACCGCCGACTACGGCGGCATGCTGCTGGAGGACGTGCCCCGGATCGAGGCGTGGACCGGGATCGGCGCCGCCACCTGCGCCGTCGCCAACCGCGTCTCCTACTCCCTCGACCTGCGCGGGCCCAGCATGGCCGTGGACACCGCGTGCTCGGCGTCGCTGGTCGCGCTCCACCTGGCCTCGCAGAGCCTGCGGCTCGGCGAGAGCGACGTCGCCGTCGCCGGCGGGGTGAACCTGCTGGTGACGCCGGGGCAGACCGTGACGCTCGGCGCGGCCGGAGCGCTGGCCCCCGACGGGCGGTCGAAGTCGTTCGACGCCGCGGCCGACGGCTACGGACGCGGCGAGGGCTGCGGCGTGGTCGTGCTCAAGCGGCTCTCCGACGCGCGGCGCGACGGGGACCGCATCCTCGCGCTGGTCATCGGCAGCGCCGTGAACCAGGACGGGCACACCAACGGCATCATGGCCCCGTGCGGGGAGGCCCAGGAGCACGTCATGCGCCGGGCCTGCCGGCAGGCGGGCGTCGCGCCGGGCACGCTCGACTACATCGAGGCGCACGGCACCGGCACCCGGCTGGGCGACCCGCAGGAGGCGGAGGCGCTGAGCGCCGTCTACGGCGCGGGGCGCAGGGCCGACGACCCGTGCCTCATCGGCTCGGTCAAGTCCAACATCGGCCACCTCGAAGGGGCCGCGGGCATCGCCGGCGTCATCAAGGCGGTGCTCGCCCTCGACCGCAGGGAGATCCCCCCGAGCGTGCTGGCCACCCCGAACCCGGCCATCCCGTGGGAGACCTCGGGGCTGCAGATCGTGACGAAACGGTCGGCCTGGCCCGATCGCGGCCACCCCAGCCGGGCCGGCGTCTCCAGCTTCGGCTACGGCGGCACGGTCGCGCACATCGTGCTCGAACAGGCGCCGCCGGCCCCCGAGACGCCGCGCGGCGAGGGGACGGGGCTGCGCGTGTTCCCGCTGTCGGCCGCGTCGGGGGCCGCCCTGCGGCAGTACGCCGGCACGCTGGCCGAGCGGCTCAACGGCGACGGGCTCGACCTGGCCTCGGCGGGGCACACGCTGGCGCGGCGCCGTACCCACCTGGCCCGCCGGGCCGTGGTGCTCGCGGCCGACCGGCACGAGCTGGCGGACGGGCTGCGCAGGCTCTCCTGGGACCTGCCGGCCGAGGCCGTGCTCACCGGGGACGTGCTGCCCGAGCCGGGCCCGGGGCCGGTGTGGGTGTTCGCCGGGCAGGGCTGCCAGTGGCGCGGCATGGGACGGGAGCTGCTGGCCGGCGAGCCGGAGTTCGCGGCCCTGGTGGACGAGGTCGAGCCGATCTTCGCCGAGGAGATCGGCTTCTCCCCCCGCAAGGTGCTGGCCGAGGGCGAGCTGGACGGGATCGACCGCGTCCAGACCATGATCTTCGTGATGCAGCTCGGCCTGGCCAGGCTCTGGACCGCCCACGGGGTGACCCCGGCGGCCGTCATCGGCCACTCCGTCGGCGAGATCGCGGCGGCGGTGACCGCCGGCGCGATGAGCGTCGCCGACGGCGCGCGGCTGATCTGCCGCCGCTCCCTGCTGCTGCGCCGGGCCGAGGGCAAGGGGGCCATGGCCATGGTGGGGCTGTCGTTCGAGGAGGCGGCCGACCGGCTGGCCGGGCGGAGCGACCTGGTGGCCGCGATCGCCTCCGCGCCCGGCTCGACCGTGCTCTCCGGCGACGTCGCGGCGGTCGAGGAGGTGGTGCAGGAGTGGCCGGCCGAGGGCATCATGGTCCGCCGGGTCGACTCGGACGTCGCCTTCCACAGCCCGCAGATGGAGCCGCTGGCCGCCGAGCTGGCCGAGGTCACCGCCGGCCTGCCCTTCGGCGCGCCCCGCATCCCGATGTACACGACCGCGCTGGCCGACCCCCGGTCCACGCCCGTGCTCGACTCCGCGTACTGGGCGGCGAACCTGCGCGACCCGGTACGCCTGGCCGCGGCCGCGACGGCCGCCGCCGAGGACGGCTACCGCGCGTTCCTGGAGATCTCCCCGCACCCCGTGGTCGCGCACTCCCTGACCGAGACGCTCGCGGAGACCGGGCACGAGGACGTGTTCGTCGGCATCTCACTGCGCAGGAACCAGCCGGAACGCGCGGCCTTGCTCGCCGCGCTCGGCAGCGCGCACTGCGCCGGCGTCGAGGTGGACTGGAGCCGGCTGCAGCCGGACGGCGGCCTCGCCCCGCTGCCGCCGTACGCCTGGCAGCGCCGCCGCCACTGGCGCGACCCCGCCGCCGGGTCCGCCGAGAACCGCGGCCACGACGTGGGCTCCCACACCCTGCTCGGCGCGGGGACGAGCCTCGCGGGCAGCCAGGCCAGGATGTGGCGGACCGTACTGGAGGACGCCAACCGGCCCTACCCCGGCAGCCACGCCGTCGGCGGGGTCGAGATCGTGCCCGCCGCCGTGCTGGTCACCACGTTCCTGGACGCGGCCGGCGAGTTGCCCGTGCTCACCGACGTGGAGATGACGCACCCGCTGATGACCTCGGGACGGCGGCAGGTCCAGGTCGTGCATGAGCCGCCCGCGATCAGGCTCGCCTCGCGCACGCCCGCAGGGCCCGGCGAGCCGGAGCCGAACTGGCTGGTCCACGTCACGGCGTCCGTCGGCGGCCCCGCCCCTGCGCACTCCGGGACCCTGCCGGACGCGGCCGGTCTCGCCTCGATCGACCCCGGGTACGTCCATCAGCGGCTGGCCGCCGTCGGCGTCCCTTCCACGGGCTTCGACTGGACGATCGACACGCTGCTGAGCGGTGACGGGGTGCTGCGGGCGACCGTACGGACGGCCGGCGAGACCTGGGCGGCGGCGATGGACGCGGTGATGTCCGTCGCCCCGTGCGTGTTCCCCGGCGACCCGATGCTGCGCATGGTCGTGCACATCGACGAGGTGGCGCTGACCGGCGCGCCGCCGGAGACCGTGATCATCGAGGCCGCCGTCGATCCGGCGGGCGAGGACACGGTGCAGGCGCTGATCGCCGACGCCGACGGTCGCGTGGTGGGACGGTTGTCCGGGCTCCGCTACCCGGTGATCGACGCGCCCGCGGCGGCCGAGGACGAGCTGGGGGAGGCCGCCGAGTCGTTCGCCGGCCTGTCCGCCGAGGACCTGCGCGAGCGCGTCCAGGCCGAGGTCCGCGCGGAGATCGCGGCCGTGATGCGGCTCGACCAGGAGGACCTGGCGGTCCGCCGCCCGCTGGTGGAGCAGGGGCTGGACTCGGTGATGACGGTCATGGTCAGGCGGCGTCTGGAGCAGCGTTTCGGCCGCCGGCTGCCCGCGACCCTCCTGTGGCAGCAGCCCACGATCGCGGCCATCGCCGAGCACCTGGCGGAGCTCCTCGCCACCCCGCCGGGGGGCTAACATCACGGGGCGTGGAGACGTGGAACGGCATGGGCCCCGGTGCGGCGGCGCCACCTGTCCCCGGGTGGCGTCCGCCCACGGACGTCGAAGCCGGCCTGTACGCGGCCAGGACGCGCGGCGACTGGGCCGCGTACTTCGACGTCCTCGCCACCGCCGACCTCTACCACGCGATGCCGCGCGCCACGGCGGACTCCCGGCCCGGCTGGGTCAGCTACACCCCCACGCCCTGGGGCGCGCGGCCCGGCACCAAGGTCCTGGTCTTCCACACGGCGGGGATGCTGCCGGCGCCGGCGCCCGACCCGGTCTTCTTCCAGGACGACCTGGGGGAGCTCGCCAAGGACTGGCCCCAGGACGACGAGTGGCTGTGCGTCAACCCGGGCAGCCCCTGCGAGGGGTACTTCCCCGCGACCGCCGAGCACCGGGCGGTGTGGCGCCGGCACGCCGAACGCGCCACCTACCCCCGCAGGAACGCGCTGCGCACGCTGTGGATCGGCGGCCCGCTGCACGGCCCGGTCGCCCACGGCCTCGCCTGCGGGGCCCTGCTGTGCGTGGCCAACGCCTCGCTCTGGAACGCGATGGGCTGGCACGGCACCGGCTACGTCCGCGAGCGGAAGCGGCTCAAGGAATGGTGGGGGATCACCAGCCGTGAGGAGTGGTCGAGCGCCGTCGAGGCGCTGCTCGACTCGCGGATGAGCAGCCCGTTCTGGGGGACGGTCCTGCAGGTGCGCAGCGCTCTCGCCCGCGACTTCGGCGGCCTGGTGGAGGTCGCCCACTGGCGCGAGGTGACCGCCCGCGTCCTGCGGAGCCTCCCGGCGGGCGGCACCGACGCCGAGACGGAGGCCCAGGTCGCGGGGGCGCAGCGGCTCATCGGCCGGATCACCCGGTACGAGTCCCGCTTCCGCGCCGACGGGCTCCTCCCTGAGAACGGGTTCGTCCACTCGGTGGAGGCATGGGACTACGGGCGCGCCTCGAAGATGGCCCGCTGGGGGCTCGGCGCCCGCTACTGCGACCTGGCGGAGGCCGAGCGGGCGGTCCTGCGCGCCGGGCAGCTCAGCCGGATCTCCTACCGGTCGTGGGAGGACTTCTCGGCCGCGTACGTCCTCGGGCGCTGCCTCCACTTCGACGAGGAGGAGTTCGGCGACTGGTACGGGGACATGCTCCACGCGCACCGGGTCCTGACGAGCGACCCGAACAGCCCGTGGGTCAACATCCCCTTCCGCTGACCGGTCTCATCGCGGCCGGTCGCGGCGGCCGAACAGCTTCTCGATGCTGCGGCGCTCGCGCTTGGTGGGGCGGCCCGCGCCCCGGTCGCGTACGGCCACCGGCCCGGCCTGCTCGCGCGGCGGGGGCGGCGGGCTCTTGTCGACGTAGCACTCGGCGGCCACGGGCGCGCCGACGCGCTTGGTGATGATCTTCGAGACGACCACGATCCGTTCGCGCCCGTCGTGCCGCAGCCGGACCTCGTCGCCGACCCGGACGACGTGCGCGGGCTTGACGCGCACCCCGTTGACCCGGACGTGACCGCCCCGGCAGGCGTCGGACGCGACCGACCGGGTCTTGGTCAGGCGTACGGACCAGATCCAGCTGTCCACCCGAGCGCCGGCTTGCTCACCTGCCACCCCGCCACTTTAGTCAGCGTCTCGGCCGTGAGCGGTTCTCATGGAGTTCTCAGGTGAAGTTTGTGGCACTTTGAGCGGACTTTTATGACGATGGAGCGATGGAGCACGTGCCGCAGGAGGCTGGTGCGGCCGAGGGCGGGGGAGCCGGGGCCGGGAGGGCTCGGCGGTACGCCGCCTCAGGCGGCCTGCTCGTCGTCGTCGCGGTGCTGGCGTACTGGCTGGGCGGCGGCGGGGGGAGCGGCGAGGAGGCCGCGCCCCGGCCGACCCCGACGCCGACGCCGAGCGCGTCGCTCACGGTGCCCGACGTCTTCGAGCGGGTCGGGCCCTCCGTGGTGGTCATCCGGTCGGGCGATTCGCTCGGCACCGGCGTGATCGCCGCCGAGGACGGCACGATCCTGACCGCGTACCACGTCGTCAAGGGCGCGGCCGGCGACGGCGGCGCGGACGTCACCGTGACCTTCGCCGACGGCACCAAGGCGAAGGCCGCCGTCGCGTCCTCCGCCCCCGAGAGGGACGTCGCCACGCTCAAGCCCGCGAAGCTGCCCGAGATCGTCGTCCCCGCCACGCTCGGCGGCGGCGTGGAGGTCGGCGCTCCCGTGGTGGCGATCGGCAACCCGCTCGGCCTGACCTACAGCGTCTCCACCGGCGTCGTGTCCGGGCTCAACCGCACCACCGGCGGGGCCGTCAAGGGGAGCGACCTGAAGGGGCTCATCCAGTTCGACGCCTCCGTCAACCCGGGCAGCTCCGGCGGCCCCCTGCTGGACGCCCGCGGCCTGGTCGTCGGCGTCGTCGTGTCCATCGCCGACCCCGGAGGCGACGAGGCGTTCGCCGGGATCGCGTTCGCCGTTCCCATCGGAGCGGCCCTGGGCGATGAGGGGGACGGCGATCCCACCGGCGCCATCTGAACCGACGAGAAGGAACTCCGCATGACGAAACCCCCGGGACCGGGCCACGGCCACCCGCTCGAACAGGTGCTGTACGAGGTCAAACGCACGATCGTCGGCCAGGACCTGCTGCTTGAGCGCATGGCCGTCGCGCTGATCGCCGACGGTCACCTGCTGGTGGAGGGCGTGCCCGGCCTGGCCAAGACGCTCGCCGTACGGTCGCTGGCCGCCGCGATCGCCGGCAAGTTCCAGCGCGTGCAGTTCACCCCCGACCTGGTGCCCGCCGACCTCGTCGGCACCCGGGTCTACCACCAGCACTCGGGGGAGTTCAGGACGGAGCTCGGCCCCGTGTTCGCGAACCTGCTGCTGGCCGACGAGATCAACCGCGCCCCGGCCAAGGTGCAGAGCGCCCTGCTGGAGGTCATGCAGGAGCACCAGGTGACGATCGGGCGGGAGACGTTCCGGGTGCCTGAGCCGTTCCTGGTCATGGCGACGGAGAACCCGATCGAGTCGGAGGGGACGTACCCGCTGCCCGAGGCCCAGGTCGACCGGTTCATGATGAAGGTCGTCGTGGACTACCCGACGCAGCCCGAGGAGCAGGCGATCGTCCAGCGGGCGCTGCGCCCGCCGGAGCCGCCGCAGCCGATGGTGACGACCGAGGACCTGATGGCGATGCGCGAGCGGGCCAGGCAGGTGTACGTCGATCCGGCCGTCGTCGACTACGCCGTACGGCTGGTCGCCGCGACCCGCTCCCCGGCCATGGCCGGGCTCGGCGAGCTGGAGCACTACGTCACCCACGGCGCGAGCCCCCGGGCGTCGATCGCGCTCGTCACGGGCGCGCGGGCGCTGGCGTTCCTGCGCGGGCGCGACTACGTGCTGCCGCACGACCTGTCGGAGCTCGCGCTCGACGTGCTGCGCCACCGGCTCGTGCTGTCGTACGAGGCCCTGGCCGACGACGTGGACTCCGACACGATCATCACCAGGGTGCTCGGGGCCGTCCGCGCGCCCGACGTCGTACTCCAGAACCGCTGACGCCATGGCCACCGCCCCCGAGAGACTCCTGCTCCGCCTGGAGTGGAAGGTCGTCCGCAGGCTGGACGGCCGGCTCCAGGGCGCCCACCGCACCGCGCACCGCGGCTCCGGCATCGACTTCACGGGGCTGCGGGCGTACACCGAGGGCGACGACGCCCGCCACATCGACTGGAACGTCACCGCCCGGCTGGACGAGCCGCACCTGCGGGTGTTCACCGAGGACCGCGAGCTGACCGTGTGGCTCGTGCTCGACCGGTCGGCGTCCATGGCGGCGGGCCGGCCGGGGCGCGGCAAGCACGACGTGCTCGCCGAGCTGGCGCTGGTCCTCGCCCGGCTGTTCGGCAGGGGCGGCAACCGGGTCGGCGCGCTGCTGTACGACACCGGGATGCTGCGGGTCGTGCCGCCCGGCACGTCCCGGCGGCACGCGCTGCGGATCGCCGCCGAGCTGGAGCGCACCGCCTCCTCGGCGTCCGGCGGCGCCTCTGGCGGCGCCACGACCGACCTGGCTGAGATGCTGGACGCGGCCGGGCGGCTCGCCCGCCGCCGCGCGCTCGTCGTCGTGCTGTCGGACTTCATCGGCGACGGCGACTGGGAACGCTCGCTGCAACGCCTGGCCCGCCGGCACGAGGTGGTCGCCCTGCGGATCGTGGACGCCGCCGACGACGTGCTGCCCGAGGCCGGGCTGATCGTGGTCGAGGACGCCGAGACCGGCGAGCAGCTCGTCGTCGACTCGGCCGACCCGCTGCTGCGGGCGCGCCTGCGCGAGGCGGTCGACGACCGCGAGGCCCGGCTCGCGGCGGGCATGCGCCGGGCCCGGGTGCCCGTCCACCGCGTCGACACGGACCGCGACCTGGGCGAGGCGCTGGTCGAGGTCGTCGTCGGCACCGGGGGCAGGAAGCCATGACCGGGGACGGAATCCGACGCGGGGCGGAAGCCATGACCCGGGACGGGGAACCATGACGCTCTCCTCCCCCCTTCTGCTGGTCGCCGGGCTGCTCGTCACGGCCGCGCTGGTCTGGGCGGCCGTCGTCCTGGGCCGCCGCAGGACGAGGGCGCTCGCCGCGGCCGGCGTCACGATGCCCGGCGGCCGGCGGGCGTCACTCGGGACCGGCCTGACGATCGCCGGCGTCGGCGTGCTCGCGGTCGCCGCCGCCGGACCGGCGGCCATGGTGCCGGTCCCGCGCACCGCGGGCACCGTCATCCTCGCCATGGACGTCTCCAGCAGCATGGGCGCCGACGACGTCGCACCCAACCGGCTGGCCGCGGCGCAGCGGGCGGCCCGCGCGTTCATCGAGGCCCAGCCGGACAGCGTCGACATCGGCGTGGTCACCTTCGAACAGGGCGCGCGCACCACCGCCCGCCCCGACGCCGACCACTCCGTCGCGCTCAAGGCCGTCGACCGGCTGAAGGTCACCGGCGGCACCGCGCTCGGGACCGCCATCAGGGCCTCGCTCACGGCGATCACCGGCAAGCAGGTGCCCCTCGACCCCGACGCCGACATCCCCGACCTCGGCTACTGGCCGTCGGCCACGATCGTGATGTTCACCGACGGCCAGAACCGGGGCGGCGACATCGAACGCGCCGCCGAGACGGCCCAGAAGGCGGGCGTCCACATCCACACCGTCGGGGTCGGCACCACGGCCGGGGCGACGGTGAGCGTGGACGGCTACCGCCTGCACACCGCGCTGGAGGAGGACGTCCTGACCTGGATCGCGGAGACCACGGGCGGGGCCTACCACCCCGCCTCCGACGCCGCGCGGCTCGACGGCATCGCCGACACGATCGACCTGCGGGTCACCGTCTCGGACGAGCCGCTGCCGCTCGCCGGCGGGCTGATCGGGCTCGCCCTCGCGCTGCTCACCGGGGGAGCGGCGCTCACCGTGTTCCGGTCGGGGCGGGTGATCTGAATGACGTTCTCGTGGCCGTGGGCGCTGCTGTCGGTCCTGGTCGTGCCGCTGATCTTCGCGATCCGGTGGTGGGCGCTGCGCCGCCGGCGGCGGGCCGCGGTGCGGGTCACCTCGATCGCGCTCGTACGGGCCGCGCTGCCCGGACGTACGCGCTGGACCCGGCGGATCCCGCCGGCGCTGTTCGTGGCCGGGCTCGTGCTGCTCGCCGTCGGCGCCGCGCGCCCGCAGGCGTCGGTGGCCGTGCCGATGAGGTCGGCGACGATCATGCTCGCCCTGGACACCTCCGGCTCCATGTGCGCCACGGACGTCGACCCCAACCGCCTCACCGCCGCCCGCAAGGCCGCCGCGGATTTCATCGAGTCGCAGCGGGGCGGGCCCCGGATCGGCCTGGTCACCTTCGCCGGCTCGGCGGGCCTGCTCGTGCCGCCCACCGACGACACCGACGAGCTGATCGAGGCGCTGGACGGCCTCACCGTCGCCCGCGGCACCGCGATCGGCCAGGCCATGCTCGCCTCGATCGACGCGATCGCCGAGGTCGACCCGTCGGTCCCGCCCACGGGCGCGAACGCCGCCGCCGGGGGCGGCGCGGACTCGGGCTACGCGAGCGCCGCGATCGTCGTGCTCACCGACGGCGCCAACACCCAGGGCGTCGACCCGAAGACCGCGGCCGAGGAGGCGGCGCTGCGCCGGGTGCGCGTCTTCCCCATCGGCTTCGGCACCACGACCCCGGCCCCGATGGTCTGCGAGAACTCCCAGTTCGACGGCCGCGGCTTCGGCGGCTTCGGCGGCTGGGGCGGCGGCCGGGGCGGCTTCGACCGGGGCGGCCGCAACATCCGCTCGATCGACGAGCCCGCACTCAAGGAGATCGCCAGGACGACCGGCGGCGCGTACCACCGCGCCGAGAACGCCGACCAGCTCCAGGACGCCCTCGACTCGCTGCCCGGCTCCTTCCAGGTGATCCGCGAGCGGGTGGACACGGCCCCGTTCTTCGCCGGCGGCGGCGCCCTCCTCGTCGTCACGGCCCTGTCCCTCTCCCTGTGGTGGAACCGCCCTCGTACGCCGATCCGGTGAGTAATGTGGTCATGACGTGGAGGAGGGTCAGGATGTCCATCCGCATGCGCTTCGACGGCGATCATTCTGAGCAGGAGTTACAGTCCCTTCGCCAATGGCTGCTGGACGACCCGGAGGTGCGCAGGCACGCGCGCGTCAGACTGGGCGGACCTCCCGTCCAGGACGGGGAGATGGGCACCGCGCTGGACGTGATCGAGCTGATCGTCGACAGCGGTTTCGAGGCGCTCAACTTCGCGCTCGCCTATGTCGCCTGGCGTGCCACACGACCGGCGAAACCGTCCGTCACCATCGAGCACGACGGGACGAAGATCGTCCTGACGGACGGCGATCCCGAGACGGTCGAGAAGATCGTCCGAGCGCTCGAAGCCAAGCGGTCATGAGCAGGGTCCCGGATCCCGCCCTCTCCAGGGTCGTGCTGATCGGGACGGCGCACTACGACTTCCTCCCTGCCCTCGCGTCGGTGGAGGACAACCTCCTGTCCCTCGCCGACGTCCTGACCGCCGAGGAGGTCTGGGGGCTCCCCGCCGATCACGTGACCATCGTGGCCGATCCGGTGACCGGCGCGGACCTGCTGGATCCCGTGGTGCGGGCGGCCGACGAGGCCACCGACACCCTGGTCTTCTACTACGCGGGCCACGGGCTGACCGATCCCCGGCGCGGGGAGCTGCACCTGGCACTGAAGGGATCCGACGCGCAGCGCCCGTACACAGCCGTCTCCTACGCCCACGTCAGGGACGCTCTGCTGGAGAGCCGCGCGACCCGCAGGATCGTCATCCTCGACTGCTGCCACAGCGGGCGGGCACTGGGCACGATGTCCGACCCCGTCACGGCCGCCATCGACGAGGCCGGCACCGAGGGCACCTACGTGCTCGCCGCGACGGCGGAGAACCAGAAGGCCCTCGCGCCCGTGGGCGAGCCGCACACCGCCTTCACCGCCGAACTGCTGAGGATCTTCCAGGACGGCATCCAGGGGCGAGGACCCCTGCTGGACCTGGACACCATCTACACCCACGTACGCGCCGCGATGCGGGCCAAGGGACGTCCGCTGCCGCAGAAGCGTGACCGCAACACCGCAGGCCGGCTGACCCTGGTCCGCAACCGCGCCCACGCGAAGCCGGCCCGAGACGTCCGAGATCTGGAGCGGGGATCGCGGGAACGGGCGCGGGCACGTCTTGAGGAGCACCGCCACCGGCCTGCGGCCACCATGAGGTCCCGGCTGGTGGAGGTGCACGACTTCGACCCCCGCTACCACACGGGAGGGCCACGGGCGATCCAGGGAAAGTGCTCATGGCACGGAAGCTCATGTGACGAGAAAGTGGTCGCCAGCGTGCTGGTCCGCATTCGAGGAGCGGACGTTTGGCATGCCGTGTGCGAACGAGCACTCCGGACGCTCCGCACCACGCAGTGAGGGGGGAATCGCTTTACACTGGCCCACCGTGGACTGGATCGAGCGGATCGCCGGGATCAAGCGCTGGACCAGGGGCGGCGAGCGCGCCCCGCACAAGCCGCTCCTCCTGCTGTACGCCCTCGGCCGCTTCCAGCGTGACGGCAACCGGCCCATCCCGTTCAGCGCCGCCGAGGCCGAGCTCAAACAACTGCTCAAGGAGTACGGCCCGCCCCGCGACACCAGCCCCGGCTACCCGTTCCACCACCTGACGACCGACGGCCTCTGGCTGGTCGACACCCGCCACGGTCCCGGCAGCCCGGGCCCCGAGCTGCGCCGCCTGCGCGACAGCGAGGCCGCCGGCCGCCTCCACCCCGACCTGGCCCGCGCCCTGGCGGAGGAGCCCGGCCTGCTGGGGCGGATCGCCCGCCACCTCCTGGACGCCAACTTCGCCCCGTCCCTGCACCAGGACCTGTGCCTGCTGACCGGCCTGGACCTCGAAACCGCCACCGCTCCGGCCGCGAGACCCGCCGTACGCCGCGACCCCGCCTTCCGCGACCGGGTGCTCATGGCGTACGAGTACCGCTGCGCCTTCTGCTCCTACGAGGGCTGGCTGGACGGCATGGTGGTCGGCCTGGACGCGGCGCACGTACGCTGGTGGGCCTTCGACGGCCCCGACGACGTCGCGAACGGCCTGTGCCTGTGCGCGATCCACCACAAACTATTCGACAAGGGCGTCCTCGGCCTGACCACGGAGCACACGATCACCGTGTCGGCCAGGTACGCCGGCCGCTCGCAGTCCTCCCGAGACCTGGTCCTCTCCCTGGCGGGCCGCCCCGCCCGCGAGCCCCAGGCCGGCCTCGACACGCTCGAACAGGACCACATCACCTGGCACAGCCGCCAGGTCTTCCGCCCACCGGCCCGCGCCTGACTCTCGACGGGGCCGCGAATTGTCGGTCGGCCCTGGCATCCTCGGGTCATGGAGACCGTGTACGCCGCCGCGGGCGGCGACGAGGGCCTGCTCCGCCTCGCCGAAGCGTGGCATGTCCGCGTGATGGCGGACGAGGTGGTCGGCCATGCCTTCAGCCATGGCTTCCACCCGCGGCACAGCGAGCGGCTGGCCGCCTACTGGGCCGAGGCGCTCGGCGGCCCGGCCGCCTACTCCGGCCAGTACGGCGACGAGACGTCCGTCGTGCGCCTCCACAGCGGCAACGGCGAGCACGAGGAGATGGACCGCCGCGCGATCGCCTGTTTCGACCAGGCTCTCGACGACGTGGGGCTGGCCGAGGGCGAGCCGCTCCGTCAGGTCCTGTACGACTACTTCGCCTGGGCCACCACCACGACCATGTCCCGCTATCCGGAGTCCGCGGCCGACGTGCCGGAGGGTTTACGCATCCCCCGCTGGTCCTGGGACGGCCCGCAACGCTAAGCGCCCTCGGGGCGTTCGACGCGTACGGGGTCGCCGCGTACGAGCTCGTCGTGGACGCGGCGGCGGGCGGCGGTGACGGCGCGCTCCACCGCCTCGTCACCCTGCTCGATCCGCTCCCGCAGCAGCCGCAGGGCGATGCGCCGGTTGAGGCCGAACTGCCGCTCGGTGTCGACCACGACGACGATCCCGGTGGGCCGGTGGGTCGCCCGCACCGCCGTGCTGGCCTTGTTCCGATGCTGGCCACCGGGCCCGCCGGTACGGCAGGCGACGATGTCGACGTCCGCCTCACTGAACGCCGTACGCGGGGCGTCGACCTGGCACGGCTGGGCGGTGACGTACCAGTTCTTGCGCCCGGCGCCGGCCCGGTACGGGCTGGGGGCCTGCCAGCACAACGTCCCGGTCCACGAGGCGGCGAACTCCTCGACGCCCGCCCCGGAGATCCGGACGAGAACCGACCGATAGGTGCCGGCCCGCTCCCCGGGAACGGTGTCGGCCCGGTGGGTCTCCAGGCCGTGCCGCTTGGCGTCCACCTCCAGCCGACGCAGCAGCCGGGCCAGCGCCCACGCGCACTCCTGCGGGCCACGCCCGGCCGACAGCAGCAGATGCACGCTCACGAACGCCCCCGCCGCCCCTTGCCGACTTCGGCCGTCTTGTACGTCACCAGCGGGACCGTGGTGGCCACCGGCGTGGCCAGACCGTGGGCGACGAGGTCGGCGATCACCTGCTCGATCCGCTTGTACGCCGTCGGCGCCTCCTCGAACAGCAACTGCCGGTCCCCGCACACCACCACCGACCCCACCGGCGTACGCCGCAGCTCCTCCACCGTGTGCTTGGCCCGCCCCCGGCGCAGGGCGTCCGCCCGCGACATCTTGCGGCCCGCGCCATGGGCCACAGAGTGCCCGGCGTCCGCCCCGGCGTGCCCGGCGACGAGGTAGGACGGGGTGCCGCGCGTACCGGCGATGAGCACGTCACGCCCGTCACCCGGCGCCGCCCCCTTCCGGTGCAGGTAGAGCCCGTCGCGTACCTCGACCAGGTTGTGGCACTGGTCGACGATCGGCTCGGTGGGCTCGGCCCCCAGGGCGTGGGCCACGCGCGCGGCCAGCAACCGCCGGTTGAGCGCCCCCCACCGTACGGCGTCGTCGTGCAGCGCCAGATAAGAAGCGGGATCAGGCGCGGGCCCCGCGCCGTGCACCTCGGTGTGCGCCCGCAGAATCCGCTCACCCAGCCCCCGGGAGCCGCTGTGGACGACGAGCACCAGGTCCCCGGCGTCGAGCCCGAGCAGGCTCGCGTGCTCCGGCTCGAAAACCGTCCCGATCCGCGCCAGCTCCACGAAGTGGTTGCCCCGGCCGACCGTCCCGAGCCCTTCCACGTAACCGGCTGGAATGTCACCCTTCACCACATCCCAGGCGGGATCGTCGGCGTCCGGCACCCGATCGAGATCGGGGAACCGCGCGGCCAGCCTCTCGGGCACGACGCGCCTGAGCTTGATGGGGAACACCGCGATCCCGCAACCGATGTCGGACCCCACCAGGAACGGATAGAGGACGGCCGACAGCATGGCCGCCCCGATGGGCGCACCCTTGCCGGGGTGCAGGTCGGGCATGCCGGCGACGTGCCTCATCCCGTCGAGCGCGGCCACCTGATGGCACTGAGCGACGGCATCGGATTCGATCCAGCTCGTGGGGGAGGCGAACACGGCGACCGTGGCCTTGGGGGAGGGGTGCTGAGACAAAGACGCTCTTCTCGCTTCGCTGAACAAGGGGGATGGGCATGCGGCATCACGGCGCCGAGTACGCGCCGCGGCATCTCGAAAAAAGGGGGGTGTTGTCCGTCAGAGCCTCATGAACACCACATTTCCCCGAGCCCACCACCCGAGGCAAACCATTTTCCCGCCGCCCAAGGACCCCTTGCCGCCCTCAGCAGGCATCGGCTAGACATGTGATCTTCCTATGTCTCCGAGGGCCTGACATGACCGACGCTCCGATCCCGGGTCTCTACGACTCCCTGCTCAGCGGCACGCTCGAAGCCAAGATCGACACCTGGCGGCGAACCGGTCATCTGGTCGAGGTGTCCAAGATCGACGCCGAGGAGGTCCCCCATCTGCTCGCCCGCTTCGTCGGCGAGACTGCGGCGAGGGCCTTCGCCGAGCTGAAGGGGCGCCCCGACCAGCAGGTGGCCCTGGCCAACCGGCTGCTGGCGCAGCTCGCCGAGCCGGAGACGGTCGCGGAGGGGCCGAACCAGCTCCTGTCGATCGTCAAGGACGTTCCCGGACAGGCCGCTCCGCGTCGCCCTCTGACCTCGCTGGCGGAGGCCGCCCTGCTGACCAACGCCCGCGAGGACCCGAACCTGGCGCACGAACTGGCGGCCGAGCTGGAGAGCGCCGACCGGGTGGACCTGCTGTGCGCGTTCGTGAAGTGGTCGGGACTGCGCATCCTGGAGAAGCCGCTGGCCGAGCTGCGGCGCCGGAACGTGCCGCTGCGGGTGATCACGACGACGTACATGGGCGCGACGGAACGGCGAGCGCTCGACCGTCTCGTCAACGACTTCGGCGCCGAGGTGAAGATCAGTTACGAGCGCAACTCCACCCGGCTGCACGCCAAGGCCTGGCTGCTGCGCCGCCGTACCGGCTTCGACACCGCCTACGTCGGCAGCTCCAACCTGTCCCGCGCGGCCCTGCTGGACGGGCTGGAGTGGAACGTTCGACTGTCGTCGGTGACCACCGCGCGGCTGCTGGACAAGTTCGAGGCGACGTTCGACTCCTATTGGAACCGGTCCCAGTTCGAGCCGTACGACCCCGCGACCGACGCCGGCCGCCTGGACGAGGCGCTGGCCCGCTCACAGGTGGGCAAGCAGCTGTTCGACATCCCCGAGCTGGTGCCGCATCCCTTCGATCACCAGCGCGAGATGCTGGCCGACCTCGACCGCGAGCGCACCGTCCACGACCGGCACCGCAACCTGCTGGTCGCCGCGACCGGCACCGGCAAGACCGTCGTGGCCGCCTTCGACTACCGCAACCTGCAGCAGCGGCTGGGCCTGCGGCCGTCGTTGCTGTTCGTGGCGCATCGGCGGGAGATCCTGGCCCAGGCGATGCGTACGTACCGGCAGGTGCTCGCGGCCCCGGACTTCGGCGAACTGCACGTGGGGGAGGAGAAGTCGCGGCACTGGCGACACGTGTTCGCGAGCGTGCAGTCGCTCACCCGGCGGATCACGGAGTTCGACTCCGAGCACTTCGACGTCGTGGTGATCGACGAGTTCCACCACGCCGCGGCGCCGACGTACCGGCAGATCATCGACCACCTCAGTCCCCGAGAACTGCTCGGCCTGACCGCGACGCCGGAGCGGTCGGACGGCACCTGGGTGCAGGACGCGTTCTTCGACCGGCGGATCGCCTCCGAGCTGCGGTTGTGGGACGCGCTGGACGCCGATCTGCTGTGCCCGTTCCACTATTTCGGCATCAACGACGGCACCGACCTGTCCGGGGTGAAATGGGCGCGCGGCTCCTACGACGCCGCAGCTCTCGACAACGTCTTCACCGGCGACGACGCGCGCGCCCGGCTGGTGTTCAACGCGGTACGCGACAAGGTCGGCAACCTGGAGACCACGCGCGGGCTGGGCTTCTGCGTCTCGGTACGGCACGCGCGCTACATGGCCGACTTCTTCACCCGCCACGGGCTGCCCTCGCAGGCGGTGGACGGCTCGACGGAGGACGGCACCCGCAAGGCCGCGCTCCGGGCGCTCGCGGACGGGAAGATCAGGTTCCTGTTCGCGGTGGACCTGTTCAACGAGGGCCTGGACGTGCCCGACGTCGACACCCTGCTCATGCTGCGGCCCACCGAGAGCGCCACGATCTTCCTGCAGCAGCTCGGGCGCGGGCTCCGCCGTACGCCGGACAAGGACGTGCTGACCGTGCTCGACTTCGTCGGGCAGCACCGCAAGGAGTACCGGTTCGCCAACCGGTTCCAGGCGCTGACCGGGTTCTCCAGGGGCCGGCTGGACACGCAGGTCAAGGAAGACTTCCCGCTGCTGCCGTCGGGCAGCCAGATCGTGCTGGACCGGGTGACCAAGGAGCGGCTGCTGGCCGACCTCAAGGTCCAGCTCGGGGTGACGGTGAACACGCTGTCGCAGGAGATCCGCTCCGTCGGCGAGCTGTCGCTGATCAGCTATCTGGAGGAGAGCGGACGCGACATCAGCGACCTTTACCGCAACGATCGCAGCTGGACCTCGCTGCTGCGCCGTACCGGCCTGTTGCCTGGGCCTGGCTCCCTGCTGGAAGAACAGCTGGGGCGCCGCGTCCGCGCGTTGCTGCACGTGAACGACCGGACCCGCGGCGATGCCTACGCCCGTCTGTTGCAGCCTGACGGCCCGCGCTACGCGTCGCTGTCGCCGTCCGACCAGACCTTCGCCCGGATGCTGTTCTTCTCGTTCTGGCGCGATGGGGGCGGATTCGCCTCTTACGACGAGGCGCTGGACCGCCTGCGCGGCGAGACGGCGCTGTGCGACGAGCTCAGGCAGGTGCTCGCCTACGGCGTCGACCGGCCGCGGTATGTGGCCAAGCCGGTGGAGCTCGACGGCGTGCCGCTGGCGGTCAACGCCTCCTACTCCTCCGAGGAGGTGCTCGCCGCGATCGGCTGGGCCTCGCTGAACGGCCAGGTGCCCTCGAACGCGCGCGAAGGCGTCGCCTGGAGCCCCGCGACCCGGTGCGACGCCCTGCTGGTCACCCTGCGCAAGAACGAGAAGGAGTTCTCACCGCAGACGATGTACCACGACTACGCCCTGACCTCGCGCCTGTTCCACTGGGAATCCCAGAACCGGACCAGCGCCACCTCGGCCACGGGCCGCCGCTACCAGAACCACGCGGCCGAGGGCAGCCACGTGCTGCTCTTCACCCGCGAGCGCAAGAAGAACGACCTCGGCCACCCCGAGGCGTACGTCTTCCACGGCAAGGCCCACTACGTGGAGCACCGCGGCGAGCGGCCGATGGGCATCACGTGGCGACTCGACGAGGAAATGCCCGCAGACCTGTTCCGCCGCGCCGCCATCGCCGGCTGAGTCCGCCCGGCGGTGCCGGGCATGAGCCGGCGGAGGACGCGGGCCTGTCCGACGTGCACCTGGAGTCCCTAGGCATGCACGGTGAGCCGGCCGGCAACCCACGCGGCCGCGCCGTGCCCGTCGCCGACCTGGCCATCGCGTGTGTGCGCAGCCCCGGCCCTCCAGCAGGTAAGGACCGGCGGGACAGTGGCCGCCGCCGGTGCTGTCTGCAGATCAAGAACATCTGCGGGAGTCGTCCTGGACCGAGTTCGGCGGCTCGGCCACGATGAGGACATGACCGGAGGCGGATCAGCGCGGGCGGGCGGCGGGGGAGCAGGCTCGGGCCTGAACTGGACGGCGGTGAGCGCTCTGGCGGGTTCGATCGCGGCCGTGGTCGCGCTCTTCGCCTACCTGATACCGCCCAATCCCACCCCGCCCAGCACAGTGGTCTCCAGTCCGTCCCCGCCCCCATCCTCGCCGGATCGGGTCACGACCCAGCCCTCACCAACTCCCGCGGAATCATCGCCTGAGCCCAGCACGTCCCCACCGCCGACCCGCACGCGAGTGGTCCAGGATTCCCCTCCACCGCTGCCGGAGGTCCGGGCCGCCGGCTGCGACGAGGCGGCGGCGGCCCTGACCGCCTACCGCAGGGACGCCGGAACCAGCAGCAGCGGCCAGGCGGCCGCGGCTCAGCAGACGTACCGCGACCTGATGGGCGCGGCCCTCAACGCGGAGGGAGCGGTAGGGGCGAAGATCAGGCGACTGGCCGCGGAGTTCCAGGAGCTGAGCTTCCGCCTGACCGGCATGACCGGTGGCGACCCCAACCAGGTGATCGCGGATATCAATACGGACGTCACGGAGTTCAACAGGTTGTGTGCCTTCGGCTGATCGCACGACACACGACAGGGGTATCACGCCGGGCGGGAGGCCGGCTGGGCGTGTTCGTTCATCGGGTGATGTCCCTCAGGTCGCGCAGGATCTCGGAGGTGGTGATCGGGTCGAGGCCGTCCAGCCCGAGCTCCACCAGGGTCTGCTCGTCGGCGAAGTCGAGGTAGCCGATCGAGATGCCCGGATCGAGGCCGATCGTGATGGTTCTGCCGCCGGGTACGTCCCGCTCGATCCAGCCCTGCCAGCCGGCGTCCTGGGGCGCGCCGCGCCGCCAGCCGCGCCGCTCCAGGCCGATCACCGCGCGGGTGGGGATCTTGGCGGCTTCGATCTCGGCCACCAGCACCGGATCCAGCTCGTACGTCTCCCTGCCCAACTGCGGGAACGGCTGCAGGATCTCGTAGTCGGCGAACACCTCGGACCAGGCGGCCAGGCCCTCTCCCAGCTCCAGCGGGTGCACCACGCCGACGAGGGCGTCTTCGGGCAACGTCAGCGTGTCGTCCTCGACGTCGGCGAAGCTGCGGTCCTCGGCCACCCGCAGGGTGCCCGTGAGCTCGCCCGACGGGTCGTACAGCCCCCATACGAGCCGCCGTACGATGTGCCAGAGCAGCGGGTGGCCGACCAGCAGCCGGCCGAAGTCGCCGGCGCTCCAGCGCCGCCGGTTCACCATGGCCTGCTCCAGCCGGTGGATGGTGTCCCCTGCCACCGAGCGCACGTCCTTCTTCAGCCCGGCGAAGCGCCGGTAGGCGGCGGGCGCGAGCTCCGGGTCGTCGTTGGCGCCCGGCTTGGGCAGGTTCTTCAGCCGCTTGCCCGAGGCGTCGGCCACGTACGGCTTGAGCTGCTCGTCGAAGCCCACCACGAACTGCCTGCGACCGTAGTCGAGCGTCAGGCTGCCGTCGGCGGACAGCCCGAAGTCGGGCACCAGCCGGTCGGCCAGCTCCTGCGGCGTCAGGCCGAGCTCGGCGGCGACCTCGTCCATCTTCAGCTTGGCCCGGTTCTTCAGCCCGCTGAACTTGCTCTTCTCGGCGATGCCGTGCAGATGCATCAGCGCGACCTCGGAGCCGATGGAGGCCAGCAGGTCCAGGCCGGTGACCGCGCGCGCGTGCCCGCCCTCACCAGGCCAGGTCCTGATGAGCGGGGTCAGCCGCCGTACGGTCTCGTCGTCGCCGAGCAGCGCCTGCGCGTCCATCACCCAGCTCTCCTTGGACGGGTAGCCGGCCGCCTGCCAGCACTGGAACAGCGCCCAGGCGAAGTCGGCGAGGCTGCGGCCGTCGCAGGTCTCCTTGATCACGGCGAGCCCGGCGTACGGGTTGCCGGATTTGGAGATCGCCAGCATCGTCATCACGTGGCGTACCGCCTCGGGAGGCAGCGCGCCCGCGCCGCCGCGCAGGTGGATCGGGGTCGTGATCGCGACCTCCGTCCACTCGGGCAGCACGGGCATCTTGGCGGGCAGCGCGTCGAGCGGGTCGGCCACGAGCAGGTCGGCGATCGCGGCCTCGGCGGCGGGCCCGTACCCTGCGGCGGCCTCGGCCACGGTGTCGCGGTGGCCGCCCGCGACCAGCGCCGCCAGCGCCTGCTCGGCCCGGAGCCTGGCCACGCCGGGCTTGCCGAGAGCCGCCGGGATCAGTGCCCTGGCGGCCGCTCCGGGGTGGCGGTGCAGCCAGGCCAGCGCGGTGGCACGTACGGACTTCAGCCGGGCCAGCCACTCGGCCATCAGCACGGCGACCTCCGGCGCCGCGTACGGCAGCAGCGACGTGGCGACCGAGCCGGGGGCGCGCCGGGCGCTGTCGAGCACCATGGGCAGCGCCGCCGCCCCGAACTCGGCCACCACGCTCGGCATCCAGTCGCCCGCCCCCCACAGGTCGCGAGGGCGCCACTTCCCGAGCAGCGGCGCGGCCAGTTCCTCGGGCCCGGCGACGAACAGGGCGATCTCTTCACGCCAGTGGCCGTCCTGGCCCTTGGCGATCCCGCGGGCGACGTCCTCCCAGCTCCGGCCCCAGGTCCGATCCCATGAACCTTCACCCGCCCGTGGGGAACGCCAGTTGTCCTGCTCGCCCGGCGCCCACACGAGGGCCGGTTCGTCGGTGCAGGCCAGGCCGTTCACCACGACCACCTTGCGTGCCTTGCGCGGCCGGGTCCAGGGCGGGCTGACCAGCACCTCGGGCAGGGCCTCCGGCGGAGCGGCGGCGACGGTCCCAACGGCCACGATCTTGTTGACGCGCTCGGCGGCGGCGTCGCCGAGGCCCGCGAGCACCTCGTCCACCAGGTCGGGATGGGCCGCCACATGGGCGCGCAGCAGCAGGTCCACGACCTTGCCGCCGGACTCGGCCAGCATCCGCATCGCGCGGCGGGGGAAGCGGGAGGCCGCGCGCAGGAAGGCCGGCTGGGTGTACTTCTGCTCGATGCGGTCGAGGAGCGCCCGCATCGCCGTGTCGTACGGCAGGTCGGCGAGCACGCTCAGCAGCCGCTTCCGGCTGTCCGCGCCGTAGGCGTGGTCCACCCAGACGGCCAGCAGCGGCACGGCCGCCTCGCCCATGCCGTCGACGACCGTGGCGGGCAGGGCGAAGGAGTCCCCTATGTAGTGACCGCGCGCATGGTCCGTGATCAGCTCGGCGTGCTCCGGCGTGCTGATGGCGGCGATCAGGCGGTAGGCGAGAGCCGGGAGGTTCTGGCTCACCTCGGCGCAGTCGGCCGTGACCCAGCCGGTCTCGGCAGGCGCCAGGTGGGAGGCCGCCACGCGGTGGTGGAGCCCGCCTTCGCGGCTCACCGCGAGCGCCGCGACGACCTTGGCGTACTCGGCGTCGGACGCGGCGGCCAGCACGGCGCGGACCCGGGCGTCGATCTGCTGAGTGGAGGTCCAGCCGTACAACTGGTTGGGGGCCTCGCCGTCGGCCAGCTGCCGGATCGTCCAGGTGCCGCCCCCGTCGTGGACGTGATCCAGCGAGGCCAGCTCGGTCACGGCCACCGCCGCGAACACCAGGCCGCGTTCGGTCAGCCAGGTCTCGGCGAACAGGGACAGCATCTCGCGCTCGGCCCACGACAGGGACACGGCCACCGCCTTGGCGACCACGGCTGCGCCCAGCGGCGTGCCGGCCGGATCCCCCGCCAGGTACGCCGCGCCCGCGGACGCGAGCTCAGGATCCGGGCACTTCGCCACCATCTCGGCGAGCACCTTCCGGCGTTTGTCCAGCTCGGCGGCCAGTTTCTCGGGCGCGTCGGCGTCCGGCTGCTTCACGGAGACCTTCGCTCCGCCCCGCCGGGGGTGGAGAGCGCGCAACCAGGCGGGCGGCATCGTCAGCTGGTCCTCGTCGTCAACGCCGCCGGCGGCCGCGGGCGAAGCCACCTGCGGCGCGGAGACCGTTTCGTCCTCCGTGTAGCCCTTGCGCAACTTCTCGGCCACCAGCTTGTCCGCGGCCGCCGTGGCGGCGGCGGCCGAGCCGAACGACTTGACCTGCGTCTGACCGGCCGCGCCCAGCCGCCCGTACCGGATGTGCAGCTCCGCGCCGTCCTGACGAACCGCCCAGAACTTGGCCGTACCCCCGCCGACGAACGTCAGCGTGCGCTCCACGCTCATGCCGATGCCTCCACCCTGGATCCTCTTGATCGACAGCGGCGAGTATGGCGAGAACGACCGACAAAGTCGGGCGGAAGGTCAGCCGGGGTGGCCTGACAATGCGTACGACTCCACGCTCCCGGCCATCAATTCCACATGTCTGGTCATTCTGTTCACGGCCGCATCGCGCTCTCGTACT
This sequence comes from Nonomuraea sp. B208, assembly GCF_057536035.1. Lineage (NCBI taxonomy): Bacteria > Bacillati > Actinomycetota > Actinomycetes > Streptosporangiales > Streptosporangiaceae > Nonomuraea > Nonomuraea sp. B208. The sequence continues at coordinate 953,647 of NZ_BAAJOU010000021.1, forward strand.
GTCCCCGTCATGAGCGCCCCTTCGCCGACGGCCGGCCGCCGGCACGTCGTCCTGCATCGCTGGCCCACCGCACTGGGACTGGCGGTCGCCGTCCTCTCCCTGGTGACCGGCAGCAACCAGGAGTCCCTGGCCATCACCCTGGCCGTCGCCGCCACGTGCTATCTCGCCGCAGCGGCGCTGGGCCAACCCTGGACCGTGTGGCCGGCCGCCCTCGGCGTCAGCCTGGTCGTCGTCGTCAGCGAGCTGATCGGGATAGCTTGGTGGGCCGGCCTCGGCGGCACGGCCGTCGTCCTCGTCGTCGTCGGCCTTGCCCTGCGGGTGTCACGGTCCGCGCTCCTCGCCCAGGCCCTCGCCGTGGTCGGGTTCGGCGGTGCCGCCGTGATCGCGGTGTTCAGCACACCTCAGGCAGGCGTGGTCGTGGCCGGCCTCGCGCTCGCGAGCCACGCGATCTGGGACGTGATCCACCTCCGGCGCAAGCTGGTCGTGGCGCCGTCGCTGGCCGAGGCCTGCATCTTCCTCGACGTGCCTCTGGGCCTCGGGCTCATCGTTCTCGGGTTCGTGAACTGACCGCCGGTCGTCATGGTGCGGTTCTCTGGCCGGCGAGCCGGAAGCGGTGCCGGTAGGCCGACGGCGGGACGCCGAGCACGCGCAGGAACGCCCGCCGCATCGTCTCGCCCGAGCCGAAGCCGCAGGCGCGGGCGACGTCCGGCACCGTATCCTCGCCGGACTCCAGGAGGGCCTGCGCGGCTTCGACCCGGAGGCGTTCGATGAACTGGCCGCACGTCATCGCGAGCTCGCGGCGGAACAGACGGCTCAGGTGGCGTTCGCTGACCGCGAGCGCGGCGGCCATCGTGGTGAGGCGATGGTCGCCGGACGGGTCAGCGGCCACGAGGTCCAGCGCCCGACGCAGGGTCGCGGAGCGCGGGCCGGCCACGGCGTCGCGGTCACGGAACTGCGACTGGCCGCCAGGACGTTGCAGGAACACGACCAGGTACTTCGCGACCGCACGGGCCCGCTCCTCGCCCCGGTCCTCGCCGACGAGCGCGAGGGCGACGTCGATCCCGGCGGTCACCCCCGCCGAGGTGACGATCGAACCGTCCCGCACGTAGATGGCGTCAGGTTCTACGCGCACCTCGGGAAACGTCTCCGCCAACGCCGCACAGGCCTCCCAGTGCGTCGTGGCCCGCCGACCATCGAGCAGCCCCGCTCGTGCCAGGAGGAACGCGCCCGTGCACACCGAGACCACCCGCCGGGCACCGGCCGCCACCCGCCGCACGGCGTCCACCAGCTCCGGGGCAACGCCGGCGTACTCGTCCCGCGGGTATCCCGGCACCACCAGGGTGTCCACGTCGCCGTCCAACTCGGACAGCGCGAGGTCGACGCTCAGCGAGATGCCGACGTCGGCGCGAACGGGCCGCCCGTCCACCGAGGCCAGCCGGACCCGGTATCCACCGGCGCTGTCGAACACCTGCAGAGGTCCGGCCACGTCGAGCAGCAGAACACCGTCGGACACGGCGAAGACGACATCACCGGTCGCGCTCATCGCCCTCTCCGGGTCCGTCGAGTCCTCCGGCTTCTTGCCCGCCACCGCGGTGTCCTCCAGGTCGATCTCCGCCGATGCCTGGATCACAGTACTCACCAGGTGTGTGTCCTCGATGATCAGGAGGAGAGATCCAGCGCTGAAGGTGGCCACATCCGGGACGCTCAGGCGTTGTAGCCGCCGTGGGCGTCCAGTACGGCGCCCGTGACGTACGACGCCGCGGGGCTCGCCAGGAAGGCGATCGCCGCGGCGATCTCCTCGGGGTGTCCCAAGCGCTGCAGGGACAGCGAGCCGAGCAGGGCCTTGAGAGTCTCGGGGTCCGGCGGCTCCATGCCGCCCGTCATCAGCCCGGCTTCCACGACGTTGGCGGTGATGGCTCGGGGGCCGAGGTCGCGGGCGGCGCCCATGGTGTACCGCTCGATCCCTGCTTTGGTCGCGGCGTAGTCGGCCACGCCCGGGACGCCGGCTCGAGTGCCGAGCCCGGAGCTCACCGTGATGATGCGACCGCCCTCGCGCAGCACCCGGGAGGCGGCCCGGATGATGGCGATCACGCCGAGGTAGTTGGTGGCGTGCATGCGGTCCAGCGCGGCGGTGTCGGCATGCGGGTCGTCCACCGTGGCGTTGACCGAGATCGCCGCGTTGTTGACGAGGATGTCCAGGCCGCCGAAGTGCGCGACCACGTCGTCGATCAGGGCCGGCGCCTGGCGCGTGTCCGCCTGGTCGGACTTGAACGCGACGACCTTCGCTCCCTTGCCGCGCACCTCGTCGACGACGGCCTGCGCCTGCTTGTCGGAGCTGACGTAGGTGAACGCGACGTCGGCGCCCTGTTCGGCAAGCAGCCGTACGGTCGCGGCTCCCAGCCCGCGGGCCCCTCCGGTGACCAGGGCGACCTTGCCCGTCAGTGGCTTGTTCATTCTTCTCACCTCACTGGTTGTCCATCTCGACTGACGTAACAGTAATAGTTACGACTACTGATCGCAACCATGTGTGTTACGACAGGCGTGTCGTAACATCGAGAGTTGCGACCGAGAGGACGAGATCATGAGCGCCAACAGCAGGTTGACCATCGCCGCCCACGCGTTGGCCTGGATCGGCCTCTACCAGCGCCAGGGCCATGAGATCGCTACCTCCGAGCAGATCGCGTCCAGCGTGAACACCAATCCCGTGGTGATCCGGCGGCTGCTCGGCGACCTGCGCAGGGCGGGGCTCGTGGAGTCCAGGCGCGGAGTGGGTGCGGGCTGGTCGCTGGCGCGCGACCTGGAGTCCATGACGCTGCTCGACGTGTACGAAGCGGTGGAACCCGGCCCGCTGTTCGCCCTCCACCGCGCCACCCCGGACCAGGAATGCGTGGTGGGTTACGGCATCCAGCCGGCGATGCAGCGCATCTACGACGGCATCGAGGAGACCCTCCGGCGCGAGCTGGCCCACGTCACGCTGAAGGACGTGCTCCAGGACGTCCTCGCCGCACCTCGCTAGGCGGTCCTGCGCCGGGTCGCCTCGGCCCGGTCCTCCATCGAGCGGACCGCGCCGACAGGGCTTCCACGACGAACGGATCGTTCCATCCGAGATTAGAAACCGCAGGTCAGGGGGACGGGGCCACCATCGCCTCCGCTCCGGTGGCGAAGTGTCGCGCGATGATCCACGGTGAGCGAGGGTTGCAGTCATGCGGGGGCCGGCGGCGATGGTGCGCGACCTGGCGGCGCGTACGCCGGAAAGTCGTGAGCGCAGCGTCGACATGTGGCGCGCGCTGGCCATCTGCCTGGTGGTGTTCGGGCACTGGTTCGTCGTCGCCGTGACCTACCGGGACGGCAGGCTGTCCGGGTACAACGCGCTGGACACCCTGCGCTGGCTGGACCTGGTCACCTGGCTCTTCCAGGTGATGCCGATCTTCTTCCTGGTCGGTGGCTACGCCGGCGGCGCCTCGATGGCCTCGCATCGCGCCTCCGGAGGCGACGGCATCGGTTGGGTGCTGCGGCGGACCGACCGGCTGCTGCGGCCGACGACTGCGCTGTTCGTGGTGCTGCCGCTGGTATCGGTGGCGGCGACGGTAGCCGGGGTGGGCAGCGAGCTGCTCGGCCACGCGGCGTGGCTTGCCTCCATCCCGCTGTGGTTCCTGTTGGCGTACCTCGTCCTGGCGGTGCTCACGCCGTGGCTGCACGCGCTGCACCGCCGCGCGGGGCTTGCCGCCCCGCTGGCGACGGTGGTCATCGTCGCCGTCGCCGACCTGCTGCGGAGGGGCCTGCACGTGCCGGTCGTCGGTCAGAGCACCTACCTGTTCGCCTGGATGGCGATCTACCAGCTCGGCTTCTGCTGGCGGGACGGGCTCCTGCGGCTGAGCCGCGGCAAGGCGCTCGCGGTCATGGCCGGCGGCCTGGTCGCCCTGATCGGACTGACCGTGGTGGGCCCGTACCCGGTCGCCATGGTCGGGTACAACACGGCTCCGCCGACCCTGGCACTGATGGCGCTCGCCGCCACGCAGCTCGGATTGGTCCTGGCCCTTGCGCCCGCGGCCAACCGATGGCTCCGCCGGACCGGTCCGTGGCGTGTGGTGATCGCGGTCAACGCGGTCATCCTGACCGTGTTCCTCTGGCATATGACAGCGGCGGTGGTCGCGGCCGCTCTGCTGTTCCCGACCGGCGTACTGCGGCAGCCCCCGCCGCACTCCACGACGTGGCTGCTGTGGCGGGTGCCGTGGACAGCGGCTTGTGCCCTCGTCCTCGTCGTCCTGGTCGCCCTGTTCGCGCGGATCGAGCTGCGCCGGTCGGCGCTGCGTTCCGCCGAACGGCGCGGTCTGTGGCGGGATGGTGCGACTGTGCTCGGCCTGGCCGCCGTGCTGGCCGGGCTGCTCTTCGTCGCCTTCTCCGGCCCCGGCTACCACGGGCCGACCGGGCTGCCATGGGCCGGGGTGCTCTCGTACCTGTGCGGCGCCGCTGTGCTGCGCGTGGTACGAAACCGGCCCGCCCTGCAGGGCTTCGGTCGCTTATCGCCGCGCCAGGACTACGGAGTGGTGCTTCCCGGCATGGTGTCGTCGTCATCGCCGGTCGGCTGGTCGCCGAGCCGCCTGCGTACGGGGTCGTTCTCGGTGGGGGTGAGGTTGCCCGACGGGGAGGCGGCTGCGGGGTCGGGGCCTGGATCGCGGGGCCCGGAGTTGAAGAGCGACTCCAGGGGGCCAGGCGGGATGGAGGGCTTGAAGGGCGGGGTCCAGGCGGCGGTCGCCTCAGGGTCGGTGCCGGAGCCGGTCCCGGGCTGCTCCGGGTCGTGCGGCGCGCTTGGTTTGGCACTGTCCTGTTCGTCGAGGGCGGTAACGGCCTCAAGGGCTTCGAGGAGTTGCCGCGTCCACGGGTAGTCCTCGTCGGGCTTGGCGAAGCCGTGCTGGGGGACCGGAGCTACGGGGACGGGCTCGACGGGTACGGCGGTGGCCGGGCGCGTCCGGCGGGACCTGACCACGAGCACCGCGAGCACGGTCAGCAGGGCGACCACGAGCACCACGGCCGAGGTGACCAGTGTCGCTGAGGAGGAGCCCGCCTGCTCGGTGGACACCACGGCGTTGAAGTGTGCGGGGACGGTGGCGGAAGCCGTGGCGCTGGGGGCCGGCGGTGGGGTATTGGAGCCCTCGTCGGCTACGGCCTCCGGCGTGGAGGCCGGCGAGGTCGAAGGTGCCGTCGCCGCCGCTGAAGAGGAGGTGGTGGCCGGTTCGGCTTCGCTGGTGGCCGAGGCGGACGGTGACTCCGAGGTCGTGGCGGTGTCTGCGGGCGACGGCGACTCGGATGCCGTGGGGGTGGCTGAAGGCGACTCGGAGGTGGCCGTGGGGGTGGCCGACGGGGACTCGGAGGGGGAAGGCGTGGGGGAGGATGAATCCGACGTCGTGGGAGTCGGGGTCGATGACGGGGTCGCGGTGAAGGTCGGTGTACCCGAAGTGGGCTGCGGGATCATCGTGGGGGCAGGACCGCCTGACGTTGAGGTAGGCGTTGCCGCTGGTGTGCCGGGCGGCGGTGCGCTCTCGTGCGGTGGCGTGCTCTCGTGCGGCAGCGTGTCGTCGGAGGCGTGGGTCGGCTCTGGTGCAGGACGGGTTGCCACGGATGACGAGCCGGCACCCTCATGGTGGGAGCCGCCTTGGGGGGATCCGTTCTGGTACATGCCGTTCTGACCCGTGCTGTCCCGGTCGGGGCCCGAGGGGGTGTCCGGCCTCTCCGGAGAGTCGTGGCCCAGCTCTTGGGAGGCCGTGCCCTTCCCGTGCGCGCTCTGGTGCGTCGCTTGGGTGTCCTGGCGGCCGTCCGTGTCGGTGCGCGGCCCACCATGAGGTTCGTTCTGGATGTCTGAGGTCATGGAAGTGGGGGACCTCCCGGACGAGTCCGGATTTACCCATACAGATCCCTGACAATGGTGATGGCAAGTGATTTATGGGGACAAACCGGAAGCCTGTGGGTAGCGCGAGCGTACCGGATGTTCCCGCAGGTCAACGCTCCGGAAGGGGTGATCGACGGCTCTGGCCGGGGGTGAAGCCCAGGCAAAAGAGGCGCCGGCGGCATTTCGCTCGGACGCGAGAGCGTAAAAAGATCTACCAAAGTCCGCCATGGGAGCAGGAGTTTGCCACGGCAACCACACTGCGCGGCTTCCGCACCAACGGCCCCCGGAGCGGTTTCCGGGGGGCCGCGACAGCGGTGTTGACGCCAGGGCTACGGCGCCGGGATCTCGCGGACGAGCCTGGAGGTCCACGGGCACCAGACGAGGCCGGGCAGGAACGCTCCGCCGGCTTCGTCCAGGTGGTCTTCGACGTACGGGATGGCCGCGTCACAGACCTCGATCGCGACGTCGAAGAAGCTGATCGTGTCGGGGTTCAGCTGGTAGCTCCAGCGCGGGTTGTAGAGGGCGGGTCTCGTGATGATGCGTCCGAGGACGTGGGGCTTGTCCGTGGTGGTGCCGCTGATCAGGTCGCGGGCGTGCTGGATCTTGGCGGGGTCGGTCAGCTGGACGACGAAGTTCTCGCGGGTGATGTCGGTCATCACGAAGTAGGCCGCGACCGCCGCCTGGGCGGGGGCGGGGGTGGCGACGCTGAGCGTCGCCAGGGCGGCGAGTACCGCCATGATCTTGGTCAGGACGTGGTGCATGGAGACCCCTCTCGCAACCTGTGACTACTGTCAGTAGTCATTAACTACGCCAAGTAATCACGCCAAGATGAGAACGGCCTCTTGCGTCACGGTGACAACGTGGTCACCGACCGGCCGACCAGCAGGTCGTCGTCGGCTACGGAAGCTCTTCGGACGCTGGATCCGCGGCAGATGTCGTGTGGCGTCTCCTTGACTGATCTCCGGGCCGTTGCCGTCGGAAGGGGGCGAGTGTGGCGCGGACGATGTCGGCGGCGCCCCAGTCGGGCACGAATTGGGCGATCACTGCCAGGTGCTGGCGTAATTGGAGGATCGGCATGCGTTCGCGCCAGTCGCGATCGAGTCCGGTCAGCTCGGCGTACAGGTCGAAGAACACGTGTGACTCGGGTGGCGGCGCCGTGGTCCACAGGTGGGCCAGGTCGACCTCGGCCCATGTGTACGACACGGCCGGGTCGATGAGCGCGGGTCGCCCGTCGGGGGTGGCCATGATGTTCTGCGCCCACAGGTCACCGTGTGTCAGGCACGCGGGCCTGACCGGCAGGAGCTCGGGCAGCCGGTCGCACAGCCGCTCGAGTGCCGCTCGGTCCGCGGCGTCGAGTGCCTCCCTGACGCGAGGCTCGCCGAGCCAGCGCAGCAGGCGATGCTGGGCGAAGAACTCGTAGCCGTCGTCGTTCCAGGTGTTGACCTGCCGGCGACGGCCCAGCCAGTTGTCTCGGCGCCATCCGAATCGGGGGTGCCGGGTGGTGGTGTGCAGGTGGGCGAGCGCGTGAGCGAACTGCTCCCAGAATGCCTCGGTCGCCGGCCGGGGTTGCAGTGGGGACAGCACGAGCAGGGCGCGGTCCGCGAGGATGATCTCGGGTGTGGCGGCGCCGCCCGCCTCGCGCAGCACGGTGAGCCCTTCTGCCTCTGCGGCGAAGAGGTCGTCCGCTGGCGGCTCGGTCAACGCCTTGACGAATACCGACGTGCCGTCGCCGCGGCGGGCGAGCCCCGCGGTCGCGGCGAGGCCTCCGGTGACCGGCTCGACCGCGACGACGTCGGTCAGACCGGCCGCGTGCAGGCGTTCGAGCAAGAAGGACGTGGTTGATTCCGGCGCGGTGGGCATGAGGTCATCTTGCCTGGTTCCTGGCGCCAATCACCAAGAAGTCGTGTTCGGCCTGGCGTCGACCCATTGGTGGATGTCGAAGGATCGTTTCGAGTGACCTGCGCTCTGCATGACTGACTGGGGTGCGTCAATGTGGCTTAACGGGTGACGCCATCGCCGCGTTCAAGAACTGGCTGAGTGCCAAGGACCGGCTGAAGTTCGCCTCGAAGAAGGTGCAGGAGGCCACCGCCGCGCTCGGCCGCGCCTGTTCACGGCCTAAACGGGCGAACAGCTTCGTGCCCGGCACCCACGTGGTGATGGCTGTGACGGAAGCACCAAGCCGATCGAAAAGGTCCGGGTGGGCGATGAGGTGCTGGCGGCCGATCCCCGGACCGGTGAACGCGGCGTCAGGCGAGTCCAGGCCGTCATCGTGGGTGACGGCGCCAAGAACCTGATCAAGGTCTCGGTCGATACCGACGTGACCTGAGCACGGTCGAGGACACCGTCGAGGCCACGGCCGAACTGGCTGCTCACCAGCGGCCAGACCCGCGTCAGGGTCGCCGGCGTCGCCAAGCGCACGGCGGGTGAGCAGCGTATGCACAACCTCACGGTCGCCGGTCTGAACAGCTACCACGTCGTCGTGGGCGGGGTGGACGTGCTCGTCCACAACGAGGATAAGCGGCCCGGCGAGGACTGCGCGGCCACCGAGAGGGCCGCCGAGTTCAACAAGGTGAAGGAGCGGCGTCTCGAGCAGGAGTTGCGAGAGCGGTACGATCTCGATCCGCACGAGTTCAAGCGTGAAGAGCTCGGACGTGGCGCCAAGGTCTCGAGTTTCGACGTCTACAAGGGATCGGACGGCTACTACTGGCTCATCAGCAAGGACGCGTACAAGTGGAAGTAGCGCATGTTCAACGTGTACCTGCGCCTGGTCGCCGATGACGGTGACCCGGAATCGGTAACCCAGGCGCTCGGTATCGCACCCGACGAGTTCACCCGGCACGGCCTTCCGTCCCCTAGGACGGGCAGGCCGTACGGGTTCAGTTCATGGACCCTCGCACTCGGCCGGCAGGTGAGGTCGGACCAGTTGGAGGAGGTGTTCGGCAGGCTGACGGCGTGGGGTGACCGGGGTGCGCAGACGCTGCGCGATCTCGCCGGCGACCGGGGCTGGGAGGCGACGTTGATCGTGGTGCAGGAGTTCCGCGACGCCGAGGAGCCCCGGGAGAAGGGCATCTCGATCGGCGCGGACCTCATCGGCTGGCTGGCGGAGGCGCGGGCCGGTGTCGAGGTCGATCAATACCTCATGCTTTCGCCAGAATGAGCTTGATCGGCACGCGCGACGCTCGCGAGACCGCCGGGCGCAAGGCGTTGCTGTCCAGGAGGCACGGGAGGACGATGCCCAGCTCGCGTATCTGGAGCAGGTCCTGGTGAAGGACGGACGGCGTCCGAGTCGCCAGACCGGTGCTGGACATCAGCGCGGATTCCCGAGCCGCTCGAACCGCCTCTTCAAGGTCAGCGCCAGCGCCGGAGCCATTCGGAGGACCACCCTGTTTCCCGACCCGCCTCATCATCATCCCCGTCTGGAGGAACGTCTCCGAACGCTCCTGGGGCTGCACGCGATCGGCGTCGGCCGGGCACTGAACATGGGGATCATCGAATTCGACCCCGCACCGTCGAACGCGTTGGCCGACGACAGGTGCAGCGCCTTCGCGCTCCACCTCCAATGTCCCTTCCGCATCACCTACCAGAGCCGGGTGATCCTCGGTTCCGCAGACCTCGCCTGGCGCGAAAGCGAAGTCCGCGACACCGGCAGGCCCGACAGCGAACGAACCATGTACGACTTCATGGCGGACCGCGTCGACGCCACCTTCGCAGAACTCCAACCCACCGTGACCACCGTGCGCATATCCCCCTTCGGCGACCTCCACGTCGAACTGGACCAGGAATTCACCGTGGAGGCATTCCCCGTCAGCTCCGGCCGTGCCGAGGCATGGCGTTTCCTGCAAAGAAACGGCGAACACGTAGTGTTTCCGCCCGAAGAGCCGGCCCACGGCCGATGAGCTTCTCCCCAGGGCCTGACATACCACCGCAAACGCAGGACATCGACGCGACTCAAGCAGAACCAACCGTCCTGTCACCCCACCTTCCACGACGGCCAACACCGTCCGCCTGTGCTCTTGTTCGTCCTCCTCCCAGCGCGCCGCGCGCCCCGTAAGGGCGGCAAGGCCAAGATCAAGTCGGCGTACGAGTGGAAGTAGCGCATGTTCAACGTGTACCTGCGCCTGGTCGCCGATGACGGTGACCCGGAATCGGTGACCCAGGCGCTCGGTGTCGCACCCGACGAGTTCACCCGGCACGGCCGCCCGTCCCCTAAGCCGTACGGGTTCAGTTCATGGACCCTCGCACTCGGCCGGCAGGTGGGGTCGGACCAGTTGGAGGAGGTGTTCGGCAGGCTGACGGCGTGGGGTGACCGGGGTGCGCAGACGCTGCGCGATCTCGCCGGCGACCGGGGCTGGGAGGCGACGTTGATCGTGGTGCAGGAGTTCCGCGACGCCGAGGAGCCCCGGGAGGGCATCTCGATCGGCGCGGACCTCATCGGCTGGCTGGCGGCGGCGCGGGCCGGTGTCGAGGTCGATCACTGCGCAAGGAACTCGCCGAGCAGGGACTGGACGCCGGCCCGGACACCATCGCCCGGCACCTGCGCCAGCACCACGGGCGGACGGTGTCGCGGGCCACGATCAGCCGCTACCTCACTCGCCACGGCCTGGTCGCGCCCGAGCCGAAGCAACGACCCCGCTCGTCCTGCATCCGCTTCCAAGCCCAGATGCCGAACGAGACCTGGCAGGCCGACTTCACGCACTACCGCCTCGCCGACGGCAGTGATGCCGAGCTCCTGTCCTGGCTGGACGACCACTCCCGCTACGCCCTGTCCGTGGCGGCGCACGCCCGTGTCACCGGCCCGGCCGTGCGCGACACCTTCCGCACTGCGGTCGCCGCCCACGGCGTGCCTGCCTCCACCCTGACCGACAACGCCATGGTCTTCACCACCCGACTGGCCGGCGGCCGCAGCGCCTTCGAACACGAACTGCGCCGCCTGCACGTCCGGCAGAAGAACTCCACGCCCAACCACCCCACCACCTGCGGCAAGGTCGAACGCTTCCAGCAGACGATGAAGAACTGGCTACGCGCCCAGCCCGGCCAACCGGCCACCCTCGCCGACCTGCAAGCACTCCTGGACCGCTTCTGCGACGTCTACAACCACCACCGCCCGCATCGGTCCTTGCTGCACCGCGCTACCCCGGCAGCCGTCTACGCCGCCTCGCCCAAGGCCCTGCCCGAAGGCATCCGCGACGGCGACACCCACGCGCGCGTCCGCCACGACCGCATCGATCCCTCGGGCGTGGTCACCCTGCGCGTCAACGGCCGGCTGCACCACATCGGCATCGGGCGAACCCACGCCCGAACCCACGTCATCCTCCTGATCGACGACCTGCACATCCGCGTCGTCAACGCCGTCACCGGAGAACTCCTGCGCGAGCTGATCCTCGATCCCGCCCGCGACTACCAGCCCCAGGCAACCCCGAACAAGACGAACCTCCGAACCCGTAGGTTCGAGGGTTTCCGATGTCCCGAGACATCACATGAGTGCCCCCGGCAGGATCCGAACCTGCGGCAACCGCTTTAGGAGAGCGAGAGCAGTACGACAACATTATGGGGTCTGAGCTGCAGGAATGCCTCGCACATCTCGTAAAGCCTTCAAGATCATCCCGCGCATGTCCCATACGCGCGAGGCGGGCTGGCACCCCGTCCGGGGAAGCTTTCATGCCCTCGACGGCGACCTAACCCTGGACGAGATACGAGTCGCCATCCGCAAGCTTCACACCGGACTGACCCCGGAGGAGCAGGACTGCATAGTTGCGATGCTCCGGTTCATCGCTAACCAGGCGCAGGGTTCATAGATGAGTCAGGTGCCGCTGCAGAGGGGCAAGAAATGTGACGCACTTCACAAATAGGTTTTTGGCATCGTAGCGCCGCGGCATTATCCCTGGTAGATGACCTGTCGTTACACAGCCATTTCCAGTAGTTCCCTTAGCCAGCTAGACAACGGTGCACGATGTCCGAAAATGATCTCGATCGGCAACAATCTCAAAAGACGTGCTCTACTCTCGAACCAGGCTTCTTCTCAACCGTGTCGGCCAGATCCGCGCGGGCTCGACCGGCACGCCAGTCGATGTCCCGGTCCAACAGATGACCGAGAGGATCGAGATGGAAGAGAAGGCGCCATGGTACAGGCGTTGGGAGCCCCCTAGGCCGCAGGATCTCGCGACGATCATTGTCCGCGTGATCCTGATCCTGGTGGAGGTGATCCTCAGCGCAGGTCGCTGAGCCGGAGGCTGCAACCTCTCGACTCAGCGCCACTGCACCAGGGGCGGCCGTCGCGCAGACTGGTTGCGCAGCCGATGTGCGCGGCGTGCCGCCCTCGCCACTTCAGAGCTACGAACTCTGAAGCTGCTCGATTGCCTAATAGGCAAACGACTACTTGACGACTGTACCGCCTCGTAAGGAGAGTCGCACCATGCCTTACGCCGCGGGCTGTTATCGCGCGGCCTTCCGCAACAACATTTCTGCCCGAACATCGCGCACTCCCTTCCTCCCCTTCTATTGATGGACGGGCTGCCTGGCCTTGTAGCTTGTAGCCGGACACCAACTCGTCGCACGCCCACTCCCGGGCCCCATCGCGCTATACCGCCCAGAGTGACCTACTGGCCTGGTGGAACCCACGATCAGCAGTGGTCAGGTGGAGGGGAAGATCGCGGTTATGTCGTCGGCGGTAATAAGCTTGCCTTGGGTCGGCGACAGCAACTTGCCCAACCAGCCGTCCGGTGGCAGGAGTGCCTCAATCTTCGTGCGAGCTTCGCCCCGCGCTTCGGCGTTACCGTCGCCGCACAGCGCATCGTACTGACGGAGACGGCTAGCCAGCAGGTCATAGAGTTTGACTACGGCGCTGTGGTTGATCAGCGTGATTTTGTCGCGGGCGGCTTCCGCTGCATCGGGGTTCACGCTGGTGGCTGGTGTGAGCAGGCAGCCGTACACCAGCGTCTTGGCAGCGCGCCTGGTCTCGACTTCGATTTGCCCGAGGAGTTGGTTGACGTCGCCGCGAGCGAGCGGGTTGGGCTTGCCGGTTTTGACTTCCCAGACGCGGCGCTCGGCGCGCTTGACCGTGGACCAGGTCCAGCGGCAGTCCGTAGCGCTCTGCTCGGTCTTGGGTGGGCGTTCTCCACTTGCGCCAACGAGGCGGGAGAGTATCTTCAATCCTTCGCACTGCTGGTCATGGCTGCCGGTGAGCAGAGTGCGACCGTCGGAGAGCGCGCGGGCGAGGCGGGCACCGGCTTCGCGGCGCCACTCGTCCCAGGCGAGAAAGAAACGGTCGGTGTCGTCAGCGGTCTGTTCGTATCCTTCAAGGTCGGCGACGGTGCGGGCCAGCCGGCGGAACCAGGTAGTGCGCGGGCCGTTGTTGGTAGCGTCTTCCAGGGCCTTGCGTGCGGCGGCTAGGTCCTGAGGACGTCCTCGATCGAAGTGGGCGTGCGCCTCGATGTAGCGCCAGAACGCCGCGTGCTCGGTCTCGCCAGCGTCGCCGAGTTGGGTCGCGGCTTCGCGGGCCTTCTTGGCGGCTGCGGCCTGGTCGCCGATCCAGAGGTCGGTTGCGGCTGACACCTCGGCGTCGGCACTGGACACATCGCCTCGTCCGCCGGTGTTCCTGCCGGGGCGGGCCTTGCGTCGAGGGGTCGGGTTGGCGGGCTCGGTCGGTGCGAGGCCTTGACCGGCCGGTTGCCAGAAGGCGGCGCACTCGCGCAGGGTGCCCTCCCAGCCCTTGTCGTAGAGCTCCAGCGCGGCTCGAATGGTGGGTTCAGTGCCAGCGGGGATCGACCTGCGGACTGCTGGGTCGGCGAGAATCTGAGCGAAGGTGGGGTCCAGCCCCAGGTAAAGCGACCGATCTGTCGCCTCCCGATTGGCGCGCCCGAGGGCCTGGGTGACCCGCTGCCCGACGCGGTGACGCATGAAGCTGGCGTCGCCAAGGTAGGCAACCACGAACCGCTCAAATTCGCTGCTCGCCTGCGGGACCGTCGTGATAATGACGAGCTTGCAGACATCGCCCGCGAGGTCGAGCCCGTCGTAGCGGCCAGCGGTTACGAGGTGCCCGCTCGCGACCCGGCTCCAGGTGTCGACGATCGCGTCGTCGCCGGGGCGAAGCCGGTAGACCGGTAGTCCGTTGGCGGTCAAGACCTCTTGGAGGGTGTCGGCCTCTGCGTGGCTGGCGCACAACCAGGCGGCGCGCCCGCCTGCGGCCTGGGCTTGGGCCAACGCCCAGCCGAGCACGTTTTGATCGTAAGGCTGCTCTCCACTGGGGTTAAGCGCCAGAAGTCGCTCGCCGGTCGCCCCCGATGGAAGCGGTTGCGGGGTCTCGAGGCGGGTGACCGGCCCGCCGCCGACGCGCCGCTGCAGGTCGTCCATCGAGCCCAGCGTTGCCGACAGATAAATCCGCTGCTTGGCCCGGCTGTACCAGGAGTTGAGTGAGGTGGGCGGATGGTAGGGGCGGATCTCGATGCCGGACGGTCCGATGAGAACCCCGCAGCGTCCGAGGTGCTGCCGGACGTTCGGCCAAACGTGCCTGACCTCGTCGTCGCTGATGAGGGGCGACGCCTCGATGGCGTCGCGCGCCGGTATCACGATCGCAGCCCAGTCGCTGAAGGACAGCAGCTCCGGCGGGGTTCCAGGGCGCGCTGTGCCGTCCAGCATCGCTCTCAAGCCGGGGTAGGCGTCGGTGTGCGCGACCACGAGCTCGCAGATCGTGCGATAGAGCAGACGGGCCGGGCCGGGTTTGTCGGGAATGCGGAGGGTCTGCAGTCCGCTGAGAGGCTGCTCTGCAAGGTGTGCGTCATCGAAGATAACCAGGTCGGCAGGTTGCGGGACCGGTTTGCTGTTGAAGTAGACCCAGTAGTTCATGACGCCGACGGCGCGTGCCTGGTGGTAGTCATCGAGCTTGGCTCCCCCGTAGTCCCTCGCGGCGAAGCGGACGACCTCCAGCCCCAGCGCGGAGGCCTCTTCTTCGACGCGTTCGGCGAGTTGGCGCGTGCCAGTTAGGTAGGCGACTGAGCGGCCCTGGTCGAGGGCGTAGTCGGCGATCAGCAGAGCGAGCAGGGTTTTTCCCTCGCCAGTCGGCATCTCGATGGCTACGTCGGCCGTATTGAGATGGTGCTCGGCGTATGTGGCAAGGACCTGGCTCTGTCCCGGCCGCAGTCGAGTGAACGCTGCCGACTCGAATCCCGCGAGGCGCTGGTCGAAGTCGGGTACCGCCGCGTCTGCCACCATTCACTCCTCTCTTTGTGAATTGTGACTCTATGGTGCATGGCTTCGGCCTACTGGGTCGAACCGCCGATCTTCCGCCTTCACGCCGAGAGATCATCCTGCTCGGCTGATTGAGATGGCCATCAGGCACGTGTGGACGGTGGCGCGGATGCGCGGGTGGGGATGCTGCTCTCAGATGCCCTCTTGGTGTTCTGATCTTGCTTGTCTTCCTCGTAACTGCCCGACCAAAGCCGGGGCGCCGGAGGTCAAGACTCGGTTCGCCGACCGCGTAGCTGTCCCGGCCTTCGTGCCCGGTAGGTCGGATGGACACTCGCCTTGGAAGAACCGCCTCCGCGGGGACGGCCGGCAGATGGAGGTTGCTTGTGAACAGGCGACCGTGCTTATCGCGGACCTGGGGTCGGCCAGGCCGTCGATGTTCCCGGCCCCGCAGACAGCATCCAGGTTGTGGCGGCAACCCGAGAACGTCGCGCATGAGCTCGCAGATCGGCGGGCCGGCAGGACCGGGGAAGCCACGAGGCAACCATGTACGCCAGCTTGCCAGCTTCGATCTCTCGGCTCAGAGCCTCCACTGGTATTCGGAAGTGGCCTCGTATCTGCAGAAACCTCACTTCTCAGGCGCTCAAGGTGGTCG
The DNA here is from genome assembly GCF_057536035.1 of Nonomuraea sp. B208. NCBI lineage: Bacteria > Bacillati > Actinomycetota > Actinomycetes > Streptosporangiales > Streptosporangiaceae > Nonomuraea > Nonomuraea sp. B208. The sequence continues at coordinate 969,369 of NZ_BAAJOU010000021.1, forward strand.
CTGACCCAAATGGGTGAGGGCACGGTTACCCCAAGGGACTTGGGTCTCAAAGCAACCATGTCCTTCTGTCGGGCGTGCGCAGTATGATCGGGCCCCTGCGTGGGGGTGCTCGGAGTCGGCCCCTGCAGCTGGACCATGCTTCGGGAGGCGGCAGACATGGACGACTTGCGCGATCGAGTGCGCAACACACTTGTGTCGCTCGACGGACACTTTTCCCAGCCTGTGCGAATCGAAGACCTTGAGGAAATCGCGCCGGGTTTCGTGCTGCTTCGAGTCCGTCACAAATCAGGAGCACCCGATGAAACCCAAATCGCGGTGACTGAACTAGAAGCTGCTCTCGCAACAGCAACGTCTATTGGTCAGGAACTCGTCTCACCCCAAGACATGTTCCTGTGGGTGGAATCCCAACGTATTCACCTCGCGTATGCACATGATCCCTTGTTTGCTGTCTCGCTCAGCGGCGTTAGAGGACTGCCACATCAAATCGAGGCCGTATATCGAAACATGCTCCCGCAGCCACGGCTGCGTTTTGTACTTGCTGACGATCCGGGTGCAGGTAAGACAATCATGGCCGGGCTCCTTCTCAAGGAGCTACGGTTGCGCGGTGCGGTTGAACGATGTCTAATTCTATGTCCAGCTCCACTCACGACGCAGTGGCAAGACGAACTCCTCGATAAGTTCGATGAGCATTTTGAAATCATTGGCAGCGAACGCATGGTTAATCGGTCTGGTCGCAACCCCTGGGATAGATACCCACTTGTCATCGCCAGCATAGATTTCGCCAAGCGCGATTCAGTGCGAGATGATCTACAGCGCGCCGACTGGGACCTGGTAATTGTCGATGAAGCGCATAAAGCCTCAGCGTACACGAAGAGCGAAAAAGACGATTCGGTAGTTAAGACAAAGCGATACAGCCTCGTAGAATCTGTGTCGGAGCGTGCCGAACGGGTACTACTACTCACTGCCACGCCGCACTCTGGAGATGAGGATCGATTCACACGCTTTCTCGCACTACTTGACCCGGATCAGTTCGCCACCCCCGAGTTGGTCAAGAAACAAATAGGAGACGAACATAGTCAGTTTTTCCTAAGACGGCAGAAAGAGGATCTTCGCGATGAACGCGGTGATCTCCTATTCGTCGAGCGCCATGTGCGTACGCAACCATTTCTCCTATCGCCAGCCGAGCACGAGCTATATGAAGATGTCACGGAATACGTGAATAAGTTCCTTGGGGCGACGAGCGGCAGGCGTGGCAACGCGGTAGCATTGGCTCGCACTGTGTTGCAGCGTCGACTCGCGTCTAGCATCGGCGCCATCCATTCGTCGCTAGAGAAGCGTGCTGAGCGGCTAACGGAACTGGCTAACAGTCTCGAAGGGATGAAGCCTGGAGAACGCCGGCGCAGGCTGGAGTCTTTGGGGCGAATGCCAGCCGATATCGACATAGACGAGGCAGAAAGCGGATCTGAAGACGTCGACGAACGTACCGATGAACTGCTCGCAACACAGGTTAGTGGCGCCCGCCAACTTGCTGAGCTCCGAATGGAAATCACGCAGCTGAGAAGGCTTGCCGCCAAGGCATCTCGACTTATGAACCAAGGCGAAGAACGTAAACTCGCCGCGTTGCGTGGCTGCCTAGAGCGGGCTGAGTTTGCCGAGTTGCGGGACGGCCGCGGGAAGCTGCTTATCTTCACGGAACACCGCGACACACTGCATTATCTCGATCGACACCTCCGTGAATGGGGGTATAGCGTATGCACGATCCATGGAGGTCACAATCCCATGGAGCGCAAGAAGATCCAGCACGACTTCCGTGCGAACAAGCAGATATGTGTGGCTACTGAAGCTGCCGGTGAGGGCATCAATCTTCAGTTTTGCCACCTAATGATCAACTACGACCTGCCTTGGAATCCCGTGCGCCTGGAACAGCGCATGGGGCGAGTCCACAGAATCGGACAGACTGCCGACTGTTGGATATTCAATTTCTGTGCGGTAAACACCGTAGAGGGGCAGCTCCTTGAACGCCTAATGGCCAAGCTTGTCGACATGGCAACAGCTCTTGGAGGCCGTATATATGACGTAATAGGAGACCTGCTTGCGCTAAATGGTGTGGACTTCGAACGACTCGTGCGAGACACACTGTCAAACCCGACTCAAGCGAACCGCAACCAGGCATTGGATGCGATCAGTCAATTGGACCCTGAAAGGCTCCGGGAGTACGAGCGAGCTACAGGAATCGCCTTGGCGAAGAAGTATGTCGATGTGGAATGGGTGCGCGGCCAAAGTTTCTTGTCCGAGGAACGTCGGCTGATGCCCGAATACGTGGAAGCCTTTTTTGTTGCAGCTGCGCAACGACAAAAAATGCGGGTCGAACGGCGTGCAGATTCTCTCCTTCGCCTTGAGCACGTTCCAGCTGCCCTTCGTAGTGACGATCTAAGTTCTGTACGTCGAAAAGGGCGTCCCGAACTCGAATACAGGAAAATCACGTTTCGCAAGGAGCAGAGGAATCGAGTGGAGCACGAGGACGCTACCTTGCTGTCTCCGGGGCATCCCCTGTTCAGCGCGCTCACGGAGGTTCTGGAACGAGACCTAGCAAGTGTAGGAGTCCCCCAGGGGGCGGCGGTCTTCATTGATCCTGCTACAGCGCACTCCTATGCAGTCCACTTCTTTGCGTTTGAGGTTATTGGAGAAACCACACAAGGGCAGGTAGAGACAGCATTTGCCGAGATCGTGGCAGTAATCGATGACGTTCACGGTTTCGAGCAGGGACCCGCTGATATCCTTCACACTCTCACCGCGGCTGCAGACCGTGATGCTCAACCACCTAGCACCGAACAGATTTCCTCTGCAATCAATTGGGTTCGTGCGAATATTCAGCTGCAGCGAACAAATATCGAGAGAACTAAGCGCCTAGCGCAGGCCGAGCTCAGTTCAACATATCTCCAGGAAGCACTAGCAGCGCAGGAGCGACGTCTCCAGGATCGCTGGCTGGACTACAACATGCGTGTTGCCGGCGGCGACGATTCATATAAACTGCTGCGGGACAATGCAGAACGTGCACTGGCTGAACTAAAGCATCGGCGAACCTCAAAACTGAACAGCTTGCGTCGCCTTGGGGTCATCCGGGCTGGCAAGGTAACACACATCGGAACCGCCTGCGTGGTGCCCCCCACGGCATCATCGGATTCCGACGCGAATCTCATGCGTGCGAGCAAGGAAGTAGAAGACGCAGCTGTCGCAGTTGCGATGGCATATGAGCGTGCTCAAGGCTGGGAGCCCGAGTATGTGGGCGAGGCACGCGATGGCTCCGGGTTTGACATTCGGTCCACTCGTGCAGGCACCGATGGTGTCTTGGAAGTTCGCCGAATCGAAGTTAAGGGCCGGAGCACGCCAACTGGCGACGTTGGACTGTATCGAACTGAGTGGTACGCGGCTCAACGATGGGGTAAGGCGTTCTGGTTGTATGTCGTCTACAGTGCCACAGGAGAGCAGCCAAACTTGATATGTATCCAGGACCCGTATCACACTCTTCCAAATGTGAGTGAGATACACGAAATCACCGGATACAGGGTGCCGTCTGCTAGCATTAGGGCTCGGGCATGAGGGACAAGGAAAACGGCGTGAACGAGCCAACCAGGCTGATAGAAGACGTGATACCCATTGACGTCATTGGCCGTGCCTGCTACGACGAGAAGCAAGGCGGGAGAAAAGGCCACCCGGCTTCACTACATCTGTGGTGGGCTCGTCGGCCACTGGCGGCTTCACGTGCTGCGGTCTACTCAGCACTAGTCCCAGCGGATAAGCGAGTCAGATCCTTGCACGAAGAGCGAGATTTTTTTGCCGCACTCTGCAAGTGGGATGCTTCCGCGAACATCGTGGCTAGCGCGCGAGATGCAGTCCTGGCGTCGAATGATGGTATTCCACCGCGAGTGGTGGATCTGTTTTCGGGCGGCGGTGCCATCCCTCTTGAGGCAGCACGATTGGGTTGCGAGGTCACAGCCAACGAGCTTAATCCGGTCGCACATCTAATCGAGAAAATGATGCTGGATTATCCCCAGCGGTTCCCGGGCCTCAGCGACGACATCCAAAAGTGGGGAACCCTCTGGGTCGAGCGTGCCTGGGAAGAACTATCTGATCTCTATCCGCCAATACAGGAAGACTCGGAAGATTCCAGTCAACAGGCTTTTCCACTGGGCCTCAGTGATGAACCTCCTACGGGAAGAAGGCGGCCATTCGCCTATCTCTGGACCCGCACCGTGCGCTGCCCCAATCCAGCCCGAGAGCCACATCAAGTTCATCTGATACGTCAAACGTGGCTCGCCCGGAAGGTTCCTACCGCGCTGCGACCAGTAGTTGATCGCCAGAAGCAGACTATACATTATGAGGTTGTAAAGGCATCCTCGGCGGCCGAACTGGGTTTTGACCCATCCGAAGGAACGAGACGCGGGAACACGGTATGCCATATATGTGGCGCCACTGTTGATGATGAGCACATCAAGGAAGAAGGGCGAGCTAAGCGGCTTGGGGTAGCCCCTCTGGCGGCTGTCGTACTTCGGAAACCCGAAAAAGGGAAAAACGGTCGCTGGAAGAAGCCTAAGGGGCGCGAATACCTGCCTGTTGGTAAATACACTCTTCCGGACGATGACTATTGCAAGCAGCGATTGTCGGCGTTGGGGGTCAGCGCCCCGGACGAGCGTATTCCCGACGGCGACACTAGATGGTTCGCCCCGCCCGATTATGGGATGCCAACTTACAGCGATATTTTCACGCCCCGCCAGCTGCTGGCGCTGATGACGCTGTCAGTTGGCGTGCGGCGTGTCTATGGCGCCATGCTAGAGGGCGGTATGGCCGAAGAACGAGCCAAGGCAGTTGCCACGGCATTGGCTATGGTTATCAGCAAGGTGGCCGATCACTGTAGCAGTCTCTGTCGCTGGATTGCTGCCGAGACCTACGAGGGCGCAGCCAACACCTTTTCCCGTCAAGCACTGCCAATGGTATGGGATTTTGCAGAAACTAATCCGTTCGGGGGCAGTAGCGGTGATGTCCGTAAGTACCTGAATGAGACAGTAGAGCTTATCGAACGACTATCCGGGATAGGCAGATCAGTCACCTGTATTAGAGGGTCAGCTGGAGATCTTCCGCTTGCTTCGAACTCGATAGACGCAGTTATTACCGATCCTCCGTATTATGACAATATTTCCTATGCGGACCTCTCCGACTTTTTCTACGTGTGGCTAAAACGGTCACTAGGCGAGCTGTATCCTCTTGACCTCGGGGGCCATGTCACGCCCAAGAGAAACGAGGCTGTTGTATCGCCTTATAGGCATAACAATCAGAAAGATAAGGCGCGTGGCCATTACGAGTCCCTGATGGGCCAGGCATTCGACGAGGCTTATCGTATTCTTAAGCCTGGCGCACCAATGGTCTGTGTATACGCTCATAAAACTACGATGGGGTGGGCTAGTCTCGTAGACTCCCTGCGCGGTTCCGGGTTTATGATCACAGAGGCGTGGCCGATAGATACTGAAATGAAGCAGCGTGCTGTTGGGCAGGATACAGCCGCGCTGGCTACGTCGATCTTTCTGGTGGCCCGTAAGCGATCGTCAGAGGCCGGGGTCGGAATGGAAGCCGACGTACTCGAGGAACTTGACTCGATCATCGAATCTCGGCTAGAGCGTCTGCAACAGCTTGGCATTACCGGTGCCGATCTCGTGATTGCCACCGTAGGTGCTGGCCTCCGAGCACTTACCCGCTACGACCGCGTGGAGCAGGACAACGGGGAGGTGCTCCCGTCAGAACGCTTCCTCGAAATTGTTCAGCTGAAAGTGCTGGATGCCATCTTTGGATCTATTGGCGCGGTGGACTCAGCCACGAGGTTTTATATCGCGTCTCAGTACTCGTACGGCTACTTTTCCGTGCCCTTCGATGAGATGAATAACCTGGCTAGGATGTGCAGCGCTGACCTTGGGAGTACAGCCGGGTTGATGGCCGGGCACAACCCGCTTGTCAACAAGGTCAAAGGTACTGTTGCCCTTCGTGACTATACCGACCGAGGATCTGACGAAAGGCTGGGACTGCCTAACGCGGAGACTGGTCGACCAGCCCCCTTGATAGACATTGTTCATGGCATGCTTTGGCGTGCTGAACATAAGCCGAGCGATATGCGAGCCTATCTTCTCCAGGTACAACCCTACCTCCAACAGGTGCGTCAGGTCGTGCAAGCACTGGCTGGCCGAGCACTTCGTTCAGCCGGTCAAGGGGCAAAGGGACGTGAGGCAGGGGCCGCTGAGACACTGCTAGTCTCCTGGCGAAGCCTAGTTGACAGTAACGCAATGCTTTAAGCAGGATGCTAGCCACAGTCACTAATTAGGAGTCTCCGTGGCCACCCCCGCCTACCACCTGAAGCCGTGGACTCACGTTGTACGGCCTCACGAGGACGTGACTTCTGGCGCATTGGACATGGGCGTCTACGCGGTCAACTTGGCTCGCGTCTTCCGTGAGAGTCCCCAGACGGCGGCCGTGTACCGCGATGCTAGGCAGTTTCACGCGGCAACATATCTTACGGAGAAGATGCACGAGCTCTTCGCCGACGTCACCGGGGCTTTGGCCGGCCAGCCTGGATCGCGTGTGCTGCAGTTGCGCACACCATTCGGCGGAGGGAAGAGCCACAGCTTGGTAGGGCTACTGCACCTTGTTCGCGACCGAGCTGGCTCTGTCGCAGGCAACCCCGAACTGGCCCTCCTCCCTGACCCAGGAGACGTGCAGGTGGCAGTGCTGTCAGGGGAGGAGCTGGACCGCAATACGCCTATTCGGACGGCCGGAAGCATCACGCACACGCTATGGGGAGAGCTTGGGGCTCAGCTCGGTCGCTATGAGCTGGTAGCCGAACATGACCGGACCGGAGCTGCCCCGGGCGGAGCTGTCTTGCAGCAGCTCTTTGGGGAAAAGCCGGTGCTCATCCTGCTGGACGAGGTGCTCGTCTACGTTGAAAAGGCTATGGCTGTAGTGGAAGGCGATTCCACCGCAGGCCGGCAAGCCATGCTGTTCGTTCAGGCACTTACGGAGGCTGTAAACAATCGTCCCAAGGCCGTCATGGTCTACAGCCTCCAGGCAAGTGTCGGGGAGGCAATCGGAGCAGAGGGACTTCTCACGCAGCTCGATCACCTTGTCGGGCGTGTGGACGCGAAGCGGGAGCCCGTATCGGGAGAAGAAATCCTTCGAGTGGTGCAACGCCGTCTATTCGCCGAGCTAGGTGATGAGGAAGTCCGAGCAGAAGTCGCGAGGGCGCACGCTGAGCTTCTGGAGAAGCATCTAGTCTCGAGAGCGGAGACGGCCCAGGCGCGGCGTGAGGCAGTTGAGGCGGCTGAGCACCTGCGTCAGCGGATCATGATTGCGTATCCGTTTCATCCTGAGCTGCTCGATCTAATGAACTTCCGATGGGGATCGCTCCCCAACTACCAGCGCACCCGCGGAGCGCTGCAATTCCTAGCATGTGCAGTTCACGCTCTTTGGAGCAAGGGTTCGAATAGTGCACTGATCGGGCCGGGAGACGTGGATCTCTCGGATGAGGCGACAAGGGGTGCATTTTTCACTCAAGTCGGCGAGCGTGAGAGATACGCTGCGGTTCTGTCGGCGGATGTCACTTCGCCGGAGTGTGGAGCTACGATAGTCGATCGGAGACTAGGCGCAGATAGTCCAGTTGTAGCGCAGCTTACTGTGGGCACTCGCGTGGCCACCGCAGTCATGCTGTACAGCTTTGGCGCCCGGGACGGGGAAGAGCGAGGTGTATTGGAGACCGATTTGGTATCCAGCTTGCTGGCTCCCGGGCTGGGCGGGAATATCCTCGCCGCCGCACTGCGCGACCTTCGCGAAGAGGAACTCTATCTGCATCACGCGGGACGCCGTTACCGCTTTGAGCCTATACCAAACCTGACCAAGTTGGTGCGAGATACGAGTAACTCCTTTCATGGGGAGGAGGTGCTTGCGCAGATCCGCATCGAGTTGGAAAAGCAGCTTCGAGGGGCGCAGGGTGTGCAGCTGTGGCCTTCAGACCCGGGCGCGATAGCTGATAATCGGCCCATCTTCACGGTTAGTTACCTGCATCCTGACTGGTCAAATGCGCGGCAACCAATTAGTCGTTTCATCGAGTATGTAGGTAATGGCACTCCTCGTCGATACCGGAATGCCTTGGCGCTGGTCTTGCCCGATGATACACAGTTTGATCAGGTCCGTCAGGCTACGAGAGTCCGGATGGCCGCTACTGCGCTATTGGACAGCAGTAAACACAACTTCAATTCTGAACAGATAGAGGAACTACAAGAGAAGCAAGCGGCGGCACGACGTGATGCGGCTGCTGGTCTTGCACTGGCGTATCGTACGGTGGTGCTTCCTGTGCGCGACCGTAGTGGTAATGAGCCTTATAAACTCGAGGAATTCGACCTCCGCTCACTCGTGGCAGCGGGAAAGTCGCTGCATGAGCGTGTCATTGACGCCTTGAGTACAAAAGTATTTAGTCGGGTTACCTCTGCCAAGCTGCTGGCGTTGGCTGGACTTAGCGATGGTAAGAAGGTCGTAGTATGTTCGGATCTCGTTGATTGGTTCTATAGCTACTTTGAATTCGTAAAACTGTGGCGTCCGGCTCCCATTGCGGATGCCATCGCGCGTGCTGTTGCAAATGGTGAAGTGGGCTACGTTGTAGGCCTCGTGGCTAACGGCGATAGCGAGATTACGCCTCGCGACGTACGATCTGTGCGATTCGCGACACAGCTGTCTGTCGACGAAATAGACCTATCTGACGACGCTGCCTTGCTCTGGATGGACTACGCTAGCCAATTGGTTGGCGAGGTTGATTTGGAGCAGGCAGAGGGCAAGGGAAGTGCAGATCCGGTCGGTGGTCAAGGCCAGCAGGGTACGGCTCCTCCTGGAAAGGCTTCTGGGGGAAGTGGCCCTATAAATGGTGGTGATGAGCCCACTGGATCCAAGGGCACTACGCCTCCTGAGCTGATCCGGAGCGCTCATGTGAGTGCGCGATTCAGTAAATATGGTCTGTTCGGCCTAGTGCGCGCCTTGTCCAAGCTGCGTGAACTCGATGGAGAGGTCGAACTCGAGGTTAATTTCCGAGTTCGGGGCGAATTTGATAGAACGTTGTTCCGCAACGCCATCATTGAGCCGATCGATGAAGAAGGACATGACGTAAACGTAGAGACTGCATAATTTCATGGGCCTGGCTGGCCTATGGGGTTCGTTTGGTTGCCGTCTCACGGGTCCACGTCGCAACCTCCGCCCGTTTTGCGATGGCAAGGGCCGGCAAGGCCGGTCCGCGGCAGCCGATCGCCCCGACCCCGTGCGTCGAGTACCGAAGTGAGCGATCGTCACGGCCGGACTGAACGATTGGGTAACAGGATCAGCCGGCCGAGGCCCTGCCGGTCGAGGGGAAGGCCATGGCCATCCGTCGAAGTTGGCCGCCACCTACCCCGACTTTGCCAACTCCTTGCCCAACCTCGGCGTAACGTTCTTGGAGTTGGGCCGCTCGGTTGAAGCAGAAGAGATGCAACGAGAAGCCGAACGGATCCGCGTGGGCTTTGGCGATTCCTGATCGCTGCACGTCTGCGGGTCTGGCCCGCCGGAGGTCTATGTGCGCGTGGGCGGTGCTGGCCTGGACCGGCCGAAGAGCCGCAGCCGGGCCAGCTTGCCGTCCACGCGCGGCCGAGGCGCTGCAGGCGGCTCGGCCCTTGAAGACGTGGAGATAAGTCTCATCCGGTGATCTTCCTGTAGGGCGATCACGTATTTGAGCTGGGGATATGTCCCTAGAGTCTGAGCGACTGCCGCGGTCGACGCTCGGCTGTTTGAGGTGGGGGCGGTTCCGTCAAGCGTCTTCGGCTGACGTTGTTCAGAGATCCCCGACATCGCGGAGGGGTGGGTTCACAGAGTCGGCTGAGCTGTCGCAGCAGCCGATGGACTGACACACGACGTCGGAGGTGCTGCTACCTCGTCAGGGTTGCTCCGCGGAAGGCGCGTCGTTGGCCGCGCTGGGTTCAGTGCGTTGGCCGACGAAGCTGCCCAGATTGGGGATCGTGTAGATCAGCTTTTCGTCCCGTAGGCGTTGCATGGCCTTGCGGAGGGTGCCGCGGGCTACGCCGAACTCCTGCATGAGCTGCACCTCGGACAGCAGGTGCTTGGGCCGATAGGTGCCGTCGCTGATGCGCCGGCGGAGGACGTCGGCGATCTGCTCCCACCTGAAGCGATCGGGCTCGAACTCAATCACGCTCTAACCATAGGAATACCTGAACATACACCCCGTACCAGCCCATGTTTTGTCATGGCATGGACAGGGGTGAACAGGGCTTCTACAGTGGCGTTATGGCGACGCTTCCCTGTGACCTCGACGTACTTCGCGCCGCGTTCCCGGACTGGTCCCTGTTTCGCAGTGACGCAGGTGCCTTCTACGGGACGCGGCGCGGTGTCCGCCTTCGGGATGCCGACATCGACAAGGGACTCCTGCAGACCGTGAGCGCGGACGATCTGGACACCTTCGTGTCCTTGCTGCGCGATCAGGGACGAATGGCGGTGGAGCGGTGAGGTATCCGTCTTCGGGCTCGGACCGTCACGGCAATCATCCCGCCCGCTCCCATGACGGGGCGATAAGAGTGCGCTGGCAGGAGAGCCAGGACCGCTGCACTCGGGTGCGGATCAGGGAGCACACGTGCACGTGCTCGCTTCCGCTGTACGAGCTGTGTACGGCGGGTGGCGCATGGTTCGTCCGGCGCATCACCGGCGAGAACCTGGAGATCGTGTCCGAAAGCCCTCGGACACCCGCGAAAGCGGCTCACACCCTGTGGATGCAGATCCTCTCCGGTCAAGCGTGCTGATCGCCGGCTACCGCCTTGAGCTCGGCGTGAGCACTGGCAATCCTTACGGCGATCTCGTCCGGCGTGACGAGGTCGGTCTGGAAACGGTGGCGGAAGGGCGGCTCGGCGTGCGTGTGCAGATCCGCTAGGGTCTCATCCCACGCTTTCAGCCGTTGTGGGGTGTCGTGGTCGCCGCGCTGCCGGGAACGGTGCTCGCACACCTGGCGTGGGATCCACAGGAGGACGGTCATCCAGGGGCCGGCCTCGGTCAGGCGGCGAAGGTCCGCGATGTTGCCGAGGTGGACGACGGGGAGATGCCCAGCGGTGATGAGTCCACTGACCTGGTGGCGGTCAATCGCGTAGGTGTTGCCGTACCGATGAGTCTCCAACAGGAGACGCCCGGCGGCGCGCAGCTGGGCCAGCTCCTCGACGGTGACGAAGTCGTATTCGGTGCCGCGGCGGTCGCCGGCCTTCAGCTTGCGTACGAGGACGAACCGGGGATCGAGCCGGCCGAGGGCGGCGGTGACGGTGCTCTTGCCGCTGGCGGGTGGCCCGTACAGTACGACGCCCATCATGTGAGGATCCGTTTCAGCGTTTCGCGGGTCTGGTCGGCAAGGCTGATCGCGGCGCCGAGGCGGTTGTCGACGGTGATGTGCGCGGTCGGCGGGCTGGTGTCGGTGTTGAGGCCGCTGACGTACGTTGGCCAGTTGGCGAGCTTCCAGGCGTCGCGCGCCGCGCTGCGGAACTCGATGTACTCGCGCATCGACTCGGGATCACAGCGCACCCACACCACGGCCACGTCGATGCCTCTGGCCGCGCAGCGGTTGGTGAGGCGAGAGACCCAGTCGGCGTCAGTCAGCTCAGCGATGAACGGGGCAGCCAGGATCGCCGAGGTGCCGACCTTGAGATTGTCGAACGCGGTCTCCATCAGGCACCGGTACTCCAGCGGGCGGACCTCGCGCAGGTACAGCTCGGTGTGCCGGTCGTGGGGGTCGCCGCCGAGGGAGATGAGTAGACGTTCGACTATGTGGCGGGTCAGAGAGTCTTTGTCCAGGAAGGCCCATCCGGTGATGTCAGACAGGAAGCGGGAGAACTCTGTCTTGCCGGATCCGGCGTAGCCGCCGATGAGGGTGAGGATGGGCTTGGGGCTGCCCTGTCCGTGGCGGCGTCGCCAGGCGTCCACGACGCGGTTGAGAAGAGCGTTCTGCTCGGCGTTGGCGGGGGCGCCGGAGACTTTGATCAGGGCTTGCTCGATGACATCGGCGGCGGCGTTGTCGGCGGCGGGATCGGTGGGCTGAGGCAAGTCCGAGATGGAATTTTCCACTTCGGTTATTTCGCCGGGTAGGGGCAGGCGGAAACCGAGGGTCGGCTCATTCGCCTGATAGAGCAGGCAATAGGCTCGCCGGTAGTGAGGACCGGGATATACCGATCCCTGTTCGTGTGCCCAGAGTGTCTGGAAATTGGCGGCCGGCGCGGTGAGGCCGTGCCGCTGGGCGACCTGGCGTAGTTGGTCACCTGCGGCTTCGAGGGTGAGGCCGTGGGCTTCCCGGTGCTGGCGCAAGCGCAGCGGTTGCCATCCGGGGCGGTGAATTGTCTTCATCGCATCCTTTTGTGCGCTTGAGGGAGCGGGCGCGTGTAAGCGCATGTGTAACCGCCGTGCAGGCAGCAATGCAGAAGCTTAGCTAACGCTCCGTGATACTCACCAGCGCCGATACGCGATGAACTAACGGCATCCCCGCCGGGATAACGACCGACCAGAAAGGGGTGCCGCAGTGACCACAAACGAACGGATTCTGGCCGAACTTCAGGCGATAAGGGAAGAAATGGAGGAGTTGGCGTGCCGGGTCGGCGAGATCACTTCGGCCCTCGGAACACAGCCTTCTCCAACTCCACGATCCTGTCGCCGAGAGCCGCCAGGGTGCTCCGCATCTGAGCGAGCTGATCCATGATCTCCGACGAGGCCGGCTCTTCGGGCGATGCCGTCACACCCTCGCGTACGAACACGCCCTTGCCCTGCTGGCCGACGATCAGGCCTTCGGTGCGAAGCACGCTGATGGCCGCTTTGACCACGCTGGCGGACACGTCGTAGCGCTGGCCTAGCTGGGCGGTCGACGGCAGCGCGGTACCGGGCGCGAGCGAGCCCGTCCTGATCTGCGTACGGAGGTCGTCGGCGATCTGGAGGTAGCCGGGGCGACCGGTCTTCTCGACCATCCCATGCCTTTCGCGAGGTCAGTCTGACCTCTACTTCAGCACACCCCGCACGACATGCCAACCAAGTCCTCGTGGAATCCCTTGACAACTTAGAATGCCAAGTGTTCTATGAATACGAAGAGTCACTTCGCGACTACCAAAGGAACACGCACCATGCGCACCCTTCCCATCCCTGTCGACACCAGCAAGCTCGCCATCACCTGCGTCAAGGCCCCTCGGCCTCGCGTGCTCAACAAGGACACCGGCGAGATCAAGACCGACAAGCACGGCAACACCGTCTACGAGGTCACCGTCTCCGTGGAGGACGAGTTCGGCCGGATCGAGCTCGTCAAGATCGGCATCACCGGAGAGCCGCCCATCAAGGCCGGCGACGCCGTCCACGCGGTCGGCCTTCTCGGCTACGTCTGGGAGATGGCCGGCCGGTGGGGCATCTCCTACCGGGCCACCGCCCTGCTACCGCAGCAGGAGGCCGCCGGTGTCTGACCAGTTCTACCCGCTGCTCGCAGTCCTGGCCGCCTCGGCGGCCGGGCTGTGGGCCTGGCGCCGCTGGCACTACCGCTCCTTCTGGCTTCTGATCGGCTTCCCGATCACCGCCATCAGCGTGTGGACGTCCTGGCGCAAGATCGCCCTCGGCTGCGGGCTGACCAAGAAGCGGCAGCGCTTCTGGTTCACCACCGTTCCCGGCCTGGTCGCCTCGACCGGCGTCGTCCGCGTCAAGCGCAAGTTCCAGCGCGTCGCCGTCGACACCAAGCCGTTCATGTGGCTGCCGCTGCCGACGATGAACGGCTGGCGGGTCACCCTGCACACCCTGGAAGGACAGATCCCGGCCGACTACGCCGCCGTCGCCGAACGTCTGGCGCACTCCTGGGGCGTCCACGCCGTGCGCGTCTCCTCCGACAAGCCCGGCCGCGTACGCCTCGCCGCGACGATCCGCGATCCGCTCGTCCGGGTCGATGACCTGCCGCCCTCGACCGAACTGCTCAAGGTCACGGTAGGACGGTTGGAGACCGGTACGCCGTGGATGATCGACTTCCGGACCGTGCCGCACTGGATCAACGCGGGGGCCACACAGTCCGGCAAGTCCAACCTGGCGAACGCGCTCATCGTCGGCCTGGCGCCGCAACCGGTCGCCCTGGTCGGCTTCGACCTCAAGGGCGGGGTGGAGTTTACTCCGTACGGGCCGCGGCTGTCCGCGCTGGCCACCACTCGCGCCGAGTGTGGCGGCCTGCTGGATGACCTGGTGGCGCTCATGACCGACCGGATGGGCGTGTGCCGGATGGCCGGCGCCCGCAACATCTGGCAACTCCCGCCGAACATGCGGCCGGTGCCCATCGTGGTCCTGGTGGACGAGCTGGCCGAGCTGTACCTGATGGCCGACAAGTCAGAGAAGGACGAGATCGCCAAGACCTCGACCGCGCTACTGCGGATCGCGCAGCTCGGGCGGGCGTTCGGCATCTACCTGTTCTGCTGCGGACAGCGGATCGGCTCGGACCTCGGCCCCGGCGTCACGGCGCTTCGCGCCCAGTGCTCGGGCCGGATCTGCCACCGGGTCAACGATCCCGAGACAGCCACTATGACCCTCGGCGACCTCGACCCCGCCGCGCTCGACTCGGCCCGCGCCATCCCGGCGCAGACACCCGGCGTCGCCATCGTCGCCAACCAGGACGGCCAGTGGTACCGCGCCCGCTCCTTCTACGTCAGCGAACAAGCCGCGGAACACGCCGCCCACACCTACGCCGACCGAGCACCCACCTGGGCCGACGTCATGGCCGCCCAGACCCATCACCTGCCCGACTCGCAGTCCGCCTGAGCGATCGAGAGGAGGAACGAGATGCGCCGCTTCGCCGCCTGGCTGCTCGACACCGGTCCCGTCGTCGTCCTGGCCCTCATCGCCGGGGCCGGCTCCTTCACCCACATCCGCGACACCGCCACCGAGAACGGCCAGGCCGGCTGGATGGCCTGGGCCATAGCCATCTGCATCGACCTGACATGCGTCATGGCGGCCCGCGAACGCCAGCGCGACCGCAAGACCAGCCGAACCCGGCGCGGCCCGATCTCCTGGCCCGTCCTCGTCCTGACCGGAGGCGTCGTCCTGTCCCTGGCCGCCAACCTCGCCCAGGCCACGCCGACCCTATGGGGCTGGATCACCGCCGGGACTCCGGCCGGCGCCTTCCTCGTCGCGGTCTCCATGCTCGAACGGCGCGCTGCCACGACCCGTACTGACCCGTCCCCGGACGTCCTACAGCCGTCCCCGTCCTGGGCCACCGCGTCCCAGGACGTCCCGGAGCAACCCGCAGCCGTCCCGTACGAGGACCGCCCCGCCCTCGTCCCCGCCGACGAGGACGGTCGGAACGAGGGGCCCGCTCCCGCCCCTGCGCTCGTCGACTACGCCCGCCGCGTGGCCGCCGAACACCAGACCAAGCACGACAAGCCCATCACCCGCGACCTACTGCGCGCCCGCCTGGGCGTGTCCGACCAACTCGCCGCCGACCTGCTCCGCACCTTGCGGGCCTCATGACAAGGAGCATCACCATGCGCGACCGCCGCCGAGAACTCATCAACGGCCTGCTCAATCTGGCCGTCTTCCTGGAGAAGCACCCCGACCTGCCGGCCTCGTTCAACGTCACCCTCTACCACTTCGCCAGCAGCGAGACCGACGATGACCTACGCGCCGAAATTGACCAGATTGCCGCCCGGGTCGGCTCCTCGATCGACTTCGACGACTCCCCGAACGGCCACTACGCGACCTCCGTGCACTTCGGGCCCGTCGAGTACCGCGCCGTGGCGATTCTCGCCGCGGCCCGCGCCCGCCACGAGGCCGTCAACAGCTACCGCGACTGCATCCAGCCCGACGCCAACTAGGAGCCACTACATGCGTATCCGTCTCGAAGGCAACCGCGCCGAGATCACCCTCGGCCTGATCCACCTGCGTGAGGTCTTCACCGTCACCGCGATGTCGCGGGCGTTCCCGAACCGCGCCCACCCGCGCAAGTACCGCGTCTACGTCCGCGTCGTCCCGCGCGACAACCGGTGAACACCATGATCGTCCATCACTACAGCTGCTGCACCTGTAGCGGCACCGGCCTCAACGACGACCAGACCTGCGCCGACTGCCACGGCACCGGCATCGACAACCACGGCGCATAGCCGTAGCGCCCCCCGCCTGGCCACACATCCGCCAAGATCCGCGCCAGGCCGGGGGCCATCCACACCAGCGTCACTGGATAGGACGGAACCCATCTTGCCCCGCCTTGCCCATTCTCACGCGGTAGCCGGGATGATCGCCCGGCTCCATGACCCGAACTACGACCGCTGGGCCTGCCAGATCAAGCGCACCGGCGGTTGCCGTCAGCCCATCCACCTGCGCGGCAAGGTCGAACACTACGACCAGGCCACCGGCGACCTCCTGCACCGCTACAGCACCAATCAGGAGCCGGACGGCGTTCTGCGCGTCCCGTGCAAGACCCGCCGCGCCTCCCGCTGCCCGGCCTGCGCCGAGGTCTACCGCGCCGACACGTACCAACTGATCCGCGCTGGCCTCGTCGGCGGCAAGGGCGTCCCGGAAACGGTCTCGGCGCACCCATGCCTGTTCGTGACCCTGACCGCGCCGTCCTTCGGGGCCGTCCACGCGCGGCGGGAGAAGAACGGCAAGGTCCTGCCCTGCCACGCCCGTCGCGACGCCGAGACCTGCCCGCACGGCCAGGTCATGTCCTGCACCAACCGCCACAGTGCTGACGACCCGCGCCTCGGCGAACCGCTGTGCCCTGACTGCTATGACTACGACGGCTCGGTCCTGTTCAACGCCATCAGCCCCGAACTCTGGCGCCGCTTCACCCTCGCCCTGCGCCGCCGCTTCGCCCGCCTCAACGGCCTGACCGTCAAGGCCCTGCGCGAACACGTCAGCATCGCCTTCGCCAAGGTCGCCGAATACCAGCGGCGTGGCGTCGTCCACTTCCACGCCGTCATCCGCCTCGACGGACCCGACGGTCCCGACTCGCCACCGCCGGCCTGGGCGACAGCCGACGATTTGTCCCAAGCCGTCGATCACGCCGCAGCCGTGGTCACCGCCGAGGTCAAGCCTCTCAATCGGTCCTTCCACTGGGGCGCCCAGCTCGACGTCCGCCCCATCACCATGGACGGCGACCTCACCGAACAAGCCGTCGCCGCCTACATCGCCAAGTACGCCACCAAGGCCGCCGAATGCGTCGGCACCCTCGACCGCCGCATCCAGCCACTGGACAACCTAGAAGCACTGCCCGTCCAGGACCACGCCCGCCGGCTGATCGCCGCCTGCATGCGCCTGGGCAGTGAGCCCGGACTGGCTGACCTGAGGCTCATCCACTGGGCTCACATGCTCGGCTTCCGCGGCCACTTCTCCACCAAGAGCCGCCGCTACTCGACCACCCTCGGCGAACTCCGCGCCGCCCGCGAAGAACACATGCGCGCTGAGGCGATCAGCCTCGGACGGCTGCCTCTCTTCGACGAGGACACCATTCTCGTCGTCGCTCACTGGGAGTACGCCGGACAAGGCCTCTCCCTCGGAGACCAACTCCTCGCCGCTGCGCTCACCGGCACGCCGCTCGCGACACGGGCGGTAACCGCCGATGAGTAGGCGCGACGAACTGCTGACCATCCCGCAGGTGCTCGCCGAGTTGGGCGGCGTCTCCCGGCGCACCTTCTACCGCTGGCGCGAGCTCGGTCGCGCGCCGGTCTGCATCCAACTGCCCAACCTCGAACTCCGCGTCTGGCGGAGCGACCTCAACGCCTGGCTCGACTCGCGACGGGAGGCCGCGTGAACACCACCTACGACGTGAAGCTCGGCGTGATCCAGCACCGTACGGACCGCGAGACTCCTACGTTCATCGCCCGCTGGCGGGTCGCGGGCAAGCCCAAGTCCAAGAGCTTCCGGACCAAGGGCCTCGCCAACGCCTTCATGTCCGACTTGCGCCAGGCCGCCAAGATGGGGGAGGAGTTCGACATCGCCACCGGCCTGCCGGTGTCGATGCTCGCCGCCAAATCCTCCGGGCCGTCGTTCCTGGAGTTCGCCCAGACGTACGTGCTCGACCGCTGGGGCACCTTGGCGGCCCGCACTCGGGAGACGGACGCCTATGCGCTCCTGACACTGGTCCCTGCTCTGGTGGCCGACGCGCCGCGCCGGCCCAAGGACGAGGAGCTGAGGGAAGTCCTCCGGACGTACGCGCTCATCCCAGAGAAGAGACGCCCTGCCCTGACCGACGCCCAGACCGCGGCATTGGGCTGGCTGGAAAGGGCGTCGCTCCCGCTGTCCGAACTGAAGGAGCCGCACGTCCTTCGTACGGCGCTTGCCGCCATCTCGGTCACCTTCGCCGGTGCTCCGGCCGGAGCGAACACGGTACGGCGCAAGCGCGCTGTCCTACACCACCTGCTGGAACACGCAGTCGAGCAGAAGGTGTTCGGCACCAACCCACTGGACGAGATCAAATGGACGGTGCCGAAGGCCGTCACGGTCGTCGACCCGCGCACCGTGGTCAACCCGGCCCAAGCCCGGCGACTGCTCGACGCCCTGCCCAAAGTGGGGCGCAAGCGCGGTCCTCGCCTCAAGGCGCTGTTCGCCTGCATCTACTACGCGGCGCTGCGGCCCGAGGAGGCGGCGGACCTGCGGCTGACGAACTGCACGCTGCCCGAGACGGGATGGGGCCTGATCGTCCTGGAGACGGCGCGACCGCAGGCCACGAAGCGCTGGACCGACTCCGGCCAGACTCACGAGTCGCGCAGTCTGAAGCATCGCGCGGACAAGGAGACCCGCGAGATCCCGATCCCGCCCGTCCTGGTGGCCATGCTCCGTGAGCACGTCGCCAAGTTCGGCACCGCCAAGGACGGGAGGATCTTCAGCACCGGGACCGGCGGCACGTACTCCAGTTCGGCGCACTCGTACGTCTGGCAGGAAGCCCGCAAGCTCGCGTTCACCCCTGCACAGGTCGCCTCGTCGCTGGCCGCCCGGCCGTACGACCTCCGTCACGCGGCGGTGTCGCTCTGGCTGAACGTCGGTGTTCCGGCTCCTGAAGTCGCCAAGAGGGCCGGACACAGCGTTGACGTCCTGCTGCGCGTCTATGCCAAGTGCATGGACGGCCAGCAGGAACAGATCAACGGCAAGATCAACGCCGCCCTGGACATATAGCCCGGACTCCATCCGCTGCCGGCCTCGCTCGTTGCGGGGCCGGTTCGTGTTGCACCGCTGTCTTTGCCAAGTCATTCCCGCTGGATGCCGTTGCCCTGCGGCACCCTGACAGGCACGGGCGGCCATTAGGGAGGATCATGCACGAAGACCCGAACCACTGCACCCCCCCGGCCGAAGAACTCCGCTCGCGGCGACGACCGCCGTACGGCCTGCCGCTCCGGGACCGGCGCTGGCCCGGCCTCGACTCTGACTCCTTCGGCTGGCGGAGATACTCGACCCCCACCCCACCGAGGCGATGGGCGTTGCGCGACCGGCGTCGACTGACTCAGCAGGCGCTTGTCGCCGCTCTCCTGAGCTGCGTGGCCGTCAGCATCTGGACGAGTCCTTGGGGAGACGACAGCGCCGCGTCACGATCGATCGCCGCTTCGACGCCGACACCCGTCCCGAGCGTCGCCGGGCGCTCGATCGCGTCCACGCCTTCACCATCGCCACGAGCGCTGCCCTCGATGACACCTCGGTCAAGGCCCCACGTGTTGAAGAGCAAGGCGACGTCGACAAAGCCGCGTCGTCGAGCAGCGCTTCCGGTGGTGCCACACCCGCGTCATCGACATGAGCAGGTGACTCCGCCCATGAAGACCGTGATTCCCACGGACCGCTCGAGGAAGAGCAGGAACACCGAACGACGAGTCAGAGACAGAAGGCCGGCGGAACCGTGGATCGCCGCGCAGTGTGACGAGCGGTTCCCGCCGTCTCGTTCCGAGCTTCGAATCCACAACTGGGCCTGCCGCTCCATTCTCAGCTGAAGGCCAACATCAAGGGGAAGCGCACCCGGCCTTACTGCGAGGTCCGCCCTGAAATCTGGCCTTCTCTCCAACAACGCGTGTAATTCCGGTTGCTTATAGCGATGTATGAGGCATTTACCGGGATTAGCCGTTGTGCTTGACTCCTCCCTGATAGTCACACCCTCGGGGAGGGTACATGGGGGAGTTCGTCGGGATCGACCCCAGCCGGGCGGAACAGCTCATACGCGAGATGGAGGGCGGCAAGGACGTCCTGGGGCGCACTCGGCACGGGCTGGAGGCGGCGATCGCCGAGGCGGGCGCGTCATGGACCGGCCATCCAGGAGTAACGGCCATGCACCGGTCCTGGTCCTTCTTCGACGACACCCAGCGTGATCTCAAATGGCGGATGGACACGCTCAAGCAGATGGTTCCGACTTCCGGGAACGGCCTGCTGACCGTGTTCTTGCCCTTCGACAGCGAAGCCGAGGCCGCGCGCCAGGGAAAAACCGACGCGAGACCCATTACAGAGGCGCTCAAGCGGCATGAGATCGAGAACTCGGTGGAGACCTGGCGGAAGGTCACCGCGGCTACGGCGGCGACGAAGGAGAAGCTAAAGGATCCCGCGTACGCCGCCGCTCTGTTGGCCGCCCTAGGGCCGGACAAGTTCCGCGCGCTCTTCATGCACTGGATGAAGGACAAAGGCCCAGCCATGGACAGAGGTATTCCGCCCGGCCTGCTCCAGCAAGGACGGGAGACCCTGGGGCCGCTGGCCGAGGCGTACGCCAATGCTGAACGCGCCGGGCGGCTGGGGGAGGAGTGGCGCGGCAAGTTCCTGGAGTCCACTCAACCGGGTGTGCTGACTGCACTGATCGCGATGTCCAAGCCGTCGGACAGACTCCTCAACCAGGTGGCGTCGCGGGTGCTGGGCCGTCCGTTGGCGGCCGACTTCCCGACGAGCCCGAACTGGAATCTGCATGCCCTGGTGGAGGCATACGACGCCAACCCGCAGGCGTTGCAGACGTGGCTGGCCGACAATAAGGACGCCGCAGGCTGGCTCCTGCATCCCCAGCGTGCCCGGCTGAGCGGCGTCGCCGAAGCGAAGCTCGCGGGCGCGCTGGACAAGGCATTGAATCCCAACGCTGGAACCGCCGACGTCCGCGATCGGGCGTGGTTCAACATCATCCGGGGGATGGGCGCCGAGAACAGCCCGTGGGTCGGCGGCTCGTGGGGTGTGATCGATGACTCTCCGATCAGCGAGACTCTGGCCAAGAACGTGGCGCCCTACCTCGACCAGCTCGCCCGCGGCCAATCCAAGCGAGACTCCCCCGAATTGGAGGCGGCCTTTCCCGCGTCTCCGTGGGACACCCTCGCCCCCGACGACGCTTCCCGGTTCATGGGCGGTCTGATGCAGGACAAGGACGCGGCGAAGATTCTGATGAAGGCGTCGCAGGACTACACCTTGAGCCTTGACATCGGCCGGTTCCGGCCCTTCGGGGACGAGGCGATTCAGGATCAGTACACCTACCGCGCGGCACTCGCTGGAGGAGCGGCGAACCTGATGCTGGCCGGCTCGACCTATGCCGAGTGGACCGACGACGAATATGCCGACTGGCTCGCAACCGTCGCGCTGCTGCCCGTCGCGTGGCTCTCCAACAAGTATTGGCCTATCCAGGACGTCAACCTGGCCACTGCCCGAGACGCCGGGATGGACGAGGCCAAGGACGGTCTCAAGGGGGCGATCACCGATTACTTCGACAAGAAGACCCCGGCGACAGCAGAGGACGTAGCGAAGCGCATCGTGGACCGGCAGGCTGAGTGGGTGAACTCGTCCCTGAACGAGCATGGTCAGAAGCCGTTGACGGAAGCTCAGCAAAATGAGGTCCGTATGGCGTTCCGTGGGCGGGTTTATGACGCCCTGGTCAAAGCGCTGGAACAGCGGGGAGGTTGAACATGACCATCCCCAGCCAGAGCCAACTACTGAGGCAGGCCGCAGAAAAGGAATTGCTCGCCACAACCCTTGCTCGATACGCCGAAGAGCTGGACAAGGTCTTCGCCGGGACGCTGGCACGGCCTCAGGAAGTCGATGCGTTCTGGAAAGGGCCGGCTGCAGGACGCTTCACCCATCAAGCCGGGCAGCTACGACGCGAGATCGGCGCACTCCGGGAAAGCTGCCTTGCCACGGCGGATCGTCTCCGCAAGCAGGCCCAGCTCGTGCGTACCGAGGCAGCTCAGATGCCGAGCTGATCACGTGGTCATCAGCTTCGTTCGTAACAGCTGGTCTTGCCGACGATCATGATGTTGGGCTTCTGTCCGTTGCGCACAGTTATCAAGAAGGTGATCCCGGACGTTGGATGCCGCAGCACGGCTGTGCCTAAATTCTCGTCGGCAAGGTCCGAGGTGTCCACGATCGTGTCGTAGCCCTGCAGCCCTAAGCCACTCGCCATCAGACCTGCCGAATTACTCGGCGAGTGCTGGGATGGCGAGCCTTTGAAGTCGCCCTGAGCACGGTATAGACGCTGCACCTGTCCTTTCAGGCACCCTATTTCGCTATCCCGATCGGCTCGTTCGGTCGCGCTGGCTGAGCCCGTGGCAGCCAGGTCCTGAGAGGCCAGGAGTTTATCGCCGTCCGCGATGAGCTGCTTCGACGCCTCATCCAAGGAGGGTCTGTCGGAGTCCGCTGAACAGCCTGTCATAGCGGCGAGAGAGACGAGCACCGAGACAACCACAGGCAGTTGGCGGGTAACTAGGCGCACGCCCCGGACACTACCTAACCTCAACAGCCGCGTACACCATGTATGCCTGCTACGCACAACACTTTCAGCCGTGTCCCCCGAACGTAGACCGTCGTCAGCGCGTGTCCCGCATGATGACGAATGCTTCTCCGATATCGGCAATTACGTGGTCGGCGCGGTGTCTGTGCCCTGGCCACGTTCCCCGGTCAATCCAGATCGTGCGAAGCCCGGCGGCCTGCCCTCCTTCGACGTCAGCAATGAGACTGTCGCCGACCATCCATCCGCCCTCGGCAAGGCTGGCCCCGCACCGCTGAGCGGCGATCTCGAACAGACCACTCTCCGGCTTCCGGATGCCCTCGACTCCGGAAACGGCGTAGCCGTCGACCGCATCGGCGAGGCCGGTTCGGCGGAGCTTGCCGAGTTGGTTGTCCGCCATGCCGTTGGTGACGATCCCCACCAGCCAGCCGGCGCTTCGCAAGTCGGCTATGCCTGCCAAGACGCCTGGGTAGCACCGTACGAGGTGGGGCACCCGCCGGCGGTAGCTGGCCCAAAGTTCCTCAACCGGTTCCGGCAGCGCGAAGTGCTCGCGCACCTCGCTGAAGAAGACCTCTCGGTGAGGATGCACGCCTTGGTCCAGGGCGACGAGCCAGGCGACGTCTTCGGAGTCCAAATGATGCTGCTCGGCGAACTCCTCGACCCAGCGTAGAAACGCGTCGTTGAGGTCGATAAGTGTCCTGTCTAGGTCGAAGAGGACGAGGCGCTGCACGATGACACCTTAGGCATGAACGTCTCGACGGCAACAGACGATTCGAGGTCGCCGCACACCTGGCCCAGCGCCGCCCGAATCACGATCTCACATCAAGTGATTCGAATCCTCGTGTCGCATAGGGCTTTCGCCGGCTGCTCAGGCCTGGTTCTCGTTGGGTCATCGGTGACTGGAGCGACGGTGATCCAGGTAACCTTCTGGACGTATCGGTGATGCGGCCCGACGGGCTTCCGCCTCGGTAGCGGACACGCCCCCATACCGCACGAGTCTTTCGTGCTGCCTGGGGGTACATCCGTGGCCGTTTTCCGGCATTCGGCGGAAAGCCTGGTCCAACTGGTGTCTGAGTCGGTGCCCGAGCGCATCCTCAGCGATGTGATCGCTGAGAACCTGCGGG
This sequence comes from Nonomuraea sp. B208, assembly GCF_057536035.1. NCBI lineage: Bacteria > Bacillati > Actinomycetota > Actinomycetes > Streptosporangiales > Streptosporangiaceae > Nonomuraea > Nonomuraea sp. B208. The sequence goes on from NZ_BAAJOU010000021.1 coordinate 993,255, forward strand.
CAACCCAAGGCATCAATCCGGGCAAGAGCGAACGCAGGTCCTGGGACCGGAGCATCCCGATCCTGGCCCGCGATCTGGTCGAAGCCGGGCTGGGCGGCGTCGAGATGCTCATCGAGTACCAGCTGCCGTTAACCAGCAAGCGGGCGGACGTCATTCTCGCCGGACGCGACCGGCGGACGGGAGCCGACTCCTACCTGATCGTCGAGCTCAAGCAGTGGAGCCAGGCCGAGCTGTACGAGGACGACGCTGAGCTCGTCCTGGTGTCGGGGATGGGCAATCGGCCCAAGCTTCACCCGGTCGTGCAGGTGCGTGGCTACTGCGAATACCTGGCTGACTTCGTCGGAGCCCTGGACCAGCACAGGAACGCGGTACGTGGGGTGGCCTACCTGCACAACGCCAACGACCTGGACATCCACGATCTCTACGACCACGTCGAGGACGAACGCACCCGGCTCTTCAGCAAGACACGCCGCGGTCAGTTCGTCGACTACCTCAAGGCGCAGTTTGCCCCCGAGCCGGGAGCCGACGCGGCCGATCGGCTGCTCTCGAGCTCCATCCGGCCGTCCAAGCAGCTGCTCAAGGCCGCTGCCGGGGAAATCAAGAACCGCGACCAGTTCGTCCTGCTGGCCGAGCAGCGCCTGGCCTTCGAGATGGTCATGCACGCAGTGGAGAAGGCCCATGCGAGCAATTCAAAGCAGGTCGTGATCATCACCGGCGGTCCTGGCTCCGGCAAGAGCGTCATCGCGCTGTCCCTGCTCGGCGAGGTCTCCAACCGTGGCTACTCGGTCCTGCACGCCACTGGTTCACGGTCCTTCACCGAGACGATGAGGCGGGTCGTCGCCAAGGGGTCGACCCGGATGAAGGCCATGTTCAAGTACTTCAACAACTTCATGGCCGCCAAGCCCAACGATCTGGACGTCCTCATCTGCGACGAGGCACACCGTATTCGCGAGACCTCGGAAAACAGGTTCACCAGATCAGCGCAGCGAACAGGCCGGCCACAGGTGGACGAACTCATCCACGCAGCCAGAGTGCCGGTCTTCCTGCTGGACGAGCATCAGGTCGTACGACCGGGCGAGATGGGGCGCGTCGCCGAGATCACCGCCCACGCTCATTCCCTCGGCCTCGACGTGCACCAGGTCGATCTGGACGCGCAGTTCCGCTGCGGCGGGAGCCGCAAGTACGAGGAATGGGTGCTACGCCTGCTGGGCTTGGACGGCGAGGCTCCAGAGGTGTGGAAGGGAGACGACCACTTCGCCGTCTCCCTGACCGAGTCCCCGTATGAGTTGGAGGCCCTGCTACGGGCCCGGCTTGAGGCCGGCTACTCGGCACGGATCACGGCGGGGTTCTGCTGGCCCTGGAGTAGCCCTAACGACGATGACAGCCTGGTCGCCGACGTCCGGATCGGCGACTGGGCCCGACCGTGGAACGTCAAGGGCGACAGAGCTGTGGGGAACGCACCGGCCAGCGCCTTGTGGGCTTCCGCACCGGGCGGCTTCGAGCAGGTGGGGTGCGTCTACACCGCGCAGGGCTTCGAGTACGACTGGAACGGCGTGCTCTTCGGCCCGGACCTCGTCTACCGCGACGGCAGGCTGATCACCGTAGGCAGCGCCAGCAAGGACCCAGCACTGACACGTAGGGGCGTCAGTGACGAACGGGCGGACGAGTTGATCCGCAACACCTACAAGGTGCTGCTAACTCGCGGCATGATGGGCACCGCCTTGTACTCGGTGGATCCCGAAACGCAAGAGTTCCTCTCGGGACTGCTGGAGGCGGGTGCATGAGCGACCGGGCAGAGCTCGAAGCTGCCCGGTAACGCCGAAGCGCTCTGGTCGTGTTGACCGGCCCGGCTGAGAATGAGCCGAGCGTGTTGATCTCCGGCCTCCCTCGAGATCATCCCCCGTATGTCCCCAGAACGCTGTCCTACGGCTGCATTCGGGTGCCCGCGGCGGCCTACGAAGGGTCTGGACAGCAAAAGACCTGCGGCTGGGAAACCGCAGGTCAGAGGCCGAATTGCCTGGTCGAGATGAGTGCCCCCGGCAGGATTCGAACCTGCGGCACCCGCTTTAGGAGAGCTCCAGCAACTACGAGCCCAGTTTGGCTACTTATGTGGGGATATGTGGGTGCTGCTCGACAAGTATCGGGCTCTTCGGTGTAGGCCTCCTACGGCTCGCTGCAAGACAGGCGTTCGAGCTGGTCAGGGCCATATTTGTAGCTGGCAGACCGTAAGACACTCCCGCTCTTCAGATGCGGGCGCCTGTTGCGAGTAGTGCTGCGCAGTCCTCCACCGACGCGACCGGGGGCTGGGGCGGGCCGCGTGCTGTTACAGCATCACTCTCGGTGGCGTGGCCTTATGCCAAGTCGCGGTCCATATCGTCTGCGCCATTCCACGTGGACGCCGGCTTGCCTGCCCGCCTGTCACCGTCTGGCCCGCGACTACTAACGGGACCTGAAGGTCTCTGAGGCCGTCATCCGCTGGGCTGCCATCGCCGGCATGGCCCCGTCTCACCCATAGGGGCCCCAAGTTCAACATCAGCGACCCGGTGCTGCAGGGCGCCACCGTCAACGACGCCGACCTGCGGATCTGGAACTACAAGTCCGGCGGACCCTTCGGCGGGCGCGGCGCCAAGCAACTGGTGTCCGCGCCGGGGAAGCTGTTCTTCCGGCAGCGGCCGACCGCCCCGGTCACCGTACGGCTGCCGCTCCCCCTGCCTGAGGGCACCCCCTTAGGAAAGACACTGCGGGGACTGCCGCAACTTAAGGACGCCAAGGGCAAGGCCAAGGCCGCGCCGATCGTGCTGACCGCGACGGACGCCAAGGTCGAGGCCGCCCCCGAGCAGGGCCGAACCCACCCGGCAAGGCGCAGGTCGAGAGCACCGGAAAGACCTCGGAGCTGGTGTTTACCCCGGACGAGAAGTTCCTGGCCGATCCGGCGGTGACCTACCCGGTGACCGTCGCCGCGTCCTCCACCTGGTTCGGCGGCGGCGCCCCCGACGACGCCTGGATCAGCAAGAACGACCCCTGCAACAACTCCGCAGCCGGGTACCTCCGCGCGGGCACCACCTCCACCAGCGCCGACATCGCCCGCGTGTGTAACGGACAGCTGTGCGGGGAGACCATGGGCGCGGGCATCCGGGCCGCGCGCGTCACCGGCGAATGGCCTCTCGGCGGCACGATCGACAGCCTGGACTGGTACAACCAGCCCTCGAGCACGGCAGCGGGTGGATGACGGTAGCCGGGGTAAGGGTTGCCGCCGCCGAATTGGCTGGAGTAGTGCTGGCGCCAGTTGATCGCGGCGGTCTCGCTGGCCGCCAGCCGTACCGGCCCACCCCGGTATGCACCGTTTTGGCGATCTTCCCGTTGCGGGCGTTCCCGGTCACCGCGCCCGCTCCCTGCTCGTGCCGCTTATAGCCGAGATGCGTGGTCAGCTCGGTCTCCGGCGCGCCTTCCAGCACCGCCTTGACCACCTGGCCGAGCAGCGAGCCCTCGCCGGTCAGCCGCAGCGCGCCGCCGCCGTCCCGCGAGCCGGCCAGCAGCAGATCCAGCACCTCATCGCCGAGCACCTGCCGTAGCGGCACCCCCACCGGCGCCGCCGGCGCCGTGGGAGCAGTTTTCCCCGCCATGATGAGCGGCGGCGGCCACCCTCAGGCCGTGGTCGTCAGCTGGAACCGATCCGCGCGTGGCGGCCAGGGCCGCGGTTCCCCGTGTGGTAGGCGTGATCACATTCCCCCGAATGTCATGTGGTCGATCTTTACTTCCGATCATCTATCCATGGTGATCGTTTCCGCACCTACAGTGAGCCCCCAAAGATGCCTCGTCGATCCCAGGAGTGGGACCATTGTGGGCGCTTCCCCTCTGCATGGTGACCTGGTGAACCACGAGGTGGTGGCCGGAGCGCCGGTGGTGGGGTTACGGCCGACCATCGCGCAGGTGTCTGGGAGGCTGAGGCGATGGCTGCGAACCGATTTCGTCGGCCCTTGCCATCGAACTCTTCCCACTGGCGCCACTTCAGCTGAAGGGCTTAGCCGAAGATCGTGTGAATGAGGGCGGAGCCGAAGATGTAGAGGAGCGCCAGTCCGATCGCAAGCATAATCAAGGACGGAAGGAGCATGAGGAACATCAGTGAGAGTGCGGACACCGTATAGAGCGCAGTATTGATGATGCGCCAGCAGATGCATGAGATGCCGGAGAGAGCACGGAAAATAATCATTCCGGCGCTGCCGCTCCATCGATGGCCCCATAGTGGCCGTCTCCAGCCCTGAACCACGACGTCGACCCATCGACCCATTAACAGTGCTAGGCCTTCTAGATCCTCATTGCGGACCTCCACCGATGCGCCGGCCGATCCGCCCACGCGAAACGGGCCGGCGCCGACGCTCCCCGATACCCGCCCCTTGCTGGAGATACCAAAACGAGCCGGGCCGATACCGAGTGAGAACCACATGCTGGTGCACCTCCGATGGGGTAGTCCGTCAAGCACTTAGATGCTCGGCATCACATGAAGGTTTGCGTGAAAGATTCGTAGATTGATGGCCGGCTTTGGAGTTTGGACATCAATAGCAAATAGTGCAAAACGGTTCCGTCGAACCTCTCATGGCAGGGGTGCTTGGACCTTCGGTATCCCGTCGGCTTGGAGGCAACTTCGATGCGTCAGGAGCGCTGGTGACAATGGGGGAGGCCGCGCTGCCGCGGGGCCGGTTTGGCGTCCGATGCCACGGATGGCACTCCGAGCCCGCCGCCGCGCGCCTGGTCCCGGATAGCATGTCGACCATCGTGGAGCTCCTCCAGGCCATCACTGAGCCCGCAGATCGCGTCATCGTTAACACCCCTGGCTACCGTATTTCGACACCATGAACGGCCCATGTCCTGGAGGAGGGGTGAGCGTGCGGCCAGAAGTACGGCGATGGTCTGCTTCCCGGTTTTCTGGAGCCAGGACCGTACGCGGTGGCCCCTGGAGACGGCCGGCCTTGGCAACCATTGCTACCCGAGCGGAAGAGCATGGCGTCCGATTACAACGATCTCGTGGGCTACCGCGAACGCGCCGAGGTGGGTGGCTGTGGGGCGGACGCTGTGGACAACCTTTCTGCGTTAACGGCCCGCAGTCGGTACCGCCTCCATTTCGTGCAGATGCGTCGAGCGCGTTCGCGGAGCATGCGCACGGTGTGACGAAGTTGGGTCCACTCTTCTTCAGCGTCGAACGGGAGAGGGGTTGCCCGTGCGTCAGGGCAGCGTCTTTACGCGGCGGTGGGTGCCGATGCGGCGATCCATGTGGAGGTGACGTGCCGCGTAACGCACTATGTATGGCGCGATGAGGAGGGTGGTGGAGTACGGGCCGATGTGGGGCCAGAGCAAAACCGTGGCCAGGCTGAGGGCGTTGCCGCCGAGATAAATCAGCATGAAGGGCGACATGTGGCGTGCGCAGGACCAGACGGTCAATCCCGGTCCGGCAGCGAGCTTCACCATGACGGCAACCAAGAGGGTGTTCACCATGATGAAGATCACGGTGGCGATGGCGTAGAGAATCACCAGCGGCATTGCCTTGGTCGCGTCGAGGGCCTGGTAGACGGTTCCGGCGAGATAGCCGGCGAGGGAGACCTGGGCTCCGTTGTACAGCCGTTTGATCCAGGGCAGGCTGGGTCGTATGCCCAGGGCGCAGGACAGGCCGACCAGCGCGGCGGCCTGCGGTCCTCCGAGGGAGGCGGTGACCAGGACCGACATGGATGCGGTGGACATCGCCATGTTGTTGGCGACCAGTGGGGGAAACGATTCGCAGGCCAGGCAGATGAGTGCGGTGAGGAGGAGTAGCCCCCAAGGAAGGGTTACGACGCTTTTCGACAGTGCGATGCTTGCGAGGACGGCCCCTGCGATCATTACGACGGTGGCCAGGTAGAGCCTCGCCCACCACGTCAGTCCGGTGCCGTGTGTCTTTGATGGGGAGCCGTGTACAGCGCGGTGCGCGTACCTGCGGAGTTCTGTGGCGATGGCGGCGCAGGTGAACCCCATGGCCGTGCACAGCTTCCCCAGCATGCCGGGACGGTTCGCGATCAGTGCGCTGAGTTCTTCGGCCCGTGCCGCCGCCCGTGCTGGGTCGTTGTACTGATGCCGGGCTGACCAGACCACGAGCTTGCCTGCCAGCCAGGGCGATAAGCTGCTCATTTCGTTGACGATCAAGCCGCTCACGACGCTGAGGATGATCTCCCACGTGCTCACGGCGTGTCACCTCTTAGCTCGCGCAAGGGTGTGGTGTTCAGTGCTGGTCGTGGTGCGGGCCGCCGCTGCAGGAGGAGTGCCCGGGCTGCTGCAACGCCCTGCCCGGTCAGCCTGTAGAAGCGCCGCCGGGGACCTGGCTGATCGTTGGCGAGTTGCTCCCACTCGCCCTCGATCCAGCGGGCGTCTTCGAGTCGGTCGAGGACCTTGTACACGGTGGGACCGGCCCTGCCGGTTGTTCTCATGATCACCCATCCGTGGATGGGTTCGTCGTCGTCGAAGGCTTTCACCAGCGTTTCAAGGACATCCAGCGTCGGTTGGGTGATGCGTTTGAGAGCCGCCACCCTCTTATCGTAGCTAAGTGAAATAAGGAGCGGGGCAGACTCGGTACACGAGAATGGCTGAGCCTCCCCGAGAACGGGCCCAGCCAGACGCGGGACGGAGGATTCAAGGTGTTCAGGGACAGCGTCTGCTCCAGGCAGTCCTGCGCTGATGCCCTTGATCAGTTATTTTTCATCTCCGGAGCAGCGTGCCGCGAGCGCAGGGGAGCTGCTCCCGAAACCGTCCATGGGCCTCCCGTGGGCCTCCGGGGACGAGGCGGCCCGGAGTCCTCCGGACCGCTCGGACAGTGCGCCTGCCGATGATGACAGCCACCCATGTCGTGGCGATGCAGGGCACACGCGTGAACGTCAGGACCTGTTAGAACGTCAAGCGTTCCACGCGCCCATCGGGATGACGTATCGCGTGTGCTTAGCCCGCAGCCAGTCCGCGCTCAACGGCTCGCCGGTTATTCTGCCGATGAGAGCGAACGCGGCGTCCGAGATGGTGTCCGAGTTGTTGCCGGCTCCCAGCGCGAGCCCCTCCATGTGGGCGTTGAGGGCGTCCGGTTCGCGGCCGGCCCGCACGTCGGGGGCGACGAGGCAGACGCTGGTCTGCGGCCGGCCATCGACCACGTACTCAAGGTCCTGTGGGCCTTCTATCTCATACAGGGGCCAGCCGAGATAGATCAGCTCGCCGCCGTTCGCAGTCAGTGCCTGCTGCGGCTCGGGAAGCGCCAGGTGGTCTCCCTCGAAGGCGATGATCAGCACCCAGCCCGGCGCCTGCGCGCCGATCCACACGACTCCTTCCCGCGGCGAAGTCGGATCAAGGCCGTCCTCGATACGCTCCCACGTGCATGGCGTAGCCGAAGCCAGGTCGGTCCGTAGCCGCGTCGCCGCCTCCTCCACGGTCAGTCCCTTGCACCACGCGCTGACGAGACTGTCGTCCATGCCGTAGGCGCGCAGCAGTTCCCAGCTTTCCTCGGAGAGGTTCATCGACATCCAATCTGTTGGGGCGGGTGGCCGCCAGCGCGGCTCATCGATGCCGTGGGCCGCGCCGGCGATTCGTCACAGGGCGCTGAGCTCGGTGTTACTCGACGATCCGCACCCAGAATTTGTTGTCGGTGCCAACCCGATAGCGCGAGTAGAACGCGGACAAATAGCGTCCGTGCATGTTGTTCTCGCCCGTCGGGATGTATTTGATGGAGAAGTGCCCGTTGGCGTCCTTGGCGCCTTGCTTGCTGCTCGCGTAGGGAAACTCGTCGCACTGCATACCGGCGACGCTGCCGCCCTCATTCTCGATGCGGGTCCGTTCATGGCGGCACGGCGCGGCAATTTTATTGCGGTTCGCGTCTGCCCAGGCTTTAGCCTCCGCCGCCGGCGAGGCCGTTCCGCGTTCGAGATGGTCGCCCGCAGGACTGTTGCCGGGGCCGTAGTTCCCCGGGATCTGCTTCCTCAGCTCATTACCGTTGCCGTCGAGCAGCTTTGGCACAGTCAGTTCCGGGTTGTGCAGCGCAGTGGAGTTGTGGTGGGCCGCCCCGGTGATCTGCCTGTCGGATAGCGACAGCGTGAGAATTCGGTTGGCGGAGCCGAAAATGCACGCCTTCTTGTGACGGTAGTCGTTGGCTTGGCCGACCTTGTTACCCATCTTCTTGTCGTCGCAGCGCACCCGCGGAACCTGACTGTAACGGTAGGGACGCCTCTCGGGCTTGTTCCACAGCGCGATCTCACCGTCGATGGGGCCCCAGCGGTCCTCGTAGATCAAGATGGGAGAGATCTCGCAGACGTCGACGGAGTCGGGATCATTCGCCTTGGGCTTCGACTCGAAGACGTAGGTTTCAGTCATCGTTGCGTTTTTCCAGTTTCTGACCTGCGTGCGGCGGTCGTCGCCATCGAGCTTCACGCACGGCCCGCTGTCCTTGTCCTCGGCCGCCGCCGCAGTGACCTGCAGCTTCATGTAATCGCTGTCAAAAGCGGTGGTCGGCTCTCCGTCGTCGAAGGCTCGCACCTCCTTGACTTCGGTGAAAACGGTGATCTGCCGCGGGTCGTACTTGTCGTCGTCGTCGCCGATGACTGCGCTACCGTCGGCGTTGCCGAGGTAGGTATGCATGACGATCGTCACCTCGGCAACGACTGCATCGTCCACATCGGGCACCGGAATCGGACGGCCGGCCGCGATACTCTTCTTGCGGTCGATCTCCCATTCACCCCACCCTAGCCACTTGGTCCAGCAGCCACTGTAGGGACGCAGTTCTCTGAAGCCTTCGGCCGTATAGAACTTGCCACTGGGAATGAGCTTCGCGTTGCAGGTCTGCAAGTTGTGGCGCTCATAGTCGAACCCGGGAATCGCCCCAGCTGAGGTCGCCTGCGCCGCTGGCGCGGCCGACGAAAGGGTTTCTGTCTTCGCCGGGGCCGCCGGAACGGCGAATCCGCTCGCGTGCAGCGCTGCGATGTCGCCGACCGACAGCGTCCGCTGATAGGCCCGCGTCTCATCCAGGTCGCCCCGCATGCTCGTGCCCAAGGTCATGGGGGCGTCGGCATGCCACGGGGACACCGTGAGCGACTCCGACTTGATCAGGCTTCCGTTCAGGTACAGCGAGGCGGTCTTGGCCGTGGCGTCGTACACGCCGGCCAGGTGGAACCACTCGCCGACCGGAGGTTCGACGTCGGACAGTACGCCCTCGACCGTCGCGTCGACGGTGTCCGCGTCAGTGAAGGTGAACACCAGTCCGCGGTCCGGGGTGTTGCCGAGCCGGAAGGGAGCTTGATGGGTGGCCTTCTGCTCTGCGACGGTGTAGTCGCCGTCCTTGTCGCTCCATCGCAACCAGGCGGCGGCGGTGAAGCTCTGGTCGGTGCGAATCACCGGTCCGGCGGTCTGGGCCAAGGGCTCCTCACCTGGTTGTGTGACGTCGACGGTGACCTGCTGCCAGTCCGACCAGGCCGAGGGCGCCTGGTCGGTGACCGCGCGGAGGCGCCAGCGGATCTTCCAGCCGTCGGTCAGCTTCCCGTCGGGGACGGTAAGGCCGGCCTGGGTGCCAGAGGCGATGTTCTCCATGGCCCCGGTCCAGATCTGGCCGTCGCCTTGCCCGGCGGGTGCGGCAGGATCGTGTTCGATCTCGGCTTCGGCGCGTAGCGGCTGACCACTCGGGTGGGTGACGGTGGCCCTCAGCGTGGGGGTAGACGTGGTGGTCACTGTCACTCCGTCCACCACTTTGGACGGGGTGATGGTCAGGCCCGTGGCGGTGGGCTTGGGCAGGCCGACGGTGAAGGACTGCCAGTCCGTCCAGGCAGAGGCGGCAGTGGCTGAGACCGCGCGGGCTCGCCAGCGGGCCTTCCACCCGTCGGTCAGCGTGTCGACCGGGACGGGGATGGTTGCCTGGGCGCCGGCCGGGACGTTGTCGGCGCTGCCGGCCCAGATCTGACCGGTGCCCTGTCCAGCAGGTGCGGCGGGGTGGTGTTCCACTTCGGCTTCGGCGCGCAGTGCGCCGCCGGCCGGGTCGTTCACCTGGACCAGCAGGCTGGGGGTGAGCGCTGGGACGACGGTGGTACCGTCCACCTGCTGGGACGGGTTGATCTGCAGCGCGCCTACGGTCGGTTCGGAGACCGGGTCCGGCACGTCTATGGTGAGGTTCTGCCAGTCCGCCCATGGTGAGCTGACCGTGGTGGCGGTGTTGACCACGCGGATCCGCCAGCGTACCTGCCAGCCGTCGGTGAGCTTCCCGTTGGGGACGGTGGCCGCGGCTTGGGTGCCGGAGGCTACGTCGTCCACGGCGCCGGTCCAGATTTGGCCGCTGCCCTGCCCGGAGGGAGCGGCCGGGTCGTGTTCGACCTCGAACTCGGCGCGCAGCGCCTGCGCGGCCGGGTCGGTGACCGTCGCGCGCAGGCCTGGGGTCAGGCTGGTGGCCACGGTGACTCCGTCGACCACCTGGGAGGGAGTGACCTGAAACGCACTGACCGTCGGGTTCGGCACATCGACGGTGGCGCTCTGCCAGTCCGTCCACGCCGAGGTGGTCGAGGCGGTGGCATTGGCCGCGCGGGCGCGCCAGCGGATCTTCCATCCGTCGGTGAGCTTCCCGGCGGGGACGCTGACGGTGGCCTGGCCGCCGGCGGGGGTGGCGGGTGAGGTGCTGGCCCAGATCTGGCCGCTGCCTTGAGTGGTGGCGGCCGGGTCGTGCTCGACCTCGAACTGGCCGGTCAGGTTACCGCCGGCGGGGTCGGCGACCGTGGCGGTCAGTTGCGGGGTGAGCGAGCTGGTCACCGTGGTGTCGTCCACGGTCTGGGCCGGGGTGATGGACGGGGCGGAGACGGCCGGTTGCGAGGCCGGTCCGCTGGTGGTGACGGTCAGCATCGGCGGCTGGGCGAAGTCGGTGTTCTCCGAAGAGGTGAACACCCGGTAGTTGTCGACGTCCGCCTCATTGGGCGACTTGAGCACCAGACCGTGGTTGGCGGCGCCGGCGGCCCAGTCCTGGACGATGCCGGTGACGCTCCAGTCCATGCTGTCCGGCCAGGTGGCGCAGTCAGAGTTGACGCCCTTGAAGTTGGTGGAGGCGTCCTCGGTGGTGAAGGCGGGCTTGTTGGCCCAGTACAGGTTGTCCGGGTCCCACGCACCGGTCAGGCGGGCGACCTGGATACCCCGGGCGAGTGCGGCACCGCAGTTGTGGCTGTCGATGGTGTTCATCGACAGCGTGGCGTCGGTCACCGTGCTGCCCTGTAGAGCCGCGGTGTCGAACCGCAGGTGCACGCGGGCCTTGGTGCCGCCCGTCATGGTGCCGGCCAGCATGTACTGGTTGCCCGGGTACGCGGGCGAGACGTCCGAGTCCAAGGTGCTGACATCGACGTCGGTGCTGAGCGGCAGCGTCACCGCGGCGGCCACCCGGACTGGGTAGGTCGTGGCGGCGTCCGCCAGGAACGTCTGGTCCGGCTTGACCACCAGCTCCGTACGGCCGTCCTTGGTGACCACGTCCGCGCCGGTCTTGCCGTGCTTGACCGACGCAGGCCGGTCCTCGGCGCCGCTGTCCGACACGGTCGGCCGCGTCCCGGCGGCGATGAGCTTGTTGTTCTTGCCCTTCAGCAGCAGCTGGCCGCCCTTGCCCTCCGACAAGGTCAGGCCGCCATCTTCGACGCCGATCCGCAGCTCAACCTGCTTGGCGGGCCGCTGCCGCAGCACCACCTCATGCCGGAACCCGGCCGGCAACGCCGTCACCACCAGGTCCGCGCCCACACCCCCGGCATCGATGTAGGTGGCCACACTGCCCTTGACGGTCGGCTTCGGCAACGGCGTCGGCCAGCGCAGCGCGTACGACTTGCCGTCCGCCGCCATCTTCACGAACGGATCCGTGCCACCAGCGGAGATCTCCACGACTGCGCCGTCGGCGAGGTTCTTGGGCCGCAGCTTGCCGTCCTGCTCGACCAGACTCGTGTCGATCGGCGCCCAGCCGGACCCCTGCCTGGTCCGCACCGGACCGGCCGTGACCTCGGTCTTGAACGCCTTGCCGTCCGGCTGAGCGTAGGTGACGCTGGTCGCGGTCGTCTCCTCGGCTACCTCGACCGCCTTACCCTGCTTGACCGCCGCCGCTGAGGCGGCGGCGCGTGCCGCTGAGGGAAGGTTGGACACGGCTCTGTCGATCTTGCCCTGGACCCACTGCGCCGAGGTGGCGAGAGTCGCGTCGTGCTTGTGAGATGAGGAGTCGGCTGCGACCTCGCCGGTGCCTTCGTCGAAGGTCCAGCGCCCGCGCTCTCCAGAATCGACGGTGGTGAAGGTCCACGTGTGGGCGACCATCTCGTTCTCCCACAGGTCAAGCGCCTTGCTCACCTCGGCGGTGTACGTGGTGCCTTCGGCCAGCGGTGCGCTCGGCGCAAAGCTCAGGATTCGCTTGTCCGAATCCATGCTCGTGGTCCCGGCAACCTGCGCGCCGACGGCGTTCTTCACGACGAGCTCAGCATTTTCGACAGGTTCGCTGAAGGTGACCTGGATCTGCTGGTACAGCGGCACATGGTCGGCGCCGGCGGCAGGCTCGGTGGCGGTCACGGCCGGAGGCTCGTCGTCATGCACCTCCGGATCCGCCGCGGTCCAGGTGCTTCCGTCCAGAGGCTGCAGCTTGTCAACCCGAACCTCGTAGGGAGCGCCCGTGGAGCCGTCGTAGGCCAGGGACTCCGCCACGGTCATTGGCGGCAGTCCTTCGGTACCCGGCTCGATCTGGGCCGCGGCGGCCTCATCGTACGTCGGCATCGACGCTGGCCGGTGATCGAAGCCGAACGCCATGCGGACACGCTGGGCGGGCATGAAATCGACCGTGAGCCTGGGGCCGTGGGCGGGGTAGCCGCTGGTCTGCTCGCGGGTGCGGTAGCGGCGCCAGTTCCGCAGCTCTGATTCGTCACCGGCGCGAAGTTGGAACCCGTAGTTCGTCTCACCGTCTGCCCATTCCTGGACGATGGTGTCGACCGAGTGGATGAGATCGTGCTCGTAGTTCATCGGACCGGAGCAGTCGGTACTGTAGGCCCCGTACTCGGTGTCGGCGCCCAAGTTGGTGACCGACGGTTGATCGTTCCACTGCAGGGTCAGATGGTCCCAGTCGGACGTGACCCGCCGAGCGGTGATTCCGGAACCGACAAACTCGCCACAGTCATTGGACAGGTAGTTCCACAGCTCCAGGTCGGCGTTCTGGATGGTGGAGTTCCAGAACGGGTCGCTTTCCCGGGGGAGCGGGAACTGGATGTAGGCGCGCCAGCGTTTGGCGATACTACTGGAGTAGGACTTGCCGACCCACATCTGGTCGCGATAGTGCATGTCCCAGCTGTCGGTGAGGTCCACGTCATTGATATACGTGTCCATCGACTCGCCGACTCCGTCGGGACAGTCTCCAAGAGTGCAGTCCCACCAGTCGTCGTCGGCTGCGGTCATGGTCACCGGGAACGTCGTTGCCGGGTCGGCGAGGAAGACCGGGTCAGGGCTGTACACCAGCGCTGAGCCGTCCAGGCTCACCTGCGCCCTGCCGACCTTGACGGCGCCGAGGTCGGCGTTCGTGTCGGCTGCGGCCGCGTCCAGCAGTGCCGCGGGTCGGATGTCGAGATGATGCTTTCCGTTGTCGCTCTCCAGCGTCGGCTGCCCCTTGGTGTTCTTGCCGAAAGAAATGCCCTTGGGCAGATTCATGGGGACGCGGAATGTCACTGGCCCGGCGGGGCGTTGCCGGATGACGATTCGCTGGCGGAACCCGGTCGGGGTGGCGGTGACGACCAGGTCGATGCCCTTGCCATAAGCGGAGGAGTAGGTGGCGGTGCTGCCGTTGAGCTTGGGCTTGGGCAACGTGTGAGGGGCGTCGACCTGGGCGGCGACGTCGCCGCTCTTGCTCCTGATCACTTCGGTGTTGCCGCCCGCGGACAGTATCAGGCTGTCCTTGGCTGCTTTTGGCTTGATTACTCCATCTGCCTCGACAAGGGTTGTGTCGATCGGGGTGAAGCCGTCGCCTTTGGCGTTCTTGACCCGGATGGGCTCCAGATACAGCTCCATGCGCAAGGTCTTGCCGTCGGGGTTGGCGTAGTAGGTGGCGCTTTCCGAGCGCAGCGACTCAATCTCGATGCGCCGGTTGTCCTTCTTGGCCTGCGCCAGCGCCGTACTGGTTGGCGTGGCGGGGGTGCTCGGCGGAGTCGTAGGAGTGGCGGCAAGGGGCGGCGTCGCGCCCTGGGCGATCGCGGGCGTGCTCATGAGGGAGAACGGCATGGTCAGGGCCGCGATCAGGGCAGCGCGACGGCGCGTCCGGCTGGATAAGCGGGACGCTGTTCGTGATGGGTTCACTCGAGCCTTTCGAACTGATGTGGCAAAACCAAGTGATCATCACATGTGGGTGATCTAGTGTAAAGAGCCTTTTCAGTGACGGGGCAGGTGGATTATGTCAGCATCGGAACCGCACCCAGGTAAAGACCAGACTCAATCCATCAGTAACAATCTTTACGCACCTGAAGTGACAACCTCTGCTCAGGCGTAAGGACGAGTTTTCGGGCCTTCTGTCAGACGTAGGAGTGCGCTGAGCTGGAGCAGGTGCCAGCCCTGCCCGTGTGGAAGATCCTGCTGTCCTTCGCCGAGTTCGCTCATGGCCGGCCGTCCGCCGCCGGTTAGCCGCCGTCCCACCTCGGCCTGGAGCAGGGGCTCCGCCCGGAGCAGGATCACCGTCCAGGCGAGCCCTTCCGCCTGCTATTTGATCACCTCGCGCACATGTCGCCCATCGAGGTCTGGATCACCTCGATCAGGCACGTTTAGCTCGGCTGAGAAGCCCGCATACCCGCGGGGCATACCGGCTCCAGGGTCCCGCTGACGGCCTCACCTGGACGGACCTGAGGATCGTAAGCGAGGTCGACGGCGGCTTCGGCCTGAGCGCGTCGGCCCGCTACGTCTGACTCTTGCTGATCTGGCGGGCCGCCGCGTACGGCTCCTGGCTGTGGGAGCTCAGCGTGCGAGCTTGACTATCTTGCTCTCGTACACCCCCACCGACCAGCCGACCTGGCGGTTGGGGTGTCCTGCCTGCGCCCTTACCTTGCCCGAGATGGTGATCTTCGTGCCTGCGGGGACTTTCTCGCTCCACAGCATTGCGTTCGTCTCGTCCAGGGTCCGGTGGCGGCCACAGTCCCATGCCCCTGGGGAGGCTTCGTCGCCGATCTGGTACGAGATGAAGAGCCGATCCACCAGATCGCCCGTACACAGCTGCTCGATGCGGAAGTAGCCGCCCGGGCTCGTGACCGTCAACGCGAAGGACGACTCGCGCGGCCACACCCCCGAGGCCTGTCCGGCCAGCTTCAGGGTCCCCAGCCTGGAGGGAAAGGCCTCGACTGGATCCGGCTCGACCAGCCGGGCCGGCGGCGTGTACTCATAGACCGCCAAGAGCCAGTCGGCGTGCTGCAGGAACGTGCGGGTGGGGCACGGCTCGCCCTTTTCGCGGACGCAGCCCCAATCGGTGATGTCGAAGGTGACGGTCACCTGCTCCACGCCCTTGGGCACGCTCACCGAGTCCAGGACCATCCCCACCCCCTGTCTGGTCATGCACTGCTGGAACCAGTTGCCAGTGGGTTTGCCGTTCACGATGACCCTCGGTCTTTCCACCTTGAGCAGGTTGCCCTTCGGGCACAGCGCGGCCACCTCCAGCGGCTTGCCCGAGACCGGAACCGTGACCGACACCTTCTTCTCGCCCTTCGACTCCGCCTTGAGCGTGGCCGAGGCCAGCCGGCGGTAGGCGGAGCCGTCACCGGAGGTGAAACGGCGTGCTATCTACCTCAGCAACCGAATCGCCGGGATTGGTCTGAGCGTCGAGCGGGACGGAATGGGGCCCGTTGCTCGAACTTCGACGCCTTCAGGTTGTCGACGATTCTCTCAAACCCGGTAGTCACCTGGCCTCTGGTAGCCGAATGGCTATCAGGCGAACGCCAGGCTGGATGCCGACTTCGTCGATTGAGCGATAATCAAAGTCCGAGTCCAGATTCTTCTGGGCCCACTGGCGTCCCATGTCTCGATAAATGTGGTTGTCCTTGTAGTTCTTGAGTGTCCAGGATTCGCCGTAAGTATAAGGCTCGATGTAGTCGGACAGTGCGGCATACAGATCGTCCAGAAGCTCGCTGATGGTCAAATCTTTGGTCGCCTGAATCCGAAAAGGGATCTTGCCGAGGCGGTAATGGATCCGCCACAGCTCAACTTCGAGCCACTGATCCTTCAGTTCGAGATGTGCATGTTCGATGGCGGCCTCTAGAATCTCCTGCCTCGCGGGAACCGCGATCTCCGAGGACAAGGATGAAGTGATGGCATCGCGAACGATTGATTCAATGGAGTTGAGGCTCTTGTCGGTTGATGATGACATCGCCGCAACGAAGTCACTCACGGTCGGACGATTGGAGAAATCCTTTGGAGCGTAGAGTACGTACGGCCTCTTCCAGAGTATGCCAAAGAATATCGCCGCGACACCCGTAGGGAACACTACCGCGAATATCGCGAACAGACCTTGGATCCAGCCGGTTGCCTGTGTGGTGGCGATCCCTATGGTGAGTTCTGTAAGGCCGAGAAATAACGATATTATCCACAAAGGATTGATTTGCTTGGGTGGCGTGTTCGGGGGCATGAAGAGCTATTCATCCTATTCAGCTGGACGGCACGTTCGGTAAGGACATGAAGGTATATCAGAGATGCCGCAAAGAGGCCAGAGCGACGAAGTGGACGAAGTCTGGAGTGGCGTCGTCTGACCTTTCGTGCTTACGGCGCCGGAGGCGGAGCCTCGCCGCATGGCTTGAGCGCACGTGCGATCTTGTGCCAGTCCTGCCGGGCGGCGTATCGGAACGAGTAGCCAGCAGGTGAATCGCGCAGGTCTGCACGGTCATGCGGGGGTCGGACCGCCTCCACCGCCTGCGGCAGGCCCTTGGGCCCGTCGAGACCGGCATCAGTCCATCGTCCACGCCGCGGTTCTTCAGCTCGGTCAGCTCCGCCGGCCAGTGCTTGGCGTCCTCACCGCCGTCGCCGGCCCATCCTTCACTGCTGGATGTCTGAGCAGTATGACGATGTTGCGCCGCCGCACCCGCCCTCGGCGCTCGGTTGCTCATAGAAGGAGGCTTTTCCAACCTGATCGCGCTGGTCAGCACGGGGTGGCGCCGGGACGGGTTGGCATGAGAAGAGGCTCCCGGTAAGACAGCAGTCGACCAAGATCCGATGCCTCTACCGGAGAGCCTCGTTGCTGTCATATCGTGCCGCGATCCCGCTGTCCAATCACACCCTGACCCGCCTGGCGGCACTGATCCGCGCTCAGCGGGCCGAGCGCCGCTGCCGGTGGCGACGACTGGACCCATCCCGGCAAGCCCTGCTCGTACTCGCCCACCTGCGCAACGGCGACACCTACGCCCGCCTGGCCGCTGGCTTCCACGTCGGCACCAGCACCGCCTGGCGCTACGTCCGCGAGACAGCCGACCTGCTCGCCACGCTCGCCGACGACGTCCACGCCGCCGCCTTATGCGCCGCCCGGCTGGCCTACACCATCCTGGACGGCACCCTGATTCCGATCGACCGGCTAACCGACGAACGCCCGTACTACTCCGGCAAACACCGACGCCACGGCGTCAACGTGCAGGTCCTGGCCGATCCCGCCGGCCGGCTCATCTGGGCCTCACCTGCGCTGCCCGGTGCCACGCACGACCTGACCGCGGCACGCGCCACCGGCCTGATCGACGCGCTCACCACCGCAGGAGTGAAGACCTTCGCCGACAAGGGATATCAAGGCGCGAGAGGCAGCATCCGCACCCCGCCCAAAGGCCACCGGCTGCGGCCGCCACTTTCGCGCCACCAGCGCTCGGTCAACCGCGCACACACCCGCATCCGCGCCTGCGGGGAACGCGCCGTCGCCACCTTGAAGACCTGGAAGATCCTGATCCGGCTGCGCTGCTGCCCGCACCGCGCCACCACGATCGTGCAGGCCATCCTCGTCCTGCAGCTCATCGAAGAAGGCCGCTACTCAGGATGAAAAGGGCTCAATGATCGTTTCGAATGACCGCGCCAATTCATGCCTGACTCAGTGCGTCAAGGTGACTTATATCACAGATGTCCCTTCGATCTGATAGGGGCGGTTTCTACAGCGCGGTTGACATGCAGTATGCCTCGCTGTGAATCGCGAAAGCGGCATTCCGTAACGTCCCAGGCGGACATCTGGACATTAACCATGCCGTGATCGTCGATCAGGATCCGGACTGCTCGTCTTTATCAACTCCTTATGACGCGATGCGGCCTCTTCCCGAGGCCTGCGTCAGCGTGCCCTGAAGAGGTGGCGACATGCGAGTCCGGCGGCGGTTACGGACGATGGTGCTGGCCATCGCGATGGCGATGGCCGTGGTGATCTCCGGCTTAGGGATTCTTGACAACCTCGTGATTCCGGCGGCGGCGTCGGTGTCCGGGCCGGATCCCGAGACGTCGGTGGACGGCCGGCCGGTGACGAAGGCCAAGGTGGCCAAGGGGGCGGAGGAGTCCCAGCCGAAGGTCGACCGTAAGGAGCCGGTCTGGCCGAGCCCGGGAACCGCCGAGGTGGATCCTGGCGAGAAGGCGATCACGGCGTCTCGTCCACAACGACAACAACCCCACGAACCACTGCGGCGTCGACATCGGCGCAGCTCGTGAACAGGCCGTTGCCGAATTGACCGGAGGGCGCGTCTCCGGCGCGGCGGGCAAACAGGGCATGAAGGTCGTCCGCCCCGGTGTGGGCTCCACCGACGTGGATGTGATCGGCCCCAACGGCGAATGGATCGCCGTGGGCGGGCCGGCCAAGGCCAAGAACATCAACAAGCTCCGCCAGAAGCTCTCCATCCTCAAGTACGCTGCCGACGCGGAAGGGGTCCGCGCCATTGCCTACTTCGAGGTGGGCACTCCGTTGTCGGTGATCCAGGCGGCGATGTGGATCCTCGGCGCCAAGAATGTCGTGCAATTCACCCGCTAGGAAGGCCATGGGATTCGGAGAAGTGTTGTGGGTTCGGCGATCCGAGTCCCTGGCAGTCCTACTCGGCTCACTCGGCCGGCTGGCGTCCTACGGTTTGCGGCTCACGCATCCGCAGACAGGTGGGGTACGGTCCCTGGCCGAGTGCGGCCCGGTGGAGACCACCCTCGATGCTCTCCTGGCCGAGGTGAACCTGCCTCGGCCACTCACACTGCAGCTGTGGATCAACGTCGATACCGACGTCCTGATGTCGGTGTCGACCCAGGGAGGCCTGGTCGTGGTCGAGTTCGACCTGGATGGCCTGACCACGGATGAGGCCCACCGCGCTGTGGCCGCCGTCTTTTGGCTGGCGGTCACCGACACCGCCTCGCTGGGGCTGGTCGTCGACAGCCGTCTTCCGGATACCGGTACAGAATGGGAGGACTTCTTCCTCAACGGCTCTACTGCAGAGCCGTACATGCCCGAGCTGCTGTGGCAACCCCAGGCGTCGTCGTTGCGCCTTGCGCCACAGTCGTGGCTGTTTCAGGCTCGTGATCACATTTAACAGGGTGGGCCGTTCGGCATGGATGATCTTCCGATCACCCCCTCGGTGGCGATCGGGAGGATCGTCGAGTCGCTCTCTCACGCCTCGCTTGGTCCGCCGCCGAGCAGATCGAATATGTTTCCAAGACATTGAACCCGGTGCTTCCAGGCAGGCGCGGTCGTTCTGGAGATCCGGAGTACCGCTCCGGTTCGGAGGCGGGCTCAACGGCGAACCCCTCACCGGGCCACAACGGTTGTCGCCCCAGCGATGGCCCGAGCGGATCCGCCGCTTTCTCGGGCTCAAGGCCGAAGCTCAGGATGGACAGGGCGATGCCTCCGAGGATGGCTGCCCCCGTGAGCGCGCCCTGCGACTGTGGCGGCAGGGCCGGCAAGTCCTTGGGCTTGTTCTCCGCGGTACGACACCGCGCTGCTGACATCTGAGCCTTGCCCGGCCAAGGGCAGGAGGATGCCGATGTCCTCAAGAGCGATGGCCGGATGACGCTCCGGGCTGCATGTACATATATGGCGCGATCGACGGCTGTGTTGCCCGCACGCGGGGGCGGTCGTAGCGGGTTGTCGGCTGCGCGGATGACCTGGGGGAATCCCTCCAAGATCATCCCCCACATGTCCCATGATCATGGTCTTACGGCCGCATGCGGGCACCGTTGGCTGCCTACCGAGGTCCGGAAAGCAAAAGACCTGCGGCTGTGAAACCGCAGGTCAGGGGCCTGAAATGCTGATCTAGGTGAGTGCCCCCGGCAGGATTCGAACCTGCGGCACCCGCTTTAGGAGAGCGGTGCTCTATCCCCTGAGCTACGGAGGCGGACTCTCGTAAGCCTAGCGAAAGTATGGCACTGCGTGGGACATGGGGGCGGGACCAGTTCGGCGGGGTTGGTTATGGGTGGTCTGAGCTGCGGTAAAGGCCTGACAAGTGGTCGGGGGTCCGCTCGTTCGGCGTGGCTAGCTTCTGCGGGTGACCATGAGGCGGTGTAGGCAGGCGCGGCGGCGGCCTGTGGTGTTGTTCGGGGCGTTGCTGGCGCCGGGGATTCTGGCCGGCGGATTGCTGGCGGGGCAGGTGCGGGGGTTCGGGGATCGGTCGGACCATGCCGGTGCGCTGGGAGGCGGGGGACGGGTTGCGGTGATGGCGTTCGAGCCGCTGTACGTGTCTGCTCCGGCTCGGCCCCAGTGGGTGTACGGGGGGTTCGTGCCTGGGGTGCCCCGTGAGGTCGTGGCGCGGGCGGAGGCTGTGCTGGCCGATCGGGACGAGAAGGTGGTGGTGAGCACGGCTTCTGATGGGAGTGGTGGTCGGCGGCGGGCTGAGGTCCAGGGGGCGGGGGCTTCGAATTCGGCGGCGCGCGGGGGAGGTGGCCGGCGTCGTGGGGTGGAGGTGGAGGAGCCTTATGCGCCGGTGCCGGTTCGGCCTCGTGAGGGGTGTCCGGGGGAGTGGGAGGAGACGTGGTTGTGGGAGGTGTGCCGGGCCGGGGAGCGGCAGGAGGTGCAGGGGTTCGCCGATGGGCTGTTGTCCGGGATCTGAGTGCGGGAGTGCCTGTTCCCTGCCGGGGGCGGGGTTTCGGGGCTGGTGGGACGGGGTGGTTGAGCAAAGTGGGCTTTTTGTCTCATAACAGCTCTTCGGCATTCGGTCCGGACACTCGGAGGCCTGTAGTAACGTGCGTGCCTGACCCGGGTAACAAGTTTGCATACGGAGGAGTCGAACGTGCCAGCCCCTCGATCAGCGGGTCTGATCGCGGCTGTCGTGGCGATGGTGGCTTCTCTGGTGGTGTCCTCGGCGCAGGTGGGGGCGGCGGAGGCGGAGGCTTCGGCACAGAGTGATCGGCGGGTTCAGGAGCGGCAGGATCCCGGCAATCTGACCGAGCTGAGGAAAGAGGCGGAGCGGTCGGCCAAGGAGCTGGAAGAGGCCACCAAGGCTCTGGAGAAACGGCGTAGCACGATCGCCGCCTCCGAGAAGCAGCTCAAGGGCAAGCTTACGGCGCTGCAGGAGCTGGAGCGGCGGCTCGTGGTGATGCGGCAGCCCGTTTCGCAGATGGCTGAGTTGTTGTATGTGCAGCCGCTCAACGGCGGCGGAGTGCTGCCCTTTCTGACCGGCGGCGCTGACCAGAGAACTTTGCGGGCGCTCAGCGATGCCAACCAGATCGTGGCGGTACGGCAGCAGGCCGTACAGCAGACGAGTGTGCTGTACGCGCAGGCCGAGCAGTTGGCGAGCGAGGCGCAGGAGTTGCGGGCGGGGAACCTGCTGGCGGAGGCGCAGCTCGCGGCCGAGATCGACACGTTGCGGCAGCGGTCGGACAAGATCGTGAAGTCGTTGACCGCGGCGCTGGTGAAGCTGGGTATCAAGATCGACAAGGTGGGGCGGGCGGCGCTCGGCTGCGACCCGTTGCGGGCCGCCACCGCCGGCGAGTATCCCAACGGGCTCATTCCCAGGGGCATGCTCTGTCCCTTGCAGCAGAAGGGGTTCAGCCTGCGGGCGGACGCGACGATCGCGTTCGTCAGTCTGAACGAGGCTTTCAAGCAGCGGTTCGGCAAGCAGATGTGCGTGACCGACGCCTATCGGAGCCTGGCGGAGCAGCAGGCCGTCTACTATCGGCGGCCAGGGTTCGCGGCTGTGCCGGGGCGGAGCAACCACGGGCTCGGGCTGGCTGTGGACCTGTGCGGCGGCGTGGAACGGTCAGGGTCCGTGGAGTTCGTGTGGATGGAGAAGAACTCCAAGAAGTATGGATGGTTCCATCCGTCGTGGGCCTACAGCAGCCCGTTCGAGCCGTGGCATTGGGAGTATGACCCCCAGCTGGGGTCACTGCTCGATTGACGTCGGCCGGGGTTCAGGCCGCTATCAGTTCGGTTGTGCAGAAGGCGCAGCGGGAGGCCTGCTTCGGGATCTCCGACAGGCACTCGGGGCAGTCGCGCGTGGTCGACTCGATCTTGGCTGCGGTGCGTTCCTTGAGGTGGGTGTAGGGCTTCACGACGAGGAAGTAGACGACTGCGGCGATCATCAGGAACGAGATGATCGCGTTGATGAAGTTGCCGTACATGAAGTTCGATCGGCCGATGGTGACCTTGAGGGAGGAGAAGTCAGGGAGGTCGCCGAACGCTGAGATCAGCGGGGTCAGCAGGTCGGCCACGAAGGACTGCACGATCGAGTTGAAGGCCGCGCCGATGACGACCGCGACGGCCAGGTCGATGACGTTCCCTTGCATGAGGAACTTCTTGAAACCGCTCATGAGCAGATCGTAGCTGGACGGTTACTCTTCGCTAGGTCGGCGGTGGCAGGGTGATCGACAGATGGGCGGTGGACTGGGCCGCTGCCAGCTCTGCGGCCTGGGTGGTTGTCGTGGCCAGGAGGAGAAGGGTGCCGCGTGGCGTGGACGACGAGAGGTCGCGCTGGGTGCGTGGCGGGGGGATCGTGATGACGGTCACGGCTTCGGCGATCGCGCGGGCGGGGGTGGGTGCGGTGGCTTGCGGCCAGGTGGCCAGGATGTTGACGGTGGCGCCTGGGGAGAGCAGGGCCGCGGCGTCGGGGTCGTTGACGCGTACCGGAGTGGCGACCATGCCTGGCGGGAGGCTGGCGTAGGCCGTCCTCAGCAGGCGGGCGTCGGTCAATGGCTCGCCGCGGCGCATGGGGGACGTCAGGTGGTGGGTGGTGCCGGGGGCGAGGCGGCGGATCGCGCCGGCCGGTGGATGGTTGAGGGGGACGGGGGTCAGGTCGGTGGGCGTCAGGGGGCCCGCGGGGAGGTCGTGGGCGGCCGCCAGGACCGTCGCGGGCGGGGTGGGGCGGGTCGCCGCGTAGGCGGACAGGACGGCCAGGGCTGCGAGCGCCGCCGCGATGAGGCGGCGGCGACGGCCGTAGCGGACCAGCCAGCTCCTGATCACGGTAGGTCGAACGGGAGCTTGAGGCCGTCGAGTGCGCTGCCGCACGGGCAGGTGCGTTCCTCGGGAAGGGCCTGGACGGTGGCGGAGACCAGGGAGCGCATGCGGGTGACGTTTTGGGCGAAGAACTCGAGGACCTCGTCGTGGGTCACCCCCTGCCCCGCCTCGACGCCGGCGTCGAGATCGGTCACCAGGCAGAGGGACGTGTAACAGAGGGCCAGCTCGCGGGCCAGGATCGCCTCGGGGAAGCCGGTCATGCCGACGATGGACCAGCCGTTGGCGGCGAACCACCGGGATTCGGCGCGGGTCGAGAAACGGGGGCCCTCGATGACCACGAGGGTGCCGGCGTCGGCGGTGTGCCAATCGGTGGCCCGGGCGGTGTCCACGGCCGTCGCCCGGCCGGACGGGCAGTAAGGATCGGCGAAGGAGACATGGACGGCGCCGCCGGTGTCGTAATAAGTCTGGACACGCCCTGAGGTGCGATCGACGAGCTGGTCGGGGATGACCATGGTGCCGGGGCCGTAATCGGCCCGCAGGGACCCTACGGCGCTCGGTGCGAGCACCTGGCGGACGCCGAGGGAGCGCAGCGCCCACAGGTTGGCGCGGTAGGGGATGCGGTGGGGCGGGAAGCGGTGATCGCGGCCGTGCCGGGGGATGAACGCCACCGAACGGGAGCCGATGCGCCCGACGGTGACGACGTCGCTCGGGGGGCCGTAGGGAGTGGCGAGCTCGATCTCCTCCGCGTCGTCGAGGAGGGAGTAGAAGCCGGAGCCGCCGATGACGCCGATGTCTGCGCGAGTGACCATGGCGCAGAGAGTAGCCGGGTCGGTGCGGGGCCCGGTGCGGCCGAGCGGCGTTCTGTGGATAACGTGCCATCGTCGCAGTGCGTGAGAACATCAGTACGAAGAGTAGTATCGCCGCATGCGACAACAGCGTCTCGGTCTCATCATCGTCGCGCTCATGCTCGGCATGTTGCTGGCGGCGCTCGACCAGACGATCGTGTCCACGGCCCTGCCGACGATCGTGAGCGACCTGGGCGGGCTGGAGCAGCTGGCCTGGGTGGTCACGGGATACATGCTCGCCTCCACCGTCTCCACGCCCCTCTGGGGCAAACTGGGCGATCAGTACGGGCGCAAGCGCCTGTTCATCGGGGCCGTCGTCATCTTCCTGGTGGGATCGGCGCTCTGCGGGCTGAGCCGGAACATGGGGGAGCTCATCGCGTTCCGGGGGCTCCAGGGGCTCGGGGGCGGCGGGCTCATGGTGCTCGCGCAGGCGATCGTGGGTGACGTGGTGTCGGTCCGCGAACGGGGGCGTTACCAGGGGTTCTTCGGGGCGGTGTTCGCCGTTTCGAGCATCGTGGGGCCGCTGCTGGGCGGGGTGTTCGTGGACCGGCTGTCGTGGCATTGGGTCTTCTACGTGAACCTGCCGCTGGGCGCGGTCGCGTTGTTCGTGATCGCGACGGTGCTGCCCGGGGACCTCGCGCGGGCCAGGCACACGATCGACTACGCCGGTGTCGTGCTGCTCGGTGCGGCCACGTCGTGCCTGGTGCTGGTCACCACGTGGGGCGGGACGACGTACGCCTGGACGTCGCCGGTGGTGGTGGGGCTGGCCGGGGCGGCGGTGGCGTTACTGGTCATGTGGGTGTTCGCGGAGCGGCGGGCGGCCGAGCCGGTGCTGCCGCTCGGGCTGTTCGGGCTGCGGGCGTTCTCCATGGCGTCGGCGGTGGGGTTCGTGGTGGGGTTCGGGATGTTCGGGGCGCTCACCTACCTGCCGCTCTACCTGCAGGTGGTGCACGGGGTCAGCCCGACGCTGTCGGGAGTCTACCTGCTGCCGATGATGGCGGGGATGCTGACCATGTCCATCGTGAGTGGGCAGATCATCACCCGGACGGGGAAATACCGGTTTCTGCCGATCGCGGGGACGTTGCTCGCGTCGGCCGGGCTGGTTCTGCTGTCGACGATGACGGAGCACAGCAGCCTGCTGACGATGGGGGTCTACCTGCTGGTCCTCGGGGTCGGGCTCGGGATGACCATGCAGGTGCTGGTGATAGTGGTGCAGAACGCGGTCGACTTCAAGGATCTCGGGGTGGTGACGTCCGGGGCGACGTTCTTCCGGTCGATCGGGGGGTCGTTCGGGGTGGCGGCGCTGGGGGCGGTGTTCGCGGCGACGCTGAACAGCGACCTACGGGAGGCGTTGCGGGGGGCGCGGCTGCCGCCGGGGTTCGAGCCGCGGCGGGTGCAGGAGGACCCGACCGTCATCCAGCGACTGCCTCGGGAGCTGGCTGCGGATTTTCTGCACGTGTACGCGGACGCGATCGCGGCGGTGTTCCGGGTGGCGGCGCCGGTCGTGTTCGGGGCGTTCGTGCTGAGCTGGTTCATTCCGCAGACGCGGTTGCGGGAGACGACCAAGGCGGCGGACCTGGGGGAAGGGCTGGGGGCAACGTCGGCGGAGCGGTCGTCGCTGGCGGAGGTGGAGCGAGGGCTGATGCGGCTGGCGGACACCGAGCTGCGGCGGGGATATTACGAGCGGCTCGGGGCGGCGGCGGGGCTCGACGCGATCTCGCCGCAGGGGGTGTGGGTGCTGGCGCGGTTGGCCGAGGGAGGGTGGGTGCGGGGGGACGAGCTTGCCGAACGCGCGCAGAAGAGTAAGGAGTGGGGGCGTCCTTACGTCGATCAGCTCGTGGCGATGGGGTTGGTGCGGAGGTCGGAGGACGAGGAGGCGCTGCGGCTGACGGAGGAGGGGCAGCGGGCGGTGACGCGGTTGGTGGGGTGTTCGCGGGAGGGGTTGAGGCGGCTGGTCGCGGATTGGGGGGAGGATCCGCAGCTTGAGCGGATGGTGGATCAGGTGGCGCCGGAGTTGTTGGGGGCGCGAGGTGATCGGCCCCCGTCTTGAGGGGCGGCGTGCGGGATTGGGGTGCCGGGGGCGTGTTCACGGCCGCATGGGGGTTGGCGGGAGCACAAGTGATGAGGGTTGGCGGGAGCATGAGTGCGGGCGGGCACGGGCCGGGGGGAGGCCGCGGCACGCGAGCGGAGCAGAGGCCGTGGCACGCGAGCGGAGCGGAGGCCGTGGCACGCGAGCGGAGCGGAGGCCGTGGCACGCGAGCGGAGCGGAGGCCGTGGCACGCGAGCGGAGCGGAGGCTGGGGTGCCGGGTGGAGCGGAGGCTGACACGCCGGGCGGAGGCCGGCGCACGGGCGGGGAAGGCTGGCACGCGGGCAGTCAAAGGCTGGGGTAGCGGGTGAGGCGGAGGCTGGCACACGGGCGGGGCCGGCATGCGGGCAGTCTAAGGCTGGGGTAGCGGGTGAGGCGGAGGCTGGCACACGGGCGGGGAAGGCTGGCACGCGGGCAGTCAAAGGCTGGGGTAGCGGGTGAGGCGGAGGCTGGCACACGGGCGGGGCCGGCATGCGGGCAGTCTAAGGCTGGGGTAGCGGGTGAGGCGGAGGCTGACACGCGGGCGGGGGTCGGCCCGCGGGCAGGGTGGAGGAAGAGGGCGCGGGCGGGCGTTGAGACATGGTGACGGCCATCGCGTGACCCTTCAAGGCGCAAACCAGATCGAAGGTGGGCACGTGATGGCCGCGGACAACAGTGTGGTGGACGGGAGGTGATCGGCGCAGCGCATCCCCGATTGGTGACCCCGACTTTGTTGTGACCCTAGGGGAGGGGCGTGCGGCTGGCGCGCGGTTGTGGGACGGTTTGCGCTGTCGTACGGACCCATGGTGGCCGCGTCGACGGGCCTGATGCCATGGCGGTCGAGGGGCAGTTACGTCGTGACGTGGCTGCGGCGATGAGCCTGGTGGTGGGTACGGTCGTGGCGACGGTCAGGCTGTGGCGCTGCACGGCAGTGGTGCGGCGCAACCAGAGATGGTCAAGCTGCTGTGACCGGGTAGGTGGTGCTGCCGGGCCCGGGCAGGTGGCGCTGCCGTGACGGGGCAGGTCGGGCTGCCGGACCCGGGCAGGTCGGGCTGCTGTGACCGGGCAGGTCCGGCTTCCTCACGGGGCAGATCGGGCTGCTGTGACCGGGCAGGTCCGGCTTCCTCACGGGGCAGATCGGGCTGCTGTGATAAGGCAGGTCGGGCGCGGCCGTATGTGGTCGGGATCGGCCGTATGTGGTCGGGATCGGCCGTATGTGGTTGGGATCGGCCGGGTGGCTGCTCGTACGCGTCCCACGTACGAAGGCGGCCGGCCGGTACGGCCCGAGGCCGTCCGGCGGGCGCGCGTCAGTTGGAGGCGGCGGCCGGGGCCGGGGTGGAGGAGGACGAGCTGGGGGAGCCCGAGGAGGACTTGCTCTCCGAGGACTTCGACCCGCCGTCCGAGGACGATCCGTTCGACGAGGAGCCGGACGATCCGTTCGACGAGGAGGTCGACGAAGAAGAGGACGACGTGCGGTTGTCGGTCCGGTAGAAGCCGGAGCCCTTGAACACGATGCCCACCGCGGAGAACACCTTCCGCAGGTTGCCCTCGCACTTCGGGCACACCGTCAAAGCGTCGTCCGTGAACTTCTGGACGACCTCGAGCTGCTCACCGCAGTCGTTACAGGCGTACTGGTAAGTCGGCACGCGGCTCCTCCTACAGACTCTGGCACTCGAGCGTTGCGACTGCTAATGGTAACCGATCCGGTCAAACGGCTATTCCAAACCTCGTTCTCCGTACCAGCCGGCCAGCTTGCCGCTGCGGCTGACGGCGCGCAGGCGGCGTTCGACCTGGTCACGGCAGGTGGCCGTGGTGACGATGAGGAGTTGGTCGTCGGATCTGATGCGGGTGGAGCCGCCGGGTACGAACGATTTGCCGTCCCGTACGACGAGGGTCACCTGGGCGTCGGAGGGCAGCCGCAGCTCGAAGATCTCCACGCCGTGCAGGCGGGAGCCGGGCGGCACCTTGACCTGCAGCAGGTCGGCCTTGAGCTCCTCCAGCGGCGCGGACTCGACCGACAGGTCCCGTACCTCCCCCGGCGAGGTCACGCCGAGCACGCGGGCCACGAACGGCAGCGTCGGCCCCTGGACCAGCGTGAACACGATGACGATCACGAAGACCTGGTTGAAGATGTCCTTGGAGCCCTCGACGCCGGCCGCCCAGGGGATCGTGGCGAGCACGATGGGGATGGCGCCCCGCAGCCCCGCCCAGGACAGGAACGCCTGGTCGCGCCAGCTCACCCAGCCCAGCCGCAGCGCCCACGCGAAGGCCGCGCTGACCAGCACCGACAGCGGCCGGGCGAGGAGCACGAGGACGGTCCCGGTGATCAGCCCGGGTACGACCGCGGACGGCATCTCCTCGTGGCTGGCCATCATGCCGAGCATGACGAACAGCCCGATCTGCGCCAGCCAGGCCGCGCCCTCCGCGAACCCGCGGGTGGCGGCCCGGTGCGGCAGGCGGGAGTTACCGAGGATCAGCGCCGTCAGGTAGACGGCCAGGAAGCCCGAGCCGTGCAGGAGCACGGCGCCGCCGTACGAGACGAAGGTGAGCGCGAGCACGGCGAGCGGGTAGAGGCCGGAGGCGGGGAGTGCGATGCGGCGGAGGGCGTAGGCGCCCGCGGGCCCGACGGCGAGGCCGATCGCGGCGCCGATGACGAGTTCGAGCCCGGTCTCGAAGAGGAACGTCCCGACGTCGGGCGCCTCGCGGACGGCGCTGCTGAGCAGGGTCACGGCGATGACGGTCGGGGCGTCGTTGAACCCGGACTCCGCCTCCAGGATGCCGGCCAGCCGCGGCGGCAGCGGCAGGCGGCGCAGGACGGAGAAGACCGCGGCGGCGTCCGTGGAGGCGAGGACGGCGCCGAGGAGCAGCGCGGTGTTGACGTCGAGACCGAGGATGCCCTGGACGGCCAGCGCGACCACGACGATGCTGACCGTCACGCCGACCAGCGCCATGATCAACGCCATGGGCACGGACTTGCGTACGTGTGACCAGGTTGTGGTCAGGCCGCCCTCGGCCAGGATCAGCGCGAGCGCGGTGAGCCCGATCTGCTGGGCGAGCAACGGGTACTCGAACGACAGCCCGAGCCCGAAGTCGCCCAGCACGAGGCCGAACCCGAGGAAGATGAGGAGGCTGGGCAGGCCGCTGAAGTGCGCCACGCGCACGGACACGATGGCCGCGATGACGATGGCCGCGCCGGCGAGCAGCCAGACATCATGCGTCATCCGGCCCCCTTCTCGTCCCCGCGGTCACATAAGACTAATGAGTCCCTCGGGTGTCATCGCGAAGCGGACCTGCTGGTCATGAGGCTCGGCGGGCACGCCGTCGAGCAGCTCGCCGGCGTGCAGCAGGGCCACGGTCGGGACGTTGGGGCCGACGCGGGCGAGGGCGCGGTCGTAGGATCCGCCGCCGCGGCCGAGGCGCACGCCGGTCGTGCGGTCGACGGCGAGCGCGGGCACGATCACCAGCGCGGCGGTGCGGATGGCGTCGACGCCGCGGCGGGTGTCGACCGGCTCCATGATGCCGTGGCGGCCGGGGGCGAGGGTGTCCGGCCCGTCGTAGACCGCCCAGTCGAGGTCGTTGTCGTCGCGCAGCACCGGCAGCATGACGGTGGCTCCATGTTTCCAGAGAGCGAACACGAGCCCGTGCGTCTCCGGCTCCACCCCCGCCGACCAGTAGCAGGCCACCAATCCGGCCATCTGGACCCACGGCTGGTCGAGCAGCGTTTCGCGGGCCTTGATGGCGTTTGCGCGTAGCTGGTCCGGGGAGAGAGAGGCGCGCGCCGCGTTCAGCTGACGACGGAGGTTCATCTTGTCCATAGGTCCCTCCACTAGGGTCTACTCATGGCTGACTTCGACCCTGTGACGAAAGCCGTCGTGCCCGCCGCGGGTCTGGGCACCCGGTTCCTTCCGGCGACCAAGGCGACACCCAAGGAGATGTTGCCCATCGTCGACAAGCCCGCGATCCAGTATGTCGTCGAGGAGGCCGCGTCCGCGGGCCTCCTGGACGTTCTGATGGTCACCGGCAAGAACAAGCGATCGATCGAGGACCACTTCGACCGCGCGTTCGAGCTTGAGGAGGTCCTTGAGGCCAAGGGCGATGAGCACCGGCTGTCCCAGGTCCGCGAGCCCGCGTCCCTGGCCACGCTGCACTACGTGCGGCAGGGTGAGCCCAAGGGACTCGGCCACGCCGTGCTCTGTGCCAAGCAGCACGTTGGCGACCATCCGTTCGCGTGCCTGCTCGGTGACGACCTCATTGACCGCCGTGACGCGCTGCTCAAGCGCATGATCGAGGTGCGCGACACCTATGGCGGCAGCGTGATCGCTCTGATGGAGGTGCCGAAGGAGCAGGTTTCCCTGTACGGCGTGGCGACGATCGAGGCGACCGCCGAGGACGACGTCGTGAAGGTGACCGACCTCGTGGAGAAGCCTCCGGCCGACGAGGCGCCCTCCAACTGGGCCATCATCGGGCGCTACGTGATCGACCCGGCGGTGTTCGAGGTGCTGGAGAACACCCCGCCGGGGCGCGGCGGCGAGATCCAGCTCACCGACGCGCTGCGCACGCTGGCCGGGCGCGGTTCCGAGGCGGGCGGCCCGGTGCACGGGGTGCTGTTCCGCGGGCGGCGCTACGACACCGGCGACAAGCTGGACTACCTGCGCACGGTGGTGAAGTTCGCGGCGGATCGGGAGGATCTGGCGGGCGAGTTCGTCCCGTGGCTGCGGGAGTTCCTCGATGAGGTCGGCTGATCCGGCTGGATCGGCGAGCGCGCTGAAGCCGGTCGAGGCGCACCTGGCCGACATCCTGGCCACGGTGCGCCCGCTCGCGCCCATCGAGCTCGACCTGGAGCAGTCGCTGGGGGCGACGCTGGCGGAGGAGGTCTCCGCGCCGGTGCCGCTCCCGCCGTTCGACAACTCCGCCATGGACGGCTATGCCGTACGGGCCGCCGACATCGCCGAGGTTCCGGTGACCCTGCCGGTGGTCGACGACGTCGCGGCCGGCTCCGACGAGCTGCGCGCCGTCGGGCCCGGCCACGCGGTGCGCATCATGACCGGCGCGCCGCTGCCCGCCGGGGCCGACACCGTGGTCCCTGTCGAGTGGACGGACGGCGGGACGGTCTCCGTACGCATCGAGCGCTCCACCGGGCCGGGCAACGCGATCCGCCGGGCCGGCGAGGACGTCCAGTCCGGTGACGTCGTGCTCAGGCCGGGCACCCTGATCGGGCCCGCGCAGCTCGGCATCATCGCCGGGGTGGGGCGGCGGCGGGTGCTCGCGCGGCCGCGGCCCCGGGTGGTCGTCATCGCCACGGGCGCCGAGCTCGTGGAGCCGGGCGGGCAGCTCGGGCCCGGCCAGATCTGGGATTCCAACAGCTTCGCGCTGACCGCCGCGGTGCGGGAGGCGGGCGGGGAGGGGTTCCGGGCCGGGGCGGTCGGGGACGATCCCGCCGTGCTGCTCGACCGGCTCGACACCGACCTCGTACGCGCCGACGCCATCATCACCAGCGGCGGGGTGTCGATGGGCGCGTACGAACCGGTCAAGGAGGCCCTGTCGCCGCTCGGGACCGTACGCTTCGAGAAGGTGGCCATGCAGCCCGGGATGCCGCAGGGGTTCGGCGTGCTGGGGGACGACCAGGTGCCGATCTTCGCGCTGCCCGGCAATCCGGTGTCGTCGTTCGTGTCGTTCGTGCTGTTCGTCCGGCCGGCGCTGGCCAAGATGCGTGGGCTGCCGTCCGGCATGCCGGAGTCCGTCACCGCATGCGTCACCGGGTCGCTGCGCTCGCCCGCGGGGCGGCGGTCCTACCTGCGGGGCGTGCTCGCCGCCGACGGCACGGTGTCGCCGGTGCACGGGCAGGGCTCTCACCAGCTTGCCGCGCTGGCCTCGGCGAACGCGCTGATCGTGGTGCCCGAGGACATGACCGAGGTGCCCGCGGGGGCGGAGGTGGAGGTGATCCGGCTGTGACCGGACCGGACGCGGGCGGGCTCACGCACCTCGACGAGACCGGCGCCGCCCGCATGGTGGACGTCTCCGCCAAGGACGTCTCCGCGCGCAGCGCCGTCGCCACCGGGCGGGTGCTGCTGTCGGCCGAGACCGTCGCGCTGCTGCGTACGGGCGAGGTGCCCAAGGGTGACGCGCTGGGGGTGGCGCGGATCGCCGGCATCATGGGCGCGAAACGTACGCCGGACCTGATCCCGCTCTGCCATCCGATCGCGCTGCACGGCGTCAAGGTGACGCTGGACGTCGAGGACTGGGGCGTGGCGATCACCTGCCGGGTGAAGACGGCCGACCGCACCGGCGTGGAGATGGAGGCGCTGACGGCGGTGTCGGTGGCGGCGCTCGCGCTCATCGACATGGTCAAAGCGGTCGATCCGGGCGCGGTGATCACCGACGTGCGCGTGGAGGAGAAGCTGGGCGGCAAGACCGGACGATGGACGCGGTCATGATGATGCGGGCGCTGGTGATCACGGTGTCGAACCGGGCGTCGGCCGGGATTTATGAGGATAAATCCGGGCCGTTGCTCGTACGGCTGCTGCGTGACGAGGCCGGCTGTGACGTCGTCGACGGTCCCGTGGTCGTCCCCGACGGCGAGCCGGTGGAGATGGCGCTGCGGGACGGCGTCCTCGGCGGCTACGAGGTCGTGGTCACCACCGGGGGCACCGGGCTGACGCCGATGGACCTCACGCCGGAGATGACCGCCCGCGTGATCTCCCGGGAGGTCCCGGGCATCGCGGAGGCGATCCGGCAGGCCAATCGCGAGAAGGTCCCGACGTCGATCCTGTCCCGGGGGCTCGCGGGGCAGGCGGGCGACACCCTGATCGTCAACCTGCCCGGTTCGTCCGGCGGCGTAAGGGACGGTGTCGCCGTACTCGCGCCCATTCTGCGGCACGCCGTCGAGCAGATCCGCGGCGGCGATCACCCGCGCTGAGCACTACTTCGATCCGCGCGTGGCGACATCGTGCCCGTTGGGGGGATGATGAGAGTTGTGGATCGACTTCGCGGCTGGCCGGTGAGCCTCAACGAAGGGCCGGTCGGCCTCCGGCCGCTGCGGTTGGGCGACGTACGCGTGTGGCGGGAGACCAGGCTGCGCAACGCCGACTGGCTGCGCCCCTGGGAGCCGAGCAACCCCGAGACGCCTCTGTTCAGGACCGGGCTCGGCCCGTACGTGTCCATGGTCGGCACCCTGCGGCGGGAGGCCAGGCAGGGGCTCGCGCTGCCCTGGGTGGTCACGTACGAGGGGCGCTTCGCCGGACAGCTCACCGTCGGCGCCATCGTGTGGGGATCCGCCCGTTCCGCCCAGGTCGGCTACTGGATCGACGGCAAACTGGCCGGTCACGGCATCACCCCCACCGCCCTCGCCATGGCCGTCGACCACTGCTTCTTCACCACCGGTTTGCATCGGCTGGAGGCGAACATCCGCCCCGAGAACTCCGCCAGTCGTAGGGTGGTTGAGAAACTCGGATTCAGGGAAGAAGGCATTCGGCGTCGCCAACTTCACATCGACGGAGCCTGGCGCGACCACATTTGCTACGCGTTGACCGTCGAGGACGTCCCCGGCGGGCTGCTCGTACAGTGGCGTCGCGCCCGCGAGTCAGCGGCTCGCGGCGGGTCTTCTGTCGAAGAGGTTTGACGATCTCGCGACACACCGCACCGAATGCTCGTCAATCAGTGACACGCGGTCTTACGGTGCGTGACGTGAGCAGATTGAAGACGCAACGAGCCGACCCGCGTCTTCATGCTGCCCGGAGGTGGTCGTGAGCAGCGTCCTCCTCTATCTCGCCATCGTCGTGATGTGGCTGTGCGTCCTCATCCCGATGTGGCTGCGCAAGGACAAGACCAACCTCGCCGAGCTGGCCGAGCTCGAGGAGTACTACACCGGCGAGCACCAGCTCCCCGACCTCGACAACCTGGCCGCCGCCGCGGCGGCCGAGGGCTACGAGGACGACGCCGGCATCGGGCTGCTCACCGGGCCGCCCACGGGCGAGTTCGAGAAGGTCGACGTCCGGCAGTTCCGGCTGCGGCGACGGGCTATCATCGTGGCCCGGCGGCGCCGGTTGCTGTTCTTCTGCGTGCTGCTGGTGGTGGCGTCCGTGGTCACGGCGGCGGTCAAGATGATCCCGTGGTGGGGCGTGGCGCCGTCCGTGCTGGTCACGGTGGGCTACCTGTGCTTCCTGCGGGTCGCCGTACACGTGGACAAGGAACGCCGCGAACGTGCCCGCCAGGCCCTCGCCGAACGCCGGCGCCGGGCCCGCCAGCGCCGCCAGGCCCTCGCCGAGGAGCCGCCGGCCGAGGTGATCGACCTGACGGCGCTGCACGAGGACGTGCTGTTCGACCAGTACGCGGAGCCGCCCAGGCGCGCGGTGGGGGACTGAAAGGGTGGCGCGAGAACCCTCGGGGGGATGCTAACCTAAACGAGTCCTTGGGGATGTAGCGCAGTCCGGTAGCGCACTTCGTTCGCATCGAAGGGGTCAGGGGTTCGAATCCCCTCATCTCCACCCAGGTCAAAGGCCGCTTCCAGGGCGTTGGAAGCGGCCTTTTGCGTTGCTGGGTGACTAACTGAGTGACTAACGTCTCGAATCCCCGGCGTCCCCTGTGCCATCATCCAGGTGTGTCCGACTTCTGGCCGACGCTCCTCGCGGGTCTCTTAGGAGCACTCGTGGGAGGTGCGTTCACTGCGTTT
The DNA here is from genome assembly GCF_057536035.1 of Nonomuraea sp. B208. Lineage (NCBI taxonomy): Bacteria > Bacillati > Actinomycetota > Actinomycetes > Streptosporangiales > Streptosporangiaceae > Nonomuraea > Nonomuraea sp. B208. The sequence continues at coordinate 1,028,199 of NZ_BAAJOU010000021.1, forward strand.
GGGGCATGGTTCCAGACGAGAGGCCTCAGCAAGGTCACGTCCCTTCAGATAGAAGAGATGATTCGACAGGGACTTGAAGTGACGCGCCGTCAGGTCAAGGTGGAAGCAGCTCTGGAGTTGCAGCGTGCCCTAGGACTACTGCGGACAGCGATCCACAAGATCGAACAAGACCACAGCGGTCACAAACCCGGGTCATGTGAGGCTCCTGACCTGCGTGCTGAACTGGCTGAGCAGATGGCGACCCTAGATCAGTCGTACCTGCTATACGAGCGGATGTTTGGCGACTGGGAGGCCATCGATGAGGCTCTCATGGAGCTTTTCGATTTCCTGGATGATGTGACCATGGGGCGGGCCCCCGCCCGTGTTCGCCCTAGTGACAGGAAGTTCTTGGAGAGCTGGTGCCTTACGGCTGTCTGGACTAACGGCGCTGCCGATCTCGTCAGCGATGCGTCCGTAGCCATCAGGATGGCTCTGGCATCTGAGGTGGGAGCAGAGCGGCGCGTTCGGAGAACTGTAGCGCCCTCCGAACGCACCAGGACTAACTGATCTCCCTTGGAGGAAGAATTCGATCCATCGCCTCAGCTCCCTCAAGAAGAACGGGGCGGAGCTGCTTGCGGTAGACGGTCTCCGTCACGCTGGTGTTCCGGTGGCCGACGAGGCGTGATATGGCCTCGATCGGCATGCCGGAGTCGGAGAGCAGCGAGACGAAGCTGTGCCGCATCTCGCGGGGTGTCCAGTCCTTCTGGTTGAGACCGGCCTTCTTGAGGACGGCCCGGAAGGAGCGGCGGACGTTGTGTGCGTCGAGCTCCGTGCCGACCTTGGACGCGAACACGAGGTCGTTGTCCTGCCAGCGGTCACCCGCTGCCTTCTTGGCCACGTCCTGATGTTCGCGGTGGAGCTTGAGGACGTCAACGCAGCGCCTCGGCATGGCCAGGGTGCGGCGGGACTTCTTCGTCTTGGTGTCGCCGCCTTCGCGGACGGAGCGCCAGACCATGATGGACGGTGGTGTGCCGTCCAGGTTGACGTGCGACCAGGTGAAGCGCAACGTCGTGCTCCTGTGCGAGATCCCGAAGGGCAACGACAGGACGACGTACGCGTGCAGGGCCGTGCCCTCGGATGCCTTGAGCACGGCTTCGGCCTGAGCGAGGGCCAGCGACTTGGACGGTCGGCCCTCTTTGCCCTTCGGGATCTCGCACAGGAGCACGACGTTGCGCTTCACCTTGTCGCGGGCCTGAGCGCGTGAGATCGAGCGGACGAGGATGGAACGCAGCTCGCGCAGGGTGCGGGTGCTGAGGTCCTTGGATTTGTCGGCGAGCCAGCGGTCGACGTCGTCCGCCGTCAGGTCTACGAGCTTGCGGGCGCCCAGGCCGGAGATGATGTGCTTGTTCGCGAGGATCTTGCACTTCTCCACCGTGGCGGCGTCTCGTCCGCTGAGCCCGAAGTCCAGCCAGTTCTGTACGGCGTTCGCCACGGTGTAGCCGGTCCCGGAGACCACCAGGCCGTCTTCGTAGTCGCGGATGATCTGCTTGAGCTTGTCCTTGGCGGCGGTCTTGGTCTTGCCGCTGGCCTTCTTGACGATGCGCTTCCCGGCCGGTGTGTAGCCGACCGTAAGCGAGGCGATCCAGCGCTGGCGGGACTCGTCCCAGTGCAGGCCGCCGTCCCCGCGGCTGCGACGTTTCGTCATGACGCCTCCTGCTGCAACAGGGCGATGTACTCGCGGAGGGCGCTCTCCGGGATCAGGCGGCAGCGGCCCTGCTTGACCGAGCGGAGACGGCCGGAGCGCAACTGCTCGTAGATGACGCTGCGGCTCATGCGGAGCTTCAGCATGGCGTCAGGAACGCGGTAGAGCTGGACGTCATCAGCCATGCTTGCCTCCTTCGCTGATCGTGGCGGCCAGGGCGGATTCGCCCGGCGTGAAGCCCTGCCCGGCGTACTTCCAGTGGGCGAGGACGAGGGTGCTGGTCGGGTCGTGTCTCAGGCGTTGCAGCTCTTGGGCCTCGCGGTACTCCACGCGGACGCGGCGCAGGGCGGTCAGGGTGGTGGAGTAGGCGCGGCTCTTGGTGGAGAAGTGGCCCCGGAAGCCGAGCATGTGAGCCCACTGGCGTAGCCGGAGCGGGGCCAGGTCGGGATGGGTGTCGGTGTTGCCGAGGTCCCAGGCGGTGCGGATCAGGCGGGCGGCGTGCTCGGTGACGCCGTGGGTGTGCAGGCGGGCGAGGTCTTGCCGGGTGACGCGGCGGTCCAGGGTGCCGGAGGTTTCGGCGGCTTTGGTGGCGTACTTGGCGATGTAGCCCGCGACGGTGGCCTCGGACAGGGCGTCGGCGTCGAGGCCGGCGCTTTGGATCGGGCGTACGTCGAGGGTGCCCCAGGTGAGCGGTTGCCCGGTTTCCGGGGCGGGCAGGCGGACGGCTTGGGCGGCGGACTTGATGGTGGTGGTGAGCAGGTCGAGGGTGGCCCAGGCGGGCGGGTTGGTGAGCGTGTCGCCCTCGCGGCCGTCGAGGCGGATGACCGCGTGGAAGTGGACGATGCCCCGGGCCTGGTACTCGGCGACCTTGGCGAAGGACAGGCGGGCGGTGCGGGCGAACTCCTTGCGGGTGAGGCCGGTGGCGGCGGCCAGGTGCTGGCGCAGGTAGATGGTGAAGCGGTGCCACAGGACGGCGGCGTGGGCGTTCCACAGGATGTGGCCGGTGCGGTCGTAGGTGGCGGGGTCGAGCGGTTGGCCTATGGTCGGGTCTCCCTTCTGGTGGCGGGTGAAGCAGGACGGGCCGGTACGGCGCGGGTGGCAGAGGTTGAGCGTGCCGTCCTTGTCGGGGCCTCGGTGGACGGGGCCGAAGGACGGGGCGGTGAGCGTGGCGAGGACGCGCGGGTGGGTGCGGACGATCTCCGGGACGCCTTTGTCTCCGCCGAGCAGGCCCGCGCGGATGAGGTGGAAGGTGTCTTGGCGGTAGGTCTCGGCGCAGGCCGGGCAGCGGGAGGCGCGGCGGTTGCCGCAGCGGATCAGGAGTTGGCCGTGTGGTTCGTCGCGGGTGCTGAAGGTGTGCAGGAGTTCGCCGGTGGTGCTGTTCAGGGTGGTGGACTCGCCGGTGAGGCGGATCGGGTCGGTGCAGCCGCGGAGCCGGTCGACCTGGTGAAGCCAGCGGGTGACGTCCTGGTTGGAGCGGCGGGCCAGGTCCCGGATGACTGAACCGATGAGGTCGCTGAGCTGGGCGGGTGCTTCGGTCACTGAGCCTCCTCTCCGCTGCCTTCGCAGCACGGGCAGTTGATGACGATCAGTTGGTGGGTGCGGGTGGAGCGGACGCGGACGGAGCCGTATCCGCCGCATTCCGGACAGGGCCGGTCGCGCATACTGGAGTTCCTTCGTTGAGTGCGGAGGGTGACGCCCCACGGGGACGGCAGGCTGCCAGGCTTGAGCCGTCCCGTGGTGGCGTCGCGGAGCTAATCGCGGCTGTCGAAGTCGATGCCGGTGCCGGAGCAGTCGCGGCAGGTGTCGTCGTCGTGGAGGCCGGTGCCGTTGCAGGTGGCGCAGGCGTAGAACTGGATCATTCGGGTTCACCTCCTTGGCGGGTGCAGGGGCAGGGCTCGTCGGGTGTTGTGGTGTCGCAGTCGGGCGGGTCGCCGTCGAAGTCACAGCCGTACCGGGCGCAGCAGGTGCAGAACGGGCACGGCAAGCGGGTCATGATCCGGTGGGAGGCTGCTTGGTGCCCGTTCCTCGACAGGCCGGGCAGGTCTCCGAGACCTCGATGATCAGCGTCTGACCGGTGGGCTGCGGCTGGCTGCGATAGGCGGTGATGGTGCCGAAGCCGAGGCAGCGGGGGCAGTAGCGGCGGTTCATGACGTGGTGTCTCCTCTCGTGGTGATCCAGGCGGAGCGGTCGCCGTGGGTGTGGTTGATGGCGGCCAGGACGCGGGCGAGGTTGGTGGCGTCCAGGCCGGTGATGACGGGGCCGAGCTCGACCGGCAACCCGTCGGCGATCGACAGGGCGATGCGCAGCACGGCGGCCTCGCTGCGCGAGCAGGGCATGCGGCCTCGGACGAGGGCGGCGTGGGCGGACTGCCAGTCGATGACCGCGTACGGGATGCGGTTGTAGGTGGCGGTGACGTAGTCGATGGCGTAGCGACGGAACTCCGGCCGGTGCAGCCACACGCCGTGCTGAATGAGCAGTTCGACGGCAGCTTCCAGGGCGAAGGAGCCGCGTGCCCAGGCGCGGGCGGCGTCGACCAGGTGGGCGGGAGTGGGGTTGTGGGTCATGCGACGGGTTCCTTCCGGAGGTGAGTGAGCAGGTCGGCGGCCAGGCCGGGCGAGACGTGCATGCGGGTGGCGAGCTGGTCGCCGGTGATGGGCCGCTGATGGGTGGTGTGGTGGTCGTCGGCCAGGCGGCGCGCGTAGGCGAGCAGCGCGGGCGAAGGGCCGGACTCGACCGCGGCTGATTCGGCAGGACCGGGAGCGATCGGCGGGGCCGGGGCGAGCTGCGGCATCTCGACTGCCGTCACTGCTTCGGCGGGACCGGGCTGTTCGTCGGCGTCGTCGTCCATCAGCTCGGCCGCGTGTCCGGACGGGGAGCGGTGGGAGGCGCGGCGCTCCAGCATGGAGACCGCGACCAGGAAGGCGACGGCGGGTGTGGCTGCGGTGATCCAGCCCCACACGCTCGGGTGCGCGGTGGCCAGGTTGGCGGCCAGGGTGAGGACGATGCCGCCGGTCAGCACAAGTGCCGGCCATGAGAGCGGGCCGTGGCGGCGGCGGCCGGTGCGTTTGTCGCGCTGGAGCTCGCGGGCGGCCATGACGCACATCAGGTCTATGCACACGGCGACCGCCCAGGACTGCCAGCCGTGCTGCCCGTGGCGGTTGGCCAGGTCGCTGATGTGGGTGAAGGACCCGACAGCGGCGATGACCGCTAGGACGACGATGGGGCCGGTGTCGAGCAGGCGGGCGCGGATACGTCCCATGAGAGGCACCTCCTTTCGGTTTCGGGCATGGGGCGGGTAGGGACCTGGCGCGATGAGGCCCGCGCCGGGCCGGTGGGCGAAGGGGTTAGGTGGGTTCGCCTTCGCGGGCGAGGGCTTCCAGTTCGGCGTCCGTGACGGTCACGGTGTCGGCGCCGGTGAGCAGGTCGGCCCAGGCGGGCGCGAGCTGGGCATGTTGGGTGACGGCGGCTTCGGCTGCTTCTTCGCTGACGTAGACGGAGCGGGCGCGGTACCAGCGGCCGTCATCGCCGACCACGATGGCGGTGCCGGGCATGCTGGCGGGGATCTGGCGGGCCGCGTCGAGGGCGGCCGGGTCGGTGTCGCCGAGGGTCATGGTGGCGGTCTCCGGGTCGTTGACCCGGTGGCAGATCCGGCCGGAGAGCTGGGAGCGCAGGGCGGTGACGCCGGGGCCGAGGTCGGAGCCGACCCGTTGCCCGCACACCACCAGGTAGACCCCGAACGCCCGGCCGAGCTGGGCCAGTCTGAGGAGCGCGGTGGCGGTAGTGGCGATCTCGTCCTTCTCGCCCTTGTGGGCCATCAGGAACAGCTCGGCCACCTCGTCCACCAGGACTACGACCGGTGTCGGCCGCAAGTCTTCGGGCAGCTTCCAGACGTTGCGCGCCTTGTTCGCCCGGCACAGGGCCATGCGGGTCTTGACCAGGCAGATCAGGTCGTTGAGCAGGCCGACGCATTCGGTCCGCTCGGTGGCGATGGCCGACAGGCGTGCCCCGTAGGAGGTCAGCTCGACGCCGCCCTTGAGATCGAACCCCACCAAGGCGACCGGTTGCGCGGACAGACCGGTGATCAGAGCATTGAGCAGGGTGGACTTGCCGGACTGGGTCGCGCCCGTGATGAGCCAGTGCGGCACCGTACGGAAGTCGACCAGCCATGGCGCGCCGGTCTCCAGCAGCCCGACCCGCACTCTGAGCAGCCCCTCCGACAGCAGCGGGATACGGATCTCGGACAGTGGGTCACCTCGGGTGGCGAGCAGTGTCACCCGGCCCGGCCGAGAGCTGATGAGCCGGACGGAGTGGACGCGCCAGGCGTGTGCGAGGTTGGACAGGCGGGCGGTGTAGTCGTCCGGCGTCTGTCCGTCCATGAGGGTCACGTTCACCCGGAAGCCGAGGCGGTGCGGACGGATGAGGCCGAGCCGGGGCGGCTTGTCGATCTGCACCCGGCGGACCTTCCGCCGCTGTGCGAGTGAGATGGTGGCGTAGCCGACGACCGGCAGGCCGTCGAAGGTGTAGCGCCAACGGCGCCGTTTGCGGGTCAGGGTGCAGCCGAGGGCGACGTTGCCCCAGGTGGCGTACACGTGTGCGGTCTTGAGGGGGTAGCCGACGCAGAGCCAGAACGAGACGGGGTGCAACGCGTGCCATACCGCCAGGACCGTGCAGACCGCGACAAGGATCACGGTCAGCGGGATCAGCCAGTCGGACATGTTTGGAACGTTCCTTTCGTACCGCGAGAAGTCGGCTCCCAGGGGCAGGCGATTGGCCGGCAGGCGGTACGTCCGTCCCTGAGAGCCGGTGCAGCGGTCAGGCCGCCTTCGCTGCGGTGGCCGGGGCGATGGTCTCGGCGCGAAAGCCGAGCCCGGAGCGGCCGTTCATGGACCAGAAGAAGGCCGCCAGGCCGACCGGGCGGACCTGCACGCCCTCGGGGATCTGCGGGAACGTCGCGCTCGGGAACGTCACCACGATCACCGGGTTGCGCCGGTCGTCGTTCGGCTTGGGCAGCAGCGGGATGGTGTAGAGCTCGCGCCCCTCGGCGTCGCGCTTGACCTCGCCGGTGGCGCGGTCGACGATCTTCGGCTCGGGCTCACCAGCGACGATGAACGACAGGCCGGAGATGTCGACGGGGATGTTACGCATGCTGATCTCCTCTGAAGGTTGCCTAACTTGGCTAGGCATCTTGCTGACGAGAATCATGTTGCCCAGCATGGCTAGCCATGTCAAGCATCTGCGAGTAACTGGACTAGGCAACCTAGGAGAACTAGGCTGTTTTGCGTGATGAGTCTCGATCCTGACGACCCCCGCCCGCCGTATCAGCAGGTCGCCAACGCCTTGCGTGCCGCGATCCTGACCAAGAAGTTCGAGCCGGGCGAGAAGCTCCCCTCAGGCCATGACCTGGCGAAGACGTACGGCGTGGCGCGCATGACCGTCCAGCAGGCCATCCGTCTGCTACGCGACGAGGGGCTGGTCGTCTCCCGCCAGGGCAGCGGCGTGTTCGTCCGCGAACGCACCGAACGGCCGGTCGAGCTGCGCCCCCACATCGAGAGGGCCTTCGAGGAGCCGAACGTCTCCATCGATTTCGCCGGCTTCTCCGGCGAGACCCTCAACGGGATGCTTCAAGAGCCTCTCGACAAGATCCGCCTCGGACGGCTCACCCCCGAGTCCATCGCCATCCGCATCCTGGTCCCCGACATGGAGCACCCCATGTCCCTGCCTTGCCGGGCCGAGGACCTAAGCGACGATCCGGTGATTCGCACCCGCGCCCTGCGCATCCAGCAGCGCAGCGTCCAGGCTATCGCCGACGCCGTACACGAGCTGGCGGACCTCGGCCTGGTCAAGACCGCCACCGTGCAGGTACGCGTCCAACAGACCGCGCCCGCGTTCAAGTTCTACGTGATCAACCGCGAGCGGGTGTTTTTCGGCTTCTACCCCGTCGTCAAGCACACCGTCCGCATCAAGGGCGAACCCCACGAGCTGTACGACGTGATGGGCAAGGACGCCCTGCTCTTCCACTACGAGATCACCGAAGACCCCACCTCGATGGCCTCGCAGTACGTCACCGAGACCCGCCGCTGGTTCGACAGCATGTGGACCACCATCAGCCGCGAGATCGAGCTATGACCAGCGCCGCTGATCTCGTCCGCCGGGCCGATGCCATCCTGCTCGACTTCGACGGCCCGGTGTGCAGCATCTTCGCCGGACTGCCCGCGCCCGTGGTCGCGGCCCGACTCAAGCAGGTGCTCGTCAAGGAAGGCGTGGAACTTCCGGAGGATGTCGAGGCGCTGGACGACCCGCTCAAGGTGTTGCGCCGTACCGCTGACATCGCGCCGGAACTGGTCGACAAGGTGGAGACCGCCCTCATGGGCAACGAGGTCGAGGCCGCAACCAGCGCCGAGATTACCCCCGGCGTTCGCGAGTTCCTCGAAGTATGCGCAGAGGCCGGCAAGCCGGTCGCCATCGTGAGCAACAACTCCACACCCGCCATAGAAACGTTCCTTGCTCTGGCCGACCTGGGGGAGTGGATCACTGCGGTTTCCGGGCGCTCGGTCGGGGCGCCGGAGCAGATGAAGCCGCATCCGCAGTCAGTGCTGTGGGCGTGTAAGGCGCTGGGCGTCGAACCGAACCGGGCCGTGCTGATCGGGGATTCCGACTTCGACATGCAGGCCGCGGGCAATGCCGGAACGCGCAGCATCGCCTACGCCAAGGAACGAGGGAAGGCCGACAGACTCACGCAGGCGGGAGCCGATGCGGTGACCGACAGCATCGCTGAACTGATCGAGCAGCAGTAGCAGGGCAAGATCGGCAAGCTCGCAGGGTGGTGCGTGATTCATACCTTCCCTACGTCATCAAGCCGCCGCCCGATGGGCGGCGGGCGGCCGGGCGGTCCGGGCGGGCGTGCGGCCTCTCCGGGCCGGTCCCGCCCGGCCACCCCGCCGCACCATCAAACGCAGGAAGAAACCTGGCGCAGGATGTTCACCCAGCGCCCCGCGAGACGCTAGCTCCCGGACTGAGCCGATGAGGTCAGAGCTTGCCTCCGGCGGGAGCACTCTGGCACGAGGAGATCAGCGTGAGGGGCACGTATATGCGGGCGGAGGCGCCGCCCTATGATCTTCGGCATTGCTCTGCAAGGACTATTTATATCTATATCTCGCTTGAGCGGCCTGCCGCTCTATGGTGCAATAACTGCATGCCCCCGAAAAGACCTCAGTCGCATAAGGTAGCGGACATTGCGCTCGGGTGTGTTGTCGAGGTGTTCAGATCTCAGAACTGGATCGTTGAAGAGATGAATCGCGATTATGGCGAGGATTTGCATGTACGTATTGTGAAAGGTGAAGTCGTCACCCCTTATGTCTTCTATGTCCAGGTTAAGGGCACGGGTAGCTTATCTCGATACCGCACAAAGGACGGAAAATGCATCAAATACCCCTTTGAGGGGTGGCGATTGCGCTATTGGGCTGACTTCTGGGAGCCGGTCGTTGTAGCAGTGTGGGATTCTCTTACTGGAGAAATATATTGGGAGATTGCGCAGGATGCAGAAGATCCCGAGGGTGCAACGAGGCGTTCTCATCTCCTGATCCCGTTGGATAACAAGCTTGATGCGCAAGGATTGGCGCGTATCAAGAATCGTACGCTGAAGCGCCATCGGCGCTTCGAAAACGAAAAAGCTGGGGCGAGTGTGCTGGTCGAGCGACTGGAAGAGCTCCTGGGAGTCAGCATCTCCTATGACCCCCAAGGCGGGATATTGATAGTTGGAGATCCAGACGGCGGCGCCACAATGACCGTGTTTGGGAAGTATGCCGAATGGCTTGAGAGGCGAGCCAGTGAGCTAGGCATTACGCCCGACGATCTGGTGAACGATGCACTCAGTGTCGGACTCCCCGTAATCGAATCTCTCCTAGATGGAAAAGAGCTCGTTATAACGGATAGTCAGGGCCGAGTCGAGCAGCGCTGGAATAGTGTTGATGAGTTCTTTCGCTATATCGACCGCAGGGAAGAGGTTCAAGGTTTTGATGATTGAGACTGGCGAATGGGGGCTCGGTCTGGGTTTCTCCGGGGCATGGTGAGGTGGTCTCGCATTAAGGTAGTCGAGGCCGTGACGATCGCTCACTTCGGAACTCATCGTTGTGGCTGGGGCGATCGGCTGCCGCGGACCGACTTCGTCGGTCCTTGCCACTGAGCTCGAGGGCTGAGGTCTGCTGTACAGCAACCAGTACAGCAACGCAGACGCACTCAAGCGCACGGCGACCGTCTATGTCTGCTGGTCAGGTCCGTGCGAAGGTGATCGACGTGCTGTCTGCCTTGCCCTTGTGACAAAGGCTCATGGACGCGTGTCGATTTCGCGGGCGTCAACCTAGGCCTGAGGGGCCTTGGGAATCTTCAAGATCTGATGCTCGTTGGCCTGTGTGAATCCGTCCGTTGGTCGATCGGGCAGGCTGTCGGTTCAATTCCGGCCGGGATTGCAGCATGGGTCGTCCTCGTGGTGACACTGACCGTAGTCCGTTACTTGCTTGATCGGTCCTCAGGAAACCCCAGCCAAGAAGGGAGGAACACTATGCGGAGTGCATCAGCAGAAGTTCTCTGGTCGATCGGTTGCAATCTCGCGGGAGGCGTCCTCCTGCCCGCCGACGAGCGGACGGATCTATTGACGGCAGCAGCGACGACCGGCCCGAGATGGATTCGGTGAGGTACTTTCGCCGGCCCTGGGACGATGATCGTGGGGATCAGTACGCCAGTTGGGGAACGTCGGTGTACTACCTCGCGATCGACGGCACCGGAACCGCTCGGCAGCAGGTCGAGGTATACGCCAACGGAGTAGTTCTCGCGTATGACGAGCAGCATGATGATGACGAGTTCGGCGGGTTAACTTACGCGGACCTCGATCTGGAGGAGTTCTCGCCCTTCGAGATCTCGCGGCAGGAGTTCTTCGACGCACTTGCTGAGCTCAAGCCCATGAATCGGCGAAGCGGTGAGTGACGAACTGGGTGACGATCGAGGTGTACGGCTGCGGACGTTCGCGGACTGCTGGAGACCGAACGCCCAGGTCAGGCGGCGTAACCCGTCCGGTAGCGGTCAGCAGCAAGTGGCTTCGCATCGAAGGGGTCAGGGGTTCGAATCCCCTCATCTCCACCTAGGGCCGTTCTTGAGACGGCTGGACTGAGGTTGACGGGATCCCGTCTGATCATCGCGATCGGGCGGGATCTTGTCGTTTCAGGGGTTTCCGAATCTGGTTCGTCCTGGTTTAGGGACCGGAGAGCAGGTGTCCGGGAAGGTCCGGGTGGTGTCAGGCCGCTGGTGGAGGACCGAGATCCGGCCGTTGGGCATGGCGAAGCCGACGGTGGGCTGGGCGCTGCGGTGGGGTGGCGGGTTTTGCGGCTTATGGGCCGGGTGGTGGTCTGCTCTGGCCTGCAGGTGGCGTGCCGTCGAAGGGCTCGACCGGGGCCCGCGTGGTGTCGGCGGGTGTGATCGGCTCGTTTTGGGGCTGGTGGATGTGGCGCCACTGGTCGAGGAAGTGGTCGTTGGCGACCGTGACGAGCAATGCGACCAGGATGGTCTGGGCGACGCGTCCGTGGGCGAGCCGGTTCTTGGGATCGCCGAGGTCGAGGTCATGTCCCTTGAGCCGGCCGTTGATGCCTTCGGTATTGGCGCGGACAGACTTGTAGGTCCTGATGCAGGCGGGACTCAGGTGGGTCAGGTCCTGGCGGAATTTGTCGAGGTGGCCCAGGTCGCCGGTGTGCAGGGTGATGGTCTGATGGTGGCAGATCTTCGGCAGTTCGCCGGTCTTGTGGTCGGGTGTCGGGGGCAGGACGCGGGGTTCGGCCGCCGGGTGGGCGGCTCGCTGCCGGGCGTCGGTCAGGTCGACCGCGGTGGGGCGGCACCTCAAGCGGGGCTTGATCACTGCCGATCGGTTTCCTCGCCGGTCACCGCATCCTCGCGGCCGATGAACGTGGCCCTGCCGCTGCGGACGTCGTGGTCGGTGCCGGGCGCGGCGAACTCCAGCAGCCGGGCGCCCTCGGCCTCGACCTCGGCGCGCTCGGTGGTGGCCAGCGGCCGGAACGGGTCGATCTCCAGAGTCGCTGATGCCTTGCCCAGATGGAGCTTCCAGGCGCCCGTCACCTGCCCGTCCACCAGGAAGGTGGCGCGCATCCCGTTGCGCGTCATGACCCGTTTGCGGTCCTGCTCCGAGATCACGCGGGTGCGGTCGGCGTGGGAGGCCAGCAGGTTGTCGTATTCGGGCAAAAAGCGAACCGGCGCGTGGGCGTCGGCGCCGGGGCGTGGCGCATCTGGCAGGTCGAACAGCTCGATCCCGCGCTCGTCGTGGAAGACCGCCAGCTGCGGCCGCAGCCTCTCCAGGACGGGACGCAGCCGGGTTCGGCCGGCCCATGTCTGCACGTCGGTGACCGAGGCCGGGCCGAACGCGGCAAGGTAGCGCAGCACGATGTGTTCGGAGTCGGCGGCGGGGGCGGGCTCGGCTCCGGTCCAGTCGGCCGCCGTCGCGTACCGGGTGGTGCCACCGACGCCCCAGACGGCGCGTGGTGGCACCTGCACCAGCGGTACCAGGTTGCGCACGACGGTGGCGAGCGCACGGGGCTCGCGATCGGGCCACCGCTCGTGCAGCGCCGCCCTGAGCTCCTTGGGGCTGAGGTGCCGTGCGCCGAGCAGCGCCCGGCCCGACTCCGCCACGGCCGCACGGTCAAGACCGGTCAGGATCGTCTTGAACGCGGTGTCCAGCTCACGGTCGAGCGCAGGCTGCGCCCATGGCCGCAACGAGCGGTAGTCCGCCGTGGTGACCAGGTGGATGGTGCTGCGCATCAGCGCGACCCGCACCAGGCGGCGCTCGGTCAGCGCGTCCGCCAGGTCGGCGGTGCCGAACTCCCGTAACCTGCTCCAGAGCCCGAAGTAGGGCGCGTACGGCGCCTGCGCCTGCATGCCGACCAGCCGGGTGACCGTCTCCTCGGCGGTCGCCTCGGCCCGTTCCAGCAGCCACTGTCGGGCCAGCAGAGCTCGTCCCAACTCCCGTCGCCTCAGCACCTGTGCCACTGTGCCGTCCTTTCCGTCCATCCGGCAGGGGTGGCGGATGCCGCCCCTGCCTCGTTGATCATCCGCCGAAGTCGGCCCGGTGATCCGCGGCCCACCGGGCGTAGGCGCGCGCGGGGTGCCCTGTGATCTGCTCGATGACGTCGTTGACCGGCGCGGGCTTGCCGACCGCCTGCGCCATGAGACCGAACAGCGCCGCCAGAAACTCAGGGTCCATGAACCGGCTCATCTGCTCCAGCACCGCCTCCGGGTCGAGGTCCTCGACGGTGAGCGGGCGCCCCAGCATCTCGCCGAGGATGCCGACCTGCTGTGCCTGGGTCAGCGACTCGGGGCCGGTCAGGTCGTAGGCCCGCCCCGCGTGCCCGCCGCCGATCAACGTCCGCGCGACCACCTCGGCGACGTCCCTCTCGTGCACGGCGCTGAAGGCCGCTTCGGCGTACGGCGCGCGAATGACGTCACCGCCCTGGAGCTGCATCGCGAACGTCAACGAGTTGATGGCGGGGAACAGGAGCCGCAGGAACGTCCACTCGATCCCGGACGCCTCGATGGCCCGCTCGACATCGCGGTGGTACTGGGCGATCACGTCGGGCTGCCGCTCGGCGCCTGGGACGACCGCCCCGGAGGACAGGAACACCAGCCGCCGTACCCCGGCCTGGCCCGCGGCCGCCAGCAGCGGAGCGACATCCATCCCGTACTGCAGAACCAGGAAGGCGGCCTCGACGCCGGCCAGCGCCGCCGGCAGCGTCTCGGGCTTGGTCAGATCGCCCCGGACGACGTCGACTTCCTCCGGAAGCTCCGCCCGCTCCGGAGTACGGGTCAGCGCCCGCACCGGCGCACCCGCGGCGACCAGCTCCTCTACCGCCTGACGTCCGAAGTGAGCCGTGGCACCGATGACGAGATACATGAGTGTTTCCTTTCGCGCGAAGACATGGGGGCTGAGGGGGGTCCGCCGAAAAACCGGCGGCGGTCAGCGAACCTTGCGGAAGAACTGCCGGATGTCGTGGACGAGCAGATCGGGGGCGTCGTGAGCGGCGAAGTGGCTGCCCCGGTCATAAACGTTCCAGGAGAAGATATTTTTGTGGTCGCGGTCGGCGAACGTCCGGATCGACTGAAAGTCCCAGGCGAAATTGGCCAGGCCGAGGGGCACGGTGGTCGGCTCGGGCACGGAGGTGCCCCGGCCGTTCGACTTCTGCTGTACAGGGGCCGCCGCCGCGTCCTCGTAGTAGAACCGGGCGGCTGAAGCGGCCGTGTTGGTCAGCCAGTAGATCATCACGTTCGTGAGCACGAAATCCGGGTCGAGCGAAGCGCCGAGCAGCTGCGCGTGCCAGCCCAGCAGGCCGGCCGGTGAGTCGGCCAGTGCGTGCGCCAGATTCTGCGGCTCGGTGGACTGGAGCTTGTCATACGCGCCCCGGTTTTGGGTGAACCACTCGGCGAACGCGAGCTTTCCGCGCTCCTCCTCAGACAGACCGGCCGACTCGGCGGGGTCGCCCGACGGGAACGAGAAGACCTGCGTCACGTGCACTCCAGAGACGTGCCCAGGGTCAACCCGGCCCACCTCGGGCGAGATCAGCGATCCGCCGTCGTTGCCAGCCGCGCCGTACCGGTCGTACCCGAGCCGGCGCATCAGCTCGGCCCAGGCCCGGGCCACCCGGTACCGATTCCAGCCGCGCTCCCGGGTCGGCCCGGAGAAGCCGAAGCCCGGCACCGACGGAATGACCAGATGGAACGCGTCCGCCGGGTCGCCGCCGTGCGCACGCGGGTCGGTGAGCGGGCCGATCACGTCCAGCCACTCGACCACCGAGGTCGGCCAGCCGTGGGTCAGGATCAGCGGCGTCGCGTCCGGCTCCGGCGACAGCACGTGCAGGAAGTGGATGTTCTGGCCGTCGATCTCAGTGGTGAACTGCGGGTACGCGTTCAGCTTCGCCTCCCAGGCCCGCCAGTCGTACCCCGTGCGCCACCGCTCGACCAGTTGCTTGACGTAGCCCACCGGGACGCCGTACTCCCAACCCGGCGGCACCGGGCCGACCGGCGCCGACTCGCTCGCGGGCAGCTCCTCCGCCCACCGAGTCCGGGCCAGCCTCTGCTGTAGATCGTCGAGCTCGGCCTGAGGGATGTCGATCCGGAACGGGGCGATCGTGCTGTCGTTCGTCATGGTCATCAGCGTAGGAACCAATTAGGTAAGACCCGTTCCTAATGAACGGGCAGACTCGAAGAATGTTGGAAACCTCGGCGCGGCTGCTGCGCCTGCTCTCGCTGCTCCAGACGCCCCGCGAGTGGACCGGCGCCGAACTGGCCGAACGGCTGTCGGTCAGCACCCGCACCATCCGCAACGATGTGGAACGCCTGCGAAACCTCGGCTATCCGGTGCACGGCAACCGAGGCGCGGTGGGCGGCTACCGGCTCGGTGCCGGGTCCGCGCTGCCGCCGCTGCTGCTCGACGATGAAGAGGCGGTCGCGGTGGCGATCGGACTGCGCACCGCCGCCGGGGGCACGATCACCGGAGTCGAGGAGACCTCGCTGCGCGCGCTGGCCAAACTGGAGCAGGTGCTACCGACCCGGCTCCGGCGCCGTGTCAACGCCCTCCAGCGGTACGCCGTCGCGGTACCCCGGGACGACCTGGGCCCACGGGTGGACGCGGACACGCTGAGCGCCCTCGCCGCCGCCTGCCGGGATCACGAGCGCCTGCGATTCGACTACCGAAGCCACGACGGCTCCGAGAGCCGGCGCGAGGTGGAACCATACCGACTGGTCAACTGGGGACGACGGTGGTACCTCGTCGGGTTCGACGTCGAGCGGGCCGGCTGGCGGACGTTCCGGGTGGACCGGCTCCACCCACGCACCCCGACGGGTCCCCGATTCACCCCCCGCGATCTCCCCGAGGAGGCCATCGACCAGGTACGCCGGGGCGTGTCGTCGGCTGCCTGGCGATACCGGGCCCAGGTCGTCGTGCACGTACCAGCCGAACAGCTCGCCGAACGAATCAACGCCGCCATCGGCACGATCACGCCGGTCGACGACACCCGCTGCCTGCTGGACACCGGCGCGGACAGCATCGAGGCGCTCGCCGTTCACCTCGGCCTGCTCGGCGTGGATTTCACCGTGACGGAGCCCGCGGAACTCGTCGAACTCGTGCGTGCACTCGCCGACCGCTATCACCGCGCCACCGAGCCACAGCACACCTGATATGGCGGGCGTCCTTGTCAAGTGGGCCTGCGGTTATCTGGGGTATTCAAGCGAACTGGCTGGTCAGCCGCCTGAGGGTCGTTCAGACACGTAAGGCAAGTAGGTTGCTCGCGTTCGGCGCGTAGATGGATGGTCGAGAGGTCTATCAGCCGCGTGAAAGGACCCCCACCGGGCGCTCGAGGACGTGCCCGAGGGCGGCGTCCACACCTTTGTGACGGACGGGATCGAAAGCGCCCTGCGGCAAGGCCAGGGAGGTCGCCGGCGGCAAGAACGTCGCCGTGATGGGCGGCGCGGACCTCGGGCGGCAGTTCATGAGGCGGGGCTGGTCGACCAGATCGGGATCCATCTGGTGCCTGTGCTGTTCGGCGGGGGCCAGCGGCTCTTCGACCACCTGGGGGCGACCACATCCAGCTTGAGGTGGTCAACGTGGTCGACACCCCGCTGGCCACCCATCTGCTCTACCGCATCGTGAAATGACCCGTCATCGCTGAGCGGGCCTGTCCGGAATCGCCTTGGCCGGGGCATGGAGCTGGACGCTCATCTCTCGGTCGTCGCGGAGCCGCCGAGCCCGGCCTGGCGGGCCTTGACGATGGCTTCGGCACGATCGGTGGTGTGGAGCTTGGCGAAGATGTTGGAGATGTTGTTGCGAATGGTCTTCTCGCTGAGCACAAGTCGTTCGGCGATGGCGGTGTTGGACTTCCCGCGGGGCCATGAGGTCGAGGATGTCGCGCTCCCGGGACCTGGCCGACAACCCGCAGGCCTGGCCCCACGCGAACCTCGCCGGCCATCCCGCCGCCGCGGCGGCAATGCCGTAGGACTGGACCCCATGGCTCCGTCATGCCAGCGGACAGTCGGCCTGTTTCCCTGCCGATCAGATTGCCGCGGTAGGCGCGCGGAGTGTGCCCGGACCTTTCCCAGACCTTCCCCGTCTTCCCTATCGAGGATCAGCCGGCCTGTCGCCGGTCGATCCGTCATGCCCGGAGCGCCATGATCGCCGATGTCGTCATCGCCGGAGCCGGGCCCAACGGCCTGATGCTGGCCTGTGAGCTCAGCCTGGCCGGAGTCCGCTCCCTGGTCCTGGAGCGTCTGCCGGAGCGCACCGAGGAGAACCGCGCCAATGGCCTGGTCGGCCAGGTGGTGCGGACGCTCGACCGGCGAGGCCTGTACGAGCGGCTCACTGGAAACCCGGACCCACCTGGCTTCCTGTCGGACGCGTCGGCACGCCGGGCGTGCGCGTCGCTGGCGGCCGTGAGTGCGTTGACTCGGCCTGGCGCGGCCGGAGCAGCGTCTCCCGTTCCCGATCGGCCGCCTGTTCGGCGCGTTCGAGCGTCCGGCGGGCGTCCTCCTGGCCCTGCTCGGCGCGGGCTTGCGCGAGCTGCGCGCCGCGCACGTCGGCCTGTGCCTGCCGTATGTCGGCGTCGGCTTGCTCCTCGGCATCCTTGACCAGCTCGCGGGCGTGCGCGACCTGCCGCTCGGCCTCCTCCCGCACGGTCCGGATCTGGGCATCGGCTTCGGTCCGGGCATCTCGGATGGTGGTCTGGGCATGCTCCTGGGCGGCGCGGACCTGCTCGGCGGCGTCCCTCTGCGCCTGCTCGACCTGCTCGTCGGCGAGGCGCTTCGCCTCGGCCACTCTCGCGGCCGCGTCCCGCTCGGCTGCCTCGATCGCTTCGGCGGCGCTCCGCTGGGCGGCCTCCTTGTCCTGCTCGGCCTGGGCGGCGCGTTCGTCTGCCGCGTCGGCGCGGGCGAGGGCGTCGGCCGCGATCGTCTCGGCGGTGCGCTGCTGCTGCTCGGCGAGGCGACGCGCCTGGAGTTCGGGCGAGGTCCGCCTCAAGTTTGCCCATCCCGGCGAGGATGCCGCGCTGTAGCTCGCTGAGGCCGGCGATGCCCCGCCGCGTGGAGGAGTCCTCGGTGTACGCGGTCCAGGTCGCGACCGAACTCGGTTTGCACTGCTACAACCCTCAGCTCGACCGTCTTCGGGTTTCGTGACCACTGTCAAGCCGACCGCATCGAGGCGGGCGCCTCACTCGACCTGGGAAACGATCACGCGCGATCTTGCACGCCTCTGCTGCCTTCCAGGCCAGGCACACTCGTGAACACCCTTGAACCTGGCGGAGTGCTCGCACGTCTGAGGGTCATGCGCTCACTCGCCTTCCTCGCCTTCATCGTGCTGACCGCCTGCGGCAGCGGAGTGGCGGCCGACGAGCCGGTTACGTACGCGGCCAACGCCGTCTCCGTTCTGGAGAGCCCCGGTCACGGGCCGCAGATGTGCGCCGCGATGCAGGAGTCGCTGCCACCCCAGTGCGGTGGGCCGGACATCGTCGGCTGGGACTGGTCCAAGGTCCAGCACGAGAGCGTCCAGGGTACGAAGTGGGGTCAGTATCGGGTGGTCGGCACTTGGGACGGCTCCCGGCTGACCCTGACCGAACCACCAGGGGCGGCGGTCCAGGGCAGACTGGAGGAGCACAGGCTCAACAGTCCGTGCCCCGTCCCGGAGGGCGGCTGGCGGCCGGCCGATCCCGCCAAGGCCACCCAGGAAGCGCTCCAGGCGACTCAGCAGCGGCTGGAGAATGAGGAAACCGTGGGCGGGGTGTGGCTGGACCAGAGCTATCTGGATTCGATCCCCGGCTACGACGGCAGCAAGCGGGAGTGGGCGGAGAAGTACGCCAACGACCCGACCAAGCTGGTGCTGAACGTGAAGTTCACGGGCGACCTGGCCGGCAGGGAGGCGTGGATCCGGGAGAGCTGGGGCGGCGTGCTCTGCGTCAGCCAGGCCCAGCGCAGCCTGGAAACGCTGCGGCAGATCCAGGAGTTCGTCGGTGACGATCTTGGCCAGCGCATCACCTCGACTTCCGTCGACATCATGAAGGAGCAGGTGGTCGTGGGCGTGTGGGTGGCCGGCGAGGAGCTCCAGCAACGTCTGGAGGACAAGTACGGCGAGGGCGTCGTGCTCCAGCAGGCGGTACTGAAGCCGGTGCAATAGGGAAGCCGTGGCCACAGACCAGTGACCACCCTGACGTGCTGTTAGAGAGTCGGCGCGTTGGGGGCGTCCCGGCCCAGCGCGAAGGTGTATGCCTGCAGGCGCCGGTAGCTGACACTGGCAGGCAGCAGTCGTCCGACCTGATCAAAACGCGTAGAAGCCCGATCCGCGGACCCACATGATCGGCGGAGTAGCGGTGCTCGCGAGGCACCGCATCCATGGCGAGGGCGTTGCGACCGCGGCGCGCGAGGTCGTCACCTCACGAGAAGCTCATCTCCGCCAGGCCCTTCTCCAGCGTCACGTCAGGCGAGTAGCCCAGCTCCTTCCTCGCGGCGGTGATGTCGTAGGAACGGTCACGGCCGGTGAAGCTGACGAGCCAGTTCGTCAGCGGCGGCGCCGTCTTCCGGCCGAGCAGGCGTGCCGTGCGGTCCATCACCGCCGCCATGGGCGCCGCCATCGCCAGAGGGACGCTGCGGCTCTTGGACAGATCCACGCCGCGGGTCGCCAGCAAGGGGGTGAGGAAGTCGCGGATGGGCATCGGCGTGCCGTCCGTCACGTGGTAGACCCCCTTGTGGCGGCCCCGGGTGAGCGCGAGGATCGCGGCACTGGCCAGGTTCTCGACGTGTACGAAGTCGACGATGTGCCTGCCGTCGTCGATCCAGGCGAACCGTCCGGCCTCGGCGACCTTGACCATCTCGTTGATCGTCGTCATTCCGCGGCCCCAGATGAACGGCGGGCGGAGCACCACCAGCTCGGTCTTCCCGCTGCGGGCTTTCAGGAGCGCGCGCTCGGTGGCCAGCTTGACCCGACTGTAGGCGATGTTCGGCCGGCCCTCCGGCGTCGACTCGTCGACGACGGGACGGCGTTGACTGCCCGTGGAGACGGACGCGGCGCTGGTCAGTACGAAGCGTCGCACCCCGGCCGCGACGCTCGCGGCGTGCAGGGCGGCCGTCGGTACGTGATTGGCCTGTTGGAAGAGCGAGTCGGGGCCCCAGAACTCCATGTACGCCGCGACGTGCACGACCGCGTCGGCCTCGCGCAGCTTGGCGAGCCAGTTCGGCGCCGGGGAGTCGGCCCGGCCGAGCTCGGCGAGATCGCCGGACACGGGTTCGGCGCCGGCCGCACGTACCCGCTGGATGCTCGAGCCCGATCTGGCCAGTGCCATGACCTCATGTCCCTCGGCGACGAGGCGGTGGACGAGAGTGCCGCCGACGAAACCGCTGCCGCCGGTGACGAAGATCTTCATGGTTCACTCCTTGTGATTGAGCACGCACTTACCTCAGATGCATTGGGATCAAATAGTTCGGTGCCAATGTATCGACGTCTATGTAACCTCCCGTACGATGGGGGCGTCAAGTGGGAGGTGGGCGATGCCACGCGCGAACGAGGGCGTGACCGCAGCACAGGTCGCCGACGAGTTCAGCCGTACGGCGAAAGTTCTGGTACGTCACTTCAACGAGCGTCTGGGCGAGCACGGGGTGTCGACGCCGAGATTCCGCCTGGTGGTGGAGGTGGCGCGTTCGCAGCCGGTTCGTCTCACCGAGCTCGCTCTCGCGGTCGGCATCGCGCAGGGGACCGCCTCCACCCTGGTCGACGCGCTCGTCCGCGACGGACTACTCGAACGCCAGACCAGCGCGGACGACCGCCGGTCCGTACTCCTTCGAGTGACGGCGCAAGGGGCCGCACTGGCGCAGGACTGGACAGCCGGCTATGAACTGGCGGCGGAAGAGCTGTTCAGGCCACTCACCCCCGAGCAGCTGTCGACACTGGTCGACATATTGCGAACGCTCAGCGCCGGCGAGGCGTCGGCCGCCGGCGACTGAAGAAGGCCTTGCCGGCGCGTGGATCGTTGTAGCGCCGCAGGTGTCGTCGCCTGGAGCGATCTCGAGTGGAACCGCGCTCAGCGCGATGAACGGTCCTGCACAGCTGCCTCGATCCGCAAGCCGACACCGGCCATGACGGCGACCAGAAAGACGGCAAGCCAGGGAAGCGAAGGGAAATCCGGATGCCAGACCAGCTCGATCACCGCTCCGGCGAAACCTCCGCCGATCCCCAAGGACCCCAGCAGGCGTAGCGCGGCCACCGTGTAGCGCAGCGCTGCCGCCTCCTCGAAGTCCTCGCGGTCCGCCTGCTGGGGGTTGTCCTGTGCGGCCATGGGCGTGAGCTTCTCACGCTGAGATCAGGATCCGATAGCGGCGGCGGACGGGAAACGATCACAGCGAAGTCGAGAAGCGATCTTCTCAATCCGTCTTGCGCCCCAGGCCGGCCATATTCGTGAGCGCCCCACCTAGGTCGAAGGCCGCTTCCCAGTTGTGGGAGGTTGCCTTTTGCGTTGCCGGGTGACGGACGGGGTGACTACGCCGGATGGGAGTAGGCGATGCGGAGCCGGCAAGGTTCTCGGGTTGTGCTGCTTGATCGGGACGATCGGATTCTCCTGATCCGGCACAGGTATGACGGTGTCATCGTCGTCCCCGGCTCTCCGGTCGGGGAGTTGTTCTGGGTGCCCCCGGGCGGAGGGCTGAAGGAGGGCGAAGACTTCCTCCGGGGCGCTCGTAGGGAGCTGATGGAGGAGACCGGACTGACGGAGGTCGAGTGGGGGCCTTGCTTGTGGACTCTCGATGTGGACGTCCGGTGGGGTGGCGAACCCGTACACATGCACGAGCGGTACTTCCTGGCGCGGGTGCGCGGCACGCAGACCGTCACCCGTGCCTATCTGGAGCCGGGCGAAGAGCAGGCGATCGATGATCACCGATGGTGGTCGTTGGCTGAGCTGGTCGAGGCCGAGGCGACAGAGACCCTGCGGCCTGTGGGGCTTCCGGGGTTGTTGGCCGAGGTGCTGGCCGCGGGGGGACGTCCGTCGGGTGAGCCGCGTGTCCTGCACGTTTAGGAGTGCTTCCGCCTGAAGTCACCCGGGAATGGAGGCCGCTGCCGGACCGTGAAAGCGGTGTCCGGGGTGGCCGGTGTCGGATCCCCCGCCCCTGCTGAGGAGCGGGGAATCCGCGTCGATATGTCACTCTCCCCGGTTCAGGAAGCGCACCTGACGTTGACGCATTGGTGTTCCGCGTCGTGGGCGTCGTTGCCGCTGGCGTGGTTGCCGTGACCATCGCTGGCGGCTACTGCGGCTCTGATGCCGTAGTCGCCGTTGTTGCGTGCGCGGTTGTTCTTGATCACGGTGTCCTTATCCGTGGCGTCGACCTCGATGCCGTCTTGCTTGGTGGGGGGGGTGCCGTTGCCGTTGCCGTTGGCGTCGTTGTTGTCGATGCGGGTGCCGGTCGCAGCGGAGTTGACCAGGATGCCGTCTCCGGCGTTGTTCACCACGCTGTTGCGGTAGAGCAGGGTCCCTCTGCTTGACCCCGTGAGGAGGATCCCAGTGCCGTTGGCGATGGCGTGGATGTAGTGGACGACGTTGCGGTTAGCCCCATTTCCGAGAGTGACCCCGCTTGCGAAGCCGGTGACGGCGCCGTTCTTGATCGTCACCCCGGGGAAACCGGTGTTGCGCGATCCCGCCTGGCTGTTGTCGATCCCGCTCGAGGAGCCGGAGATGCCGGAACCGTCGATGGTGTGGCCGTTGAGGTCGATGGTGATGTTGGCCGCGCCGACTTCGAGCCCGTTGCCGGAGCAGTTGTGCAGGTCATTGGCGAGCTTGATGGACTTGGTGATGAGGCCTCCGCAGCGAACAGTGGTCTCGCCCTTGTAGTTGCTGTCCAGCGCCGAGGCGGGCGTCGGCAGGACGCAGGCGAGCGCGATGCCCCCCAGGCCGCAGGCGAGTAGAGTTTTTGAGAACATGGAATTCCCCCGTGAGGACACAGTCTGGTTTCTGTGGCACCGATATCCTCCCGCGAGCGGGAAGCACTCAAACAACGGAGGAAATTCTCCGATTTCGTAACTCGGAGAACATGAAAGATTAAGCGTCATTAATGGGCGTAACGTGCGACATATGCTTTAAATGGAAGCAAATGGTGCATCGTGCATCCCTGCTGGTCCGGCCCCTCGGTAACAGGTGCGGATGCGGGGTCGGGGCAACGAGGGCCATGCATACCTGACGAAAGCCCGCTACTCGCTAGTACGGCCCCACTCCCGGAATCAGTACGACAGCCGGTATCCAGAAGTGGGCGACAGGCATAAGCGCGAGAGATATCGCTATCAGTAAGGATTTGTAGACGGGTCTCACCCGAGCGACGCCGAACCCGAGGCCCGCCGTGAGCAGGAGCGTCGCGAAGACCACGGCCATGGCGGCCGGGACGCAGGCGTGATGCTGGAGCCCGGTGTCGACGATCAGCCTGCCGTCGTTGTCCGTCAGGGCGGGTGAGGCTGCGAACTCGCGCAGGAGCGGAGCGGCCTTCCAGGATGCCGCCGCCAGGTCCGCCAGGCCCAGCCCCGCCCCGGCGAGGATCGCCGTGACGAGGCCGGCCCACCACGTCTTGTCCCTGGCCCAGCGTGCGGCCAGCAGGCCGGCCACCAGCGCGCACACGTGTCCGACGGCACTGCCGGAGGTGTAGGCCAGGGCGGCGGCCGTACGCCACTTCGCCACCACCTGGTCGTCGGGTTGCGCGTCGGGCCACATGCTCTGCCCCACGTCGAGACTGAGCGCTGCGAGCAGGACGGCCGCGCCGCCGGTCACCGCGATCAAGGCTGCGTACCAGGTCCTGGCCCGCCAGTTGGTCGGCGAAGTCCGCGTCACGCCGTACATCGTGCCCGATCATGGGCTGGGTCGTCGGTAAATGTCGGGCATCTGGCAGCCGGTCGCCGTTACCGTGCCTTCATGTTGCATGCGCACGAGCGGTTCGTGGCCTCCGGGCCGTTGCGGATCTGGACGGAGCGGGTCGGGGATCCCGGGCTTCCCGCTGTTCTGCTGGTCACGGGGTCGGCCGCTCAGGGTGTCAGCTGGCCTGATGCGCTGGTCGGGCGGCTTGTCGAGCGTGGGGTTCAGGTGATCCGATTCGATCATCGGGACACCGGCCGGTCCAGCGTCGTCGACTTCGATGCCCATCCCTACACGATCGGGGACATGGCTCGCGACTGCCTGGCGGTGCTGGACGGCCATGGGCTGAGCTCCGCTCATGTGGCTGGAGCCTCCCTGGGCGGGATGATCGCGCAGTGGCTGGGGGTGCACGCGCCGGAGCGGGTCCGGTCGTTGACGGTGATGTCCAGCTCGCTGATGGGGCATGATCCGAGACCTGCGTGGGCACGGGCGCGGGCCGGGGAGCCGGCCGACCCGGATGATCTGCCGCCGCCGGCACCGGCGTATCTCGCGCATCTGGACGCCGGGCTGCCGCCGGGTGTGGAGTCCGACGTGGCCTTGTTCCGGGTCTTCAACGGGCCGGTCCGGCCGTTCGACGAGCGGGCCGCCCGGGAGATGCTGGAGCTGGCGCTGACGCGGGCCACCGATCCGGCGGCCGCGGCCAACCACTTCCGGGCCGTGTGGATGGATGACCCTGACCTGCTCGCTCCGCTGTCGTCGATCACCGCGCCGACCTCGATCGTGCACGGCGACCAGGATCCGGTCTATCCGCTCGGTCACGGCGAGGCGCTGGCTGCCGCGATTCCGGGCGCGGTGCTGCACGTCGTGCCCGGGATGGGGCATGTCATGACCTCGCCCGGCCTGCCTGAGGAGGTCGCCGACCTGATCCGGCTGTGACCCGCCGAGCTGCAGGGCCGCATTCGGCTGGTCGCGCTCGGGCTACTACGGATGGCGCGAGCGGCTCTCGGCCCGTTGGCTGATCGTGCGCCGTCTCATGATGTCAACCGACGTAGTCGGGCGTGCAAGTAGTCGATGCGCCGGTACAGCGCTTCGTAGTCAGGAGGTTGAGCGCGCGCGTTGTGGGCGGCGATCCACAGGGCCTTGAACTCCGTGACGTCGCCCTTCAACGCCTCGACCACGAGCTCCAGGTTGCCCCATCGGGGCAGGCTGATGCAGCGGATCACCCCGTGCGCGGTGGAGTGACTCATCGCTCCCGTCTGCTTGGCCAGGGTCCGGCTGCTGGGCTCGCCCGCGTACAGATAGAGGTCCCGCAGGCGTTCGCGGAGAACGGCCAGGGGATCCTCCGGCAGGGGGGCTTGCGGAGACATGGTGATGTCAAGATTCCAGATTCCCGGAGGACGCAAACCCACGGCTGTCAGCTTCTGTCCGCCGGCGTACGGGTTCATCGGATCGCGTAAGACCTTGGCACAGATCGTCAACGGCTCTTCGGCGCGCCACATCCTGATAACGCGCCCTCGGCATCGGCCGAGGTGATACCGGACTCTCGGAGGAAGGCTCCATGTTGCTGCCCCACCTCGCCGCACTGGTCGTGGCAGGCGCCGCGTTGCTGACACTCCCCGCCATGATCTACATGTTCTCGGCCGACTCGGGGCGCCGGGCCAGAGCGCTGCGTCTGCTGCGTCTGCTGCTGCGGCGGTAGGCCCTGAGACGGGTGCGTGAACACTCGAGGCTCCTGTGACAAGACACAGGTGACATCTCGAAGGGGGTCCAGTGCCGAAGACAGATCATCTATGGTGACCGACACGTCACCACTGGTGGTGGACTCCGAGATCATCGCAGGTTCCCTCGATGATCCGGAGCAGTTCGCCGCCCTGTTCGACCGCTATGCCGCGACGCTCTACAGGTACATCTCCTTCCGGCTCGGGCCGGAGCTCGCCGAGGATCTCGTCGGTGAGACGTTCCTGATCGCGTTCCGCAGGCGCAAGGCGTACGACATCTCCTACCGCGATGCCCGGCCCTGGCTGCTGGGCATCGCGACCAAGCTCATCACCGGTCATCGCAGGACCGAGGTCAGCCGCTACCGCGCGCTGGAGCGGCAGAGCCCGGCCCAGCCCGTCGAGGGGCCGGAAGAGGCGATCACCCGTGAGCTGACCGCTCAGGGGTCGCGGCCGGTTCTGCTGAACGCGCTCGCGCTGCTGTCGCGGGGCGACCGGGACGTGCTGCTGCTGGTCGCCTGGAGTGACATGACGTACGAGGAAGCGGCCCGCGCGCTCGGCATACCGGTCGGCACGGTCAAGTCACGACTCAATCGGGCCCGGCGCAAGGTCCGTCACACCCTGGGTGGGGTCAATCCGTTGGAGGAGCACGGTCATGGATGAACTGAAGACGCTCATCAAGGAGCTGGAGCACGAGCCGCCGCACTCCCTGGCCCGGCAGCGGCTCCGGCTCGCGCAGGAGGCGGCCGCGGCGCCGCGTGGCCGGCGATCTGGAAGGCTGCTCCCGTTCGGCGGGCGGCGGCTCGCGGTCGGCGCTGCTGTGGCGGCGGCCGTCGCGGTGGGCGTGGCCGTGCCTTCCCTGCTCGGCTCCGCCGACCCGGCGTACGCCCTGACGAAGAACCAGGACGGGTCGATCAACCTCAAGGTCTACGATTTCCGGGACCCCGAGCAGGTCGAGCAGGAGCTGGGCGAGTGGGGGGTGCGGGCCGACATCACCTACCTGCCTCTCGGCAAGCGCTGCGGGAACGTCCGGGCGCCGTTCCTCAAGGGCGACGACTTCGGCGCGGGCGAGGAGTTGTCGAGCGGTGATGCCGCCACGCAGGCCAGGTTCCGGGAGAAACTGCGGAAGTCGGCCTCCTACCAGGCGATTCGCCCGAAGGACGGCATCACCATCTATCCCCGCCACATCAAGCCGGGCCAGATCGCGATGATCGAGGTCATGGAGAATCCGGCCACGCCATCGGAGGCGCGTCCCGGGGTGGCCTGGCAGTTCAGCGGGCGGCTGACGACCGGGCCGATCCAGCCGTGCGAGGTCGTGGCGGATCCCTCGGCCGGCGACATCGGCGACGCCACGCCGCCGCCCGGCAGCTGATCCGCTTTCCCACGCGCTCCCCTCGGGCCGGGGGGAGCGCGCCTCGCATGACGACTTTCCTCAGAGGAAAGCACGTGCTACTTTCCTTATGGGAAAGTAGTCATGCCGACCTCGGAGGTGGCCTTTTGAACCCGCACGACGCCCAGTCCTCGCTCGACGACATCCGCCGGCTCCAGGACACGACCAGGAACGAGATCGCCCGCCGCAGCTTCGCGATGCCCCGCGTGATCGTCGTGGCGCTCGGCCTCTTCGTCAGCTTCGCCGCGATCGATCTGGGGGCGCCGTGGCAGTACATCGGCGCCGTGGCAGGGTTCGGCCTGTTCGCGGCGGTGGGCATCGTCTATGAATATCGGGCCGCGGTCCAGAGGCAGCCCACCCTCCAGGAGACGCTGTACCACGTGATGGTGCTGCTCGGCGTCTGCATGGTCTTCGGTGCCGGGCGCACTCTGGCCTTCGCGCTCCTTGACGCGCCCGCGCACGGTCTGATGTCGCAGGCCATGGCCGGCGCCGTCGTGGCGGCCCTCGCGTACGTCGCGGCCACGCCGCTCAACCGCCGCGTCATGAGGTCGCTCGTCCGGCAGGACGGCAGGCGAGCCTGATGGATCCGCAGTTCGACGAGTTCCTGCACGTACCGGCCAGGCTGTCGATCGTGGCGGTGCTGGCGCCGGCCGACTGGGTGGACTTCGGCTTCCTGCGGGACTCGATCGGCACCAGCGACTCGGCCCTGTCCAAGCAGGTCTCCGCCCTGGCCGGCGCTGGGTACGTCGATGTGCGCAAAAATCAGGACAAGCGGGCGCGGCGTACGTACGTGCGGCTCACCCCGCAGGGCCGGGAGGCGTTCGTACGGCACGCGGCGGCCCTGGAGCGGATCGTCGCGCTCGCCCGCGTCAGCGAGGAGCGGCCCCCCGCCCCGTAGCGTCAGCCGCACACCCCGGGCAGGCCGCACACCTTCTTCGCCATCCTCCTGGCCTGACCCGTGATCTCCTTCTTCGCGCCGCTGCCCCTGGCGTTGGCGGTGTAGAGGAACAGGGCGGCGCCCCGGCGTCCGATGACCGCCAGGTCGTCGGACTGCGACAGCCGCCGGCCGCTCGCGGCGTACTCGTGACCCGCCACCGACAGACCCTCGTCACCGACGCGCAACGGTTTGCCCACGTAGCCGAACCGGTCGCGCTTCGCCACGGCCGGCTTCGAGCACCTGGCCAGGTCGGCCCGGAGCTTGCGGAAGGCGTCCTGGGCGGCTCGGGGATTCCGGTACAGCACGAGTTGTTCGCTCGTGCCCGAAGGCGCGCTGGTGGAGTAGGTGATGGTGCGCATCGCCACCCGGCCGTCGCGGGGCTTCCCCTTCGACCGGCAGGGGTTGAACTCGAGCTGCCGGGACAGACTGTCGCTGATCTCCCACCACTCCTCGTCCTCGACCACGGGTCCCTTGACGGCCGCGGGCTCGGTCAGCAGGAAGTTCCTGGGAATCCTGGGGGCGGTGGCGTGGGCGGGGCTCGTTCCTGCCAGGAGCGAGCCGATCGCCAACGCCGCCGTCATCGCCTTGATGATCACAAATGATGAGATGTACGGCCGTGACGAGAAGTTCTACGCCACGGCGGTGCCCTCAAGCTCGACCATCAGGTCGGGGATCGCCAGCCGGGTCACTCCGAGCATCGTGGTGGGCGGGGCCACCCCCGCTGCGCCCAACCGGGACGCCAGCACGCCGTAGTGCTCGAAGAGCCGGTCGACGTCGGTGGTGTAGACGTTGAGCCGGACGAGGTTCGCGAGGGACATGCCGGCCTCGCCGAGCACGGCCTCCAGGTTGTCGAGGC
Source organism: Nonomuraea sp. B208 (assembly GCF_057536035.1). Taxonomy (NCBI): domain Bacteria; kingdom Bacillati; phylum Actinomycetota; class Actinomycetes; order Streptosporangiales; family Streptosporangiaceae; genus Nonomuraea; species Nonomuraea sp. B208. The sequence continues at coordinate 1,056,680 of NZ_BAAJOU010000021.1, forward strand.
TCAGCGCCAGTTGGGCCCCCATGTCGTCGGCGTGCTGGGGCTTGCCCTCGCCGCTCATCGCGGTCTGCCCGGAGCAGTACAGGGTCCGGGTGTGCCCGGAGACGACCTCGCCCTGGTTGTAGCCCAGCCCGAGGGACCACGGCCACGGGTTGACCGGCGTTCGCTCCATTGCCACATCAGCTCCATTCGGTTCATCGACGCCCGCACCTTTCGGGCGCGTCGATGAGCTTGGCAAACAAAGCACGACATCCTGTGTCGTGTATTTCGGTAATGTTCTTGAATGCGTGCCGATCGGCTGGTCTCGCTGGTGCTGCTGCTGCGCCAGTACGGCCGGCTCTCCGCCACCGCGCTGGCCCGCGAGCTGGAGGTGTCCACCCGTACGGTGCTGCGCGACATCGAGGCGCTGTCCGCGGCCGGTGTCCCGGTCTACGCCGAACGCGGCCGGAACGGCGGGTTCGCGTTGTTGCCCGGCTTCCGTACCGAGCTCACCGGGCTGAACCACGACGAGGCCCTCGCCCTGCTGGTCGCCGGGTCGCGGCGCGGCGCGCAGGCGTTCGGGCTCGGCTCGGCGCTCGCCTCGGCGATGCTCAAGGTGGTGGACGCGCTGCCCGACGGATATCGGGACACCGCGGCCGGCGCGGCCGAGCGGCTGCTCATCGAGCCGGAGATCGACCTCCTCTCGCGCCGGCTGGCCGACGAGGAGGTGCCCGGCGTGGTGGCGGCCGAGGTCCTGCGGGCCGTGTTCGCCGGGCACAAGCTGGACATCCACTACGCGGCCGAGGGCCGGGAGCCGCGGTGGCGCACGGTGGACCCGGTCGGCCTGGTCACCGTACGCGACCGGGGTTACCTGCTGGCCACGCGGTCGGGGGAGGACCGCACCTACCGGCTGTCCCGGATCCTGGCCGCGAGGGAGCTCGACGAGCCCGCGCAGCGGCCGGACCGGGTCGATCTCGACCGGGCCTGGCAGGAGCGCAGCACGCGGTTCCGCAACGGTGGTGACCAGGTGACCGTGCTGGTACGGCTGGACCCGGCGCGGCGGGAGGACCTGGTGCGGACCGCGGTGGCCGTCTTCGCCGAGGAGGTCGACGCGGACGGCCGGCTGCGGATGGAGGTGTCCTTCCAGGATCACCGGCACGCCCGATGGGCGTTGTGGCAGCTGGCCACGTACGCGGAGGCCCTGGCCCCGCAGTGGTTACGTGACTACCTGCACGATCGCGCCGTGACGCTGGCCGGCCGCTACGCCGCGGGTCAGTAGCCGGTGCGGCGCGGGGCGGCCGTCGGGCGCCGGGAGAGGTTCGTCCGGTGGGCGGGCTTGAGGTCGCGCACCGCGGGCCGGGGATCGCGCGTCGTGGGCTCGGCGTCGCGCTTCGGGGTGAGCGAGAGGGGGAGTTTGATGTGCATGTTCCTCCTTGTGGGGGTCAGGCCCTGGTGAGCCAGGTGATCTGGGCGCCGTTGTCGAAGGACTCGCGCCTGGTGGGGGTGAACAGGGTGGGGCGGAACGCTCCGGAGAACGCGGGGATGCCGTCGCCCGCCACCACGGGGTAGCTCTTGAGGATGATCTCGTCGATCTCCGGGAGCAGGGAGGCGGCGAGCTTGCCGCCGCCGCAGAGGTAGACGTCCTTGCCGGTGTCCTCGGACTTCAGCCGCCGGACGAGCTCGACGGGGTCGCCCTTCTCCAGTCGCACGGCGGGGTCGTCGATGGTCAGCGTGCTGGAGACGACGTACTGGCGCAGGTGGGCGTACGGGCTGGTGGTGACGCCCAGGGCCGGCTCGTAGGTGCCGCGGCCCATCACCACGGTGTCGAAGACCCGGTTGGGCGCGTCGTCGAGGCCGACGAGCTTGCGGACATGGGTGGGGACGGTCTCGGGGTAACGGTCGTTGATCCAGGCCGCCAGCTGCTCCGACACCGGGTAGAAGTCGACCTCGTGGCCGGGGCCCGCGATGTAGCCGTCGAGCGAGACGGCGATGTAGTAGACGAGCTTGCGCATATCGAGCAACTCCCGATGTAGTACTCTGGTTGGAGTGGTCAAAACGTAGTACTACAGACGGAGTGGTGTCAAGTGCGCAGGAATCCCGAGCGGCGGCAGGCGTTGATCGACGCGGCCATCGAGGTGCTGGCCAGGGAGGGAGCGCGGGGGCTGACCTTCCGCGCCGTCGACGCGGAGGCGGCCGTGCCCCCGGGCACGGCCTCCAACTACTTCGCCAATCGCGACGACCTGTTCACCCAGGCCGGCGGGCGGATCTACGAGCGGCTGCTGCCCGACGAGGCGACGATCGCCCGCGGCCGGGAGGGCGTGCAGGACGAGACCCGCTACGCCGAGCTCATGCACGAGCTGGTGGACCGCATCTCGGCCTTCAAGACCGGCTACCTGGCCCTGCTGGAGCTCCGGCTGGAGTCCACCCGGCGTCCTGAGCTGCGGGCGGTGCTCACCAAGCGCATTCGCGAGGACATCGACGCCAACATCGCCTATCACGCCGCCTCGGGCCTGCCGGGCGACTCGACCGCGGTGGTGCTCCTCTACCTGGCGCTGAACTGGCTCATCGTGGAGCGGCTGACGCTGCCGGACATCTTCACCGACCAGGAGGTACGCGAGCTGGTGGACATGGCCGTGCGAAGGGCGTTGAACGCCTGATGCGTCAGCGCAGCTGCTGGATGCGGACCAGGTTGCCCGAGGGGTCGCGGAAGGCGCAGTCGCGGGCCCCGTACGGCTGCTCGGTCGGCTCCTGGACCACCTCGGCGCCGCCGTCCCGCACCTTCGCGAAGGTGCCGTCGAGGTCGGCGGTGGCGAGCAGGATCCAGCCGTAGGTGCCCTTGGCCATCATCTCGGCGATGGTCCGGCGCTCGTCGTCGGTGATGCCGGGGTCGGCGCCGGGCGGCGCCAGCAGGATGGAGATGCCGGGCTGGCCGGCGGGGCCGACCGTGATCCAGCGCATCCTGCCCTGCCCGACGTCGCTGCGCACCTCGAAGCCGAGGGTGTCGCGCCAGAAGGTCAGGGAGGCGTCCGGGTCGTCGTGCGGGAGCACGGTCGTGTGAATGCTGAGGTCCATACGGCTACGCTAGCCCGTCCCCGCGGGCGCGGGCCGGGGCCGGTAGCGGTGCGGCGGCACGCCGAGGCGTTCGGTGAAGCGGGCGGCGAAGGCGGCGGGGGACGGGCAGCCGACCGCGCGGCACGCCTCGGCCACGCCGATGTCGCCCCGGCTCAGCAGCGCCGCCGCGTGGTCGACCCTGCGGGCCATCAGATAGTCGTACGGCGAGCGGCCGTAGGCGAGGCGGAAGCGGCGGCTCAGCTGCGCGGGCGGCAGGCCCGCCGCGCGGGCCAGCGCCGCGACGTCCAGGGGGCGCGCGTACTCGCGGTCGATCCGGTCCCGGACCCGGCGCAGCCGCGCGAGCTCGCCGAGGCGATGCGCCTCGTTGAGCGCCCGCGTCCACGAAGGGTGGCACATACGGTCTCCTTCCGATCAGCTCTCAAGGTACGCGCCGGTCGCTGATCACCGCTTCTCGAATCCTGATCAGCAGGGGACGTCGAGCAGGTGGAGGTCGAGCCGCTGGGCCAGGTACGCGCAGGCGGCCATCGCCCGCACGCTGTTGCCGTGCTCGTCGAGCGGCGGGCTGTAGGCGGCGATGCCGAGCCGCCCGGGGAACGCGGCCGCCAGGCAGCCGGACACACCGCTCTTGGCCGGCAGCCCGGCGTGCACCAGCCAGGCCCCCGACGCCTGGTACATGCCGCAGGTCGTCATCACCGCCAGCACCGTACGGGCCACCCGCGCCTCGATCAGCCGCTCACCGGTGCCGGGGAGCCTTCCCCCGCCCGCCAGGGTGGCGGCCATCCTGGCCAGGTCCGCCACCGTCACGCGGATCGCGCACTGCGTGAAGTAGCGGTCCACGGCCTCGGCCGGATCGCCGACCAGGGAGCCGTGGGCGTGCGCCAGGTAGGCGAGGGCCTTGTTGCGGTCGCCGGTGCGGCGCTGGCTGTCGAGCACGGCGGCGTCCACCTCCAGGTGACGCCCGGCGCAGCGGCTCAGGAACTCCAGCACCCCGCCACGGACGAGCGAGGTCGTGACGATGGCGCCGATGTTGGTCATCGCGTTGAACGGGGTGCCCGTCCCGCCCCGCACCACCGTGGAGTCGAACGCGGCTCCGCTGGGCTCGGTCCCCACGTGCTCGTGCACCTTCGCGAAGCCGTGCTCGGCCAGCGCGAGCGCGTACACGAACGGCTTGGCCGCCGACATCAGCGGGAAACCGGCGTCCCGGTCGCCGGCGGCGTCGGTCTCGCCGTCCGTGGCGACCATCGCCACGGCCAGCAGGCCGGAGTCGACGCCGGCCAGCGCGGGGATGTACGAGACGACCCGCCCGCCCCGCACCGTGGCCGCCTCGGCGAGCGCGCCGTCGAGCAGCGGCCGCCAGCGCCCGGAGGTCACCGCACGTCCGCCGGGCGGGCCTCGCCGTCGAAGGGGTAGCGGGCGCGGAAGTCGTCCTCGGCCTCGGCCAGCGACATGAACCGCACGCCGTCGTGGGCGCGGAGGTGGCCGATGAGCCGTTCCAGCATCAGCAGCACCTGGGGCCGGCCGCTGACGTCGGGGTGCAGGGTGATGGGGAAGACCGCGTAGTCGAGCTCGCGGTGGACCCAGTCGAACTGGTCGCGCCACTGCTGTTCGAGGTCGCGCGGGTTGACGAAGCCGTGGCTGTTCGGCGAGGCCTTGATGAACATCATCGGCGGCAGGTCGTCGAGATACCAGCTCGCGGCGAACTCCACCAGGTTCACCTCCTGGCCGTGGACGAGCGGCCGCATCCAGGTCGAGGCGTCCCGCCCGTAGTCGATGCGGGTCCACTGCTCGCCCTTGCGCGCGTAGAAGGGCAGGAAGTCGTGGTACGACTGCGAGTGGTCGTACGTGAAGCCGTAGCGCAGCAGCAGGTCGATCGTCCGCTCCGACATCTCCCACCAGGGCGCGACGTAGCCGCGGGGCCGCACGCCGAGCACCCGGTCGAGCACCTCCAGGCTGCGGGCCAGCACGTCCTCCTCCTGCTGGGCCGACATCGCGACCGGGTTCTCGTGCATGTAGCCGTGCGCCCCCACGTCGTGCCCGGCCTCGACGACCATGCTCATCTGCTCCGGGAACGACTCCGCCGAGTGCCCCGGCAGGAACCAGCTCGTCCGGATGCCCTCCCGCTCGAACAGCCGCAGCAGGCGCGGGGTGCCCACCTCGGCGGCGAACACGCCGCGCTGGATGTCGTTCGGGGACTCCTGGCCGCCGTACGAGCCGATCCAGCCGGCGACGGCGTCCACGTCGACGCCGAAGCAGACGTTGATGGTCTTCATGCCTCAGGACGTACCCGCGGGCCCTCCACAGACGGGTATAGCGCGTGTCACCATACGGAGATGATCGCCAAACGCGTCGCTTTGGCCTGTGTGGTCGGGATCATCCTGCCTCTCGCCCTCGTCGGGTGGGCGGTGGCCATGGCCGCGCTCTTCCCCGACTCCTCCCTGTGCGGGGAGTACACCGGATGCTTCGGCTACCTCATGAAGGCGTGGGAGGTGGGACGCTGGGTCGCGGCCGTGGTGGCCTGGCCGCTGCTCTGGCTGGTGGGCGTGCGGCCCGCCTGGCCCGTGGCGGTCGTGGCCGTGCCTCTGCTGGTGGTGATCTGGCTGGTCGTGGAGGCATTGCCGCTCTGGGCGCTCTGGTACGCCTTTCTGCTCGCCCTGGTCAGCGGGCTGATCGCGTACCCGGTCGCGGTGCTCATCGTCGGCCGGTTCGGCCGAAGCGGAGAGCCAGTGGGGTGAGCATGGACTCCAGCTGCACGGCGAAGCTGATCTTGCTGGAGCCGGCCGCGCGTTCCTCGAAGTGGATGGGCAGCTCGACGATCGCGTGGCCGAGCTGCTTGCACCGGTAGTTCATCTCGACCTGGAAGCTGTATCCGTCGCTGCGGATCGCGTCGAGGCCGATGCCTTCGAGCACGTCGCGGCGCCAGATCTTGAAGCCGCCGGTGGGGTCGCGTACGGACAGGTCGAGTATGGCGTTGACGTAGCGGCCGGCGAAGCGGCTCAGCAGGCGGCGGTGCCGGCCCCATTGGGTGGACAGGGAGCCGCCGACGACGTACCTGCTGCCGATCACCAGGCCCGCCCGGGTCGCCAGGATGGTGCCGAGCAGGTGCGGGATGTACTCGGGGCGGTGGCTGAGGTCGCCGTCCATCTGCACGACGTACTCGTCGCCGTGAGCGAGGGCCTCCTTCATGCCGGCGATGTGGGCCCGGCCGATGCCCTCCTTGACCGTGCGGTGCAGCACCACCATACGGTCGCGGCCGTCCTCGTTCGCGTGCTTGGCGAGGTCGTCGGCCAGCAGGCCGGTGCCGTCGGGGGAGTCGTCGTCGGCGATGACCAGGCGCAGGTTGGGCAGGTCGAGCGCGAGAACGCGCGCCGTCAGGTCCCCGATGTTGCCGGCCTCGTTGTAGGTCGGCACCACGACGGCGACGCGCGCATCCCGCCACGGCGACGGCAGCGCCCACGGGGCGGCTGCGTCCGTTTCGGTCACGTCGTCCAAAATGCTCTCCTCATACCCGTTTCGGCAACTGTCGATTATGGCGATACGGGCGGGGTGAGCAAGATCGACGCGACTGATCAGAGGTGATCGTCCGGTTTCAGGGGCGGTTGTCCTTGCCGTCGAGCCAGAGGGTGTCGCTCTCGTCACGGTGCGAACCCGCGCTGCCGACGTGCTTGGCGTCGATCTTCGGGCCCTTCTTGATGACGTGCACGAGCGCCATCGCGTGGCCGCGGCCGAGGCCGTAGTCCTCCTTCAGCCAGTCGACGATCACGCCGGCCTTGGTGGCCGGCTCGTCGAAGCCGCGCTCCTTCGCCAGGGCGATGAACTGGCGCGGCGTCAGGCCGGTCTTCTCCTCGATGTTGTCGAGGTACGCCTGGAACGACATGTGGGGATCTCCGTTCTGCCGGAACGGCCCGTCCCGGCGAACAGAAGCTTGTTATTTGCAAGCACGGTTTGTCAACTGCATCTTGGAGCTACGATTTGTACCGTGACTTCTCGTGAGTACGGCCAGTTCTGCGGCCTGGCCCGCGCCATGGAGATCGTCGGCGAGCGGTGGACCGTGCTGGTCGTCCGCAACCTGCTGGCCGGGCCCCAGCGCTTCACCGACCTGCGCCAGGGCCTGCCCGCCATCCCGACCAACATCCTGTCGGCCCGGCTCAAGCAGCTGGAGCAGGAGGGGCTGGCCACCCGGCGGGCGCTGGCGCACCCCGAGCGGTCGGTCGTCTACGAGCTGACCGACCACGGCCGCGACCTCGAACCCGCGCTGGTCGCCCTGGGCCGCTGGGGCGCCAGGACGATGGGCGAACCGCGCCCCGGCGAGCTCGTCACGGCCGAGGGGGTCGCCATGTCCTTCCGTACGGCGTTCCGGCCGGAGGTGGCGTCGGGCGTCAGCGTGGGCTACGAGGTCCGCCTGGCCGAGTTCACCCTCCACGCTCAGGTGGACGACGGGCGGCTGACGGTCGGCCGCGGGCCGCACCCGGCGCCCGACCTGGTGATCGAGCGCCTGGCGGGCCAGCCCGTCCGCGACCTGATGAGCGGCGCAAGGACCGTGGACGACGTGCTGCGCGACGGGAGCGTACGGGTGGAGGGCGACCGGGCGTTGTTCGACAGGTTCGCCGAGCTGTTCCGCTTCTGAGCGGCGGCCTCAGCTCGTCCGGCAGGAGACCGAGGGCCAGGTCCAGTTGCCGTTGTGCTGGATCGTGAAGCCGAAGGTGTTGCCGCTGCCGTTCGGGCGCATCGTCATCACGTTCCCGCTGGAGTCCCAGGACGGGGTGCCGTTCCAGGTGTTGATGACCTTCTGGGGCGGCGTCACGGTGACCGTGACGATCCACGAGGCCGAGCCGGAGACGGTGACCGACAGGTTGAAGCGGTCGCTCCACTGCTGGCCCTGCTGGATCGTGGCGGTGCAGGTGCCGCCGCCGGGCGGCGGGGTCGTCGGCCCGCTCGTGGGGTCGCCGCCGCCGTCAGGGGCGACCGCGCGGCCGGTGGTGGGGGAGATCATGCCGGCGCACAGGTTGCGGCTGCGCAGGTTCGCGGCGATCTGCGGGATGGCGGCCACGGTCGTGGCGTACTGGTCGTGCATGAGGATGACCTGGCCGTTCTGCAGCCGGCCGGCGGCCTGGACGATCTGCGCCGTGCTCGCGCCGTTCCAGTCCTGGGAGTCGACGTCCCAGATGACCTCGGTGAGGCCGAGCTGCTGCTCGACGGACCTCAGCGTGGCGTTGGTCTCCCCGTACGGCGGCCGGAACAGGCGGGGCGCGGTGCCCGTCGCCCCCTGGATGGCCTGCTGGGTGCGCTGCAGCTCGGAGAGGATCTGCGCGCTGCCGAGCTGGGTGAGGTGCGGGTGGGTGTAGCTGTGGTTGCCGATCCACATGCCCGCGTCGCGTTGCGCGCGGACCAGGGCCTGGTTGTTCTGGGCGTTCTGGCCGATGTTGAACATCGTGGCGCGCAGCCCGTTCGCGCGCAGCGTGTTGAGCAGGTTCGTGGTGTTGGCGGGGTTGGGGCCGTCGTCGTAGGTCAGGCCGACGTAGCCCGCGCTGCAGTCGGCGGCCAGGGCCCGGCCGGCGACCAGCGCGGTGGTGGCGGCGGCCAGGCAGACGGCGAGGAGCGTGGCGAGGAGGGTGGAGCGGCGTTTCCTGTCGATCATGTCGTGTCCTTGATCGTTGGGGGCGACTCACCTCCGGTCATTGTGGGAACGGGTCGGAAACGTGTCAACGAAAGCTGGAAATGTTTCGGGGAGCCGGTGATGTGCTGTCAGCTATTCCCTGGTAAATGGCTTGAAATGTTTCGGTGGTAGGGAAGCTTTCATGAGGTGAGGCGGGAGCCGACGCGGTGCAGGGTGCCGTCGGGGTCGACGTACGCGAACTCGCGCAGCCCGTAGTCGGTGTCGTGCGGCGGGTGGAAGCGCCCCGGGAGGCCGGTCGCCGTCCACTCGGCGTGCAGGGCGTCGGCGTCCGAGACGTACAGGTAGACGACCCCGCCGGTGCGCGCCGGGTCGTGCTCGTCCCATTCACTCAGGTGCAGCGAGACCTCGCCGCGGTCGGCGTACCCGTAGCGGGCGGGGCCCGCGTAGGCGCGGACGGCGAACCCGAGCCTGCGGTAGCGGTCGAGCGCCGCGTCCAGGTCCCGCACCGGCAGCACGGGCGCGACTCTCTCGAACTTCACCTTGTCGGACATCTCTGTCACCGGCCGCCGGCCTCGCGGGCGGCCTGCTCGACCCGCTTGTGGTGGTCCGCCCACCAGTTCTCGTCCCCGCCCGGCAGGTTGTCGTTGTCGCGGCGCAGACCCGCGGCGCCGTCGATCAGCTCACGGACGATGTCGGCGTGGCCGGCGTGCCGGTTGGTCTCGGCGATGACGTGGACGAGGATGCGGTGCAGCGACACGGCGTCGCGGCCGGACGGCCACCAGGGGACGCGGCCGACGGCGTCGAGGGGCAGCTCCTCGATCGTGGCGTCCGCGTGCGCCCAGGCGCGGCGGTAGAGGGCGACGATCTCCTCCCGGGACTCCTCGGGGGTGGCCCAGAGGTCGGCGTTCGGCTCGGCGCCCTCCTCGAACCCGGGCGGCTGCTCGGCGGGCGGGCGGCCGAAGGTGTCGCCGAAGTAGCCGTACTCGATGCCGGCCAGGTGCTTGACCAGGCCGAGGAGGTTGGTGCCCGTGGGGGTGAGCGGGCGGCGGACGTCGTACTCGGACAGGCCGTCGAGCTTCCACAGGAGGGCCTCGCGCGCGCTCCTGAGGTAGTGGTGAAGGTCTGCTGTGGGGTCCGATGTCGTCATGGCGGCCATTGTGTCAGCGCCTGGTCAGATCTGTTGGTCCTGGGCCGGCGACCCTGCCGGTGGTGTTCAGCCGCCCAGGACGCGGTCGAGGGCGGCGCTGAGCCCGAGTCTGTCCATGAGGGAGGGCTCGTACGTGACCAGCGGCACCTCGGGCACGGTGAAGAAGGACGTGGGGGCGGTGAAGAAGGACGTGGGAGCGGTACCGGGGGCGCAGGTGACCGGTCCGGCGAGCACGGCGTCCAGGAGCTCCCGCAGGCCGATCGCGTCGAGCAGCGCCGCCGGCTGCTCGTCGGCGACCTCGGTCTCCTCGGCGACCTCGGTCTCCTCGGCGACCTCGGCTTCGTCGTCGGAGTCTGTCTCCTCGTCGAGCTCTTCGTCCGTCTCCAGGTCGGCGTCGGTCACCTCGTCGGTCTCCTCGTCGGTCTCCTCGTCGGTCGCTGCCTGGAAGGTCGGCCAGCAGGCCGGCGGATCCGCGACCAGGGTTTCGAGCATCGTCGCGACGTCGGGCGAGCCGAGCATGCCGAGCTCGAACGCCTCCGTGTCGTCGCCGATCACGTCCGCCGCGGCGGCGGCCTTCTGCTCGGTCCTGGCGCCCCGGCACGCGCGCAGGCCGTCGAGCAGGATCGTGCGGATCGACGTCCCCGACGGGGCCTGCCACCGCACGGCGGCATGGACGGGCGCCCAGCTCCGGGCGGACATCGCCAGCAGCCGCTCGCGGAGCTCCCCGACGGTCATGTCGTCCGGCGGCGACGGGACGTCGATCTTGACGGCGTCCTCGCCCCCGCACGTGACGTGGACGGGCAGCTTCTCCGCCGAGGCCGGCTCGGCGGCCATGAGGAGGCCCGAGGCGGTGGCGAGTGCCAGGATGGCGTGCTTGTACATGATGCTCCCTGCGAGTGCTTATCCGATCATCCGCAGTGATCATTACCCTAAGTGACGTTTGAATTACTTCATGGTTGGATCTAACGCTCTTTACCGCGCGGGCGAAAACGGTTGGAGAGGTGCGGTCAAGGGCTGATATACAGCGCTGTCACATTTTCGGAGCGGAAGGAGCCGCACTTGTATCCCCCGATCGAGCCGTACGACCACGGCATGCTGGACGTCGGCGACGGCAACCTCGTCTACTGGGAGGTCTGCGGCAACCCCGAGGGCAAGCCCGCCGTCGTGGTGCACGGCGGCCCCGGCTCCGGCTGTTCCGTCGGCTCGCGGCGCACGTTCGACCCGGAGCGTTACCGGATCATCCTGTTCGACCAGCGCAACTGCGGTCGCAGCCGCCCGCACGCCGCCGACCCGGCGACCGACCTGAGCGCCAACACCACCCACCACCTGATCGCCGACATGGAACGGCTGCGCGAGCACCTGGGCGTGGACAAGTGGCTGCTGTACGGCGGCTCGTGGGGCTCGACGCTGATGCTGGCCTACGCCGAGGCGTACCCGGAGCGGGTGTCCGAGATGATCATCGTCTCGGTGACCACTACCCGCCGCTACGAGATCGACTGGCTCTACCGGGGAGCCGGCCGCTTCTTCCCCGAGGCGCTGGAGCGCTTCCGGCAGGGCGTGCCGGAGAGCGAGCGCGGCGGCGACACCTTCGACCTGCTGGCGGCGTACGCGCGGCTGACCTCCGACCCCGATCCCGAGGTGCGCATGAAGGCCACCCTCGACTGGTGCGCCTGGGAGGACGCGGTCATCTCCGCCGAGCCCCACGGCAAGCGCAACGCCTACAGCGACCGCCCCGACGACGCCAGGCTGGCGCTCGTCCGCATCTGCTCGCACTACTTCTCGAACGCCGCCTGGCTGGAGGAGGGCGTGCTGCTGCGCGAGGCGCACCGGCTGGCCGGCATCCCGGCCGTGCTCATCCACGGCCGGCTCGACCTCAGCGGCCCGGCCGACACCGCGTGGGAGCTGGCCCGGGCGTGGCCCGACGCCCGGCTGGTCGTGGTGGAGGACTCCGGTCACACCGGCAGCGAGACGCTGCGCAAGGAGCTGTTCGCCGCCCAGGACGCCTTCGCCTCGCGCCGCTAGAGCTTCTCATCGTTTGCGCCCGGTGCGCGGGCGCGATGGCGCCTGCGGCGGCAGCACCTCCACCGACGTCTTGCGGATGTGGTCGTAGACCAGCGAGGTGCGTACGTCGGCGATGTTGCGGTGGCGGGCCACGTGGTCGAGCACGAAGTCGCGCAGGTGGCCGGCGTCGCGCACGCCCACCTGGATGATGAAGTCGTCCCCGCCCGAGACGACGAAGACGGCCAGCGTCTCGGGCAGGGCGGCGACGTAGTCGCGGAAGCCCTCGACGGCCTCGCGGATCTTGGGGTGCAGCCGTACGTTGATCAGCGCCTGCACGGGCCGGCCGACGGCGTCCAGGTTGACCTCGGCGTGGAAGCCCTCGATGACCCCGGCGGCGCGCAGCGAGCGCACCCGCTCCAGGCAGGTCGAGGGCGCGATGCCGATGCGCTCGGCCAGCTCGCGGTTGGTCTGGCGGCCGTCGCGCTGCAGCTCGGCGAGTATCGCCGTATCAAGTTCGTCCACCCGCCCATCGTGGCACGGATCGCCGAATCTTCTTCGGAAAACAGCTCGCTCGCTTGGTGAAACGACGGCCTGAGTGTGAGTCTGCTGTCGGAACTTCGGAGAAAGGGGATCGGGGAATGAGCGTGACGGCCGGCCTGGAGCGACGCGGCGACCTGCCCACCAGGGAGCTGCCGGTCAAGTGGGTGATCGTCCTGGACCGCGACCTGCCGCGCGGGCTGCAGGCGAACGCCGCCGCCTGCCTGGCCGCCTCCGTGGGCGTCGCGGTGCCGGACATCGTGGGGGAGGGCGGGGTGGACGCGGCCGGGGCCGCGCACGCGGGACTGCCCTGGACGGGCTGCACCGTGCTGGCCGCGCCCGCCGCGATCGTCCGGCGCATCAGGGACGACGCGGCGGCCGAGCCGGACCTCGTCATGGCGGACATGGCGGACCTCGCCCAGCGGGCCTCCGTCTACAACGACTACCTGGCCGCGCTCGCGCGCGCCGAGGAGCCGTCGTACTACGCGGTCAGCCTGTTCGGGCCGCGCCAGGTCGTGGAACGGCTCACCGGGCGGCTGCCGCTGCTGCGCTGAGTCAGACCGGCTGGGTCAGGCCGGCTGAGTCAGCCCGGCTGAGTCAGACCGGCTGGGCGGCCAGGAACTCCAGCACCATCGGGCTCGCGATCTCGCGGAACTCCTCGAAGTAGGCGTGCCTGGCCCCCTCGATCAGCCGCAGCCCGGCCCCCGGGATGCGCCCGGCCAGCAGCGGCGCGTTGGCCGCCGGGTTGAACACGTCGTCGGTGCCGTGCACGACGAGCGTGGGCGCGGCGATCGCGGGCAGCGCGTCCCAGGCGTCGTGCCCGGCGCTCGCGGCCAGATGGCGGCGGCGGGCGTGCGCGGGCATGCCGGGATCGCCGGTCGTGTGATGGGGGCCGGGATGCGCCGCCAGCCAGGCCGGGGTGTACATGAGCTCCAGCAGTGCCCGCTCCGCCGCCGCGCGGTCCGGCTGGGCGAGCGACCTGCGGACCTCGTTGCTCCGCTCGACGCCGTGCGCTCCGCCGGGCGAGCTGCAGCCGAGCACCAGCGCGCCCACCCGCCCGGGATGGTCGGCCGCGAGCCACTGGGCCACCCGGCCGCCCATGGACGTGCCGTACACGTGGGCCCGCCCGATCCCCAGCGCGTCCAGCACGGCCACGACGTCGGCGGCGAAACCCCGGGTCGTGTACGGCTCGTCCGGCTTGTCGCTGTCGCCGGTGCCGCGCCAGTCGAGGGTGACGGTGAGGTGGCCGGTCGCGAAGTCGTCGCGGACCGGATCCCACCAGCGGTGGTCGTTCGCCTGGCCCTGGAGCAGCACGAGCGCCGGCCCGTCGCCCCTGACCTGGTAGGACAGCTTCACTCCGCCGTCGGTCGTCGCATATGGCACGCCTCCGATGGTGCCGCATCCCGGCCTGTGCTCGCATCCCTGGATCGGAGTGAGTCCTCACTCCTTCTTGACGGAGTGAGCACTCACTCCGTATTGTCGAAGACATGACGAACGAATCAGGCCGGCGTCGAGCGCCGGCGATGACCCCCGAGCAGCGCCGCGAGATGATCGTCCGCGCCGCACTGCCCCTCGTCGTGGAGCACGGCACCTCCGTCACCACCGCGCAGGTCGCCCGCGCGGCCGGCATCGGCGAGGGCACCGTCTTCCGCGCCTTCGGCGACAAGGACGCCCTGCTCGACGCCTGCATGGCCGAGGCGCTGCGTCCCGACGACACCCTCGCCCACATCGCGTCCGTCTCGATGGAGCTGCCGCTCGCCGAGCGGCTGATCGAGGCGGCCGAGGCCATGCGCGGCTACCTGTCCAGGATGGGCGCGGTCGCCGGGGCGCTCGCCGCCTCCGGCGGGCTGCGGCGCGGCGACCCGACCGCCCCCGCAGCGCGGGAGGGCGAGAGCCGGGAGGAGCACCTGCGCAGGGGCGCCGACGCCCGGCAGGCCTCGATCGCCGCGCACCAGGAGGTGCTGGCGGGCCTGTTCGAGCCGGAGCGCGACACGCTCAAGCTGCCACCGGACCGGCTCGCGCTCGCGTTCCAGATGCTGGTCCTGTCGGCCGGCCGCCACAACCCCGACGCGCTCACCACCGCCGAGCTGGTGGACCTGTTCCTGCACGGCGCGCTCACCACCGGCCGGCCCGGCTGAGTCCTGGCGAAAAATGTGGGCGCGGGTGGGGAATGGACCGGGGGCGGGTGTGGTTACATAGACCGTGGCCGGTGTGTCCAGTGTCCCCGGGCCTCACCTATCGCCTTCACGGAATACCGTTCGGCTGGAGCCGTGTTGTGCCTTTCGCCGAGAGGCGACCTGCACACCGGTACACAATCGCGTCGAGCGCCCGCCCTCTCCGGAGGGCGGGCGCTCGACGCGTTTTGACGGGGTCAGCCGGCGCGGCCCGAGCTGACGTACTTGCGCGGGCGCAGGGCGTGGGCCCGCAGCGCGGCCAGGGCGGCGAGCTGGCCGGGACGGTCCATGCGCACCACCAGCTCGTCGCTGTAGGCGAGGCCGAGCGCGGTGAGCTGGGCGACCAGGTCGCTCACCGGGCCCGCGACGTTCTCGATGCCCGCGGCCGGATGCCATCCCTCGCCGCCGACCACCTCGGCCACCCGCTCGTGCAGCTTGGCGGGCGACATCAGGGTGCCGTCGGCCAGCAGCATGAGCGCCGCCTCCCTGGCCGACACCTCGAACTCGTGCTCGCCCTTGGCCAGCAGCAGCCGGGTCACGGCCGTCCACATGGCCTCGGGCGAGGCCAGCAGCCGCCGGCCGTGGTCGGTGATGACCATGCGCGCGCCGTCGCGCCGGATCGCGCCCAGCTCGCGCTCGGCCAGCTCGCGCAGGCGCAGCGCGGCCGGCGACGGGGCGAGCCGCAGCGGCAGGGTGCCCTCCCTCGCGGCCAGCGAGAGCAGCTTGTGCAGCGCGGGCAGCGGCTGCGGCGACACGGGCGCGTGCAGGCGCACCTCGAACGGCTGGGCCAGCTCCCGCCGGGCCGGGCCGCGGCCGAGCACCCAGCGGTTGAGCCGCTCGCCGTGCACCCGGTTGAGCCAGCTGTCGCCGCCCAGGTCGGCCCGCGCCTCGGTGAGCCAGCGGCGGGTGAGCGCGACCCTGTCCATCTGCTCGCCGGCCACGATGGCCAGCTCAAGTGCGGCCGAGCAGGCGAGGTGGGCGCCCAGCTCCTCCGGCCCCATGATCATGCTCCACTGCAGCTCGGGCACGTCGGGCGGAAGCACGCCCGTGGCCTCAAGGGCCTTCTGGTAGGCGCTGGTGCCGGCGTCCTCGCCCTCCCGCGCGTACGTCCGCAGGATCTGGGCCGTCGTCGGCGACACGCACAGCGCCGCGTATCGTTCCAGGCCGCCCAGCTGGAGCAGCCGGCCGAGTGAGCGGGCCAGCCGCTCGTGGTCGCCGTCCGCGCGCAGCGGCCCCACCTTGAGCGGCAACGTGTACCAGAGGAACTCGCAGACGTCGAGCTGGGTCACGCTCTCCAGCGGCTCGCCGCCGGTCAGCCATTCGACGGCGGTCCTGGCCTCTTCTGCGATCTCCGGCTCAGAGCGCTCCAACTCGGCGAGCAGGGCGGTGACATCCGGTGCACTCATGCCTCGAAGTTTGCCGTATCGACCCCTGGCCTGACGATGGCCGAATCCGGTGCGTATTGGGTCTTGCACAGTGACTACCCTAAAAAAGCGCTATTGACCGGACTGTGAGCGGATCAGATCCATCGCTTCTCGAACAACATACGGGCCTTCCACTCGGTGTACGGGAGCAGCTCAGCGGACAGAATCGGGTGCAACCACCAGAAGTTGATCAACGCTAGCAGGGCGAAGGCCCCCACGACGGCGGCCCCCACGGTCCGGCGCACCGGCGTCGCGCCGGTGGCGGTCGGCCGGGCGGGGCCGATGAGCAGCCCGGCGCAGAGCGTGATGGCCAGCACCATGAACGGCACCATGGGGATGGCGTAGAACAGGAACATCGTCCGGTTGTCGGCGATGGCGAAGTAGAACCACGGCAGCCAGCCCATCGCGTAGGCCAGCAGCACCGCCCCGGCCCGCCAGTCGCGGCTGGAGACGTAGTACGCGATGAGCGCCACCAGCGCCGCCAGCGCGCCGAACCAGATCACCGGCGTGCCGACGCCGAGCACCGCCTCCGAGCAGTCCTTGACGCCGCAGGTGTCCTGCCGTCCCTCGTAGTAGAAGGCGACCGGGCGCAGCAGCAGCGGCCACGACCACGGCTCCGACATGTAGGGGTGCGTGCTCTCCAGTCCGCTGTGGAAGGTGAACACCTGCCACTGGTACTTGATCCACGACCGCATCGAGTCGAACAGGAAGAACAGCGGATTGCCGGCAGAAGTGGCCTGCGCCCAGTTGCGCCCGTAGCCGTTGGCCGAGGCGAACCAGCCGGTCCAGGTCAGCATGTAGGCCACGAACGGCACCACCGCGAAGGACAGGAACCCCTGCGGCACGTCCTTGTTGAGCGCCCCCACGTACGGGTGCCGCAGCCCCACCGCCCGCCGCGCCCCGAAGTCCCAGAGCAGCGACAGCACCGCGAACGCGGCCAGGAAGAAGATCCCCGACCACTTGACCGACATCGCGAAGGCCAGGCACACCCCGGCCGCGAGCCGCCACGGCCGCGCGCCGAGCCGCGGCCCGTACGGGGACAGCGGCCCGCTCTCGTACCAGGCGACCAGCCGCTCCCGGGCCTGGTCGCGGTCGGCCACCAGGCAGGCGAACGCGGCGAGCACCCAGAACATGAGGAAGATGTCGAGCAGCGCCGTGCGCGACAGCACGTAGTGCAGGCCGTCCAGCGCCAGCAGCAGCCCCGCGAAGCAGCCGAGCAGCGTCGAGCGGGTCATCCGGCGCGCCACCCGGGCCAGCACCAGGATCGACAGCGTGCCGACGACCGCCGCGGCGAACCGCCAGCCGAACGGCGTGAGCCCGAACAGCCACTCGCCGAAGCCGATCATCCACTTGCCGAGCGGCGGGTGCACGACGTAGGAGGCGCACTTGTCGAGCGCGTCGGGGGCGCAGCTCTCCCAGATGTCGGTGTTGCCGGCCAGGATCGCCTTGTCGGCGTCCTTGACCGCGACCCGCTCGACCCCCCAGGTGATGAGCGAGAAGGCGTCCTTCATGTAGTAGGTCTCGTCGAACACCACGGACTTGGGATGCGCGAGGTCCCAGAAACGCAGGATGCCGCCGAAGAGAGTGACCAGCAGCGGGCCGATCCATCCCCACATGACGCTGCCGCGCATGGGAGGGATCATCCGATCGCGCACGGACCGCGTCGGGGGAAGGCTCTCGCCGGCCTCCCGCTCGTCGAAGGCCTGATACGGGGAATCGGTCACCGCCATTCGGACATCGTACGGGGCCTAAGCCGGTAGGTACGTAGAAACACGGTCTAATACGGATGCCCTGCCACAATGGACGAGTGACTGAAGAAGGCAGGCTGGTGCTGGCCGGAGCTCCCATCGGCAGGGCGGGCGACGTCTCGCCCCGGCTGCGCGACCTGCTCGGCGAGGCCGACGTCGTGGCGGCCGAGGACACCCGGCGGCTGCGCAGGCTCGCGGCCGAGCTGGAGGTGGAGATCACCGGCCGGGTGGTCTCCTACTACGACCAGAACGAGGCCGGCCGGGCCCAGGAGCTGCTGGAGAGCCTGAAGGAGGGCCGCACGGTCGTCGTCATCACCGACGCGGGCATGCCCGGGGTGTCGGACCCCGGCTACCGCCTGACCAGCCTCGCCGTCGAGGCCGGCATCACGGTCACCGCGCTGCCGGGGCCGAGCGCCGTCACGACCGCCCTGGCCGTGTCGGGGCTGCCGAGCGACCGGTTCTGTTTCGAGGGCTTCCCGCCGCGCAAGGCCGGCGAGCGCTCCCGCCGCCTCGGCGCGCTGGCCCGCGAGGAGCGCACGATGGTCTTCTTCGAGGCGCCGCACCGGCTGGCGGAGTCGCTGAAGGCGATGGCGGAGGCGTTCGGCGCCGAGCGGCCGGCCGCCGTGTGCCGCGAGCTGACCAAGACCTACGAGGAGGTCCGCCGCGGCGGGCTCGGCGAGCTGGCCGAGTGGGCGGCGGGCGGCGTGAAGGGCGAGATCACCGTCGTGGTGTCCGGCCATGTGCCCGGCGCGGTCGAGCCCGACCCGGACGAGCTGGTCGCGGAGGTCGAGCGCAGGGTCGCCGAGGGCGCGCAGCGCAAGCTCGCCGTCGCCGAGGTCGCGAAGGAGGCGGGCGTCCAGAAGCGCGAGCTGTATGACCTGGTTCACAAGCGCCTATAGTGCGCTTCGTGAGCAATTGGGGTGTCTCGCGGCAACGGCTGGTCCCGCCGATGCAGGGCTCACCCCTCGTGGGATGGCTCGGCCCGCTCCTCGTCGCCGTCTTCGGCGGCGTGCTCCGCTTCGTCCGGCTCGGCGTGCCCCACGCCGTCGTCTTCGACGAGACCTACTACGCGAAGGACGCGTACTCGCTGCTCAGGTTCGGCGTCGAGCGGGCCACGCTGGGCGACGCCAAGGACCCCGTCGCCGACCGCAGGCTCATCGCCGGCAACCTCGACATCTTCCGCCAGTGCGGCGAGCCGGCCGACTGCGCCTCGTTCGTCGCCCACCCGCCGCTCGGCAAGTGGATGATCGCCGCCGGCGAGTGGCTGTTCGGGATGAACCCCTTCGGCTGGCGGTTCGCCGCGGCGCTGGCCGGCACGCTGACGATCCTGGTGCTCGCCAGGGTCGCGCGCCGGATGACCCGCTCCACCCTGCTCGGCTGCCTCGCCGGGCTGCTGCTCGCGCTCGACGGCCTGCACCTGGTCTTCTCCCGTACGGCGCTGCTGGACGTCTTCCTCACCTTCTGGGTGCTCGCCGGGTTCGCCTGCCTGGTCGTGGACCGTGACCGTACACGGGGGCTGCTGGCCGACCAGGCCGAGCGCGGGCCGCTCGGCGGGCTCGGCCCCCCGCTCGGCGCGCGCCCGTGGCGGCTCGCGGCCGGCGCCTGCCTCGGCGCGGCCTGCGCGGTCAAGTGGTCGGGGATCTTCTTCCTCATCGCGTTCGCGGTGCTGTCGCTCGTGTGGGACGCCGGGGGCAGGCGGGCGACGGGGGCGCGGCGGGCCTACCGGGGGACGCTGACGCACGACCTGCCCGGCGGGCTGGCCGCGATGGGGCTGCTGCCCGCCGTGGTGTTCCTGGCGAGCTGGGCCGGGTGGTTCGCGTCCCCGCTCGGCTGGGGGCGCGACTGGGAGGGCGCCACCTCGTCGGGGCCGCTCCACTTCGTCGTGGCCTCGTTACGGTCGTGGTTCGGCTACCAGAGTCAGGTGCTCGGCTTCCACAGCGGGCTGGACGACTATCACCCGTACATGTCGGAGCCGTGGTCGTGGCCGCTGCTGTTACGCCCGGTCTCGTTCTACTACCCGACCGGCCTGCCGCCGTCGGCCTGCGGCGCGAGCGCCTGCTCGCAGGCCGTGCTCGGCGTCGGCACCCCCGCGCTCTGGTACGGCGCCGTCCTCGCCGTCCTCGCCCTGATCGTGAGGTACGGCGCCGTCCGCGACTGGCGGGCCGGCGCCGTCCTGCTCGCCGTGGCGGCCGGCTGGCTGCCGTGGTTCTACTACGCCATCGCCGACGACCGCACGATGTACCTGTTCTACCTGCTGCCCGTGGTGCCGTTCATGGTGCTGGCGGCCACGCTGGCCGCGGGGCTCGTGCTCGGCAGGGAGGACGCGCCGCCCGCGCGGCGGGCCGTGGGGGCCGCCGTCGCCGGGGCGTTCGCGCTCGTCGTGCTCATCAACTTCTGGTGGCTCCAACCGGTGCTGACCGCCGAGACGATCACACACGGAGAGTGGTGGGCTCGGATGCTGATGCGTTCCTGGGTGACCTCCGCGCCCAAGTGACGCCCTTGCGCAGCGTGATCGCCGCCGCGACGCAGGCCAGCGGGACGGCCGGCAGCACGTAGCGGTAGTCGAACTCCGCCGTCGCCGCCGGGGCCAGCAGCAGGCCCACCGCGCCCAGCCACGGCAGCACCACCGGGCCGCCGAACGTGCGCCAGCGCACCACCACGCCGTACAGGCCGACCAGCAGGACGCCGCCGAGCACGATGCCGGGCAGGTAGAACACCTTCTGGTAGCCGGCCATGATGTCGGCCCACGGGTGCGTGATCCTGGTCTCCGGCGGGCCCTGCTCGTAGCTGAAGGCGTCGGTGTCGGTGCGCCCGCCCGCGTACGACGACCACTTCGGCAGCCGCTTCGGCTGGCCGTTCTCGTCGAGCTCGACGTACGGCTTGAACTGGTACATGTTGTAGGTCGACTCGTCGGGGAAGCGTGGGCGCGACCAGTGGAAGGAGCGGAAGAAGTCCCTCGCCACGACCTTGAGGTAGTCACCAGGCTGTGACAGGATCGCCCGGGTGGCGAACGCGCTGGCCGCGTCGTTGGTGATCTCGCTCCACTTCTTGTTGACGCCCCAGCGGTGCAGGACCTCGCCGGTGCCCTGGCCGTCGCCGTTGCCCTGGCCCCAGAGGTACCACTGCGCGTAGTCCTTGCGCTGGTCGACCGGGTCGTTGATGCACAGCAGCAGGAGCTGGACCTCTTTGTACTTGTCGAAGGTCATCTTCTCGCAGTCGGCGAAGATCGCCGTGCGCATGTAGAGGATGAGGCCGTCGCTGTTGGTCATCGCGAACTTGCCGTACGCCGAGGCGAACCACCCCATGTACGCCAGCACCGGGATCGCGCACGCGGTGACGAGCGCCGTGATCGGCCGCCAGCCCGTCCGCTTGACCAGCAGGTAGAGCACGACCAGCGCCAGGATCGGCAGCCCGATCGAGCGCGTCAGCCAGGTCAGCGCGAGCAGGAACCCGATCACCGCCCCGGCCTGCCACGTCAGCCGCCGCTTCCACAGCACCAGCGTGATGACGCCCACCACGAGCAGCGTGAACTGCGTGTCGGACATCACGAGCTGTTCGAGCTGGATCTGGTAGGCGTCGAACAGCACGGGCGCGGCGGCCAGCGTCGCCCCCCACTTCGGCAGCCGGAACTTGATGCGCAGCAGGGCGTAGATCAGGCAGGCCGTGGCCAGCCCCATCAGGTGCTGCGCGAACGTCACCAGCGCGAAGCTGTGGAACGGCTTGAGCAGCATCAGCCAGAAGCTGTAGCCGTCGGGCCTGATCGGGTGCGGACGCGGGTGCAGCGCCACCGAGACGTACTCGTAGGAGTCGTTGAACCACATGGCCGGCCCGTAGCCGAGCATGGTGATGAGCCGCAGCACGGCGCCGACGCCGAAAGCCGCGGCGAACACCCGATGCCGGCGTACGAAGGACAGCAGCCGAGCTGCCCGGCCTGGAGCGGAGTGGTCCACAGGAGTAATCTCCGCGACGCTCACCATGCTGTAAAGAATGCCAGTCGTTTCTCGGACTTGACCCGAGCATGCTCGGGCAGAGTGCATGATGGTCCACTGGATGAGTCTTATCTTGAAGGGTAGACACGTGGAACTGACGGTGGTCATGCCCTGCCTCAACGAGGCGGAGACCGTGGAAGTCTGTGTGCGCAAGGCCCTGGCGTGCATGGAGGAGCACGGCATCGAGGGCGAGGTGCTGATCGCCGACAACGGCAGCACGGACGGTTCGCAACAGCTTGCCCGCGATGCCGGCGCGAGGGTGGTGCACGTCGACGCCAAGGGCTATGGCAACGCCCTCATGGGCGGCATCAGGGCAGCTCGCGGCAAATTCGTCATCATGGGTGACGCCGACGACTCCTACGACTTCACGGCCCTGCTGCCGTTCGTGGAGCAGCTCCGTGACGGCGCCGATCTGGTCATGGGCAACCGGTTCAAGGGCGGCATCGCCCCCGGGGCCATGCCGCCGCTCCACCGCTACCTGGGCAACCCGGTGCTGTCGTTCATCGGGCGGCTTTTCTTCCCGTCCGCCATCGGCGACTTCCACTGCGGTCTGCGCGGCTTCCGTCGCGACTCGATCCTGAAGCTGCACCTGCAGACGGGTGGCATGGAGTTCGCCTCCGAGATGGTGGTGCGCGCCACGCTGTCGGGGCTCGACGTGCGCGAGGTGCCGACGACGCTCTCGCCCGACGGCCGCTCCCGCCCGCCGCACCTGCGCTCCTGGCGCGACGGCTGGCGTCACCTGCGCTTCCTGCTGCTCTACAGCCCCAAGTGGCTGTTCTTCTACCCCGGCGTCGCGATGATGATCATCGGTTTGGTGGCGGGCACGCTGCTGACCTTCGGTCCCGTCGAGATCGGCGAGCTGGCCTTCGACGTCGACACCCTGGTCGGATCGTCGGCGCTGGTGGTCATCGGCTTCCAGGCGGCGCTGTTCGCGCTGTTCACGAAGGTCTACGCGGCCGAGGAGGGCTTCCTGCCCGAGTCGCCGCGCATCCGTAAGATCATCGACATCGTGACCCTGGAGAAGGGCCTCGTGGTCGGCGGCCTGCTGGCGCTCGCCGGCGTGGTCGGCCTGGTCATGTCGCTGGTCCACTGGCAGGTGCGCAGCTTCGGCGAGCTCGACCCGCGCGAGTCGCTGCGCCTGGTGGTGCCGTCCGCCACCGCGTTGATCATGAGCTTCCAGACGATCTTCGCCGCGCTGTTCGTCAGCATCCTCGGCATCCGCCGCACCCGTGAGACGCCGGTCGACCACGTCGCCGCCGTCGCAGAGGAGGCTGCCCAAGCCGTCACCCGCGAGGAAAGCCCGGCCTAGTTTTTCTTTGCCGTACGACGCGCCGGGGCGGGCCGCCCCGGCGCGTCGCGCTGTTACGGGGGAACGGGTCCGAGCCGGACGGGGATCGCCGTAGGCTTAGGAACATGTCCCAGCACATCTTGACCGCCGTCGCGTGGCCCTACGCGAACGGCCCCCGCCACATCGGGCACGTCTCCGGGTTCGGCGTGCCGTCCGACGTCTTCAGCCGCTACCAGCGGATGGCGGGCAACAAGGTGCTGATGGTGTCAGGCACCGACGAGCACGGCACGCCCATCCAGGTGCAGGCCGACAAGGAAGGCGTCACCGCCAGGGAGCTGGCCGACCGCTACAACCGCGTCATCGCCGAAGACCTGACCGGCCTCGGCCTCTCCTACGACCTGTTCACCAGGACCACCACGAAGAACCACTACGCGATCACGCAGGAGATCTTCAAGGGCCTGCACGCCAACGGCTACATCTTCCCGAAGACCACGATGGGCGCCATCTCGCCCTCGACCGGCCGCACCCTGCCCGACCGCTACATCGAGGGCACCTGCCCCATCTGCGGCTACGACGGGGCCCGTGGCGACCAGTGCGACAACTGCGGCAACCAGCTCGACCCGATCCAGCTCATCAACCCCAAGAGCCGCATCAACGGCGAGACGCCCGCGTTCGTCGAGACCGAGCACTTCATGCTCGACCTGCCCGCCTTCGCCGAGGTGCTCGGCGGCTACCTGCAGTCCAAGCAGGGCGAGTGGCGGCCCAACGTGCTGAAGTTCGCCCTCAACCTGCTCGGCGACCTGCAGCCGCGGGCGATCAGCCGCGACCTCGACTGGGGCGTGCCGATCCCGCTCGACGGCTGGCGCGACCAGCCCAACAAGCGCCTCTACGTGTGGTTCGACGCGGTGATCGGCTACCTGTCGGCCTCCGTCGAGTGGGCCCGCCGCTCCGGCGACCCCGACGCCTGGCGCCAGTGGTGGCAGAACCCCGACGCCCGCGGCTACTACTTCATGGGCAAGGACAACATCGTCTTCCACGCCGAGATCTGGCCGGCGATGCTGTTCGGCTACAACGGCCAGGGCGCCCGGGGCGGCAAGGCGGGCTCGCTGGGCGCGCTCGACGTGCCGTCCGAAGTGGTCTCCAGCGAGTTCCTGACGATGGAGGGCCGCAAGTTCTCCTCCTCCCGGCAGGTCGTCATCTACGTGCGCGACTTCCTCGCCCGCTACGACGCCGACGCGCTGCGCTACTACATCGCCGTGGCCGGCCCGGAGAACCAGGACACCGACTTCACCTGGCAGGAGTTCGTCAACCGCAACAACGGCGAGCTGGTCGCGGCCTGGGGCAACCTGGTCAACCGGTCCATCTCGATGGCGGCCAAGAACTTCGGCGCCGTTCCCGAGCCGGGCGAGCTGACCGACGCCGACCGGGCGCTGCTGGAGCGCTCGCGGGGCGCGTTCGGGCCGGTGGGCCAGGAGCTCAACAGGTCCCGCTTCAAGAACGCCATCACCGAGGCGTTCGACGTCGTCCGCGAGGCCAACCGCTACCTCGCCGAGCAGGAGCCGTGGAAGCTCAAGGACGACCCGGAGCGGCAGAAGTCGATCCTGCACGTCGCGCTCCAGGTCGTCGACGACGCCAAGACGATGCTCACGCCGTTCCTGCCCTCCTCCTCCAACAAGGTCCACGCCATGCTGGGCGGCGAGGGCGTCTGGTCCGGCATGCCGGAGATCCGCGAGGTCGACGAGGACGGCGGCCAGCCCTACCCGGTCATCACCGGCGACTACGACGGCGCGGCCCGCTGGGAGCACCGCCCGATCAAGCCGGGCACGCCGCTCACCGCGCCGGTTCCGCTGTTCAAGAAGCTCGACCCCAAGGTCGTGGACGAGGAGCTGGCCCGGCTGGAGAGCTGACCTCGCGGGGCCCGCTAGTTTGGGGGGCGTGAGCAAGCTTCCCGCCCCGCCCGAGCCGCTGCCGGAGCCGGTCTTCGACAGCCACTGCCATCTCGACGTCATGGTGGGCAACCGGCAGGCGTCCTCCGGAGATCCCGTCGCCCAGGCCGCGCAGGCGGCCTCGGCGAGCGTGCGGAGCATCCTGGAGGACGCCCGGTCGGTCGGCGTCACCCGGCTCGTCACGATCGGCTACGACCTCGACTCCTCCCGCTGGTGCGCCCAGGCGGCCGCCGAGCACGACGACGTGCTCGCGGGCGTCGCCATCCACCCCAACGAGGCGCACGCCGCGACGCCCGAGGTCCTGGCCGAGATCGAGGCGCTGGCCGGGCGTCCCGAGGTGCGGGCCGTGGGGGAGACCGGGCTCGACTACTTCCGCGACTGGGCGAGCAAGGACGACCAGCACGCGAGCTTCCGGGCGCACATCGAGATCGCCAAGCGCACCGGCAAGGCCCTGGTGATCCACGATCGCGACGCGCACGACGACGTGCTCAGGGTGCTGGCGGAGGAGGGCGCGCCGGACAGGGTGGTCTTCCACAGCTTCTCCGGTGACGCCGAGCTGGCGAAGAAGTGCGCCGACGCCGGATATTTCATGTCTTTTTCCGGGCCGGTGACGTACAAGAACGCCGACCACCTGCGCGCGGCCGCCGCGGCCGCGCCGCTGGAGCTGGTGCTGGTCGAGACCGACGCGCCCTACCTGCCGCCGGTCCCGCACCGGGGCAAGCCCAATGCCCCCTACCTCATCCCGCTCACCCTCCGCTGCCTGGCCGAGGTCAAGGGAGTCCAGCCCGCCGACCTCTGCGCGGCCATCAACGCCAACGGAGTCAAGGTCTTCGGCGACTGGTGACCATTTTTCGGTGAAGCGGTGGAGGCCGGCGCGGTGCCGCGGTTAGCGTTCGGGCGGTCACTCTCCGTCATCGGAGGTGGCGTGTGACCGGAGGTGGTACGTGCGTGGCAGAAGGCGTAAGCCGCGCCCGCCGATCCCGTGGCGCTCCCCCTGGACGCTCGTGGTGTGCCTGGCGGGTGGCGCGGTGGTGGCGGCGATGGCCGTCACCTCGGCCATGGCCAAGGACGTGGTCGTGGTCGTGGACGGCAAGCGGACGGCGGTGCGGAGCTTCGCCGCGTCCGTACGCGACGCGCTCGGCGAGGCCGGCGTGGCGCTCGGCTACGGCGACGTGGTGCGCCCGCCCGCCCAGCAGCCGCTCGCCGACGGGGCCACGATCGAGGTGCGCCGCGCCCGCCCCATCACGCTGACGCTCGACGGCCGCACCAGCGAGCACCTGGTCACCAGCACCGACGTGGCCGGCGCCCTCGCCGAGCTGGCCATCCCGGCCGCCGCCGGCCGGGTCTCCGCGCCCCCCGACGAGGCCGTGCCGCTGTCCGGGATGGCGCTGACCGTCTACACCCGGCGCAAGGTGTACGTGGTCGCCGGGGCCACCCGCCTGGCCACCCGCACCACCGCCAGGACCGTGCGCGAGGTGCTGCGGCAGGAGCGCGTCGGCCTCGGCCGCGGCTACCTGGTGGAGCCGCCGCTCTCCAGCTTCCCCAAGGACGGGACGGTCATCACGGTCAGGCCGCCGCGTACCGATCCGATCGATCCCGGGGTCGCCGCGCTCAACTGGGGGGCGCTGGCGGAGTGCGTGTCGAAGGGCGATCCGCGGGCGTACAACGCGGAGGGGCCCTACTACGGGATGTACCAGTTCAGCGTGCCGATGTGGCGGGCCGTCGGCGGGCCGGGGCTGCCGTCGGACTGGCCGGAGGAGGAGCAGACGTACCGGGCGCAACTGCTCTACCAGCAGGTGGCGGGGCGCTGGCAGGGCCAGTGGCCGAGCTGCGGCGCCCGCCTCTTCGCCCGCCCCTGATCCTCTGTTCTCAGCCGGCGACGGACACCCCGAACTGGGCGCCCTTGGGCGGTCTCACCGTCTCCAGGCTCTCGGCGTTGCGCCCGGCCACCGCCACCTGCCCGGCCGGTCGCGCGTCGGGCTGCCCCACGAACAGCTTGTTGCCGCTGAACGTCACCGACCAGCCGAACAGCCCCTCGGCCTCCGCCAGCCTGCGGTCCTCGGCGGCGTCGCGCCACGAGACGACGCGGACGCCGCCCCCGTACGGCGCGCCGACGGCCAGCCTGCCGTCGGCCGAGGCCGCCAGCGCGAAGCCGAACCCGTCCTTGCCGCCCTGTTTGACCGTCCTGATGACCTTCTTGGCCGGGTCGAGCAGCTGCACGCTGCCGGCGCCCGGCGAGCTGACCGCGTACCCGGAGCCCTCGGAGTAGGCGACCGCGTAGCCGTAGCGGTCGCCGCTGCGGGCGGTGGGGGAGTCGAGCTTGAGGCTGGTGAGCTTCGCCGCGAACACGTCGTCGAGGAACACCGCCGAACCCGAGTTGATCTTCCCGGCCTCGACCTGGCGGCCCGCGCCGTCGTCGTTCTCGTACGGCACGCCGACGAGCAGCGCGTTCTTCGGCCCCCACGCCATCGACCAGCCGAACTGGTCGCCGAGCTCGCTGTTGCCGCGTACGTCCACGGTCTCCTGGCTGATCCTGCGCAGCTCGCCCTCGCCCTTGCGGACGTAGAGGGCGCCGGCGTCGGTGAACTGCTTGTCGTCCTCGTACGGCGCGCCGATCGCCAGCAGGTCGCCCCGCGCCGCCAGCGACCAGCCGAAGTGCGCGGACCGCTGCGGCTGCGCCGCCGTCAGGCGGACCGGCGCGCGGGTGCCGCCGCCGTAGACCACGTACACCGCGCCCGCGTCCTGCTCGCCGCCCACGTCCGCGTACGGGGCCCCGACGACCAGATCGGCGCAGGGGTCGCCGTCCACGTTCGCCAGCCGTACCGACCAGCCGAAACCGTCGCCCGTCGCCAGGCCGGGGACGCGCACCGGCACCACCTTGCCGCCGGACACCACGTGTACCGCGCCCTTGTCGTCGTCGCCGAACGGATCGCCCACCGCCACGTCGTCCACGCCGTCGCCGTCGAAGTCGGCGGGCGTGGCGCAGGCCGCCGCCCCTGCCGCCGCCTGGACGACCGTCGTCCCCGCGACCAGCACCCCGAGGACGAGCAGCGGCGCCCCGAGTCTCACAAGGCCACCTCGATCTGTTTGCCGTTCTCCAGCATCGTCGCCGTTAGCTTGACCGGCCTGCGGTACGTCGCCAGGTCGAACACGAACGCGCTGTCCACCCGCGCGCCCGGCAGGATCGCCGGGGGCAGCGTGACGGCGGCCGGATCGTGCTCGCCGCCGCGGTCGTCGACCAGCGTGACCACCGGCTGGACCAACGTCCTGCGCTCGCCGCCCGGGTTGAGCATCGTCCAGCGGATCACGCAGAGCTGGCCCTGGGTGGCGACCTTGCCCTCGTACTCCTTCAGCCCGCACCGGGGCGCGGACGAGATGATCGCGATGGGGTCGTCGAGCTCGCCGCCGAGCGGGAACCTGCGGCCCACGTCGTTCGGCTGGGCGCCGGCGGTCGCGGTCCGCGACGGGCCGCCGCCCGCGGCCGAGGTGCCGGGGCCGCGGCCGGACGTCACGATCAGGACCCCCGCCGTGACCACGATGGCCAGCACGGCCGCCGCGGCGGCGATCAGCCAGCGGGTGCCCGCGGTACGGTCGCCGCCGAGGGTGTCGGGCTCGTTCGGCAGCGGCTCGGGGGAGATGGCGGTGCGCCGGTCGCCCGGCTGGGTGTCGGCGGCGCGCTGCTCGGAATGCGCCATCCGGTGCAACTGCTCCCGCGCGGGCACCCCGCCGAGGCCCCACGCCTCGCCCGCCCGCCTGGGCGGGTCCTGTCGCGTCCGGCCCAAGGGCTCGTGGGGGGTGGGGATGGGGCCGGGGGCCTTCGTGGCCTCGGCGGCTTTGGTGGCCTCGGTGGCTTTGGCCGCTTTGGTGGCCTCGGGGGCCTCGGGGGCCTCGGGGGCCTCGGTGGCCTCGGGGGCCGAGATCGTGGCCGCCGTGCCGGTGGGCGGAATCCCCGACCCGTCGCCCTCGCCACTGTCTCCTTCGGGCCCCTGCTGGCCGCTCTTGCGCTTGAACAGGCCGCGTACACGTCCGGGACCGGCACCACCGCTCTGCTGCCCGTCGCCCTGGGGGGTGGGCCAGCGGGCCAGCTCTTCCTTGGCCGCCAGCTCCTCCCTCCGCGCCAACTCCTCGAACGCCGCCTGCCCCTGCCCCTGCCCCGAGGGCCCGGCTAAGGACCCAGGGGACGCGCCGGACGGCGACCGCCCGGCGTCGGATAATCCGCCTGTCCCCGTACCGGTCGGCCCCCGTTGTGCCGCGTCCCCCGATGGCGGCGGGGGCGCCGTGAAGGTGGCCGTGATGTCCGGCTCGTCCACCACGTTCCTCGGCGGCTGCCAGTCGTTGAGCATCTCGGTGGCGACCAGCGTCGGCGGGTTGATCGACGGCGCCGGCGTGTTCCCGCCCACCAGTGCGATCAGCAGGTCCTGCGCGGTGGGTCGTGCGGCCGGCTCCATCGAGGTGGCCAGGCGTACCAGCTCGTTGAGCGGAGCGGGCAGCGCGCCCAGGTCGGGCGGCGTGTTGAGCACGCGGTGGGCCATCGTGATGGGGTCGCCACGCCCGAACGGGTGCCGTCCGTTGCCCGCGTACGCGATGAGACAGCCCCAGGCGAAGATGTCCACGGCCGGGCTGATGGCCTCCCCGCGCACCTGCTCGGGCGCCCACCACCCGGGGCTGCCCAGCAGCTCGCCCGACATCGTGAACCCGGTCTCCCGATCGAGCGCCCGCGCGATCCCGAAGTCGATCACGCGAGGCCCGGACAGGGAGAGGATGACGTTGGCCGGCTTGAGGTCGCGGTGCACCAGCCCGGCCACGTGGATCGCGGCCAGCGCCGCCGCCACGCCGAGGCCGACGCCGTGCAACGGCCCCGGGTCCAGCGCCCCGAACTTGGCGATCTGGTCGGAGAGCGGGGTGCCCGCGATGTACTCGGTCACCATGAAGGGACGGCCGTCGCCGGTGTTGCCGTTGTCCAGCACCTGAGCGGTGCAGAACGACGCCACGCGCCGCGCGTTCTCCACCTCCGCGTGGAACCGGGCCGCGAACCCCTCCTGGTTGGCGAACTCCGCCTTCACGACCTTGAGCGCGACGAAGCGGCCGGTGGGCGCACGGGCGAGGAAGACGGTCCCCATGCCGCCTTCGCCGAGTCGCCCCAGCAGGCGGTACGGGCCGATCTCCCGCAGGTCTGTCGGACGGAGCGGCGCGGCGCCCGTTGGCTCCATGAGGGACGTCCCTTCCTGTTCCACGCCATCCTCTCCTTTGGTCTCCCCATCCGCCATCTCCAGTTCTTCGATGCGGGAGACTGGTTGGATGATGAGCCTGTTGGGCCCTGCAGAAATACGTATTTTGGCGGACAAGCTAAATCTTCGTCCGACAAAAAAGCTCGGCCAGAACTTCGTGATCGACGCGGGAACCGTCCGTCGGATCGTCCGGGTGGCCGAGCTCTCGGCCGACGACGTGGTCATAGAGGTCGGCCCCGGGCTCGGCTCGCTCACCCTGGCCCTGCTGCCGTCGGCCGCGCACGTGGTGGCCGTCGAGATCGACCCGGTGCTCGCGACCCAGCTCCCCGTCACGGTCGCCGAACGCGGCCTGGCCGACCGCCTCACGGTCGTCAACGCCGACGCCATGAAGATCACGCCCGCCGACCTCGGCGGACACGTACCTACGGCTCTGGTGGCGAACCTGCCGTACAACGTGGCCGTCCCCGTCGTCCTCCACCTCCTGGAAGCCCTCCCGTCCCTGCGCAAGGGGCTGGTCATGGTGCAGTCCGAGGTCGCCGACCGCCTCGCGGCCGGTCCCGGCTCCAAGGTGTACGGGGTGCCGTCGGTCAAGGCCGCCTGGTACGCGGACGTACGGCGAGCCGGCCCGGTCGGCCGCACCGTCTTCTGGCCGGTCCCCAACGTCGACAGCGGCCTGGTCTCCCTGGTCCGCCGCGACCCGCCGGCCACGAAGGCCACCCGCGAACAGGTCTTCGCCGTCGTGGACGCCGCCTTCGCCCAGCGCCGCAAAACCCTGCGCGCCGCCCTGGCCTCCTGGGCCGGCAGCGCCCCCGAGGCGGAAAACATCCTGCGCGCAGCAGACGTGGACCCGTCCGCCCGCGGCGAACAACTCGACATCACCGCCTTCGCCCACATAGCCGAACTCAAGCCCTAACCCCAACCACCAACACCCCCCACCTCGTCCAAACCACCACCCCGGATGCCACGCGAAGCGCTGGCTGCCGCACGGTTGGACGTCGCGCGGTTGGACCTCGCTCGGACGCCAGCCGTGCACATCGGACGCCACTCCGACGCCCTCCGCGGTTGAATCCCGCGCGGTTGGACCTCACGCCATCGGCTCCTGGGCCGTTGGCTCGCGAGCTGTTGGCCTCCGCGTGGTTGGCCTCCGCGTGGTTGGCCTCCGCGTGGTTGGCCTCCGCGTGGTTGGCCTCCGCGTGGTTGGCCTCCGCGCGGTTGGCCTCCGCGTGGTTGGCCTCCGCGCGGTTGAACCGCACGCCATCGGCTCCCAGGCCGGTGGTCCGCGAACGCTTGGCCTCCGAGCGCCTGGCCCCCGCGCGGTTAGACCTCACGCCATCGGCATCCCGGGTCATCGGCCCGCGCGATTGGGCCCTGCACCATTGGGACCCGCACCATTGCGTCCCCGGCGGTTGGGCCTCGCGCGGTTGGATCCCGCGTCATGGGCTCCCGCGCGGTTCGAACCCCCGGGCCATTGGACCCCGTGCCGTTGGCCTCGCGCTGTTGGTCCCGTGCCGGGGGCACCCTGCCCGTGCGGCCAGGATCCCTGCGCATGGGGCCGGGGGTCAGCCTGGTCGCACCAAGCCGTCGGGGCATCCGCCCTTACATCGGCCGGCCGATGGCGTCGGCCTCCTCGCTCTGACCTAATGACATCGACCTGCTCGCTCAGACATGACAAGCGCCTACTTGCTGACCCGAAGCCGCCGAGCGGCCCGACCTGCGCATCGACCAGCGAGGTCACCAGGCCTCCAATCGGTGAGGTCGCCATGCCTCCGTCCGTGAGGTTGCCAGGCCCCAACCGGTGATGGTCGCTAGGCCCCCACCTGCCGAGATCGCCAGGCCTCCGCCGCCTGCCACTCCCTATCCACAGGCATTCACCCGACCCGCGCTCTTATCCACAGAATCCCGTTCGGCCCCTCGGTCACCCGCCGTTCCGCAGGACCCTGGCCTCAGCTCGTCCTCGTCCTCGTTCGCGCGTTCACGATCAAGGAGACCCGAATGCCCCGAATGCCCCGCACCAGCGCCGCAGCCTCTCCCCCCGCCAGCTTGCCCGCCGCCACCTCGCCCACCGCCCCTGATGCCCGCACGGCCGCTCCCCGCCCTCTGGCCTGCACCGCCGCCCTGGCCTGCGCCCTCCTCGCCGCCACCACCGCCCTGGCCACCACTACCGAAGCCACCGCGACCACGACCATGGCGGCGGCGACGGCGGCGGCCGAAGCCACCCGCCCCACCAAGAAACGCCTCACCAGAAAGAAATCCATCAAGAGGAAACTCACGAGAGGCCAGATCGCCGCCTCCGCGGCCCTGGCCCAACTCGGCGTCTCCTTCTCCTGGGGTGGAGGCTCGCCGAAGGGCCCCACTCTCGGCATCGGCAGAGGCGCGGCGACCCGCGGCTTCGACTGCAGCGGCCTCACCCTCTACGCCTGGTCCAGAGCCGGCGTGCGGTTGGGCCATTACACCGGGGCCCAGTTCCGCCAGGGCCGCAGGATCAGCCGCACCGCCCGCCGCGCCGGTGACCTCCTCTTCTTCGGCGGCGGCCGAGCCGACCCCACGCACGTGGCCCTCTACCTGGGCGGCGACCTGATGGTCCACGCCCCCAAGACCGGTGACGTGGTCCGCACGACGAGCTTCGCCAAGTCCTCCTACTACCGCGCCGTCTACCGAGGCGCCGTACGCCCGGGATGACCGGCGACGGCAGCCACCAGCCCGCCGACCAGCTCCGCCAGCACTTCCCGATCCCCGTCCGCCTCGCCCTCGGAGTCGCCGGCCTCATACTCCATGAGCCCGAGCCCGGCCACCTCGAACCGACCACCGATCGCCGTCACCAACGAAAGCAGCCGCTCAGGATGCATGCCACCAGGCGTAGGACACCCCACGCTCCGGAAGACCTCCGGGTCGAGCACGTCGAGGTCGATGTGCACGTACACGGCGGCGTCCGGGCCGCCCGCCGCCTCGATCGCCGCGAGAAGAGCCTCCGCCGTCTCCGTCTCCGCCATCGTCACCCACCGGATTCCGGCATGCGTCACGAAGGCCGCCTCCGGCGGATCGAGATCCCGCACCCCGGCCAGCACGATCCGCTGCGGGTCCAGCGGCTCCTCGGCCACCAGCCCTTGGGGCCCCTCGCCCGTGAGCGCCCGCAGCACCATCCCGTGATAGGCGCCCGACAGCGAAGACTCCGGCGTGTTCAGATCGCCGTGGGCGTCGAACCACACCACCACCAGCCGATCGCCATACCGCCTGCGCGCCGCCGACACAGGCTCCAACTCCACCCCGCAGTCCCCACCAACGGCGACGACCAATACCCCATCACCGACCCCCTCAACCGCAGCCCGCACCCGAGCCGCCGCAACCCCCAAACTCCCGTCCTCAACCGCTTCCCGCACCCATCCCGCTGTCGCGGCAGGAGCGCCGTCCTCGACCGCTGCCCGTACCTGTACCGCTGTCGCGGCAGGAGCGCCGTCCTCGACCGCTGCCCGTACCTGTACCGCTGTCGCAGCAGGACCGCTGTCCTCGACATCTGCCTGGGCCAGCGCCGCCGCGGCAGGACCGTCGTCTTCTACCGTTGCCCGTGCCCGTGCCCGTGTCGCTGTCGTGGCGGGGCCGTTGTCCTCGGTTGTCGGCTGCTGCGGAGCCGCCGAGACGCCCGAGCTCTCGTCCTCGACCGCCACCCGCACCCTCTGCGCGGCCTCGCCCGCCACACGTACCGTTGCCGCGTCGACCAGGTCGGCGACGATCCGCGCCCCTTCGCGCAGCCGCTTCGCCGTACGCGACCCAGACCCCCGCCACTGCGGCACTTCGACAACTGCAACTTTTCGCAACATCGCTACAAACCGCCTTCAGCCTCGCGAGACCCCGCGTCTGCCATCACCCGTCGTAACTGCACAGCATGGGGGCAAACGGTCATCAACTCGACCCGACATGCCGAGGATCCGGCCGTTCCGGGGCTCATCTTTCGAGAACCGCATGTCAGAGCTCCGGGCACCGATAACATCGAGTGTCCTTGACCCCGGCAAGCGATGAGAGTGGCAGAAAATCGATGAGTTCGGTGACCGTACGTGTGCCCGCGAAGGTCAACGTGCAGCTTTCTGTCGGCCCGCTCAGGGATGATGGCTACCACGACCTGGTCAACGTCTTCCATGCCGTGTCGATCTTCGACGAGGTGGTGGCCAAGGAGTCCGAGTCCATCACCGTGTCGGTCAACGGCAAGTGGGCCGACCAGGTGCCCGTGGACGACAGCAACCTGGCGATCCGCGCTGCCCGCGCCCTCGCCAAGCATGCGGGACGCACCTACGGCGCTGACCTGATCATCAACAAGGACATTCCGGTGGCGGGTGGCATGGCGGGCGGCAGCGCCGACGCCGCCGGCGCCCTGGTGGCCTGTAACGAGCTCTGGGGGCTCGGCCTGCCGTTCGACGATCTGATGGAGATCGCCGGGGACCTCGGCAGCGACGTCCCGTTCTCCCTGCTCGGCGGCACCGCCGTCGGCACCGGCCGGGGCGAGCAGTTGAGCGAGCTGCCGACGGGCGGCACGTTCCACTGGGTGTTCGCGCTCGCCGACGGCGGGCTCTCCACCGCCAGCGTGTACGCCGAATGCGACCGGCTCCGGGCAGCCGAGGCGGCGGAGGTGCCCTGGCCGCAGCTCAACGACTCCCTCCTGGAGGCCCTGGGCACCGGCGACGCCTATGCCCTCGGCTCCCACCTCAGCAACGACCTTCAGGCCGCCGCGCTCAACCTGCGCCCGGAGCTCGCTCCTACGCTGGAGGCCGGTCGCCAGCACGGCGCGCTGGGCGCCATCGTCTCCGGCTCCGGCCCCACCTGCGCGTTCCTCGCCATCGACGCCCTCCACGCCCGCGACCTGGCGGGCAGCCTCACGGCCACGGGCGCCGCGCACACCGCCGTCCCGGCCCACGGCCCCGTCCACGGCGCGACCCTGGTCTGATCCCGCGATTCCGCCGCCCCGCCTTCCGGCGTTGGAACGGTCGATGTGCCGCCGCGGTCCGGTGGGGTGAACGCAGGGTCGCTCGGCGTCCACTGCAAGATGGGTCTCCTGCAAGCTGGGGCACTTCGCCGTGTCCGTGTCTGCGAGGCTCCGGTGTCCGTGTTCCAGGGAAGGCAGTGCACGCCCAGGGATGGCGGTGCACGCACGGAGATGGCGGTGTGCATGCCCAGGCGTGAATGGTGCACGTCCAGGAATGGCAGTGCACGCCCGGGGATGGCAGTGCACACCCAGGGACGGTGCACACCCAGGGACGGTGCATGCCCAGGGATGGTGGTGTACATGCCCAGGCGTGAATGGTGCACGCCCAGGAATGGTGGTGCACGCCCGGGGATGGTGGTGCACACACCCAGGGACGGTACACACCCAGGGACGGTGCACACCCAGAGACGGTGCACACCTGGGGTAGGCGGTGCCCACCGGCCGGAGATAGCCAGCCAGCCAGCTACTCGCTCGGTGTGTTCGGTCTGGCTATCACGGCTGATCGGCTTGGTCGCCCTCCGCACGTGCCGCCTCGGGCGGGGGGCGAAGGTTGCCTCTACCTCTCTCGCCGAGCAGGCCCGGCTGTTTCCACCCACTCCGCCGGAAGTCGCGTCGTACGTGATGCGCCAGGTCGGCGTCAGGCGAAGCCGCCTTGAACGCCGTGCCGAAAGCCGCCCTGGCTTGCATTACTCGGGGTCGGGAGCGGCGATCAGGCTGGTGCGCAGGTAGCCCTGTGATCTTGTTATCGGCTGTCCGCCTCCTCCCGCACTCGGGGTCGGGAGCCGGTGCGCAGGTCGACCGTGACCCTGCTGTCGGCTGTCCGCCTCCTCCCGCGCTAGATCCCAGGCTTCCTTGAGCTGAGAAGGCGCAGTTCGTAGAGGAGCTGAGGAGACGCAGCCCGTACAGATAGAGGCGCGGCCTTGAGGCGACGATGGACATGGGCGTCCTGGAGGTGTGTTTCGACTGCCCATGCAGTCAAACGCGGACGGCGAGTTTTGCCGTGCTGCCGGCTCGCAGGCATTCGCCGTTCCTTCCGCGCATCGCTGCGCGTGAGGATGGTGGGCGTCGCAGCCCCCGACAGGGACGGTCGGGGGCTCGCGGACGAGACGGACGAGGTTGTGGCGGGAGTGCGTGGTCAGTTCTTGAGGACCTCGACCCAGTAGCGGCCGTCGGTGTCGCGGTGGGCGCCGTGGATGTCGGTGGCGAGGTCGGGGAAGGCGCGGTCGAAGTCCTCCAGGACGCGTAGGTAGGTCATCAGCGTACCGTCGGCGGGGCCGGTCGCCTCGCCGGGCATCAGCATGGGGATGCCGGGCGGCGTGACGACCACCGTGGCCGCGGCGACCCGGCCCGGCAGGTGGCTCAGCGGGACGCGTTCGGTGCGGGATCGGATCATGGCCTGGTAGCAGTCGGCGGGCGTGACCACGGGCTCCGGCAGGTAGGTGAAGACCTGGTCGAGGAGGTTGCCGACCCCGGAGTCGCGCAGCTTCTCGTGGACCAGGGTGCAGAGCTTCTGCAGCGAGATCGCGGGCGGGCCGAAGCCGGGCAGCACCTCCGCCAGGGGCAGGTCGGCGTCGTAGGCGTTCTTGAAGTCGGTGAGGGCGTCGATCAGGGTGCCCCACTTGCCCTTGGTGATGCCCATCGAGAACAGCACCAGCAGCGTGTGGTCGCCGGTCTTCTCCACCACGATGCCGCGTCGCTGCAGGTAGGCGGCCACGACGCGGGCCGGGATGCCCCAGTCGAGCGTGCCCGTGGCGGCGTCGGCGCCCGGACAGGTGATCGTCACCTTGACCGGGTCGAGCAGGCAGTAGCCCTCGGACATGCCGTCGAACCCGTGCCAGCCGGCGCCCGCCTCCAGGGTCCAGCAGCGGGGTTCGGAGCACAGCAGCGCCGGGTCGGCGTCGGCGAACGGGACGGTCCTGCCGGTGCGCGGATCGGTGACGGAGGGCGGCTGCCACACGCCGAAGAACCAGCCGGGCCGGGTGCCGTCCTCGCGGATGCGGGCGGCCAGGCGCGTCATCGCCTGCCGGAACCGGACGGCCTCGACGATCGCCTCCCCGGTGAGGAACGGCCCCGACGGGCCGTCCATCATCGCCGCCGCGACGTCCAGGGAGGCGATCATCGGGTAGAGCGGCGACGTGGAGGCGTGCATGAGGTAGGTCTCGTTGAAGGCGTCGTAGTCGACCGGCGCCCGCTCCGAGGGGCGGACGTGCAGCATCGCGGCCTGCGACAGCGCCGCCAGCAGTTTGTGCGTCGACTGGGTGGCGAACACGGTGGGGCGGCCAGGCCCCGGCAGCGTGTGCTGGTCGACGGCCATGCCGTAGCGACCGGCGTAGAGCGGGTTGAACCGGGCGTAGGCGAACCACGCCTCGTCGAAGTGCAGGCGCGGCACGCTGGCGCCCAGCAGCTCGCCGACCCGCACCGCGTCGTAGCACACCCCGTCATAGGTGGAGTTGGTGATCACGGCGTAGGTCGGGTCGCCGGCGGCGAGAGGATGGGCGGCCACCCGGGCCTGGATCGCGGCGGCCTCCAGCGCGGCGGGCTGGATCGGCCCGGCCAGCCCGAGCCCGTTGCGCTCGGGCACCAGGTAGACCGGGCGGGCGCCGCTGATGGCCAGCGCGTGCTGGACCGACTTGTGGCAGTTGCGGTCGACGAGGACGGTGTCGTCGCGGGCGATCGCGTGGTGCCCGACGATGCGGTTGGCCGTGGAGTTGCCGTTGACCACGAAGAACGTACGGTCGGCGCCGAAGACGCGGGCCGCGTTGCGCTCGGCCTCCCCGATGGGGCCGGTGTGGTCGAGCGGCGACCCCAGCTCCGTGACCGAGATGGACAGGTCGGTGCGCAGCAGCCGCTCGCCGTAGAAGTCGAAGAACGCCCGGCCCACCGGCGATTTGAGAAACGCCACGCCGCCCGCGTGCGCCGGGGTGTGCCAGGAGTAGTGATGGTGGTCCTGCAGGCGGCGCAGGGCGCCGAAGAAGGGCGGGAGGATCTTTTCTGCGTACTGGTCGGCGGCGTGGGCGATGCGCCCGGCGATGAACTGCGGGGTGTCCTCCAGCGGGTAGACGTAGCCCTGGATGACCTCGTAGACCCACAGCGGGAGCTCCTGCTCCTGCGTCATCAGGAAGACGGGCAGCCCGCGGAACCGTTTGGCGACCGCGCCCAGCAGCTCCTCGGCCCCCGGCGCGTCCCACGACGCCAGCACCGCCGTGAGCGACGCGTCCGAGCCGACCACCGCCAGGGCGTCGTGGGCCCGGTGGGTCCAGCGTACGTGGAGCCCGAGCTCGTCCATCGCGGCGCAGACGCGGCGGATCTGCTCGGCGAGCGCCGAATCGGCGTCGGGACGTTCGGTGACGGCGGCCAGAACCGTTCGCTCCATGCGGCACTCCGTGGTCGGGGGGAACGGCCGGGGAGGGTCACACCGGCCACTCATCATGGTAACGGTCAGCAGTCGTAAGGCAACTTTGAGTAATGAAGGGAGGGGGAGGAGACGGCGAGGTGCTGGGCGAGGAGCCGATACCCTGGGTAGGTCATGAATCTGGTCAATCTTGAGTCGGTCTCCCACGCCTACGGGCCCAAGCCGCTCCTCAGTGACGTCTCCCTGGGCATCGAGGCCGGGGAGCGCATCGGCGTCGTCGGACGCAACGGAGGCGGCAAGACGACCCTGATGTCGGTGATCGCGGGGGAGGTGCGGCCCGACAGCGGACGGGTCACGCACACCCGCAACCTCCGGATCGGGTTCCTGTCGCAGCACGACGCGCTCGACCCGGCCGCCACCATCGGCGAGATCGTGCTGGGCGGGCTGGCCGAGCACGAGTGGGCGGGCGACCAGGCGATCCGCGAGATCCTCGCCAACCTGATCGGCGACCTCGACCTCGGCTCCAGGGCCGCGGACCTGTCGGGCGGCGAGCGCCGGCGCACCGCGCTGGCCAAGCTGCTCATCGACGACCACGACCTGATCATGCTGGACGAGCCCACCAACCACCTCGACATCGAGGCCATCGCCTGGCTCGCCGCGCACCTGTCGGGCCGCAAGAGCGCCCTGCTCGTGGTGACGCACGACCGGTGGTTCCTCGACGCGGTCTCCACCCGCACGTGGGAGGTCGTGGACGGGCGCGTCGAGCGCTACGAGGGCGGATACGCCGCCTACGTCCTCGCCAAGGCCGAGCGGGCGCGCATCGCCCAGGCCGCCGAGGAACGCCGCCAGAACCTCATGCGCAAGGAGATCGCCTGGCTGCGGCGCGGCCCGCCCGCCCGTACGTCCAAGCCGAAGTTCCGCATCGAGGCCGCCCAGGCCCTCATCGCGAACGAGCCCCCGGCGCGCGAGACCGTCGAGCTGATGCGCTTCGCCGCGGCCCGGCTCGGCAAGACGGTGTACGACCTGGAGGACGTCA
Source organism: Nonomuraea sp. B208 (assembly GCF_057536035.1). Taxonomy (NCBI): domain Bacteria; kingdom Bacillati; phylum Actinomycetota; class Actinomycetes; order Streptosporangiales; family Streptosporangiaceae; genus Nonomuraea; species Nonomuraea sp. B208. Next base: position 1,096,184 of record NZ_BAAJOU010000021.1, read on the forward strand.
CCCTGCACGCCGGCGGCCCGGAGAACGGGCCGCTGGTGCTCGACCGGTGCACGTGGCAGTTCGGGCCCGGCGACCGCATCGGGCTGATCGGGGTCAACGGCTCCGGCAAGTCGTCGGTGCTGCGCCTGCTCGCCGACACGGTCAAGCCCGACTCGGGCCGCGTGGTCCGGGGCCGCACCGTACGTCTCGCGCATCTTTCGCAGGAGCTCACGGAGCTGGACCCGACGCGACGGGTGCTGGAGTCGGTCGAGGAGGTGCGCAAGTACCTCCAGCTCGGCAAGAAGGAGTGGTCGGCCTCCCAGCTGCTCGAACGCCTCGGCTTCAAGGGCGACGCGCAGTGGAAGGTGATCGGCGACCTGTCCGGCGGCGAGCGGCGGCGGCTGCAGCTCCTCAGGCTGCTCATGGACGACCCCAACGTCCTGCTGCTCGACGAGCCCACCAACGACCTCGACATCGAGACGCTCAACGAGCTGGAAGACCTGCTCGACGGCTGGCCCGGCACGCTCGTCCTGGTGAGCCACGACCGCTACTTCCTGGAGCGGGTCACCGACCGGTGCGTGGCGCTGCTGGGCGACGGGCGGCTGTCGCTGCTGCCCGGCGGCGTGGACGAATACCTCGAACGGCGGGCCGCGGGCACCGCGCTGACCGCCAGGGTGGCGGGCGGCGCCGGCGCGGCGGTCACCGCCTCGGCGTCCCAGGAGAGCGCCACGGCGACCGGCGAGCTGTCGGCCAAGGAGGAGCGCGAGCTGCGCAAGGAGCTCAACCGCCTGGAACGCCAGCTCGACAAGCTGGCCGGGCAGGAGGAGCGGCTGCACGCCGCCATGGCGGAGGCGGCCAGCGACTACGCCCGGCTCGGCGCTCTGGACGGCGAGCTGCGGGAGATCACGGCGCAGAAGGACGCGATCGAGTCGGAGTGGCTCGAACTCGCCGACCGCCTCGGCGACTGACGCGACCGACCGACCCTGGTCCGCCTGCCCCAAGGCGGGGTCATGCCAGGGGTCTGCCCAGGTCAACAGACGTTTCTGTGAGGGATGTCGGGCGCGCGGTCCGGGTAAGGAGCGGCTGGGACGTGGGGTGAGCGGGCTCCCCGGTGAGGGGCGCCCGGCGTCAGCGGGCTCTCGGGAGGGGCGCCCGGCGTGAGCGGGCCCCCGGGGAAGGGCGCTCGGCGTGAGCGGGCTCCCGGGGTGGGGCCGCCCGGCGCGAGCGGTGCCGCAACGCCCGACGTGAGCACGGGTCGAGCGAGGTGCCGGGTGGGCGGGGTCAGCTGGGGGAGTCGAACGGGGCCAGCAGGGTGCGCAGCAGCGAGGCGAGCGTCCGCTGATCGGCCGCCCCCAGCCCCGACAGCAGCTCGTGCTCCCGCCGCAGCAGGTCGGCGAAGGCCGCGTCCACCCGGGAGAGCCCTGTGTCCGTCAGCGACACGAGGACGCCGCGCCGGTCCTCGGGGTCGGGCCGGCGTCGTACGAGACCCGCCTGGGCGAGCCGGTCGATGCGGTTGGTCATGGTCCCAGAGGTGACCAGGGTGGCCCGGAGCAGGGTGCCGGGGCTCAGCTCGTACGGCTTGCCGGCCCTGCGCAGTGCGGTGAGCACGTCGAACTCCCACGGCTCGAGGTCGTGCTCGGCGAAGGCCGCCCGCCGCGCCCGATCGAGATGCTTGGCGAGACGTGACACTCTGGAGAGCACCTGGAGCGGCTCGACGTCGAGGTCGGGGCGCTCCGTCCGCCAAGCGGCGACGAGGCGATCGACCTCGTCTCTAGCTTCCTCCGTCATGACACACAAGTGTACTGTCTTGACATCGAGATATCTCTCTCGATATCAATTATCTTCATGTCGAGAGATATCTGGGACCCGGTGACCTACGCGGTGTACGCCGACGAGCGTTCCCGGCCGTTCATCGAGCTCATCTCCAGGGTGGGGGCGGTCGACCCCGATTATGTCGTGGACGCCGGCTGCGGCAGCGGCGAACTCACCGCAGACCTGGCCACCCGCTGGCCGAGGGCGACCGTCGAAGGGTTCGACTCCTCGCCCGCCATGATCACCAAGGCGCGCGGCCTCGGCACGTCCGTGCACTTCGCCGTCGCCGACGCCGAGACCTGGCGGCCCGACCGGCCCGTGGACGTGATCGTCTCGAACGCCCTCCTCCAGTGGGTGCCCGACCACCGCTCGGTGCTCGAACACTGGATGGAGTCGCTGGCCGCGGGCGGCTGGCTGGCGTTCCAGGTGCCGGGCAACCACGACGCACCGAGCCACGTCGCCATTCGGGAGCTGTGCGCCTCCCGCACCTGGTCGGACAAGCTCGGCGGCTACCAGCGGCTCTCCGAGGTGGACGACGCCCTCGGCTACTGCGACCTGCTCAACCAGGGCGGCACCCAGGTGGACGCCTGGGAGACGACGTACGTGCACGTGCTGAAGGGCGAGAACCCCGTGCTGGACTGGGTGTCGGGCACGGCCCTGCGCCCGATCCTCGACCGGCTGGACCACGGCGACCAGCGGCGCTTCAAGGCCGACCTCGGCGAGCTGCTGGCGCAGGCCTATCCGGCGAAGAGGTACGGCACGCCGTTCCCGTTCCGCCGCGTCTTCGTGGTGGCCCAGAAATGATCACCGGGCTGCACCACGTCCAGCTGGCCGCGCCGGCCGGCAGCGAGCCGCTGCTCAGGGAGTTCTACGCGGGGGTGCTCGGACTGCGCGAGGTGCCCAAGCCGCCGGAGCTGGCCGCCCGTGGCGGCGTCTGGTTCAGGGGCGAGGGCGTGGAGGTGCACCTGGGCGTCGAGCCGGACTTCCGGCCGGCGCGCAAGGCGCATCCCGCCTTCCTGGTGGACGACGTGAACGCCCTGGCCGCCGCGATCCCCGGGGCCGTGCCCGACGACCTCCTGCCCGGCCACCGCCGGGTCTACGTCACCGATCCGGTCGGGAACAGGATCGAGCTGCTGCAACCCCGGTGAGTTCACCTTGAGGTGGCAGAATCGTCCGAAATCGGACTTTGTGAGGTGTAGTGGGCATCGAGATCGAGGACAAGTTCGACGTTCCGTACGACTACGCGCTTCCCGACCTGGACGACCTCGCCACCGGCGTCACCGGGCCGAAGAGCTACCAGCTCGTCGCGCTCTACTACGACACACCCGACCTGCGGCTGGCCGCCAGAGGCGTGACGCTCCGACGGCGAAGGGGCGGCGACGACGCCGGCTGGCATCTCAAGCTGCCCAAGGCCAAGGGCGTGCGGCAGGAGATCGCCGTGCCGCTCACCCGGAGCACCAGGACGGTCCCCCCGGAGCTGGCCGAGCTGGTCCGCGCCTACACCCGCGGCGCCGAGCTGGAGGTGGTCGCCGAGCTGGACACCCGCAGGAGCGTCACCGTCCTGCACGACGACGGGACCAGGCTGCTGGAGGTCGCCGACGACCGCGTCAAGGCCACCGACCGCCGCGAGGGCGGCCGGGTCGTACGCTGGCGCGAGGTCGAGGCCGAGCTGATCGACGAGAGCCGGGGGGCGCTGCTGGCCAAGGTCGGCAAGCGGCTGAGGAAGGCCGGCGCCGAGCCGTCCGGGGCCGCCAGCAAGCTCGCGAAGGTGCTCCAGCCGGCCCCGCCGCCCCTGGCCAGCTGCGAGCCCGGCTCGGCGGGCGAGGTCGTGCTCGCCTACCTCGCCGGCCAGGTGAACGCCCTTCTCTCCCAGGACCCCCGCGTACGCCGCGCCGAGGACGACGCCGTCCACCAGATGCGCGTGGCCTCCCGGCGGCTGCGCAGCGCGCTGAAGGCGTTCAGGACCGTGGTGAACGGCACCGAGCAGGTCCAGGACGAGCTGCGGTGGCTGGGCACCGTGCTCGGCGAGGCCCGCGACCTGGAGGTCATGAGGGCCAGGTTCGGCGAGCGGCTGGCCGGGCTGCCGTCCGGGCTGATCGTCGGCCCCGTCCGGGAGCGCCTCGGCGCCGACCTGCTCGCCCGCGAGCGGGACGCGTACGAGCGGATCAAGGACGCCCTCAGCGGCGAGCGCTACTACGCGTTGCTGAACGCCCTCGACGCGCTGCTCGCCGGCCCGAGTCTCGGCAAGGCCGCGCCCAAGCCCGCGAAGGAGCGGCTCGCCGTCATCGCGGCGGACAACTGGAGCCGGGTGACCAAGGCGTACGACAGGGCCCAGGCCGTCGAGGACCCGGAGCGCCGCGAGATCGCCATGCACGACGTGCGCAAGGCGGCCAAACGCGCCCGTTACACCGCCGAAGCGCTCCGGCCCACCCTCGGCAAGGGCATGGCCAAGCTCGCCGAGCGGGCCGAGGACATCCAGGAGGTGCTGGGGGCGCACCAGGACGGCGTGGTCGCGCAGGAGACGCTGACCGAGGAGGCGGAGCGCGCCAGGCGGGCGGGCGAGGACACCTTCACCTACGGCCTGCTCGTCGGGATCGAACGCGACCTCGCCGCGCGGGCGCACGCCGACTTCCCCGGGGTGTGGGCGGAGACGGTCAAGGCGGTGGCGAAGCTGCTGTGACCCGGTGGCGTTCGACGCCGACGACCTGGTCGCCCGCCCGGTGCAGCACGGCGAACGCGCCCTTGCGCAGGTTGATCTCCTTGCCGGTGAGGGCGTGGAGCAGCCCGGGCAGCACCTTGCCGTGGCTGCACACGACCGCCGGGACGGTGATCTCGCGCACCAGGACGGGCGTCTTGCGCAGGTCCTGGCCCTCCTCGCTGAGCAGCGGGTCCAGCAGGATCTCGCCGCCGTACGGCTCCAGCGTCTGCACGCAGCGCGCGCTCGGCGAGCTCATCAGCAGCTCGGGCCGGTAGGCGGGCAGCGCGGTGGCCAGGACGGCGGCCTGGGCCCGCCCGCCGGCGTCGAGCGGGCGGCGCTCGTCGTCGCCGTCCCACTCGGCGCGGGAGCCGGCCGTGGCGTGCCGGACGAGCACGAGCGGCACGGTCTCCAGCGGCGCGCCGGCCAGACGGCGCACCAGCCCGGCGTCCCACCCGAACGTCAGCAGCGCCGCGGCTCGCTCCGGCGGCAGCCAGCGCAGCTCGTCGACCTCCTCGCCGGGCGTGAAGCCGTCGTCGGCGACCACCCGCGCGACCCAGTAGTCGACCCGCTTGAGCCGGCCGCGTACGAGGTAGTGGACGGGCGGCAGGGCGCGGCCGAGCGCGACCGTGAGGCCGGTCTCCTCGCGCACCTCGCGCAGCGCGGCGGCGACGACGTGCTCGCCGGGTTCGAGCTTGCCCTTGGGAAGGGTCCAGTCGTCGTAGGCGGGGCGGTGGATGACGGCCACCTCGGGACGGCTCGCCGGCCCCCGCCAGACCACGGCTCCGGCGGCCCGGAGCAGGTCAGTCGTCGTCAACGGTCCTCCATCGCCGGGTGCTGATGAGATGGGTCTGGAGGTCCTCGCCGGGATGGCGGGTCCAGGAGCCGTCGGAGCCCAGCCACCACGTGCTCGTCGTCTCGGCCATGGCGAGGTCCATCAGCTCGACGAGGTACGCCTTGTGCTGCTGCGAGGTCACCTTGACCAGGGCCTCGACGCGGCGGTCGAGGTTGCGGCGCATGAGGTCGGCGCTGCCGATCCAGATCTCCGGCCGCCGCCCGAGGCCGAACTCGTAGACGCGGGAGTGCTCCAGGAACCGCCCCAGGACCGACCGGACGCGGATGTTCTCCGACAGGCCGGGGATTCCCGGGCGGAGCGCGCAGATGCCGCGTACCCACAGGTCGACCGGCACGCCGGCCCGCGAGGCCCGGTAGAGGGCGTCGATGATCGGCTCGTCGACCAGCGAGTTGGTCTTGATCCGGACGCGGGCGGGCCGCCCGGCCTGCTGGTGGGCGATCTCCCGCTCGATCCTGGCCACCAGGCCGCTGCGCATCGAGTGGGGGGCGACGAGCAGGCGGCGGTAGGCGGAGTGGTTGGAGTAGCCGGTCAGGTGGATGAACAGGTCGGTGACGTCCTCGCCGACCAGCGGGTCCGCGGTGAGCAGGCCGAAGTCCTCGTACTGGCGGGCGGTCTTGGGGTTGTAGTTGCCGGTGCCGATGTGGCAGTAGCGGCGCAGCTCGCCCGAGGGCTCCTGGCGGACGACGAGGGCCAGCTTGCAGTGGGTCTTCAGGCCGACCACGCCGTAGACGACGTGGCAGCCGGCCCGCTCCAGCTTGCGCGCCCAGGAGATGTTGGCGTGCTCGTCGAACCTGGCCTTGATCTCCACGACCACCACGACCTGCTTGCCCGCCTCGGCCGCGTCGATGAGCGCGTCGACGATGGGGGACTCGCCGCTGGTGCGATAGAGGGTCTGCTTGATCGCCAGAACGCGCGGGTCGGCGGCGGCCACCTCGATGAAGCGCTGGACGCTCGTGGCGAAGGAGTCGTACGGGTGGTGCAGCAGCACGTCGCGCTCGCGCAGCGTGGTGAAGATGTCGTCCTCGGCGCTGATGGCCTCGGCCGGCACGAACGGGCGGTAGCTGAGCTCGCCGCGCTCCAGGTCGGCGATGGCGTGCAGGCCCGACAGGTCGAGCGGCCCCGGCAGCCGGTAGATCTCGTGCGGAGCCAGCTCCAGCTCCTCCACGAGCGGCGCCAGCACCTCCGGCGTGATCGTCTCCTCGACCTCCAGCCGCACCGGCGGGCCGAAGCGCCGCTTGAGCAGCTCCTTCTCCAGGGCCTGCATGAGGTTCTCGGTGACGTCCTCGTCGACGTCGAGGTCCTCGTTCCTGGTGACGCGGAAGACGTGGTGCTGGAGGATCTCCATGCCCTTGAAGAGCTGGCCCAGGTGGGCCGCGATGACGTCTTCCAGCGGGACGAAACGGTCCTTCGACGCCAGGATGAACCGGGGGAGCTGCGAGGGCACCTTGACCCGGGCGAAGACCGTGTGGTCGGTGGCCGGGTTGCGGACCAGGACGGCCAGGTTGAGGCTGAGGCCCGAGATGTACGGGAACGGGTGCGCCGGGTCCACCGCCAGCGGCGTCAGCACCGGCCGGATGCGCTCCCTGAACAGCTTGCGCAGCTCGGTGCGCTCCTCGCGGTCGAGGTCGTCCCAGCGGACGATCTCGATGCCCTCGCCGGCGAGCTGCGGGCAGATCTTGTCATGGAAGACGGCGGCGTGCCGCCGGGCCAGCGCGTCGGCGACGCCGGCGAGGCGTACCAGCTCGTCGCGTGGTTTGAGCCCGCTCTTGGTCCGCAGCAGCAGTCCGGTGGCCATGCGCCGTTTGAGCCCGGCGATCCGGACCCGGAAGAACTCGTCCAGGTTGCTGGCGAAGATGGCGAGGAAGCGCACCCGCTCCAGCAGGGGGAGAGTGGAGTCCTCGGCCAGTTCGAGCACGCGCTCATTGAACTGGAGCCAGCTCTCCTCCCGGTTGAGGAAGCGCTCCTGCGGCAGCGGCAGATCGTTGGCAGGAGACACCGGTTCTGCGGACATATGGCGTATATTGCCCCGTTTGGTTGAACATCACGTTAACGGCACCGCAACGCTCGTTCTCGCTGATCAGCGCCCCTCTCCCTTCTATGGTCACGCAGGGCCGCCGTTCTGTTCAACCCGTCACTCGGACTGATCCACCTGTTCGAGGCGCGCGGCCCGCTCGGCGAGCTTGGCCTCCCGCTGGCGGATCTTCTCCTCGCGCTCGCGCGCCTTCTCCGCCTCCTTGAGCAGCCGCTCGCGTTCCTTCAGCTCGCGGACCCGGGCCTTCTCGGCCTCTTTCAGCTCGCGCTGGCGGACCTTCTCGGCCTCCTTCAGCTCGCGCTCGCGGGCCTTCTCCAGCTCGCGCAGCTCCTTCTCGCTGCTCGGGCGGGGCTTGGGCGGGGCGGCGGCGCGGGCTTGGCTGACGGCGCTGATGGCCGGGTGGGGGTTGAGGCCCCTCAGACCGTTCCAGGCCAGGTTGACCAGGTGGGCCGCGACCTCCTCGCGGCCCGGCTTGCGCACGTCGAGCCACCACTGCCCGGTGAGCGCGACCATGCCGACCAGCATCTGGGCGTACATGGGGGCGGACTTGGGGTCGTAGCCCCTCGCCGCGAACTCGTCGGCGAGCACGTCCTCGACCTGGCTGGCGATCTCGCTGATCAGGCTCGCGAAGGTGCCGGTGCCCGAGGCGGCGTGCGAGTCGCGGACCAGGATGCGGAAGCCTTCGCTGCTCTCCTCGATGTACTGGAGCAGCGCGAGCGCGGCCCGTTCCACCTTGATCAGGGAGTGGGAGGCGGCCAGCGCCTCGGTGATCATCGTGAGCAGCTTCTGCATCTCACGGTCGACGACCACCGCGTAGACGCCTTCCTTGCCGCCGAAGTGCTCGTACACGACGGGCTTGGACACCTGCGCGGTGGCCGCGATCTCCTCGATAGAGGTCCCGTCGAACCCCTTCTCGGCGAAGAGCGTGCGGCTGATGCGGATCAGCTGCTCTCGTCGCTCGCTACCGGACATGCGCCTGCGAGATCGGGGTTCGGTCACAGGTTCCATAATGACGGCCACGCTCCCGTGGCCGCTCATCGGATCTTTCTCGTCAGGCAACCCGCTTCGCCGCCAGGCGCTCGGGGGTCGGCCAGCGCACGTCGTGGACCCAGCCGAACCGCTCGAAGATCCGGATCAGGCCGGCGCTCAGGTCGATCTGGCCCTTGAGCGCGCCGTGGCGGGCGCAGGTCGGGTCGGAGTGGTGCAGGTTGTGCCAGGACTCGCCGAAGGACGGGATGGCCAGCCACCACACGTTGCGGGACTTGTCGCGCGTCTGGAAGTCCTCCTCGCCGAAGACGTGGCAGATGGAGTTGATGGACCAGGTCACGTGGTGCAGCAGGCCGATGCGGATCAGGGAGCCCCAGAAGAACGCGGTCACCGCGCCCTGCCAGGACCAGGTGAAGAGGCCGCCCAGCACCGCGGGCAGCAGGATCGAGGTGAGGGCGATCGGGCCGAACCACTTGTGCAGCTTCATCACGTCCGGGTCCTTGCACAGGTCCGGGGCGTACTTCTCGCGGTTCGTGCGCTCGCTCTCGAACAGCCAGCCCATGTGGGCGTAGAGCAGTCCCTTGGCCATGTTCTTGAAGCCCGGACCGAAGCGCCACGGCGAGTGCGGGTCGCCCTCCTTGTCGGAGAACTTGTGGTGCTTGCGGTGGGTGGCCACCCAGTCGAGCACGGACATCTCCAGCGACAGGCTGCCGGCGATGCCGAGGGCGATCTTCAGCGGCCGCTTGGCCTTGAACGAGCCGTGCGTGAAGTAGCGGTGCAGGCCCACGGTGACGCCGAGGCCGGAGACGACGTAGAAGACGAAGGCGATGGCGATGTCCGTCCAGCCGAGACCCCATCCCCAGGCGAACGGAACGGCCGCGGCGACCGCGACGAGGGGGAGCCCGACGACCAGGCCGAAGGTGACGAGTTCGGCGCGGGATTTCGGCTCGGGTTCGAAGTCCGGCTTGGGTGCGGGGGAACGTTCGGCGAGAACGGTCATGGGCGACCTCCAACAGCACGTATGAGGATGATTGTCCGGGCTACGCAACCGTAACCTACGCCATCGTAGGTTAGGAAGTCCTGTGCCGCGGATTGCGGAGATGTGACGCTCTTCCCCGTAAGGTGGGTGGGAATCATCGCTTGTGGCGGTTGGCGCGTTCTGTTATAAGAAGCGACCCTGGCACCTGCGCGGATGGTCAATCCCGGCGCGGGACCGGGCCAGGGCTCGGTATCGTAGGGATGTGTCGGACGCCACGTGTCCGATCTGTCCCGGATCGTCTAATCGGCAGGACAAGTGGTTTTGGTCCACTTTGTAGGGGTTCGAGTCCTCTTCCGGGAGCTTTGAGGCCAGACCCGGCGCGATTGTCCGGGGGTCGGGCAGGTATCCTCACGGTGTCGGGAGGGTAGCGGTGCGGTAGTCATAGAGGAGCCGTACCAATGGCCCTGATCGTCCAGTCACAGGGAGCCTCAGTCCGTGAGTGTGCCGCGCCCGGCAGCCGTGATCGTCCTCGCCGCCGGCGAGGGCACCCGGATGAAGAGCCAGACCCCGAAAGTCCTGCACGAGCTGTGCGGCCGCGCGTTGGTCGACCACATGCTCACCGCCGCCCGCGAGCTCGATCCCGAGCGGCTCGTCGTCGTCATCGGCCACGCGCTGGAGCAGGTCGGCGGCCATCTGGCGGCCCACAGCCCCGACGCCCGCGCCGTCGTCCAGCGTGAGCAGCGGGGCACCGGCCACGCCGTACGCACCGTGCTGGAGGAGCTGGGCACGATCCCCGGCACGGTCCTCGTCACCTACGGCGACGTGCCCCTCCTGCGCACCCAGACCCTCGCCGCGCTGCTCGAACGGCACGCCGCCGACGGCAACGCGGTCACCGTGCTCACCGCCGAGGTGCCCGACCCGACCGGCTACGGACGGATCATCCGCGACGGGTCCGGGGCGGTCCTGGAGATCGTCGAGGAGAAGGACGCCACGCCCGAGCAGCGGGCGATCAGGGAAATGAACTCCGGCATCTACGCCTTCGACGGCGAGCTGCTCGCCGACGCCGTCAAGCGCGTGTCCACCGACAACGCCCAGGGCGAGGAATACCTCACCGACGTCCTCGCCATCCTGCGCGGCGACGGCCACCGGGTCGGCGCCTGCGCCGCAGGCGACCACGTCGAGGTCGAGGGCGTCAACGACCGGGTGCAGCTCTCCGCCGCCCGCAAGGTGCTCAACCGGCGCCTGCTCGAGGACCACATGCGCGCCGGGGTCACCATCATCGACCCCGACAGCACCTGGATCGACGTCGGCGTGCGGATCGCGCCCGACGCCGTCATCCACCCCGGCACCCAGCTCCACGGCGAGACCGTCATCGAGGCCGGCGCCGAGGTCGGCCCCGCCACCACGCTCACCGGCACCCGCGTCGGCGAGCGGGCGGTCGTCCGCAACGCCGTCTGCGACCACGCCGACATCGGCCCCGAGGCCAGCGTCGGCCCCTACGCCTATCTGCGGCCCGGCACCGTGCTCAAGCACAAGGCCAAGGCCGGCACCTTCGTCGAGATGAAGAACGCCACCGTCGGCGAACGTTCCAAGGTGCCGCACCTCACCTACGCCGGCGACGCCACGATCGGCGACGACGCCAACATCGGCGCGTCCACCGTCTTCGTCAACTACGACGGGGTCAACAAGAGCCACACCACCGTGCGCGACGGCGCCTTCGTCGGCTGCGACACCATGCTCGTCGCCCCGGTGACCGTCGGCGACGGCGCCTACACAGCGGCGGGCTCGGTGATCATCGACGACGTTCCCCCCGGTGCCATCGGGGTGGCGCGAGCGCGTCAGCGCAACATCGAGAAATGGGTCTTGCGCAGGCGCGCGGGCACCAAGTCGGCCGCGGCCGCCGAGCGTGCGCTGGCGGAGCGAGAGCAGCAGGAGAATCAGCAGTGACCAGCATCAAATCGCCCGGCGAGAAGAACCTCATGCTCTTCTCCGGCCGGGCACACCCGGAGCTGGCCGAGGAGATCGCCCGGCACGTGGGCGTCTCCCTCACCCCCACCAAACTCATCGACTTCGCCAACGGCGAGATCTACGCCCGCTACCTGGAGTCGGTGCGCGGCTGCGACGCCTTCGTGATCCAGAGCCACACCGTCCCGATCAACCAGTGGATCATGGAGCAGCTGATCATGGTGGACGCGCTCAAGCGCGCCTCCGCCAAGCGCATCACCGTGGTCATGCCCTTCTACGGCTACGCCCGCCAGGACAAGAAGGGCCGCGGTCGCGAGCCGATCACCGCCCGTCTCATCGCCGACATGTTCAAGACCGCGGGTGCCGACCGGCTCATGTCGATCGACCTGCACACCTCGCAGATCCAGGGCTTCTTCGACGGCCCGGTGGACCACCTGTTCGCCATGCCGGTCCTGGAGAACTACCTCAAGAACAAGCTCGACCTCGACAACACCACCATCGTCTCGCCCGACACCGGCCGGGTGCGGCTGTCGGAGCGCTGGGCCGACACGCTCGGCACGCCGCTCGCGTTCATCCACAAGCGCCGCGACCTCGACGTGGCCAACCAGGTCAAGGTCAGCGAGGTCGTCGGCCGCGTACGCGGGCGCACCTGCGTGCTCATCGACGACATGATCGACACCGCGGGCACCATCTGCAAGGCCGCCGACGCCCTCTACGAGCAGGGCGCCACCAACGTGATCGTCGCGGCCACCCACGCGGTCTTCTCCGACCCCGCCGTCGACCGGCTGAAGAACTCCCGCATCAGCGAGGTCATCGTCACCAACACGCTGCCGTTGTCGCAGGCCGCCAGGTTCGACAAGCTGACGGTGCTGTCCATCGCCCCGCTGATCGCGAGGGCCATCACGGAGGTCTTCAAGGACGGCTCGGTCACGAGCCTGTTCGAGGGTGACACCTGAGCCCTATAAACTGAACCGGTTGCGCTCGTAACGCCTTCCGCTAGGGCGGGTGAGGGAGAGCGCCGACGACCGATTCCCCACCGCATCCCTAGGAGATGTCGTGTCCGAAGTACGTATCGCCGCAGAGCCCCGCACCACGTTCGGCAAGGGCGCTGCCCGCAAGATCCGCCGCTCCGACAAGGTGCCCGCCGTTCTCTACGGGCACGGCATCGAGCCCAAGCACCTCACCCTGCCGGGCCACGAGGTCCTGCTCGCGCTCCGCACGCCCAACGTGCTCATCCGGCTCAAGGGCGACGGCGTCGACGAGCTCGCGCTGCCCAAGGGCGTCCAGCGTGACCCGATCAAGGGCTTCGTCGAGCACGTCGACCTGCTGCTGGTCAAGCGCGGCGAGAAGGTGACCGTCGAGATCCCGGTCACCACCGTCGGCGACGTCAACAGCGAGGGCCTGCTCGACCTGCAGCTCACCGCCGTCCCGGTCGAGGCCGAGGCCACCAACATCCCGACCGGCGTCGAGGTCGACGTCGAGGGCCTGGAGGTCGGCGCCTCCGTCACCGCCGGCGAGCTCAAGCTGCCGGAGGGCTCCTCCCTCGCCACCGACGCCGAGACGGTCGTCGTCCAGGTCATCGCCAAGCCGACCGAGGCCGCCGAGGAGGCCGAGGGCGAGGCTGCCGAGGGTGAGACGGCCGAGGCCGCCGCCGAGGGCGAGAGCGCCGAGGCCACCGCCGCCGAGTAACGGTTTCCGTCGTGAAACGGGGCGGCTTCCTTCGAGCCGCCCCGTTTCCGCGCGTAAAGGGGTGCAAATGGACCGCTGGCTGATCGCCGGCCTGGGCAACCCGGGGCCCGAATACGCGGGCAACCGGCACAACGCCGGCTTCATGGTGCTCGACGAGCTGGCCGCCCGGGCGGGCGCGCGGTTCAAGGCGCACAAGAGCCGGTCCGAGGTGTGCGAGACCCGCGCCGCCATCCTGGCCAAGCCGCTGACGTACATGAACCTGTCCGGCGGGCCGGTCAAGGCGCTGTCCGACTTCTACAAGATCGGCCCCGAGCGGCTGATCGTCGTCCACGACGAGCTGGACGTCCCCTACGGCGCGCTGCGCGCCAAGCTGGGCGGTGGCGACAACGGCCACAACGGCCTGAAGTCGATCACGAAGGTGCTCGGCACCCGCGACTACCTGCGGGTGCGCTTCGGCATCGGGCGCCCGCCCGGCCGCATGGACCCCGCCGCCTTCGTGCTGAAGGACTTCGCCACCGTTGAGCGCAAGGACCTGCCCTTCCTGGTGGACCGGGCGGCCGACGTCGTGGAGTCGCTCATGACCCACGGCCTGGAGGCCACCCAGAACGAGTTCCATCGGGCTGATCTGCACATTTCCGGCCCTCCTCGCTGATCCCCGCATAGGGTCGTTCGCCGGTCCGGCGTCCTCCGCACCGCTACCATCTGTGACTGTCCGTTGCAGAATGGTCACCCGGAGGACAGTGCGTTGCGCGGCCATGATGAGAGCCTCATGACCGTCGGCTCCGGTCACGTCGTCTCGCGGCGGGGCGGCCCGCGCGAGCCGAGCTGGGTGCACGCCTATCGGATCAAGGCCGTGGTCGCCGATCTGTGCGGCGCGGGCATCGGGGCCGGGGTGGCGTTCGGGGTGCGGTTCGGCGGGTTCACGCCCTATGTGGTGCCGTACGTGCTGGTGAGCCTCGCGCTGCCGGTCGTCTGGACGCTCGCGGTGGCGCTGCACCGGGCGTACGAGCCGCGCATGGTCGGCGTCGGCTCCGAGGAGTTCCGCCGCGTCCTGCAGTCCGGCCTCACCCTCACCGCCGGCACCGCCATCGGCTCCTACGCGACCAAGACCGACGTCGCCCGCGGTTACGTGGTGCTCGCGCTGCCCCTGGTCACCCTGTTCTCCCTCGTCTTCAGGTACGCCCTGCGCCGCGGCCTGCACCGGTCCCGCGCGAGCGGCGGCTGCATGCGCAAGGTGGTCGCCGTCGGGCACGCCGCGTCCGTCGCCGAGCTGGTCGCGCTGTTCCGCGCCGAGTCCTACCACGGCCTCCACGTGGTGGCCGCCTGCCTGCCCGAGGGCGTGCCGGGCGAGCTGGTGGCCGAGGTGCCGGTGGCCGGCGACCTCAGCGACGTGCCGATCGCGGTCGACCAGTTCGACGCCGACACCGTGGCCGTGCTGGCCTGCCCCGAGATGGACGGCGAGGCGCTGCGCAGGCTGGCCTGGCGGCTGGAGCGCACCCGCACCGAGCTGGTCGTCGCCCCCGCGCTCATGGACGTCGCCGGGCCGCGCACCACGATCCGCCCGGCCGCCGGGCTGCCCCTGCTGCACGTCGAGCATCCCGAGCTGGCGGGGTTGCGGCAACTGCTCAAGAACGTCTTCGACCGCGTGGTGGCCGCGGCCCTGCTGGTGCTGCTGGCCCCGCTGATGGCCGGTCTCGCGATCGCGGTCCGGGCCACCAGCCCGGGTCCCGCGCTGTTCCGGCAGACCCGGGTGGGCCGCGGCGGGCGGCTGTTCACGATCCTGAAGTTCCGCACCATGCGGCGGGGGGCCGAGCAGCAGAAGATCACGCTGGTGAGCGACCGCGAGGGACTGCTGTTCAAGGTCCGCAACGATCCGCGGGTGACGCCGTTCGGCGTCCGGATGCGCCGCCACTCGCTCGACGAGCTGCCGCAGCTCATCAACGTCGTGCTCGGCCACATGTCGCTCGTCGGGCCGCGCCCTCCGCTGCCCGAGGAGGTGGCGCGTTATGGTGACGACGTACGACGGCGGCTACTCGTCAGGCCCGGCCTGACGGGGCTGTGGCAGGTAAGTGGTAGATCTGACCTATCGTGGGAGGAATCGGTCCGGCTGGACCTGCGTTACGTGGAGAACTGGTCCCTCACCCTGGACCTGCAGATCCTGTGGAAAACCTGGTCGGCCGTCGCCCGCGGGCAAGGAGCATATTGATGACGATTCGCGACGACCACGCCGTCGCCGCCGACCTGGCGAACGAAGCAGGCGAGAGGCTGCTGCAGGTTCGCCGGCGCATGGGCTTCGACGACGCGGCCGCGCTGAAGGCCGAGGGCGACCGGAGCTCCCACGTCTTCCTCATGGAGGCGCTGGCCCGGCTGCGGCCGAGCGACAGCGTCCTGTCGGAGGAGGCCACCCGCGAGGAGCGGCTCGACCCGCGCCGCCTGTCCGCCGAGCGGGTGTGGATCGTCGACCCGCTCGACGGCACCCGCGAGTTCTCCGAGGAGGGGCGCGCCGACTGGGCCGTGCACGTGGCGCTCTGGGAGCGCGGCCGGCTCACGGCGGGCGCCGTGGCGCTGCCCGCGCAGGGCCGTACGCTCACCACCGCAGAGCCGCCCAAGCTGCCGTCGTCCGGCGGCGGGCGCTTTCGCATCGCGGTCAGCCGCACCCGCCCGCCGGAGTTCGTCCAGAAGCTCGCCTACCTCGTCGGCGCCGACCTGGTGCCGATCGGCTCGGCCGGGGCCAAGATCTCCGCCGTGCTGACCGGCGAGGTGGAGGCGTACGTGCACGCCGGCGGCCAGTACGAATGGGACTCCGCCGCGCCGGTCGCCGTGGCGCAGGCCGCCGGGGCCCACACGAGCCGCGTGGACGGCGCCGAGCTGGCCTACAACCAAGCCGACCCCTCACTACCAGATATTCTGGTTTCCCTACCGGAGCTGGCGGCATCCCTGCTCGCCGGGATTCGGGACCTGCACCGCTAAACCGCCGGAGGAAGCTCCCATGCTGCAGCGCGACTACACAACGTCGCAGCTCGACGTGCTCGAAGCCGAAGCGATCCACATCATGCGCGAGGTGGCGGCCGAGTTCGAGCGCCCCTGTCTGCTCTTCTCCGGCGGCAAGGACTCCATCGTCATGCTCCGCATCGCGGAGAAGGCGTTCTGGCCCGCGGCCATCCCGTTCCCGCTCATGCACGTCGACACGGGCCACAACTTCGACGAGGTCATCGACTTCCGCGACCGCCGCGCCGGCGAGCTCGGCGCGCGGCTCATCGTGGCCAGCGTGCAGGACTCGATCGACCAGGGCAGGGTCGTGGAGGACACCGGGCGGCGCGCCTCGCGCAACCGCCTGCAGACCACCACGCTGCTCGACGCGATCGAGGAGCACGAGTTCGACGCGGTCTTCGGCGGCGCCCGCCGCGACGAGGAGAAGGCCCGCGCCAAGGAGCGGGTGTTCTCCTTCCGCGACGACTTCGGCCAGTGGGACCCGAAGAACCAGCGCCCCGAGCTGTGGAACCTCTACAACGCGCGCATCCGCAAGGGCGAGCACATCCGCGTCTTCCCGCTGTCCAACTGGACCGAGCTGGACGTCTGGGACTACATCCGGCGCGAGGGCATCGAGATCCCCTCCATCTACTTCGCCCACACGCGCAAGGTGTTCGAGCGCGACGGCATGCTGCTGCCCGACTCCGAGGTGGTCCAGCGCGGCGAGGACGAGCCCCTGTTCGAGGTGGTGGTGCGCTACCGCACCGTGGGTGACATGACCTGCACCGGGGCCGTGCAGTCCCAGGCCGCCACGGTCGAGGAGATCATCGAGGAGATCGCGGCCACCCGGATCACCGAGCGCGGGGCCACCAGGGCCGACGACCGCGCGTCCGAGGCCGCGATGGAGGACCGCAAGCGAGAGGGCTACTTCTAAATGGACATTCTGCGCTTTGCCACGGCGGGAAGCGTCGACGACGGCAAGTCCACCCTCATCGGACGCCTGCTGTTCGACTCCAAGGCGATCTTCGAGGACCAGCTCGAAGCCGTCGAACGCACCTCCCGCGACCGCGGCACCGAGTACACCGACCTGTCGCTGCTCACCGACGGCCTGCGCGCCGAGCGCGAGCAGGGCATCACCATCGACGTCGCCTACCGCTACTTCGCCACGCCGCGCCGCAAGTTCATCATCGCGGACACCCCAGGCCACATCCAGTACACCCGCAACATGGTCACCGGCGCCTCCACCGCCGACCTGGCGATCATCCTCATCGACGCCCGCAAGGGCGTGCTGGAGCAGTCGCGGCGGCACGCGTTCCTGACCTCGCTGCTGCGGGTGCCCCACCTGGTGCTGGCGGTCAACAAGATGGACCTCGTCGACTACGCGCAGGAGCGCTTCGAGGAGATCAGGGAGGAGTTCACGGCGTTCGCCTCCAAGCTCAACGTCTCCGACCTGACCTTCATCCCGATCTCCGCGCTCAACGGCGACAACGTCGTCTCGCGCAGCGAGAACATGCCCTGGTACCTCGGCACCTCGCTGCTGCACCACCTGGAGAACGTGCACATCGCCTCCGACCGCAACCTGACCGACGTGCGCTTCCCCGTCCAGTACGTCATCCGCCCCCAGCGGGCCACCGACCACGCCTTCCACGACTACCGGGGCTACGCCGGGCAGGTCGCGGGCGGCGTGCTCAAGCCCGGCGACGAGGTCGTGCACCTGCCCTCCGGGCTGAGCACCCGCATCGCCTCCATCGACACCTTCGACGGTCCGGTGGAGGAGGCGTTCCCGCCCATGTCGGTGACGCTGCGCTTCGAGGACGACCTCGACATCTCGCGCGGCGACATGATCGCCCGGCCCAACAACCAGCCGGCCGCCGCGCAGGAGCTGGAGGCGATGGTCTGCTGGATGGCCGACGGCGTCAAGCTGACCCCGCGGTCCAAACTGACGATCAAGCACACCACCCGTACGGCGCGGGCGCTCGTGCGCGACCTGCACTACCGGCTCGACGTCAACACCCTGCATCGCGACGAGGAGGCGACCTCGCTCGGCCTCAACGAGATCGGCCGGGTGTCGCTGCGGGTCACGCAGCCGCTGTTCGTCGACGACTACGCGCGCAACCGGCTCACCGGCGGCTTCATCCTCATCGACGAGGCCACCAACGGCACGGTCGGCGCGGGGATGGTGCTCGACGCGCGCTGAAGGTAGATCTTCTGGCGTTCCGTGACCGGTCGATTACCCTTAGCGATAGGGTCGCCGCAGGCCGCGCTCAGAGTCCACGCTGAGCGCGATGTTCTGATGCGAGGCCACTCCGTTGACCGATCACGAGCACGCCACCCAGGTGATCTACCTCGGTGGTCTGGGACGCAGCGGCACCACGCTGCTCGAACGGCTCCTCGGGGAGCTGCCCGGCGTGATCGCCCTCGGCGAGGTCGTGCATCTGTGGGAAAGGGGAGTGCTCGCGGGCCAGCCCTGCGGGTGCGGGGCGCCCTTTCCCGCCTGTCCCTTCTGGCGGCAGGTGGGGGAGCGCGCCTTCGGAGGATGGTCGGCCCGGCTGGCGGAGCGGGTGCTCACGCTGCGCCGGCGGGTCGATCGCACCCGTCGCGTCCCGCGCATCGCCCATCCCGACCTCGGCGACTACGTCGAGATCTACCGCAGTCTCTACGCCGCCACCGGAGCCCGGGTGGTCGTCGACTCCAGCAAGCACGCCTCCCTGGCCTGCTGCCTGGTGAGCGGCGGCGTCGACGTCCGGATCGTCCACGTGGTGCGCGATCCGCGCGCCGTCGCCCACTCCTGGAGCCGCACGGTCGAGCGGCCCGAGGACGGCCTGCCGATGACCCGGTGGGGGCCCGCCCGCACCGCCGTGCACTGGACGGCCCAGAACGCCGCGCTGGAGCTGCTCGCACGGCGCGGCGTCCCGGTCACCACCGTCCGCTACGAGGACCTGCTGGCCGCCCCCGGGCCCGCGCTCGGCGCGCTCGGGCACGAGCTGGGGCTCGGAGCCGTCGAGCCGTCGTTCATCGACGGGCGCACCGCCTGGCTCGGGCTGTCCCACACCGTCTCGGGCAACCCCATGCGCTTCAAGGTCGGGCGCGTCGAGCTGCGGCGCGACGACTCGTGGGCGACCGCCATGGCCGGGGGCGACCGGCGCGTGGTCAGCCTGCTCACCTGGCCGCTCCGCCTGCGCTACGGCTACCGGGGGGCCGCGTGAAGTGCGTCGGCGTGGTCGTGCCCACCCGCGGCGACCGGCCCGTCCTGCTGCGCCAGGCCGTCGAGAGCGTGCTGGGCCAGGCGCACTGGGGCACGCTCACGGTGGCCGTCGTGGTGGACGGCGATGCCTCCGTGGCCGAGGTCGCCGCGGGGCTCGCCGGGCTGGGCGACGGCGCGCGGCGGCGGGTTCTGGTGATCCCCAACACGCGCACGCCCGGCCTGCCCGGCGCCCGCAACACCGGCCTCGACGCCCTCGACGCCGACCTGGCCGCCTTCTGCGACGACGACGACCTGTGGCTGCCGGGCAAGCTCGCCGCCCAGCTCCGCGCGCTGCGCCGCGGCGGGGGCGAGTTCGCGAGCTGCGGCATCGAGGTCGAGCACGGCTCCCACCGGGTGCCGCGGCTCGCGGGCACGTCCACCGTGCGTGCCGCCGACCTCGTACGCTCCCGCATGGTCATGGTCCACTCTTCGACGTTCCTGTTCGAGCGCGGCGCCCCGCGCCCCGACGAGAGCGCGCCCGGCGGCCAGAACGAAGACTGGGACCTCGCCCTGCGCGCCGCCAAGCGCCACCCGATCGCCTACGTCGACCGGCCGCTCGTCCGGGTCCGCTGGGGCTCCTCCCACTACTCCGCCCGCTGGGCGGACCGCATCGCCGGCCTCGACTGGATGCTCGCCCGGCACCCCGAGCTGGCCGTGGACCCGCGCGGCGCGGCCCGGGTCTACGGGCAACTCGCCTTCGGGTACGCCGCGCTGGGCCACCGGCGCGCGGCCCTGCGCTGGGCCGCCCGCGCCCTCGTCTCCCGTCCCGCCGAGCCGCGCGCGCCGATCGCGCTCGCGGTGGCGGCCGGGCTGGTCTCCGCGCCGGCGGTGCTGTCCCGGCTGCACGACCGGGGGCACGGCATATGACGCTGCTCGTGACCGCCGAGCGCGTCCGGGTCGGCGGGCTGGGGCTGGACCCGGTGCGCGAGGACGACGTCGTCGAGCGGGTGGCGGCCGGGCTGGCCGCCGGGCGGGGCGGCCGGATCGTCACCCCCAACGTGGACATCTGCCGCCTCGCCGCCGCCGATCCCGAGCTCGGGCGGCTCGTGGCCTCGGCCGACCTCGTGGTGGCCGACGGGATGCCGCTGGTCTGGACGGCGCGGCTGCTGGGCACGCCGCTGCCGGAGCGGGTCGCGGGCGCCGACCTGCTGCGCGCGCTCAGCGCGCGGGCCGCCCGCCACGGATGGCCGGTCTACCTGCTCGGCGGCCCGCACGGCGCTCCCGAGCGGGCCGCCCGTGAGCTCGTCAGGGCCTTCCCCGGGCTGCGGATCTGCGGCGCGCACGCGCCCGCGCACGGCTTCGACTCCTGCCGTGAGCAGCGGGCCGCCGTGCGGCGCAGGGTCGCGACGGCCCGCCCTCGGCTGGTCTTCGTCGGCCTCGGCTTCCCCCGGCAGGACCTCCTCATCGCCGAGCTGCGGCGCGACCTGCCGGAGGCGTGGTTCCTGGGATGCGGGGCGGCGCTCGCGTTCGCGGCCGGCATGGTGCCGAGGGCGCCGTGGTGGATGCGGCGGGCGGGCCTGGAGTGGGCGTTCCGCCTCGCCACCGAGCCGGGCCGGCTGGCCCGCCGTTATCTCATCGACGACCTGCCGTTCGCGGTCCGGCTGCTCGGCCGCAGTCTGGCCGCACGCCTGATCAGGCGGTGAGTGCGCGGACTCGGGCGGCGTCCTCCTGGCTGAGGCCACGGGTGGCGGTGGCGAGCGCCTGGCGGGAGTCCATGCGGCGGTAGGCCGTACGCGACAGGCCGGACCAGCGGAACGCGCCGCCCGCCGACGACGGGCCGGTGCAGGCGCGGTGGATGCGGCGGGCGGCGGCCGGTGTCCAGGGCAGGTCGGCGTGGTCGTACAGCTCGCGGAAGCCCGTGAGGGGGTCGGCGGCCAGGGACTCGTAGGGGACGACGAGGATGCCGGGCGTGCCGGCCAGGATTGTCCGGGTGACCCGCCAGAGGGCGGCGATCGCGGCGAGGCGGTCGGTCGCGGGGTCGAGGGCGGCGAGCTCGGGGTGGTCGCGGACGAGCAGCGGCTGGTCCAGCAGGTCGCGGAGGTCGGCGCGCCAGCCGAGCCGCTGCCAGCTCGCCACGAACGACACCGGCTCGCGCACCAGCGCGATCACCCGGCAGCCCAGCCGCCGGGCGAACCAGCCCGCGCTCAGCACCGCGAACGGGTCGTCGAGCAGCGCGCGGCGTCCGGTCAGCCGGCCGCGGGCGAAGGCGGTGCCGTAGCGGAGCAGGCGGGCCAGGTCGTACGGGCGGTGGTTCGCGCGCAGCTCGGCCCCCCAGCGGTAGCGCAGCGCGACCGTGTCGCGGAAGGCGGGCAGCCACACCTGGTCGTTGTCGTCGCAGATGTACTGGAACCGGTGGGTGACCTCGGCGGCCAGCACGCCGGGGCAGCGGCCGGGCGGGTGCTGGGGGTTGAGCGGCTCGTTGACGTAGACCAGCCCGCCGCCGGCCGCCAGCATCTTGCCCGCCCAGCTCGTGCCGCTCCTGGGCAGCCCGGTGACCAGCACGGGCGCGGCGCTCATGCGGCGGCCCAGGTGCGCAGGCGCAGCGCCGCCGGCGTGTGCCGGCCGAACGGGCGCAGCCCGTAACGCCGGTGGAGCTGCCACAGCGGCAGCAGGTTCTTCACCAGCACCCCGCCCGACCATCCGGCCACCGCGCCGAGCGCCCCGTGCGCGGGCACCAGCGCCAGGTCCAGGACCAGCGTGCAGGCGACGGCCGCCAGCAGGTTGAGCAGGCTCATGCCGGTATGCCCGGCGGCGGTGAGCACGACGTCCACCATCCCGCAGGCCGTGGCCACCATCATGGTGCCCGCGAGCACCAGCGCGACCGGCGCAGCCGTGCCGTACGCGGGCCCGAACACCGAGAGCAGCCACGGGGCCAGCGCCGCGTACGCCAGCCACACCGGCCAGGTCAGCAGCACCAGCCAGACGGTCGCCGTCTGGTAGAGCTCCCTGGCCCGTGCCAGCTCGCCCCGCGCCAGCGCGCTCACCAGCCGGGCCTGCACGGCCTGGGTCAGCCCCTGGTTCGCGAGCTGGCCCACGACCTTGAACCGGGTGGCGGCGGTGTAGACGGCGGCCTGCGCGGGCCCGGCGAGCAGCGCGACGACCACGACGTCCAGCCGCTGGAAGACGGCCTGGATCGCGCCCGCGAAGGACCGGGGAGCGGTGTAGCGCCACAGCTCACGCCCGGCCCCGGGCAGGCCGGGGCCGCGCGGCGTCCGCCTCCGCACCGCGAGGGCGGCGAGGACCAGCACCGGCACGTACGGGAGCGCCCACGCGAGCGGCAGCCACTCCGGCCGCCCGGCGAGGGCCACGGCGGCGACCAGCGTGAGCTGCGCGGCGGGCAGCGCCATGCCGTCCAGGAGCACGGTGGGCCGCAGCGAGCCGGAGCCGCGGGTGGCGGCCAGGAGCACGTCGCCGAGCACGACGACCGGCACGATCGCCGCCACCGGCCCCACGCGCGGCCACAGCAGCGCGGCGGCCACGGCGGCCGCCACCGCGCACGGAACGATCGCCGCCCGGATAAATCCGGAAATGTCGTGATGTCCGGCCGCCTTCGCGCGGGCGATGAAGAACACCAGCCCGTTCCCCGCGTCCAGCTTCGCGACGCCGGCCGCCATGAGCACCACGGCGGTGGCCGCGAAGAACGCCCCGGCCTCGGCCGCGCTCACCGCCCGCGTCACCACCACGACCAGCGCGAACTGCGCCGCCGCCGACACCCCGGCCGCCGCCAGCCCCGCCGCCCCTCCGCGCGCCACGCCGCCGCGCCGCCGCAGCCCCGCGACCAGGCGGGCCGGGGTCACCGCCGCCACGACGGCTCCGCGCCCAGCCAGCGCGTCAGCCGGGCGTCGTACGGCTCGAAGTGGTCGCGCAGCGCCCGCCCCAGCCCGCCGGGCAGCGGGTGCGGCCGGGGGCGCCCGTTGTGGCGCTCGAACTCCGGATAACCCAGGTGCGGCGCCCCCAGGAACTCCAGCACCCGGTCGTAGACGTGCTCGGGCTGCTCGAAGAACAGGTGGCTGTCCAGCACGAGGATGCGGTCCTGGCCGAACAGCGGCTCGAGCCGGTCGAGCTGGTCGGCGTACCGGCCGCGGGCGAGGTAGGCGTGGTGGCGGTGGGAGTGGTGCCGGGCGTGCGGCGAGGCGCGCAGCAGCTCCTCGGCCCCGTCGAGCCGGGTCGTCTCCAGCTCGACGGCGCGCTCGAACCGCGGCTCCGTCTCGTACCCCCTGGCCAGCTCGTGCGCGTGGGCCGAGCAGGCGCGCTCGACCGGGTCGCGGACGAGCACGACGAGCTTGACCCCGGGCAGGTCGGCGGCGATCCGCTCCCCGGCCAGCGGGTGGAACAGGTAGTAGGGGGACGACTCGAAGGCCAGCGCCCGGCCGCCGTAGCGGTGGGTGAGCAGCGCCGCCCCCGCCCGCAGCGGGAAGTGCGCCTGGTACCAGGCGGGCCCGCGCCAGTAGGCCACGTCGAAGTAGTGCACGCCCTTGTGCAGCACCGGCTTGAGCAGCAGCGGGTGCTGTGCCAGCGCCCGGTAGAGCGACGTCGTGCCGCACCGCTGGCCGCCCGTGATCATGAACGCGGGCAGCAGCCGCGCCCCGGCGGTCAACCGGCCCGCCGCCCGCGACAACGACAGGACCGACCGCTTCACGGTCCTCATAGGAACGACTCCTCGTGGTCGACGGCCGGGTTGAGCCAGGCGTGCGGCGGGCCGAGCGGTTCGTGGCCGTCGGCGGCGTGCCGGTCGGCCAGGGCGATGAGGTAACGCAGGGCGCTCTGCCGGGCCGTGGCCGCCGGCACGCCGAGCGGGGCGAGCTCGCGCGCCGCCCGCGTCACGCAGGCGCGGGCGGCGTCGGCGGGCGGCAGCCGGCGCAGGGCGCGGTGGAAGAAGTGGTGGAGGGCGTCGAAGCCGTAGGGGACGCCGGTCGCGTAGCGCTCCCAGTCCCAGACGAGCAGCCGGCCGCCGGGGGCGGGGCAGACGTTCCAGGGCACGAAGTCCCCGTGCCAGGCGGCCCCGGTGGCATGACCGGCGTCGTGGCGGGCGTCATGACCGGCGTCGTGTCCGGTGGCGGCGATCTCCGCGATCGCGGCCAGCAGCAGCGGGCGGGGCGCGCGGCGACGGCGGCGTACGGGCAGCGGCGACACCGCCAGCACCGTGAGGCCGCGCCAGTCGCCGAGGTGCAGCACCTCGGGCGCGACGACCGTGCGCAGGCCGAGCCCGGCGACCCGGCGCAGGGCCGCCGCCTCGGCGGCGACCAGCGCCCGGGTGCGCGCGGTGTCGCCCACCTTCACGTACGCCAGCAGCCGCCCGCCCGAACGGACCTCCAGCACCGGCTTGCGGTTGGCCCGCCGGGCCGGCCGGACGTGCAGGACGGTCTCGACCGGCCGCCCGAAGACCTCGCCCAGATGGGCCGCGATCGACCCCTCGCCGGGCACCATGACCGGCGACCCGACGTGCCACCAGCGCCGCGGCGCCAGCCGGCGGGGCACGGCGGCGTGCGGCAGCAGGGTGTAGGCCCGCGGCGACCCCGGCCCTGGATAGAGCAGCCGGACGGTGTCGGCCAGGTAGCCGAGACGGACGGCGGCGTCGTTCATGCGGGACCTCGGCGGGTGTTGCGCCACAGGAGGGCGAAGGAGATGAGGTAGAGGATGAGCGGGGTGACCAGGCCGTCGTAGACGAACATGTAGAGCAGCACGAGGCCCATCACCAGCACCCCGCCCAGCCCGACGGGGCTGCGGTCGGCCCAGTAGTGGCGGATCGCGCCCACGAAGAAGGCCACGTAGAGCACGGCGCCGGTGAGCCCCTGCGTCATCAGCAGCAGCCAGAGCTGGCCGTCGCTGCCGAGCGGCGGATGCCCGCAGCCCGGGCACCACCCGGTGCGGCCGGTGGTGACGGTGCGGCCGTTGCCGGTGGCGTTGCGGGTGTTGCCGTAGCCGATCACCGGCGAGTGGGCGGCGGCGGCGAGCGTGGCGGTGACGGTGAAGGCCCTGATGTCGTTGGAGTGCGGCCGGTCGAGCCGCTGCGCGACGAGCGGGGCCAGCGGGCTGAGCGCGAACGCCAGCGCCGCCGCGGCCACCGCCCCGCACAGCGCGAGCCTGGTGCGCCCGCCGACCCGGACGATCAGGTAGACGACGGCCAGACCGAGCCCGATCCACAGGCCCCGGTTGAGCGAGTAGACGACGGGGACCGCGGCCAAGGCGGCCAGTACGGCGAGCAGGACGCGCTGCCGCCGGCTCCCGTGCGCCCACCAGCCGACCACCGCCCAGACCAGCAGCACCGACACGTTGCTGCCCCAGGCATTGGCCCACTCGAAGGGCGCCTCGGGGCGCGGCATGGCGTAGCCGAGCACCTTCTGGGTCTGCGCGGCGGTCGGGTGGATGAGGTTCTGGACGAAGGCGTTGCCGCTCAGCCAGTCGGGCAGCAGCAGCTCCACGGGCGAGGTGAACGCGAAGCCCGGCACGAGCACGCCGAGCAGCCCGCCGGCCACCGTCGTGGCGAACAGCACCCCCAGCATGCGTACGAGCCGGAGCTGCGGCAGCTCCCGCTCGGTCAGGTTGCCCAGGTAGAGCACCATGATCAGGACGCTGACGTAGAGCGCGAGCCGCATCGTCCAGCCGATGAGGCGGCCGGGGCCGAGCTCGCCGTAGGTGCCGGGAGGCGACTCGGCCAGCATCAGCGCGCTCACGAGGTAGCCGGCCAGCAGCAGCATCCACAGCCAGAACCCGGGCGGCACCTGGATCGGCCTGCGCCGCCAGAGCAGCACCGCCATGGGCCAGGCCAGGACGATCACCGACAGGCCGCCGAACCCGAGCGCCCACCAGAGCGGGTAGCCGACCAGCAGCGCCGCGATCGGCCAGGCGGCGCGGCTCACGGCGGTCCCGGCCTGGACCTGCGCAGCGGCGGCATGTGCGGCAGGGGGGTCGTCTCGGCGGACGTGCTGATGCCCAGCTCGGCGGAGGTCGCCGTGGGGAACTCGCCGGTGGCCACCAGCTTGCCGAGCGGCGTGTGCGGGCGCGGCTCCAGCAGCGGCACGAACGTGGGCACCACGTCGGTGACGGCGACCACGCCGATGATCGGGACGTCGTGCCGGCCGAGCCGGCGGGCGGCGGCGGTGACCTCGGGGGCGGTGACGCGGCCGAGGCCGACGAGCAGCAGGGCGGCGTCGGCCCGGGCCAGGTCGCGTACGTCGGTGCCGTCGAGCACGGTGAGCGGGGCGCTGA
The DNA here is from genome assembly GCF_057536035.1 of Nonomuraea sp. B208. NCBI lineage: Bacteria > Bacillati > Actinomycetota > Actinomycetes > Streptosporangiales > Streptosporangiaceae > Nonomuraea > Nonomuraea sp. B208. Next base: position 1,122,601 of record NZ_BAAJOU010000021.1, read on the forward strand.
CGGCGAGCGGTTCGACGGGCGAGGAGGAGCGGAGGTCGGCGGGCAGGGCGCAGACCAGCAGCCGCTTGCCCGGGCAGGCGGCGACGACGGCGCAGGCCAGCTCGTGCAGCACGCCCGGCTCGACGGCGTAGGACCGCTCGTGCAGGAGGCCGGGCTCGGCGGCGTAGGACCGCTCGTGCAGGAGGCCGGGCTCGGCGGCGTAGGACCGCTCGTGCAGGAGGCCGGGCTCGGCGGCGTAGGACCGCTCGTGCAGGAGGCCGGGCTCGGTGACGCAGGACAGGTCGGCCAGCACCGGCAGGCCGGTCAGCCGCTCGATGTCGGCGGCCTGGCGCAGCCGGATGTCGAGCCGGTCGCGGATCAGGGCGGCGGCGGCGCCGGTCAGCAGCCCCGCCATCAGGCCGGTGCCGAGGTAGAGCGGCAGGCTGGGCGAGCTGGGCTCGGACGGCGGCACGGCGGGACTGATGACCGCGCCGGGGGTGACCGCGACCGTGCGGAGAGCGTCGTACTTGAGCGCGAGGCTCGCGGCCTGCCTGTTGAGCACGCTCTGCCGCTGGAGCGCGATGGTGTGGTCGGGCGTGCCTCTGACGAGCAGGGCGAGCCGGCGGATGGTCGCGTCGAGCCCGGCGTTGACCTGCCTGAGCTTGCCCAGCACGGCCTGCTGCTGCTCGGCCAGCGCGGTGAGCGCGCTGTCGCGGCGGTGGGCGAGGTAGGCGTCGGCGTACGCGGTGGACCGGACGGCGGCGGTCTGCGGGTCGGCGGCGGTGACCGCGATGGCGAGGACCGAGGAGTTGGGCGGCACGGTGACCTCCGCGGGCTCCGCCGTGGTGAGGCCGAGCGCCTTGGCGGCCCGACCGGTGACCACGGCCGACGCGGCGACCTGGGCCTCAGTGTCGAGGTTGAGCGACTCGCGCTGGCGGGCGGTGACCTGGTTGCCTGGCTCCTGGGCGCCGATGGGCATGACCTGCACCTGGGTGACGGCGGTGTAGGCGGACGGCGTGAGCCGCATGAGCCCGAGCCCGGCGGTGCCGCCGACCACGACGCAGCCCACGAGGACCAGCCACTGCCGGCGCAGCAGCGCGAGGTGGTCCGCCAACTCGCCGCGGCGGGCATGGACGTCCGGCGGCTGGGTCATGGGAGCGGCCTCCTGGAGGGGTGTGCGCGTCGTCGCCGCCCGGCGACGCAGCGTCACGGGCCGAGGCGTGCGCCCACTATAGGGCGGACGATCAGCACCGGACCTGAATCCGCAGAGATTTTTCCGTTACGGCGGCAAAGAAGGGCCTCCATAAAGCGATATTCCCGGAAAATTCGGGCGGCGCTTTACCCGGGACGACCAGCGGATACTCGCCACTCCGGCTGAAGTTCGTGGAATGACATGGCAAGGTTCAGGTGTGACAGGACGGGGGTCCTTCGACCAGGAGGGTGGACAATTTTGCAACTACGGGGAATTACCTCCAGAACGGTCACGGCGTTCGCCGCGATCGTGACGCTCAGCTCCTGCTCCGGCGCGACCGGCACGGCGGGCGCCGCCGGGTCGGCCGCCGGTTCCACAGCCGGTTCCACGGCGGCCCCGGCGGCGGAGTCCGGCGACGCGGCCGGCCCCGCCAGACAGGTGACCGGAGCGCCGGCCTGTACGGCCACCGCCCGGCTCATCCCGTCCTGCGGCGCCTGGTGGGGGCTGGCGCCGGAGATCTTCACCGGCGCGCCGGTCGAGCAGGCACTGCGCGGGGCCGAGACCCGCATGGGGGCGGCCGCCGACGTGGTGCACGTCTACCACCGGGGCGGCGAGCTGTTCCCGACCCGGGCCGAGATCGGGCTGGCCCGCGACCCGGCCAGGCCGCGGCTGCTCATGGTCAACTGGAAGCCCGCGCTCGACCACACCTGGGCCGAGGTCGCCCGCGGCGAGATAGACCGCCGCATCGACCGGCTGGCCGCCCACCTGCGCAGCGCCTTCCCCGAGCGGTTCTTCCTCACGCTGCACCACGAGCCGGAGAACGACGTGGACGAGTCGCCGGGCTCGGGGATGCGGGCCGCCGACTACGCGGCGATGTACCGGCACGTCGTGCTGCGGCTGCGCGAGAGGGGCGTCAGGAACGCGGTCTTCGTGATGACGTACATGGGGGCGCCCAACTGGGCGGCCCAGCCGTGGTTCGAGCAGCTCTACCCCGGTGACGACGTGGTCGACTGGGTCGCCATGGACCCCTACGCCGACGACCGGGTGAAGGACTTCGACAGGCTGGTCAACAAGACCCGCGAGGAGGAGGAGTTCGCGCAGTGGCCGGGCTTCTACCGGTGGATGCAGCTCCGCTTCCCTGGCAAGCCGGTGATGGTGGCCGAGTGGGGGGTGTTCGGACGGCCGCGCGACCCCTCGTTCAAGCGCCGGTTCTTCGAGTCGGTGGGGCGGGAGATCAAGCGTTATCCGCAGATCAAGGCGCTGCTGTACTTCGACTCGCCGCAGGCGCCGCGCGGTGACACGACCTTCGACTCCGACCCGGCGGCCGGGCGGGCCTTCGCCCGGCTCGCGCGCGACCCCTACTTCCGCTCGACGCCGGTGCCGCGTCCCTAGCGGGCGGCCGGGCTCATGGCCGCGTCCGGCTCGGCCGGTACGGCCGCCCTGCGCCGCCGCAGCCGCCACCCGACGACGGTGACCGCGGTGGCGGCGGCCAGGGCCGCGACGGTGACGACGTTGCTCGCGTCCAGCAGCTTGAGCGCCGAGGCCAGCAGCACGATGGCCAGCAGGGCGCGGATCAGGCCGCCCGGGGCGCGCGAGGAGATCCTGGCGCCGAGGTAGACGCCGGGGAGCGAGCCGATGAGCAGCGAGAGCGTGAGGTGCAGCTGGAAGTCGCCGAACAGCAGGTGGCCGAGCGCGGCGGCGGCGACCAGCGGCACGGCCTGCACCAGGTCGGTGCCGACGAGCTGGTTGGCCTTGAGCGCCGGATAGAGCGCGAGCAGCGCCACGATGATCAGCGATCCCGAGCCGACGGAGGAGATCCCGACGACCAGACCGCCTACCATACCGACCAGTAGGGTAGGGATCGGGCGCACGACGATGTCGTGGGCGCTCGCCGTGCCGCCCCGCCCGCCGAGCAGGGTCTTGACCGCCATGCCCGCCACGGCCAGCAGCAGCGCGACGCCCAGTGCGTACGTCACCGCGTCGCTGACGGCGAACGCGCGGGCCAGGAACACCCCGCAGAACGCCGCCGGCACCGACCCCGCGCACAGCCAGCCCACCAGACGCAGGTTGACCGTGCCCCGGCGCAGGTGCACGAAGCCGCCGACCGGCTTCATCACGGCCGAGGCCACGAGGTCGCTGGAGACCGCGGCGAGCGGCGGCACGTTGAAGAACAACATCATCATCGGCGTCATGAGGGCCCCGCCGCCCATGCCGGTCAGCCCGACCACGATGGCGACGAGAAAGGAACCGCCGACGAGGGCGAGATCGATCAACGTACCCAGCCTCCGGACCGCAGCGTCTCCAGCACACGGGAGACCGCCGCCTCGATCGACAGATGTGTGGTGTCGATGACCAGCTCGGCGTCGTCCGGCTCCTCATAGGGATCGGAGATGCCGGTGAACTCGGGGATGAGCCCGGCGCGGGCCTTGGCGTACAGGCCCTTGCGGTCGCGCCGCTCGCACTCCTCCAGCGGCGTGGCCACGTGCACCAGCAGGAAGTCCGCGCCGACCGCCTCGACCATGGCCCGCACCTCGGCGCGCGTGGCGGCGTAGGGGGCGATGGGCGCGCAGATGGCCAGGCCGCCGTGCCTGGCGACCTCGGCGGCCACGAAGCCGATGCGGCGGATGTTGAGGTCGCGGTCGGCCTTGGAGAAGGTCAGGCCCTTCGACAGCAGGTGGCGCACCACGTCGCCGTCGAGATAGGTGAGCGCGCGGCCGCCCAGCTCCAGCAGCTCGTCGCGGAGGCCGCGGGCGATGGTCGACTTGCCCGAGCCCGACAGGCCGGTGAAGAAGACGACGAGGCCGCGCCGGTGCGGCGGGCCCGGAATGGTGACCGGGTCGGGGCCGGGGAAGTGCTCGACGGCGCCGTACGCCGCCGCGACGCGCTCGCGCAGCTCCAGGTCGATCTCCGGCTCGGCGCGCGGGGCCAGCGGCACGGAGACCACGAGCGTGCCGGGGGGAAGCTGCTCCTTGGCGCGCAGCGCGGCGCGGACGACGGCCGGGCTGCCCTCGCCGTACGCGAGGGGGAGCAGCATGATCAGCGCGTCCAGCTCCTTGGCGGTGGCGACGATCTCGGAGAGGTCGTCGAGCGGCCCGCGCATGGTGACGGCGAGCGCCGGGCGCCCGCCGAGCTCCTCCCTGACCTGGGCAGGGGTGCGGCGCAGGCGGGCGAAGGGGCCGTGCTCCGGCGCCCCGAGGCCCTTGACCGGGCCCGCGACCAGGCCGTCGGCCTCCCGCTCCGTCACGGTCAGGGTCGCGAGCGGCAGGCCCTCGGGGTCCAGCAGGGTCACCTCGTCGCCGGGGGAGACCTCGGCGGGCAGGTGGAGGGTGACCGGCGCGGGCCACGGGGTGCCGTCGGCGAGCGTGCCGCGCTCGTGGACCGCGTGCAGGTCGTCGTGGCCCAGGAACCCCGTCAGCGGCGCGAACGCGCCGGAGAGCAGCAGCTCGAGGTCGGCCAGCTCGTGCGGCTCGGGGGTCCACTCCACGGTTCCTACATCCCAACTAATCCGACTGACTTGGTAGGAAAGGAGTGTACCGACTCATTCAAGCAGGCCGCTAGAGCACCCTGGCGAAGTGATGCTGAGGCTTCCTGATGACCATGGTGATCTCGTCGTGCCCGGCGGGGTAGCGGCCGCTGGTCAGCCGGGAGACCGTGGCGATCGCGGCCCGGCCCAGCCGGCCCGACCTGGCGGGGCCGCTCGTCCGCCGCTCCTCGTCGATGATCATGAGCCCGCGGCTGAGGCAGAACGTGTGCATGCCGTCGGCGGAGGTGAGCGGTTCGTACACGGCGGGCAGCGGCCCCGGCGTGCCCGGCCGCGTCACCGCCCGCCACAGCGCCCGGCGCAGCCACCCCGGCGTGAGGCGGTCCAGCAGCCCGTACGCCGACCCGCGGTCACGCATGCGCAGCAGCACCAGCCCGCCCGGCCGCAGCGCCTGCAGCAGCCGGTCGAGCACCAGCTCGGCGTGCCTGACCCGCTCCAGCAGGAACGAGAGCTGGATCAGGTCGTAGGACCTGGGCGGCAGCGGCACGCCGCGCAGGTCGCCGAGCGACCAGGCCACCAGGTCGGCCCGCTCGTCCAGCACCCTGCGGATCGCCGGATGGTCCTCGTCGACCCCCGTGCACCTGGTCTCGACCCGCTCGGGCGCCAGCGGCTCGTCGTGGACGCACCCTGCGACCAGCACGTCGAGCCGTCTGCCGAGCTGGCCGGTCCAGTGCTCGCGGACCCGCTGATCGAAGAGATCGCCCCGCGGGACGACCGATCGCACCTCAGACATGTGACCTACAGTAGTCATCCGGTCGGTATTGGTAACGCATATCGCTGCTAGCGTCCTGGCCCATGAGCGACCAAATCTACGTCGGCAACGCGGTCGCGGACGGCGCGGCCGACGACGGCTGGCTGCTCGGCCACTTCAGGCCGCCCGGCGACCCGCGGCACAGCGACGAGGTCGAGATCAAGTGGGGCGTTCACCGGCCGGGCGAGGTCCGGGCGCGGTGGGTGCGCGGCGAGACGCGCACCGCGCTGCTCGTGCTCGTCAGCGGGCGCTTCCGGGTGGAGCTGCCCGGCCGCAGCGTGCTGCTGGCCGAGCCGGGCGACTACGTGGTGTGGGGGAGGGGCGTCGACCACTCCTGGCGGGCCGAGGAGCTGTCCACCGTGCTCACCGTGCGCTGGCCCTCGGTGGCCGGTTACCGCGTCAGCTGAGGTCTGGCGGGAGCGGGGAGGTCCGGCGGGAGCGGGGAGGTCCGGCGGCGAGTGGGGAGGTCTGGCGGCGAGTAGTCTGGGAAGCACACCCCCGGGACCTGGCATGGCCGGGGGTGATCGTGATGCCGTCGTGGGGCTGTGGGCGTATCTGATGAGTCTTTCCGGACTGCTTGACCTTGTTCGCGCCGACCCGAGGCTGACCGCCGCCCTTGAGGAGGGCGGCGACGTCGCGCTGATCGCGCCGTCCGCGCTCAGGCCGTTCGGGGTGGCCGCGCTGGCCGCGCACGACCAGCGCACCGTGCTCGCGGTCACGGCGACCGGCCGCGAGGCCGAGGATCTCGCCGCGGCGCTGACCAGCCTCGTCGAGCCCGCCTCCGTGGCGGTCTTCCCCGCCTGGGAGACCCTGCCGCACGAGCGCCTGTCGCCGCGCAGCGACACCGTGGGGCAGCGGCTGGCCGTGCTGCGCAGGCTCGCCCACCCGGTCAAGGGCGACACCGCCGCCGGGCCGCTCAGCGTGATCGTCACCCCGGTCCGCGCGCTGCTGCAGCCCATCGTCAAGGGCCTCGGCGACCTGGAGCCGATCCGGCTGCGCGCCGGCGACGACGCCGACCTCGACGAGGTCGTGGCCCAGCTCGTCGGCAACGGCTACCACCGGGTCGACATGGTGGAGCGGCGCGGCGAGGTGGCCGTGCGCGGCGGCCTGCTCGACGTCTTCCCGCCCACCGAGGAGCACCCGCTGCGGCTGGAGTTCTGGGGCGACACCGTCGAGGAGATCCGCTGGTTCAAGGTGGCCGACCAGCGCTCGCTGGAGGCGGCCGAGGACGGCCTGTTCGCGCCGCCCTGCCGCGAGCTGCTGCTGACCGACGACGTACGCCGCCGCGCCCGCGAGCTGGCCGAGGAGCACCCCGCGCTGGCCGAGGTGCTCGACCAGCTCGCCGAGGGCACCCCGGTGGAGGGCATGGAGGCGTTCGCGCCGGCCCTGGCGGGGGAGATGGACCTGCTGCTCGACCACCTGCCGGTGCGTTCCGCGGTGTTCGTCTGCGACCCCGAGCGGATCAGGGGGCGGGCCGAGGAGCTCGTACGCACCTCGCAGGAGTTCCTGGAGGCGTCCTGGATCAACGCCGCGGCCGGCGGCGAGGCGCCCATCGACCTCGACGCGGCCGCGTTCCGCACGCTGGAGGAGATCCGTCAGCACGCCGACGTGCTCGGGCAGCCGTGGTGGACGATGGCGCCGTTCGGCAACGGCGTCGAGCTCGACGCCCACGACAGCGAGGCCTACCGCGGCGACACCGCCAAGGCGCTGGCCGACATCAAGGGCTGGCTGGCGGAGGAGAAGGCGGTCGTGCTGCTCAGCGAGGGCCACGGCCCGGCCGAGCGCATGGTCGAGCTGCTCAAGGGCGTGGACGTGCCCGCCCGGCTGCGCCCCTACCTCGACAAGGCGCCCGAGCCCAAGGTCGTGCACGTCAGCACCGGCCTGATCGAGCACGGCTTCGTCACGCCGTCGCTGGCCGTGCTCACCCACCTCGACCTGGTGGGCCAGAAGGCGTCCACCAAGGACATGCGCAGGCTGCCCTCGCGCCGCCGCAACATGGTCGACCCGCTGCAGCTCAAGCTGGGCGACCACGTCGTGCACGAGCAGCACGGCGTCGGCCGCTACGTCGAGATGGTGCAGCGCACGGTGCAGGGCGCGACCCGCGAATACCTCGTCATCGAGTACGCCAAGGGCGACCGCCTCTACGTCCCCACCGACCAGCTCGACGAGGTCACCCGCTACGTCGGCGGCGAGGCGCCCACGCTCAACCGCATGGGCGGCGCCGACTGGGCCAAGGCCAAGTCGCGGGCGAAGAAGGCGGTCAAGGAGATCGCCGGCGAGCTGATCAGGCTCTACTCCGCCCGCATGGCCTCGCCCGGCCACGCCTTCGGCACCGACACGCCCTGGCAGCGCGAGATGGAGGACGCCTTCCCCTACGCCGAGACCGGCGACCAGCTCGCCGCCATCGACGAGGTCAAGCGCGACATGGAGCGCGGCGTCCCGATGGACCGGCTGATCTGCGGCGACGTCGGCTACGGCAAGACCGAGATCGCGGTGCGGGCGGCGTTCAAGGCGGTCCAGGACGGCAAGCAGGTCGCGGTGCTGGTGCCGACCACGCTGCTGGTGCAGCAGCACATGTCCACCTTCGCCGAGCGGTTCTCCAGCTTCCCCGTCACGGTCAAGCCGATCTCCCGCTTCCAGACCGACGGCGAGGTCAAGGCCACCCTCGACGGCCTGCGCACGGGCGCGGTCGACGTCGTGATCGGCACCCACCGGCTGCTCAGCCCCGAGGTGCGCTTCAAGGACCTGGGCCTGATCATCATCGACGAGGAGCAGCGCTTCGGCGTCGAGCACAAGGAGGCCATGAAGCACCTGCGCACGCAGGTGGACGTGCTCGCCATGTCGGCTACGCCGATCCCGCGCACGCTGGAGATGGGCCTCACCGGCATCCGCGAGATGTCGACCATCCTCACGCCGCCGGAGGAGCGGCACCCGATCCTCACGTTCGTGGGGCCGTACGAGGAGAAGCAGATCGCCGCGGCCGTGCGGCGCGAGCTGATGCGCGACGGCCAGGTGTTCTTCGTCCACAACCGGGTCGCCTCGATCAACCGGGTCGCGACGCGGCTGCGCGAGCTGGTGCCCGAGGCGCGCATCGCGGTCGCCCACGGCCAGATGAACGAGAACCAGCTCGAAAAGATCATGGTCGGCTTCTGGGAACGCGAGTACGACGTGCTCGTCTCCACCACGATCGTCGAGTCAGGGCTCGACGTGCCCAACGCCAACACCCTCATCGTCGACCGGGCGGACAACTACGGCCTGTCCCAGCTCCACCAGCTCCGCGGCCGGGTCGGGCGGGGCCGCGAGCGCGGCTACGCCTACTTCCTCTATCCGCCGGAGAAGCCGCTCACCGAGACCGCGCACGAGCGCCTGGCCACCATCTCGCAGCACACGGAGATGGGCGCCGGCATGTACGTCGCGATGAAGGACCTGGAGATCCGCGGCGCGGGCAACGTGCTCGGCGCCGAGCAGTCCGGCTTCATCGCCGGCGTCGGCTTCGACCTCTACGTCCGCCTGATGGCCGAGGCCGTGCAGGAGCAGAAGGCCAAGCTCGACGGCGGCGAGGCGCGCGAGGAGACACCGGACGTCAAGGTCGAGCTGCCGATCAACGCCCACATCCCGCACGACTACGTCACCTCGGAGCGGCTGCGGCTGGAGGCGTACAAACGGATCGCCGGCATCGCCGAGGAGAGCCACATCGCCGAGGTGCGCGAGGAGCTGACCGACCGCTACGGCAAGCCGCCGGTGGAGGTCGACAACCTCCTGGAGGTGGCCGCGTTCCGGATCAAGGCGCGCAGGGCGGGGCTCACCGACGTCACGCTCCAGGGCCAGAACATCAAGTTCGGCCCGGCGCGGCTGCGCGAGTCGCAGCAGGTCCGGCTCGACCGGCTCTACAAGAAGGCGGTCTACAAGCAGGCCGCGGAGACGCTGCTGGTGCCGATCCCCAAGACCAAGCCGCTCGGCGGGCAGCCTCTGCGCGACCTCGACCTGCTCAAATGGTGCGGGGACCTGGTCGAGGCGCTGTTCCTCGAGCCCGCACGGGTAAGCTAGCGGCGGTTTTTCGGTCGGAAAGGGACGCATGTGAAGTCGATACGAGTGGCGGTCGCCGCCGCCGCGGCGGGCCTGGCCCTGACCGCCTGCTCTTCCCCCTCCCCTGTCGGGGCCGCGGCCGTGGTCGGCGACGACCGCATCACGGTGAGCGAGGTCAACGAGGACGCGCAGGCGTACAAGGCGGCGCTCCAGCGCAACAACCTCAGCGAGGCGGACCTCGGCGGGGTCCCGGTCAGCCACGTCGTGCTCCAGCGCCTGGTCAACGTGGCCGTCACCGAGCAGCTGCTGACCCGCTACAACGTGCAGGTCAGCGAGACCGAGGTCGACTCGGCGATCAAGGATCCCGGTCAGTTCCAGTCGGCCGAGATCAACCTGCTGTCGCAGGGCGTGGTCCCGTCCGACGCGCGCGACTACGGGCGGGCCATGGTCGGGCTGGCCAAGCTGCAGCAGCAGTTCGGCGGCGAGAGCGGGCAGCAGCGGCTGGCCCAGGAGTTCAACGCGGTCAAGACGGTGGTCAACCCGCGCTACGGCACGCTCAACCCGCAGCGCTCGCAGGCCAACCCCGGGCCGTTCGTGGACGCGGGCCGCTTCGGCAAGCAGGCGGACACCGCCGCGCAGACCCCGCAGGGTTAGCCCGTGCCGCTCGTCGTCGTCACCACCTCGCCCAGGGTCGCCCCCGGGCTGCTGAGCCACCAGGCGTGGGAGGCGCTGCGTTCCGGTCCCGTGCTGACGGGGAACGCGGCGCACCCGCAGCTCCCCTACCTCGCCGAGGCCGGCGTCGAGGTCGAGGTCGTCGAGCCCGACCCGCGGGCGCTGGCCGCACGGGCGGTCGCCGAGACCGTGGTGTGGCTGGCCGGGTCGGGCTCGGAGAGCGGCGACGAGGAGTTCATGCGGGCGGTCGGGCACGCCGCCGTGGCGATGGCCGACCCGCCGCTCATCGAGGTCGTGCCCGGCTCGTACGACCTGCCGGGCGCGCGGGTGCTCGACCTCGTCGCGGTGATGGACCGGCTGCGCACCGAGTGCCCGTGGGACCGCGGGCAGACGCACGAGTCGCTGGTGCCCTACCTGCTCGAAGAGGCGTACGAAGTCCTGGAGACCATCGAGCAGGGCGACCACCGGGCGCTCCGCGAGGAGCTGGGCGACCTGCTGCTGCAGGTCGTCTTCCACGCCAGGGTCGCCGAGGACTTCGACATCGACGACGTGGCGGCCGGCATCGTCGACAAGCTCGTACGCCGCCACCCGCACGTCTTCGGCTCGGTACGGGCCGAGAGCGCCGACCAGGTCAACGACAACTGGGAGGCCATCAAGGCGGCCGAGCGGGCGGAGAAGGGACGCGAGTCTGCGCTCGACGGCGTCCCGATGGGCCAGCCCGCGCTGTCGCTGGCCGCCCAGCTCATCCGCAGGGCCGAGCGGTCCGGCGCGCCCGAGTCGCTGGCGGCGGGGATCGGCCAGGGCGTGGCGCGCGAGCTGTTCGACCTGGTCCGCCGCGCCGAGGAGGCCGGCATCGACGCCGAGGCGGAGCTGCGCGCCGCGGCCCGCGCCTACCGCGACCGCGTCCACGCGTGGGAGCGCCGCTGACCGCCGCGCGCCTGACCGGCTGATCCGCCGCGCGCCTGACCGGCTGACCCGCCGCGCGCCTGACCGGCGACCTGTCTCGGCGGGCCGGACCGATAGGCTCTGAAGGCATATCGTCTTCCGATTTAGGAGCGCATCCCGTGGCTACCATCGAGGTCGTATACGCTCGCGAGATCCTCGACTCCCGGGGCAACCCCACGGTCGAGGTCGAGGTGGTGCTCGACGACGGCAGCACCGGCCGCGCGGCCGTGCCGAGCGGGGCGTCCACCGGCCAGTTCGAGGCGGTCGAGCTGCGTGACGGCGGCAAGCGTTACGGCGGCAAGGGCGTGGAGAAGGCCGTTCTCGCCGTCACCGACGAGATCTTCGAGGAGATCGGCGGCATCGAGGCCGAGGACCAGCGCATCATCGACCAGATCATGATCGACCTGGACGGCACGCCCAACAAGTCCAAGCTTGGCGCCAACGCCATCCTCGGCGTGTCGCTGGCCGTGGCCAAGGCCGCCGCCGACAGCGCCGAGCTGCCGCTCTTCCGCTACCTGGGCGGCCCCAACGCGCACGTGCTGCCGGTGCCGATGATGAACATCCTCAACGGCGGCGCGCACGCCGACACCAACGTGGACATCCAGGAGTTCATGATCGCGCCGATCGGCGCGGAGACCTTCCGCGAGGCCGTGCGGATGGGCACCGAGGTCTACCAGGCGCTCAAGAGCGTGCTCAAGGAGAAGGGCTACGCCACCGGCCTGGGCGACGAGGGCGGCTTCGCCCCCAACCTGCCCTCCAACCGCGACGCGCTCGACCTGATCCTCGTCGCCATCGAGCGGGCCGGCTACACGCCGGGCGAGGACGTCGCGCTCGCCCTCGACGTGGCCGCCACCGAGTTCCACAAGGACGGCGTCTACACGATCGACGGCAAGGGTCTGTCGGCGCAGGAGCTCATCGCCTTCTACGAGGACCTGGTCGCCAACTACCCGCTGGTGTCCATCGAGGACCCGCTCGACGAGGAGGACTGGGAGGGCTGGAAGGCCATCACCGCCTCGCTCGGCGACAAGGTGCAGCTCGTCGGCGACGACCTGTTCGTCACCAACCCCGAGCGGCTGGAGCGCGGCATCGTCGCGGGCGCGGCCAACGCCCTGCTGGTCAAGGTCAACCAGATCGGCACGCTGTCGGAGACGCTCGACGCCGTGGACCTCGCCCACCGCAGCGGCTACCGGTGCATGATGAGCCACCGCTCCGGCGAGACCGAGGACACGACGATCGCCGACCTCGCGGTGGCGGTCAACTGCGGTCAGATCAAGACCGGCGCGCCCGCCCGTTCCGACCGGGTCGCCAAGTACAACCAGCTGCTGCGCATCGAGGAGCTCCTCGACGACGCCGCCCGCTACGCGGGTCGTTCGGCGTTCCCGCGTTTCCGGCGCTAGTTTCGAGTGACGACTCGCGGGTACTCCCGCGAGTCGTTCCGAAAGGGGGGTGTGGCAGCAGTGGCGAAGAGGCCGCAGCTCACCGGGCGGGCCGCCATCCTGGCCGTCGTGGTGTGCGCGATCGCGATGAGCCTCGCCTACCCTGTGCGCGAGTACATCAGCCTGCGCCGCAGCATCTCGGAGCTGCGCGCGGAGAAGGCCAGGGTCGAGGCGGAGAAGCAGGCGCTGCTGGCCAGGGACCAGCAGGCCAACGACCCCAACTGGATCAAGAAGACGGCCAAGGAGCGGCTGCACTACTGCGGGCCAGGCGAGAAGTGCTTCGTCGTGATGGAGCCCGGCGAGGACGAGCGGCGGACGACGGTCAAGCAGCCGGCGACGGCGCCGCCTTGGTACCAGACGCTGTGGGAGTCCGTGGAGGCCGCCGACGCGGGCACCGGCCGCCGGGCCGTCACGGACAGCCGGGCTCCGCAGCCGAGCACCAAGCCCAGCACGAAGGTGACCGCTGAGCCCACTCCTGGGCCGACGAAGAAGGAAAGCGTTGGACAGTAAAGACGTCGAGGTCGTCAGGCAGCAGCTCGGCCGGCCGCCCCGAGGGCTGCGCGGGGTGGCGCACCGCTGCCCGTGCGGCAATCCCGACGTGGTGGAGACCGCGCCGCGGCTGCCCGACGGCTCGCCGTTCCCGACCCTCTACTACCTGACCTGCCCGAAGGCGGCTTCGGCCATCGGCACGCTGGAGGGCTCCGGCCTGATGCGCGAGATGCAGGCGCGGCTCGCCACGGACCCGGAGCTGGCCGCCGCCTACCAGGCCGCGCACGACGCGTACGTGGCCAGGCGGGACGCGGCGGCCGAGGAGGAGGGCCTGGAGCCGCTCCCGCGCGACATGCAGAGCACCGGAGGCATGCCGAAGCGGGTCAAGTGCCTGCACGCGCTCGTCGCGCACGAGCTGGCGGCGCCCGGTGTCAACCCGATCGGCAGGGAGGCGCTGGACGCACTCCCCGAGTGGTGGAGTGACGGACCATGCGTGTAGCCGCCGTCGACTGCGGCACCAACTCCGTACGTCTGCTCATCGCGGACGTCGGCGACGACCAGATCGACGACGTCGAGCGGCGGATGGAGATCGTCCGCCTCGGGCAGGGCGTCGACCGGACCGGCCGGCTGGCGCCCGACGCCCTGGAGCGCACGTTCAAGGCCATGCGCGGCTACCAGGAGCTGATCGAGCGGCACGACGCGGGCGCGACCCGCGTCGTGGCGACCAGCGCGACCAGGGACGCCGGCAACCGCGAGGACTTCGTGGCCGGGGTGCGCGAGATCTTCGGCGTCGAGCCCGAGGTCGTGTCGGGGGCCGAGGAGGCCGAGCTGTCGTTCACCGGGGCGACGAGGGGCCTGGTGCGGCTGTCGCCCGAGACCGAGGTGCCCGAGGGCCCGCTGCCCCCTTACCTGGTGGTGGACATCGGCGGCGGGTCCACCGAGTTCGTGGTGGGCGAGCAGCACGCCGAGGCGGCGCTGTCGGTGGACATCGGCTGCGTGCGGCTGACCGAGCGGCACCTGAAGGACGCCGGCGACCCGCCGTCCGCGCGGGCGCTGGAGGCCGTGGTGGCCGACATCGAGGCGGCGCTGGACCGGGTGGAGGCGGAGGTGCCGGTACGCCGTGCCCACACGCTCGTGGGCCTGGCCGGCTCCGTGACGACGGTCGCGGGCATCGCGCTCGCCCTGCCCGCGTACGAGCCGGAGCGGATTCATCACGCGCGTCTGTCGGCCGAGCAGGTTCACGAGGTGACGCGGCGGCTGCTGGAGATGACGCATGGTGAGCGGGCCGCGCTTCCGGTGATGCATCCGGGCCGGGTCGACGTCATCGGGGCGGGCGCGCTCATTTTGGACCGGATCGTCCGCCGTTTTGCGTTTTCGCAGGTCATTGTCAGTGAACACGACATCCTGGACGGTATTGCCTGGTCGCTCGCCCGATAAATGTCGCCAAATACGGACATTACGGATCTTCATCCGTGTTGAGTGTGCCATCATATTCGTGCTTAGGTGAAGGAGCATTACGGGGGCTTTGCCATATTGCCGTGCACGGAAAGTGTCGGCGTGGCGACCGTTCCCGAGCTGCGTCCTTTTCCCTCATACGGAATGGAGCACTCTCACCATGAAGTTCTCTGGGTTAACCGCTCGCAGGGCGGCTGCGTTCGGCGCCTCGGCCGCGGTGCTCGCCACCCTGACCGCCGGGCTCGTCGCCGGGCCCGCGCAGGCGGCCACGGCCGGCAAGACCGGTGTCAAGGTCTCGGTGACCACGCCCAAGGCCAAGCCGGGCAAGTTCGAGGGCGACTGTCCCGTCAAGGTCAACTTCTCGGCGAAGATCAAGGTTTCGCTCAAGGGCAAGACCGAGCTGGCCTACCGCTGGCTGCACGGTGACGGGTCCAAGGGCAAGGTCAATGTGATCAAGCTCAAGGGCAAGGGCACCAAGTCGGTGACCGTCCGGCAGTCGATCACCTTCAAGGAGGACGTGAAGGGCTGGGAGGCCGTCCAGGTCCTCTCCCCGAAGAAGTTCGTCACCAAGAAGGGCTACTTCTCCGTATCCTGCGCCGAGGCGGAGCAGGAGAGGGAGCCGAAGGTCGACATCCACCTCCCCGGCCACGCTTCGGTGTCGGCGAGCGCCTGGGCGAACCCCGACTCCTACGTCGGCGTCTGCAGCCCCGGCAACAAGATCGGCTTCACCGGCCTGATCAAGGCCGACCGGCCGACCTGGGTCAAGTACCGCTGGGTGCTCAACGGTGACGCCGTCGACTACGGCAAGGTGAAGGTCCGCCACGCCACCAAGGTCGGCTTCGGCTTCTCGCCGCGCGAGAGCCACCGTGGCTGGGCTCAGCTGCAGATCCTCGGCCCGGACCGCGCCTACTCCAACCGGGCCTCGTACTCGGTGTGGTGCAAGGACCCGGCCCCCGCTCCCGTGACCAAGGTCGCGGTGTCCGGTCTGGTGACCGCCACCAACCACGACGGTTGCAAGGTGGGCGCGCACGCCACCGTGAGCACCACCGGCTCGGCCAAGGTCTCCTGGACCTGGCGGGTGAACGGTGTCTCCGTGTCCTCGGGCGAGTCGTTCTTCCGCGGCTCCGACTCGAAGACCGTGACGCTGCCCGAGAGCGCGCTGGTCGGTGAGGCCACCAAGGGCGGCAGGGTCAGCCTGACGGTGAGCGGCCCGAACAACACCGAGTCGAGCTTCCAGTCGTACGCGGCCTGCAAGGTCGTGACGACGCAGGCGCCCGCCACGCAGGCGCCCGCGACGGACGCTCCGGCTCCGTCCCCCGCCGCCTGAGCGACGGGTTCGATCTAGTTCGAAGAACCGGGTGGCCGCCTTGTGCGCCACCCGGTTTCTCGTTTGCCACTACCGCGCATTGCACAGTAGTGTGCATGGCGTGGACAGCAGCCAGCTCCTCAAGGGCGTGCTCGACCTGGCCGTCCTGGCGGTGCTCGCCGAGCGCGACGGCTACGGCTACGACGTCGTGCGCAGGCTCAGGGAGGCGGGCCTCGTGGAGGTCGGCGACGCCTCCGTGTACGGCACCCTGCGCCGCCTGTTCAAGGCGGGCGCCCTGACCTCCTACGTGATGGCCTCCGACGAGGGGCCGCACCGCAAGTACTACGGGCTCAACGAGACCGGCAGAAGCATGTACGCCGCCCAGGCCAGGACCTGGGACTCGTTCGTGGCCACCATGGCATCCCTGCTGAAGGAGGGACGAGGATGACCCCCGCCCAGTACGCCCGGGCCGTACGCGAGGTCGTGGGCGACCACCCCGACCGCGAGGAACTGCTGGAGGACCTGGACGACCATCTGGCCGAGATCGCGGCCGAGTCGCCCGGCCTGCCGCTGGAGGACCGGCTGGGCCCGCCGGCCGTCTATGCCGAGGAGCTCATGGCCGCCTACGGTGGCCGCGCGCAGGGCCGCCGCGCCCGCGGGTTCCGCCCGCGCGCCTGGGCGACCCGGGCGCACGCGGCCCTGCTGCGCCACGGGCCCTACCGGGGTTTCGCGGCCTTCCTGCCCGAGCTGCGGCCCGGCTGGTGGGTGCTGCGCGGCTACCTGCTGGCCATGCTGCTGGTCTCGCTCTACGGCCACGGCCGCGCCGTCCCCGAGAACCCGGCCGACTGGGCCGTGGTGGCGGCCCTGGTGGTGGCGTCGGTGTGGTTCGGCCGGCGGCGCGGTGGCCGCCCGGCCGCCCTGTTCGCCGTGGGGCTCAACGCGCTCGCCGCGCTCGCCCTGCTCGCCGGCCTGACCGCGGTCAAGCCGCTCGGCGCCGATCCCGCGCCCGTCGCCCACGCCGCCGCGCGCGTCAACATGCTCATGGTGGGTGGCTCGTCGGGCTCCATCGGCGTGGCGAACATCCGGCCGTACGCCAAGGACGGAACTCCGCTCACCGACGTCTACCTCTACGACCAGGACGGCAAACCCGTCATCACCGACCCGGAGAGCCGGGGCTACACCGTCGACCGCTCGTGCGGCGAGCCGGTGCTCAACCGCTACCCGCTGCCGCTCAAGAAGCAGAGCTTCGACCCGGAGCCCTCGCCCACGCCGACCGCCTGCCTCACACCAAGTCCGGCCACCACGAGTCCGGACCGCACGAAATGATCGGGCACCATCGGTGTCATGAGCTTCGTACCGCCGGGCACCGGCTGGCCGGGCGATCCCGCCACCGCTGACACCCCCGTCGCCCACGACCCCGCCGACGTGCGCCGCCTCGCCGCGGGCAGCGACGACCTCGCGGAGCTCACCGCGAGGCAGTCGGTCTGCCGGGCCTGCCCGCGCCTCGTGGAGTGGCGGGAGGAGGTGGCCACGGTGAAGCGGCGCGCGTTCGCGGACGAGACGTACTGGGGCCGTCCCGTCCCCGGCTGGGGCGCCGAGCGGCCGCGCATCCTGCTGGTCGGGCTGGCCCCGGCCGCGCACGGCGGCAACCGCACCGGCCGGATCTTCACCGGCGACCGCAGCGGCGACTGGCTGTTCGCCTCGCTGTACCGCGCGGGGCTGGCGGAGCGGGAGACCAGCACGTACGCGGGCGACGGCCAGCGGCTCATCGGCACGCGGGTGGTGGCCCCCGTCCGCTGCGCGCCTCCCGCGAACAAGCCCACGGTCGAGGAGAAGGCCGCCTGCTACCCGTGGATGGCGCGGGAGCTGGAGCTGGTCGCGCCGTACGTGCGGGTGGTGGTGGCGCTCGGCGGCTACGCCTGGCAGGCCATGTGGCCGGCGCTCAAGGAGGCGGGCTACGAGCTGCCGCGCAGCCGCCCGCCGTTCGGGCACGGGGCCGAGGTGGAGGTCCGGCACGGCGACGCGCCGGTCACCCTGCTCGGCTGCTACCACCCGAGCCAGCAGAACACCTTCACGGGCCGCGTCACCGCCCAGATGCTGGACTCGATCTTCGAAAGGGCCAGGTCAATGGCACTGTGACGCATCCCATCATGCCGGGATTGGCTTCTGCTGCTCCTCCTGACATAGCCTTGTGAATGCTTTCACAAGCATGACGAGGGATGGGGCCTCAGGATGAACAAGCACATTCTCATCGTCGGCGGTGGATACGTCGGCCTCTACACGGCGCTCCGGCTGCAGCGCAAGCTCTCTCGCGAGCTGCGCGGCGGCGAGGCGCGCATCACGATCATCGATCCCCAGTCCTACATGACGTACCAGCCGTTCCTCCCGGAGGCGGCGGCCGGCAACCTCTCCCCCCGGCACCTGGTGGCGCCGCTGCGGCGGGTCCTGCCGAAGGTGCGCATCCTGAACGGCACCGTCACCACCGTCAAGCACGGCGACCGCGTGGTGACCTTCCAGCCGGCCGAGGGCGAGCCGCGCCAGATCGCCTACGACGTGCTCGTCATGGCGGCCGGGTCCATCTCCCGCACGCTGCCCATCCCCGGCCTGACCGACATCGGCATCGGCTTCAAGACCGTCGGCGAGGCCATCGCGCTGCGCAACCGCGTGCTGCACCTGCTGGACGTGGCCGAGTCGACCGAGGACCCCGAGGTGCGGCGCAGGGCGCTGACGTTCGTGGTGGTCGGCGCGGGCTTCGCGGGCGTGGAGGCGCTGGCCGAGCTGGAGGACATGGCCAAGGACTCCGTGCGCTACTACCGCAACATCAAGCCCTCGGACATCCGCTGGGTGCTCGTCGAGGCGACCAGCAGGGTGCTGCCCGAGGTGGGCCCCGAGATGGGCAAGTGGACGCTGGAGCAGCTCCGCGAGCGCGGCATCGACGTCAGGCTGGAGACCCGGCTGGAGTCCTGCGAGGGCGGGCACGTGGTGCTCTCCGACGGCGAGGAGTTCGACGCCGAGACCCTGGTGTGGACGGCGGGCGTCAAGCCCAGCCCGGTCGTCAACGACAGCGACCTGCCGCTCGACGAGCGCGGCCGGATCAAGACCACGGCGCTGCTGACCGTGCACGCGAGCCCGGGCGCCTTCGCGGCCGGCGACGCGGCGGGCGTGCCCGACGTCACCAACCCCGGGCAGTACTGCGCGCCCAACGCCCAGCACGCGGTGCGCCAGGCCAAGGTGCTGGCCGACAACATCGTCCGTCACCTGCGCGGCCAGGAATTGCAGGAATACCGCCACAAGTATGTCGGATCGGTCGCCGGTCTCGGCCTGCACCAGGGTGTCGCCAATGTCTATGGCGTCAAGCTTCGCGGATTCCCTGCATGGTTCATGCACCGCACCTACCATCTGTCGCGGGTGCCTACGCTGAACCGCAAGGTCCGCGTCGTCGTCGACTGGACCCTGGCCCTGTTCTTCAAGCGCGAGACGATCTCCCTCGGTGAGATGGAGCACCCGCGCGAGGGCTTCAGGGCGGCCGTCGCGACGATGCGCCGCTAGCCCGGGTACGGCAAGCGCCCCGGCCGTCGCGGCCGGGGCGTTTTCGGCACCCCTGGCGCAAGCGGAAGGGGTGGCACCGGTGGGGCTTTCAGCGGTGACCGTGCTCGGCGTGGACAGGCCCGGCGTGATCGCCGCCGTCACCGGTTCGCTCGCCGACTGCGGGGCGAACATCCAGGACTCGACCATGACGCTGCTCGGCGGGCACGTGGCCATGATGCTCCTGGTCTCCGGCGACCTCGACTGCGACGAGGTGCTCAAGCGGCTGCGGACCTCCGACCTCGTGGTGACCGCCTCCGCCATCGAGGCCCGCAGGCACTTCTGCGAGGAGGGCGACGGCCTCGGCTACGTCCTCACCGTCCACGGCCCCGACCGGACCGGGATCGTCTCGGCCGTCAGCGCCGTGCTCGCCGCCGACGGCGGCAACATCACCGGCATGAGCACGCGGCTCACCGGGCGGCTCTACGTGCTCATCGCCGACGTCGAGCTGCCGAAGGAGGTGGACGTGGCGGCCCTCATGCGCAGGCTCGCGGCCGTCGGGGCCGGCCTCGACGCCGAGATAACCTTCCGCCCCGTGGAACCGGACCTGCCGTGACGGGCCCGGCCCCCGACCGCGACCCCGCCCCCGGCCCCGATCCCGGCTCCCGTGCAACGGCCTGCCTGCCGGCCACGACGGGGCTCGCGGCCCCTCAGATCGGCCTCAGCGGCCGTTCGATCGCCTTAGGCACCGGACGCCACCCCCGGAGCCGTTCGTACGCCGGAGAGTGCGTTCTGGCCGATCCGCGCCTCGGCGGGGGCCTCCCCTTGGGATCATGGGGGCGTACATGCGCAATTGCCAAGCACCGGGAGGCCGTCACCATCGAAGCCGATGCCGCCCGCTGCATTCACCACCAACGGGACCATGTGGACGGTCTACTCTTCTTGGACAGAGTGCCAGGAGCCCTATCACTTCACATCGAACTTCACAGTTGTGACTCTTGATGCGAAGTTGTGCTCCTCGGAAGCATGGTCCGTTTCGTATGATTGCGGCGCCCCCGTAGCCCAATGGCAGAGGCAAACCCCTTAAAAGGGTTGACGTGCGGGTTCGAATCCCGCCGGGGGCACCTGCTTCTACCATTGGAAATACGTTTTTCGACACGGTGGATGACCTTGGGAACTCCGCGACGGCCACGTTCGTTGTCCTCGCTGCCGAAGTCCCCCACGAACCCGATCTGAGCGCGAGTTGACCAAGGTGCCGCCAGGCCCCGTAGGCTCGGCGACACAGGAGGCAGCGATGGAGAGCAAGAACCCCGTTTTCAGCAAGACCCGCCGTCAGGCGGGAGCATGGTCAGGCCCGGCCCCGTCTCCTGACATGCTGCAGAACATGTACGACTCCCCGTCGTACGCACCCCCGAGCCGGCCCGCGTTCCGCACCATGACCCTCGACGACGTGGTGGTGCGCGGCTTCCTGACCCTCGGCACGCTGGTCCTCGCCGCCGCGGCGGCCTGGGTGCTCGACGTGCCGCCCATGTTCGCGATCGTCGGCGCGGTCGTGGCGCTGGTCCTGGGCCTGATCGCCTCGTTCACCCAGAGCACCAACCCGGCGCTCATCCTGGGTTACGCCTTCTTCGAGGGCATCTTCCTGGGCAAGATCAGCCAGCTCTTCGAGGGCGCCATCAGCGGCATCGTGCTGCAGGCGGTGCTCGGCACGGCCTTCGCCTTCGGCGCCGTGCTGGCCGTCTACGCGCTGCGGATCGTGCGGGTGACGCCCAAGCTGGTGAAGTTCACGATCGCGGCGGCCATGGCGGCCCTGGGCCTCGTGCTGGTCAACCTGCTGGTCGGCATCTTCAACGACGGCGTCGGCCTCGGGCTGCGCACCGACAGCCCCATCGGCTGGGTGTTCAGCATCGTCATGATCCTGATCGGCTGCTTCTTCCTGCTGCTCGACTTCGACTCGGTCGAGCAGGGCGTCCGCCAGGGCGCGCCGGAGAAGTTCGCCTGGCAGTGCGCGTTCGGCCTGACGCTGAGCCTCGTCTGGATCTACCTGGAGGTTCTGCGCTTCGTCAGCTATTTCAGCGACGGTGACTGAGCGTAGACATCGTCGTCACCTCCGAGGGCTCCGCGTTCACGCGGGGCCCTCTCTTTGTGCGACCGAAAATCTACGTGCCGTCACGGATTCCAGGCAGCCAGGGGCTTGCCTTTCGGTGGATGGTGTTGCAGTGTCAAGCAAAGGACCTTAATCCGCGGAGGTGCCCATGTCGTTGAACCACTCACCGGAGACGCAGACGAAGCTGATCGCAAGGGTCCCCACTATAACGGGACGCGAACTCCCCGAGTGGTTCCAAGCCATCGACAACGGCCCGTCATTCCTCAGGTGCGCCGAGCGGGCCAACTGGCTCGCCGACGAGCACGGGCTGACCCACGGCTACGCCGCCGCCATCGTTCACGAGCACGAGCGGCACCGCCGTAACCGGATGGGCTTCATCTAAGCCCGTCACCGACCCGCGCCCGTGCCGTAAGCGCGGGCGCGTCGTCATGCGTCACCATGAGGTCATGGACCTCGACAAGGCAGTGGCCTTCCTCCGCGACAACCACAACGCCGTCCTGCTCACCCGACATCGCGACGGGCGCCCGCAGATGTCCCCGGTGACGGTCGGCGTGCAGGGGCCGCACATCGTCGTCAGCACGCGCGAGACGGCGTTCAAGACCCGCAACGTGCGGCGCGACCCCCACGTGTCGCTGTGCGTCTTCACCAGCGCCTTCTACGGCCAATGGATCCAGGTCGACGGCACCGCCGAGGTCCTCTCGCTGCCCGAGGCCATGGAGCCGCTGATCACGTACTACCGCGACATCTCGGGCGAGCACCCCGACTGGGAGGACTACCGCGCCGCGATGGTCCGCGAGCGGCGCGTCCTGCTGCGCATCACGCCGGTCTCCGCGGGCCCCGACCGGTCCGGCTGAAGCGGTCCGGCTGAAGCGGTCCGGCGCCCGGCCGCGGGCCGGGCGCCGGAGCGCGCGGGTCAGCTCAGGCGCTCCAGGAGCATGGCCATGCCCTGGCCGCCGCCCACGCACATCGTCTCCAGGCCGATGGTCTTGTCGTGGTGCTGGAGGCCGTTGATGAGCGTGGAGGTGATCCGGGCGCCGGTCATGCCGAACGGGTGGCCCACCGCGATGGCCCCGC
This sequence comes from Nonomuraea sp. B208, assembly GCF_057536035.1. Taxonomy (NCBI): domain Bacteria; kingdom Bacillati; phylum Actinomycetota; class Actinomycetes; order Streptosporangiales; family Streptosporangiaceae; genus Nonomuraea; species Nonomuraea sp. B208. The sequence continues at coordinate 1,145,099 of NZ_BAAJOU010000021.1, forward strand.
CGTTGACGTTGAGCCGGTCGAGCTCGATGCCCAGCTCCTGGTAGGACGGGATGACCTGGGCCGCGAACGCCTCGTTGATCTCGACCAGGTCGACGTCCTCGATGGCCATCCCGGCGCGCGCCAGCGCCTGCCGCGAAGCGTCCACCGGGCCGAGGCCCATGATCTCCGGCGACAGGCCGGAGACGCCGGTGGAGATGATCCGGGCCAGCGGCGTGATGCCCAGCTCGGCCGCCTTGACGTCACTCATGATCACCACGGCGGCGGCGCCGTCGTTGAGCGGGCAGCAGTTGCCGGCCGTGACCGTGCCGTCCGGGCGGAAGACCGGCTGGAGGCCGGCGACCTTCTCGTACGTGGTGCCGGGCCGCGGCCCGTCGTCGGCGCTCACCACGGTGCCGTCGGGCAGCGTGACGGGCGTGATGTCCTTGGCCCAGAAGCCGTCGGCCAGCGCCTTCTCGGCGAGGTTCTGGGAGCGCACGCCGAACTCGTCCTGCTCCTGGCGGCTGACGCCGCGCAGTTGGGCGACGTTCTCGGCGGTCTGGCCCATCGCGATGTAGACGTCGGGGACGTCGCCGTCCTCGCGCGGGTCGTGCCAGGTCTTGCCGCCCTCGGTGTACGACTTGGTGCGCGCGAGGGCGTCCAGGAAGAGCGGGTTGTGCGTGTCGGGCAGCGAGTCGGAGTTGCCCTTGGTGAAGCGTGAGACGGTCTCCACGCCCGCGGAGACGAACACGTCGCCCTCGCCCGCCTTGATGGCGTGGAAGGCCATCCGGGTGGTCTGGAGCGAGGAGGAGCAGTAGCGGGTCACGGTGGTGCCGGGCACGTCGTCGAGCCCGAGCAGCACCGCCACCACCCGGGCCATGTTGAAGCCCTGCTCGCCGCCGGGCAGGCCGCACCCCAGCATGATGTCGTCGATCGTGTGCGGATCGAGCTGGGGCACCTTGGCCAGGGCCGCCTGGATCATCTGCACGGTCAGGTCGTCGGGCCTGATGTCCTTGAGCGACCCCTTGAAGGCTCGTCCGATGGGCGAACGCGCGGTTGCGACGATGACTGCCTCGGGCATGGCCCCTCCTCTGTCGGCGGCTAATAGTAGAACTATATTCCAGTTCTTCCCGCGTGCCTCGCCGCCCCCCGGAAGGAATTACCCGTACATGCCCGGCGCGCTCTCGGTGTGGTCGTTGACCGCGTGCAGGGCACCCTTCTCGTCGCGCCACAGCCGCCAGCCCGCCATGCTGCCGGTGAACCACGCCGGGGGCGGGCCCGCCGTGGTGGCCCGCTCGCCGGTGGCGAGGTCGTACTCGCAGAGGGCCGCCGTCGAGTAGAAGCCGGGCGGCTGGTCCTTCAGCGGCAGCGGCTTGGGGTCGGTGACGCAGAAGGACCAGCTCCGCTCCTCCTCCACCGGCGCCGGCCGGCCCGAGGCCAGGTCGTAGACCGAGCCCTTGGCGCCATGAGACAGGAAGCCCAGTTTGTCCATGCGCTCGGGGAAGGCCAGCCACCAGCCGGAGCCGGGCACGTCGGCCGCGCCGACCTGCCCCATCACCCGCCCCGACAGCGAGTCGAGCCGGGCGAATCCGCCGTAGGCGCCCTGACGGTCCACCGGCCGCACCACGGGGGCGTAGCCGGGGTTTCCGCTGGGGTAGACGCGTACGACCGACGGCCGGATCCAGTTGATCGTGCCGTCGGCCCTGCGCAGCGAGAACAGGCCGAACGTGGACAGCCGCCTCGTGGTCGGGTCGGTGTAGGGGGCGACGTAGCCGACCAGGTCGTCGCCCGCCGCGCCGAACGCCCATCCGCCCGACAGGTCGACGCCCGGCCCGAGCGCCTGCTCGATCGGCTGCTGCCACTGCAGCTTGCCGGTCTTGAGCTCGTACGACTCCACCATCGGATCGTCCGACAGCCGCAGCAGCAGCACCCGCGCCTGGTCGGACCACTCGACCTCGGAGATGCCCGGCAGCTTCCACACCGGCTTGCCGCTGGCCGGGTCGAGCACCACCGTGCGGGCCTTGGCCAGCGCGGTGTGCTCCGAAAGGCAGACGTAGGGCCCGCAGCGCTGCGGACCGAACGTGGAGTGGACCGGCCGGGTCCACTTCTGCACGCCGGAGTGCGCGTCGCGGGCCACCAGCGTGGCCTTCCACCGGCCCTTGCGCGCCGGGTCGAGCGCCACGACCACGCCCTCGCCGCCGCCGGTCTCGACGATCGCGGGAGCGGAGACGCCCATGCCGGGCAGCCGGCCGGCCATCGTGGCCGGATAGGCCCACAGCCGCCGGCCGTCGCGCAGCCGGACGGCCACCGTCTCCAGTGAGCCGTCGGGCTTCATCGAGGTCGTGGTCACCACCCCGGCCGCCTCGGCCAGCCGGCTGACGACGTTGACCTGCGTGTTGTGCCAGGTGGGGAAGGCGGGGGTGGTGGCCGCGTCGCTGCCGGCGCACCCGGCGACGGCGAGGGTTGCGGCTAGGGCGACGGACGGCTTCCAGAGGGGCCGGAGCACGGGCGATACCTTCCAAGGGGACGACGAGTGACGGCTCGGGCGCGGAAGGTGACCGGTGCGGGGCGCGGTCGAGGGCCCGCCACGCCGGGACGGGGGCGGGCCCCGGCCGCGCCGAGCCGCTCGCCGGGCCTGAACCGGGGACGTCAGGCGTCGTTGAGCTGCTCGCCGAGCCTCCGGCGGAACAACGCGGCCCACTTGCCGTGCAGCCCCGTCGCCCGCCCGTCGACCCGGGTCGCGGTGACCTCGGTGCCGGGCTCCTCCGCGGCCGTGGCCGCCGCGAGGTAGATCGGTTGCAGTTCTTCGCCGCGTTCGGGGCGCGGCTCAGGCCACAACCCCAACGCAGCGCACACTGACGGTAGCACCGCGTAAGCGGCCTGCGCGTAACCTCGGGCAGATGGATGGAAACGATCGGGTCCGAACATCTCTGACGGATTTGTCGCGAACTCCGGGCCGAGCGTGTCGGCGAAGGCCACCGTACGGCCGCCCGCGTCCACCACCGCCACCGTCTGGGCCGCGGCGAGCTGCCGGCTCCACCGCCGGGTCACCCACCGCAGCGGCTGCGCGATGGGACGTACCGTGCCGAGGTCGGGACAGGTGCCGACGATCACCTCGACGCCCGCGTCCCGCAGTCTGCGCACCGACTTGGTCAGGTGGCGCACGGCGATCGCGGGCGGCGTCTGGGTGATGATGTCGTTGGCGCCCACGAAGATCACCGCCACGTCCGGCTCCATGGCCAGCGCCCGGTCCACCTGCTCGCCCAGCTCCGCCGACGACGCGCCCGACCGGCCGGCCACGAGCAGCCGCACCGGGCGCTCGGACACCGCGGCCAGGCCGTTGGCCAGCAGCACGCCGGGCGTCTCGGCCGGGTCGGTCATGCCGAGGCCCACCGACGTGGAGTCGCCCAGCATCGCCAGCTTGATCGCCCTGCCGGGGAACATGCCGTACGTGCCGTCGGAAGGGGGTCCGTCCATGCCGTGCGGGCGGCCGATGGCCTTGCGCGCCAGTAGTCCCTCGGCGACCAGCAGCCCGTACGCGGTGGCTCCCAGTGCCGTCAGCCCGCCTCCTCCGAGCGCCGCCGCGGTGGCGATCCTGCGTGCGGCGCGCGCCATGCCAGCTGCCCAGACCACGTACGTCCCTCCCTGGTCGAACTCGGCGGTAGCGTTTGCTAGGAAACTAGCCGAGGGCCTGCCACCCCGACCGGGTCCCGGCCTTCGGATAGCTGATCAAGCTTTGGCAAAGAAGGTGAACACCTCGGTGCGCGTTTACGATTCCCTGGTCGACCTCATGGGGAACACCCCGCTCGTCCGGCTGCACAAAGTGAGCGCGGGCCTGCCGGCCCAGGTGCTCGCCAAGGTCGAATACTTCAACCCGGGCGGATCCGTGAAGGACCGCATCGCGGTCCGCATGATCGAGGCTGCGGAGAAGTCGGGCGCGCTGCGCCCCGGCGGCGTCATCGTCGAGCCGACCTCCGGCAACACCGGGGTGGGGCTCGCCATCGTGGCCCAGCAGAAGGGCTACCGGTGCCTGTTCGTGGTGCCGGACAAGGTCGCCCAGGACAAGATCGCGGTGCTGCGGGCCTACGGCGCCGAGGTCGTGGTCTGCCCGACCGCCGTCTCGCCCGACCACCCCGACTCCTACTACTCGGTCTCCGACCGGCTGGCCCGCGAGGTGCCCAACGCCTGGAAGCCCGACCAGTACTCCAACCCCGACAACCCGGAGTCCCACTTCCACTCCACGGGGCCCGAGATCTGGGCCGACACCGAGGGCGGCATCACCCACTTCGTCGCCGGCATCGGCACCGGCGGCACGATCAGCGGCACCGGCCGCTACCTCAAGGAGGTCTCCGGCGGCCGGGTGCGCGTCGTCGGGGCCGACCCCGAGGGCTCGGTCTACTCCGGCGGCAGCGGGCGGCCCTACCTGGTCGAGGGCGTCGGCGAGGACATCTGGCCGAGCACGTACGACACCACGATCTGCGACGAGATCATCGCGGTCTCCGACAAGGACTCCTTCACCATGACCCGCCGCCTCGCCCGCGAGGAGGGGCTGCTGGTCGGCGGCTCGTGCGGCATGGCCGTCGTCGCGGCGCTCCAGGTGGCGGCGCGGGCGAACGAGGGCGACACCGTCGTGGTGCTGCTGCCCGACGGCGGCCGCGGCTACCTGTCGAAGATCTTCAACGACGACTGGATGGCCGACTACGGCTTCCTCACGACCAGCTCCGACGAGGGCCTGGTCGCCGACGTGCTGGCGCGCAAGGGGCCGGGCCTGCCGGAGTTCGTGCACGCCCACCCGCACGAGACGGTCGGCACGGCCATCTCGATCATGCGCGAGTACAGCGTGTCCCAGCTCCCGGTGATGAAGGAGGAGCCGCCGGTCATGGCGGCCGAGGTCGTCGGCTCCATCGTGGAGCGCGACCTCCTCGAAGCCCTCTACCACGGCAGGCTCTCCTCCGAAGACCCGATTGCTGATCATATGTCCGCGCCGCTACCCACGATCGGCAGTGGTGAACCTGTGGCGCGTGCGGTGGAAGCGCTGGAGAAGGCGGATGCGGCGGTCGTGCTCGAGGACGGCAAGCCGTCCGGGCTGATCACGCGGCAGGACCTGCTCGCCTTCCTCGCCAACCACTGAGCCCGTCCCCGCCCTGGGCCCGCCACCGGGCGGCCCAGGGAGGGGGACCGGTCAGGTCAGGGGGAACTCGGCGACGACCTCCCAGGCGCCCTCCCTCGACGGGCCGGCGTAGAGCCGGCCGCCCAGGGCCTCCACGCGTTCGGCCATCCCGACTAGGCCGAAGCCGCCGCCCAGGCGGGACACGCGCGGGTCCGACGCCGAGCCGAAGTTGCGCACCCGCAGCACCACGGACCGCTCGTGCCGGCGCAGGTCCGCCTCCACCCAGGCGGCCCGCGCGGCGTGCTTGCGCACGTTGGTCAGCGACTCCAAGAGCACCCGGTGCAGGGTCGTCATGACCTCGGGCTGCAGCGTGCGGTCGTCCAGGCCGGGGCCGATCTCGAAGGCCACCTTCGGGCCGTCCGCCGAGAACCGGTCGGTCAGCATCCGCAGGTCGGCCAGGGTCGTGCCGGGTCTGCGGCCCGCCTCCTCCTCGGCGCGCAGCACCGTCACCATGCGCCGCATCGAGGTCAGCGCGTCCGACCCGGCCGTGGCGATCGCGTCCAGCGCGGGCAGCACCGCCTGCGGGCTGGCCTCGGCGACCGTACGGGCGGCCTGCGCCTGGACCACGATCCCCGTGATGTGGTGGGCGACCAGGTCGTGCAGCTCCCTGGCCAGCTCCAGGCGCTCGGCCCGGCGCACGGAGTGGACGGCCTCCGCCCGCCGTTCCTGCTGGAAACGCAGGTAGCCGCCCGCTCCGGCGGCCATCGACCAACTGGCGAACAGCAGGAACGAGAACGCGAGCCCCGCCCCGTGGTAGTCGCGGCCCACGGCCTCCGCCATGAGCACGATCAGCCCGGCGCAGGCGAGGGTGGCCGCCAGGGGTACCGGCTCGACGTGCCGCAGCACGCCGATGACGAGGATGAGCAGCGCCCCGGTCTCCGTCATGCCGGGCACGCCGGCGAGGTCCGTGCTCCCGATGGCCATGGACGCGGCGAACGACAGGCCCAGCATGACGGCGAAGCCGTCGGCGCGGTGCCGCCGCCGCAGCGCCACGGCCACGATGCCCGCCACCCCGCACGCCGGCACCAGCCACTGCAGCCCCCCGACGGAGGCGGCGATCGCCAGGTCGAACAGGAGCATCAGGCCGAGCCAGCCGAGCATCGCGAACTCGCTCAGCCGCCGCACCCAGTACAGGAGGCGTTTCGTCTCACCCACGCTTCGAGCCTAGGTCTCAGGTCGGACCTCTCGTATCAACCGTTCGGCCGAGCGCGGGGGGCATGGACCGGCCCTTCAGCGGAGGCGGAGGGGCGGGCCCTGAGCGGATGCTGGAGAGGTCGAAAGGAGACGGACATGATTGCCATCGGGTTCGGGTTGCTGGGGGTCGGGCTGGTCGTCGCGCTGCTGCTCGCGCTGGCCGATCCCTTGCTGATCTCCCGCCTTGAGGGGGAGCCCGACGACGCCGCCTGACCTCCGGGGTCGCTGTCTCGCCGGCCATCCTGGAGCTGTCCGAACGTCCGTTACCGTTGGCGTATGAGCAACGGTTTTGAGACCCTGGCCATCCACGCAGGTCAGGAGCCCGACCCGCTGACCGGCGCGGTCGTGCCGCCGATATATGCCACGTCCACCTACAAGCAGGACGGCGTGGGCGGCCTGCGTTCCGGATACGAGTACAGCCGCTCGGCCAACCCCACCCGCACCGCGCTGGAGGAGGCGCTGGCGGCCGTGGAGGGCGGCGCGCGCGGGCTCGCGTTCGCGTCGGGGCTGGCCGCGGAGGACACCCTCCTGCGTACGGTCTGCAGGCCGCAGGACCACGTGATCATCCCCAACGACGCCTACGGCGGCACCTACCGGCTCTTCGCGAAGGTCCACGAGCGCTGGGACCTCCACTACGACCCGGTCCCGCTGCACGACCTCGACGCGGTGGCCGCCGCCATGACGCAGAAGACGCGGGTCGTCTGGGTCGAGACGCCGACCAACCCGCTGCTCGGCGTCGCCGACATCGCCGCGCTCGCGCGGCTCGCCCACGACAACGGGGCGCTGCTGGTGGTGGACAACACGTTCGCCTCGCCCTACCTGCAGCAGCCGCTCGCCCTCGGCGCCGACGTCGTCGTGCACTCCACCACCAAATACGTCGGCGGCCACTCCGACGTGGTCGGCGGCGCGCTGATCGCCGCCAACGCCGGGCTCGGCGAGGAGCTCGCCTACCACCAGAACGCCATGGGCGGGGTGGCCGGGCCGTTCGACGCCTGGCTGACGCTGCGCGGGCTCAAGACCCTCGGCGTACGCATGGACCGCCACTGCGACAACGCCGAGCGCGTGGTCGACCTGCTGCTCGCGCACCCGCGCGTGACCGAGGTCCTCTACCCGGGGCTCCCCGAGCACCCGGGGCACGAGGTCGCGGCCAAGCAGATGCGGCGCTTCGGCGGCATGGTGTCGTTCCGGGTGGCCGGGGGCGAGGCGGCGGCCGTGGCGGTGTGCGACCGGGCCAAGCTGTTCACGCTGGGGGAGTCGCTCGGCGGCGTCGAGTCGCTGATCGAGCACCCGGGGCGGATGACGCACGCGTCGGCGGCCGGCTCGCCGCTGGAGGTGCCCGCCGACCTGGTGCGGCTGTCGGTCGGCATCGAGACGATCGACGACCTGCTCGCCGACCTCACGCAGGCGCTCGCCGGCTGAGCGGCGCGTCCCGTCAGGTGGGGACGATCATCAGGAAGAGGATCACCAGCCAGATCACGGACACGATTCCGCTGATCGCGGCGATCCGTCCGTTCTGCACCTTCGCGTCGTCGGCGGGGTCCTCGCTCGAGAGGGCGTGCACGGCGGCGCGGAGGTCACGGTCGATCAGCACCAGCAGCACCGCCGCCACGATGAACAGCGTCATCGAGGCCGTCATGTACCACTTGCCGAGCACACCTCCGCCCATCACGATGCCGAGCACCAGCCCGAACACGAACACGCCGAGCGTGCCGATGCTGTAGACCCGCGTCAGGCGCTGGATGTTCTGCAGCGCGGGCACGTTCTTGGTGCGGATGAGGCGGGGCGCGGCCATCGTCGCGGCGGTCACCGGGCCGACGGTGAAGATCGCGAACCCGACGTGGAGCCAGAGAAGCAGGGTGGACATGCCGGAGAGACTAGTCGCCGGCGATCTCGGCGGGTGACTCGACACTCTCTTTGCCGGAGACCGGACAACGCGTGATGAGCTCCATGGCCGCTACCGTCACGGCCATCATGACGATGAGAAGAATCATGGCAATCATGGGCTCGCCTCCTTCCCCGTGTACGCCGTAAATATCGTCCGGAATGACTAGACGGCTGTGCAACGGAATAAGTTGGGCACGGGTAGGGTTGGTAACCGTTCCTTTTTCCTTACCGTTTGGGCACAAGGGGGTGCCGTCCGTGGCCATCAGGCATGTCGAGCCGTACAGCGACGAGTGGCTGGAGCAGCCGGTCAGTTACGTGCGCCAGGTCGTCGATCAGCTCGGAGCCGAGGTGGCGGACTGGTGGGAGGGCCCCTGCGATCCGCGTGACGCCACGCTCAGGCTGGCCGACGGCAACGCGCTGGTGTGGGACGAGGAGAGCGGCTGGCGCCTCGGCGCCTTCGTGGCCGGCGGCCGCGGCTCCCACACCGAGCTGGCGGGCGTGCGTTATCTCGGCAACGGCCTGCTGCCGCGCCCCGAGCGGGTGCCCGGGGCGCTGGCCGACGCGCGGGCCGGGGTGGGCGCCAGCACGGCCTGGCGCCCCTGCTACCGCTCCCACCGCAACTGCCGTGACGGCTTCGACCTCGCCCTGGCCTTCTACACGCGCCTCGTGGACGCCTGACCTAGCGCCGGCTGTTCACCAGCGCGAAGAACGTACGGATGTCCTCGACCAGCAGGTCGGGGGCCTGCACCGAGGCGAAGTGGCCGCCGCGCGGCGGCGTCGACCAGTGCACGATCGAGTGCGACAGCTCGGCCAGGCCCCGCAGCGCCTTGTCGCCGGGGAAGTTGGCCACTCCCGTCGGCACCCCTGACGGGGCCGGGCGCTTGCCCCACCCCTCGTCGCCGCCTTCGTAGTAGAGCCGGGCCGCCGAGCCCGTGGTCTGCGTCAGCCAGAAGATCGTCAGGTCCGTGAGCAGGACGTCGCGGTCCACCGGGGCCTGCACCTTGTTCGCCGGGTCCCAGTCCACGTACCACTCCAGGTTCCAGGCGAGCTGCCCGGCGGGGGAGTCGTTGAGCGCGTACGCCAGCGTCTGCGGCCTGGTCGACATCTGGGTGGCGTAGCCGGAGTGGGTGTACCACCACGCCTCCTGCTCCTGGGCGAGCTCCCGCTCGGCCTCCGACAGCCGGTCCAGGTCGTCGGGGTCCGTCGGCGTCGAGGCGTTGGCCAGCGCGTTCACGTGCACGCCGATGACCTTGTCCGGGGCGTGCCGGCCGAGCTCGGGCGAGACCATGCTGCCGAAGTCGCCGCCCTGGGCGCCGTAGCGCTCGTAGCCGAGGCGGCGCATCAGCTCCGCCCACGCCCGCGCGACCCGGTTCACGCCCCAGCCGGTCTCCCTGGTCGGGCCGGAGAACGCGAAACCGGGCACCGACGGGATGACGACGTGGAAGGCGGGAGCCTGGTCCGCATTGTGCGCGCGCGGGTCGGTCAGCGGGCCGATGAGGTCGAGGAACTCGTACACGGTGCTGGGCCAGCCGTGCGTGATGATCAGCGGGATCGCGTCCGGCTCGGGGGAGCGTACGTGCAGGAAGTGGATGTTCTGGTTGTCGATCGTGGTGGTGAACTGGGGGAAGGAGTTGAGGCGGGCCTCGTGGCGGCGCCAGTCGTACTCGGTGCGCCAGTAGCGCACCAGCTCTTCGAGGTGGCCCTGGGCCACGCCGTACGACCAGCCGACGCCGGGCAGCTCGCCGGGCCACCGGGTGCTCGCCAGGCGGGCGGCGAGCTCGTCGAGGTCGGCCTGCGGAATGTCGACCCGGAACGGGTGAATCGCATCGCTCATGCCTCCCAGCCTCACCCCGAACGCGGACGAGACGCTTCCTCGTTTCAGGGCGGCGGCTCACCGGGCCGGACGAGGCCCGTCTCGTAGGCGTGGCGCACCACCTGGGCGCGGTCGCGGAGGCCGAGCTTGGCCAGCAGCCGGTTGAGGTGGGTGCTCACCGTGGCCTCGGCGATGGCGAGGGCGGCGGCGATCTCGGCGTTCGACAGGCCCTGCGCGATCAGCCGCAGCACCTGCTGCTCGCGGGCGGTCAGCGCCGACTCGGGCGGAGGTTGCGGGGGCGGCGACGTACGGCGGTAGGCGTCCACGACGCGGCCGGTCACCGCCGGGTCGAGCAGGATCTCGCCCCTGGCGGCGCTGCGCACGGCGGCGAACAGGTGCTCCGGCGGCGAGCCCTTCAGCAGGAAGCCGCTGACGCCCGCGTGGAGTGAACGGTCGAGGTTGTCGTCCGTGTCGTACATGGTGAGCATGATCACGCGGGGCGCCGGGTTCGCGGCCAGGATGCGGCGGGCGGCCTCCAGGCCGTTCACGTGGGGCATGGCGATGTCGAGGAGCGCGACGTCCGGGCGGTGGACGCGGGCCAGCTCCACCGCCTGGCGGCCGTCGGCGGCCTCGGCCACCACGGCGAGGTCGGGCTGGGTCTCCAGCATCAGCCGGAGCCCGGCGCGGATCATCGCCTGGTCGTCGGCGATCAGGACGCCGATTGGTCGCGGCTCGGCCGGCTCACTCACAGGGGGAGCACCGCCCGCACCTCGAAGCCGCCCGAGGGCAGCGGGGCGGCGGTGAGGGTGCCGTCGAACAGGGCGGCCCGCTCACGCATGCCGATCAGCCCGTGGCCGCCGCCGGGTGTGCCGGACGGCTTGCGGGCAGGAGCCTCGTTGGCGACGGACAGGCGCAGCTCGCCGGGACGGTAGTCGATCGTCACCTCGGCCCTCGTCGGGCCGGCGTGCTTGAGCGCGTTGGTCAGGGCCTCCTGGACGATGCGGTACGCGGACAGATCGAGGCCCGCGGCCAGCGGCACCGGCTCGCCGCGTACGTCCAGGGTCACGTCGAGGCCGGTCGCGCGCACCTGGTCGAGGAGGTCGTCGAGGCGGCCGAGACCCGCGCGCGGGCTCAGGCGGTCGTCGTCGGCGGTGCGGAGCAGGCCGACCATGCGGCGCAGCTCGATGAGGGCGGCGCGGCCGGTCTCCTCCACCGTGGTCAGCGTCTCGCGCTCGCGGTCCTGGCCGGGGGCGAGCATCAGGCGTACCGCGCCGGTCTGCATGGTCATCACGCTGACGCTGTGGGCGACGATGTCGTGCAGCTCGCGGGCCAGGCGGGCGCGTTCCTCGGCGACGGCCTCGCGGGCCAGCAGCTCGCCGCGCTCGGCGGCCTGGACGGCGAGCACCCGGTGACGGCGTACGGCGAGGCCGGCGCCGGCCGCGATGGCGGTCATCGCCAGCGCCACGGCGACGTCGCCGGGGCCGGGCGGGGTGATGCTGTGGAGCAGCATGCCGGCGACGTACGCGCCGGTCGCGACCGCGCCGACGGCGACCTTGGGGCTGCGCAGCGGCACCTCCGACAGGAGGGTGAACAGCAGCACGAGCTGCGTGTAGAACTGCCAGGCCGCGGCGGGGGAGGCCGAGACGGTGAACACGGCGACGTTCGCGGCGGAGTAGCCGACCAGGACGGTGAACGGCGCCCGCCGCCGGTACAGCACCCCGGCCGCCGCCACCACCCCCGCCACCGCCCACCAGGCGGCCTGCTCGCGCTGGGGCGCCATGCCGCGCTCGCTCAGCTCCTCGGCGACCGCGAACAACGCCACCACCACGGCGACGAGCCAGTCAACGGGCGAGGAGGGAAGGAACGCCGGGACCCGCCCTGCGGAGGAGGAGGAGGCGGCGTCGACGGGGGAAGTGCGGCTGCCCATGGCGGAGTCGGCGGTGGAGTTGGCGGCGGTGGAGTCGGCGGTGGAGTCGGCAGAGGTGGTGGGGGAGTCGGGGGCGGCGGCGGGGGGACGGAAGTGCCGGCGGAGCATGAGGCGAGGGTAGCCGCCGCCCCGATTGCACCGTTCCAGCAGGGCCTCCGGCCACCGGCATCACGCCCTCCGGCCACCGGCTCGCGGGCGCGGTGCCACCACCCGTCCCCCGCGGCGCGGCGGGTGCGGGGGACGGGTGGTGGCGGGGAATCCGTCGCGCGGGGGACCCCCGGTCAAAGGCTGCTTTGACGACGGGCCTGGTGGCCGCTCCGTACGGTCCACCCCATGCTTACGAACGCGAACGCCTTCCGCCGCACCGCGGCCGGGGTGAGCCTGCTGCTCGCCCCCCTCTGCCTGCTCCTCGGCATGGTCACCGACCCCAGCGAGCCGGGCGTCACCGACCCCCTCGTCTACGCCAACAACCCCGAGGCCGTCGGCGTCAGCGCCACGCTGCTGCACTACTGCTGGGTGCTGTTCGTGCCGGGCGTGATCGGGCTGGTGCACCTCGTCCGGCGCAAGGGCGTGGTGCTGGCCAACCTCGCGGGCGCGGTGACCGTCCTCGGGCTGATCAACTTCTCGTCCCTGATGATCTCCGACTTCTTCGACATCGTGCTCTTCCAGGCCCTGCCGGTGGAGCAGGCCGAGAAGCTCATGCAGGACGCCGCGCAGCCCGCGATGATCGCCGCCTGGCAGATGCCCGGCATGATCGGCACGTTCCTCGGCCTGGTGCTGGTCGCGGTCGCCTACGCCTGGGGCGGGCGGGCCGGATGGTGGTTCCCCGTCGCGGTGCTCGCGGGCAACGTGATCTGGCTGGTGGGCGCCAGCCAGTGGAACATGGTGCTCGGCCTCGGCGGGCCGGTCATCCTGCTGGCGACCTTCGGGTACGCCGGCGTGCAGCTGATCCGCATGACCGACGCCGAGTGGGCGGGCGAGCAGCCCGCCGCGGTCACCCCGAGCGCAGCACGAGCATGACGTGCTCGTCGTCGCCGTGCCGGACCGTGCCCTCCCGCTGGAAGCCGTGCCGTTCGAGCAGGCGCACCGACGCGGTGTTGCCCATGTGCGGGTCGGCGTGGAGCGGGCGGACCGGCTCCTCGGCGAGGAAGAGGCCGAGCGCGCGGGTGCCGATGCCGCGCCCCCAGAACTCGCGCCCCATCCAGTAGCCGATGAAGCGGCGATCCTCCTCCCACCAGGCCACCAGGTTGCCGGCGAGCCGGCCGTCGGCCTCGATCGCGCGCACCCGGTTGGCCGGGTCACCGAGGACCCGGGTGCGCCAGTGGGTGAGGAAGCGCTCCCGGGGCCGGGCGGGGAACCGGGAGCGCCGGACGGCCTCCGGATCGTGCTCCTGCGCCAGGAACACCTCCAGGTCGTCCTCCACCACGTCTCTGAGCCGTACGTCCGTCATGACCGGGAGTCTGGCAGCCGGCACCGACAGAAAGTCAGCGGGAGCGGCGCAGGCGGAGGAAGTCGCTGACGACGTACTCGCCCAGCCGCTCGGCGCTCGGCGAGAACACCCGGCCGCCGTTGCGCCGCGCCACCTCGTCCACGAACTCCTTCAGCCGGTCGTCGGCGGCCAGCATGAAGACGTTGAGCGTGGCCCGCCGCCGGGTCATCTTGTCGATCTCGGCCAGGGTGAGCTCCAGCGTCTCGTGCGACGGCGGCCATTCGAAGGCCGAGTGGCCGTTGCGCATGAGGTGCGCGGTCGGCTCGCCGTCGGTGACGACCAGCACCACCGGCTCGAAGTCGGGATGGCGGTCGAGATGGCGGCCGGCGATCAGCAGGGCGTGGTGCAGGTTCGTGCCCTGGACCATGTCCCAGTCGAGCCCGGCCAGCTCGTCCGGCTGCAGCACCCGCGCGTAGTTGGAGAAGCCGATGATCTGCACGGCGTCCTGCGGGAACTTCGAGGCCACCAGCGCCTGCAGGGCGAGGGCGGTCTGCTTGGCGGCGGCCCAGGTGCCGCGCAGGGCCATCGAGTACGACAGGTCCACCAGCAGGCACACCGCCGCGGCCGTGCGGCGTTCGGTCTCGGCCACCTCGAAGTCGTCCACGGACAGGCGCACCGCCGCGCCGCCCCCTGATGTCACCCCGCCCCGGCGCACGCCGTTGACCAGGGTGCGGACCACGTCGAGCGGCTGCTCGTCGCCGAACCGCCACGGCCGCGACGAGCCCGTGAGCTCCCCCGCCGAGCCGGCGTCGTGCTGGTCGTGGTCGCCGCGCCGGCCCGCGTCCAGCGAGGAGAACACCCGGCGCAGCGCGGTCTCGCCGAGCCGGCGCACCGCCTTCGGGGTCAGCTCCAGCTTGCCGCGGCGGCGCAGCAGGTAGCCCTGCTCCTCCAGCTCGCGTTCGATGCGCTTGAGCGCCTCCAGGTCGTCCACGGCGGAGCGGCCGAGCGCGCGGCGTACGGCGGCCTCGTCCACGTCGTCGAGGCGCGCGCCCGGGTAGTCCTGGCGCAGCGCCGTTTCGAGCTGGGTCAGGTCGGCCAGCTCCTCCAGCGCGGTCACCGCGTCGCCCATGCCGAGCGGTTCCTCGCCGGTGAGGCGTTCGGGGGCGTTCCAGGCCAGGTCGGGGCGGCGGGAGTAGAGGGCCTCGCCGAGGCGGCGCATCTGGTCCGACAGCCCGGCCTGCTCCAGCGTCTGGTTGATGAGGTTGCTCAGCTCCTCGCGCTGGCGCGGCGTCATCGAGGCCAGCATGCGCTGCGTGGCGGCGGCACGGCGGGCCAGGATGTCGACCAGCTCTTCGAGGTTGCGGGGCTTCTCGGGGAACAGGTCGCCGTACTTGTCCATGAACGCGGCGAAGTCGGCCTGGGTGTGCTGGCCGCGGGTGTCCCTGTCCAGCATGTCGTTGAGGTCCGCCATCATCTGGCGGACGCGCTCCATGGCCTCCGGGTCGGGGTTGGCCAGGGCGTCGCGAAGCCCGCGGAACTGCGCGTCGAGGACCTCGCGGCGCAGCAGGCCGCGCAGCTCCTCGAAGGTCTGGCGGGCGGCGCCGGAGCGCCACTCGTACGTGCTCAGCTCCTGGATGGCGCTCGCGGTGTCGTCAGGGAGCGCGTCGAGCCCCGCCTCCCGCATCCGCGCGTCGTCGGACGGGTCGGGGAACAGCTCGGCCCGCTCCTGCCCGATGGCCTTGTCGAGCAGCGCCCGCGCCTTCTCCAGGGTGCCGTCCAGCCGCCCGCGCTCGCGCAGGTCGCGGCGGCGCCGCCGGACCTCCCTGAGCATGTCGTCGAGACCGCGGCGGTCCTGCGCGCCGGGCAGGCCGCGCTTGAGCAGGTCGCGCAGGGCGTGGACCGGCGTCGAGCCCGACAGGATCGCGTCGCCCATCTCGTCCAGCGCCGCCCGTACGTCGTAGGGGGGAGCGAGAGGGTCGGGGCCGTCGTGGTACTCGCCATAGCGGTAGGCCATCACCCCACCACGCTAACCCGGAATGCCCGATTTCGCTGCGGGGCCGGTCCTACGCGTCCCCGTAGACCTCCCAGACCTCGTCGATCCCGCCGACCTCCGGCGAGAAGCGCAGCTTCGCCAGCACCGGGTGCTCGACCGAGCGCAGGGCCCGGGCGAGGTCGTCGGGGCCGCACGCCCGCTTGCCCAGGCCGTCGCGGCCGGCGTTGACCGGCCGTCCCGCCAGCCAGCCGTCCTTGCAGCGGGCCGTGGTCCGGTAGAAGTACGTCAGGTAGGAGTAGCCCAGTTTGTACGTCTTCCCGCCCGTCGCGAACAGCACCGTACGGTCGTCCACCCGCTCGATCGTCCCCCGGGCGGTGCGCGCGTTCGGCCAGTTGGAGATCAGGATCTCGTTGACCCGCACGGCCCGCCCGTCCTGGTACTCCACGCGCATCGGCGTCGCCCCGCGCCCCAGCGCGGCGGCCAGGTCGCCGGGCTTGCACCGGGTGCGGCCGAGCCCCTTCGCGTCGAGCGCGACCTGCCCCTCGGTCTCCTTCAGGTCGCAGGCCACGGTCACCCGGCCGACGGCGGCCCTCGTGTAGTCGAGCCGGACCTCCTTGGCCCCGGCGAGCGTCTTGAGCCGGTAGCCGAGGAAGCCCTGCTGCTTCACGAGCGTGGCCGACTTCGGCACGATCCGGAGGTGACCCTTGCCGTCGGGCCAGGCGTAGCCGTACGCGACCTGGGGCGAGGTGCTGGGAGTGGTGGCCCGCGCGGGCACGGCGAAGGCGCCCACGGTGAGTACGGCGGCGGTGGCGCAGGCAAGCGAACGGCGCATGGGTGGCTCCCCCGTCAGGAACGATCAGTCACCCCCTTTGACGCGGGAAAACGCGCCCGCGTTCACGTGCGATAGACGGCCGTTCCGTCGAGGTCCTCCTTCGACAGGCGCCGCATGAGGTAGAGCCCCTCCAGCGCGAACTCCAGCGCCGCCGCCGCGTGCCCGGGGGACTCCTCGCCCGCGCCCATGCCCAGCCGCGACATGATCTTGGCGAGGCCGGTCACCGGGCCCATGCGGGTCAGCAGCTCGCCGGCCGGGACCAGCTCGCCGGACTCCACCTGGCCGCCCTCGGCGAACTTGTCGGTCACCGCCGACAGGTCCGCGCCGCCCAGCCGGTTGCGGAACGTCTCCGCCGTCGCCCTGCGCAGCAGGTGGGCCAGGATCTCGGTCTCCCTGCCCTCCTCGCTGACCTCGAACTCCACCTTCCCGCGCAGGCTGTGGACCACGCAGGCCAGGTCGACCACGCGGGTGACGGCCTGCTCCTCGCCCGCGATGGCGGAGCGGCGCACCGCGGAGGCGGCGGCCGTCTCGGCGGCGGCGATCGAGAAGCGCGCAGAGACGCCGGAACGGGCGTCCACGGCGGTGGACTCGCGGACGAGGCGGGTGAAGCGGGCGATCACCTCGACCAGGTGCTCGGGGATGTCGGCCCCGATGTCGGGGACGGACTCCTGGCGGATGAGCGTGAGCTCGTCCTCGACGGTGAGCGGGTAGTGGGTGCGGATCTCGGCGCCGAAGCGGTCCTTCAGCGGGGTGATGATCCGGCCGCGGTTGGTGTAGTCCTCGGGGTTGGCGCTGGCGATGAGCAGGATGTCGAGCGGCAGGCGCAGGTTGTAGCCGCGGACCTGGATGTCGCGCTCCTCCAGCACGTTGAGCAGCGACACCTGGATGCGTTCTGCCAGGTCGGGCAGCTCGTTGACGGAGAAGACGCCCCGGTTGGTACGCGGCACGAGCCCGTAGTGGACGGTCTCGGGGTCGCCGAGCGTGCGGCCTTCGGCGATCTTGATGGGATCGATGTCGCCGATCAGGTCGCCGACGCTGGTGTCGGGCGTGGCCAGCTTCTCGCCGTAGCGCTCGTCGCGGTGCTTCCAGGCGACCGGCAGCTCCTCGCCCAGCTCCCGCGCCAGCGTCCGGCAGCGCGTGCAGACCGGCGCGTACGGATGGTCGTTGATCTCGCACCCTTCGACCACCGGCGTCCACTCGTCGAGCAGCCCGGTGACGGTGCGGATGAGCCGGGTCTTGCCCTGGCCGCGCTCGCCCAGGAGGACCAGGTCGTGCCCGGCGAGAAGGGCCCGCTCCAGATGCGGCAGGACCGTTTCGTCGAAGCCGACGATGCCGGGGAAGCGCGGCTCGCCCGCCCGCAGCTTGGCCAGCAGGTTCGCCCTGACCTCGGCTTTCACGGTGCGGTGGACGTGTCCGCTCTCCCGCAGCTCGCGGAGAGTTCGTGGCTGTGGCTGATGCACGGGTTCGAGACTACGTCCCCTGAGGGGAATGTGGCAGGGCCTTCCACAACCAGGGGAGATTTCGGATCTCGACTATTGAGTGACGGTTCGTGTGCGTGCTTGTCCCTTTAGTGGGGAGAATCCGGACCTAGGGAACTTGGACATGTTGAGGGAGGCGAGACGTGTGGCCTTGATGACGAGTCGCTTCGCCGACGGCCTCGCCGTGGGTTCCGACCTGGTGGTGGCCGCGCAGAACGCCGTCGGCCGGGCCCTGTCGAGGCTCAGCGGCCAAGCCGACCTGGTCTGCTTCTTCATCTGCGGCGACGACCCTGACGACGTCGCCAGGGCCGGACAGGCCGCGATGGAGCTCGCGCCCGGTGCGCACGTGATCGGTTGCAGCGCCACGGGGGTGATCGGCGACGGGCAGGGGGTGGAACTGACGCCCGCCGTGAGCGCCTGGGCGGCGACCTTGGAAGGGGCGAGACTCACCACGTTCGCGCTGGACACGCTGGCGGCCGAGGACAAGTTCGTGGTCGTCGGGGTGCCCGAGCGCGCCACTGACGACCATGTGGCGATCCTGCTGGCCGACCCGTACACCTTTCCGACCGACGCCTTCGTCGAACGCTCGGTGGACGTGCTCGGCGACCTCCCGCTCATCGGCGGGCTGGCCAACGGCCTCCAGGGGCGGGGCTCGGTCAGGTTGTTCGCGGACGGCAAGGTCTATCTGGAAGGCGCGATCGGCGTCCTGCTCGGCGGGCCGCTGCAGGTCAGCACCGTGGTCAGCCAGGGCTGCCGGCCGATCGGCCCCAGCATGGTGGTGACCGCGTCCGAGGAGAACCTGCTACTTGAGCTGGCCGGGCAGCCCGCGCTGGCCCGGCTCGAGGACATCGTCAGCGACCTCGACGAGGACGACCGCGAGCTCGTCGCCGCCGGGCTGCAGATCGGCATCGCCATGGACGAGTACGCCGAGCGCCACGAACGCGGCGACTTCCTCATCCGCGGCGTGATCGGCATCGACCCCGAACGCGAGGCCGTCGCCATCGGCGACATCGTGGAGGTCGGCCGGACCGTACGCTTCCAGGTGCGCGACGCCGCCACCGCCGACGAGGACCTGTACGACGTCCTGGACGCCCACCGCGAACAGCTCGGCCGGGTCGACGGGGCGCTGCTGTTCTCCTGCAACGGGCGCGGCTCGGCCATGTTCGGCACCGCCGACCACGACCCCGTCGCGCTGCGCGACACGCTCGGGCCGATCGGGGTGGCGGGGTTCTTCGCCGCCGGGGAGGTCGGGCCGGTCGCCGGGCACAACCACGTCCACGGGTTCACCGCCTCCGTCCTGGTCTTCTCCAGCACGTCCCCGGCGTGACCGCCGCCCCGGCCCGCGCCGGGGTGCAGGGGCGGGGCCGGAGCGGCGGTGAGGGTGTCAGCCGGTGCCTTGGGCCGGGTCGGAGCCGTCGTTCTCGCGCGTGACCAGGCCGTGGCCGTCCTCCTCGCGCGTCGTCAGGCCAGGGCCGCCGTCCTCGCGCGTGGTGGGGCCGGGGCCGCCGTCCTCGCGTGTCGTGAAGCCGGGGCCGTCGTCCTTCTTTCCTTCCCTCGTCCCCTTCTTTCCTTCCTCCGTGCCGCCGGAGCCGGATGACGGCAGCGGCAAGGAGGTGGCCGCGCAGGGCGCGACCTCACCCTCCACCACCTGGAGCGACGTCGCCGACGGCAGGTCACGGTCGCCGTCCGGCCCCTTGGTCACGGCCAGGACGAGCGTCGACCCGGCCGGCACCTGCCCTTCCGTGATGGAGAAGGAGATCCCGTCCCCGTCCCTCCTGATGGCGCTGCCGAACCGGCCGTGCGGGCCGCCCGGCCGGCCGCGCTCCGGCCGGCACGTCCGCCCCTCGGGCAGGTAGTCCACGACCGCCTTGACGCCGTGGCGGGCCAGCTCGGCCTCCAGCCCGCCGGGGTCGGTGAACGCGCTGATCCGCACGCTGACCGTCCCGTCCGGCGCCTCGGTGACCGCGTACGCGGGCCCTTGGACCATCAGCGCCGCGCCCGCGGCGGCGGCCGCCGCCACGCCCGCGACGGCCACCGCCAGCCGTCGTCCGCGCCGCCCGCCCAGGGCCGGGGAAGTGCTCGTCGTCGTCATGTCGTCCGCCGTTCTCATCGTGATCTCCGACTTGAGTGCACTGAGAAGGCGCTCCTCGAAGCTGCTCATGCCTGTCCTTCCAGGTACACGGATGCCGGCGAAGCGACGTCTCGCAGGGCTCGTCTGGCCCGGTGCAACCTGACCCGGGCGGTCACCTGACGGATCCCGAGGGCCGCGGCGGCCTCCTTGAGGCTGAGCTGGTCGATCGCGACGAGCTCCAGCACCGCGCGCTCGCCCTCGGGCAGCCCGGCCAGGGCCTCCCAGGCGTGGCGCATCCGGCGCCCGGCGTCGATCCGCTCCTCCATCCGGGTGAGGTCGTCGTCGTCCATCAGCCGCCGGCCGGCCAGCCGGCTGCCGGCCCGGGACTCCCGGGCCGCCCGCCGGTGCTGGGCCGACACGACGTTGCGCGCGATGCCGTACAGCCAGGCGGCCTCGCTGCCGCGGCCGGGAACGTAGGTGTGCGCGGAGTCCAGCACCGCCACGAAGATGTCGGCCGTGAGGTCGGCGGCCAGGTGCGGGTCGCTCACCCGTCTGGTCACGAACCTCAGCACCGCGTCCACGTGGCGGCGGTAGAAGGCCTCGAAGGCCGCGGGGTCCTCGTTGAGGCGCATGGCCCGCCACTTCCTTTTCCGTCGTTCGCCTTACACCTTTACTTGGGCCGGGCGACGGAAAGCGTTGCCGCCCTGGTCAGGTGGGGCGGCGGGGCTGGAAGAGCCAGGCGTCGAAGAGCGGGCCGAGGTCCTTGCCCGACAGCTTCTCGGCGAGCGCGATGAACTGCTCGGTCGTGACGTTGCCGTAGCGGTGCTCGGCGGTCCAGGCGCGCAGCAGCTTGAAGAACGTCTCGTCGCCGACGGCCTTGCGCAGGGCGTGCAGGGTCATCGCGCCGCGCGTGTAGACGGACTGGTTGAACAGGTCGTCGGCCTTGGCGTTGCCCGGCGGGTAGGCCCAGATCGGGTCACCGGCCGGGCGGGCGAGATTGCGTTGGAAGATGGCCTCGGCGGTGCCCGTGCCCTTGTGCTCGGCCCACAGCCACTCGGCGTAGGTGGCGAAGCCCTCGTTGAGCCAGATGTCCTTCCAGCGCCGGATGCTGAGGCTGTCGCCGAACCACTGGTGGGCCAGCTCGTGGGCGATGATGGCCTCGTCGGGGGCGAAGCCGCCGTACATCGGCTTGGTCTGGTTCTCCAGGGCGTAGCCGGTGGCGAAGTCGTCGACGACGCCGCCGGTCGAGCCGAACGGATAGGGGCCGAAGACGGTGGACCAGTAGTCGGTGACCTCGCCGGAGACGGTGTAGAGCTTGTCGAGCGAGCTCTTGAACGCCGGATCGACGGCGGCCAGCAGCGGGATGCCTGCGGCGGTGCGGCCCTCGCGCAGGTCGAACGTGCCGAGCGTGGCCGTGGCGAGATAGGTGGCCATCGGCTGCCTCTCGTGCCAGCGCCACGTGGTCCTGCCTCCCACGGTGGTGGGCCGGCCGGTCAGCTCGCCGTTGGCCAGGGCGGTGAGCCCGGCGGGCACGGTGATCGCGAAGTCGAAGGACGCCTTGTCGGAGGGGTGGTCGTTGGCCGGGAACCAGGTCTTGGCGCCGTCGGGCTCGGCGGTGACGAACGCGCCGTCGCGGGTCGGGATGAAGCCGTAGGTGCCGAGGTTGGCGGAGTTGACGACCGGCTGGGGGGTGCCGGCGTAGGACACCTGGACGGTGAAGCGGTCGTCGTCCTCGATCGGGCGCGCCGGCCGGATCTTGAGCTCCTGGCCCTGCCTGCTGAAGGTGGCGGCCTCGTCGTCGACGGTGACGCCGCTGACGTCGTAGCCGGTCAGGTCGAGGTCGAAGCTGGACAGGTCCTGGGTGGCGGCGGCGGTGATGGTGGTGACGCCGCGCAGTTGCCTGTCGGCGGGCGTGTAGTCGATGGCGATGGCGTAGTGGGCGACGTCGTAGCCGCCGTTGCCGTCCAGGGGGAAGGCGGGGTCGCCGATGCCGGGCGCGCCCGCGCGGGCGTCGGTGATCGCGGCGGCCGTGGGATCGGTGGACGGAGGCGGCTGGTCGGCCGGCGTGCAGGCGAGCGCGCCGGCCAGCGCCATCAAGATCGCGACTGAGCGTCTTTCGTAACGCATCCCCGAAATCAGCCCCCTTCGATCCGTGACCAGAATATTACTCTCGGTCAGGCACCGGCTGCGACACGGCCTGGTCTGCGGGTTCTCGTACGGGAGGGTTGGACGGGGTGCACGACGAGGACGCCGGCGCACGGACATGCGGCGGCGTCCTCGGGCCCTAACGGTGGCGACGGTCCCATGAGGCTGTGATCACCCGGGACAAGTCGGGACAAACTAAAGGTTGCCCCTGCGTTCCTGCTCGCGCTCGATGGCCTCGAAGAGGGCCTTGAAGTTGCCCTTGCCGAACCCGAGCGAGCCGTGGCGCTCGATCAGCTCGAAGAACACGGTGGGCCGGTCCTGCACGGGCTGGGTGAAGATCTGCAGCAGGTAGCCGTCCTCGTCGCGGTCCACCAGGATGCGGCGCTTCTTCAGCTCCTCGATCGGCGCCCGCACCTGCCCGATGCGCTCGCGCAGCTCGGGGTCGTCGTAGTACGAGTCCGGCGTGTCGAGGAAGCGCACCCCGGCCGCCCTCATGTGGTCGACCGTGGTGATGATGTCGTTGGTGGCGAGCGCGATGTGCTGCACGCCGGGGCCGCCGTAGAACTCCAGGTACTCGTCGATCTGCGACTTCTTGCGGCTGACGGCCGGCTCGTTGAGCGGGAACTTGACCTTGCGAGTGCCGTCGGCCACGACCTTCGACATGAGCGCGGAGTACTCGGTCGCGATGTCGTCGCCGATGAACTCGGCCATGTTGGTGAAGCCCATCACCTTGCGGTAGAACTCCACCCACTCGTCCATCTTGCCCAGCTCGACGTTGCCGACGCAGTGGTCGACCGCCTGGAAGAGCCGGCCGGTCCGGGTCGCGGGCGGGGCGACCAGCGGCTCGGCGGGCACGTAGCCGGGCAGGTAGGGGCCGCTGTAGTTGGCGCGGTCGACGAGGGTGTGCCGCGTCTCGCCGTACGTCGCGATGGCCGCGAGCACCACCTTGCCGTGCTCGTCCTCCAGCGTGTACGGCTCCTCCAGCCCCTTCGCCCCCTGCTCGACGGCGTGCCGGTAGGCGGCCTCCACGTCGGGCACCTGGATGGCCAGGTCGATCACCCCGTCGCCGTGCTCGGCCACGTGCCGCGCCAGGTCGGTGCCGGGCCGGATCGAGGCGCGGAACTCGAAGGTGGCGCTGCCCGAGGTGAGCACGTACGCGGCCGTCTCGGGGCTGCCGTTCTCCGGCCCCCGATAGGCCACCAGCTTCATCCCGAACGCGGTGGAGTAGTAGTGGGCCGCCTGGCGGGCGTTGCCGACCGCGAACACGACGGCGTCCATGCCGTTGACCGGAAAAACATCGCTCATGCCCCCAACTCTCGATATGTCTGGACGAGTTGCGCAAGAGTTACTTGAAAGAGTGGACAATCTGCCTAGCGTTGAGCGGAGTTGTCCGCTACTTCTGTACAGCATGACGACGATCGACGACCTCGACGCCCGGCTCATCGCGCTGCTGACCGCCGAGCCACGCCTCGGCGTGCTGGAGTGCTCGCGCCGCCTCGGGGTGGCCCGCGGCACCGTACAGGCCCGGCTCGACCGGCTGGCCGCCCGCGGGGTGATCACCGGTTTCGGCCCCGACGTGTCGCCCGCCGCGCTCGGCTACGGCGTCACCGCCTTCGTCACGATGGAGATCCGCCAGGTCTCCGGGCACGATCCGGTCGCCGACCGGCTGGCGCGCATCCCCGAGGTGCTGGAGGTGCACACGATCACCGGGGCCAGCGATCTGCTCTGCCGGGTGGTCGCGCGGACGAATGCGGATCTGCAGCGAGTTATCGATCAAATTGTGGATGTCCAAGGCGTGTTGCGGACTAATTCGATCATTGCCCTGGACACCCCGGTTCCTTACCGAGTGCTGCCCTTGGTCGCCGATGTTCCGCGTCGCGAGAGCCGTTCGACGTAGTATCGCTATGGGACGGGGCACCGATATCGATCGTTTACCCTTGGCATTCGCCCAGCTTGCAGGCTTGCGACAGGGGGGTCGAAGGTGCGGAGCGGTGGAAGGGGCGGAATGCCGAAAAAGCGGATACTTCGGCTTCTGCTGATTTGTTCGGGAGCGGGAATCCTCGTTCTCGTCGGCCTTTTCGCGGCCGCGTGGGCCATGACTCCTATTCCCGACACCACCCAGAAACAGGCCACCGCGCAGGGCTCGGTGATCTATTACCGCGACGGCAAGACCGTCCTCGCCCGGCAGGGCGTCGACCGCAAGGTGGTCGAGCTGGACAAGGTGCCGAAGCACGTGCGCGAGGCCGTCATCGCGGCCGAGAACCGCTCGTTCTACGAGGACGCCGGCGTCTCGGCCAAGGGCACCGCGCGCGCCCTGTGGTCCACCGTGACCGGGCAGCAGCTCCAGGGCGGCTCGACCATCACCCAGCAGCTCGTCCGCAACTACTACAGCGGCCTCAGCCAGGAGCGCTCGGTCACCCGCAAGTTCAAAGAGATCCTGATCGCCATGAAGGTCGACCAGTCCAAGCCGAAGGACTGGGTGCTGGAGCAGTATCTCAACACGATCTACTTCGGCCGCGGCGCCAACGGCGTGCAGTCGGCCGCCCGCGCCTACTTCGGCAAGGACGTCGAGGACCTCGACGTGGCCGAGGGCGCCTACCTGGCCGCCGTGATCCAGCAGCCCAGCCGCTTCGCCGACCCGGAGGGCGCCGACCTGCAGGCGGCGCGTTACCGCTGGAAGTCGGTGATCGACGCCATGCGCGAGACCGGCGCGCTGAGCGCGGCCGAGGCCTCCGCCCAGAAGTTCCCCGAGCTGGTCGCGCCGAAGAAGCCGTTCGAGCTCAAGGGCCAGGCCCGCTACATGCTCCAGCAGGTCACCGACGAGCTCAACCGGCGCGGCTACACCGACGAGGAGATCAACAGCGGCGGGCTGAAGATCGTCTCGACCTTCGACAAGAAGCTCATGACGGCGGCCGAGCGGGCGGTCAAGGCGACGATCCCGGACGGCACCTCGCAGAAGGTGCGCACCGGGCTGGCCGCCGTCGATCCCGCGACCGGCGAGGTGGTCGCCTTCTACGGCGGCGACCCCGAGCGCTACTCCTACGACAACGCCTTCTCGGCCAAGGTCATGGCGGGCTCGACGTTCAAGCCGTACACCCTGGCCGCCGCGCTCGACAACGGCTTCGACCTGTCCACCCAGGTCGACGGCAACTCGCCGCTGCGGGTGGCCTCGGCCGACAAGCCCATCCCCAACGACAGCGGACGCTCCTACGGGCGCATCGACCTGGTCCAGGCCACCCAGAACTCGGTCAACACCGCGTTCGTGGACCTCGGGCAGAAGGTCGGGCTGGACAAGGTGGCCGAGACCGCCGAGAAGGCCGGGATCCCGGCCGCCCAGCTCACCCAGAAGGACGCGGCCTCCTTCCCGCTCGGCGTCTCCTCGGTCAGCGCCGTGCAGAACGCCTCCGGCTTCTCCACGTTCGCCAACAAGGGCGTGCACGTGGAGGCGCACGTGCTCAAGTCGGTCACCGACGGCGAGGGGCACAAGGAGGTCGTCGAGCCGGTCTCGACGAAGGTGATCGGCGAGCAGGCCGCGGCCGACACGACGTACGCGATGCAGCAGGTCGTCAAATACGGCACCGGCACCGCGGCCCGGCTCTACGACCGGCCGGTGGCCGGCAAGACCGGCACCACCGACGACTCCCGGTCGGTCTGGTTCAACGGGTTCACGCCGCAGCTCGCGGTCGCGGTCAACATGTTCCGCGACGACAACAAGACCGTGACGGTCCCCGGCTACGGCACCCAGTTCGGCGGGCAGCTTCCCGCGCAGATCTGGCGGGCGTTCATGACCGAGGCAATGGCGGGCAAGCCGGTCGAGGAGTTCCCCGAGCCTTCCGACTACGGCTGGGACGACTACTCCCCCTTCCGTGACGACCGGGGGGACGAGCCGCAGCAGGACTATTCGCCGCCGTCCGACGACGGCTGGAGCACCCCGTCGACCGAGCCCGACGAGCCGTCCTCCGACGGCTGGCCGACCAGCGAGGGCCCCGGCGACAGCGCCCAGGACGGCGGCCGCAACGACCAGAACGGCCAGAACGACTTCGGCAGGCGCGGCGACCAGTCCGAGCAGTCGGACCCGCCGTCCTCCCAGGAGGCCGACCAGCCCTTCACCCGCACCGACCAGCCCCCCGGCAACGGCGCCGACCGCACCACCCCGAACGACTGACCGCCCCGGGCGGTGGGGCGGTCGAGCGGCCCTGGCGGCTGGGTGGGACGCCGGTCGAGCGGCCCTGGTGGCTGGGCCGCTGCTACCGTCCGCGGCGATGCGCGGGGTCAGTCGGCTGTCAGTTGGGTGCGTAGGGCGTCCACGGTGGTCACCGGGAGGCGGCAGGTGAAGCCGCGGCAGACGTAGGCCGCGGGGGCCTCGTCGATCGGGCCGCGGCCCTCCAGCAGGGCGGGGAACACCTCCTCGGCGGGGGCGAGCGCCTCGCCGGTGCCGCCGCGCGTGGCGGCGTCGCCGTCGCCGAGGGCGACCACCAGCCCCGGTACGTCGGCCAGCAGCGCCGCCCGGTGCAGCGCCGCGCGCCGGGGATCGTCGGGGGCGCCCACGATCGCCACCTCCACCGGCCCGTCCAGGGCCGCCCGCGCCACGGCGAGCCCCCAGCCGGCGAAGCGCGCGTGCCCCGGCGCCAGCACCGACACCGTGCCGAGCGCCGCCTCGGCGGCCTCGCGGTGCCGGGCCGAGCCGGTCAGCGCCGCGTACGACAGCAGGGCGCCGGCCGCCGCGAACTGGCCGGACGGGGTGGCGTTGTCCGTCGGGTCCTGGGGCCGCTGGAACAGCCGCTCGGCGTCGTCCGCCGTGTCGTAGAAGCCGCCCTTGCCGTCGGAGAAGCGGTCGAGCACGATGTCGAGCAGCGTGCCCGCCAGCCGCAGCCACCGGGCCTCGCCGGTGACGCCGTAGAGGGAGATCAGGCCCTCGGCCAGGTTGGCGTGGTCCTCCAGCACGCCGGCGTTCGCCCCGGCCCGGCCGTCCCTGGATGTGCGCAGCAGCCGGCCGTCCACCACGTGGACGCGGGCCAGCAGCTCCGCCGCGCGTTCGGCGGCGGCCACCAGGTCGGGCCGCTCGAACACCACGCCCGTCTCGGCGAGCGCCGCGATGGCCAGGCCGTTCCATGAGGCCACGACCTTGTCGTCGCGGCCGGGGCGCACGCGGCGCTCCCTGGCGGCCAGCAGCCGCTCGCGTACGCGCTCGTGGCGCGCGGGGTCGTCGGGGTCGCTCAGCAGCTGCAGCACCGACGTGCCGTGCTCGAAGGTGCCGGTGACCTCGAACAGTCCGGTCGCCCACCGCCCGTCGTCCGCGCCCAGGACCTCGTCGAGCTGGTCGGGCGTCCAGACGTAGAACTTGCCCTCGACGCCCTCACTGTCGGCGTCGAGCGCCGAGGCGAAGCCGCCCTCGGGGGTGGTCATCTCGCGCAGCAGCCAGTCGGCCGTCTCCAGCGCCACGCGCCGGGCGAGGTCGCCGCCGCCCGCCTTCCACCAGTGGGTGTAGACGCGCAGCAGGAGCGCGTTGTCGTACAGCATCTTCTCGAAGTGGGGGACGACCCAGCCGGCGTCCACGCTGTAGCGGGCGAAACCGCCGCCGAGCTGGTCGTAGATGCCGCCGCGGGCCATGGCCTCCAGCGTCCGCGCGCTCATCTCGCGCTCGCCCGAGCGCAGCAGGAACTCCAGCACCATGGACGGCGGGAACTTCGGCGCGCCGCCGAAACCACCCCGGACCGGGTCGAACGACTCGCGCAGGTTGTCCATCGCCCGCGCGAGCGTCTCCGCGCCGGGCAGCGGGCCGGAGGGCAGGGCGGTGTTGTCGTTGAGCGCCTCGACGACCTTCGCCCCCTGGCTGAGCACCGACTCCCGGTCGCCCGTCCACACCCTGTGGACCTCCTGCAGCAGGCGCTGGAAGTGGGGGCGCGGGAAGTAGGTGCCGCAGTAGAACGGATGGCCGTCCGGCGTCGCGAACACCGTCATCGGCCAGCCGCCCTGGCGGGTCATGGCCTGCGTGGCGCCCATGTAGACGGCGTCGACGTCCGGCCGCTCCTCGCGGTCGACCTTGACGTTGACGAAGTGCTCGTTCATCAGCCGGGCGGTGTCGGCGTCCTCGAAGCTCTCATGGGCCATCACGTGGCACCAGTGGCAGGCCGAGTAGCCGACGCTGATGAGCAGCGGCACGTCCCGCCGCCGGGCCTCCGCGAACGCCTCCTCGCCCCACGGCCACCAGTCGACCGGGTTGTCGGCGTGCTGGAGCAGATAGGGGCTGGTGGAGCCTGCCAAGTGGTTCATCACGACCTCCTCGGCCCACCCTAAACCGCGGGCCCGCCGACTCCGGTGACCGCCAGCGCCGTGGCCCCGGGCGGCGTAGGTTACGGAGGGTGGATGTGGATTTCGTCTGCGCGTTCGCCGACCGGCCGCCGGGCCGTCTGACGCGCAGGGACGTGGCCAGGGCGCTGCTCGCCGTGCCCTCGGGCGTGGCGCTGGTGGCGCTGCCCGACCTGCGGCGGGCGCTGCTCGCGGCCGGCAACCCGCTGTCACGGGCGTTCTGGGACTCCGCCAAGGCGACGCTCGGCTCGATCGAGGCGGGCGTCGCCACGGTCGGTGACGTCCAGCGCTGGCTGGAGTCCACGGGCACCGAGCCGATCCTGATGACGCCCGGCTACTTCGTCTGGCCCGAGGAGGACGAACGCGGGCCGGTGGCCGCCGAGATGCACCGGCGGCTGGTCGCCCACCTGGAGGAGCGGGTGGCGGCGGGCGCGATCGACCCCGACGCGCTGGCCGGTGGCGATCCCGAGGCACGGGCGGCGTACGAGGAACTGCAGGAGCGCTGGCTGGCCACGCCGCTGCCCGACGGCCGGACGCCCGAGCAGGCGGTCAACGACGAGCAGGACGAGGAGCTGTTCGCCGCCTGGGACGAGGAGGAGGCGTTCGCGCTGGCGGAGCTGCGCCGCATACTCGGCGACCTGCCGCGCCGGCCCGAGCCGCCCGCCGCCGAGCTGGACGCGGCCGGGGCGCGCCTGCGCGAGCTGCTGGCCGAGCCCGGCTATCCGGCGAACGTGCTGCGCGCCTGCGCGGGGCTCGACGACCGGCCGATGCCCCGCGACGACCGCGAGCTGTGGCTGACGGTGGCGGCGGGCGTCGCGGGCCCGATCGCGGACCTGCCGGAGAGCGGGGACGAGCTGGTGGAGTTCGCCGACCTCGAGCGGCGGCTCAGCGAGGAGGACCTCACCCTCGCCAACCTGTGCGCCATCCAGCACGCCGACTGGCTGGCGGCCGTGACGGCGCTGGCCAGGCTGGGGCCGGGGGTGCTCGCCTCGCCGGAGCGGATCGCCCGCCTCATCGCCGAGTCGGAGGACATCGAGAGCGAGGAGCAGGACGAGGAGGAGCTGGAGGCGACCGAGGGCTTCTTCGCGTCCGTGGTGCCGCTGTGGGCGTGCCTCGGCATCGTGGACGCCGGCGGCGTGCTCACGCCGCTCGGCTGGTGGGGGCTGCCGGAGGCCCTGGAACGGGCCTGGACGCCCGCCGAGTGATCGGCTCAGTCCTTGGCGTCCACGAGGCTCGCGAACTCCGGGTGGCGCTCGATGTACTTGGCGACGTAGGGGCACAGCGGCACGACCCGCAGCCCGGTGTCGGCGCTGACGCGCAGGGCGTGGTCGACCAGCCGGCCGGCCAGGCCCTGGCCTTCGTACAACGGGGAGACCTCGGTGTGCGTGAAGACGACCTTGGTGGGCAGCAGGCGGTAGTCGGCGAACCCGGCGACCTTGCCGTCCACCAGGATCTCGAAACGGCTCTCCGACGAGTTGTCGACGATCTCGATCGGCATCTACTCGGCCTTCTTGTCGTCCGTGTCGCGCACGTCGCCCGCCCGCGGCACCTCGATCTTCGCCATCTGCCTGTTCATGGACTTGATCAGGAAGTAGAGGGCGAAGCCGATGAGGGCCACGACGACGAAGCCGAGCAGACCCGGACTCACATCACCTGCTGCTAGATAGGTCACACTTCCAGTATGCCGCCGCGACCTCGTGGTCCGGCCCCCGGCAGCCCCAGCGGCAGACTCAGTGGCAGGCGGGCGAGACGTCGTCGGCGTGGATGCCGGCGAACAGGTCGTCCTCCGGCAGCTCGGTGTCGACCAGCGAGCGCGCCAGGTGGTAGTCCTCGGTCGGCCAGATCTCCTGCTGCAGCTCGCGCGGGCAGCCGAACCAGAAGCCCTCGGGGTCGACCTGCGTGGCGTGGGCCAGCAGCGCCTCGTCGCGGATGTCGAAGTAGTCGCCGCACGGCACCCGGGTGGTGACCGGCCACTTGGCGGGGCGGTCCTCCCAGCGGGAGATCCAGTCGGAGTAGGGGGAGCCGAGCCCGCGCGAGGTCATGGCCTCGTGCAGCGCCTCGAAGCGCTCCTTGGTGAAGCCCATCTGGTAGTAGAGCTTGAGCGGCTGCCACGGGTCGCCGGTGCCCGGGTAGCGGTCGGGGTCGCCGGCCGCCTCGAACGCCTCGACCGACACGCGGTTGGTCATGATGTGGTCGGGGTGCGGGTAGCCGCCGTCGTCGTCGTACGTGAGGATCACGTGCGGCCGGAAGTCGCGCACCGCGGCCACCAGCGGGCGGGAGGCGTCCTCCAGCTTCTGCACGGCGAAGCAGCCGTCGGGCAGCTGCTCCTCCTCGCTCTCCGGCAGGCCGGAGTCGACGAAGCCCATGAAGCGCTGCTGCACGCCCAGGATCTCGCGGGCGCGCTCCATCTCGGCCCTGCGCACCTCGGCGATGTTGGCCACGATCTCGGGGCGGTCCATCTTGGGGTTGAGCACGGACCCGCGTTCACCGCCCGTCAGGGTGCACACCAGGACTTCCACACCTTCGCGCACATAGCGCGCCATCGTCGCGGCGCCCTTGCTCGACTCGTCATCGGGGTGGGCGTGGACGGCCATCAGCCTCAGCGGTGCACTCACGGGCTCGATGTCTCCTCAGTCGGACCGGTCACTTAGTTTGTCTGCAGGCGGTCGTGAGGGTCAGGTCGTGTACCGGGACCCCCGCGGGCGACAATTGTCTCGGATAACGCTCAGGGAGTGCAGGGAGATTCCACCATGGTCACCAGAGATGTCGGGAACGGACCCGTTCTCGGCACCCCCGACGAGCTGCCCGACGGCCCGAGGCGCCGGGGCAGGCTGGTCGTCCACGTCGTCATCGGCGTCCTGGTGGCCATCATCGCGGGCGGGTGGGGCTACGTGATGTGGTCCATGACCGCGGGCGGGTCGGAGGCGCCGGCGCAGGTGATCATGTTCGACGTGGTCGGCCCGACGCAGGCCGAGATCACCTTCCAGGTGTACAAACCGGATGACAGGGCGGCCGTCTGCCGGATCAGGGCGCTGGACGTCAACCACGGGGAAGTCGGCAGCAAGGAAGTAAGAATCCCGGCTGGTGAGGGTAGTAAGCAGCTCAAGGAAAGCCTGGACACCAGTGCCCGGGCGACTTCCGTCCACGTCCAGTACTGCAATCTCGTATAGTGAGACATTTGGGGAAGCGAACCGACGGTTGACTTGTTAGCCTTTCGCAATTCAACCGTTGGAAACCTCAAGTGATCTCAGGGCCCCCTAGGCAAGCAAGGAGAACCCGTGGCCGACTCTCGCGATGAGAACGTCACATGGCTGACGCAGGAGGCGTACGACCGCCTGAAGGCGGAGTACGAATATCTCTCCGGCCCCGGGCGCGTCGACATCGCCAAGAAGATCGAGGCCGCCCGTGAGGAGGGCGACCTGCGCGAGAACGGCGGCTACCACGCCGCCAAGGACGAGCAGGGCAAGATGGAGGCCCGGATCTTCCACCTCCGTCAGATCCTCGACAACGCCCAGGTGGGCGAGGCCCCCAAGGCCGAAGGCGTGGTCGGGCCCGGCATGACGGTGACCATCCGGTTCGTCGGTGACGACGACGAGGTCACCTTCCTGCTCGCCTCGCGCGAGGAGAGCGGTGCGCCGATCGACGTCTATTCGCCGAAGTCCCCCCTCGGAGCGGCGATCAACGGCAAGAAGATCGGTGAGAAGGCGACGTACTCCATGCCCAACGGGCGCCAGAACACCGTCGAGATCCTGGAGGCAGTGCCGTACGTCGGCAACTGACGCCGGAGGAGACGAACCGCCGGGCCCCCGCTGGTCCGGCGGCTTTCGTGCATGGACCCGTCATGCACCCCCACGCCCCGCAAGGGCATCCCATGTACGGCCATCCCGGGCAGGGGCCAGGGCATCCCGGGCAGGGGCCGGGGGGGATCCGGCAGGATCTCACCTTTCTCGTCCAGTCCCGTAAGCGCCGCGATCCGGTCAAGCTGGTGCCGTTCATCGTGGTGGCGCTGGTCGCGGTGCTGACGGCCGACGTGCTGCTGCTGGCCCAGCCGCCGCAGGGCGAGCCGGACGGCCCCGTGGCCGCCCACCCCACTCCCCGGCAGACGCTGCTGGCCGAGCGCCGGCCGCAGAAGCAGACGCCGGTCCGCACCGTCCGGCCGGTGGCGCCGCTGCGCAAGCTGCACAAGCCCAACCTGTTCGTGCTGACCCGCAAGCCGTTCACCGAGGCGCAGTTACGCAAGGTGAGCCGGCTGCGCGGGGTGCGGGCGCTGGAGCTGGCCGACGCCGCCTCGATCACGCTCGACGGCAAGCGGGTGCAGACCCTCGCGGTCGATCCGTCCACGTTCCGGGCCTACACCCCCAAGGTGACCGCCTCCTCCGACGCGCTCTGGCAGAACGTCGCGGCGGGCGACGTCGCGGTGTCGTTCGTGCTCGGCAACGACGGCGGGCTCTCGCTGCACCGGCAGGTGCGCGGGCCGGCCGGGACGATGCGCATCGGCGCGTACGCGACCACCGGCTTCGGCGCGGTCGACGCGGTGGTCTCCAAGGAGGTCGGCCGGACGCTCGGCCTGCCGCGCGACAACGCGCTCATCGTCAGCGCGCCCGCCGCCGACACCGCCGCCCTGCGGAGCAGGATCCTCAAGGCGCTGCCCAAGGGCACCCAGGTCGCCAGCGTCAACCCGGTGCTGTCGCAGCCGCAGCAGCAGACCGCGCGCAACTGGCCGGCGGGCTCGTTCATGACGGGCGAGCAGGTTCAGGTGGCGCTCAGGGCCGCGGCGTCCAAGCTGGGGCGGCCGTACGTGTGGGGCGCGGAGGGCCCGAACACCTTCGACTGCTCGGGGCTGGTGCAGTGGGCCTTCGCCCAGGCGGGCGTGCGGATGCCGCGCGTGACGCACCAGCAGTGGGTGACCGGGCCGCAGGTGCCGCTGTCGCAGGCGCAGCCGGGCGACCTCATCTTCTGGCGGTCCGACCCGACGAACCCCGACTACATCTCCCATGTGGCGATTTATTGGGGCAACGGGCAGATGATCCAGGCGCCGCGCACCGGCGACGTGGTCAAGATCTCGAAGGTCTACACCAGGAACCTCGCCGGCGTCGTACGGGTCAGCCCGGTCGCCGCCGCCCGCGTCCGCTGACCCCTCCCGAAGGGAACACCCTCCTTCCCCTGCGTGCCTGCGGCTTGTAAATGTGTAATGGTGATTACATGACTGCAGAAGACATGACGGCGGAGGTCCGGGGCTGGTTCACCGGGCGGCTCCCCGAAGGCTGGTTCACCGGCGCCCCCCAGATCGTCAGGGACCGCGAGGAGATCGCGGTCGTCGGCACGCTCCCCGACCCGTCCGAGGACACCCCCGAGGCCGAACGCGCGGCCCTGGTCGAGGGCCTGGCCCGCAGGTTCAGGGAGGAGACCAGGGAGCGGCGCATCGAGATCGCCCGCGAGGCCGAGCTGAGGTTCCGCCAGAAGGTCTCCTGGGGAGTCTCCTGCGGCGGGTTCACCGTGATGTTCACCACACTGTCCGTGCCGGTCATGACCCGGCTGCGCCAGTCGGAGCGACAGGTCCTCGACACGCTGGTGGCCGCCGGCGTGGCCCGCAGCCGCAGCGACGCGCTCGCCTGGTGCGTACGCCTGGTCGGCAGGAACGCCGACACCTGGCTCACCGATCTTCGCGACGCCCTTCAGCACGTCGACCGCGTTCGCGCCGCGGGCCCGGACGTCGATTCATGAAGCAGTCCAGGGGAAACGGCGCGACGAATGGACTAAACCACTGCGGAAATTGGTTTAGACCATCGCGATTGGACTGGACCACTCAATGTTAATTCTCTTTTAAATCCGCTGCGGTTGGGTAGGCTCCCCCAATCGCCAGGGCCTCTGCCTGCGACGACGGCCCCGCCAAACAGGTCTACGCCAATTGGCCTTCCGGCCGTTCCGTCGTTAATGATGACTGGGCCCTGAGAGAGTGGAGGAGCGCAGTCGTGTCCGTGACCGTGGAAGTGCCCACGCCGACGAGCAATCGCGAATTGGCCGCGTGGGTGAAAGAGATAGCAGTCCTTACCGAGCCCGATCGGATCGAGTGGTGCGACGGCTCCGAGGAGGAGTGGACCCGTCTCACCAACCTGCTCGTGGAGCAGGGCACGCTCGTCCGGCTCGCCGCCCGTCCCAACAGCTTCTACGCCAAGTCCGACCCCAGCGACGTCGCCAGGGTCGAGGACCGTACCTTCATCTGCTCGGAGCGCCCCGAGGACGCCGGGCCGACGAACAACTGGATCCCGCCCGCGGAGATGCGGCAGACCTTCGGCAAGCTCTTCAAGGGCTGCATGCGCGGCCGGACGATGTACGTCGTCCCGTTCTGCATGGGCCCGCTCGGCGGCGAGATCTCTCAGGTCGGCGTCGAGATCACGGACTCGCCGTATGTCGCCGTCTCCATGCGGATCATGACCCGCATGGGCGAGCGCGCGCTGCGCCTCATCGAGGAGCGCGGCGACTTCGTCAAGTGCGTCCACTCCGTGGGCGCGCCGCTGGAGCCCGGCCAGGCCGACGTGCCGTGGCCGTGCAGCTCCACCAAGTACATCAGCCACTTCCCCGAGACCCGCGAGATCTGGTCGTACGGCTCCGGCTACGGCGGCAACGCGCTGCTCGGCAAGAAGTGCTACGCGCTGCGCATCGCCAGCGTCATGGCCCGCGACGAGGGCTGGCTGGCCGAGCACATGCTCATACTCAAGCTCACTCCGCCCTCCGGCGAGACCCGCTACATCGCCGCCGCCTTCCCGAGCGCGTGCGGCAAGACCAACCTCGCCATGCTCCAGCCCACCATTCCCGGCTGGAAGGTCGAGACCGTCGGCGACGACATCGCCTGGATGCGCTTCGGCGAGGACGGCCGCCTGTACGCCATCAACCCGGAGGCCGGCTTCTTCGGCGTCGCCCCCGGCACCGGCCAGGTCACCAACGCCAACGCGGTCAAGACGCTCTGGGGCAACAGCATCTTCACCAACGTCGCCCTCACCGACGACGGCGACGTGTGGTGGGAGGGCCTGACCGACGAGCCGCCCGCGCACCTCACCGACTGGAAGGGCCGCGACTGGACGCCCGACAGCGACGAGCCGGCCGCCCACCCGAACGCCCGCTTCACCACGCCCGCCGCCCAGTGCCCGACCATCGCACCCGAGTGGCAGGACCCGAAGGGCGTGCCCATCTCCGCGATCCTGTTCGGCGGTCGCCGCGCCACCGCCGTGCCCCTGGTCACGGAGTCGCTGAGCTGGGAGCACGGCGTCTTCCTCGGAGCCAACGTCGCCTCCGAGAAGACCGCCGCGGCCGAGGGCAAGGTCGGCGAGCTGCGTCACGACCCGTTCGCCATGCTGCCGTTCTGCGGCTACAACATGGGCGACTACTTCGCCCACTGGCTGAGCATCGGCCGGCGCGAGGGCGCCGTGCTCCCGCGCATCTACTACGTCAACTGGTTCCGCAAGGACGCCGACGGCAACTTCATCTGGCCCGGCTACGGCGAGAACAGCCGCGTGCTCAAGTGGATCGTCGACCGCCTCAACGACGAGGCCGACGCCGTCTCCACGCCGATCGGCCTGCTGCCCGCCGAGCTCGACACCGAGGGACTCGACCTCTCCGAGGACGACCTGCGCACGCTGCTCAGCGTGGACCGCGAGATCTGGCGCGAGGAGGCGGCGCTCATCCCCGCGCACTTCGAGAAGTTCGGCGACCACCTGCCGAAGGAGCTGTGGAAGGAGTACAACGCCCTGCTCGACCGGCTCGGGTAGCGCCCTTGTCCGGTGCGGCGGCGCCGTCGTACGTTGATGGCGCCGCCGCACCGATCACAGGGGGGCAACGTGGGCTACGTCCTGCTCGTCGCCGCTGTCGGCATGCTGATCACGGTCCGGGCGCTCGGCGCCTGGGTCGAGGCCGAGATCCGGCGGGTCGCCGGGGCCGAGCCCGGCGGCCGCGGGCATCCTCTGGAGCCGTACGAGCTGGCCTACCTGACGGGCGGGCCACGCAGAGCCGTGAACACGGCGCTGGCCGTCCTCGCGACGGCCGGCGCCGTCCGCGTGTCCAGAGGCTCACAGGTCACCGCCGTGGCCGGCGCCGCGCCCTCGCCGGTGCCGATCGAGCAGGCCGTGCTCGACGCGCTCGCGTACAGGCCGGGCGGTCACCACGCCGCCGAGCTGCGGTGGGAGCTGGCGGCGCATCCCGCGCTGGCCGCGCTCGCCGCCGGGCTGGAGGCGCGCGGGCTCCTCGTGCCGCCGGAGGCGTTCAAGGAGGCGCGGCGGCGCAGGAAGCGGCTGGTGGCCGTCACCTGGGCGGCGGCGGTCTTCGTGGTGGCGTTGGGCGTGCTGGACGCCACGGACGCGCTCGGCCCCGACGCCGTCTTCCTCCCCACGTTCCTCGTGGGACTGGCCGCTCCCGTGATCGGGCTCGTGGACTGCGTCAGGCACGGCAGGCGGCTCAGGAACGTCGTCACCCGTGAAGGGCGCGAGGTGCTGCTCTCGGCGCGGGAGCACCATCCGAGGGGCGTACGCGACCAGGGGCCGGCGGCGGCGGCCGTGGGGGTGCTGGTGGCGCTCTACGGGCTGGGGGAGGCGGGGGATCCGGCGTTGTCCAAGGAGCTGATGGCCGGCCATCCCGGCGGTGACGTGGCCGGGTCCTGCGGGGCGTACGGCGGCGGGGACGGCGTGACGTACGGCGATTCAGGCGGCGATTCCGGCGGCGCGTTCGGCGGCTCCGAGTTCGGCTCCTCCGGTGGTGGCGACGGGGGCGGGTCGAGCTGCGGCGGCGGTGGATGCGGCGGCGGTGGAGGGTGCGGCGGTGGCGGCGGCTGAGCTGGGCGTGGGGATCGGCTGGCGGGCCGAGCTGGATCTCACCATCGAGCGCATGGAGGGCGTCGGCTTCGTCGAGGCGATCGCCGAGAACATCCGGCCGGGCGCGCTGCCGGAGTCGCTGCGCCTGCTCCGGGCCAGGGGAGTGCCGGTGATCCCGCACGGCGTGTCGCTCGGCGTCGGCGGGGCCGAGCCGCCCTCCGCC
Organism: Nonomuraea sp. B208; assembly: GCF_057536035.1. Lineage (NCBI taxonomy): Bacteria > Bacillati > Actinomycetota > Actinomycetes > Streptosporangiales > Streptosporangiaceae > Nonomuraea > Nonomuraea sp. B208. The sequence continues at coordinate 1,182,344 of NZ_BAAJOU010000021.1, forward strand.
GGGCGGCTCGCGCACCTGGCCGCGTGCGCCGAGGCGCTGGACGCGCCGCTGGTCAGCGAGCATCTGGCGTTCGTACGCGGCGACGGCGTGGAGGCGGGGCACCTGCTGCCGATCCCGCGCACCCGGGAGTCGCTGCGCGTCGTCACCGACAACGTACGACGGGCGCAGGACGCCCTGCCCGTCCCGCTGGCGCTGGAGAACGTGGCCGCGATCTTCGGCTGGCCTGAGGACGAGCTGACCGAGGGGCAGTTCCTCGCCGAGCTGGTGGAGCGGACCGGGGTGCGGCTGCTCGTCGACGTGGCCAACCTCCACACCAACCAGGTCAACCTGGGCCTGCCGGCGGTGGCCGCGCTCGACGCCCTGCCGCTGGAGCACCTGGCGTACGTGCACGTCGCCGGCGGCCACGAGCACCAGGGCGTCTGGCACGACACCCACACCACGGCCGCGCCGGAGCAGGTGCTGGACCTGCTCACCGAGCTATGCGCCCGTACCCGCCCGCCCGGGGTGCTGCTGGAGTGGGACGACCACTTCCCGAGCGACACCGTGCTGGCCGGCGAGCTGGACAGGATCCGGGCCGCGATGGCCGCAGGGGAGTCCGGGTGACGGACCAGGCCGCGCCCGAGGACGAGGACCTGGCGGCGGCGCGGGGACGGCTGGCGGAGGCGCAGGGGCGGGTGGTGCGGGCGCTGGTCGCGGGCGGCGAGGCTCCCGACGGCTTCGACCCGGCCCGCCTGCGCGCCCAGGCCGAGAGCCTGCTCGCCAAGCGGCGCTCCGTCGTGGCGCGCCTGCGCCCCGACGCGGCCGTGGCCATAGGGCCCGGCCTCGCCGCCGAGTTCGCCGCGTACGCGCGGGCCCGCGAGGAGCCGCCCCCGAACTACCGCGCCGACGCCGACGACTTCGCCGCCTGGCTGCGCGAGCGCGGCCGGCTGCCGGACCCGCCCCGCCGCCGGGCCCCTTGGTGGCGGCGGCTGTTGCCGTAGCATGCGCTTGGGAGGCGGCATGCGCGTGGTCAACATGGGCCAGTGGCCCCTGGACGAGCGGGACGAGCGGCTCCACGAGCCCGGCGGCGAGCAGCTGTGGAACGAGTCCTACTACTTCGACTTCGTGGCGGACGACGGCGAGCTGGGCGGCTACGTGCGGCTCGGCCTCTACCCCAACTGGAAGCGCGCCTGGTACTGGGCCTGCCTGGTCACCCCCGACGGCCTGGCCGCATCCGTGATCGATCACGACGCGCCGCTGCCCGAGGACCCGGGCCTGACCGTGCGCGGCGCGGGCTACGAGGCGTCCCAGCGGATCACCGACCCGTTCCGCGCGGCTGCGGTCCGGCTGGCCTCCGACGCGCTCTCGCTGGACCTGGAGTGGCGCACGGAGGGCGGCGCGTACGGCTACGCCATCACCCCGCGCTACGAGGTCCCCTGCGAGGTGACCGGCACGATCGACGGCCGGCCCTTCCACGGCCACGGCGAACGCGACCACAGCTGGGGCGTGCGCGACTGGTGGACGATCTCCTGGATGTGGAGCAGCGGCCGGCTGACGGACGGCACGTACGTGCACGGCATGCGCGCCAACGTGGGCCTCGACCTGCCCTGGCCGGCGTTCACCGTGCCGCCGGGCGGCGAGCCCGCGCACGCGGCGGGCTTCACGGCGGCGACCTCCTTCGACGGCGACCGCCCCGCCGAGACGGTGCTGCGGCTGCCGGGGCTGGCGGTGACCGCGCGGCCGGTCGCGTTCGCGCCAGTGACGCTGACCTCGCCCGAGGGGGAGACGGCGGTGTTCCCCCGCGCGATGTGCCGCTTCGAGGCCGAGGACGGGCGCGTCGGCCACGGCTGGACGGAGTGGCACCAGCCGCCGCTGTGGCGCTCGCACCTCTGGGTTTAGTGGTCACCCGCCGGGAAACGCAGGGGTGCATGGGGGGACTGCGCTGTGTCGACGGATCTTATTTGCGGGTCACGCCCGTGGCGTGCCGTGACAGCGTCGGCACCCCGTACGAGGTCACCCTTGAGCTGCACCGCGACGGCGCCCCGTATGGCAGCGTGGGCGAGCGCTGCGGCTGGCTGCTGAGCCGGCTGGCGCACGGCGTGGACGAGGCCCGCAGGGGCCGCGACGCGGACCGGCGGTGGGCCGATCCCGACGACAGGTTCCCCGGCGGCGAGCCGGACGGCGAGCTGTTCTCCTTCCGCTACCGCAGCAGGTCAGGACCGGCGGGCGGCGAGCTGAGCTGCCGTCTGCGCACGATCCCGCTGTGGGAGGGCAGCCGCTGGCGGGTGACGCGGCGGGCGTACGTCGAGGCGTGGGGCGCCGCCGGAGTCGGCATGCGGGCGGTGCTGACGTCGGCGGAGCTGTCGTCGTTCGTCCGGGGTCTCCTGGAGGAGGCCGAGGGATGTCTGGAAGGCAGAGATATGGCAAGGAATGCCGGAGAAGGAGCGGGCACAGATGATTCGCGGTGATAATTGCCTGTTGGGTCATTGACCGAGGGCAACCGCTGGGGAGGACACTCCGTGGGCCTGCGCGACCTGGTCTACCGGCTGTACGAACGCCGGCTGGAGGCCAAGCTGTCCAAGGACGGCATCCCCCGGCACGTCGGGGTCATCATCGACGGCAACCGCCGCTGGGCGCGCTCCATGGGGATCAGTGACGTCTCCACGGGTCACCGCAAGGGCGCCGACAAGATCTCCGAGCTGCTCTGCTGGTGCCGCGAGACCGGCGTCGAGGTCGTCACCGTCTGGATGCTCTCCAACGACAACCTCAACCGGCCGAGGGAGGAGCTGGAGCCGCTTCTCCGCATCATCGAGGACGTGACGCGGGAGCTGGTGGACCAGGGCTGGCGGATCATCCCCGTCGGCGCGCTGGACCTGCTGCCGGACCGAACGGCGAATGTCCTCAAAAACGCGAAAGAAGCGTCATCACACCGTCCGGGCCTGATTGTGAACGTTGCAGTTGGGTATGGAGGAAGACGTGAGATTGCCGATGCGGTGCGCTCACTGCTCCAGGAGCAAGCGAGCAAGGGAGCGAGCATCGAGGACCTCGTCGAGGTGCTCGATGTGGAGCACATCGCGGAGCATCTCTACACTCGCGGCCAACCCGATCCGGATCTCCTCATCCGGACCTCGGGCGAGCAGCGCCTGTCGGGCTTCATGCTCTGGCAGAGCGCTCACTCCGAGTTCTACTTCCACGAGGCCTACTGGCCCGACTTCCGCAGGGTTGACTTCCTGCGGGCGCTGCGCGATTACGCTGCGAGACATCGACGTTACGGTTCTTGACACGACATTCGGGTATCGAGGACGTAACGTTGAAAGTGTCCGACCACAGGTCGAACACTCCGGAGAGGTCCCGCCTTTGCACCACGATCCGCCGAGGGGGGCCGGAACCCGGCGCCGACGGCGTCTCGCGGTCGGGGAACGCGGGTCCGGTCCGATTCCCGCCTCGTCTGCAGGGCGCCCGCACGTGGGGCGCCCGGGGGAGAACGTGTGGCAGTGTCCTCGAGCAACCCTACGACCCAGCCGGCCAAGCGCACCTATGTGCTCGACACCTCGGTGCTGCTGGCCGACCCGGCGGCCCTGACCCGCTTCGCCGAGCACGACGTGGTCCTGCCGATCGTCGTGATCACCGAGCTGGAAGGCAAGCGGCATCACCCAGAGCTCGGCTATTTCGCGAGGCAGGCCCTGCGCTACCTCGACGATCTGCGGATCAGGCACGGCAGGCTCGACGAGCCCATGCCGACGCCGACTGGGGACGGCACACTCAGGGTTGAGCTCAATCACAGCGACCCGTCCATCTTGCCGGTCGGATTCCGCCTCGGCGACAACGACACGCGCATCCTCACGGTGGCCCGTCACCTGGCCGCCGAGGGCTGCGACGTCGTGCTGGTCTCCAAGGACCTGCCCATGCGGGTCAAGGCGGCCTCGATCGGCCTGACCGCGGAGGAATACCGCGCCGAGCTGGTGCACGAGTCGGGCTGGACCGGGATGGCCGAGATCCAGGTCACCGCCGAGGACGTCGAGACGCTCTTCGAGCACGGCACGGCCGAGGTGGAGGAGGCCAGGGAGCTGCCGACCCACACCGGGCTGCGGCTGCTGTCGGCCAAGGGCTCGGCGCTCGGCCGGGTGCTGCCCGACAAGTCCGTACGCCTGGTGCGCGGCGACCGCGAGGTGTTCGGCCTGCACGGCCGCTCCGCCGAGCAGCGCATCGCGCTCGACCTGCTGATGGACCCGGAGATCGGCATCATCTCGCTGGGCGGCCGGGCCGGCACAGGAAAGTCGGCGCTGGCGCTGTGCGCGGGCCTGGAGGCCGTGCTGGAGCGCCGCCAGCACCGCAAGGTGGTCGTCTTCCGTCCGCTCTACGCGGTCGGCGGCCAGGAGCTCGGCTACCTGCCGGGCACCGAGGGCGAGAAGATGGGCCCGTGGGCGCAGGCGGTCTACGACACGCTGGGCGCGGTCACCACGCCCGAGGTGATCGACGAGGTGCTGGACCGGGGCATGCTGGAGGTGCTTCCGCTCACGCACATCCGCGGCCGGTCGCTGCACGACGCGTTCGTCATCGTGGACGAGGCCCAGTCGCTGGAGCGCGGGGTGCTGCTCACGGTGCTGAGCCGGATCGGCGCCAACTCCCGCGTGGTGCTCACCCACGACATCGCCCAGCGCGACAATCTGCGGGTCGGGCGGCACGACGGCGTGGTGGCGGTGGTGGAGAAGCTCAAGGGGCATCCGCTGTTCGCCCACGTCACGCTGACCCGCTCCGAGCGCTCGCCGATCGCCGCGCTGGTCACCGAGATGCTGGAGGACATCACGATGTAGCGCTGCGGAGATCGCCGCAGGTGTACCGCCCCTCGTCCTTCGGGGGGCGGTTCTCGTTGTCACGGACGATCTTGACCTGCTCGTACGCCGCGTCCTGCTGCGCCGTGCAGACGATCTGCGCCTTGCCGAGGTCGCTCAGCGCGCCCGCGCCCCTGATGTAGACGGTCAGCGTCAGCGTGCGCGGGAGCTGCATCTCGTCGCGCTGCACGGGGTTGAGCGAGTCCTTGGTCCGCAGGTACGTGAACCCGCGCAGCGCCGTCTCCCTGTCGCCGAGCGGCTGCCCGGACGCCGCGAACAGCGCGCCGAGCAGGCTCTCCACCGTGTCGTCCCCGACGTCGGCGGGTTCCAGCGTGAGCTTGCCGTCCCTGATGAGGAAGATCGTCTTGGACGGCGGCGGGATGCTGATGGTGGGCGCGTTGCCGCGTTCCTGCACGTCGGTGGGCGAGATGCCGCAGGCGGCCGGCAGGACGCAGGCGAGCAGCGCGAGGACGGCCCTGGCTCTCATGTGTGGGGCAGCCAGACGGTGAAGAGGGTGCCGGGCTCCTGGGCGCGTACCGAGATGGTGCCGCCGTGCAGGTGCACGTTCGCGCGGGCGATGGCGAGGCCGAGGCCGCTGCCCTGGCTGCGCGCCCGGCCCGCGCCGGCCTTGAAGAAGCGGTCGAAGACGTGCGGCAGCGCCTCGCGCGGGATGCCCCTGCCGTGGTCGCGCACCCTGATCTCCAGCCCGTTCTCGGTGCTGCGGGCGCTGACCACCACCGGCGGGCCGCCGTGCTTGAGCGCGTTGCCGACGAGGTTGGCCACGATCACGTCGAACCTCCTCGGGTCGAGGTTGGCGGTCAGCCCCTGGGAGGCGTTCACCTTGACCTGCTCGGTCCAGCCGCGGGTCCCCAGGCAGTCGTCGATGGCGTCGGCCACGTTGACCGGCTCCAGGTTGAGCGTGGCGGTGCCGGCGTCGAAGCGGCTGATCTCGATGAGGTGCTCGACCAGCTCGCGCAGGCGCTCGATCTCCCCGAGCACCAGCCGGACGGCCTCCGCGGGCGCCTCGGGCAGCCGGTTGGCCTCCTCCGACAGCACGTCGGCCACGGCCGTCATGGCGGTCAGCGGCGTACGCAGCTCGTGCGAGACGTCGGCCACGAACCGGCGGGACATGGCCTCCAGCGAGCGCAGCTCGGACACGCTCAGCTCCAGCGCCGCGGCGGCGTCGTTGAACCTGGCGGTCAGCCCGGCCAGCTCGTCCTGGCCGTGGACCGGCAGGCGGGTGTCCAGCCGGCCCTCGCCGAGCGCCTGGGCGGCGGCGCTCAGCCGGCGCACCGGCAGCAGCACCTGGCGGGCCGAGAACAGCGCCACGACCAGGGCGATGAGCACGATCGCGATGCCGCCCTGGAACAGCCTGGCGCGCAGGGTGTCGAGCTGGCTGACGTCGGCCCGCATGGGGAAGAAGACGAACGCGCGCAGGCCGGTGGCCTCGGGCACGCCGTTGGTCGCGCGGTGGACCTCGGTGCCGACGATGAGCCACAGTTCGCCTCTGATCACCCGGCGCTGGGTGACGACGCTCTGCTTGGCGCGGCCGTAGAGCTCGTTGGGGACGTCGCGGAGGCTCATCGGGCCGGTGACGGAGACCAGGTCGCCGTACTCGACGACGACGCTCCTGCCGGGGGCGCTCATGGTCTGGGCCAGGCGATTCAGCTCCCTGCTGGTGGGCTCGGCCTCGCCCGGCCGCGGCCGGCCGACGGGGAAGTCGACCCCGTTCAGCTCCCGTACGACGAGGTCCATGGAGGTCCGCTCGGTCCTGGTCACCAGGGCGGTCTTGGCCAGCTCGAAGCCGATCGTGGCCACGAGCATGGACGCGGTGACGGCGACCAGCGTGAACGTGATGACGAGCCGGGCGCGCAGTCCGGTGGGAAGAGGGATCACTGAGGCATCACTGGGACATCACTGGTCACGGAGGGCTGAAGCGGTAGCCGAAGCCGCGCACGGTGTGGATGAACACCGGCTCGGCGGGCTTCGGCTCGATCTTGGCCCGGATGCGCTGCACGCAGGCGTCCACGAGGCGGGAGTCGGCGATGTGCGTGTGGTCCCAGACCGCCCGCAGCAGGTAGCGGCGGTTGAGCACCTGCCCGGGGTGGCGGACGAGCTCCAGCAGCAGCCGCAGCTCGGTGGGCGTCAGGTGGATCTCCTTGCCGGCCAGCGTGACCTTGAGCGCGCCCCGGTCGATGACGAGGTCGCCGAAGGTGATGCGGTCGGAGGCGGCGGACTCGGCGCGGCGCAGGATGGCCCTGATGCGCGCGTCCAGGACGCGGGGCTCGACCGGCTTGACCACGTAGTCGTCGGCGCCGGCCTCCAGGCCGACCACGATGTCCAGGTCGTCGCCGCGGGCCGTGAGCAGGATGACGGGGAGCTGGTCGAGCTTGCGCACCCGGCGGCAGACCTCGATGCCGTCGATGCCGGGGAGCATGACGTCGAGGATGGCGATCTCGGGGCGGCGGGCCCGGATGTGGTCGAGTGCCTCCTCGCCGGTCGCGTACGACGTCACCGAGTGCCCCTGACGGGTCAGCGCCAGCTCAAGTGCGGTGCGGACCGAGGGGTCGTCTTCGACGAGGAGAATGCCTGCCACGCGCACATTATCGTTCCATGTCCTGTATAGCCGGGTTGTGTCACCAAACTGTGACGTCCTGTTGAAGCCATCGGGAAGAAGGACAGAAACCCTGAAAGCGGCTTCCCTTCGGTCAACGGGGGCACGAAGGGGAGTCACCATAGTGTGACAAATCTCACAGTATCCCGAAATAGCACGCTAACGTGCTGGTTAGCCAAGGGAACATCAAGCGATTACCGCGTTTCGGTTGCGCGGCACCCCCCAGGACAGGGCAAGCTCATGGATCGTGAGCCCCGGTCCGCGTTTGAGTGAGCGCCCCCCGACAACCGATGTCCCCTCGGCACGCCGGTCGTCGCGCCGCGTCAAGCCCAAGGCCATCGTCATCACCGTCGTCTCGCTGGCGGTCGTCGGCGGTGGCGGCACCTTCGTCGCCATGCGCGCGATCGACAACGCGAGCAAGCCGGCCGCCCCCGTGTTCTCGATGGAGGACATGGGCAAGCTGGCCAGCGGCAACCTCTCGGCGCCCGACCCCGAGACCGACGCGCTCAAGGCCGCGGCCGAGCAGGCCTTCCGCGCCGAGCAGCTCAAGAAGAACCGCGACGGCGCCGCCGACCACAAGGAGGAGCTGTCCTGGGTGGTGCCCAAGCAGGCCCCCGGCGGCGACGGCTTCCCCGCCCAGAACTTCCCGCCCGGCACCAACCCCTCGCCCGGCAGCAACAAGGCCGTCGCCAAGGCCATGCTCGCCTCGTTCGGCTTCGGCGCCGACCAGTGGGGCTGCCTGGAGTCGCTCTGGACCAAGGAGAGCGGCTGGAACGAGCGGGCCATGAACCGCTACTCCGGCGCGTACGGCATCCCGCAGTCGCTGCCCGGCAGCAAGATGGCGAGCGCGGGCGCCGACTGGCAGACCAACGCCGCCACCCAGATCAAGTGGGGCCTCGGCTACATCAAGGGCCGTTACGGCACGCCCTGCGGCGCCTGGGGTCACTCGCAGCGCGTCGGTTGGTACTGAACCTCCCAGAGGGACACCCGGCCAGGTCAACTTTCCTTCTGCAATCGGCAAGCCACCGCGCCCTGACGGCGGGGCGGGGCACAGGCTGGCCGCATGGGTGTGAAGGTCAGTGTGATCGTCAATGTCCACAATCCGGGTGACACCGCGGACGCGTGCATCCGCTCCGCCTTGGAGCAGTCGATGCCCGCGGGCGACGTCGAGGTGCTGCTCGTGGACGACGGATCCACGGACGGCACCGCCGAGCGCCTGGACGCCATCGCCGCGACCCGCCCGAACGTCCGGGCGCTCCACCTGCCCTGCACCGGCTCGCCCGCACGGGGCCGCAACGTGGGGCTGGCCGCCGCCCGGGGCGAGTACGTCTTCTTCCTCGACCAGCGCGACCGCCTGGAACGCGACGCCCTCGCCCGCATGCACGAGCGGGCCGTGGACACCGGCGCGGACGTGCTGATCGGCCGCCTGGTGCGCGACTCGGGCCCGCCGATGATCGCCTTCAACCGCAGCACCGGCCGCGCCGACATCCTGCGCGACCGGCTGCTCAGCGTGCTCGGCCCGCAGCAGCTCTACCGCCGGGCCTTCCTGGAGGAGCACGACCTCGGCTTCTCCTTGACCGGCGGGCGGCTGGCCGAGCAGGCGTTCGTCATGCGGGCGTACGTGCGCGCCAAGGTGATCGCGGTGCTCGCCGAGCACGTCTGCTGCCACCTCGGCGAACGGCCCCGGCTGGAGGAGGAGCCGCACGCCATGGCGCAGGAGCTGCGGTCACTGCTCAACGACATCGACGCCTACGTCGGCGAGGGCCGCCAGCGCGACCGCATGTACGCCTACTGGTACCGCTACGCCGTCCTGCGGCCCCTGCTGACCAGCAGGTTCGCCGACTCCTCCGTGGACCGGGGCCGGCACTTCCGCCTCGTGCAGCAGCTCGTGAAGGAGCGCTTCCCCGAGAAGCTGGACCGCCACCTGCCCGTCCAGCTCCGGGCGGTGGCCGCGTTCGTCAGGACGGGCCGCCTGGACCAGATCGTGCTGCTGTCCACCTCGACCCGCCGCGGCGGCCTGCTCTCGGAGCTGACGGAGGTGCGCTGGGACGCCCACGTCCTGGTGCTCGGGCTCACCGTCGAGGTCAAGGACGGCGACGGCCGGCCCGACCGCTACCGCGTGGACGGCCCCCGCCTGCACTGGGTGCCGCCGCGCGCCATCGACCCCAAACTGCTGCACCCCACCGTCACCAACGTGAGCGACGCCGTCGAGCGGGCCCGCATCGAGGTCTACGTACGCCACGCCGAGACCGGCGACATCTACTTCCTGCCGCTCGCCCAGCGCGTCGAGGTGGTCCAGGAGGGCCGCCGCAGGGCCCGCGTGCAGATCAAGGCCGAGGCGAGGATCGACGTGAGCAGCGCCGCGTTCGGCGAGCCGCTGCTGCCCGGCCAGTGGGAGCTGCACGTGCGCATGTACGGCGGCGCCAACCAGGCGAGAAGCCGGGTGCGCAGGGGAGAGGGCCCGCTCAACTGCCTCGGCGTGCTCGCCCAGCGGCCCCGCATGCGCCTCGTCGTGCCCTGCTGGACCGACCAGGGGGAGCTGGGGCTCGCCGTCGAGCCGCGCTCGTTCGCCGAGTCGATCGCGCTGGTGTCACCGGGGGCCGAGGTCAAGCAGCTCGACGGGCACGCCTACGTGGTGCTGCCGGTGCCGTACGTGCCGCCGAGCGGTGGCCCGCCGCTGGAGCTGGTGCTGCACAGCACCGGCCACGGCCGCGAGCGCGAGGTGAGCGCCCCCGCCCTCGCCGAGGCCGGACTGCCCGGCAAGATCGCCGGGCAGCTCGTGGCCAAGCTGCCGGTGCGGCGCATGTGGCCGGCACCCGACCACCTCTGCCGCGGCGACTGGATGGCGTCGCTGCGCTCGGCCGAGGAGGAGATCGGGCTGCGCTTCGCGCTCAGCGTACGGCGGGGACGGGTCCAGGTGCGCCCGGCCGCCGCCGTGGACCCGAGCCGGCCCTCACCGCTCGGCAGGGACACCCCGCTGCACCGGCTCGGCCGGCGCCTGCCCGGCGTCCGGCACGTGGTGCGCCTGGCGCGCGCGGGCCGGCACCGCTATCTCACCTGACCCACCCCTCCAGCTCCTCGAACGCGCTCCTGAAGACGGGCAGCAGCGGCTTGAGCCGGTCGGGGTAGAGATCCACCAGGCTGTCCAGATGGTTGCCGCCCTCGACCCGGTGATAGCGGAACGGCCGGTGCGGCCCGACCATCCGGGCGTAGACGTCGGAGCTGCGGGAGATCGGCAGCAGCGTGTCGAGCGTCCCGTGGACCGTGATGAGCGGCTTGGTGATCCGGCCGGTCAGCGCGATCTTGGCGACGGCCCCGTACGGCTTGCGCGCGTCGTAATCGTAGTCCGCGGGCGCGCCCTGGTAGGACGGGTCCAGCTCCTTCTGGTAGAGCTCCTGGGTGAGCTCCCAGTAGTACTGCCGGTGGAACGGCCACAGGAACTCCGACCCGGCCGCGAACCCGGCCGCCCGCACCCCGGCCTCGTCCGGGTACGCCTTCAGCGCCGGAGGCAGGACGTTCAGCAGGTTGTCGCCCTTGAGCCGCCAGAGCGTGCCCTCCCAGTCCACGCCGCCGTCGTAGAGGTGGCCGCGGTTCTCCAGCTGCCAGCGGACGAGGTAGCCGCCGTTGGAGATGCCGGCCGCGAACGTACGGGCCGGCTGCCGGCCGTACCGCTGGCGGACCACGGCCTTGGCGGCCACCGCGAGCTGGGTGACGCGGTGGTTCCACTCGGCGATGGCGTCGCCGGGGGCGCGCCCGTCCTCGTGGAAGGCCGTGCCGACGTTGCCCTTGTCGGTGGCGGCGAAGGCGTAGCCCTTGGACAGCACCCAGTCGGAGATCGTGTAGTCGTTGGCGTACTGCTCCCGGTTGCCCGGGGTGCCGCTGACGACCAGGCCGCCGTTCCAGCGGTCGGGCAGCCTGATCACGAACTGGGCGTCGTGGTTCCAGCCGTGCGTGGCGTTGCCGGTGGAGGTGTCGGGGAAGTATCCGTCGATCTGCGTGCCCGGCACGCCGGTCGGGTTGACCGTGGCGGCCGAGTGCAGCCCGGCCCAGTCGGCCGGGTCGGTGTGGCCGCTGGCCACGGTGCCGGCGGTGGTGAGGTCGGCCAGGCGGGCGACCACCTGCTTCTCCGCTCCCGGCACCGTGATCTGCTGCGGGTGCTGCTGCTGTACGGGCGTCAGCAGGCTCGCGACGAGGGTGAGGGCGACCAGCATCACGCCTCGCCCAGGTGGGCGGCCAGGAGCCGGCCGAACTCGGCGGGGTGCTCCAGGTGCGGGCTGTGGCCGCACTCGGCGATGACCGCCTCGCGGTAGGGGCCGTAGCGCTCCAGCACCGCCCGCGTCTGCGTCACCATCGGCTGGGCGGGCGTGCCGGGGGAGCCGGGCACGACGCCGAGCGCGCCGAGGTGGGCCAGGTCGAACAGGGACGTGTCGGAGACGATGACGTCGTCGGCGCCCCTGATCCAGAGGATGGGCGGCTTGGGGTCGATCTCCGGCAGGTCGTCCAGCCGGAAGTAGGTCGGGGACATGGTGTTGAGCACGCCGGTCTTGCCGGGGGCCACGTTCGGCCAGGCGTCGGAGGTGACCAGGTCACCCGGGTAGTGGGCCTCGCCCACGCGGGTGGTCAGCATGGCGCGGACGTAGAAGTCCTCGTCGGGGACCGGGTGCTTGACGTAGGAGGAGCGGAAGACGCTGCGCGGCGACGTGGGCGACTCGTCCGACAGGTCGCCGGACTGGAGTCGGGCCACGAAGTCGGGGTTCGCGCCGCCGGCGCCCGCGCCCGCGCCGTCGGGGTGCGTGATCCGGCCGTCCACGCCCTCGGTGCCGCCGAAGCCGTACGGCGAGACCGGGTTGACCAGCGTGACGCTCCGCACCACGCCGGGACGGTCGCGCAGGGCCTGCATCACGACGCCGCCGCCCATGCTCCAGCCGACCAGGTGGACCGGCGCCAGATCCATCGTCTCGACCAGGTCGAGCACGTCGTCGGAGTAGTCGCGCAGGCCGCGGGTGGCGTCCACCGGGGCCGGCTCGGTGTCGCCGAAGCCACGCAGGTCCACGGCGAGCGGGCGGTAGCGGCCGGGCAGCGCCGCCATCTGGTCACGCCAGAACGCGGCCGAGGAGACGTTGCCGTGGACGAACAGCACGGGCTCGCCGCCGTCCCTGCCCTCGACGGTCAGGACGTTCTGGGTGAGCCGGGGAGTGGTGACCTTCATCGTACGTGGGTCCTTTCGGCCAGGTCGCGGCCCTGGGTCTCCCGGGCGGCGTAGACCGCGCCCAGCGTGAGGACCGCGGCCAGCCCGAGGTAGAGAGAGATGGGAAGGCTACTGGAGTACGCGCGCAGCAGGGCCACCGCGATGATGGGCGCGAGCGCGCCCGCCACGATGGCCGAGAGCTGGGCGCCGATCGACACGCCGGTGTAGCGCATCCGGGTGCCGAACAGCTCGGAGAAGAAGGCCGCCTGGGGGCCGTACATCATGCCGTGGAACAGCAGGCCGACGATGACCGCGAGGGTGATCGCCAGGAAGTTGCCGGTGTCCACCAGCGGGAAGAACGCGAAGATCCACAGCCCGATGCCGGCCGCTCCGGCCAGGTAGATCGGGCGGCGGCCGACCCGGTCCGACAGCGCGCCCCACATCGGGATCGTCACGAAGTGCACCGCCGAGGCGACGAGCACCGCGCTCAGCACGGTCGAGTTCTCGACGCCGGCGGTCTTGGCGTAGGTGATGACGAAGACGGTGAGCAGGTAGAAGGAGATGTTCTCGGCCAGGCGGGCGCCGATGGCGACGAGCACGTCCTTCCAGTGGTGGCGCAGCACGCCCACGATGGGCGCCCGTTCCTCCGGCGCCGACTTCTGGAAGACGGGCGACTCGGTGATCGACAGCCGGATCCACAGGCCGATCAGCACGAGCACCCCCGACAGCAGGAACGGCACCCGCCACCCCCACGCCAGGAACGTCTCCTCCGACTGCCAGGCGGCCAGCGCCGCCAGCACGCCGGTGGCCAGCAGGTTGCCGCCCGGCGCGCCGGCCTGCGGCCAGGAGGCCCAGAAGCCGCGGCGGGCGTCGTCGCCGTGCTCGGAGACGATGAGCACCGCGCCGCCCCACTCGCCGCCGAGCGCGAAGCCCTGCACCAGGCGGAGGCCGGTCAGCACCAGCGCGGCGGCCGGGCCGAGGGTCTCGTACGTCGGCAGGCAGCCGATGAGGAACGTCGCCGCCCCCATCATCAGCAGGCTGACGACCAGCAGGGTCTTGCGGCCCACCCGGTCGCCGAAGTGTCCGAAGACCAGGCCGCCGAGCGGCCGGGCGACGAACCCGACGGCGTAGGTGAGGAACGACAGCAGCGTGCCGGTCAGCGGATCGGACTCGGGGAAGAAGAGCTTGTTGAAGACGAGGGCGGCGGCGGAGCCGTAGAGGAAGAAGTCGTACCACTCGATGGTCGTGCCGATCAGGCTGGCGGCGACGATCTTCTTGATGGAAGTGGCCATGCCGGTCACGGTAGGGAGTGACCGGCGTCACTCATATGGAGTCAGGGCCCACACTCTGGCCGGTGGATGTGTGGCCGAGCCGGTGCAGGCGGAGGGCGAGCTGGAGTTCGAGCGCCCGCTCGGGCTCCTGCCAGCCGTCGCCGAGCAGCCGGCCGACCCGGTCGAGCCGCTGTGTCACCGTGTTGACGTGGATGTGCAGGGCCTCGGCCGTACGCGACGGCGAGCAGCCCGTGCCGAAGTAGGCGGCCAGCGTGTCGGCCAGCGCGGTGCCGCGCCGGGCGTCGTAGCCGATCACCGCGCCCAGCACCCGGTCCACGAAGCCGCGCACGTCGCGGCCGTCGCCGACGAGCAGCCCGACGAAGCCCAGCTCGGCCGCGCTCGCGCCGTCACCGGCCCGGCCGAGCGCGATCAGCGCCTCGGCGCACCGCCGCGCCTCCTGGTAGGCGGTCGCGTAGGGGGCGGCCTCCTCCGGCGGCGCGAGAGCCGCGAGGGCCGCGCCGGCCGTCGCGGGCGCGCCCAGGGACGCGCTCAGCTCGGCGGCCACCCGCGTGGCCAGCGCTCCCGGCCGCTCGCCCGGCAGCAGCAGCACGACCTCGTCGCCCCGCCCCGCCGCGAGCCCGTGCCTGATGGCCGCCTGCGAGGACGCCCAGAACGCCGCCCGCTCCCGCTGCCCGCCGTGCTTGACCACCACGACGACGTGCGGCGCCCCCAGGTCCACGCCGAGCCGTCTGGCCCGGTCGGCGAGGCCGGGGGAGTCCGGCCGGGCGATCAGGTCGTCCAGCAGCTCGCCGCGTACCCGGCCCTCCGCCTCGGCCACGCTCCGCCGGAACAGCAGCAGCAGCGCGCACACCAGCGCCGCCCGCTCCAGGATGCGCTCGTCGGCGTCGTCGCTGCGCAGCACGAGCGTGCACAGCGGCTCGCCGCCGACGTCCACGGACGCCACCAGCAGCTCGCCGCGCCGCACCGTGCGGCCGAGCGCCCGCGACGCCTGCGCGGCCTCGAACACCCCCGCGTCCAGCTCGCCCACGTCGCCGGTGAGCGGCCGCCCCAGGTCGTCGAGGACCGCGAGCCTCCCGCCCAGCACCTCCGTGACCACGGCCGCGACGTCCTCGATGCCGCCGCCGCGCAGCACCAGCGAGGTCATCCGGTCGTGGGCCAGCGCCGCCCGCTCCACCGCCTCGCCGCGCGCCCGCGCGGTGCGGTGGGCCCGCGACAGCTCCTCCAGCGCGTTCCTGGTCTCCTGGAGCAGCCGCGCGTTGTCGATCGCCACCGCCGCGTGCGCCGCGAGGCTCGCCAGCAGCGCCACCTCCTCCTGGTGGAACGGCCGCGCGCTGCGGTTGGCCGCCATCAGAACGCCGATCACCCGCTGCCCCAGCCGCAGCGGCACGCCGAGGATCGCGACCAGGCCCTCCTCCTTGACGGCCTCGTCGATGTGGCCCTCGTGGCGGAAGCGCGGGTCGGCGAAGTAGTCGGCGGTCGCGTACGGCGTCGCCGTCTGCGCCACCAGCCCGCCGAGTCCCGCGCCCATCGCCAGGCGCAGCGCACGGAACTTGGCCGAGATCGACCCGTCGGTGACCCGCATGTACGTGTCGCCCCGCTCGGGGTCGTGCAGGGTCATGTACGCGATGTCGGTCGCGAGGAGCTGCCTGGCCCGATGGACGATCGCCTCCAGGACGGCGTCCAGGTCGCGCAGGGCGGCGAGGTCGCCGGCGGTGTCGTACAGGGCCGACAGCTCGGCCTCGCGCCGGGCCCGCCGCCTGAGCAGCGCGCGCACCCGCAGCGCCTCGATCTTGGCCTGCTCCAGCTCCTCGATCTCGGCCGCGTCCGCCCCCCGGGCCCGCGCCTCGACGATCGGCCCCTCGAACTCCACCGCCGACGCCTCGCGGGCCAGCAGCTCCAGATAGCGGCGGGACATCAGTGGGCGGTCCACCCCCCGTCCATGGGAAGGGAGACGCCGGTGATGAAGGAGCCGTTGGGGCCGCACAGGTAGGCGACCAGCTCGGCCACCTCCTCCGGCTCGATCAGGCGCTTGACGGCCGCGGGCGCCAGCATGATCGTCTCCACCACCTCCTCGGGCGCGATCCCGTGCACCCGTGCCTGGTCGGCGATCTGCGCCTCCACCAGCGGCGTGCGCACGTACGCCGGGCACACGCAGGTCGAGGTCACCCCGTGGGCCGCCCCCTCCAGGGCCACGACCTTGGAGAAGCCCTCCATCGCGTGCTTGGCCGTGGTGTACGCCGACTTGTACGGCGAGGCCCGCAGCCCGTGCACGGACGAGATGTTGACGAACCTGCCCCAGCCGCGCTCGTACATGCCGGGCAGCACCCGCCGCGCGATGAGGAACGGCGCCTCCACCATGACCCGCAGCATGGCCGAGAAGACCTCGGGCGGGAACTCCTCGATCGGCGCCACGTGCTGGAACCCGGCGTTGTTCACCACGATGTCGACCGGCTCGTCCGGCAGCGCCGCGACGAACCCGGGATCGGCCAGATCGGCCACCACGGCCACGCCGCCCACCTCGGCGGCCACCTTCTCGGCGGGCTCGGCCCGCAGGTCCGCGACCAGCACCCGGGCGCCGGCGGCGGCCAGCCGCCGGGCGCAGGCCGCCCCGATGCCGCTGCCCGCCCCCGTCACCAGCGCGGTCCGCCCAGTCAGCTCCTTCGCCATACTCCGCACCCTAGGCGCTCCCCGCACCGGCCAGCATGGGGGCTGACGACATAGATGCGCGCTGCGCTATGTGGATCACCCCGTCTGATATGTTGGGCCGCGTGATCGCGTCTGCGCAGCAGTGGTGGCCCGCCTCCTAGGCGGACCTCCGAGCGCACACGCACCGGCCGCCTCGACGAGGCGGCCACCGGCATCATGCACGCGCCCCCGTCGAGCACTTCACGAAAGGGGCGCTTTCCCGTGACCAGCACCGCAGCCAACGTCGCACCCGGCACCACTCCCGCCTCCGCCAAAGAGGTCACGAAGATCTGGGCCGAGCTGCTGTCCCTGCTCCTCGACGGGGTGTCGCTCACCTCGCGCCAGGCCGCCTGGGCGATGGAGCAGATCATGTCGGGCCAGGCCACGGACGCGCAGATCGCCGCGTTCGCGGTCGCGCTGCGGGCCAAGGGCGAGAGCGTCGAAGAGGTCTCCGGGCTGGCCGACGGCATGCTGACCCGGTCGGCGGCGATCCGCGTCTCCGGTGATCCCGTCGATCTCGTCGGCACCGGCGGCGACCGGGCCAACACCGTCAACGTCTCCACCATGGCCGCCATCGTGGCCGCCGCCGCGGGCGTCAAGGTCGTCAAGCACGGCGGCAGGGCCGCGAGCTCCAAGTCCGGCGCCGCCGACGTGCTGGAGGAGCTGGGCGTGGTCATCGACCTGCCGCCCGCCGCCGTCGTGCACGTCGCCGAGGAGCTCGGCATCACCTTCTGCTTCGCGCCCGTGTTCAACCCGGCGCTGAAGCGCACCTCCGGGCCCCGCCGCGAGCTGGGCGTGCCCACGGTGTTCAACTTCCTGGGCCCGCTCACCAACCCCGCGCTGCCGCCGGCGCAGGCGGTCGGGGTCTACCACCAGCGGATGGCGCCCGTCATCGCCGGCGTGCTGGCCGAGCGGGGCGGCTCCGCGCTCGTCTTCCGCGGCCACGACGGGCTCGACGAGCTCACCACCTGCGGTCCCTCGACCATCTGGGTGGTCCGGCTCGGCACGGTCACCCGCACCGCCTTCGACCCCGCCGAGCTCGGCATCGCCCGCGCCCGTCCCGACGACCTGCGGGGCGGCGACGCCCGGCACAACGCCGCCGTCGCCCGCGCCGTCCTCGCGGGCGAGCGCGGCCCGGTGCGCGACATCGTCCTGCTGAACGCCGCCGCCGCCGTGGTGGCCGCCGAGGGCGCGCCGCGCGCGAACGAGCTCGTGCCCGCACTCGCCGGCGCCTACAAGCGGGCCGCCGACGCCGTGGACTCCGGCGCCGCGCTCTCCCTGCTCACCCGCTGGGGCCACGCGACCCGTACGGCCTAATCCGGCCGGGTCATCGACAGCACGTCGAGCGCGGCGTCGAGCTGCTCCTCGGTCAGGGTGCCGTCGGCCACGTGGCCGCGCTCGACGACCACCTCGCGGATGGTCTTGCGCTCCGCGAGGGCCTGCTTGGCGATCTTCGCGGCCTCCTCGTAGCCGACGTACCTGTTGAGCGGGGTGACGATCGACGGGGACGACTCGGCGTACTCGCGCAGGCGCTCTTCGTTCGCCGTGATGCCGGTGACGCAGCGGTCGGCGAGCAGGCGGGAGACGTTCGCCAGCAGCCGGATCGACTCCAGGACGTTGCGGGCGATCACCGGGAGCTGCACGTTCAGCTCGAAGCTCCCGGACGCCCCGGCGAACGTGATCGCCGCGTCGTTGCCGATCACCTGGGCCGCGACCATGGCCGTGGCCTCGGGGATCACCGGGTTGACCTTGCCCGGCATGATGGACGAGCCGGGCTGCAGGTCGGGCAGGTTGATCTCGCCCAGCCCCGCGCGGGGGCCCGAGCCCATCCAGCGCAGATCGTTGGCGATCTTGTTGAGGGACACCGCCACCACCTTGAGCTGCCCGGACAGCTCCACGATGGAGTCCTGCGCGCTCTGCGCCTCGAAGTGGTCCGCCGCCTCGGTGAACGGGATGCCGGTCGCCTCGCGCAGCTTGGCGATGGCCGCCTTCGCGAACCCCGGCGGCGTGTTGATGCCCGTGCCCACGGCGGTGCCGCCCAGGGGCAGCTCCAGCACGCGGTCCATCGCGGCGGTCACCCGTACGACGCCGTGCTCGACCTGGGTGGCGTAACCGCCGAACTCCTGGCCCAGCGTCACCGGCGTGGCGTCCATCAGGTGGGTGCGCCCCGACTTCACCACGCCCGCGAACTCGGCCTCCTTCGCCCGCAGCGCCTCTGCCAGGTGACGCAGCGACGGGATCAGGTGGAAGGTCACCTCGGTGGCCGCCGCCACGTGGATCGAGGTCGGGAAGACGTCGTTGGACGACTGGGAGGCGTTCACATGGTCGTTCGGATGGACCGGGCGGCCCAGCCGCTCCTCGGCCAGGGTGGCGATCACCTCGTTGGCGTTCATGTTGGACGAGGTGCCGGAGCCGGTCTGGAAGACGTCGATCGGGAAGTGGTCGTCGTGCTCGTTGTCGGCCACGTCGGCCGCCGCCTGCGCGATCGCCTCGGCCAGGTCCTCGTCGATCACGCCCAGCTCGCCGTTGACCTCGGCGGCCACCGCCTTGACCAGGCCCAGCGCGGCGATGTGGGACGGCTCAAGAGGCCGCCCCGACACCGGGAAGTTCTCCACCGCCCGCTGGGTCTGCGCACGCCACCTGGCCCCCGACGGCACGCGGACCTCGCCCATGGAGTCATGTTCGATACGGAACTCGCTCATGACTCCCAGTCTTACCCGCGAGGGCCGGGGTCAGCTGCTGAAGAGGGCCACGATGAGGACGGCGATGACGACGGCGGCCGCGGCGGCCACCGCCATGAGCACGAGCATCCCGTTGCGGTTGCCCGTCGGCTTCTGCTCCGCGGGGCCGGCGATGGAGAACAGGTCCGTGCCGAGGCCCTGGCCCTCGAAGGGGACCTGCGGACCGCCCTGCTGGGGGCCGAAGTGCGGGGGCTGCTGCTGCGGGGGAGCCGGGTTGGGGGCGGTGTCGGGCTGCCTGCCCGCCGGGGGGTTGGCCGGGGGATAGACCTGCTGGCCGGGGGAGCCGATCGGCGACTGGATGCGCATCGTGTTGATCGAGCCCTCGTCGGCCGGCTGCTGGGGCGGCGGCGTGGGGAACGGGCCCTTGGGACGGGCCACGCTGACCGTGCGGTCGGGGTCGAAGCCCTCGCCGGCGGAGTCGAAGGCGTTGCCCGGCCCCTGGCCGCCCGCGCCCGGCGGCCGTTGCGGGCCGGTCGGGGGTCCTGTCCGGGGCCCTTGCGGGGGAGCGCCTTGGGGACGGCCCTGCTGGTGGCTCTGTGGACTCTGGGGCGGGCCCTGCGGGTGGCCCTGGGAGGCGTTCTGCGGCACCGTGGGCGCTTTGGGGCCGGGGACCGATCCCGCCGGGCCGCGCGAGCCGGGGGGCGTCGCGGCAGGGCTCTGAGGACCGGAGAACGGCTGCGGCCGCGGCTCCTGGCCTCGCACCCCCGGCTCCTGTCCCCGTGCGGCCGGCGCCTGCGGCCGCGCGCCGGGCGGCCGTGCGCCGGGCGCCTGCGGCTGCCCGGCGGGCCCCGGCGGGGGGTTCTTGGCGAACGGGTCGGGCAACGCGACCTCCTGAGCCATCAGAGCCTCGGCCGTGATCACCGGCATCTCGCTCGTGGGGGTGTCGGCGACCATGCGGAGCAGGGTCTCCGCCTTGGCGGCGTTGAGCCGCTGCCGGTAGTCCTTGTTGAGCAGGCCGTTCAGCACGGGACGCAGCTGCCCCGCCTGCGTGGGCGGGTCGGCGCTCTCGGTGAGCAGCGCCGCCAGCGTCTCGGCGATCGTGGAGCGCTCGTAGGCCGGCCGCCCCTCGACCGCGAAGTAGAGCGTGGCCCCGAGCGACCAGATGTCGGACTCGGGCCCGGTGTACTCGCCCCTGGCACGTTCCGGGGCGGTGTAGCCCGGAGAGCCGATCACCATGCCCGTCTTGGTGAGCCGCGAGTCGCCCTCGGCCTTGGCGATGCCGAAGTCGGTCAGCACCACCCGGCCGTTCTCGGTGATGAGCACGTTGCCCGGCTTGACGTCGCGGTGCGTGATGCCCTGGCTGTGCGCGGCCCGCAGCGCGCCGAGCAGGTCGACGCCGATCTCGGCCACCAGGCGCGGGGGCAGCGGCCCCTCCTCGTCGATGACCTGCTCCAGCGAGCGGCCCTCGACGAGCTCCATGATGATCCAGGGACTGCCGTCGTCGATCAGGACGTCGTGGATCGAGGCCACGGCGGGATGGTTGATGCGCGAGGCGAGACGGCCTTCGCGGACCATGCGTTCGCGCAGCTCGGTCCGCTGTTCTTCGGTGAGCCCCGGGTCATGGCGGATCTCCTTGACCGCCACCTCGCGCCCGAGCGCGCGGTCGCGCGCGCGCCACACCGTGCCCATGGTGCCCCGGCCCAGCGGGGCGATGAGCTCGTAACGCTCCGCGAGCAGGCGTGTCTGCTGTTCCGGCATACGAAGAAGATATCGATTCTCGCTTGGGAAGTGCTTTACCCTCGCTTGCGAAGTTCTCTTGGCCAGAACCGCCGAGGAAGGCACAACTTTATCACCGTGGCTTTCAGACGGGCATAAGCAGAGGGAGTTTCGCCCTGCTCCACACGCTTGCGGTGAACGCCCTCGCCGGGCCGGCGTTCCTGCCTGGGGACGCTCACCGGGGCGGAGTTCGTGACGTCGGCCCGGTGCATCCCCCGGTGGGTGGGCCGGCGGGCGAAGGCGGGCGGCGCGATGCCCTGCCCCGACCGTCCCTGCGCGGACCGTCCCTGGGCGGCGCGCGGCGGCCGGCGCGGGGCCAGCGGCTCCTCGGCCGAGCCGCCGGCCGCGACCCTGGCCAGCATGAGCGAGGCGCGCACCGAGTCGAGCCGGGTGTGTGGATCGATCCTGAGCAGGGCGTCGAGCACCGGCGCGAGCGGGCCCGCCTTGGTCATCGGGATCGGCTCGCCGCTCGTCAGCGCGGCCAGCGCCGCCGCGGCCGTACGGCGACCGTGCAGGCCGCGGCCCTCGACCGCGGTGTAGAGCGTCGCGCCGAGCGACCACAGGTCGGCGGCCGGGCTGGCCTTCGAGCCCAGCACCCGCTCTGGAGCGATGTAACCCGCGGACCCGAGAACGATGCCCGCCTGGGTGATGGAGACGTCACCTTCGAGCGCGGCCAGCCCGAAGTCGGTCAGCACCGCGCGGTCCTCGGTGACGAGCACGTTGCTGGGCTTCACGTCGCGGTGCAGGATGCCCTTGGCGTGCACGGCGCGCAGCGCGCCGAGGATCTGCCGGCCGATCTCGGCGGCCCGGCGCGGCTCCAGCGGGCCCTCCTCCTGGATGAGCTGCTCCAGCGACTTGGCGCGCAGCAGCTCCATGACGATCCAGGGCCGGTCGTCCTCGGTGACGACGTCAAAGACCGTGATGACGGACGGGTGCGCCACCATCGCGGTGGCCCGGCCCTCGCGCTCGGTGCGCGCGCACAGCTCGGCGCGCAGCTCCTCGTCGAGCACGGAGGGCAGCCGCACCTCCTTGACCGCGACGTAGCGGTTGAGCAGCTCGTCGTGCGCCCGCCAGACGGTGCCCATGCCGCCGCGACCGACCGGCTCCACAAGCCGATAGCGCGCGGCGAGAAGGTAACCGGAGGGCGCACGCATGGCAGGCAGCTTACCTATTTGTGTAAACCGACCAGTAGAGGCGCGGCCGATAAATTGTTGCGAACTTAAGTCAACCTGCCTGACTCGTCACGTCAGCAGACCTGTGCCGGGCCTCTGTCCGAAGGTAGTACGAGTGTCCCCCTGGCGTCGAGGCCGCGCGGCCACGGTCTGTGTCGGTCGGCACACTCATATGCCCAGAAAACGGGCATGATGCATGGAGGGGACGTTCAGCTCAACCGTGGACCGGCTACCAGGGGAAACAGGGGTCGGTCAGCGAGTTGTAAGGGTGCCGTAAGGGGGCGGGCGCATGGTAAAGCCGAGAACAGCGGGCCGTCGCCGGGTCGAACCAGAGCGACGAGTCCGTACCGCACCGCCGACCGGCACGCGAAGGACGTGATGACAATGCGCCAGATCCAGATCCGTCGCCGGCCGAGGAAGCCGAGCGCCCCGGCGCTCGACCTTCGCACGCCGTCCGGCCGCCGGCTCCCGTTCTGATCCAGCACCTACGACTCATGACCACCCACGACACCATCGTCGGAGCGCAATCAGAGAGGTGCGCGATGTGCAGTCATTATCCGGTCTGTCCCAGTGCCGACGCGTCTGACCGTGAGGCGTCGCACGTCATCTCGGCCCACCCCGACCAGGGATGGAGCCTGCTCTGCAACGGCGTCGTCCTGTTCGACGACACCGGTCTGCTGCTGCCCGACGGCACCGTGGTGCCGCCGCACCGGGAGCCCATGCGACTCGCCGCCTGACGGCGGTGCCGAGCGGCGAGAACCCCCCACCCGGCACCCCCGCCGCGTTCCTCAGCGCGTTCCTCAGCGGCGGCCGATCGTCAGCACGGGACCCGTGCGGTCCGTGAAGAAGTCGTCGCCCTTGTCGTCCACGACGATGAAGGCCGGGAAGTCCACCACCTCGATCTTCCACACCGCCTCCATGCCCAGCTCCGGATACTCCAGGACCTCCACCTTCTTGATGCAGTCCTGGGCCAGCCGGGCCGCGGGGCCGCCGATGGAGCCCAGGTAGAAGCCGCCGTACTTCTGGCAGGCCTCGGTGACCTGCTTCGACCTGTTGCCCTTGGCCAGCATCACCATCGAGCCGCCGGCCGCCTGGAAGCGCTCGACGTAGGAGTCCATCCGGCCCGCCGTCGTCGGGCCGAACGAGCCGGAGGCGTACCCCTCGGGCGTCTTCGCCGGGCCCGCGTAGTAGACCGCGTGGTCCTTCAGGTACTGCGGCATCTCGCCGCCCTCGTCCAGCAGCTCGGCGATCTTGGCGTGCGCGATGTCGCGGGCCACGACGAGCGGGCCGGTCAGCGACAGCCGGGTCTTGACCGGATATTTCGTCAGCTCGGCGAGGATCTCGGGCATCGGGCGGTTGAGGTCGATCCGTACGACGTCGTCCGACAGGTGCTCGTCAGTCGTCTCCGGCAGGAACCGCGCCGGGTCGGTCTCCAGCTGCTCCAGGAACACGCCCTCCGGCGTGATCTTGGCGAGGGCCTGGCGGTCGGCCGAGCACGACACCGCGATGGCCACCGGGCAGGACGCGCCGTGCCGCGGCAGGCGGATGACGCGGACGTCGTGGCAGAAGTACTTGCCGCCGAACTGCGCGCCGATGCCCAGCTTCTGCGTCAGCTCGAAGACCTTCGCCTCCATCTCCAGGTCGCGGAAGCCGTGCCCGGAGGGCGAGCCCTCGGTCGGGATGGAGTCGAGGTAGCGGGCGCTGGCGTACTTGGCGGTCTTCAGGGCGTACTCGGCGGAGGTGCCGCCGACCACGATCGCCAGGTGGTACGGAGGACACGCCGCGGTGCCGAGCGAGCGGATCTTCTCCTCCAGGAAGGCCATCATGCGCTTCTCGTTGAGCACGGCCTTGGTCTCCTGGTAGAGGAACGACTTGTTCGCCGAGCCGCCGCCCTTGGCCATGAACAGCAGCTTGTACTCGTCGGGGTGGCCGTGCGGGTCCTCGGCGTACAGCTCGATCTGGGCCGGCAGGTTGGAGCCGGTGTTCTTCTCCTCCCACATGGTCAGCGGGGCCATCTGGGAGTAGCGCAGGTTGAGCCGGGTGTAGGCGTCGTACACGCCGTGCGCGATGTGCTCGGCGTCGCGGCCGTCGGTCAGGACGTGCCGGCCGCGCTTGCCCATGACGATGGCGGTGCCGGTGTCCTGGCACATCGGCAGGACGCCGCCGGCCGAGATGGAGGCGTTCTTCAGCAGGTCGAGCGCCACGAAGCGGTCGTTGCCGCTGGACTCGGGGTCTTCGACGATCTTCCTGAGCTGGGCGAGGTGGGAGGCCCGCAGATAGTGGGAGATGTCGTGCACGGCCGTCTCGGTGAGCAGCCGCAGGGCCTCCGGCTCGACTTCGAGGAACGTCCGCCCGGCCGCCTCGACCTTCCGCACCCCCTCCGTCGTGATCAGCCGATATTCGGTGTCATCGGCTCCCAGCGGCAGCAGGTCGGTGTAGTCGAACTCGCCCATGTCCATCCTTTCGTCCGCCCTGTAGATTACGCGCCTCCTCCGGCGGCCCGTACGGGCTCCCTGGCGGGAGCGGGGGCGGTGAGCCCGACGAGGATGCCGGCGATCACCAGCGCGGCGCCCATGAGGTCGTACGCGGTGGGCATGGCGACGCCGAGCACCGCGCCCGTCACGATCGCCCCCACGGGGATGAGCCCGGCGAACAGCCCCGCCGTCCCGGGGCCGAGCCGGGGGAGCGCGCTGTACCAGAGGAAGAACGCGAGCACCGTGATGACGACCGACATGTAGGCGAAGCCCAGGGCCTCCGGCACCGTCGGCATCCGGAACATCGCCGTGCCCTCGGCCACCAGTCCGACGGCGAGCAGCATCGGGACGGCCAGCGCCGTCGAGTACGCCGACACCCGGATCGCCCCCAGCTTGGGCAGCAGCGGGATGGCCAGCAGGGAGAAGGCGACCTCGCCGACCAGGGCGCCGAGCGACCAGAGGAGGCCGGGCAGGTTGCCGCTGCCGAGCCCGGTGGCGAGGGTGGCGCCGGACACCACGACCGCCGCGGCGGCCAGCAGCCGTGGCGAGGGACGGCCCCCGGCCAGGGCCAGCCACAGCGGCACGGTGCCGAGCACGGTGCCGACCAGGGCGGGGCCCGCGGCGCGGGTGGCCTCGATGACGCACACGTTGAACAGGACCAGGCCGAGCAGGGTGAGCAGGCCGAGGTACAGCGTCTCGCGTCCGGTCAGGCGGACGAACCGCAGGCCGAGGGGGCGGGTGATGAGGAGCAGGATGGCGGCCGCGACGAGGTACCGGACCGCCTGGCCGCCGTACAGCGGGTACGCGGCGACGAGGCCGGAGACGCCGGCCAGCGTGCCGACCAGGAACATGGCGGACGAGGCGCCGGGGATGCCGTGTTTCATGCGATGGATGCTAGAAAGACATTGGTTCTCGGAAACAGTCCAATGCCTTGCCGGAAGACAGGACCAATGTGGCCGACCTGCATATCCAGATAAATCGGGAAAATGGTGGAATAGCGGGGCAAATTGCCGCCGAGTTGCGGGACGCCATCCGGGGCGGGCGGCTCGCGCCCGGCACCCGGCTGCCCGCCACCCGCGACCTCGCCGCCGACCTCCAGGTGTCCAGAGGGGTGGTGGTGGAGGCGTACGAGCAGCTCGTCGCCGAGGGGTTCCTGGTGTCGCGGGTCGGCGCGGGCACCCGCGTCACCCCGCGAACCCCCACCGCCCCCGACCCCACCCCGCCCCCCACACCCCAGCCCGCCCCGGCCCCCAAGCCTCGATCCGCTCCGCCCCACAACCTCCGGCCCGCCTCGCCCCCCAAGCCCCAGCCCGCCCTGGCCCGGGACGCCCCGCCCGCCGCCGCCCCGCGCGACCCGGGCGCGGGCGTCACCGCCTCCCGCCGGAGTTACTACGGGCATCGCCCCACCTCGCCCGACCTCGCCCAGTTCCCCCGACAGGGCTGGCTCGCCGCCGTACGCCACGTCCTGACCACCGTGCCGTCCGACGCCCTCGACTACGGCGACCCCGGCGGCGTGCCCGAGCTGCGCGAGGAGCTGGCCGGCTACCTGCGCCGGGTCCGGGCCGCCGACGTGCGCCCGGAGAACCTGGTCATCGTCGGCGGCGTCGCCCAGGGCCTCAGCCTGGTGGTGCACGTCCTGAGCCGGGAGCGCGAGCTGCGTCTCGCCGTGGAGGACCCGACGAGCCTCGGCCAGGTCCCGCTGCTGCGCCGCGCGGGCGCCCGGCTCGTGCCGGTGCCGGTGGACGAGGAGGGCCTGGACGTGCGGCGGCTGACGGGCGAGGCGGCCCTGGTCACCCCCGCGCACCAGTTCCCGACCGGCGTGGTCCTGTCCCCGTCGCGCCGCGCCGCGCTCGTGGAGTGGGCGCACGCGGGCGACCGGTTCGTCCTGGAGGACGACTACGACGCCGAGTTCCGTTTCGACCGCGACCCCGTCGGCTGCCTCCAGGGTTTCGCCCCGGACAGGGTGGTCCTGTCCGGCAGCGTGAGCAAGGCGCTGGCCCCCGGGCTGCGGCTCGGCTGGGTGGCCGCGCCGCCCGAGCTGGCCGAGGCGGTCCGGCGGGCGCGCGGCGAGCTGGACCTCGGCTCCCCGGTCGTCGACCAGTACGCGCTCGCGCACTTCCTGCGCACCGGCGGCTACGACCGGCATCTGCGGCGCATGCGCAGGGAGTACCGCCGCCGCAGGGACGCCCTGGTCGCGGCGCTGTCCGAGGAGCTGCCCCAGGTGCGGGTCAAGGGCATCGAGGCGGGGCTGCACGTGTACCTGGAGCTCCCGGACGGCTGGACCGAGCAGGAAGTGGTGCGCGCGGCCCGCGAGCTCGGGCTGTCGGCCGAGGCGGTGGGGCCGATGCGGGAGTTCGCGGGCCCGCCCGCCGTGGTGGTGGGGTTCGCCCGGCTGCCCGCGCACCAGGCGGCGGAGGTCGCCCACGGATTGAAGGTCCGAATGTCAGGACAAAAAATTGACCGAGGCGGACACCTCGCCTAGAAAGAAAGCACGTCGTGTCTCTGGAGCCGTCATGCGTGTGGGACTGCTGGGCCTCGGCCGGATCGGCGCCTTCCACGCCGCCACCCTGGCCGCGCATCCGCTGGTGGACGAGCTGATCGTCGCCGACCCCGTGCGCAGCACGCCGCACGGCGAGCCGGGCGACCCGTTCGACGTGGACGCCGTCGTCATCGCCACCCCCACCAGCACCCACGCCGAGCTGATCCTCAGGGCCTGCGCGCGGGGCATCCCGGTCTTCTGCGAGAAGCCTGCGGCCGGCACGGTGGCCGAGACGCTGAAGGTGCTGGAGGCGGCCGAGGGGCATCGGGTGCAGATCGGCTTCCAGCGCAGGTTCGACCCCGGGTACGCGGCGGCGCGGGCGGCGCTGCGCGCGGGGGAGCTGGGCGAGCTGCACCGCGTCCACCTGGTGACGGCCGATCCCGCGCCGCCGCCGGCGTCGTACCTGCCGCTGTCCGGCGGGATCTTCCGCGACTGCCACGTGCACGACTTCGACGCGCTGCGCTGGGTGACCGGCCGCGAGGTGGTCTCGGTGTTCGCGTCCGGGGCCAACCGGGGGGCCGCGTTCTTCGCCGAGGCCGGTGACGTCGACACCAGCACGGCGCTGCTCACGCTGGACGACGGCACGCTCGCCACCCTCCAGGGCTCCCGCTACAACGGCGCCGGCTACGACGTGCGCATGGAGCTGGCCGGCACCCGCCGTACGCAGGCGGTCGGCCTCGGCCCGCGCGCGCCGCTCCGCACCGTCGAGGGCCTGCCGGAGCCCGACGAGCCCTGGCCGGACTTCGTCACCCGGTTCGAGCACGCCTACCGCAGCGAGATCGACGCCTTCCTGACCGGCGCCCCGAACCCCTGCACCATCCTGGACGCCCTCTCCGCCCTGTACGTCGCCGAGGCCGCCGACCTGTCGCTGCGCGAGAGGCGTCCCGTCGAGCTGGCCGAGGTCACCCGCCCCGGCCTGTGATCACGCGGCGGCCGGGGTCCTGGGCTGGAAGGCGGGCGCCAGCAGGAAGATCGCGGCCGCCAGCACCAGCGGCGCCGCGTACGCCACCCGGTAGTTCGCCGCCTCCGCGATGCCGCCGATCATGGCCGCGCCGAGGATGAAGCCGATGTAGTTGAACAGGTTGACCCGGGCGATGGCCACGCCGGTGCCCGCCGGGTCGAGCTTGCCGGCCGCCGAGAACGACTGCGGCCCGACGACCGCGAGCCCCACCCCGGTCAGGCCGAACGCGACGATGCCGAGCACCTGGTTCTGCGCGAGCACCACGCCGAGGAAGCCGGCCGTGGCGATCACCGCGCCGATGCGGACGATGGCGGCGGGCCCCCAGCGGCGGGCCGCCACGTCGCCGCCGAGCCGGACGGCCAGCGTCGTGGCCTGGTAGGCGGCGTACGCCAGCGGGATGACGCTCGCGCTCGCGTGCAGTTCGTTCTTCATCAGGACGGTGTTGAAGTTGGAGACCGAGGCGTCGCCGATGTAGAGGAAGGCCATGGCCAGGCAGAGCGGGATGAGCGGCCGCCACGGGAGCGAGCCGCCGAGCGGCGAGACCTCGCTCTCCGGCTGCTCCTCCTCCTTCGTGCACAGGCGGGGCCCGACGTAGAGCGAGCCGGCCACGACGACGACCATGGGGATCGCCATGATCCAGTGCAGCGGCAGCCCGGAGGCGGCCGACGCCCACAGCGCCCCGGCCAGGCTGAGCACGCTCCACACGCAGTGGAACCCGTTGAGCACCTGGACGCCGTAGCGGCGTTCGACCGCGACGCCCTGCATGTTCATGCCCGCGTCCACGGCGCCGACCGACACCCCGAACACCAGCAGCACCGGTATCAGCAGCGGCACGTTCGGCGCGAGCCCGGCGAGGACCACGGCGACGGCGACCGCCGGTTGGGCGACGCGCAGCAGGGGTCTGCTGCCGTGCCGGGCGGCGTACGTGCCGGCCGCCATGCTGCCGACGCCCGCGAACACCGGCACGATGAGCAGCAGCAGCGTCAGCGTGCCGTCGTCGATGCCATGCTTGGTCTGCAGGTTCGCGACCTGGACCAGCAGCGAGGCGAACGACAGCCCTTGGAGGGCGAAGACGGCGGACGTGGCCACACGGGCCTGGCGGTCGCGCGGGGACGGCACGGCGGCCTCCTGATATTGATTGGGGGGAGATCAAACGTGAGGCGGAGTCAGGTTAGCCGCACGCCAGGGGGTCACGCCAGAAGCAGATCAGCAGCGGATAGGGTGCCGACGTGAGACGGGGCTACCCGGCGGGAGAGGCGCGCAAGGAGCGCATCCTGGCCGCCGCGTTGCTGGAGTTCGCCGAGCACGGCTACCGGGGCGCGTCGCTGGCGCGCGTGGCCGAGCGCGTCGAGCTGTCCCAGGCCGGCCTGCTCCACCACTTCACCAGCAAGGAACGCCTGCTCCTCGCGGTGCTCGACTACCGCGACGAGCTCGACGTACGCCGCTTCGACGTCGAGGCCGCCGGCGGGATCGACGCGCTGCGCGCCCTGGCGGACGTGGTCGCCAACAACGCCAGGGTGCCCGGCCTGGTGCAACTGTTCTCGGTGATCAGCGGCGAGGCCGTGACCCCCGGCCATCCCGGCCACGAGTGGGCCAGGCGGCGCTACCGCCGGCTGCGCGCGCAGGTCGCGGCGGCGCTGCGCAGGGGCGTCGAACGCGGCGAGTTCCGTCCGGGCATCGACGCCGAGGCGCACGCCGACCGCCTGATCGCGATGATGGACGGCCTCCAGACGCAGTGGCTCATCGACCCCGACCAGGTGGACATGACCGCCGTGTTCAGGGGTTACGTGGACGACCTCATCGCGCTGCTGCGCCCTGCGGGCTCCGGCTGAGAGGGGGCGGCGTCGAGCTTCCCGGCCGCCGCCCACACGCCGAGGGCGAGCAGCGCGGCCACCTCGGTGACCGCCAGCCCCCGCTCCACGAGCCCGAGCGGCATCACCCGGTACCACGGCAGCCCGTCCTGCGCCCCGATGAAGATCATCGTCCCGATGCCCGCGACCCACAGCACCGAGCAGACGCCGAGCCAGAAGGCGACCGGCGTGGCCCGCGACCGCTCCCGCCGCCACGCCCGCGAACGGGGCCTGGCGATCACCACGGCCGCCAGCGGCAGGCACAGGAACGCCACGAAGCTGCCCACCCGGTGGATGCTGCCGCTCATGCTCGGCCCCACCGACCAGTCGTGCTTCTCGAACCAGGCCGTCAGGAACAGCCCCACGCTCCAGCCCATCAGCGCGATCGTGCCGACGATCCCGGCCAGCCGCCTGCGGGCCAGCGACACGGCGATGGCCGCGGAACCGGCCGCCAGCAGGCCCACGCCGAGGCCGAAGACCCCGCCGCCGGGACCGAGGCCGTGCTCGCTGATGGTCCGCCTGATCGGGTTGATCTCGTCCAGACTGGTCAGCTCCAGACCGAGGATCAGCACCACGCCCGCCCCGGCCGCGCCCAGTCCCCATCGTGCCGGTCGATGCACGCCCACCTCCGTCTGCCTTTGCCGAGATCAACGGAGCGAAATGCGTGATGATTCCGGCGTATGGCGCCGAGCGAAACCTCCCGGCGGGGGATATCGTCGGAGATGTGAACGAACGCGCGGGATCCTGGTTGCCGAAGCTGCAGGAAGTCGGTGAGCGGCTGGCCGAGGAGTTCGTCTCCGCGCGGCGCCCGCCCGCCGCGGCCGGTCTGCCGGCGCCGTCCGAGCTGCGGGCCTCCGACGCCGACCGCGAACGCATCGCGCAGGTG
This sequence comes from Nonomuraea sp. B208, assembly GCF_057536035.1. Classification (NCBI taxonomy): domain Bacteria; kingdom Bacillati; phylum Actinomycetota; class Actinomycetes; order Streptosporangiales; family Streptosporangiaceae; genus Nonomuraea; species Nonomuraea sp. B208. The sequence continues at coordinate 1,213,273 of NZ_BAAJOU010000021.1, forward strand.
CTCCAGGACGCCCACGCCGACGGCCGGATCACGCTGGAGGAGCTGGAGGAACGCCTCGGCGTGCTCTACTCGGCGCGCACGCTGGGCGACCTCGCCGGGCTCACCGCCGACCTGCTGCCCGCCGACCAGCAGCCGCTCAACCTGGACGGCCGGCCGGTCTCGGCCATCTTCAAGCAGGAACGGCGGGGCGGGCGCTGGGTGGTGCCCGCCGAGCTCACGGTGACGGCCATGTTCGGCACCACCAAGCTGGACCTGCGCGACGCCATCCTGCAGAACAGCAGGGTGGTCATCAACGCCACGCTGGTCTTCGGCGGGCTAGAGATCCAGGTGCCCGAGGATCTCGAGGTCATCAGGGTCGCCAAGGGCAAGACCGTCCGGCTCAACAAGCAGCCCACCGAGCCCGGCGCGCCCGTGGTCGAGGTCCGCACGACGAACTTCGCAGGCGAGGTCAAGGTCAAGGAACCACCCCGCCGCAAACGCCGCCGCTGACCCTCGGTTCTCAGCCGGCCGTGTCGAAGTTGATGGCGCTGTAGGCCCGCAGCTTCCAGAGCTGGTGCTCGCTCTCGATCTTGCGGATGGTCCCCGACCGCCCGCGCATCACCAGCGACTGCGTGATCGCCGCGCCGGCGCGGAACCGTACGCCCTGCATGAGCTCGCCCTGGGTGATGCCGGTCGCGGCGAAGAACACGTCGTCGGAGCGGACCAGGTCGTTGGTGGTGAGCACCTGCCCGAGGTCGTGCCCGGCGTCGATGGCCCGCTGCCGCTCGGCGTCGTCCCGCGGCCACAGCTTGCCCTGGATCACGCCCCCCAGGCACTTGAGCGCGCACGCCGCCACGATGCCCTCCGGCGTGCCGCCGATGCCGAGCATCAGGTCGATGCCGGTGCCGGTGCGCGCCGCCATGATGGCGCCCGCCACGTCGCCGTCGGTGATGAACTTGATCCGCGCCCCGGTCTCCCTGATCTCCTTGACCAGCCGCTCGTGCCGGGGCCGGTCGAGCACGACCACCGTCACGTCGGAGGGCGAGCAGTGCTTGGCCCGCGCCACGGCCTGGATGTTGGCCGACACGGGGGCGTCGATGTCCACGACGTCGGCCGCCTCGGGGCCGGTGACCAGCTTCTCCATGTAGAACACGGCCGACGGGTCGTACATCGAGCCGCGCTCGCTCACCGCGATCACCGACACCGCGTCGGGCATGCCGAGTGCCGTCAGCCGGGTGCCGTCGATCGGGTCCACGGCCACGTCGCAGTCGGGGCCGCTGCCGTCGCCGACGTGCTCGCCGTTGAACAGCATGGGCGCATGGTCCTTTTCGCCCTCGCCGATGACCACCACGCCGTTCATGGAGACGGTGTTGATGAGCTGGCGCATCGCGTTCACGGCCGCGCCGTCGGCGCCGTTCTTGTCACCTCTGCCGACCCAGCGGGCGGCGGCCATGGCGGCGGCCTCGGTGACGCGGACCAGCTCCAGCGCCAGGTTGCGATCAGGGGCGTGCTCGCTGGTGGCGAGCGGCGCCGGGACCGACTCGGACATCATTGGCCTCCTCGAAGACGACTCACTCGATGGTAGATGCCGTACTTTTCCCGGCTTGAGGCGGATGATGTACCGCCTTCGGTTCTCGGCCCGGTCGTACGCGGTCGGTAAGCTGCGAGCTGCGCCTGCGGGGCGGAGAACGGATTTTGCGCCATTCACGTGCGCGGCAGGGATCTCGCCTTCACCATGGAGCAGGGCGTCGCGCCGTGGAGGAGAGCGTATGAGCGAAGTGGAACCCGTCGTGACCCAGCCGCGCACGTCGGAGCGGGGGGCCGCGACGCGCAGCGCGCTGCTCACGGCGGCCAGGGAGATCTTCGTCTCCAAGGGCTTCGCCGAAGCCGGCGTGACCGACGTGGTGTCCCGGGCGGAGGCCAGCGTCGGCAGTCTCTACCACCACTTCTCCGGCAAGGCCGACCTCTACCTCACGCTCTTCGAGGAGTGGCAGGCCCGCCAGTCGCAGCGCACGAAGCAGGCGGCCAGGGAGGCCCGCGCCGCCGGCGAGAGCGACCGCATGCGGGTGTTCGTCAGCGCCGCCCGCGCCTACCTCGACGGCTGCCTGGAGGAGCGCGAGCTGGCCGCGCTGTTCCTGCGCGGCGACGGCCCGCCCGGCTTCGAGGTGGTCATGCGCGATCGGCTGCGCAAGTGGGCGCAGCTCAACGCGGCCCTGTTCGAGGACGAGTCCGCGCTGGTCGTGGTGATCACGGGCGCGCTGGCGGCGGCGGTCTCGGAGGTCGTACGCACCGGCGACCGGGCGCTCGCCGAGGAGGTCCTCGCGATCATCGGGCAGATCCGCCCGGCCGCTTCGGCGACCGCCTCCTCCAGCGGGTAACCTCGGCGAATGTGCGACGGTTCACGGACGGCTTCTACGGCTACGCGGTAGCGCTCTTCATCTGCCTGGCGGGTGCGGCGGCATTCGTGCTGATCGCGCCGCAGGGCCGGGACGAGCACATCCCGCGGCGCGACTACTCCATCACCGTCGCCAACTTCTCCCACGACGTCCCCTACCAGGTGTGGGCGCCGCGCCAGGACCCCGCCGACTGGGTGCCCAACAGCAACCGCATCGCCAAGGGCCAGAACGGCGCCCAGGTCCTCTACCTCGGCTACGCGACCGCCAAGCGCGAGCACGCGATGTTCGCCCAGAGCGACGAGAAGCCCGCGGCCGAGTTCGCCAACCGCATGGCCAACTCCGACAAGGCCGTCGGCACGCAGGAGATCGACGGGCAGACCTGGGAGCGGCGTTTCCGCGAGGACAAGAACCAGCGCACGCTGGTGCGCGCCCTGCCCGACGTGACGCTCGTGGTCACCGGCACGGCCGACTGGCCGGAGCTGGCCGAGCTGGCGGGCCTGCTCCAGCAGCGGCCCAAGACGTCCTAGCCCGTCGGGGGCCCGTCCCGGCTCGTCTAGGGTGGTTCCCGTGGCAGCAGCAGACGAGAAGACGCCCTCATACGAGCAGGCCCGCGAGGAGCTGACCGAGGTCGTACGACGCTTGGAGACCGGCGGGCTCACCCTGGAGCAGTCGATCGAGCTCTGGGAGCGCGGCGAGCGGCTGGCGGCCGTCTGCGAGGAGTGGCTCCAAGGGGCCCGGGTCAAGCTCGCCGCCGCCATGGCGCGGCGCGCCGAGCCCGGCCACGGCGACGACACGCCCTTCTAGACGCTCCCCGGGTTCTAGGCGCTCTCGGGGTTCAGTGCCAGCACCGGGATGCGGCGGCTGGTCTTGCGCTCGTAGTCGGCGAAGCCCGGGGCCACGGCGACCATGCGGGCGTAGAGCTCGTCGCGCTCCTCGCCCTCCACAGGCACGGCCTTGGCCTGGAACGTCTCCGTGCCGACCTCGACGGTGGCGACCGGGTGGGCCCGCAGGTTGTGGTACCAGGCCGGGTGGTTGTCGGCGCCGGCGTTCGAGGCGATGATCACATAGCGCTCGCCGTCCGGCAGGTACATCACCGGCGTCGTGACCTGCCTGCCGCTCCGGGCGCCGGTGGTGGTGAGCAGCAGCAGCGGCGAGCCCTCGAACATGCCGCCGACCCGCCCCTCGTTGGCGCGGAACTCGTCGATGATCTGCTGGTTGAAGTCGTTGGCCATCCTCGGCTCCTTTTAATCGGAGAGTTCTCCGGTTGGGAAGACTAACCGGAGAACTCTCCGGTTACAACCTGTATGCTGCGGGCCATGCGCGCTCGCCCCTCCCTGCCCGTACTCGGGCAGCCCCAACCCGAACGGGCCGACGCCGCGCGCAACCGGCAGAAGATCATCGACGCGACGGCCCGGATCATCGCCGAACGCGGCGCCGCCGGCCTCTCGCTCGACGAGGTGGCCAAGATGGCGGGCGTCGGCGTCGGCACCGTCTACCGGCGCTTCGGCGACCGCAGCGGGCTCGTCTTCGCGCTCATGGACGAGCGGGAGCGGCGCTTCCAGACGGAGTTCTTCTCCGGGCCGCCGCCGCTCGGGCCGGGCGCGCCCGCGGAGGAGCGGATCGCGGCGTTCCTCGACGCGCTGGTCGATCGGGTCCTCGCGCAGCAGGAGCTGTTCCTGCTGCTGGAGAAGGGCGGCAAGCCCTGGTACGGCGGGCCCTACCGGGTGCACCACATCCACCTGGCCACGCTCGTCGGCCAGGCCAGGCCGGACGCGGACGCCGCCTACCTCGCCGACGCGCTGCTCGCGCCGGTCAACGCCGGGCTGATCGCGTACCAGCGGGAGGAGCGGGGGATGAGCCTCGGGCAGATCAAGGCGGGCCTCGCCGCGCTCGCCGAGGCGGCCCTGCGCGCCTGAGCGCTCACCCCTCGGTGCGCACCGACAGGCGGTCGTCGGACAGGCGGACCGTCAGGGACGAGCCGGGCGGGACGTCCCTCGCCAGGCGGACCACCTCGCCCGACGGATGCTGCACGATGGCGTAGCCACGCTCCAGGGTCGCCGCGGGCGACAGCGCGACCAGGCGGGCCCGCAGGTGCACCAGATCGTCGCCGGCGCGATCCAGCGAGCCGGTCAGCGAGCGCCTGGCCCGCTCCCGCAGCGCCTCCACCTGCTCGGCGCGGCGTTCCAGCTCGCGCACCGGATCGGCGAGCGCGGGCCGCGAACGCGCCGACGTCAGCCACGACATCTCCCGGTCGAGCCAGCCCATCACCACCCGGCGGCCCCGGTCGCGGAGCTGCCGGACCAGCGCGAGCTGCTCGCCCACGTCGGGCACGACCTTCTTGGCGGCGTCGGTGGGCGTCGACGCGCGTACGTCGGCCACCAGGTCGAGCAGCGGACTGTCCTGCTCGTGACCGATCGCGCTCACCACCGGGGTGCGGCACGCGGCCACCGCGCGGACCAGCGTCTCGTCGGAGAACGGCAGCAGGTCCTCCAGCGAGCCGCCGCCCCTGGCGACCACGATGACCTCGATCTCGGCGTCCGCGTCCAGCTTGCGCAGCGCCTCGGTGACCTCGCCCACCGCGTACGGGCCCTGGACGGCCACCTCTTCGACCTTGAAACGCACGGCGGGCCAGCGCCGGCGGGCGTTCTCCAGCACGTCGCGCTCGGCCGCCGACTCACGGCCGCAGATCAGGCCGATCGTGCCGGGCAGGAACGGCAGCCGCCGCTTCCTGTCGGCGTTGAACAGCCCCTCGGCCGCCAGGAGCTGCCTCAGCCGCTCCAGCCGTACCAGCAGCTCGCCCACGCCGACCGGGCGGATCTCCAGCGCCGTGAAGGCGAACGTGCCCTTGTTGACCCAGAAGTCGGGCTTCACCTGCAGCACCACCCGGGCCCCGTCGGCCGGCCGGGGCACGGCCGCCTCGTAGACGCCCCGGGGAGCGGTGACCCTGGCGGAGACGTTGGCGACCGGGTCGCGCAGGGTCAGGAACACCGTGCCGCCGCGCGTGCTCAGATCGGTGATCTGGCCCTCGACCCACACCGTGCCGAGTCTGCCGATCCAGCCGCCCACCATTTGCAGGACCGTGCGGATCGGCAGTGGGGACTCCGGTGTGGTCTTCGAGGTCATGGCGGAAGACTACGGGCTCGGTGCGGTCTACTCGCCGGCCTGCAGCTTGATGAGGCGGTTCTCGTACATGCGCACCACTTCGGGGCGGTCCTGGGTGGCGCGCTCGTAGGCGAGGAAGTCGCCGATCTGGGCCGGGGTCTTGCCGCGCATGCGGGCGCGCAGGGACGCGACGGTCAGCTCGCCGTAGCCGGGAAGCGGCTCCACGAGCCCGGCCGCGGGCACCCCGACGACCGGCTCCTCAGCGCCGGCCTCGGGCTCGGCCACGGTGTTGGCCACGGTGGTGGCCACAGTGTTGGCCGCGGTGTTGGCCACGGGCTCGGCCGGGGCGACGGACACCGGCTCGACCTTGGCCGCGGGCTCAGGCGCGACGGCAGGCTCAGGGGCGGCGACGGGCTCAGAGGCGGCGGTGGGCTCAGGGGCGGCGACGGGCTCGGGCGCGGCGACCGGCTCGACCTTGGCCGCGGGCTCAGGTGCGACGGCAGGCTCAGGAGCGGAGACCGGCTCGACCTTGGCGGCGGGCTCAGGCGCGGGGGCCGGCTCGACGGGCTTGTCCTCAGCCTTCGGCTCGGTCGTCGGCTCGGTCGTGGGCTCGGTCGTCGGCTCAGCCTTCGGCTCGGTCTTCGGCTCGGCCTTCGCCTTGGGCTCGGCGGCGGGCTCGGGCTGCGCGGCCGGCTTGGACGGCGCGAAGATGACCGGCTCCGGCTTGGCCGTGGCGGTGCCGTTCGTCTCACCGGGGGCGGGACGCGGCGCGAAGATGACCGGCTCCTTGCGCGCCGGCTTGTCCTCCTCGCTCACGGCCGGCGCCGCGGCGATCTGCTCGGCGGCGGAGGGACGCGACTCGTCCGTCTCCTCGCGCTCCGCCTTGCCGCCGATGCCCTTGATCGAGTTCTTCACCCGGTCGACGACCAGCAGCGCCTGTCCGGCGGCGCTGAGCGTGTTCTGGATGACGAGCAGCGGAAGGTCTTTGGCCTTCTCCTTGAGCTCGTCCTTGTTGGTGACGGTTTTAGCGATGTTGCGTATCACGTCGCTGAGGGACATGACGTCTCCCTGGGAGGTCAGTATTGGACGGCCAGTCTGGCAAGCCGCGGGCTAGCACGCACGGGGCGGGCCAGATGGTCGCTCCACGTAGCATAAGAAGTATGGAGCCCCAGACCCCCTCTTCCCGCCGAGTCCTCGTAGCCAAGCCACGGGGCTACTGCGCCGGAGTCGATCGAGCCGTGGTCGCGGTCGAGAAGGCGCTGGAGCAGTACGGCGCCCCGATCTACGTCCGCAAGCAGATCGTTCACAACACGCACGTGGTCAAAACGCTCGAGGCCAGGGGCGCCATCTTCGTCGAGGAGACCGAGGAGGTGCCCGAGGGCTCGATCGTGGTGTTCTCGGCCCACGGCGTGTCGCCCGCGGTGCACGAGGAGGCCAGGGACCGCAACCTGCGTACCATCGACGCCACCTGCCCGCTGGTCACCAAGGTGCACAACGAGGCCAAGCGGTTCGCCGGCCAGGACTACGAGATCCTGCTGATCGGGCACGAGGGCCACGAGGAGGTCGAGGGCACCTCGGGCGAGGCGCCGCAGCACATCCAGCTCGTCGACGGCCTCGACGCCGTCGACCAGGTCGAGGTGAAGGACCCGAGCCGGCTGGTGTGGCTGTCGCAGACCACGCTCTCGGTCGACGAGACCACCGAGACCGTGACCCGGCTCAAGCAGCGCTTCCCCAACCTGCTCGACCCGCCGAGCGACGACATCTGCTACGCCACCCAGAACCGCCAGATCGCGGTCAAGGAGATCGCCGCCGAGGCGCAGCTCGTCATCGTGGTCGGCTCCGAGAACTCCTCCAACTCCAAGCGCCTGGTCGAGGTGGCGAAGGACTACGGCGCCGACGCCTCCTATCTCGTCGACAACGCCGACTTCATCCGCGACGAGTGGCTGGAGGGCGTCACCACGGTCGGCGTCACGAGCGGCGCGTCGGTGCCCGAGGAGCTGGTCGAGGAGGTGCTGGCGCGTCTCGCCAAGCACGGGTTCGGTGACGTCACCGAGGTCGAGCCGGTGCAGGAGAGCATGCGCTTCGCCCTGCCCCACGAGCTGCGCAAGGACCTTCGCGCCCGAGCCTGAGCCTGAATCCGGGTCGCCGGAGCGGCGGGGGAGCGGTCAGTCCTCGCCGCGCGGCGTCCCGTAGACCTTGGGCTCGAAGTAGCCCTCGGGCTCGGGCACGAACGTCGGCTGCCGCGGGCGCGGCGCCTCCGCGTCCGCCTTCAGCTCCGCCCGCAGGTCGCGTACGTTGTCCCACAGGCCGCGCCGCAGCGCCACGCCGAGCACGACGGCCGAGCCGGCGAACAGCCACGGCGCGCCGCGGGTCAGCGACGTGTAGAGGCCGAGCGCCAGCGACTGCACGATCGACACCGAGCCGAGCGCCCGCCCGAGCTCGACGAAGAGCGTCGCGCAGAAGAACACCAGCGGGGGCGCGACCACCAGCGACAGCAGCTCGCGCCGGTTGACCAGCAGCACGCCCAGCAGGCTCGACACCAGGAAGGCCGCGCCGACGACCTGCTGGACGCCGAGCAGCGCCGCCAGCACGTAGCCGGCCAGGGTGGCGACCAGGGCGAGCGCGATGGCGCCCCGAGCGGTCAGCCTGACGGCGGGCTTTCTGCCCTTCTCCACCACCGGTCCACCCCCGTTCACTACGTCCCGTTGGCCAACTTACCGTTGGAGTGGGAGAACAGTGACGGGGTTTCCAGCAGTTCGGGGGATGCGAGGGGCCTCGGCAGGCCGTCGAGCATCTCCGGAGGGTCCAGGTCGCCGTCCACGACGCCCAGCTCGTTGAGTTTGCGCGCGGTGACCAGCACGCGGCTTTCGAGCGATCCGACCGACTTGTTGTACGCCTCCACCGCCCGGCTCAGCGCCCGGCCCAGCGAGTCGACGTTCCTGCCGAGGGACGACAGCCGCTCGTACAGCTCCTTGCCCAGCTCGAACACCGCCCGCGCGTTCTCGCTCAGCGCGGCCTGCTGCCAGGCGTAGTGGGCGGTGCGCAGCATCGTGATCAGCGTGGTCGGCGTGGCGATGTGCACCCGGCGCGCCATCGCGTACTCCAGCAGGCCGGGGTCGCGTTCGAGCGCGGGGGCGAGGAACGCCTCGCCGGGGATGAACAGCACCACGAACTCCGGCGACGGGTTGAACGCCTGCCAGTAGGACTTGGCGGCCAGCCGGTCGATGTGCTCGCGCACGTGCCGGGCGTGGGCGTCGAGCCGGACCGTGGCGAGCGACTCGTCGGACGCCTCCGCGGCCTCCAGATAGGCCGCCAGCGAGACCTTGGAGTCGACCACGATGTTCTTGCCGCCGGCCAGCCGTACGACCATGTCGGGGCGCATGGAGCCCTCGGCGACCTGCTCGTCGAAGTCGCAGTGGCGCTGCATGCCGGCGATCTCGGCGACCCGGCGCAGCTGGAGCTCGCCCCAGCGGCCCCGGGCCTCCGGCCGTTGCAGGGCGCGCACCAGGGCGGTGGTCTGGGAGCGGAGCTGCTCGCTGCTCTCGCGGACGAACTCCATCTGCTTGGCCAGCTCGGCCCGCGCCGCGCGCTGGCCGGACTCGGTGTCGCGGAGCTGGGTCTCGACCCGCGCCAGGGCGTCCTTCAGCGGCTCGACCAGGTGCTCGACGGCCTGCCTGCGCTGCTCCAGGTCGCCCGCGGCCTCGGCCCTGGTGGCGGCGAGCCTGGTCTCCGCGAGCTCCAGGAAACGGAGGTTGTTGACGTCGAGCGCTCGGGTGGACAGGGCCTGGAACCGCTCGGCGAGCTGCTCCTCGACGTAGACGAGCTTGTCGGCGGACGCCTTGGCGCGGGCGTCGGCCTCGGCCACCCGGACCGCCGCGCGGGTCCTCGCCACGAGGAAGCCGACGAGCAGCCCGACGGCCAGACCGATGACAAGCGCGACGACGTCCACTCGACCGATGATTGCAGGACTCCGCGCCCGGTTCCGCCCGACACGCTACGGGCGAACCGCCCAGGCGCGGCGGCAAGTAAACTCGCTGTCCGTGAGTCTCTCCATCGGCATCGTCGGCCTGCCCAACGTCGGTAAGTCCACGCTGTTCAACGCGCTGACCAAGACCGGCAACGCGCTCGCGGCCAACTACCCGTTCGCCACGATCGAGCCCAACGTGGGCATCGTGGGCGTGCCGGACGACCGCCTGCCCGTGCTGGCCGAGATCTTCGGCTCGGCGCGCATCCTGCCCGCCAAGGTCGAGTTCGTCGACATCGCGGGCCTGGTCAAGGGAGCCTCGGAGGGACAGGGGCGGGGCAACCAGTTCCTCGCCAACATCCGTGACACCGACGCGATCTGCCAGGTGATCCGGGTCTTCGGCGACCCCGACGTCACCCACGTCGACGGCGAGATCTCCCCCAAGCGGGACATCGAGACGATCAACACCGAGCTGATCATGGCCGATCTGCAGACGGTCGAGAAGGCCGTACCGCGCCTGCAGAAGGAGGCGCGCAACAACAAGGACAAGAAGGCCGCGCTGGAGGCCGCCGAGGCCGCGCTGGCCGTCCTGGAGACCGGCAAGACCATCTTTGAGAGCGGCCTCGACCGCGAGGAGCTGCGCGAGCTCCACCTGCTGACGGCCAAGCCGTTCCTCTACGTGTTCAACCTCGACGCCGACGAGCTCACCGACACCGCGCTCAGGGAGCAGCTCTCGACGCTGGTCGCCCCCGCCGAGGCCGTCTTCCTCGACGCCAAGATCGAGTCCGAGCTGGTCGAGCTCGACGAGGAGGAGGCGCTGGAGCTGCTGCAGTCGGTCGGCCAGGAGGAGTCGGGCCTGCGCCAGCTCGCCCGGGTCGGCTTCGAGACGCTCGGCCTGCAGACCTACCTCACGGCGGGCCCCAAGGAGACCAGGGCCTGGACCATCCGCAAGGGCGCCACGGCCCCCGAGGCGGCCGGCGTGATCCACACCGACTTCCAGCGGGGCTTCATCAAGGCCGAGGTGGTCTCGTTCGACGACCTGGTGGAGGCCGGCTCGATCGCCAACGCCCGCTCGGCGGGCAAGGCGCGCGTCGAGGGCAAGGACTACGTGATGCGCGACGGCGACGTGGTGGAGTTCCGCTTCAACGTCTGACGGCCGCGCCCGGCGCGTCTTTCGTCGGCCTTGCGTGACGCTTCGCTACGCTGTGTTGCCGACACTGTCATGGTGACGTGCCGAACGTGTTTAAGTGTCAACCACTTTGGGCCCCCGCGCGTCGAATCGTCACGGCGTTCACGCTGACTCGGGAGGCCCCTCATGATCCGTCGCATCATCCGGAAACGACGCCCCGCTCCGACGCTCGCGGGGATCAGCCTGGAGGAGGAGCTGGCCCTGATCAGGGTCGAGCTCATGTACGGCCTGCGCGTCAACAGGGAGGCTTACCTGCGCAGGAAGGTGGACGAGCGCAACGAGATGGTCAGCCGCATGCGCGAGCGCGACGCCGCGGAGATGCTGGCCGACCTGCGCGGCTCGCTGGAGCGGTCGGTCCGCCCGACGGTCGTCGATCTCCAGGGCAGGGCCGGGACCGTCCAGGGCGGGGCCGCCGACGCCCAGAGCCGCACCGGCGTCGTCGATCTCCAGAGCCGGCGCAGGGGGCGTTCGATGCAGGATCCCGAGCCCGCCTGAACGCGGCTCCGACATCCGCGGCCCATACCGAATGCGCAGGTCGTGAGAGGTTCATGCCTGTTCTGGACAGGAATCCGTGGCCGTCGCGCTAGGCGGTTTTAGGCGTTTGTCCTGGTCGTAAGCCGTTTCTGCCGGGAACTGATGGGAATCGGTACTGACGCCTGTCGCAGAGCCCCGGTTTGCCGTGAGGGCGGTCGTGCCTGCAGCATGGGCGTGGCTTTCCTGGAAGAATGGCGGAGACCGGATAGGGTGACTACTTCACCGCGGATGATGGGGATCGGCAACGGACGACACCGCGCCAGCCGGGGGGATCGGCGCGAGCGGAGGCGTGATGGCTCGTAGGTCTACCGTCCAGCACGATCCTCGGATCGCTGACGGGCGCGGGCTTTCCGCAACCCTGGACCCGGCCGACTACGACGTGCCGCCGCCCCGCCGGCCGCGGCGCGGTGGCTGGTCCGGCGGCGGCGGGCGATGGCTCGTCTGGGTGGGCCGCATCATTCTCTGGGCGCTTATCGTGGTTATCGTGGTGAATGGGATTCGTGCACCATTTGAGCGATTTACCCAGCAAGAGGGCACAACGTCCAATGCGGATGCCCCGGCGGCCGAGACGGGTTTCCCCACGCAGCGGGGGATGGCGTTCGCTGCCCAGTTCGCAGGGGTCTATCTCAATTTCAGCCCTGACGACGCGGACAGCAGGTCGCGCAAACTCGCGGCGTTCCTGCCCGACGCCTCCGACCCCCAGATGGGCTGGGACGGTTTCGGCAAGCTGGCCGCCGTCGCGATCCAGGCGTACGACATCGAGGTCGGCGACGACCAGAACGCCGTGGTCAGCGTGGCCTTCCAGTCCGGCCCGCGGCGCATGATGCTGTCGGTGCCGATCTACTACTCGGGCGACGAGGGCGGCAGGCGCTTCGTGGTGTCCGGGCGGCCGGCGATCCTGCCCGCGCCCGGCCCGGCCGAGCTGCCCCAGATCGCGCCCCCGGAGACCGACGACGCGGCGGCCGCCGAGCTGAAGCCGCAGCTGGAGGGCTTCTTCAAGGACTACGCGTCCGGCGAGACCGCCGGGCTGCAGCGCTACGTCGCCGCCGGCAAGAGCCTGCCCAGCTTCGGCGGCGCGTTCACCTTCGCCGAGCTCAAGAAGGTCGTGGTGCCTGTGGGGGGTGCCACAAGAGAGATTCAGGCGGTGGTCGTGTGGGTCGTGCCGAACGGCGACGCCCCGCCCACCCCGAACGCCACCGACCCCGCGGCGGTGGGCGCGCGTTTGGAGCAGGCCTACCGGCTCACCGTCGAGAAGCAGGGCGACAAGTGGTTCGTCGCCGACATCCGCGGCGCCGGGCGGGTCGTTGACTAAAGGCCCGTCCGCGCCGCAGAACGGTACCCCCCGGGAGGACGAGAAGTGACCTTGAAGACCATAGTGCTCTCCTTGCTGCAAATGACGCCGGCGCCCACGTCGACCGGCATCGACACCGGAGGGCTCGCCGACTTCCTACGGGCGTTCTTCGCCCCGTTGTTCCTGGTGGTGGTGTCGGTGGTCGCGCTGTTCTTCCTCTTCACCCGGGAGATCACCCGGTTCGTGCAGTTCTTGATCTTGGCGGTGGCCATCGGGGTGATCTTCTACGTGCCCAACATCATTGAGGTGACGGCAAAGGCGATCGCCGGCGCACTGGGCATCAAGTAAAGGGTTGAGACCGTCCGGCGGCGGTCATACGCGAGCGGGTGAGGGAGGAGGACCGGGTGGACCTGCCCACGTACACGAACATCTGGCGCATCGAGAAGCGGCTCTACAAGCTGTACGACCTACGCCTGCCGATGCCGCTCCCCATCGTCTGGATCGGCGTCTTCGTCGGGGTGTTCGTCCCGTGGTCCCTCCTGCTGATCCTGGTGGGCGTGCCGGTCGCGATGCCGTGGCACGTGCTGTTCCTGGTGCCGCCGGGCATCGTGACGTGGCTGTCGACCCGTCCCGTCATCGAGGGCAAGCGGCTCACCGAGCTGCTGGAGTCCCAGATGCGCTACCTGGGCGAGCCGAAGGCCTGGTACCGCCTCGCGCCCGGGGCCGAGCCGGAGACGGTGACCTTCTCCGCCCGCGTGTGGCGCACCGCGCCGGTCCGGGTCAAGGCCCGGCGTCCCGCCAAGGCACGGCAGGCGCAGCGGCGGGCAGAGGAGCAGCGGGCGGCGGGTCCGCGGCAGGTCCGGCCGGCGGTCGCCGCCGCTGCCGCCGCGGCCGGGCAGGCTCCGGTCGCCGAGCCGACGACCGGGCGTACGGGCTGGGGCTCCCGCCGCGGCACGGCTCCCGCGCTGCGGGGGCGGGCGCGACAGGGCACCGCCGAGGCACTTCCCGCCGGACGCGAGCGCCCGCTGGCCCTTCCGCCCGGCACCGACCCGAACGGCGCGGACCGGCCCACCGAGACCGGTCGCGAACGGGTCCGGCAGGAGGACGGCGCGAAGGCCGTCCGTGGGCGGGCGCGGGCGCGGCAGGAGGCCGGCGCAGAGGCCGTCCGTGGGCGGGCGTCGCAGGAGGACGGCGCGGAGGCCGTTCGTGGGCCGGCTCGGCAGGAGGACGGCGCGCGCCGCAAGGGCGGCAAGCGGCGGATCTTCGGCCGGGACGACGCGGTCCAGGAGGCCGCCAGCCAGCAGACCGCCCTCCGCGAGGCGGCACTGCGCGAGGCGGCCCTCCGCGAGGCCACTCTTCGCGAGGCCACCCACGGAGCTGGTGAGGAGCCGGTGACCCGCCTGGCGACCCCGTCACGGCCCGCGCAGGAGCCCACCGCTTCCGAGCATGGCCGGGATGAGGCATCGGCCCCTGAGCAGGGCGAGTCGGCGGCCGGCGAGCGCACGGCATCCCCTCGCGAGCGTGACGAGACGCAGGCTCAGGACCAGGTTGAGGCGCGGGTTCATGGTGAGGTCGCCGAGGCCGAGAGCAGCGAAGCCCGTGGTGACGGCGAGCCGGAGGGGCGGGACGTCCGTGGCGGGACGGTCGTGCCCATCCGCTCGGGGGGTCAAGGTCGTAAGTCCGCCGCCGCCAAGCCGATCGACACCGAGGCGCTGCGGCGACTGAGAAGGCTCGCGGCGAGCGCCGACGCCCCGTCGGACGCCGCTGCTCGCTCGGATGCCCGTACGGATGCGGGTGACCGGGTCGGCAGCGAGCGGCACGAGGACGAGGTCGCCCGCGACCAGCACCGGAAGGGCCAGCCGCCGAGGCTGGGCCCGGCCCTGGTGCTCCCGGGCCCGCACCGCGCCTGGCCGCCGCTCGACCCCAACGCCAAGCCCCTGCCCCGCCCCCCGGCCCCGCGCCCCGAGCAGCCGACCGGAGACGCGGCCACTGGCGGGCAGGCGGGCAGCGGCGAGGACACGCCGGCGATCCAGTCCAGCGCTCCCGGCGCGGGCGGCACGGCCGTCCCCGACGAGGTCACGGCCACCGGCACCGAGGACAGTCACGGCGCGGCGACTGGCGGGGCGGCGGCGAGCGGCGTCTCGGCGGACGCCACGTCAGCGAGCGCCCCCGCCGCCAGCACCCCCAAGGACAGCAGCTTCACTGCAAGCGGCGACGCTGTGAGCAGCGACGCCCGGCGCGGCGATGCGGTGAGTGGCGATGCTGCGAGTGGCGATGCTGCGAGCGGCGGATCCGAGCGGCGGGTGGCTTCCGGGAACACCGGCAGCGTCGAGGCCACCGAGGCCACTGGCAGTGCCGAAGCCACCGAGGACGCCGGCAGCGCTGCGCCTGCCCAGGGCAGCGAGCTTGCCCACAGCGCCAAGCCCACCCAGAGGGCCGAGTTCGCTGGCAGCGCCGGCTCCGGCCGGAGCACCGAGGCCGCCGGCAGCGCTCCGCCTGCCCAGGACAGTCAGCTCGCCGACAGCACCAAGCCCACCCAGAGCGTCGAGCTCGCTGGCAGCGCCGACGCTGTCCGGAGCACCGGGGCCAACGAGCCTGAGCCCAACGGCATCGGGGGCACCGAGGGAGCCAAGCCTGAGGCCGCCGGGGCTGAGCCCGCCGCAACCACTGGCGGTGCCGAAGACACCGGTGACGCTGAGGAAAGCGGAGAGCGGGGGCGGCGGGGTGGAGGGTGGCCGCGGTTGGCGCCTGTGGCCCCGGAGGCGCCCGCGCCGGCGACACACCGCGTGTCGGAGCGGCCGGACGGGCCCGCCTCAACGACGTACCGCGTCCCGGAGCGGCCGGATGCGCCTGCCCCTGCGGCGCGGCGCGCCCCCGAGCGGCCGGATGCGCCTGCCCCCGCGACGCGCCGTGCTCCGGAGCGGCCGGATGCGCCTGCCCCCGCGACGCGCCGTGCTCCGGAGCGGCCGGATGCGCCCGCCCCTGCGGCGTACCGTGCCCCTGAGCGGCCCGTCGCCCCGCTCAGGGGGCGGCCCGGCGTGCCCGCGGACGGGCGGCCGGGTGAGATCGTGGCGCCTGTGCCTGGGCCGCGGCCCGGGGAGGGCAGGGTGCGGCGGGTCGAGTCCGTGGTCGGACGGGACTCCGGCGGGTGGCGGCGGATCGCGCAGGTCGTGGTCGGCGGCTCCTCGGTGCGCACCGACGGCTCCGAGATCGACGAGGCCCGCGCCAGGGCCGTGTTCAGCGGCAGCCGCAGGATCCTGGTCCTCGGCTGCACGGGCGGCGCCGGCCAGAGCACCACGGCCCTCATGCTGGGCCACACCTTCGCCCAATACCGTGACGACAGGATCGTCGCCGTGGACGCCAACACCGGCGGCGACACCCTGACCAGCAGGATCGAACCCGAGACCCCCGAGACGCTCACCTCGCTGCTGGCCGGCCTCGACCGGGTCAGCGGCTATCTGACGATGCGCGGCTACACCACGAGGACGGCCTCCGGCCTCGAGGTGATCAGCGCCGACACCGACGCGGGCGCCGAGCAGCGCCTGGCGGACCGGTCGCTCTTCTCCGACCACCGCCTGGGCGAGTCCATGAGGCTGCTCGACCGCCACTACAAGCTGGCCGTCATCGACCCGGCGGCCGCGCTGGCGGCCCGCCTCCTGCCGTACGCCGACCAGCTCGTCCTGGTGGTCCCGGCGAGCGAGGAGGCGTCGGAGGCGGTGGCGATGACGTACGAGTGGCTCGACGGGCACGGCTGCGCGGAGCTGCGCAGGCGTGCGGTGATGGTCGTGAACGGCGTGAGCAGGCGTTCCATGGCCGACGTCGAGCAGGCTGAGTCGGTGGCCAGGGGCAGGTGCCGGGCCATCGTCAGGGTCCCCTGGGACGACGACCTCGCCCCGGGCGGGGCCGAGGTCGTCGATCCCGGGCAGTTGCGCGCGGCCGGGCGACGGGCCTACCTCGCCCTCGCGGGCGTGGTGGTCGCGGGCTTCGCCGCCCAGTCGGCCCAGACGGCGCGGACAGCGCAGTCGGCGCAGAGCGTACGACCGAGCGATGAGGAGTTGGCGAGTGACCCCCCGGGCACGAGAATCGGTGAGCGTTAAGTGAACAAGCGAGCAGGTCTGGCCCGTTCATGCGCCGAGGGGGCGGCATGAGCAGGGCGTCCCGAGCGCACCAGCGCCTCGCGGTCCGCTACTTCGACGACCGCATCCTGCTCACAGACACCTGCGCATGGGCGTATTTCCGCCTTCCGACGGTCAGCTACGAGTTCGTCACCCCCGAGGAGCGGGAGGCGCTGGCCACCAACATCACGATCGCGCTGGCCGCGATCAGGATGCCCGACGCCGAGGTCCATCTGCGGGTGGCGCACCGCACCTACCCGGCCGCCGAGTGGGCGATGGCGCTCAACGCCACCTCCGACGAGGGGCCCGGCTGGCGCGACTACCTGGAGGAGATGTACCGCCACGTCTGGGCGAAGGACTTCTGGACGAAGGAGGTCTATCTCGGCGTACGCCTGGGCCCGCGCGGCAAGCAGCTCGGCAGCGGCGTGCTCGCCCAGCTCCTCGGCTTCTACCAGAAGACCGAGAAGTCGCTCGGCATGACGGACGACCACGTACCCGACAGCGAGATCGGCCGCTGGACCGAGCAGGCGGAGCGCCTCGGCCGGGCACTCGCGTCGAGCGCCCTCTACGCCCGTCACGCCACCTCCGTCGAGGTGGCGTGGCTGTTCCAGCACGCGGCGGCGGGCGCGTCGGGCGACGCGCCGCCGTCGGCGAGCCCGCGCAGGCGGTGGGGCAGGGGCGAGATCGAGACGCTGGTCGAGGGCGAGATCCACAACGGCAGGAGCCTGCTGCGGATCGTGCAGCCGCAGGGCGACTCGTACGTCGCCCACCTGTCGTTCGCCCGCTTCCCCGACCTGATGCCGTTCCCCGACGGCGAGCCGTGGATGCACTTCGCCGACCAGCTCCCGTTCCCGGTGGAGATCTCCTCCAGGATGCGGCTGATCCCGCCGGTCAAGGCGTCGAAGGACGTGGCGCGCAAGCTGGCGCACGCCCGCGACATGGACCACCACATCCGCGAGGCGGGCGCGGAGGCCCCGCTGGCGCTGGCCGAGCAGATCGACGCGGCCCGCATGCTGGAGCACGGCATCACCAAGGAGCGCCTGCCCTTCGTGTACGGCTGGCACCGGCTGATCGTCTCGGCCCCGACCGAGGACATCTGCGTGCAGCGGGTGGAGGCGGTGGTCGAGCACTACCGGGACATGGGCATCGATGTGGTCAACTCGACCGGCGACCAGTTCTCGCTGTTCTGCGAGTCGCTGCCGGGCGAGAAGGTGCGCGTCAACGCCTACGCCCAGCGTCAGCCGCTGCGGACGATCGCGGGCGGCATGGCCACGGCCACCGTCGATCTCGGTGACCGGCTGGGCGAGGGCAGCGAGGGCTGGCTGGGCCCGTACATCGGGGAGACCGTCGGCAGGGCGCGCAGCATCGTGCACTTCGACCCGCTGGTGGCGGCCACCCGCAACCGGCCGACGGCCATCGCGATCACCGGCGAGCCGGGCGGCGGCAAGACCACGCTCGCGCTGCTGATGATCTACCAGATGGCGTTGCGCGGCGTCACGGTCGCGGTGATCGACCCCAAGGGTGACGCCGAGTCGCTGGTGCGGCTGCTGGACAAGCGCGGGCGCAAGGCCAGGGTCATCCCGCTGGGCTCGGCGGCGCCGGGCCTGCTGGACCCGTTCTCGTTCGGCGACGACATCGCGGCGAAGAAGACCATGGCCACCGAGACGCTGCGGCTGCTGCTGCCGCGCATGTCGGAGGAGCGCGAGTCGGCGATGATCCAGGCGGTCGCGGCGATCTCCAACCAGCCCGACCCGTCGCTCGGCAAGGTCGTCGACCACCTGGAGCAGGCCGACGACGCGGCGTCGAAGAACCTGGGCGCGGTGCTGCGCTCGATGTCGGAGATGCACCTGGCCCGGCTCTGCTTCGACCCCTCCGGCGGCGACCAGATCGACACCGAGGGCTGGACGACCGTCTTCACGCTGGGCGGCCTGACCCTCCCCGACGTGGCCACGACCAGGGAGGACTACTCGTACGAGCAGCGGCTGTCGGTCGCCCTGCTCTACCTGGTGTCGCAGTTCGCGCGCAGGCTGATGAACGGCCTCGACCGGCGCGCCCCCAAGGCGATCTTCCTGGACGAGGCGTGGGCGATCACCTCCACGCCCGAGGGCGCCAAGCTGGTGCCCGAGGTCAGCCGGATGGGCCGCTCCCGCAACACCGCGCTCGTGCTGGTCTCGCAGAACGCGGGGGACCTGCTGAACGAGCAGGTGACCAACTGCCTGTCGTCCGTGTTCGCGTTCAGGTCCACCGAACGGGTGGAGGTGAACCACGTGATGTCCCTCCTGGGGGTGGAGGCGTCGGAGGAGCACAAGGCCGTGCTGCGCTCGCTCGGCAACGGCGAATGCATTTTCCGTGATCTGGATGGCAGGGCCGGCCGCATCGGAGTAGACCTGGTCTCCGACGAGCTTCTTCGCTGGCTCGACACGAACCCGACACACGACAAACCCGATCGCGACGGGCATGATGATCTTCAAGGGGGCGTGGGCAGGCCGCAGGAGGTACGGTCATGAAGATCCGGCTATCCCGACGACTCGCGCTGGCACTCGCGCTGGTCACCGGCATCCTGGTGGTGCCGCTGGTCGTGGGCGGGCTGTCCGCGCCGGCCGCCGCGGCACCGTGCGACCTTTCCGGGCCGCTCACGCCCGAGGTGGTGGGCGGCGGCACCGACGGGCTCATCCAGGCCCCGGCTCCGGCCGGCGCCCAGCCGAGCACCCCGGTCACCAACTACGGCCAGTTCGGCATGAGCGGCCAGTTCTGGCACACGCACGAGCTGGGCTGCGGCGACTACGTCGCGGTGCTCGGCAACATGTGGGCCAACGGCATCTTCACCGCGGCCAAGGCCATCGACCGGCTGACGATCACCACGTACCAGGCGGCGGCCACCGAGGGACCGCTCCAGTCCATCAAGGACGTCGTCGATGACATCGTCACGAACCTGGCCAACGCCATGTACTGGCCGTTCCTCCGCCCGATCGTGATCCTCGGCGCGATCTGGCTCGCCTGGTACGGCCTGATCCGCAAGCGCGCCACCACGACCGCCGAGGGCGTCATCTGGATGGTGCTCGCGGTCACCGTCGCGACCTGGTTCTTCAGCCGTCCCGGCGACTTCACCGGCCTCGGCAAGGTCGTCACCGACAAGACCGGCGAGGTCGTCAACTCGGCCTTCTCCGGCCTGCCCGGCGCGGGCGGCGCGTCCTGCCTGCCGCCGCCCGGCCAGACCGCCGCCGAGCTCAAGCCCGGCGGCTACGGCCAGGTCGGCACCCCCGGCGTCGAACAGAACGCCGACGCGCTGTGGTCCACCCTGGTCTGCAAGCCGTGGCTGGTGGGCCTGTTCGGCACCGCCGACCCGCAGCAGCCGATCGTGCGCGACTGGGGCCGCAAGGTCCTGGAGATGCAGTCGATCCCGCCCGCCGTGGCCGGGCAGGCCGCCCCCGACGTGGGGGCGCGCCAGCAGGAGTACGCCTCGCTGGCCGACAAGCTCAGGAA
>NZ_BAAJOU010000022.1:0-210657 GCF_057536035.1 Nonomuraea sp. B208
CTCCTGACGGATGACTGGTGTCGGGTGGTTCGTGCCGCAGGGTAGGGGCTCATGGCCCACGGCTCATGGTCCACGGCTCCTGGGGCGGGGCGTGGTGAAGGGCCATGGGTGAGGGCGGTGGCTGATCGCCGGTGGCTGGTGGGACGCGGCTGGTGGTGACAGGGCGGCGGTGGTTGGAAGGGGTGCTGGGGGAAACGGGAGGCTGGGGAAGAGGTGCGGGGAGGGGGCGGTGGAGACAGCGCCGGAGGAGCGGGTCAGGCGCCTGCTATTTCCAGCCCCGCCCCCACAATCCGCTCAAGCCGTTCCACATGCTCCACCGACGGATCCACCAGCGGCGCCCGCACCCCGCCGGCCTCCAGCCCGCGCAGCCGCACCCCCGCCTTCACCAGCGACACCGCGTACCCGGGCACCAGGTCGCGCAGCTCCACCAGCGGCAGGTAGAACCCGGTCAGCAGCCGCTGCACCAGCGCCTCGTCCCCGGCGGTCAACGCCTTGTGGAAAGCGATCGCGATCTCGGGCGCGAACGCGAACACCGCGCTGGAGTACAGCGTCACCCCCAGCCCCCGGTACGCGGGCATGGTGAACTCGGCGGTCGGCAGCCCGTTGAAGAAGGTGAAGTCCCGGTGGCCGGCCTCCCGCACTCGCAGGATGATCCGCTGGAGCAGGTCGAAGTCGCCGAGGCCGTCCTTGAGTCCGACGATGTTCGGTACCTGGGCCAGCTCGGTCACGGCTTCGGGGGTGAAGCGGGCGTTGCCCCGCTGGTAGATGATCACCGGGAGCTCGGAAGCGGCGGCGGCCACGTCGCGGACGTACCGGACCAGGCCGGCGGCCGGGGCGTTGACGAGGTAGGGGGGCATGAGCAGCAGCCCGTCGGCGCCGCGCGCGGCCGCCTCGCGGGCGATCGCGCGGGCGGCGGGGAGCGTGCCGCCGGCCCCGCCGAGCACGGGCACCCGCCCCCCGGCGGCGCTGACGGCGGCGGTGACGGCCCGCCCGTACTCGCCGAGGTCGAGGGCGTTGAACTCGCCGGTGCCGCACGCGGTGAACACCCCTCCCGCCCCGGCCGCGACCCCGTCGGCGACGTGCCGGGCGAGCACCGCCTCCGCGAGCTCGCCGGCGGCGTCGAACGGGGTCACCGGGAAGAAGAGAACGCCATCTAGCCGCATCAACGGTCCTTTCCTAGCGGATGCCCTCCCGGCGGAGGGTGGCAGCGAGCTTGCGGGTGTGCTTGATCACCGCTTCGGTGACCCGTTCGACGTCGGCGGGCGGCAGGGCGGCGGGCATCGAGCAGCTGATCGCGTCCGTGGCCGGGATGCGGTAGTCGACGGCCACGGCCACGCAGGCCAGGCCGGGCGTGCCCTGTTCGCGTTCGCAGGCCCAGCCCCGGGTGCGCACCTGGTCCAGCTCGCCGGTCAGTTTGCCCAGGTCGGTGATGGAGTGCTCGGTGAGTCCCTGGAGGGGGTCGGGGAGCAGGGCCACGACCTCGTCGTCGGTGAGCTGGGCGAGCAGGACCTGGCCGAGCGCGGTGACGTGGGCGGGCAGCCGCCGGCCGACCCTGGGGATGACGTGCGCGGCCTCGCGCGACTCCCTGGTGGCCAGGTAGAGCACGTGGGCGCCGTCCCGGCGGGCGAAGTGCACGGTCTGCCCGATCTCGTCCCGCAGGTCCTCCAGGGTTTCCTGGGCGAAGGGCAGCGCGGGATCCTTGTCGAGGTACGCCGTCCCGGTGAGCAGCGCGTGCGGCCCGATCCCGAACGCCGAGCGGGCCGAGTCGGTCTCGACCCAGTTGAGCTCGACCAGCGTGCGCATGAGGGCGTGCAGGCTGCTGCGCGGGAAACCGGTGCGCTGCTGGAGCTCCGACAGCGTCAGGGTCTCGTGCGACTCCGCCAGCGCTTCCAGGATGCGTACGGTCCGCTCGGCGGACTTGACCAGCTGGGGCTCCATACTCGTCCCATCTCACTCCACAATGCCGACACATCCAGCATATGGGATAGCGTCCAGATACGTGGACGCTATCCCTTGACCGCTATCCCTTGACCGCTATCCCTTGACCGCGCCGCTGGTGAGGCCGCGCATGAACTGCCGCTGGAAGGCCAGGAACGCGATGATCGACGGCAGCAGCGCCAGCAGCGAGGCCGCGAGCAGCACCCCGATGCCGACCTCCTCGTCCGAGCGGAGCGAGCGCAGCGCGATGGGCAGCGTCCACATGGTCGACTCGGTCGCCACGATCAGCGGCAGCAGGTACTGGTCCCAGATCATGGTGAACCCGAAGACGCCGATCACGCCGAGCGCCGGCCGGCACAGCGGCACGATGATCGTGGCGAAGATGCGCAGCTCGCCCGCCCCGTCGATGCGCGCGGCCTCCTCCAGCTCGACCGGCACCTCCTTCATGAACTCGGTCATGACCAGGATCGAGAACCCCCAGGCCCCGACGGGCAGGATCATCCCCGCGTACGTGCCGATGAGGTTGAGGTGCAGCACCGGCAGGTCGGCGAGGACGAGCGAGAGCGGGATCGCGATGATCTCCTCGGGCAGCATCATCGTGGCCAGCATGAGCAGCATCACGACCGTCATGCCGCGGAACTTCTTGCGGGCCAGCGCGTACGCCGCGAAGACGCTCACCAGCATCTGCAGCAGCAGCCCGAAGCCGACGACCACGAACGAGTTCAGCAGGTAGAGATAGACGTTCTTGTCCCCGGCCTGGATGAAGTTCTCCAGCGTGAACTCGTCCGGCCAGAGGGTGAACGAGGTGGGATCGAGGGTCTTGCTGAACGCGCTGACCAGCAGCCCCACGAGCGGCCCCGTGAAGGCCACGACCATGAGCCCGTAGACGACGAAGCGCGCGGCGACGGCGAGCGGGCCCTTGCGCGACTCCAGCCCCAGTGCGCTGTCGAATCTCATGACGCCTGCCTCCTGCGCATCAGCTGCACGATCACCGTGAGCACGAGCGTGGCGAGGAACAGCACGATCCCGCCGGCCGAGGCGACGCCCAGCTCGTTCTTCTGGAAGCCGAGCTTGTAGATGAGCGTCATCAGCACCTCGGAGGAGTTGTTCGGCCCGCCGTTGGTGAGCACGTAGACCTCGACGAAGACGCGCAGCCCGCGGATGGCCGCGAGCGTGAACAGGATCCAGAACACCGGGCGCAGCGCGGGCAGCGTGATGTGCCGCAGCCGCCGCCAGGTGGAGGCCCCGTCCACGGCCGCCGCCTCGTAGAGCGTGCGGTCCACGCCGACCAGCCCGGCCAGGAAGATCATCATGTCGTACGGGGTGCCGCGCCAGACGCTCATGAGCATGATCGACCAGAGCGAGGAGTGCTCACTGGCCAGCCAGGGCTGCGGATCGACGCCCGCCCAGCCGATGATCACGTTGAGCATCCCGTTGTCGGCCGGATGGAACATGATCCGCCACACCTCGGCCACCGCCGCCATCGTCGTCACGACCGGCAGGAACGCCGCCGTCCTGACGAACCACAGATAGCGCGCCGGCCCCTCGACGAGCAGCGCCAGCCCGAGCCCCAGCACGAGGGAGCCGATCGTGGTGCCGAGCGCCAGCACCACGCTGTGCCCGATGGCCGCGGCGAACAGGTCGTCGGTGATGATCGTGCGGTAGTTGTCGAGACCCACCCATTCGTCCCCGAGGAACGTCTGGACCTTGAACAGGCTCTTCCACAGGCCCACGACCATGGGGATGAACTTGAAGTACAGGAAGAGCAGCAGCGCGGGCGCCAGGAACAGCCAGGCGACCAGCGGCCCCCGCCACCGCGCCCGTCGGGCGCGGCGGCGAGGGGGCGCGGTGGCGGCTCCCGCCCGGGTCACGGTCGCGGTCATGACGCTTTCTGGCTCTGGAGTTCCTGGGTGAGCTTGGTGTTCAGCCCGTCCATGGCCGTCTTGACGTCCGCCGAGCAGTCGGCCCAGACGGTGTTGATCGCGTCGGCGGAGGTCTGCCGGATCGGCGCCCAGTTCGGCACCGGCGGCGCGTAGACCGCGAAGTCGTAGGACTCCTGGAAGACCTTCCAGCGCGGGTCCTGGCGTTCGGCGGCCATGTCCACGGTCCTGTTGACCGGCAGGCGGACGATGGCGCCGTTGGCGTCCTTGTTCATACCGATCCGCTGGCCCTCGGGGGAGATCGCGAACTCGGCGAACTTCTTCTGGGCGTCCTGCAGCTGCGAGCCGGCCATGAGGTAGACGTTCTCGCCCTCGCCGAGGGTGCCGGGGCCGCCGGAGGGGCCCTTGGGCACGGGCAGGACCTCGATCTTGTCGGTGCCGACGCTCTTGACGAAGCGCGCGAGCACGTACGGGCCGACCAGGTAGATGCCGCCCTGGCCCTTCTCGAACACCTCGTGCGTGACGGTCGTGTCGTTGCTGACCGCGCCCGGGTTGACGGTCTTGGTCTTGCAGAACTGGTCCTGGAGGTACTGGACGGCCTCCACGAACCTGGGGTCGTTCGCGGTGGCGACGTACTTGCCGGGGCCGTTGGCCTTCAGGAAGTCGGCGCCGTTGGCGTAGATGAGGGAGGAGGCGTACCAGGAGGCGTAGCCGCGCTTGGTGCCGGCGGGGGCGACGAAGCCGCTGGTGTCCTTCTGGCCGTTGCCGTCGGGGTCCTTCTCGGTGAAGGCGACGGCCAGCTTGGTCAGGTCCTCCCAGGTCGCGGGCGGCTCCATGCCGACCTTCTCACGCCAGTCCTTGCGGACGATCAGCGCGAACGCCTGCGCGGAGAAGGGCGCGGCGTAGAACTTGCCGTCGCTGCCCGCGGCGGCCTGCCAGGCCCGGTCGGCGAGGTCGCCGGAGCCGGATAAGCCCGCCTTGTCGACCTCCTGGAGCCAGCCCTGGCTGTGCATGTTGCCGAGTTGCGCGGTGTCGTTGATGACGATGTCGGGAAGCTGCCGCTGCGCGGCCTGCTGGTTGAGCTTGGTCTCGAAGTCGTCGAAAAGCGCGACGACCTTGGTCTTCACGCCGCTGGACTTGGTGAATGCGTCGGCGAGTTTCTGCGCCGTCTTGGCGGAGTCGGAATCGGGCGCCTGCCGGATCCAGATCTCCAGAGTGTCGTCGGTTGAACTCGATCCCCCGGAGCCGCAGCCGGTCACCGTTGCGGCGAGGGCCGCAGCGACCGCGACCCCCAGCAGACGACGTGACATCAGACCGCCTCCCGTTCACATACGTGGACATGAGTCGAAGACTTGAACTCGTGGCTGTGAACGTAACTAGCGCATGCTTCACGGTCAATATTCAAGTATGTGAATTTGGGTCAGAATCGTGTACACCATGAAGACATGCGCATTCTCATGACCGGTGCCGCGGGGAAAGTCGGCACGCTGCTCCGCCCGCGGCTCGCCCGCGAGGGTCGCATCCTGCGGCTCTCCGATCTCCAGCCGGTCGAGCCCGGCCCGGGGGAGGAGCAGGTCGTCGCCGACCTCGCCGACCCGGCCGCCATGGCCGAGGCCGTCAAGGGCGTGGACGCCGTGCTCCACCTCGGCGGGCAGAGCCGCGAGCACCCCTGGGCCGACATCGTGCGGGCCAACATCGACGGCACGCAGGTGCTGCTGGAGGCGGCGCGCGAGGCGGGCGTACGCCAGCTCGTCCTCATGGGCAGCCACCACGCGGCCGGCTTCCACACCAGGCCGGCGGGCGGCGAGGACCTGCCGGACTACGCCTTCCCCCGCCCCGACACCTTCTACGGCGTCAGCAAGGTCGTCATGGAGGCCCTGGCCGGCCTCTACCACGACCGCTTCGGCATGAACATCACCGTCGTCCGGCTCGGCACCTGCAACGAAGGCCCGCTCGACACCCGCGGCCTGGCCACCTGGATCTCACCCGACGACCTGGCCCGCCTGGTCGAGGCCGCGCTGGTCGCGCCCGGCCTCCACGTGGTGTGGGGCGTCTCGGACAACACCCGCCGCTGGTGGTCGCTGAAGGAGGCCGAGGCCATCGGCTACGTCTCGCGCGACGACTCGGAGACGCTGGCGGGGCCCCTGATCGCCGAGCACGGCGAGCCCGACCTGTCGGACCCGGTGCACGACCGCGCGGGCGGCGTCTTCACACTGAAGGAGCTCGGCGGCCGCTGGTGACCGCCGACCATGGCAACCGGTTGCACAAACCTTGACGGGCAGAGCGGCAAAGGTCAAGGTTTGATCTGGCAACCGTTTGCAAGGGAGGACGGCGATGGCGGCGACGATCAAGGACGTGGCGCGCGCCTGCGGCGTGCACGTGTCCACAGTCTCCCGCACCTTCTCCGCGCCGCACCTGGTCAATCCTGCCACCAGGAGCCGGGTGCTGGCCGCGGCCGACGACCTCGGCTACCGGCCCAACCGGGCGGCCCGCGCGCTCACCACCGGGCGCACCTTCAACATGGGCCTCATCGTGGCCGACATCGCCAACCCGTTCTTCCCGCCGCTCATCAAGGCGGCCCAGGCGCAGGCCAGGGGCCGCGACTACCACGTGTTCGTGGCCGACACCGACGAGGACCCGCGGGTCGAGGAAGAGCTGATCAGGACGTTCACCAAGCAGGTGGACGGCGTCCTGCTGTGCAGCCCCCGCCTGTCCAACAAGATGATCGAGCGCCTGGCCGAGGACGTCCCGTTCGTGGTGGTCAACCGCCGCATCAAGGGCATGCCCGCGGTGCTCATGAACGTCGCCCAGGGCGCCAAGCTGGCCCTGGAGCACCTGGCCGGGCTCGGCCACCGCAGGATCGCGCTCGTGTCCGGCCCCATCGGGTCGTGGACCAGCAACGAGATGCAGGGCGTCGCCGCCGAGACGCCGGGGCTCGACCTCGTCTTCTTCGGCCCCAACCAGCCGACCGAGGGCGGCGGCCTGGCCGTGGCCGCCGACGTCGCGGCGTGCGGGGCGACCGCCGTGCTGGCCTACAACGATCTCGTCGCGCTCGGCCTCATCGAGGGGCTCGCCACGATGGACATCGGGGTACCAGACCAGATAAGTGTCATCGGGTTCGACGACATCCTGCCCGGCCGGCTCAACCGGCCGAAGCTCACCACGGTGGCCATGCCCGCCGTGGCCGCGGGGCGGATGGCGGTGGACCTGTTGCTGCAATCGGGGGGCGAGGGCGCGACGGTGACCCTCGACACCGCCCTCATAGTCCGCGAGTCCACGGGAAGGGCACAAAAATGATTTTCGGAACGCTGCCGTCCGGCGAGCAGGTGGAGCAGGTGGAGCTGTCGTCCGGACGGCTCCGCGCCGAGGTGCTGACGCTCGGCGCCGTCGTACGCTCGCTGGAGGTGTCGGGCCGCAACGTGGTGCTCGGGCTGGACACGCTGGAGGACTACCTCACCCGCAGCCGCTACTTCGGCGCGGTCGTCGGCCGCTACGGCAACCGCATCGCGGGCGGCCGCTTCACCCTCGACGGCGTCGAGTACACCCTGCCGGTCAACAACGGGCCCAACAGCCTGCACGGCGGCACCGAGGGCTTCGACTCCAAGGTGTGGACCGTCGCCGACCGCTCGCCCTCCTCCGTCACGCTGACCCTGGTCAGCCCGGACGGCGACCAGGGCTACCCGGGCACGCTGACCGCGACGGTGACGTACACGCTGGAGGACGACGGCCTGCGCATCGACTACGCCACCGAGACCGACAAGCCGACCGTGGTCAACCTCACCAACCACTCCTACTTCAACCTCAAGGGGCAGGGCGAGGGCGACGTGCGCGACCACGTCGTACGGATCGCCGCCGAGCACTACCTGCCGGTCGACGCCGACAAGATCCCGACCGGGGAGCTGGCGCCGGTCAAGGGCACCCCGTTCGACTTCACCGAGCCGCACGCGCTCGGCGAGCGCATCGACGGCGGCTACGACCACTGCTACGTGCTCGACGGCGGCATGAGCGTCACGGCCGGCGGCCTCACCATGGAGGTCACCACGACCGAGCCGGGCGTGCAGTTCTACTCCGGCAGCATGCTGGACGGCACGGCCACGCCGTTCGGGCCGTTCGCGGGGCTGTGCCTGGAGACCCAGCACTTCCCCGACTCGCCCAACCAGCCGCAGTTCCCCTCCACGGTGCTGCGGCCAGGCGAGCGCCGGACCTCGAGCACCACCTACAGGTTCACCACCTGATCCTGGGGTCTTTGTACGGGTGTGCGGCGCGTCAGCGCGCGGAGTCCGGTGTCTCCGTCGTACCTTTGGCACCATGGCCACCCGTACGCCGAAAAGCGCATCCAAGGGGCCGGCGAAGCGGTCGACCCCGGCCCGCACGACGTCCGCGAAGCGGACGACGGCGTCGGCCGGGCGCCCCCGGCCGAGGACGGGCGCCTCCGGCCGCAAGTCCTCCGTCGCCCACCCCGATCCGATCAGCTGGGTCTTCACGATGATCGGCAAGCTGATCGTCGGGCTGTGGATGTTGTTCGCGGGCGGGGTCGGCAGCATGGCCCGCGCGCTCGGCAACAACGCCCGCGAGCTGGACCCGGCGCACCGGCGCGACGGGCTCGGGCTGGCCTGGCTGGCCGCCGCGATCGTGCTGGCCTCCATGACCTGGCGCAACGCCGACGGGGCCGTCTCCGGGGTGGTCAACGCGACCGTGCGCGGCGTGTTCGGCTCGCTGGCCTGGGCGCTGCCGCTGCTGCTCGGCCTGCTGGCCTGGCGTTACATGCGCCACCCCGACCAGAACGCCGACACCGGCCGCATGGTGATCGGCTGGGCGGCGCTGCTGGTCGGCGTGCTCGGCGTGATCCACGTGGCCAACGACACGCCGTACCCGGCCGGCGAGGGCCAGGGCATGGACAAGGTGTCGGCGGCCGGGGGCATGGTCGGCTTCATCGTCTCGGCGCCGCCGATGAGCATCCTGCCGTCGTGGATCACGATCCCGCTGCTGCTGCTCCTGTCGGCGTTCGGCGTCCTGGTCATCACCGCGACGCCGGTGCACCGCATCCCCGAGCGGCTGGCCGAGCTGCGGCACATGCTCTTCGAGCGGCAGTCCGACCCGCTGCCGCGCGAGCCGAGCAGGAAGCGTCCCCGGACGAAGAAGCCCGCGGGTGACGGTGAGGGCGGCGACGGCGTCAAGCCCTACGACACGCCGGTGCTGTCGGAGAAGGACAAGGAGCGCGCCGAGCACTCGCCGGAGATCGTCCCCGGGCTCACCGACGAGGAGGACGCGGCGGTCGCCGCAGCTGCCGCGGCGGAGGCCGAGGCCGAGCGCAGGCCGCCGGAGCCGCCGCTGCCGACGCCCGCGCCGCGCAAGGTCGAACAGCTCGTGCTGTCGCCGCAGGCGGGGCCGTACGCGCTGCCCGACCTGCAGTTCCTCAAGCCCGGCACCGCGCCCAAGCCGCAGACCAAGGCCAACACCACCGTGGTCAACGCGCTGACCAGCGTGCTGGAGCAGTTCAGCATCGACGCGCAGGTGATCGGCTTCACCCGCGGCCCGACCGTGACCCGCTACGAGATCGAGCTCGGCCCGGCGGTGAAGGTCGAGAAGGTCACCGCGCTCACCAAGAACATCGCCTACGCGGTCAAGTCCGCCGACGTGCGCATCCTGTCGCCGATCCCCGGCAAGTCGGCCATCGGCGTGGAGATCCCCAACGCCGACAAGGACCTCGTGGCGCTGGGCGACGTGCTGCGCTCGCAGGTGGCCCAGGCCGACCACCACCCGATGATCGTCGGCCTCGGCAAGGACGTCGAGGGCCGCACCATCGTGGCCAACCTGGCCAAGATGCCCCACCTGCTCATCGCGGGCGCCACCGGCGCCGGCAAGTCGGTCTGCGTCAACGGCCTGATCACCTCCATCCTCATGCGGTCCACGCCCGACGAGGTGCGCATGGTGCTGGTCGACCCCAAGCGGGTCGAGCTCAGCGTGTACGAGGGCATCCCCCACCTCATCACCCCGATCATCACGAACCCGAAGAAGGCCGCGGAGGCCCTGGAATGGGTCGTGGGGGAGATGGACCGGCGCTACGACGACCTGGCGGCGTCGGGGTTCCGGCACGTGGACGAGTTCAACAAGGCGGTGCGGGCGGGCAAGCTGCAGCCGCCGCCCGGCAGTGAGCGGGTCTACCAGCCGTACCCGTACCTGCTGGTGATCGTGGACGAGCTGGCCGACCTCATGATGGTGGCGCCGCGCGACGTCGAGGACTCGATCGTGCGCATCACGCAGCTCGCCCGCGCGGCCGGCATCCACCTGGTGATCGCCACGCAGCGGCCGTCCGTCGACGTCGTCACCGGCCTGATCAAGGCCAACGTGCCCTCCCGGCTGGCCTTCGCCGTCTCCAGCCTCACCGACTCGCGGGTCATCCTCGACCAGCCCGGCGCCGACAAGCTGGTCGGCCAGGGCGACGCGCTGTTCCTGCCGATGGGCGCGAGCAAGCCCATCCGGATCCAGAACGCGTTCGTCTCGGAGAAGGAGATCGCCGAGATCGTCGCGCACTGCAAGGCGCAGATGCAGGTCGAATACCGCGAGGACGTGGCGGCGGCGCCGGTCAAGCGGGAGATCGACGAGGAGATCGGCGACGACCTCGACCTGCTGATCCAGGCGGCCGAGCTGATCGTCACCACCCAGTTCGGCTCCACCTCGATGCTCCAGCGCAAGCTGCGGGTCGGCTTCGCCAAGGCGGGGCGGCTCATGGACCTCCTGGAGAGCCGCAACGTGGTCGGCCCGAGCGAGGGCTCCAAGGCGCGCGAAGTGCTCGTGAAGCCCGACGATTTGCCCGGTCTGCTGGCCGACCTGCGTGGCGAATGACCCCAATGCGGGGGCGAGCGGCGTCAACTGGTTGAATAGGAACCACTACGGAGAGTCGTGGTGGGGGAACCAGACGCCATCGGGGAGGCGTTCGCCGTGCAGGAACAGCAGAGCATCGGGGCCATGCTGGCGGCAGCCAGGCAGTCGGCCGGGATGTCGGTCGCGCAGGTCAGCGCGGCCACGCGCATCCGCGAGACCATCGTCCATTGCATCGAGCAGGATCTCTACGACCAGTGCGGAGGCCCGTTCTACGCCAGAGGCCACGTGAAGGCCATCGCCGCGGCCGTCGGGCTCGATCCCGAGGCCGTGGTCCACCAGTACGACCAGGAACACGGCGGGGCGCCGGAGCCGGTGCGGGCCTCGGCCGTCTTCCAGGCCGACAAGAAGATCAACCTGCCGGAGCGGCGGGGGCCCAACTGGTCGATGGCGCTGGGGGTGGCGCTGGCGATCGTGGTCGTGTTCGGCACGATGCGCATGCTCGGGGGAGCGGGCGACCAGGTGCAGGTGGCCGGGGTGCGGCAGTCGTCGGCCCGGCCGAGCGTGCCGCCCAACACCCCCATCACCGAGTCGCCCAGGGCGTCGCCGTCGCGCGGCACGCGTTCGAAGGAGATGGTGACGCTGCGGATCAAGGCCAAGCGCTCGTCGTACGTCGGGGTGCACGACGCCGATGGCCACCGGCTCTTCTCGGGCACGCTCAACGCGGGCAAGACCTCGGAATGGCGGGCGCCGGGCAAGGTGACCCTGCTGCTGAGCGACGCCACGGCGGTGACGCTGCAGGTCAACGGCAAGAAGGTGAAGCGGCTCGGGGAGCGCGGGGAGATGGTGCGCACCTCGTTCGAGGCGCCGAAGGCACCGGTCAAGCAGAAGGCCCGCTAGCCGTCTCCGGTGGGCCAGTGCATCGGGTGGTGGCCAACTCCCGATACCGTAGTGTTCACCATGTCATCCCGCCGCACCGCATCGCTGATCACCCTGGGCTGCGCCCGCAACGAGGTCGACTCCGAGGAGCTGGCCGCGCGACTTGAGGCTGCCGGTTGGCAGCTCGGCGACGACGACCCCGACGTCGTCGTCGTCAACACGTGCGGCTTCATCGACTCGGCCAAAAAAGACTCCATCGACACGCTGCTCGCCGCCGCGGACTCCGGCGCCAAGGTCGTCGCCGCGGGCTGCATGGCCGAGCGCTACGGAGGCGAGCTGGCCGAGGCGCTGCCCGAGGCCAGCGCCGTCATCTCCTTCGACGACTACGCCGAGATCGGCGACCGGCTCGACGACGTGCTCGCCGGCCGGTCGCTGAAGCCTCACACGCCGCGTGACCGCCGCACCCTGCTGCCCATCTCGCCGGTCGAGCGCGCCGCCGCGCCCAAGACCGGCATTCCCGGCCACGGGGACCTGCCGTCGGGCGTCGCTCCCGCCAGCGGGCCCCGCGTGCTGCGCAAGCGGCTCGACGAGAGCCCCGTGGCCTCGCTGAAGCTCGCCTCCGGCTGCGACCGGCGCTGCACGTTCTGCGCCATCCCGTCCTTCCGTGGCTCCTACGTCTCGCGCGTCCCCGACGAGCTGCTGGCCGAGGCCGACTGGCTGGCCCATCGCGGGGTCCGCGAGCTGGTGCTGGTGAGCGAGAACTCCACCTCCTACGGCAAGGACCTCGGCGACCTGCGGGCGCTGGAGAAGCTGCTGCCGCGCCTGGCCGAGGTGGAGGGCGTCGAGCGGGTGCGGGTCAGCTACCTGCAGCCGGCCGAGCTGCGTCCCGGGCTCATCGACGTGATCTGCGGCACCGAGGGCGTGGCCCCCTACTTCGACCTGTCCTTCCAGCACGCCAGCAACGGCGTGCTGCGCCGGATGCGCCGCTTCGGCGACCCCGAGCGTTTCCTCGGGCTGCTGGAGAGCGTGCGCGAGCGCGCTCCCGAGGCGGGCGTGCGCTCCAACTTCATCGTGGGCTTCCCCGGCGAGACCGAGGAGGAGTTCGGCGAGCTGGTGGGCTTCCTCGAAGCCGCGCGGCTCGACGTCATCGGCGTGTTCGGCTACTCCGACGAGGACGGCACCGAGGCGGCCGACCTGCCCGGCAAGCTGGCGCAGGAGGTCATCGACGAGCGGGTGCGGGTGCTCACCGAGCTGGCCGAGGAGCTGACCGCCCAGCGGGCGGAGGAGCGCATCGGCACCGAGGTCGACGTGCTGATCGAGGACGACCTGGGCGACGGCGGCTACGAGGGCCGGGCCGCCCACCAGGGTCCCGAGGTCGACGGCTCGGTGACCGTGCAGGGCATCGGCCTGGTCAAGGGCCAGGTCGTGCGCGCGGTCGTGGTCGACGCCGAGGGGGTCGACCTGATCGCGCGCATCAAGGCCGGTCCATGAAGAAGGACGAGCGCCGTGCGGTGAGCCCGTGGAACATCGCCAACATCCTCACGGTCCTCCGGTTGGTGCTCGTCCCTTTCTTCGTGGTCTGTCTTTTCCTGCCCGGCACCGGCTGGCGGATCGCCGCGCTGGCGGTGTTCGGCGTGGCCTCGCTCACCGATCATCTCGACGGTGAGCTGGCCCGCCGCTACGGCCTCATCACCGACTTCGGCAAGATCGCCGACCCGATCGCCGACAAGGCGCTGACGGGCGCGGCGCTGGTGTGCCTGTCGGTCCTGCAGGAGCTGCCGTGGTGGGTCACGGTGGTGATCCTGGGGCGGGAGCTGGGCATCACCGCGCTCAGGTTCGTGCTGCTGCGGCACGCGGTGATCCCCGCCAGCTACGGCGGCAAGGTCAAGACCGTGCTGCAGATCGCGGCGATCGTCCTCTATCTCCTGCCGATGGTGCCGGACGTGCTGCGCTGGGTGGTGATGGGCGCCGCGCTCGTGGTGACGGTGCTCACCGGCGCCGACTACGTGTTCCGGGCGGTCAGACTGCGTAAGGTGGCCAGGCGGGCACGCGGGGAGTGATCGACGATGGACGTGGCGGATGCGCTGGCGCTGCTGGAGCGGCAGGGGGCGACGCTGGCGGTGGCCGAGTCGCTGACCGGAGGGCTGATCGGGGCGACCGTCACGGCGGTGCCCGGGGCGTCGCGGGTCTTCCGCGGCGGGGTGATCTCCTACGCCACCGAGCTCAAGCGCGACCTGCTGGGCGTGCCGGGCGAGCTCCTGGAGCGCGAGGGGGCGGTGCACCCCGAGGTGGCGGCGGCCATGGCGCGGGGCGTCGCGCGGGTCTGCGCGGCGAGCTACGGGATGGCCGTGACCGGGGTGGCCGGGCCGGAGCCCCAGGACGGCCGGCCCGTCGGCACCGTGTTCGTCGCGGTCGCCGGTCCCGGCGGACAGGTCTGGGGACGCGAGTTGAGACTTGAGGGGTCACGCGAACGTATAAGGGTAGAGACGGTGCACGAGGTAGTTGATCTCCTCTCAAGTGTGCTACAGGCGAACATAGGGGAACATTCCGGATGATTACCGTGTTACGTCCCGAGCGAACATGCCTTGCACGGTCTGACGCGGTGTCGGTGGATACGGGTACGGTGGAGCTGTGAGTGAGGTCCGTGAGCCAACTGCAAGCACCGAGCGCCCGGCAGGCGGGCCTGATGAGTCGCGCGGCGAGGCACAAGCGGCGAGCAAGGGGCGGCGACGCCCGGTGATGACGGCGAGGAGTATGTACGAAGCGAAGAAGACCAATGTGCGGCACGATCCGATCGCGCGGGGCGTGGTGAAGACATCCGCGCCGGGGAGGGAGCGACAGATGATTCTGCTGCGTCAGCTGCTCGGCGATGTGCTGAGGCGGTTGCGCGTGCGCCAGGGACGCACGCTGCGCGAGGTTTCCACGCTGGCCCGTGTCTCGCTCGGCTATTTGTCCGAGGTCGAACGGGGGCAGAAGGAGGCGTCGTCGGAGCTGCTCGCGTCCATCTGCGGTGCGCTCGGAGTGCCACTCTCGCAGGTGCTGCGTGAGGTGTCCGACCAGTTCGCGCTGGCCGAGCTCCAGGCTGCTCCCGTGCTCGCCGATGTTCCCGAGCACGAGCGACTGCCTCTTGCGGAGACGGTTCCCGGATCGATCTCCGATTCCGTGTTCCCCGAAGTCAAGGACATGGTGGCTGCCTAACGAGGCTGGCAGCCGGCACACCACAGGATCAGCCGTTCCTGTGGCTGCGATCCCATCTCCCCTCGGCTGATGCGGGTGCCGCATCGGCGACAGGGTCTTCCTGCCCTGCCGTAGACCCACGTCGCGTTCGCCGGGCGGCGATCACCTGTGGTCACCGTGCCCGCGTGTTCGAGGTTGGCCGCCAGCAGGCGCTGTGCCAGCGACACGAGCCCGCCCAGATCCTCGATCTCCCCGACCTTCCTCCACGGCCAGATCCCCCGCAGGAACAAGGTCTCGGCGCGATAGATCGTGCCGATCCCCGCCAGGTTGCGCTGATCGAGCAGCGCCTCCCCGATGGTCCTGCCGGGCGCCTCGCGCAGCCTCCGCACGGCCTCGTCCGGGTCCCAGTCGGGCCCGAGCAGATCCGGCCCCAGGTGGCCGACCAGCCGCGCCTCGTCCTCCGTCCGTACGAGGTCCACCATCCCCAGCTTGCGGCCGAGCGCCGTGCAGTCCCGGTTGGCCAGGATCAGCCGCACCTGGTCGCCGGGCGGCACCCGGGCTCCCGGTCCGACGATCCGCCAGCTCCCGTCCATGCGCAGGTGCGTGTGCACGGTCAGGCCGCCCTCGACGCGGGTGAGCAGGTGCTTGCCGCGCGAGAGCGTGGTCAGCACCTCGCGGCCGGTCAGGTCGGCGGTGGCGTGCCGCGGCACGCGGAAGTCGGACCTCGTGAGCACCCGTCCGTCGAGCGCGGAGCGCAGGCGGGCGGCCGTGCGGTGGACGGCGTCTCCCTCGGGCATCCTTCCAGTCTAGGAACCCGTTCCGGCGGCTCGGCCGTGGACGTGGTCGGGGAGATCAGGAACGTCGCGCTCTGGTGCACCAGGCGCTGAGCCGGGAGGTCAGTCCCAGGCGGCGGGGTCGGCGGCGAGCTGGCGGACGCGGTCGGGCAGCGTGCCGGCGGCGACCTGCTCCAGCGTGACCTCTTCCAGGATGGCGCGCTCGGTGGCGCGCAGCGCGATCCACACCTGCTGCAGCGACTCGGCCGGCCCCCGGTAGCCGACGTGCTCGGGCCGCTCGCCGCGTACGTTGGCGAGCGGGCCGTCCACCGCCCGGATCACGTCGGCGAGTGAGATCTCGCCCGCGGGCCGGGCCAGGACGTAGCCGCCCTCGGGGCCTCGCTGCCCGCGGACCAGCCCGGCGCGGCGCATCTGGAGCAGGATGTTCTCCAGGTATTTGGGAGGCATGTCCTGTTCCTTGGCGAGCTCGCCCACGGTCGTCGGGCCGGCACCCGCGGCGGCGAGTTCGGCGGCGGCTCGGAGGGCGTAGTCGACACGAGCGGAGAGGCGCATGTTCTCGATTATCCCTCCTGGTCAACACTGGTTAGCCGCACGGTCGTCAGATGGGGCCGGTGATCCGAGGCCCGGCGTCGTCCCGCGCGCGGCCCTCCGATACGGTGATCATGAAGAAATCTCGCGTTCACCTGCGACGTCTCTCGGGAACGCGGGCGCTAAACTTCCAACAATCTTTGCGATTTCGCAGTGACCGATGCGAAGTGACCGATTCGCAGTGGACCGACGGTGGGGATTCAGCGTGGTGGAGCGACGCCCAGGTGTGCCCAGGCTGCTGAGGGAGATCAACGACCGGGCCGCGCTCGAACTGCTGCTGGCCACCGGTCCCATGACCCGCGGCCAGATCGGCGACCTGACCGGCCTGTCCAAGGTCACGGCCTCGCAGACGCTGTCCAGGCTGGAGGAGCGCGGCCTGGTCGAGGTCGTCGGCACCCAGGCCGGCGGGCGGGGGCCCAACGCGGCCCTCTACTCGGTGATCCCCTCCAGCGCGTACGTCGCCGGCCTGGAGGTCGGCCCCGAACGCATCTCCTCGGCCGTCGCCGACATCCACGGCCACACCATCACCGAGATCACCGTCGACCCGAAGGGCCACGAGGACCCGGTCGCCGCCGTGCACGAGGCCATCGTCAAGGCCTGCCGCGGCGCCAAGGTCGGGCTGAGCAGGCTGCGCGGCGTGGTGATCGGCACCCCCGGCGTGGTCGATCCGCGCAGCGGCGACGTGCGCTTCTCCTTCGACCTGCCCGGCTGGCACGAGGGCATCCACGGGGCGCTCGCCGGCGACCTGCGGCGCGAGGTGACGATCGAGAACGACGTCAACCTCGCCGCCATCGCCGAGCGCGCCGACGGGGTTGCCCAGGGCGTGGACGACTTCGTGCTGCTGTGGGCCAGCCGCGGCCTCGGCCTGGCGGTCATGCTCGGCGGCCGGCTGCACCGGGGGCGTTCCGGCAGCGCGGGCGAGATCGGCTACCTGCCGGTGCCCGGGGTGCCGCTGCCGGAGGACATCCGCACCGAGCCGGGGCGGCTGCCGTCGCTGGCGGGCGGCCTGCAGTCGCTGGTCAGCGCCGAGGCGGTGGCCGAGCTGGCCCAGGGCTACGGCTTCGCGGCCAGCAGCGCCGGCGAGTGCGTGAGGGTCGCGATGGCCGCGGGCACGCGGGGCGAGCCGCTGCTCGACGAGATCGCCCAGCGGCTCGCGCTCGGCGTGGCCGCCGTGTGCGTGATCCTCGACCCCGGCCTCGTGGTGCTGGCCGGGGAGGTCGGGCAGGCGGGCGGCGACGCGCTCGCGTCCCGGGTGGAGGAGGCCGTGGCCCGCATCTGCCCGGTCCGGCCCCAGGTGGGCACCACCACGGTGACCGAGGGCAACCCGGTGCTGCGCGGCGCCGTGCTGGCCGCGCTCGACCAGGCCCGCGAGGAGCTGCTGGCCTCCTGAGTCAGGCGGTCTGGAGGAGCTCCACGGCCGCCTGGGCGTTGGCGCGGGCGGCCCCGTACGTCGCGATGTAGGCGGCGCTGTCCGGCCGCCACACCGGCAGCCCCATCTCGATGACGGTCGTGTCCGGCCGGGCCGTCACCAGCGCCGAGACCAGGTCCCGGCTCGCGGGGTGACGGTGGGCGTCCTTGACCACGACGACCAGGGACCGTCCGGCGGCCTTGGCCAGCAGCGCGGACGCGTCGGCGGCCGACGGCTCGACGCGGACGACCTCCGCCTCGGGCAGCCACGGCCCCACGCCCCACGGCACGTCGCCCACGGCGATCGTCGGCGGGGTGTCCACCTCGACCACCAGGGGCTCGACCAGGGGCTCGGGGACGCCGCTCAGCCGTACGGCGCGGCGGGCCGCGTGCAGGCCCACGACGTTGCGCTCGGCCGACATCTCGCGGTCGCCGCCGAACCACTCCCGCAGCGCGGCCACCCGCGCCGCGGCCTCCTCCAGCCGCTCGCCCGCCAGCCGGCCCTCGCGCACCGCCGAGACGATCTCGGCGATGATCGCCTGCACGTCGTCGTAGACGGGCAGCGGCCCGAGGCACAGCAGGTCGGCCCCGGCCGCGAGGGTCAGCACCGCGCCCCCGGCGAGGCCGACGCTGCGGGTGATGGCGTGCATGTCCAGGGCGTCGGTGACGACCACGCCGTCGAAACCGAGCTCGCCCCTGAGGAGCCCGGTCAGCGCCGCGCCGGACAGCGTCGCGGGCGAGTCGCCCGTCACGGCCGGCACGGCGACGTGCGCGGTCATCACCGACTTCGCCCCCGCCGTCACGGCCGCGCGGAACGGGGCGAGCTCCCGCTCGCGCAGCACGTCGAGGCCCACGTCCACGACCGGGATCGCCAGGTGCGAGTCCACGCGGGTGGCGCCGTGGCCGGGGAAGTGCTTGACGCAGGCGGCCACGCGCAGCGACTGCAGGCCCTCCACGGCGGCCACGGTGTGCCGGGCCACCAGGGCGGCGTCCGCGCCGAACGAGCGGGTGCCGATCACCGGGTTGTCGGCCTCGGTGTTGACGTCCGCGCTCGGCGCCATGTCGAGGTTGATGCCGCACGAGGCCAGCTCGGCGGCGATGGCCCGGTAGACGCTGCGGGTCAGCCCGGGGTCGTCCACCGCCCCGAGCGCCGCGTTGCCCGGGTACGGGCTGCCGACGTGGTAGGCGAGCCGCGTGACGTCGCCGCCCTCCTCGTCCAGGGAGATGACGGGCTCACCGGCTCCCCGCAGCGCGGTGGTCAGCTCCCTCACCTGGCCGTGGTCGGCCACGTTGAACCCGAAGAGCGTCACGCCGCCCAGGCCGTGCTCCAGCTCGCGCAGCACCCAGTCGGGCGCCTCGGTGCCCTGGAAGGCGACGAGCAGTGTGCCGGCCGCCAGGCGGCGCAGCCCCCGATCACTCTGACTCATGGCTCCTCATCAAGTGGAAGATGGGCAGTGAAAATGGGCAGGGTCGTGCACGGCGCCGGCGGCGCCGTGCGGGGATGTGTCGCGTCAGCCCTTGACGGCCCCGGCGACCAGGCCGGAGACCATGCGGCGCTGCACGAGCAGGAAGAAGACGACGACCGGGATCGTCATCAGGGTGGATCCGGCCATGATCGCCCCCCAGTCGACGCCCTTCTGGCCGAAGAAGTACTGCAGGGCGACGGGCATCGTGTAGCCCTCGGACTCCGACATCAGGTAGAGGGCGAAGACGAGGTCGTTCCACGCGGTGATGAACGAGAAGA
This sequence comes from Nonomuraea sp. B208, assembly GCF_057536035.1. Lineage (NCBI taxonomy): Bacteria > Bacillati > Actinomycetota > Actinomycetes > Streptosporangiales > Streptosporangiaceae > Nonomuraea > Nonomuraea sp. B208. Next base: position 19,230 of record NZ_BAAJOU010000022.1, read on the forward strand.
TGCTCGTCGCCACCAGGCCGGGCGCGACCAGCGGGAAGAGCACCTTCCAGAAGGTCTGCATGCGCCCCGCGCCGTCGATCCAGGCCGCCTCCTCCAGCGACTTGGGGACCGCCGCGACGAACGTGCGGAGCATCCACACGCCGAACGGCAGCGTGAGCGCGACCTGGGTGACGATCAGCCCGATGAAGTTGTCGCCGAGCCCCACCCGCTTGACCATCATGTAGAGCGGGATGAGCAGCCCCTCGGCCGGCAGCATCTGCACGACCAGCAGCACGACGAGGAACACGCCGCGGCCCTTGAAGCGGAAGCGGGCGATGGCGGTGGCCGACAGCAGGGCGAAGGCCGAGCCGATGAGCACCGTCCCGAGCGCCACGATGGCGCTGTTGCGCATGTAGAGCCAGATGGAGTTGTTCGCGACGCCCTCGGTCAGCACCCGCTCGAAGTGATCGAAGGTGAAGTGTGTCGGGAACGGGACGAACTCCGTGGTGAAGATCTGGTCGTTCTCCTTGAAGCCGGTCGCCACCATCCAGTAGACGGGGAAGACGGCGTAGAGGAAGACCAGGACGCCGGCCGTGTTGAGGAGGATCTTGCCGAGCCTCTTGCGGGCGAGCGGGGTCACATCTCCTCCTGCTTCACGATCTGCCTGACGTACACGACGGTGATCACGAGCAGGATGATCGTCAGGACGACGGAGATCGCCGCGCCGCTGCCCAGCTTCTGCGGGGGCTTGAACGCCTCGGCGACCGCGTACATGGACAGGTTGAAGCCGTCGCGGTTGGTGGGCCCGTTCATCAGCACGTAGAGCTGGCTGAAGACCTTGAAGTCCCAGATGATCGACAGGATCGTCAGGACGGCGAAGACGGGCTTCAGCAACGGCAGGGTGATCTTGGTGAACGTGCGCCACGGCCCGGAGCCGTCGACCCTGGCCGCCTCGTACAGCTCGGCGGGGATGCCTTTGAGCCCGGCCAGCACCGACACGGCGATGAACGGGAAGCCGGCCCACACCACGCAGACGACCAGCGCGATGTAGAGGGGCAGGGTGTCGTTGAGCCAGGGGGTGCCGACCCAGCTCCGCTGCCCGTCGGGCGGCGCGGCCAGCCAGTCGGGCAGCAGGTCGAGCGCCCAGTTGACGATGCCGGCCTCGGCGTCGAAGAGCGAGCGCCAGATGACGCCCTGCGCCACCGGCGGCACCGCCCAGGCGAACATGCACCCGATCACCACGAACAGCGACATCTTCCTGCCGAGCCGGTGCAGGAGCACCCCGACGGCGGTGCCGACGACCAGCGTGAGGCTGACCGCGACGAAGGCGAAGGCCACGGTGTTGCGGAGCGCCGACCAGAAGATGTCGTTGGACAGAATCTTCTCGAAGTTCTCCAGGCCCACCCACTCGGCCGGCCTGGTGCCCCGGATCTGGGCCAGGCCCACCTTCTGGAAGGCCATGACCGCGAGCTGGAACATCGGGTAGAGCAGCAGCCCCGCGATCACCAGCAGGCCGGGCACGAGCAGCACGTACGGGATGCTCCACGCCGGCAGCCCGCTCGCCCGCCCGCGGCCGCTCTCCTTCCTGCGCCGGTGACCCGGGGCGGGGGAGGAGCCCCCGTCCCGGGCGACCGTAGTCGGGTTCGCCATGCTCACTGGTTCAGGATCTCTTCGAGTTCCTTGTTGGCGTCGGCGAGGGCGGCGCCGGCGTCCTTCTTGCCCTCGATGACGGCCCGCGCGGCGTTCTGCAGCACCATCTTGGTGGCGTCGGCCTCGGACCAGTTGGGGTCGGCGGGGAAGGCGCGGGCCTTGGCGAACGCCTGGGCGAACGCGCCCTGCGCCGGGTCCTCCTCAAGCTTGGCCAGGGTGTCCGGGTAGACCGGGAGCAGGCCGCCCTCGCTGGCGTAGCGGTCGGCCCAGGTCTTGCTGGTGGCCAGCTTGATGTACTCCTTGCCGAGGTCGGCCTCCTTGGTGCCGCCCCACAGCGCGATGTCGTTGCCGCCGAAGAAGGAGGGGGCGACGCCGCCGGTCTTGGCGGGCAGCGGGAAGAAGGCGAGCTTGTCGCTCTTCAGCTTGCCCTTCGAGTCCTCCTCGATGCCGGGGAGGTCCCAGCCCGCGGTGAGGTACATCGCGACCTTGTTGTTGGCGAAGCGCTTACGGATGTCGACCGTGTTGAGCGTGAGGTTCGCCTTGCTGGACAGGCCGCCCGTCACCAGGCCGGTGTAGGTCTCGAAGCCCTTGGCGAAGCCGGGCTCGGTGAGCTTGCCGACCCACTTGTCGCCCTCCTTGACGGCGAAGTCGCCGCCCTCGGACCAGGCGAACGCGGCCAGCAGGTGGTTGGCGTCGGAGCCGCCGTTGAAGGCGAAGCCGTCCACCCCCTCGCCCTTCTCCTTCTGGATCTTCTTGGCGGCGGCGACGAGCTCGTCCCAGGTCTTCGGGACCTCGATCTTGAGCTCCTCGAACCAGTCCTTGCGGTAGAGGACGGCGCGGGCGCCGGCGCCCCACGGCACGGCGTAGATCTCGCCGTCCACGGTCTCGTAGCCGTAGAGGTTCTCGGGGATCTGCGCGCGGTCGCCCTCGCGGGCGATGTCCGTGATCGGGGTGAGCGCGTCCTGGCTCTGCCACATCGGGACCTGGTCGTTGCCGATCTCGGTCACGTCCGGGCCCGAGCCGGTGGCGGCGGCCGCGAACTTGTCGGCGACCTGCGGCCACGGGATCCACTCGAGCTTGACCTCGGCGCCGGTCTGCTGCTTGAACTCGGCGTTCAGCTCTTCCATGTACTTGGCCGCGGCCGGGTTGCTGTCGCCGAGGCGCCAGACGCTCAGCGTCTTGCCGGCGAACTTCGGGCCGCTGGCGGAGGCCGCGGCGCTCGGTGAGGAGGAGGGCGCCTCGCCGGAGCCACAGGCGGCCAGGCCCAGGGCCAGGGCGGCCGTGGTGACCGTAGTGGCTGTGATCTTCGCGATCCTCACAGGGTTCTCCCTTCCCGGGTGCTGGCCTACGGTCCGCACCAGGCTGATCGTCAAATGCCGAACGACGCTGCTAAACTAACAAGAAACTTTCTTAAAAGAAACGCTCGTTAGCCATTCGTGACGAGAGGGGTGCGGTAATGAGTCGAAGCCCGGGGGTTCCCCGGCTGCTGCGGCGGTTGAACGATCGCGCGGCACTCGAGCTCCTCCTCGTGGACGGCCCGCTCACCCGGGCCGAGCTGGGCGAGCGGACCGGGCTCTCCAAGGTAACCGCAGGTCAGCTCCTGGCTCGACTGGAGGAGCGGGGGCTGGTCGAGGTCGCGGGGGAGCGGGCGGGCGGCAGGGGGCCGCACGCCGCACTGTACGGGGTGGTGCCCTCCAGCGCCTACGTCGCCGGCCTGGAGGTGCTGCCCGACAGCCTCAAGGTCGGTGTGGCCGACATCACAGGCCGGATCGTGGTCGAGATCACGGTCAACCCCGCCGACGGCGGCGACCCGGTCCGCACGGTCCACGCCGCCGTGCAGCGCGCCTGCGGCACCGCCGGCATCGGGCTGGAGCGGCTGAAGGCGTTCGTCATTGGCACCAGGGGAGTCGTGGACCCGGTCAGCGGGGACGTGCGCTGGTCGTACGACCTGCCCGCCTGGCACGTCGGCGTGCTCGCCAGCCTCCGCCGCACCCTCGGCGCCTCCGTCACCATCGAGAACGACGTCAACCTGGTCGCCCTCGCCGAGCACACCTACGGCGCCGCCGTCGGCCACGACGACTTCGTGGTCATCTGGGCGGGCGTCGGCCAGGGCCTCGGCGTCATGCTGGACGGCCGGCTGCACCGCGGCATCACCGGCGGCGCGGGCGAGATCGGCTGGCTGCCGGTGCCCGGCGAGCCGCTGCCCGCCGACGTCTCCCAGCCGCAGTCCGGCTCCTTCCAGCGCCTGGTCGGCCACGACGCGCTGCGCGGCCTCGCCCGCGAGCACGGCGTGCAGGGGGCGACCGTACCCGACCTGGTACGCAACGGCGGCGAGGACTTCCTCGACGCGGTCGCCGGCCGGCTGGCCGTGGGCGCGGCGGCGGTCACCGTCGTGCTCGACCCCGGCCTGATCGTGCTGAGCGGCGACGTCGGCCGGGCGGGCGGCGAGCGGCTGGCCGCGAAGGTGCAGGAGGCCGTGGCCCGCGTGTGCCCGAGCCGGCCCCCCGTCGTCACCACCAGGGTGGCCGGGAACCCCGTGCTGCGCGGGGCCCTGGTCGCCGCTCTGGACCAGGCCCGGGAACAGGTCTTCTCCGACACTGTGTGAAAATCGTTGCCCATGTGGCAGTCCCCGAACGACCCCAGGAACGATGTCGTGCTCATCTCGGACCCCCGGGTGGCCGCCATCCCGGTGCAGGAGTCGGACGAGCCGCTGGCCGAGGTACGCGGCCGGCTGCGGGTGGACGAGCGGCTGGCCGACCCCGACGGCGCCTGGGCGCACCTGCGCGCCGGGCTGCTGGAGCGGCTGGAGCGCGCCGAGGCCGGTCTGCCCGACGGCTACCACCTGCTGATCGTGGAGGGCTACCGGCCGATCGCCACCCAGTCCCTCTACTTCACCCGCTACCGCGACGAGCTGCTGGCCGCCAATCCCGGCATGACGGTCGAGGAGGCCCACGTCGCCGCCAGCCGGTACGTCTCCCCGGTCAGCGTGGCCCCGCACACCGCCGGCGCGGCCGTCGACCTCACCCTGTGCGACCCCGAGGGCGTCGAGTACGACATGGGCACCCAGGTCAACGACAACCCCGAGGAGAGCGCCGGCGCCTGCTACACCGCGGCCCCCGGCATCTCGGCCGACGCCCGCGCGCACCGCGACCTCCTCGCCGCCGTCCTGGAGCCGGCCGGCCTCGTCAACTACCCCACCGAGTGGTGGCACTGGTCCTACGGCGACCGCTACTGGGCCCTCGCCACAGGAGCGCCCCACGCCCTCTACGGCCCCACAGGTTTCACCGCCTGACGCCCTCGGGTCGGGAAGGTTTTCCGCGAGCTGTCGCCGGGGCACAACTCCTTGCGGAACTCACTCCCCCCAACGAGGTGCAGGCATGATTCCGCTGATCGGGATCGAAGAGGAATACCTCATCGTCGATCCCCGCACCCGCCACGTCTCTCCCCGGGCGACCGATGTCCTGGCCGCCACCACCGGGATGGCCGACGTGGTTCATGAGATCACCCGTTTCCAGGTGGAGGCCCGTACGCCCCCCTCCACCGACCTGAGCGAACTCGGCTCGCAACTGCGCGCCGTACGAAAGGAGGTGGCCGACGCCGCGCGGGCGTGCGGTCTCGCGATCGTCGCCAGCGGCATCCCCGTGCTCGGCGACGTGAGCTCGCCGCCGCTGACCGACGTGCCCCGCTACCTGCAGAGCAGGGTGGCCTACCGGGCGCTCCAGGACGAGATCACCATCTGCGCGCTCCACGTTCACGTGGACGTGCCCGACCGCGAGCACGCCGTCTACGTCGGCAACCACGTGCGCTGCTGGCTGCCGACGCTGATCGCGCTGGCCGCCAACTCGCCGTTCTTCGCCGGCCGCGACACCGGGTACGCCTCCTGGAGAGTGATCTCCTGGGGCCGGTGGCCGGTGGCGGGCGCGCCCCCCTACTTCGCCTCCTACGCCGACTACGAGCTGGCCGTGCGGGCACTCGACGACACGGGGGCGCTCATCGACCCGAAAACGGTCTACTGGGACACCCGTCCCTCGCCCAGCCTGCCCACGGTCGAGATCAGGGCGGCCGACGTGCCGCTCGACGTGAGCGACAGCCTCACACTGATCGGCCTCGTCCGCGCCCTGGTGGTGACCTCACTGGAAGCGGTACGCCGCGGCGACCACGGGCTGCCCGTCTCCTCCGAGGTGCTGCGCGCCGCCTACTGGCGGGCGGCCAGGGACGGCCTCGCGGGCGAGGGCGTGGACGTGCGCGACGGCACCCGCCTGCCCGCGAGCGTGCTGGCCTGGCGGCTGCTGGAGCACGTACGCCCGGCGCTGGCCGAGGCGGGTGACCTGGCCTTCGTGCAGGAGGGCCTGGACCGGCTGCTGCGCAAGGGGTCGGGCGCGATGCGCCAGCGGCGGGTGCACGCCCGCGGCCACGACCTGAACGACGTGGTGGACGACCTCATCGAGGCCACCGTCGCCTGAGACCCAGGCTTTCACTGGAGTGCGAGCGCCACGGCCACACCGAGGCCGAAGACGACCACCACGCCACGCAGGACCTTCGCCGACAGCAGTCTGGCCACGCGGGTGCCGAGGAAGCCACCCGCGAGGCTGGCCGGCGCGATCACCGCGACCGCCCCCCACCGCACGTCCGCGAAGAGCGAGAACGCCACCGCCGACACCGAGGTGATCACCAGCGCCAGCACGGCCCGTACGGCGTTGACCCGGTGCAGGCCGTCGTGCAGGAACAGCCCGAGCACGGCCAGCAGCAGCACGCCCATGCCGCCGTTGAAGTACGCGCCGTAGCACCCGCCGAGGAACACCCCGGCGTACACCCGGCGGCTCGGCGGTCCGTCGGCCGCGCCGCCGAGACGGGCGCGCAGCCACGGCTGGGCCAGCAGCGCGAGGCTGGCGAGACCCACCAGCCACGGCACGATCGACTCGAACACCCGGCCGGGCGTGACCAGCAGCAGCGCGCTGCCCGCCACCGCGCCCGTGACCGCCGTCGCCCCGAGCGTCACCACTCTGCGCCGCTGCCCGCGCAGCTCGGCCCGGTAGCCCAGGGCGCCGCCGAGATAGCCGGGCCACAGCGCCACCGCGTTGGTCACGGACGCGGTCAGGCCCGGATACCCCAACGCCAGCAGGGCGGGGAACGAGACGAGCGTGCCGCCGCCGGCCAGCGCGTTCACCACCCCGGCCAGCAGGCCGGACGCCGCCAGGAAGAGCAGCTCCGCCGGGCTCATCGGCCCGCGGCGTAGCCCTGGGCGCCACGCGGGTTGGCGGCGGCCTTGAGGAAGCCGCCGTCACGGGCCACCGCGCTGAGCCGGCCCAGCGACCACGGCCCCTGCACCTCGACCTCGTGCCCGCGCCGCCGCAGCTCGGCCACCACGCCGGCCTCAAGCCGCTCCTCCACGTGCAGCACGCCCGGCCGGGCGCCGCGCGGGAAGAACGAGCTGGGGAAGTGCTCGGTGTGGAACATGGGGGCGTCGATGGCCTCCTGCAGGTTGAGGCCGCCGTGGACGAGCGCCAGGAAGAAGTTCACGCTCCACTGGTCCTGCTGGTCGCCGCCCGGCGTGCCGAACGCCAGCCACGGCCGTCCGTCCTTGAGCGCGAACGACGGCGACAGCGTGGTGCGCGGGCGCGCCCCCGGCCGCAGCGACGAGGGCAGCCCCTCCTGCAGCCAGAACATCTGGGCCCGCGTGCCCAGGCAGAAGCCCAGCGCCGGGATGGTGGGGGAGCTCTGCAGCCAGCCGCCGCTCGGCGTGGCCGAGACCATGTTGCCCCAGCGGTCGACGACGTCCACGTGGCAGGTGTCGCCGCGGACCTGGCCGTCGGGCAGCGTCCGCTCCAGCCCGGCCGTGTCCACGGTGGGCTCGCCCACGCCCTCCGTGACCGGCACCCTGGCCCCGGGCAGGACGGGCAGCCGGGGCTCGCGGCCGCCGGGGGAGCCGGGCAGCAGGTCCAGGCTCGCCCGGGGACCGATCAGCGCGCGCCGGGCGGCGTTGTAGGCCGGGTCGAGCAGGTCGGCGAGCGGCACGTCGGCGTCGCCGTACCAGGCCTCGCGGTCGGCGAAGGCGAGCTTGGCGGCCTCGGTCACCGTGTGGACGTAGTCGGCGCTCAGGTAGCCCATCGCGTCCAGGTCCACGCCGTCGAGCAGGGCGAGCTGCTGCAGGAACACCGGGCCCTGGCCCCACGGGCCGGTCTTGTACACCGTGTGACCCCGGTAGTCGAAGCTGACCGGCTCCTCGGTCGTGGCGCTCCAGCCCGCGAGATCGTCGCCGGTCAGCAGGCCGCCGTGCACCTCTCCGGAGCTGTCGCGCCAGGCGGTCGTGGCGCTGAAGTCGGCGATCGCCTCGGCGACGAAGCCCTCGTACCAGGCGTGGCGGGCGGCGGCGAGCTGGCCCTCGCGGGTGCCGGAGGCGGCCTCGGCCTCGGCGACGACCCGCCGGTAGGTGGCCGCGAGCACGGGGTTGGCCAGCCGCGAGCCCGGCTCGGGCACCCGGCCGCCGGGCAGCCAGGTGGCCGCCGAGGTGGGCCAGTCGGCCGTGAACAGGTCCTCGACCGCGGTGATCGTGGCCGAGACGCGCTCCAGCACGGGGACGCCGTGCTCGGCGTAGTGGATGGCGGGCGCGAGCACGTCGGCCAGCCGCCAGGTGCCCCACCGCTCCAGCAGGAGCATCCACCCGCCGAACGCCCCGGGAACGGTGGCGGCGAGCAGGCCGGTGCCGGGGACGACGTCCAGGCCCAGCTCGCGGAAGCGCTCGATGGTCGCGGCGGCCGGGGCCACGCCCTGCCCGCACACGACGTGCGTCCGCTGCTCGGCCTCGCTCCACAGCAGGATGGGCACCTCGCCGCCGGGGCCGTTCAGGTGCGGCTCGGCGACCTGCAGCACGAAACCGGCGGCCACGGCCGCGTCGAAGGCGTTCCCGCCCCGCTCCAGGACGCTCATGCCGGCGGCCGAGGCCAGCCAGTGGGTGCCCGCGACCATGCCGAAGTCGCCCGTCAGCTCGGGCCTGGTGGTGAACAACGTCTCTCCTTCTTCCCGCTCCCCGGCCGGCGGCTCGGAGACTGTATACGACAGGGCCGGCGTCTCAATCGTTCGGGTGCTTGGCCGTCCGGCCGATCGCGGACAGGAACGAGCGCCGGGCGGCGGCCACGTGCGCGACCGCCCTGGCCTGCGCCTCGTCCTCGTCGCCCGCCACGATCGCCTCGCACAGCCCGAGGTGCTCGGTCCAGGAGTGCGGCCCGCGCACCGACGCCGTACGGCTGAAGACCCACTGCGCCCGCTGCAACATCGGCGTCATCATCAGGTGCAGGTAGGCGTTGCCCGCCGCCTCGCCCACGGCCAGGTGGAAGGCGGTGTTGAGGTCGGCCACCCGCTCCACCTGGCCGTTCTCGACGGCGTCCTTGGCCTGCTCCAGCACCGCGCGCAGCCGCCGCGCCGACTCCGGCGTGCGCTTGCGCGCGGCCAGCCGCGCCGCCAGCCCTTCTACGGCCATCCGTACGTCGAAGAGCTCCTCGCCCTCCTCCGCGGACAGGCGCGCGACCGTGGCCCCGAGACGGGGGACGACCTCGACGAACCCCTCGGCGGCCAGCACCCGGATGGACTCGCGGACCGGGTTGCGCGACACGCCGAGCGCGGCGGCCAGCCGGTCCTCGACCAGCCGTTCGCCCTGGGCCAGCTCGCCGGACAGGATGCGGCGCCGCAGCTCCGCGGTGACCTCGTCACGCAAGGTCCGATGGGCCGCGCCCAGCGTCAGATCGGTCATATCGGGCTTATCGTATACAAGATTTTCAGCCGTCCTGATCTGGCTCCCGCTTCCTGGACACCTCCCACAGGCGCTCGAACTCCGCCGTGAAGTGCTCGAACCAGAACAGGTCGCGGCGGCGCGTCACCGCGAAGACCGGATCGCGGCCCGCCGTGCTGTGCGTGCCCAGCTCCACGTACGCGACGCCGTGGTCGTCCGCCGGATCCAGCAGCACCACCCCGAACGCGGGCACGAACGGCACGAACCGCACCTCGATCGCCCCCTCCAGCCCCTCCAGCAGGTGAAGCGTGGAGGTGACCCGGTGCTCGAAGACCTCGCCGCGCCCGGCGATCGTGCTGCGCCGCGCCGCCTCCTCGGGCACCCCGCCGGACGGGTCGATGAGCAGCACCTTGACCGTCGCGCCCCGCTCCAGCGCCTTGCGCAGCTCCTCGACGTGCCCCCGCACCGTGCGGCTCAGCGTCACCCCCGCCAGACGCAGGTCACGCGCCCGCCCCACCTGCTCGGCGAGCCCCTTCCGCTCGGCGGTCAGGAACGTGTCGCCGGCGAGCCTGGCCTCGACCAGGCGGTTGAGCTCGGCGACCCGCGCCTCCAGGTCGGCCACCTGATGGCGGGGGCCGAGCGCGTTGACCGCGACGAGGGCGAGCGTGGCCAGCGTCGCCGCGCCCACCACCTTGGCGTCCACGACGTCGAAGACGCCGAGCACGCCCACCGCCAGCGCGATCAGCGCCGTGAGGTAGATCTCCAGGTTCTTGCCGGTGAGGAGGTCGGCCCGTAAACGGCGGAAGGAACTCATCCGGCTATTGTGATCGCTTCCCCGCCCTGCGGCGGAGGCTCGGCCTGCGGCGGAGGCTCGGCCTGCGGCGGAGACCCGCCCTGCGGCGGAGGCCCGGCCCGCCGGGGATCCCCGGCCCGCCGCGGATCCCCGGCCTGCCGCGGAGCTTCGGTCAGGCGCGCAGGCGAAGGCCACGCGGCGTGGGATGGAACCCGGCCGCCTCCAGGGCCGCCGCCAGTGGCGACTCCCCGATCGAGGCCCCGTCGGCGCGCTCGACGGTGAGCTTGCCGAGCGCGCCGTCGCGTACGGCGAGGGCCAGGGCGTCCACGGCCGGCTGCAGCCGCTCGTCGTCGGCGAACGACAGCAGGGTCTTGCCGCCGCGCTCCACATAGAGGACGAGATGCCCGTCCACCAGCACCACCAGCGCGCCCGCCTTACGGCCCGGCTTGTGACCGGCGTCGCCGGGACGCTGCGGCCACGACAGCGCGGCGCCGTACGGATTGGCCGGATCAGCCGCCGCCAACACCACAGCCCGCCTAGCACCTTCCCGCCCGCCCCCGGACCCGAACCCAGCGCCCCCCGGGCCTGGGTCGAGGGGTGGGGCGCCGGCGGCCGTCGGGGCGATGCCGGGCGCCATGGCGCGCATCCGGTCCACCGCCCCCGGCAGCGCGAACTGCGCACCCCCGAGCCCTTCGACGAAGTAGCCCCGCCGGCACCGCCCGCTCTCCTCGTACGCCCGCAACACCTGGTAGACCGGCGTGAACCCGCCCGGCAGCCGCTCCGAGGTGACCGCCCCCCGCGTCACCACCCCGTGCCGTTCGAGCAGCGCCTCGGCCTGGGCCTGGGCCCGCTGGGTGGCGTCGGCCGCGGGCGCGGGCAGCAGCCACCACCGCCCCGCCACCGTCGGCGGCCCGCTGCGCGTGGGCAGCACCGCCCGCCGCCGCCGGGTCGTCGCCGGCCGGTGCGCGGGCCGCCCGGTGCCGAGCGTGGCCCGCAGCGGCGCCAGCGTGTCGCCGGAGATCCGCCCCGACCACACGAGGTCCCACAGAGCCGACACCAGCGTCTGGTCGTCCTGCGAGCCGAGCTGGTCGGAGATGCCGCGGAAGAACAGCGCGCCCCCGCCGCCCAGCAGCTCCAGCACCCGCTCGTGCACCGCCGTCATCGTGATCTCGGCGGGCTCGGGCAGCAGCAGCGGCGCGGTGTCGGCGAAGTAGAGCGACACCCAGCCGTCGCCGCCGGGCAGCGACCCCTGCCCCACCCACATCACCTCGCCGGACGAGGTCAGCTCGTCCAGCAACGACGGGTGGTAGCCGGGCACCCGGGCGGGCAGCACCAGGCTCTCCAGCGCCGACGCGGGCACGGCCGCCCCCTGGAGCTGCTCGATCGCCCGGACCAGCGCGTCCATGGCTCGCGCCGTCGCGCCGCCCCGCCGGTCACCGCCCGCCCTCGGCCCGTCGGCGGAGGCGCCCGTGATGCCGTGCCAGGCCGGCAGGAACAGGGCGAGCGTCTCCGGCGCGACCGGCTCCACCTCCTTGCGCAGCCGGGCCAGCGACCGCCGCCGCAACATCCGCAGCACTCCGGCGTCGCACCACTCCTCGCCCCGCCCGCCGGGCCGGAACTCCCCGCTGACCACCCGCCCGGACCCGGCCAGCCGCCGCAGGGCGTCGGTCACCACGGCCACGCCGAGCCCGAACCTGGCGGCGGCGGTGCCGGCGTGGAACGGGCCGCGGGTGCGGGCGTGCCGCGCCACCAGGTCGGCCAGCGGATCTGGCACCGGCTCCAGGAACACGTGCGGCACCCCCACCGGCAGCGGCACGCCCAGCGCGTCACGCAGCCGGCCGGCGTCCTCGACGGCCGCCCACTGCTCCTCGCCCGCGACGCGCACCCGGATGGCCCGCCGCGCCCGCTCCAGCTCCTCCAGCCAGGCCGGATCGCCGCCGCGTACGCTGACGTCGGGCGCCAGCAGCGGCCCGTGCGAGCGCAGCAGGTCGGCGAGGTCCTCGGCGTCGCGCAGCGGCCGGTCGAGCCGGGCCAGCTCGCGCTCGGCGTCGGAGATGACGTCGGGATCGAGCAGCTCACGCAGGTCGGCCTGGCCCAGCAGCTCCGCCAGCAGGGACGTGTCCAGGGCCAGCGCCTGCGCCCGCCGCTCGGCCAGCGGCGCGTCGCCCTCGTACATGAACGCGCCCACGTAGTGGAACAGCAGCGACGCCGCGAACGGCGAGGCCTGCGAGGTCTCCACCTCCACCACCCGCACCCGGCGGGCGGCGATGTCGCGCATGAGCCGCACCAGCCCCGGCACGTCGAACACGTCCTGCAGGCACTCGCGCATCGTCTCCAGCACGATCGGGAACGAGGCGTACTGCGAGGCCACCCCCAGCAGGTGGGCCGCCCGCTGCCGCTGCTGCCACAGCGGGCTGCGCCGCCCCGGCGTGCGGCGCGGCAGCAGCAGCGCCCGCCCCGCGCACTCGCGGAAGCGGGAGGCGAACAGCGCCGAGCCGCCCAGCTCCTCGGTGACGATCTGCTCGATCTCGTCGGCGTCGAAGGCCGCCACGTCGGCCGGCGGCTCGGCCAGCGTGTCGGGGACGCGCAGCACGATGCCGTCGTCGGAATGGAGCGCCTGCACGTCGACGCCGTAGCGCTCGCGCAGCCGCCGGTTGATCGCCAGCGCCCACGGCGCGTGCACCCGCGCGCCGTAGGGCGAGTGGATCACTATCCGCCAGTCGCCCAGCTCGTCGTGGAACCGCTCGACCAGCAGCGTGCGGTCGTCGGGCACGTAGCCGGTGGCCTGGCGCTGCTCCTCCAGGTAGGAGAGGAGGTTGCCCGCGGCGAAGTCGTCGAGCCCGGCCGCCCGCAGCCGTTCGGCCGCGCCGCCCTTGGCCTGCTCGCGCAGGAACTCCCCGATGGCCCGCCCCAGCTCGGCCGGCCGCCCCGGCGCGTCGCCGTGCCAGAACGGCAGCTTGCCCGGCTGCCCAGGCGCGGGGGAGACCAGCACCCGGTCGGCCGTGATGTCCTCGATCCGCCACGAGGTCGCGCCCAGCACGAACACGTCGCCCACGCGCGACTCGTAGACCATCTCCTCGTCCAGCTCGCCGACCCGGGAGGCCCGCTCGCCCACCAGGAACACGCCGAACAGGCCGCGGTCGGGGATCGTGCCGCCGTTGGTGACGGCGAGCCGCTGCGCGCCCGGCCGGCCCTGGAGGGTGCCGGTGACGCGGTCCCAGACGACGCGCGGGCGCAGCTCGGCGAACTCCTCGCTCGGGTAGCGGCCGGCCAGCATGTCGAGCGTGGCCTCCAGCGCGGTGCGCGGCAGCGTGGCGTAGGGCGCGGCCCGCTTGACCACCGACTCCAGCTCGTCGACCGTCCACTCGTCCATCGCCGTCATGGCCACGATCTGCTGGGCCAGCACGTCGAGCGGGTTGCGCGGATAACGCATCTCCTCGATGTGGCCGGCTTGCATGCGCTCGGCCACCACGGCGGTCTGCACCAGGTCGCCGCGGTATTTCGGGAAGATCACGCCCTTGGACACCGCGCCGACCTGGTGCCCGGCCCGGCCGATGCGCTGCAGGCCGCTCGCCACGCTCGGCGGCGCCTCCACGCACGCCACGAGATCGACCGAGCCCATGTCGATGCCCAGCTCCAGGCTGGAGGTGGCGACCACGGCGGGCAGCCGGCCCGACTTCAGCGCCTCCTCGATCTGCGCCCGCTCCTCCTTCGACACCGAGCCGTGGTGGGCGCGTACGACCTCCGTGACGACGCCCTTGGTGCCGCCCGCCTGCGCCATGACCTCGGCCGGGGTGCGCCGCGGCAGGTCGGACGGCGTCTCCCAGATCGACAGGTCGACGGCCTCCATGCCCTGGGAACGTTCGTAGGCCAGCTCGTTGAGCCGCGAGCACAGCCGCTCGGCCAGCCGACGGGAGTTGGCGAACACGATCGTCGAGCTGTGGGCCTCGATGAGCTCGAACAACCGGTCCTCGACGTGCGGCCAGATCGACCTGCCCCGCGGCTCCTCGCCGTCGCCGCCCTCCTCGGGGCCGGCGGCGGTCTCGGTCATGTCCTCGACCGGGACCACGACCTCGACCTCGATCCGCTTGTCGGCGGGCGGCTGCACCACCGTGGCCGGCCGCGCCCCGCCCAGGAACGCCGCCACCTCGCTCACCGGCCGCACCGTCGCCGACAGGCCGATGCGCTGCGCCGGCCGCTCCAGCAGCACGTCCAGCCGCTCCAGCGTGAGCGCCAGGTGGGCGCCGCGCTTGGTGGCGGCGACCGCGTGCACCTCGTCCACGATGACCGTCTCGACCCCGCGCAGCGCCTCCCGCGCCTGGCTGGTGAGCAGCAGGAACAGCGACTCCGGCGTGGTGATGAGGATGTCGGACGGCTTGGCCGCGAACCTCCTGCGGTCCTCCGCGGGCGTGTCGCCCGAGCGGATCGCCACCGAGATCTCCGGCACCGGCAGCCCGAGCCGCCGCGCCGTCTGCTTCAGCCCGGCCAGCGGCGCGCGCAGGTTGCGCTCGACGTCGACGGCGAGGGCCTTGAGCGGCGAGACGTAAAGGACCCGCGTGCCCCCGCCCGCCCCCGGATCACGGGGCTGCGCGGCCAGCCGGTCGAGCGACCACAGGAACGCCGCCAGCGTCTTGCCCGACCCCGTGGGCGCGACGACCAGCGTGTTGTCGCCGCGCGCGATCGACTCCCACGCCCCCTCCTGGGCGGCCGTGGGCGCCTCGAACGCCCCCGTGAACCACTGCTGGGTCATCGGGCTGAACTGGGCTAGCGTGCTCACCAGCCCATATTGCCTCGCGCCACCGACAGAAAACGCATTGTGCGGACGGCGGGTGGTTGAGCGGGCCTCCTGGCGGACATACAGCGACCGTGACCATTGACCACGCGGCCATCGAAGCCCGCCGTGCCGAGATCAGGCGCCGTCACGTGTTAGCGCGCCGGCCGTCGAGCAGCGCCCGTGGCCTGCACCATGTCGCCCTGCTCTCGTCGGACGTGGAGCGGACCGTCCAGTTCTACCAGGATCTGCTGGAGTTCCCGCTCACCGAGATCATCGAGAACCGCGACTACAAGGGCTCCAGCCACTTCTTCTTCGACATCGGCAACGGCAACCTGCTCGCCTTCTTCGACTTCCCCGGCCTCGACCTCGGTCCTTACCAGGAGGTGCTGGGAGGGCTCCACCACATCGCGATCTCCGTGGACCCGGCCACGTGGGAGCGCCTGCGCGGGAAACTGGAGATGGCCGGCGTGCCGCACCAGATCGAGAGCGGCGCCTCCATTTACTTCAAGGACCCCGACGGCGCGCGGCTGGAGCTGCTCGCCGACCATCTCGGTGAGATGTACGGCGCGCGGGTGCTGTGACCCCGCACGTGTCTGTCACCCGCACCCTCGGCACCCGCTCCGACGCGCATCCGCCTGACCGCCCGCTTGGAGCGTCAGCCGTCCGCCTGAGGGTCTGCTCGGGGCGCCGACCATCTGCCTTGCGTCTGGTCGGACCCTGTTCATCCTGCTGAGCGGCGGCTCTGGAGGGTCAGCCGTCTGGCTGAGCGGCGGCTCGGGGTGCGGTCGGGCGGCTAGCGCCGCGAGGGCCGGCGCGTGCGCGGCTTGCCCGCCCGTGGCGCCTGCCTGATGCCGGCGTGCCGCTCCGCGCGCTCCGCCTTCTCCTTCTTGACGGCGTCACGTAACGCCGACAGCAGCCGGCGGCGTCTGGCCCTGTTGGCCTTTGTCGTGGGTGTCTTCGGGGGTGAAGACTTGTGGGTCTTTGGCATGGGGATGTCCTACCCACCCCCTGGGCGCTTCCATACTTGGTGGCATGCGGCTTACGGAATTCTGGCGACGTATGAACGCGCACTTCGGCGAGGCGTACGCCGAGTCGTGGGCCCGCGACTACGTGATCGCCCCCTTGGGCGGGCGCACCGTGATGCAGGCCCTGGCCGACGGCGAGAGCGCCAAGACGGTCTGGCGGGCGGTGTGCCAGGTCGAGGACGTCTCGTCCAAGCTCCGCTGACGCCGCTCACTCCTGGCCCTGGGGGGTGGCGTCCAGGGTCTGCCGGAGCGCGTCCGCCGTACGGCCGAGGTCGTCCGCGTCGCCCTGACCTTTCGGCGACCACAGGAACACCCAGCCGCCGGACGACGGGGTGGCGAAGACGAGCGTCTGGCGGCCCGTACGCGGATGCCACGCCCACAGCACCGGCTCGTCGCCGCCGACCATGCGGCTCACCAGTCCGTGGTCCGGCAGCAGCTCCGCGAGAGCCTGCAGATGGGCGCGTCGTTCACCGGTGTAGCCGCTCGCCACGTCACCGCCTCCAACCGTCGCCCCCTCCAGTGAGTCTCCCCAGCTCACCGCGCATGACAACACGCCGTCGCGAACGGTCGTGAACATCATCAGGGGCCCGCTCCCGCCGTGCTCCGGGTAACCTTCCGGCTCCCGTGTGTTCCTGCTGTGATCGAACAGCCGTTCGGCTACCATGGAGAACGCCGGGCCACGTCTTCCCCGGCAGTCGCAGAAAATGTCGGTGGCAGGCCGTAGCTTTCACTCGACTGATCGGACCACGACCCTCCAGGGGGAGTTCCCATGGCAATCAACGACCGCGAGAAGGCCCTCGAGACCGCACTCGCTCAGATCGAGCGGCAGTTCGGCAAGGGCTCTGTGATGCGCCTGGGCGACGACGCCCGAGCTCCCATCGAGGTGATCCCCACCGGGTCGATCTCCCTCGACGTGGCGCTCGGCATCGGCGGCCTCCCGCGCGGCCGCATCGTCGAGATCTACGGTCCGGAGTCGTCCGGCAAGACCACGATCGCGCTGCACGCGGTCGCCAACGCCCAGCGGGCCGGGGGCATCGCGGCGTTCATCGACGCCGAGC
The DNA here is from genome assembly GCF_057536035.1 of Nonomuraea sp. B208. Classification (NCBI taxonomy): domain Bacteria; kingdom Bacillati; phylum Actinomycetota; class Actinomycetes; order Streptosporangiales; family Streptosporangiaceae; genus Nonomuraea; species Nonomuraea sp. B208. Next base: position 36,235 of record NZ_BAAJOU010000022.1, read on the forward strand.
ACGCCCTAGACCCCGAATACGCCAAGAAGCTGGGGGTCGACACCGACGCCCTGCTGGTCTCCCAGCCCGACACCGGTGAGCAGGCGCTGGAGATCGCCGACATGCTGATCCGGTCCGGCGCCGTCGACATCATCGTCATCGACTCGGTGGCCGCCCTGGTGCCCAAGGCCGAGATCGAGGGCGAGATGGGCGACAGCCACGTCGGCCTCCAGGCCCGCCTCATGTCGCAGGCCCTGCGCAAGGTCGCCGGCGCGCTCAACAGCACCGGCACCACCGCCATCTTCATCAACCAGCTGCGCGAGAAGATCGGCGTCATGTTCGGCAGCCCCGAGACCACGACCGGTGGCAAGGCGCTCAAGTTCTACGCCTCGGTGCGCATGGACATCCGCCGCATCGAGACGCTCAAGGACGGCACGGAGGCGGTCGGCAACCGCACCCGGGTCAAGGTCGTCAAGAACAAGATGGCCCCGCCCTTCCGGGTCGCCGACTTCGACATCCTCTACGGGGTGGGCATCTCCCGCGAGGGCGGCCTGATCGACATGGGCGTGGAGCACGGCTTCGTGCGCAAGTCGGGAGCCTGGTACACCTACGAGGGCGACCAGCTCGGCCAGGGCAAGGAGAACGCCCGCAACTTCCTGCGCAACCACCCCGACATGGCCAACGAGATCGAGAAGAAGATCAAGGACAAGCTGGGCGTGGGCCCGCGCCTCGATGCCCCGGCCGAGCCCGTCGCCGCTCCGGCTCCGGCGCCTGCCACCTCGGGCCGCGGCTCGAAGTCCACTCCGAAGCCGGGTGACGTCTGATCGTCGCCCATGAGTGACACGCCTTGGCCACAGGCGCCCCGGCCGCGGGGCGCCTGGCCCGACCACCCCTGCACCACTGGGGCCTGACCCGTGACTGACTCACCGACCCCTCCTCGTTCCCGTTCCGGTTCCCGGGCCAGTTCCGGTTCCAGTTCCCGTGACCTGGCCCGCTCCGCCGCGGACGGCTGGCCCTCCGTGGAGGAGTGGCGCGCCCAACGCCTCGCCCAACGCGCCTCGGACCCCTCCCACGACCCCGGCGAGGAGCAGCCCGAGCCCTCCACCGACACCATCTCCGGCCCGGTGGACCCGGAGAACGCCGCCTACGCCCCCGACGACCAGCACACTCCCCGCCGGAAAACCCCCGCAGCCAGCGCCAAAGCCACCAAGCCCCGCCGCCGCACCAAGCGACGCCCCCGCGAGGACGAAGACCGCACCTCCACCCCCCACACCGACGACCCCACACCCCCGACCCCGGCCGAGGGCTGGTCGTCCGCCACCCCCACCGAGGGATGGTCGCCCTCCGCCCCTGCCGAGGGCTGGTCACCCGCTACCCCGACCGAGACCTGGTCGCCCTCTGCCCCCGCCGAGGACCGGTCACCAGCCACCCCAACCGGGGCCTGGTCGTCCGCCTCCCCCACTGAGGGCCGGTCACCCGCTACCCCGACCGAGACCTGGTCGTCCGCCACTCCCACCGAGGGCCGGTCACCCGCTACCTCCACCGGGGCCTGGTCACCGTCGGTCCCCGCTGGGGCCTGGTCATCAACCCTCGCGGACGAACCACACTCGTCCGCCTCCTTCAGGGACCGTGCGGCGGCCGCCGCCACGTCCTTCTTCGGTGACGCTTCAAGCCACAATCCCGGCGAAGCCTCAAACACCCACCCCTTCTTCGCCAACACACCAGCAGCACCTTCCACCGGCTCTTCCGACGGAGAGCCTGTGCTACCTGGGGGTTCTCCTGTCGATGCCGTAGCACCCGCTGCGGACTCTTTGGAGGGAGATGCCGCCTCGGGCGGTGGCGATTCTGCTGGGCTTGCGTCTGAGGCCAGTCCCGTCGTCATGCCTATGGCCTCCGCCGGCCTGCGCGAGATTTCGCAGGAGGACTCGTCAGCCGACACGTCTGCTGGTGGGCCTCGCGAGATACCGTCCAGCCGTTCCCCTGCGGGGCCGCTGGGCATGCCGCTGAATGGTCCTCACGCGACGACAGACAGCCCGGGACCCTTCGTTCTGGAGGGCTCTGGATCGGCTGATGAGGCGCAGGAGCTTGAGGGCCGTTCCCGCACGTACGAGGCCGCTGACGTCCTCGACGTGCCGATCGGCAGCTCTTCGGATACGCCTTCAGATGGCTCTTCCGGCCTCCCTATAGGTGATCCTTCCGCAGCGGGCGGTTTTCCAGGGGAGACCGGACGCGGAGGCACTCCTCCGGCAGGGGGAAGCGCCGCCGACCCCTTCGAGATACACGCCACAGCGGATTCCGCCGAAGAGGATGCACAGCCGGATCACCTCGAAGGGGGCGTAGCGGCGCATCTCGCTGAGGGCAGCACCATGCCGGATCTAACCCAGGAACATGGGACGGCGTATCCCTCCGTGCGGGAGATCGCGGTGGAGCCCCCGCACGAGGATCTGACAGCGAATGCCGCCGAAGGGAACCAGGCGGCGGACCTCGCTGAAGAGGATGCCGTGGATGATCCCGCCGAGAACGCCACTACTCGGCGCTCCGCAGAGGAAACCGTCGTAGCGGGGTCCCCTGAGGAGGACGCCGATACCGAGGATGACGTCACCGAGGGTGGCGTCGCCACCGAGGGCAGCGCCGAGAATGATGTGATCCTCCAGGGTGTGACTAATCAGGGCGTGATCCGCCAGGGCGCGAGGCCCCAGAATATGGCCCCTCAAGGTGCGGCTGCCCAGGGTGCGGCTGCTCAGGACGTGACCCCCCAGGGCGTGGCTGCTCAAGGCGCGACCCCTCAGGGCGTGGCTGCTCAGGGCGTGACCCCTCAGGGCGTGGCTGCTCAGGGCGTGACCCCTCAGGGCGTGGCTGCTCAGGGCGTGACCCGTCAGGGCATGATCTCCCCGGAGGTGGCTGCTCAGGGTGTGACTCACCAGGACGTGGTTCCCCAGGATGTGGATGCCCTGGGCATGACGCTCCAAGATGTGACTGCCCAGGGTGTGACCGCCCGGGGCCTGACAGTCCAGGATGTGATCCCCCAGGGCGTGACCCTCAAGGACGTGACCTCTCAAGGCGTGACTGCCCAGGGCGTCACCACTCAAAGTGTCACCAATCAGGACGTCACCACTCCCGGCATCACCATTCAGGACGTCACCACCGGGAGTGTGGCGGGGGACGGTGGCGCTGCGGATGGTGGCGCCACGATAGGTGGCGCTGAGGACAGCGGGGCCACGGAGGGAGGCGCTGCTGAGGGTGTTGTCGTGGAGGCTCTTGAAGGGGCTTCGGGGGATCGGGGCGGCGAAAGGCACTCTGCTGACGGTTCCAGTGCCCTGGACTGGGGTGGGAGTCTGCTGGGTGGTGGGGCTGAGGATGGGCAGCGAGGCAGCGCGAGGAAAGGGCGGCGGGGCGGGCGTCGTGCCGGTAGTAAGGGGCGGCGGAGCGCGGGGCGTTCGTGGCTGCCGGATGGGCCCGATGAGGAGAGCCAGGCCGCGTCTACGCCTCCGGCGGATCCGGAGTCGGTGGCTCGGGCCATCGTGCTTCGGCTCCTGACGATGGCGCCCAAGACGCGGGCTCAGCTCGCCGAGGCGCTTCGGAAGCGGGATGTGCCGGAGGAGGCGGCCGACGCGGTTCTCGATCGGTTCTCGGAGTTGGGGCTGATCAACGATGAGGCGTTCGCCGAGGCGTGGGTCGATTCCCGGCATCACGGGCGTGGGCTGGCCAAGCGTGCGCTGGCGGCCGAGTTGCGTCATCGGGGCGTGGACAACGACACGGTCAAGGAGGCTGTGGAGCGCCTGGATTCCGATCAGGAGGCGGAGACGGCTCGGCGGCTGGTGGATCGCAAGCTGGCGTCCACCCGCTCTCTCGATCCGCAGACCCGTACCCGCCGTCTGGCCGGCATGCTCGCCCGCAAGGGGTACTCCTCGGGGCTGGCGTATCGGGTGATTCGGGAGGCGCTGGATGAGGAGGGCATCGATGTGGAGGGCGATGGCTTTCCGTAGGGACGTGGCCGGCCGCCCGTCTGCCCCGTCTCCGGACGGGATCGGGGCGGCGAGGGGGGATTGCGGCATCCATGAGGGATCTTGGGCTCGATGGGGAGTTGCGGGCCCGTAAGACACGCTTGACGACTCGTTTGCTTGCTCGTGACCAGTTCGACGCATAACCTCGACGGCAGTGAGGAGTTACTCCGCGCAGTGCGGATTGCCATACCGGTGAGCGACGGACGAACGAGCGTGGTTGATGAAGGCGGGCGAGGTGTCGGCTGTGCGGGTCGACGCCCGGTCAGTCTTGGCTTGATATCGATCCCGGCACCGTACGGGCTTCGCGTGGCGTGCTTGTGACCCCTCCCATGGTCTGGGTCCGCGTTATGGGGTGTTGACGACGCGAGGAGGGCGGGGCGCACATGGGGCCGCTGGTCGTGGTGCTGATGGTGGCGGTGCTCGTGCTCGCGTTCGGGATGATCGTTGCGCTGCTCGTCGTCATACGCCGCACGTCCGGCACCGCACCCGAAGGGGTGGCGCGGCCGAGTCCCGAGCAGGTGCAGGTCGTGCACGAGGAGCTCGAACAGGCGCGTGAGGAGGCTCGGGAGATCCGCCAGAAGGCGGAGGTCGACGCCGAGGAGATGCTGCGCAGGTCCGAGGCGGCCGCCGAGAGCGCCGCGCGGATGCGGCAGGAGGTCGAGGCGGAGAGCCGCGTGCTCAAGACCGAGCTCAAGGAGCTGCGCGCAGACCTCGAACGCCGCGAGGCCCGCCTGGCCGAGCGCGAGCAGCGGCTGGACGAGGAGGCCCGCCGGCAGTCCGAGCGTGACAGGAAGCTGGCGGAGACGGAGATCGAGCTGGCCGGCCGGCGCGAGGAACTGCTGCAGGTGGAGGACGAGCGGCGGCTCATCTTGGAGCGGGTGACCGGGCTGACGGCCGAGCAGGCCAAGGCCGAGCTGGTCAAGGAGATCGAGAACCAGGCCAAGCGCGAGGCGGCGCTCATCGTACGGGAGATCGAGAGCCAGGCCCGCAAGGAGGGCGAGAAGCGCGCCACCAAGATCGTGACGCTGGCCGTGCAGCGGGTGGCGGCCGAGCAGACGGCCGAGTCGGTGGTCAGCGTGCTGCATCTGCCGGGCGACGAGATGAAGGGGCGCATCATCGGGCGCGAAGGGCGCAACATCCGCGCCTTCGAGTCCACGACCGGCGTCAACCTCATCATCGACGACACGCCCGAAGCGGTGCTGCTGTCCTGCTTCGACCCGGTACGCCGGGAGACCGCGCGGCTCACCCTGGAGAAACTCGTCCTCGACGGGCGCATCCACCCGCAGCGCATCGAGGAGGCGCACGAGCGCAGCCGGCAGGAGGTCCAGGACCTCTGCGCGCGGGCCGGGGAGGACGCCCTCGTCGAGCTGGGCATCACGGACATGCACCCCGAGCTGACGCTCCTGCTGGGCCAGCTCCGCTACCGCACCTCCTACGGCCAGAACGTGCTGAAGCACCTCATCGAGTCCGCGCACATCGCCGGCATCATGGCCGCCGAGCTGAAGCTGGACCAGCGGCTGGTCAAGCGGTGCGCCCTGCTGCACGACATCGGCAAGGCCCTCACGCACGAGGTCGAGGGCAGCCACGCGCTCATCGGCGCCGAGATCGCCCGCCGCTACGGCGAGGAGGAGGACGTGGTGCACGCCATCGAGGCGCACCACAACGAGGTCGAGGTGAAGACCGTCGAAGCGGTTCTCACCCAGGCGGCCGACGCCATCAGCGGCAGCCGGCCGGGCGCGCGGCGGGAGTCGCTGGAGGCGTACGTGAAGCGGCTGGAGCGGCTGGAGGAGATCGCGCAGTCGTACGAGGGCGTGGAGAAGGTGTTCGCCATGCAGGCCGGGCGGGAGATCCGGGTCATGGTGAAGCCGGACGCCATCGACGACATCCAGGCCCAGGTGATCGCGCGGGACGTGGCCAAGCAGGTCGAGGAGGAGCTGACCTATCCCGGGCAGATCAGGATCACGGTGGTGCGGGAGTCGCGGGCGACAGAGTTCGCCCGCTGAGCCGAGCGGAGCCGCCCCGGGGCCCGCGCCTCACGAGAAGATCTGCTGGTAGAAGGCGAGTTCGGCGGCCAGGGCGGCGGTGCGGGTCTCGGTGCGGCGGAAGCCGTGTGACTCGCTCTCGAAAGCCAGATAGGTGCAGGCCACCCCGCGCTCCGACAGCGCGTCGGCGAAGGCCGCCGACTGCTCCGGCGGCACCACGGGATCGTCCAGGCCCTGCAGGAGCAGCATGGGGCAGGAGACGCCGCCGACCAGGGCGAGCGGTTCGCGCTCGGCGTAGACCGCCGGGTCGGGGCGGCCGACGAGCCATTCCACGTACCGGGATTCGAAGTCGTGGGTGTGGGCGACGAGCGGGCCGAGGGCGCTGACGCCGTAGTAGGACACCCCGCCGGCGAAGACGTCCGAGCGGCAGCAGGCGGCCATCACGGTCCAGCCGCCCGCGCTGCCGCCGCGTACCGCGATCTTGGCCGGGTCGGCGAGCCCCTCGGCGGCCAGCCATTTCGCGGCGGCGACGACGTCGGCCACGTCCACCAGGCCCCACTGGCCGCGCAGGCGCTCGCGGTAGGCCCGGCCGTAGCCGGTCGAGCCGCCGTAGTTGACGTCGAGCACGCCGATGCCCCGCGTGGTGAAGAACGCCTTCTCCAGGTCGAACGCGCTGCCCGCGTGGGAGGTCGGGCCGCCGTGGACGAAGATCACGTACGGGGGAAGGCCCTCGACGGCGGGCTCGTACGGCGGATAGAGGTAGGCGTGCACCTCCTCGCCCCCCGGCACCAGGACCGCGCGGGGGACGGGCAGGAGCGCGGGGTCGGGCAGCCGTTCGGCGGCGTCAGGCCGCAGCGGCGTCGTGGCGCCCGAGGCGAGGTCGACGGTCGCGACGGAGCGGGGGATCGTGGCGGCGTAGCCGACGCCCGTGACGGACGTGCCGTCGGCGGTCAGCGCGGCGGTCCAGCCGCTGAAAGGGGTCTCCAGGTCGGTGAGGGTGCCCGACTCCGGGTCGAGCACGCCGAGCCGCAGGTCACCGCGCCCGTGCAGGACCGCGAGCCGGCCGTCTTCGAGCACCGCGTACGGCAGGCCGCCGAGCTGCCACGGCGCCGCCGCGAACTCCTCCTCGGCGGGGCAGAGGGCACGGACGTCCTCGCCGCGCAGGTCGGTCTCGTACAGGTTCCACCAGCCGGAGGCGTCGGAGACGAGGTAGAGGTGGGCGTCGTCGCGCCAGGAGGGGGCCAGCACCGACTCGGCGGGGCCGCCCTTCACCGGCCATGACTCGCCGGTCTCCAGGCTGGTGACGCGGACCTCGGTGGCGTTCCAGGGCATGTGGGGGTGGTTCCAGCAGACATAGGCGAGATGTCGCCCGTCGGGGGACAGGGTGGGGGAGGCGTAGAAGTCGTGCCCGGTGACCCGTACGCGGGGCTCGGCGTCGCCGTCGAGGGGGACGGTCACGATGGCCCGGCTGACCGTGCCGTCGTCGGTGTGCCGCTCGCGTACGCACCAGACCTGCCCGTCGCGAACCAGCAGGTCGGCGTAGCGGGCGCCGTCCTGGGTGAGGGGCTGCGGTTTGCCGTCGGCGCCGAGCAGGTAGAGCCGCTGGTCCTCCAGGTTGGCGAAGACGACCTCGTTCGCGGGGGTCACGGCGTAGGGGTGGCCGCCGTACTCGTGGACCCTGGTGCGGGCGTTCCACGGGGGCGCGAGCAGGTCGTGGCAGGTGCCGTCGGGGGTGCGGCAGATGATCGTGGTGCGTCCGCCCTCGTCGGGGCGGTCCTCCGTCCACCACACCCGACCGTCCCTGGCGGTGGGCCAGGCGGGGCGCGTGCCCGAAGCCGCCACGTCTCGCGTCGATATGGGGGAGGGCCAGAAAGGCATACCCGCATCCTGCCGGAAGATCACCGGCGGTGCCGCCAGGTCCCCCTAGATCACCGGCACTTCCGACCCCCGTCTGAGCTGCGCTCATGTTCCGTCAAGGGCTACGGCTTCCCGCAGGAGCCGGCGGAGGACCCGGGGTGTGAAGGCGAGGCCCCGAGAGGGGCGGGGAGGGCCAGGGGAGCGGATGGAGGGTCCTGGGGGCCCTCAGAGGGTCGGTGGAGGGTCAGGGGCAGGGTTCTGGGCGGGGGAGGGCGGAGGGGAGGGGGAGGCCGGTGTCGCCGAACCACTTGCGCAGCAGCCGGGTGGCCGTCCCGTCGCGCCACATCGCGGCGACCGCCGCGTTCACCGCCTCGCAGGTCGCCGTGTCCCCCTTCTTGATCCCGACCCCCCACCGCTCCTCGCCGATGGGATCGCCGAGCAGCCGGAACCGCCCGGGGGCGGCCGCCGCGTAGCCGGCCAGCACCAGGTTCTCGGTGCTCACCGCGTCGAGCTGCCCGGCGTCGAGCTTGCGTACGCAGTCGGAGTAGTTCTCGGCGGACACCAGGCGCGCCGGCAGGCCCAGCTTGCCGTCCGGCGGCGGGTCGACGATCCGCCGGTACGAGTTCGACCCCTTGGCCAGGCAGAGCCGCGTGCCGCGCAGGTCCTGGACGGTACGGATCGAGGTGTCCGTGGCGCGGACCATCGTGTCCTGGGGCACCGACACGTACGGCCCGCCGAACGTCACCTTGGGCCTGCGCGCCTCGGTGATCGCGTAGGTGGCGAAGATCAGATCCACGGCGCCGTTCTGGAGCATGGCCTCGCGGCTGGACGAGGGCGTCTCCCGCCAGGTGATCCGCACGTCCTCGCCGGGGGCGAGCGCGTGGACGACGTACTTGGCGACGTCGATGTCGAAGCCCTGCGGCTCGCCGGTGCCGGGCTTCAGCCCCAGCCCCGGCTGGTCCCACTTGGTGCCGACGGTGACCCGTCCGCTGCCCCTGACCTTTTCCACGACGGTGGCGTACGAGCCGCCGGAGCCGCAGGAGACGAGACACACGGCCAGGCAGAGGGGCGTCCCCGCGACCCGCATCTCCACCACCGGCCTCTCCCTGCGTCCAGGAGAAGTGTGCGTGGCGAAGATCGCGGGAGGGCCGCCACGCGAGCGGCCCTCACCGAGCCGTGACCCCTTCTTGGGGCTTTCCCTGCCGGGGGATCAGGTCCTCAGAGCGTGGCGGTGGCCCCTCCGGCGCCGACGGCCGGGGGAGCCGCGACCGGGCCCGCCGCGGACGTACGGCTGCGCCGGCTGCGCCGCTCCAGCCAGTGCGCGAGGGCGCCGAGTGCCAGGTTGATCAGCACGTAGATCAGCGCCAGCACGATCGCGCTCGGGATGAGGTTGCCGTAGTTGACCGCGAACTGCTTGAGCCCGGCGTTCAGCAGGTCCTCGTAGGCGATGATCCAGCCGAGCGCGGTGTCCTTGAGCAGCACGACCATCTGGCTGACGATCGCCGGCATCATGGCCGTCGTCGCCTGCGGCACCAGCACCAGCCGCATGACCTGCGACTTGCGCAGCCCGATGGCGTACGCGGCCTCGGACTGCCCCTTCGGCACGGCGAGGATGCCGGCCCGGACGATCTCCGCCAGCACCGACCCGTTGTACAGCGTCAGGCCGATGACCACGGCCCAGAACGCCGGCACGCTCATCGTGTAGCCGCTCAGCGTCGCCGGGCCGGCCTGCACGAAGAAGATGAGGATGAGCAGCGGGATGGCGCGGAAGAACTCCACGACGCCGCCGCACACCGTACGGATCACCTTGTGGTCGGAGAGCCGGCCGAGGCCGAACAGCACGCCGAAGATCACCGCGAGCACCGCCGCGACCACCGCCGCCTGCAACGTGCCGACCAGGCCGGGCAGGATGAACCCGGTCCAGGTGTCGCCGCGCAGGAACGGCTCCCACTTGGCCGCGTCGAGCTGGCCCTTCTCGCCCAGCGTGGAGATGACCAGGTAGGCGATGAACAGCAGCACGGCGGCCGACAGCAGCGTGAGCGCGTTGTTGCGCAGCCGGGCACGCGGCCCGGGGGCGTCGAACAGGACGTTCGTGCTCATCGCGCCACCGCCATGCGCTTGGCCAGCCAGCCGAACAGGAAGCCGGTGGGAAGGGTCAGGACCATGTAACCGAAGGCGAAGCCCAGGAAGATGGGGATGGTGCCGCCGTAGTCGTCGAACATCTGCTTCATCTGCGCCGCGGCGTCGAGGTAGCTCGCCACGATGACGATCGTGGTGTTCTTGGCGAGCGCGATCAGGATGCTGCCGAGCGGCGAGATGACCGCACGGAACGCCTGGGGCAGCACCACGAGCCGCAGCGTCTGCGTGAACGTCAGGCCGATCGCGCGGGCCGCTTCCGCCTGCCCCATGGACACGGTGTTGATGCCCGAGCGCAGCGCCTCGCAGACGAACGTCGCGGTGTAGGCGGACAGACCGGCCACCGCCCACCAGAAGTAGTTGGTGGTGGGGTCGCCGGAGAAGGTGAGCTGCATCGTGTCGCTCAGCCCGAGCGCGCACAGGATCAGCACGAGGGTGAGCGGGGTGTTGCGCACCACGTTGACGTACGCCGCGCCGGCCCAGCGCAGGACGGGCGTCGGCGCGACCCGCATGGCCACCAGGATCGTGCCGAGAATGAGCGCGATGACGGCGCTGGTCAGGGTGAGCCTGATGGTCGCCCAGAACCCGAGGAGGATCTTGTCGAGCTCCTGGACGAGCGGCGAGAAATCAAAAAGGGCGGAGGTGTCCATGACTTTCCTCGTCAGGGGAGCTCACCGGCGGGCGCGCTGACGCGCCCGCCGGTGAGTGACCGGGTCTTGGACGGGGATCAGGCGCAGCCCTCGGCGGGGGGCGCCGCGGTCTCCATCTTCAGTCCGGTGCCGTCGAAGTGCTTCGCCAGGAGCTTGGCGGCCGTGCCGTCGGACCACATCTCACCGATGATCTTGTTGATCTCGTTGCAGGTCTCGATGTCGCCCTTCTTCAGGCCGACGCCGTACTTCTCGTCCGTGAACGGGGCGCCCGCGACCTTCACGCTGGAGCCTTCGCGCTTGGCGAAGCCGGCGAGAATCGTGTCGTCGGTCGTCACCACGTCGACGGCGCTGCTCTTGAGCTTGGCGATGCACTCGTCGTAGCCGCCCGCGGGGACGAGGGTGGCCTCGACCTTGAGGTTCTGCTTGTTGGTGCCCTCGGTGATGTTCTTCCACGAGTTGGAGCCGCTGACCTGGCAGACCTTCTTGCCCTTCAGCGTCTCCAGGCTGGTGATCGAGGAGTCGTCGGCCCGGATCAGGGAGTCCTGGTGCGCCAGGTAGTAGGGCCCGGAGAAGGTCACCTGGGGCTTGCGGGCCTCGGTGATCGAGTAGGTCGCGATCACCATGTCGACCTGGCCCTGCTTCAGGAAGCTCTCACGGTTGGCCGAGCGGGCCTCCTTGAACTCGATCCCGCTCTCAGGAACGCCGAGCTTGCCGGCGATGTACTTGGCCACATCGACGTCGAAGCCCTCGACCGTGCCGTCAGGCTTCTTCAGCCCGAGCCCGGGCTGGTCGTACTTCACGCCGATGACGAGCTTCTTCTCGTCCTTGGCCTTCTGCAACACGGTGGTGGCCTCGCCGCCGCCGCAGGCGGTGAGACCGGCGATCATGGCGCCGGCCGCGGCCAGGGCAACACCCACCCGTCGGAACTGCATGTCCTACCTCGGCTCTCTCAATGCGTCAGAATCTTGGAAAGGAAATCCTTGGCCCGGTCGGTCTGGGGCGAGCCGAAGAAGGCGTCGGGGGTGTTCTCCTCGACGATCTGGCCGTCGGCCATGAACACCACCCGGTTCGCCGCCCGGCGGGCGAAGCCCATCTCGTGGGTGACCACCATCATGGTCATCCCATCGCGGGCCAGGCTCACCATGACATCCAGGACTTCCTGCACCATCTCGGGGTCCAGCGCGGACGTCGGCTCGTCGAAGAGGATCATCTTCGGCTCCATGGCGAGCGCCCGCGCGATCGCCACCCGCTGCTGCTGGCCGCCGGAGAGCTGCGCGGGGTACTTCTGCGCCTGCGCGGCGATGCCGACCCGCTCCAGCAGCTCCATGGCCCGCCGCTCGGCGGCCTCGCGGCTCTGGCCGCGCACCTTGATCGGGCCGAGCGTGACGTTCTCCAGGATCGTCTTGTGCGCGAACAGGTTGAAGGACTGAAAGACCATGCCGACTTCCGAACGCAGTCTGGCCAGCCCCTTGCCCTCCTCCGGAAGAGGCTGACCGTCGAAGACGATGCGGCCTCCGTCGATCGTCTCCAGCCGGTTGACGGTCCGGCAGAGGGTCGACTTCCCGCCCCCCGATGGGCCGATGACGACCAGGACCTCGCCCCGGAAGACGGTCAAGTTGATGTCCTTCAGGACGTGCAGCGCCCCGAAGTGTTTGTTGACGTTCTCCAACCGTACGAGTGGAGCGCCGTCACCGTTGTCCGTCATGGGTAGAACCGTACGGGCCTCCAGGACGCTGGTCACTAACCGAGCGGTACCGATCCGATCACATCCGGCCGTCAAGCTGGCCTTTTAGATCGGTACGGACCGTCGGGAGCCGGACAACGACTACCCTGGAATGTGCCATGACTGTGACCCAGGAGGGCGCCCGCACGTACGAAGTGCGCACATACGGGTGCCAGATGAACGTCCACGACTCCGAGCGGCTTTCCGGCCTGCTGGAGGAGGCCGGCTACGTGCCCGCGTCCGGCGGCGAGACCGCCGACGTGGTCGTGTTCAACACGTGCGCCGTGCGGGAGAACGCCGACAACCGCCTCTACGGCAACCTCGGCCACCTCCGCCCCGCCAAGGTCCGCAACCCGCGCATGCAGATCGCGGTGGGCGGCTGCCTGGCGCAGAAGGACCAGGGCGAGATCGTCCGCAAGGCGCCCTGGGTGGACGTGGTGTTCGGCACCCACAACATCGGCTCGCTGCCGGTGCTGCTGGAGCGGGCCCGCGTCGAGGGCGAGGCGCAGGTCGAGCTGAAGGAGTCGCTGGAGACCTTCCCCTCCACGCTGCCCACCAGGCGCGAGTCCGCCTACGCCGCCTGGGTCGCGATCTCGGTCGGCTGCAACAACACCTGCACCTTCTGCATCGTGCCGTCGCTGCGCGGCAAGGAGAAGGACCGCCGGCCTGGCGACATCCTGGCCGAGGTGCGCACGCTGGTCGAGCAGGGCGTGCTTGAGGTCACGCTGCTGGGCCAGAACGTCAACACCTACGGCGTCGAGTTCGGCGACCGGCTCGCCTTCGGCAAGCTGCTGCGCACCTGCGGTGACGTCGAGGGCCTGGAGCGGGTGCGCTTCACCTCGCCGCACCCGGCCGCGTTCACCGACGACGTGATCGCCGCCATGGCCGAGACGCCCAACGTCATGCACCAGCTCCACATGCCGCTCCAGTCGGGCTCCGACCGGGTGCTGAAGGCGATGCGCCGCTCCTACCGCGCCGAGCGCTACCTCGGCATCATCGAGCGGGTGCGCGCCGCCATGCCCGACGCGGCGATCTCCACCGACATCATCGTGGGCTTCCCCGGCGAGACCGAGGAGGACTTCCAGGGCACGCTCGACGTGGTGCGGCAGAGCCGCTTCGCCAACGCCTTCACCTTCCAGTACTCCATCCGCCCCGGCACCCCGGCGGCCACCATGCCCGACCAGGTGCCGAAGGAGGTCGTCCAGGAGCGCTACGAGCGGCTGGTCGCGCTGCAGGAGGAGATCTCCTGGGAGGAGAACAAGAAGCAGGTCGGCCGCACCCTCGACGTGCTGGTCGCCGAGGGCGAGGGCCGCAAGGACGACGCCACGCGCCGCCTGTCCGGCCGCGCCCCCGACAACCGCCTGGTCCACTTCGCCGCCGGTGACGAGACGCCGCGGCCGGGTGACCTGGTGACGGTCGAGGTGACGTACGCGGCGCCGCACCACCTGGTGGCCGACGGCCCGGTGCGCGCGCTGCGCCGCACCCGCGCCGGCGACGCCTGGGAGGCCCGGCAGGGCGGCTCGGGGGCCGCTCCCGGCGTGATGCTCGGCATGCCGACCATCGGCCGCCCGGCTCCCGCTCCCGCCCCGGCGGCGAGCGGCTGCTCCCTCACCTGACGGCGGCTCAGCAGTCGTCGAGGATGGTCTCCATGGCCGACTTCTCGGCGGCGGTGACCCAGACGTCGTACTTCGCCTTGACGTCGATCTGGCGGGCGATGTACGTGCAGCGGTAGGACTTGAGCGGCGGCAGCCAGGTGGCGGCGTCGGAGTCGCTCTTCTGGCCGTTCAGCGGGCCGTCCGTGGCCTGGAGGTTCAGCGGGTCGTTGGCGAACTCCTTGCGCTTGGTGGCCGACCACTGCTGGGCGCCCTTCTGCCAGGCGTCCGAGAGCGGGATGAGGTGGTCGATCTGGACGGCCGTGCTGGTGTCCTGGCCGCGCTTGAACTTGATCGTCTTGCCGCTGTAGGGGTCCTTCAGCGTGCCGGTGAGCACGATGCAGTCGTGCGTGCCGGACTTGAAGGTCTCGTCCTCCAGGTCGCGCTTGAGAATGTCGTTGCGGGTGTCGCAGCCGTTGCGGTCGACGTCGGCCCAGGAGGGGCCGAACTTGTCGCGGTCGAAGCCGGTGCGCGGGGCGCGGCCCTTGACCTGGAGCTTGGCGAGCTTTTTGCGGGCGTCGGAGATCGAGGCCGAGTCGGGCTTGGACGCCTTGTCGGAGGAGTTACCGGTGGAGAGCTGGGCGTCCAGCTCGCCGCACCCTGTCGCCAGCACCGCCACCGTGGACAGACCCGCCACCAACGCCCGTACGCGCACGTCGAACTCCCGAAACTCAAGGTTTTCGTAAAGCTTAGGGATAAATGCCCTCAAGAGCGTCGAGTAGCCATTCCGCGAGATAACGGGTGAACGACGACCGCACATGGATCCGGTACGTGTCCGCGGCCCGCCGCTCCAGCAGCACGGACGCCTGCCCCAGGAAGGTCTGGGCGTGGCCGGGGAACACCGACGGATGCAGGTCGAGCGGGCAGCCGGTGATCAGGACGTCGTCGGCCGCGGGGCCGGACAGCTCCAGGATCGTCCGCTGGTCCGACACGTCCACCCATTCCGGGCCGGGAGCGACGTTCCCGGTGACGAGCCACCAGGACGGGCCCAGCGCGAGGCCCATCCCGGGGTCTGCCCCCCGGACCTCCCACATGGGCTCGAAGGCGATCTCGCGCAGCCGCGCGGCCGGGGTGCTCGCCGCCTGGAAGCGGGCGGCGAACGCGGCGGCCGGGCTCTCGGCGGGCCGCGGCTCCCCCTGGTAGGGGCCCACTTCCACGGTCAGCGGGAGGCCGTCGCGGCGGTCGTTGCCCGGATCGAGGAAGACGGGGGAGCAGACGGTGACGGGGTGGGCCGCGCCGTCGCACACGGCGGTGAGCCGGTCGCCCGGCTCGGCGTCCCTGACCAGGGCGAGCGCGAAGCCACGGCCGAGCGCCGCGCTCGCGTAGCCGGAGGTGACGTGCCCCAGCGGCGGCGTGCCGTCTCCGGAGGCGACCTGCCCGAGCGGGAGTGTGCCGTTGCCGGGGGTGAGCTGCCCGAGCGTCCCGCCGTCGGCGGGCGCCGGCGTGCGGACGAGTTGCGCGCCTTCGGGCACGACCGTCGCCGGGTCGTCGGGCAGCAGGCCGACCAGGCGTTTGCGGCCGGGGCGGGCGGTGTCCGGGCGGGCGTGGGAGCGCTTGCCGACGAAGTCGGGCTTGCGGGAGGAGACGATCCATGACATGCCGAGGTCCTGCGGCGTCACGGTGCCGTCGGTGTCCTGGCCGACGATGGCGAAGCCCTTCTCGGCGCGCAGCACGTGCATGGTCTCGGTCCCGTACGGCACCGCGCCGAGGTCGAGCACCGCCTCCCACAGCGCCCGGCCGTGCCGCCAGGGCACGTTCACCTCGTACGCCAGCTCGCCCGAGAAGCTGATCCTGAACACCCGCCCGGTCACCCCGAGCACGTCGGTCTCGGCGTACCGCATGAACGCCAGGTCCACCGCGCCGGGCGCGACGGCGGCGATCACCTCGCGGGCCCGCGGCCCGGCCACCGCGACCGTCGCCCAGTGGTCGGTCACCGAGGTGAACGACACCTCCAGCTCCGGCCACTCGGTCTGATGCCACTCCTCCAGCCAGTCGAGCACGGCGGCGGCGTTGCCGGTGGTCGTGGTCATGAGGTAGTGCGTCTCGGCCAGCCGGGTCATCGTGCCGTCGTCGAACACCATGCCGTCCGCGCCGCACATCAGCCCGTAGCGGCAGGCGCCGACGGGCAGCGTGGAGTAGAGGTTCGTGTAGATCCGGTCGAGGAAGGCGCCCGCGTCCGCGCCCCGGACGTCGATCTTGCCGAGCGTGGAGGCGTCCATGGCGGCCACGCCGGTGCGCGCGGCCTCGCACTCGCGCCGCACGGCCGCCGCCATCGTCTCGCCCCCGCGCGGGAAGTACCAGGGGCGCTTCCACTGACCGACGTCCTCGAACACGGCCCCGAGCGCGACGTGCGCGTCGTGCATGGCCGTGGTCCTGACTGGGTCGGACAGCTCACCCCGGTCGCGCCCGGCCAGCGTGGCGAAGGACACCGGCGTGTACGGCGGCCGGAACGTCGTCGTCCCCACCTGCCCCGGCGCCGCCCCCAGCAGGGCGGCCATCACGCCCACGACCACCGCGCCCGACGTCTTGCCCTGGTCGGCGCCGGTGCCCGCGGTCGTGTAGCGCTTGACGTGCTCCACCGAACGCAGCCCGGCCCCGGTGGCCCTGGCCAGGTCGCCCACGGTCACGTCCCGGTGCAGGTCGGCGAAGGCGGGCTCCGGAGAAGAACTGCTCACGGACCAGACGGCCGCCGGCGGGCGCTCGGGCCGCCGGTCGTCCTCGGGGACGCGCGACCCGTCCCAGGAGCTCCCGGCCGCCTCGGCCCCGGCGGCGTACCCGTCGGCGATGGCCTCGCTCGTGCCGTAGAGCCCGCGGCAGGCCCCGGCCGACCGCTCGGCCTGCGCGGACGTGCCCGGCACGAAGGCCAGCAGCTCCTCGTCGTAGCGGAGCCGGCCCTGGGACTGGCTGAACAGCTGCACCGCCGGGTTCCAGCCGCCCGCGACGGCCAGCAGGTCGCACGCGAACTCCCGGTCACCCGCCCGTACGCCGGTCAGCACGCCCTCAGCGTCGCCTGAGGTGCCCGTCACGACCTGCCCGGCCAGCACCTCCACCCCCTCGACGGGCGGCGGGCCGGGCCGCGGGTCCACGATCGCCAGCACCTCCACCCCGGCGTCCGCCAGGTCGCGGGCGGCCTCGTAGCCGGAGTCGGCGCAGGCGAACACCACCGCCCGCCGTCCGGCCCGCACGCCGTATCGGTTGGCGTACGCGCGGGCGGCCGAGGCGAGCATCACCCCAGGCCGGTCGTTGCCGGGGAAGGCGAGCGAGCGCTCGTGCGCGCCCGTCGCCAGCACCACCCGCCGCGCCCTGATGTGCCACAGCCGCTCGCCGCGCGGCCGCCGCTCCACGGCGACCACGTAGTCGTGGTCGTAGTAGCCGACGGCGGTGGTCCTGGTCAGCACGCGGGCGGGCAGCTCCAGGCCGGCCACCCACTCCAGGGCGGGCCGGCCGTCCAGGGTGACCCGGCTGTTCAGCAGGTCCCCGCCGAGCCGCGGCTGGTCGTCCACGAGGATCACCCGCGCGCCGGCCCGCCCGGCGGCCGCCGTGGCCGCCAGCCCGGCCGGGCCGCCGCCGACCACGAGCACGTCGCAGTGCAGGTAGCCCTTGTCGCAGCGGCGCTCGTCCCGCGCGTCCGGGTCGACGCTGCCCTTGCCGCGCAGGCTCCACGCCTCCAGCCCGTCGTACAGCTCGACCGTGGTGGCCGCGAGCATGGGGTCGGCGCCCACGCGGACCAGCGCGTTCGGCTCCTCGGGGCCGGCGGTGAAGACGCCGCGCGGGCGGCCCAGCTCCACGCTCCGGCCGACCACGCGCACCCCGCCCCGCAGCAGCGCGGCGGCCAGCGTGTCGCCCGGCTCGCCCCGGTAGGCGCGGCCGTCGAAGGTGAATCTCATCTGATCTCCTGCGTGACCGTGTGCCGCTCGACCGTGAACCAGGTGCGGCAGCCGTGCGCGTGGAACCAGCGCTCGTGGAACCAGCCCTTGGGGTTGTCGCGCATGAAGACGTACTCGGCCCACTCGGCGTCCGTGGTCTCGCCTGCCGGGTAGGCGATGCCGGCCTGGCCGCCGTAGCGGAACTCGGTCTCGTCGCGCGGGCCGCAGAAGGGGCAGGGGATGAGCAGCATCAGTGCGCCACCGCCGCCGCGCCGTGCTCGTCGATGAGCGCCCCCGTGGTGAACCTCTCCAGCGCGAACGGCTCGGCGAGCGGGTGCGGGCGGCCGTGCGCGATCGTGTCGGCGTACACCCAGCCGGAGCCCGGGGTGGCCTTGAAGCCGCCGGTGCCCCAGCCCGCGTTGATGAAAAGGTTCTCGACCGGCGTGCGGCCGATGATCGGGGAGGCGTCGGGGGAGACGTCCACGATGCCGGCCCAGGTGCGCAGCACGCGCACCCGGCTGAAGATCGGGAACAGCTCCAGCGCCGCCGCCATCTGCGCCTCGATCACGTGCACGCCGCCGCGCTGGCCGTAGGAGTTGTACGCGTCGATGCCCGCCCCCATGACCAGCTCGCCCTTGTGCGCCTGGCTCACGTAGACGTGGACGGCGTTCGACATCACCACGCAGTCCAGCACCGGCTCCAGCAGCTCCGACACCAGCGCCTGCAACGGGTGCGACTGCAGCGGCAGCCGGAACCCGGCCAGCTCCGCCAGCACCGACGTGTGCCCGGCGGCGGCCAGCGCCACCTTGCCGGCCGCGATCCGGCCGCGCGAGGTGCGCACGGCCGCGACCCGGCCGCCGGTGATCTCGAAGCCGGTGACCTCGCAGCCCTGGATGAGGTCGATCCCGTACGCGTCCGCCTGCCGGGCCAGCGCCCACGCCACGTGGTCGTGCTTGGCGATGCCGCCGCGCCGCTGCAGCGTCGCGCCCAAGACCGGGTGCCTGGGCCGGTCGGAGACGTCGATGATCGGGCAGAACTTCTTCACCTCGGCGGCGTCCAGCCACTCGGCGTCCACGCCGTTGAGCCGGTTGGCCTCGACCCGGCGGCGGCCCTCGCGCACGTCGCCCAGGCTGTGCGCCAGGTTGAGCACGCCGCGCTGGCTGAACTGCAGGTCGTAGTCCAGCTCCTCGCTCAGCCCCTCCCACAGCTTGAGCGAGTGCTCGTAGATGGCGGCGCTCTCGTCCCACAGGTAGTTGGAGCGGATGATCGTGGTGTTGCGGGCCATGTTGCCGCCGGCCAGCCAGCCCTTCTCCAGGACGGCGACGTTGGTCAGTCCGTGGTTCCTGGCCAGGTAGTAGGCGGTGGCCAGGCCGTGGCCGCCGCCGCCGACGATCACCACGTCGTAGGACTGGCGCGGGTCGGGGTCGCGCCAGAGGAAGTCGGGGTGGGTGCGGGGCCGGGTCAACGCCTGATCTTCTCCATCCCGGGGTCGTACAGTGGCTCGGCGGCGACCTCCGCGGGAACGCGGCGGCCGAAGTAGGAAATATCGACTTGTGTCCCGGGAACCGCCAGCTCGGCCGGCAGCCAGGCGTAGGCGATCGGGCGCTGGACGGTGTGGCCATAGGCGGCGCTGGTGACGTGGCCGACGATGCGGCCGCCGTGCCGTACGGGCTCCTTGCCCATGACGACCTCGGCGCTGAGCAGCGGGACCAGCTTGCGGGTGACCTCGCGGCGCAGGGCGTCGCGGCCGAGGAAGTCCTTGTCGTCGCGGACGGCGAAGGCGAGCCCCGCCTCGTACGGGTTGTGCTCGCTCGTCATGTCCACCCCCCACAGACGGTAGCCCTTCTCCACCCGCAGGCTGGTGAACGCGGCCCGCCCGCCGGCGACCGCGAGCCCTCTGGCCCAGAGGGTGTCCCACAGCTTGAGCCCCATGTCGGCGGTGGTGTAGAGCTCCCAGCCCAGCTCGCCGACGTACGACACCCGCAGGGCCAGCACCGGAACGTGCCCGACATATCCGGACTTGCAGGTGAAGTAGCGGAAGCCCTCGTTCGACAGGTCCAGGTCCGTCAGCGGCTGCACCAGCTCCCTCGCCTGCGGCCCCCACACCCCGACGCAGCAGGTGCCGGGCGTGATGTCGCGCACCTGTACGCCGCCCGGCGCGTGCCGGGAGAGCCAGTCGAGGTCGAGGTTGCCGTTCGCGCCGATCTGGAAGCGCTCCTCGGCCAGGCGGGCGACGGTCAGGTCCGAGCGGATGCCGCCCCTGGCGTCCAGCAGCAGGGTGTAGGTGACCGAGCCGGGCTTCCTGTCCACGTTGTTCGTGGTCATGCGCTGCAGGAACGCCGCCGAGCCCGGGCCGCTCACCTCGATCCGCTTGAGCGGGGTCATGTCGTAGAGCGCCACGCGCTCCCTGGTCGCGTGCGACTCGGCGGCCGCGACCGGCGACCAGTAGCGGCTCGCCCAGGCGTCCCGCTGCGCCGCGCCCAGCAACGGCTCGTCCGACAGGCTCTCCAGCAGCGGCGCGTTCGCCTCGAACCACTGCGGCCGCTCCCAGCCGGACCCCTCCAGGAAGTACGCCCCCAGCTCCCGCTGCCGCACGTGGAACGGGCTGGTGCGCAGCGGCCGCGGCGACTCCATCGGCTGCAGCGGATGGATGACGTCGTAGACCTCGACGAAGTTCTGCTTGCCGCGCTCCTCGACGAAGGCGGGCGAGAGCTGCGCCTGCTCGAACCTGGCCAGGTCGCACTCGTGCAGGTCGAACCCGGACGTCCCGTCCACCAGCAGCTCGGCCACCGCCCGCGCGACTCCCGCCGAGTGCGTCACCCACACGGCCTCGGCCAGCCAGAAGCCGTCGAGGTGCGGCGCCTCGCCGATCAGCGGGAAGCCGTCGGGGGTGAAGGAGAAGACGCCGTTGATGCCGTCCTCGTACGCGGAGCCGCCGAGCGCGGGCAGCAGCTCGACGGCGTCCCGCCAGGCCGGCTCGAAGTCCTCCTCGGTGAACGCCTGCACCGACGGCATCACCGTGCCCTTGGCCGGGATCTCCTCCTGGGTGACCGGCATGGGGCGGTGGGCGTAGGAGCCGATGCCGATGCGGTCGCCGTGCTGCCGGAAGTACAGGTCGCGGTCCTGGTGGCGGAGGATGGGGCCGGGGCGGCCCAGGTCGAGCGGGCCCGACTTGGCGTACTGGTGGGCGAGCGGCAGCAGCGGCACCGTCAGGCCGGCCAGCTTCCCGATCGACGGCCCCCAGAAGCCGGCCGCGCACACCACCACGTCGGCGGGGATCGTCCGGTGCTCCCCGCCGGTCAGCACCGACACGCCGGTGACCCGGCCGCCGTGCTGCTCGATGCCGACGACCGTGTGCCGTTCCAGGAAGCGCGCGCCGCGCTCGCTCGCCCGCGCCGCCTGCGTCTCGCCGCAGGCGACCGCCGCGGCGAGTCCGTCCGTGGGCACGTGGAAGCCCCCGAACACCTTCGTACGGTCCAGCAGCGGCCACAGCTCCACGCAGGCGTCGGCGTCGAGCAGCCGGCCCTCGACGCCCCACGACTCGGCCCAGCCGAGCTTGCGGTGCAGGTCGGCCCAGCGTTCGGGGGTGGTGGCCACCTCCAGGCCGCCCACCTGGCGGAAGCAGTGCTCGCCGAGCGCCGTGTACTTGCGCACGGTGTAGGCGGCGAACTCGGTCATCGTCTTGGCGGGGTTGGTCTGGAAGACCAGGCCGGGCGCGTGCGAGCTGGATCCGCCCGCCGCGAACAGCGGCCCCTGCTCCAGCACGGTGACGTCGGTCCAGCCGCGGTCGGTGAGCTCGTCGGCCAGGGCGCACCCGACGATCCCGGCGCCGATGATCACCAAGCGGGGCCGACTCATGGCGCCTCCGGTTGTTCCTTAATGCGCAACACGCACCGGACTACGCAACGACCATAGATGGCCGCCCGCCCCTCGAACAAGACCTCCGTCCGCCTGTGGACCGCCGGAGCCGGCCCGCCGTACGCTCGTGATGGATCATGGCCTGTTCAGAGAGGTCGGCATGGCGCAGCGGCGCTTACTGGAAGGGCTGGGGGTCACCGTCGCCGAGGAGACGGCCTACCGGGCCCTGCTCCGGCACGGCCCCGCGACCCTCGGCGAGCTGGCCGCCGAGACCGGCTCCTCGGCCGCCGCCGTCCGCCGCGTGCTGCCCCGCCTCGAGGACCTCGGGCTCACCTCCCGCGTCGCCGGCCGGCCGCTCCGGCTCGTCGCCACCCCGCCGGACATCGCCGTCGACATCCTCGTCGCCCGCCGCCAGGAGGAGCTGACCCACAGCCGCGCCGCCGCCGAGCTGCTGGCCACCGAGGCCGCCGGGCGCGGCGGGCCGCAGCCGGAGGAGGTGCTGGAGGTGGTGACCGGGCGCGACGCCGTCGCCCGCCGCTACCTCCAGCTCGAACGCGACGCCACCCGGGAGCTGCTGGTGCTGGTGCATCCGCCGTACGCGGTGGACATCGGCGACGGCCGCCGGCCCTCCCGCCGCGCCGCCCTCAGGGGAGCGCCCGTCGTCCGCGGCATCTACAGCCCGCTCGCCTTCGAGCAGCCCGGCATGCTCGCCCACATCCGCCGCGCCGTCGCCGGTGGCGAGAAGGCCAGGCTCGGCGAGGTGCCGGTCAAGCTGGCCGTCGCCGACGCCCGCACCGCCATCCTGCCGCTGGCCTCGGACGAGGACCTGGCCGTCGAGAGCGCGCTCGTCGTGCACCCGTCAGCGCTGCTGGACGCCCTGGTCGGGCTCTTCGAGACGTTGTGGCGGGCGGCCGTGCCGCTGCGCCTGTCCGAGGACCGCCTCCAGCCCGACGGCCGGCCCAGGGCTCCCGACGCCGAGGTGCTCGCCCTGCTCGCCGGCGGCATGAAGGACGACGCCATCGCCCGCCAGCTCGGCCTCAGCCCGCGCACGGTGCAACGCCGCATCCAGGTGCTCTGCGAACGCCTCGGCGCCCGCACCCGCTTCCACGCCGGCGTCCTCGCCGCCCAACACGACCTGCTCAACGAATGAACGAGCAGCACGCCTACGTGAGCAGGAAGCCGCCGTCCACCGGGAGGACGACGCCGGTGACGTAGGAGGACGCCTCGCTCGCCAGGAACACGGCGGCCGCCACCAGCTCGGCGGGGTCGCCCGGCCGCCGCATGACCACCCGCGCGTCCACCATCTGCTCCAGGTAGCCGGGCCGGTATTGGTCGGTCATCTCGGAGGCGAAGAACCCC
The DNA here is from genome assembly GCF_057536035.1 of Nonomuraea sp. B208. Taxonomy (NCBI): domain Bacteria; kingdom Bacillati; phylum Actinomycetota; class Actinomycetes; order Streptosporangiales; family Streptosporangiaceae; genus Nonomuraea; species Nonomuraea sp. B208. The sequence goes on from NZ_BAAJOU010000022.1 coordinate 59,301, forward strand.
GGCTCCAGGCAGTTGACCCGGATGCCGCGCCGCCCCGTCCACTGCTGCGCGAGGTCGCGGGTCAGCCCGGCGAGCGCCGCCTTGGAGGCGGTGTAGGCGGCCTGCGGCAGCCCGGCGGTGCTCTCGGCCAGCACGCTGCCGATGTTGACGATCGACGAGCCCGGCCGCATCACCCGCGCGCACGCCTGCGCCATCCAGTAGGCGCCCATCAGGTTGACCTCGACCACCTGGCGGAACTCGGCGGGCGTCTCCTTCAGCGCGGGGACGGCGGTGCCGAGCCCGGCGTTGTTGACTAACACGTCGACCCCGCCGAGACCCTCGACCGCGGCGGCGGCGAGCGCCTCGCAGTCCTCGGGCTTCGCCACGTCGGCGGGCACGACCAGGCACCGGCGGCCGGTCTCCTCGACCAGCCGCCGCGTCTTCTCCAGGCGGTCGGCGCGCCGGGCGCCGATCACGACGTCGGCGCCCGCCTCGGCCAGGCCGCGGGCGAAGGCCACCCCGAGCCCGGACGAGGCTCCGGTGACGATCGCCACCTTCCCGTCCAGACGGAACCGCTCCAGCACCCGCGCCGCCCTTCTCCGTTTTCGCCTACAGGCCGTATTCCTTGACGATGCGCTCGTGCCGGCCGACCTCGACGTCGATCTCGCGGGCGAGGTCGAGCCAGGCCAGCGGGTGCACCCACCGCTCGGTGGCGTCGTCGAGCAGGGCGTCGACCTCCTGCGGGCTGACGTCCGGCGGCACCGCGACCCAGCCGAACACGCCCGGCAGCGGCTCGCCCGAGGTGGGGTGGGTGACCTTGTAGTTCTCGTCGCTGTAGACCCACATCGGCCAGCCCCGCTCGGCCATGACCTCGGTGAACTCGGCCCAGTCGGACTCGCTCGGCGCGGCGCCGTCGAAGAAGTAGCTGGTGTAGCCGCCGGGGCGCAGGATGCGTACGGCCGCGAACGGCGGCACGAAGTTCTGCTGCTCCTGCGGGTCGTCGGGCACCGGCTCCAGCAGCTGCGGGTCGAAGACGACCAGGTCGCCGGCGTTGTAGTCCATGCCGCGCGGCTGCGGCAGGGCCAGCCGGGCGGTGGCGGGGCCGGTGCGGATGGACAGCACCTGGCGCTGGCCGCCGTCGGGCGCGGGGAGGATGACCCGGATGAGGCCCATCTCCTCCTCGATCGGGCCCTCCTTGGACTTGACCGGCATGCCGATCTTGGCGGCGCCCTTGCGGACGATGTCCCAGTCCTCGGCGGAGGTGGCCATGACGATCATGCGCCAGACGTCCTCGTCGGCCAGCTCGTCGAGGACCTCCACCAGCACCTGGGCGGCCCTGGCGTTCTGGTCGAGCTGCTGGGCGGCGCCGGACAGCAGGCGGCGGGCGTCGATGCCGGCCCCGGCCGCGACGGCGTGCTCGGCGGCGTCGAGCGCCTCCGGCCAGCGCTCGCGGGCGCTGTGCAGGCGGGCGAGCGCGACCTGCTGCGCGGCGTGCGGCAGCAGCGCGGCCATCTGCTCCAGCCGCTCGTCCTGGCGGGCCTCGATGAGCAGGGTGGTGAGGTAGGCGACGTCGTCGGCGTCGGCCTCGCCGATCTTTCCGGTGTCGACGAGGGTCTTCCAGTAGATGTCGGCGCCGGCCGCGGGGTAGCCGAGGAAGCCCAGCGTGGTGGTGTGGCGGCGGGTCGCCTCGATGTCGTCGCCGGACAGCGGCGCCAGCCAGCCCACCCACTTCTCGGGGTCGGCGTTGAAGCCGTCGGCCGCGTCGAACAGGCCCACCCGCTCCTCCAGCGTGCCGGGGGCCTCGTGCTCGGCGGTGGCGTCGGCGGCGGCCCGCAGCGCGGCGATGCGCTCGGCGAGGTCGTCGCTCGCGCGCAGCTCGGCGGTGCCGGACTCGGCGACGTCGGCCAGCAGCCTGGCCTGCCAGACGCCCTTGCGGCCGACGGCGAGGTCGCCGGCGATCAGCGCGAGCTCGACCCGGGCGCGGTAGCCGCCCATCATGCCGAAGTAGTCGATCCACTGGCGCAGCACCCGGCCGAGCTGCCAGGTGTTGGTGATCTGCGCGGAGCCGGCCATCAGGGCGACCGCGCGCGACCACTCGACGAACACGCGCGGGTGCTCGCCGACCACGTCGAGGTCGGGCAGCGCGTCGACGGCCTCGGCGACCCGGCCGAGCGTGGCGAGGATCAGCGCCCGGCGCACGCCGTCGCGGTGCTCCTTGGCCACCGGGTCGTCGGGCTGGTGGCCGGAGGCGGCCTGCAGGGCGTCGAGCGCGGCCTCGGCGCGGCCCGCGGCCAGCAGCGCGCGGGCGTGCTCGGCGCCGAGCTCCCAGCTCGGCGCGCGGCCGGCGGTGCGCAGCCGCTCGGTGGCGGACTCGGCGTAGCTGACGGCCTCGTCCGCCTTGCCGGCGTCGATCAGCGCGGCGACGTATTGGGTGACGAGGCCGGTGAAGGCGGGCCGCTCGGGGCTCAGGGCCTCCAGGTGGGCGCCCAGCGTCTCCAGGCGCTCGGTGGCGTAGCCGGGGCCGTCGGTGTTGGCCAGGGCGATGGCGAGGGCCTCGACCGCCGCCGGGGCGGACGGGCACTCGCGCACGTCTTCGCGCTGGGCGAACGCCAGCAGCTGCCGCGCGTCGTCGAGCGCGACCGCGCCCTGGGCGCGGTCGCCGATGCGGCCGACGAGGTGCCAGTAGCGGGCGTAGAACTCCAGCCAGGGCAGCTCAAGGGTCTCGGCCTGCTGCGCGATGGCGGGGGCCATGACGTCGAGCTGCGGGTATCGGCCCTCATAGGCCTGTGCGGGAAGGTCTCCCAGCGCCATGGCGAGGCCAACGTTGCCCGCCTCGGAAAGCTGCTGCTGGGTGTCGCCGACCCAGGCCCAGATGTCCACGTCCATGGGCAGTCAGTCTGCCAGGTCAACGAGCGTGCCCAAAACGCAGAAGGCCGATCAGCTCGTCCGATTCGCTGGCGCCGAGCACGGAGAAGACCGGCGCCATGAGATCGTCGGTGCGCTCCTCGGCCTCGGCCCGGCGGGCCATGAGCTCAGGAGTCGGCTCGGGGTAGGGCTCCGGCCAGGAGAAGAACTGGGCGATCCGGGTGCCGGTGGCCTGTCCGAACGGGGTCGTGTCGTGCTCGGCGGCGAGCGTGGCCTCCAGCGGGTGCAGCCCGGCGGCGAGCACGACGTTGGCGTGCAGGCCGCCGCGCAGTTCACGTACGCAGTGCATGAGCTGGACGGCGCGGGCCGGCGGGTCGTCGGCGAGCGGCACCGCCCGCCAGCCGGCGAACAGCGGCGCGCCCACGGACGACGCCGCGGCGACCACCGGCTCCAGCAGCTCGGCGATCCTGGCGCAGCCCTCGTATCCGCCCAGCTTGCGCCGGCCCCAGGCGCGGCACACCTCGGCGTAGACCTCGACGGCGCGGTCGGCGGCGAGCTTGCGGCCGCCGTTCCAGCTCTCCTCGACGTGCTCGCGCGGGAAGAAGACGGCGACGGAGTGGACCACGTCGGCGTCGCACTCGCCGAGCACGCCGCAGCGGCCGCGGAAGTAGAGCTCGCGGGGGCCGAGGCCGTGCTCCTCGCAGGCGGCTTTGGCCTCCCGGGAGACCATGAAGCCGCCGCCGAGCTGCCCGATGGGCGCTTTCACCTGGACTGCGGTCGTGCGCGGGTCTGCCATGCCCCACCTCTCGGTTCGGGAATAAGACCCAGCATGCCTCAGCAGAATATCATTCTGCAAGCATGAGCTCGCCGCTGGCCACGATCACCGCCGGCCCGGACAGGTAGCTCGTCTCCTCTTCGAGGATGACGGTGAGCGTGCCGCCGAGCACCTCCACCGTCCACGTGCCGGTGGTGTCGCCCGACAGGGCCGCCGCCGCGACCGCCGTCGCCACCGCGCCCGTGCCGCACGCGCGGGTCTCTCCCGAGCCGCGCTCGAAGACGCGCATCACCGCGCGGCTGACGCCCACTGGGTTGAACAGCTCGATGTTGACGCCGCTCGGGAAGACGCCGGTGTCGAAGCCGGGCTGGTGCGTGAGGTCGAGCTGGGCGACCGGATCGCCGATGGGGCAGGCCAGGTGCGGGTTGCCCATGTCGATCCGCATGCCGGGATAGTCGATGCCGCCCACGTGGGCCGTGCTCTCGCCGAGCACGTTCGGCTTGCCCATGTCGACCGTGACGTCGCCGTTCGGCTCCAGGTGGACCTGGCGCAGGCCGCCCCGCGTGGCGACGGCGAACCCGGAGGAGTCGGCGAGTCCCGCGTCGATGAGGTAGCGGGCGAAGACGCGCACGCCGTTGCCGCACATCTCGGCCATGCTGCCGTCGGCGTTGCGGTAGTCCATGAACCACTCCGCGGCGGACGCCTGCCCGGCCACCTCGTGGCTCCGCTTGGTGCGCACCACCCGGAGCACGCCGTCGGCCCCGAGTCCCGCCCTCCTGTCGCAGATCCTGGCGACGAGCGCGGCCGTCACGTCCAGCTCGCCGTCGTGATCGGGCAGGATGACGAAGTCGTTCTCGGTGCCGTGACCCTTCAGGAAGCGCATATTGCAAGTTTAGGGTGCGGGGTGTCCGGGGAGCTCGGCGAGGGAGCGCTCGACAAGATCAGGGGCGTCGTACGGCAGCCACCGCACCCGCGGATCGCGCCTGAACCACGACTCCTGGCGGCGGGCGAAACGCCTGGTCGCCCGCACCGTCTCGGCCCGGGCCTGCTCCTCGCTCCACTCGCCGTTCAGGAAACGGATCACCTGCGCGTAGCCGAGCGCGCGGCCGGCCGTACGGCCCTCGGCCAGGCCCTGACCGAGCAGCGCGCGCACCTCCTCCACCAGGCCCGCCGCCCACATCCGGTCCACCCGGAGCTCGATCCGCTCGTCCAGCTCGGGGCGCGGCACGTCCAGGCCGATCTGGACGCTCGGGTAGAGGGCGTCGTACGACGGCATCGTGGCCGAGAACGGCCGGCCCGAGTGCTCGATCACCTCCAGCGCCCGCACGATGCGGCGGCCGTTGCCGGGCAGGATCGCCGCGGCGGCGGCCGGGTCGAGGCCGCGCAGCCGCTCGTACAGCGGGGCCGGGCCGCGCTCGGCCAGCTCGGCCTCCAGCCGGGCCCGGATCTCGGGGTCGGTGCCGGGGAACTCCAGGTCGTCGAGCGCCGCCCGGACGTAGAGGCCGCTGCCGCCGACCAGCACCGGCGTCGCGACCTTGTCGAACACCTCACGCGCCAGCCGTTGGTACTCGGCCACGCTCGCGGTGACCGTGACGTCCCAGATGTCCAGCAGGTGGTGCGGCACGCCGCGCATCTCGGCGGGCGTCAGCTTCGCGGTGCCGATGTCCATGCCCCGGTAGAGCTGCATGGAGTCGGCGTTGACGCACTCGCCCCCGAGGCGGAGGGCGAGCTCCACGGCGAGGTCGGACTTCCCGGCCGCGGTGGGGCCGACGACGGCGATGACAGGCTGCTGGCGCACACGCACCAGTCTGTCGGAGGCCGGGGGGTGTCCGAGCCGCTCAGAGATCCAGCAGGGTCGGCTGCAGGTAGCCCTCGTGGGTGAGCAGCCACCGCTTGGTCTCCACGCCCACGCCGCCGCTGAACCCGCCGAGCCCGGTGCCCGCGATCACCCGGTGGCAGGGCACGATGATCGGGATCGGGTTGGAGCCCATGATGGAGCCGATGCCCCGGGCGGGCACGCTCGTGCCGCTGAGCTTCGCCAGCTCGCCGTAGGTGACGGCGGACCCGTACGGCACCGCGTGCAGCGCCTGGAGCACCCGCAGCCGCGACCCCGCCATCAGCCGCCAGTCGATCGGCGTGCGGAAGGCGCGCAGCTCCCCGGCGAAATACGCGTCGAGCTCGGCGACGGCCGAGGCCGTACGATCCGCATCATGCACCTCGACCAGCCCGAGCCGCTCCGCCAGGCCCGCGCCGGAGCCCCAGCCCGACGCCACGAGTCCCGTCTCCGTGACGGCCAGCGTGAACGCGCCCACCGGCGTCGGCACCTCGGCCAGCGCCACCGTGCCCGCCGCGCCGGTCTCAGTGATGGTCATCATGTCCTCTCGTGAGCTCGTGGTGCTCGGCACCTCCAGCGCCGTTCCCACCCGACACCGTAACCACAACGGCTACCTTCTGCGCTGGGACGGTCAGGGTTTCCTCTTCGACCCCGGCGAGGGCACGCAGCGGCAGATGGTGCACGCCGGGGCGCGCGCGAACGACGTGCACTGGCTCTGCGTCACGCACTTCCACGGCGACCACTGCCTCGGCGTCCCCGGCGTCGTGCAGCGCATCGCCCGCGACCGGGTGCGGCATCCGGTGCGGGCGGTGTTCCCGGCCTCCGGGACGACGTACTGGCGGCGGCTGCGGCACGCCGCCGCCTTCGCCGACACCGACGTGATCTCCGAGCATCCCGTCTCCGGCCCGCTGGCCGCGATCGGGCCGCTGACCGCGCGCCGCCTGTCCCACCCCGTGGAGTCGTACGGCTACCGCGTCCAGGAGCCGCCCGGCCGCCGCATGCTGCCCGCCAGGCTCGCCGCCCACGGCATCCGCGGCCCCGAGGTCGGCGAGCTGCAGCGCAAGGGCTCCGTACGCGGCGTCACGCTGGAGGAGTGCAGCGAGCCCCGGCCGGGGCAGGCCGTCGCCTTCGTCATGGACACCCGGCTCTGCGACACCGTCTTCGAGCTGGCCAACGGGGCCGACCTGCTGGTCATCGAGGCCACGTTCCTGTCGGGGGAGAGCGCGCTCGCCAAGGAGTACGGGCACCTGACGGCGTACGAGGCGGGCCTCGTGGCGGCCGACGCGGGCGTGCGGCGGCTGGTGCTCACGCACTTCTCCGAACGGTACGGCTTCGACGACGAGCCCGCGTTCGTCGCCGAGGTGCGGCGCAGCTACGACGGGGAGGTCGTGCTGGCCCGCGACCTCATGAAGGTGCCGGTGCCGCGGCGTCAGTCCCACAGCGCGGCGAAGTAGCCGACGCCGTAGGGGGCGTCGCGCTCCAGCAGCCTGCCGCGCGGCGTGGCGCCGGTGGCGGCCCCGGCGAGCACCTGGAGGGCGGCGCGGCCGGTGGCCCACAACCGGTCGGCCTCCGCTGGGTCGAGTGCGGCGAGCGCGGCCGGGTCGGCGGCGTCGAGCGCCCGCGCCACCCGGTCGTCGAACGGGCCGGCGGCCTCGTCGTACCTGCCGGGCGCCTTCGGCGTCAGGCAGGCCGAGCCGTCGGCGAGCACCAGCAGCCCCACCCGTTCGCCGGACGCGGCCAGCTTCTCGCCGAGCGCCAGGCACTCGGCCGGCGCGGCGTCGAAGCCCACGGCCTGGCAGGCGTGGGGCACGTGCCCGTCGAGGAGGCAGCGGCCCACGGTCAGCGACAGCGGCAGGACGGGCTCGCCCGTGCCCGCGCCGGCGTCCAGGCCCCAGGGGCGCAGGCTGCCCGCCGCGCCGCCCGCGTACGCCTCGGTTTCCGCGGCCCCGCCCACCACGATCAGCACGTCGGGACGGGCGGCGAGCACGCCTTGGACGGCGGCGTCGCAGGCGGCGCGGAGCCGGGGCATCCCGGTCACGATCAGCGGGGTTTGCGGGCAGACGGCCGCGGCGGCAAGCACGAGCGCAAGCGTACGCGGCCCGTCACCGCCCGCCGCTCGCGAGGGCCGCTCAGAAGGGGCTGCCGCCCGCCTTGACCTTGGCCAGCAGCGCCACGGTGTGGGCGTGGGCGAGCCGGTGCAGGCCGGCCCCGAAGCTGACGCGCGCCACGCCCAGCTCGGCCAGCCGCGCGAGGCTCGGCGCGCCCGGCCGGAACAGCACGTTCACGGGCCGGCCGCCGAGCGCGGTCACCAGGGCGCGGATCTCGTCCTCGTCGGCGAGCGTGATGGGGTAGACGCAGTCGGCCCCCGCCTCCAGGTAGCGCTCCGCCCGCGCGAGCGCCTGCTCCCGTGAGGTCGAGCCGTGCAGGTAGGTGTCCACGCGGGCGTTGATCACCAGTGCCTGGCCCGCCGCCGCCCGCACCTCTGCCAGGAAGTCCGCCTGCTCGCCCGGCTCGATCAGCTCGCCGGTGCGCGGGTCGCTGTCCTCCAGGTTGCAGCCGGCCGCGCCGGCCGCCAGGAGGCGTTCGGCCAGCTCGGCGGGCTTGAGACCGTAGCCGCGCTCGACGTCGGCGGTGACCGGCACGTCCACCGCGCGGGCGATGCGGGCCACGGCGGACATCATCTCGTCCACCGGGACGCGCTCGCCGTCCTCGTGGCCGAGGACCCGGGCGACGGCGGCGCTGCCGGTCGCCACGGCGGGGAAGCCGGCCTCCTGGACGGCGCGCGCGGAGGCGGCGTCCCAGACGTTGGGCAGGATCACGGGCGTTCCGGGCACATGCAGCCCACGGAGGACACCGGCGTCGTCGATCGTCGTCATGCCCCTGACCCTAGGCGCGAGGTGGCCTGTCTCGAAGGTCCAATGATGGCCATAACCTCCGGACCACTTCGCCCCTGCCGCCTTCCGGCGTCAGCGGAGGCGGTTCAGCAGCCGCTGGTGGCGCACTGGCCGGAGACCAGGCCCCCGGGCCCGTCGGCCGGACTGTCGGCCTCGGAGGACTGCGGGGCCTTGGTGGGCGAGGTGGTGGCCTTCTTGCCGTCGCCGGTCTGCTTCGCGCCGGCGCCGCTGGCGGAGTCGCGGCTCGTGGAGGTGCCCGTGCCGGTCGAACCCGTGTCGGCCGCGCGGCCCGGGTCGGTGGCGGCGTCGCCCATGCTGCCGTCGTCGGGCAGGCCGTCGTCGGGGGCGTCGGTGCGGGCGTCGCCCATGGTGGCGTCGTCGGCGGCGTCGTCCTGAAGGTCGTCCTGGAGGTCGTCCTGGGCGCTGTCGTCGCCGCCGGTGCCCTGTGACGGCCCGGCCTCCTGCTGGGTGCCGGGGGTGGAGTCGCCGGAGGCCACCACGTAGCCCGCGCCGCCCGCCGCGATCAGCGCGACGAGCACTCCGGCCGCGATGGCGGCGGTCTTCTTGGTCTTCTTCTGGCGGGCGGCGCCGCGATTGTTCTTCGCCGGGCGTGAATCGCCCGGTCCGGTCAGGATCTCGTGGTGATCCGGTGCGGTCGGATCTTGCATGAGGGTGCAGCTCCTCGCGGTCGTATCGGGGAAAGCTCGCCGGCTTCCGCGGGTGATGGACCACACTAGCCGCATCGACGGAATGCTCGCACACCAATCACAAAGGAATCACGACTTGTCCCCCCTTAGATCCATTTCTGCTGGTAGCCGGGGTCGCCTCGGGTCGGTCGCCGGAGCGGCCGGAGTCCTCGCCACCGCGGTTGTCGGCATATTCCTGGCATTCAGCGGCGCACCTGGTCCGGCCCTCCGAAGTACGCCGGAAAACCAAGGGGAAACGCCGATTTCCGCAAGATCGCATTCATCGGACAGCACGCCGCGCGTCACTCGTATGACATTGATCGCATCTCCACCGGATGACGATGGAACGCTCCAATTCGCGGTGAGAACGCCGGTTCCGGCTCCCTGGGTGCGTGCCGTGCCCTCCCCGGGAGCGCCGGCGGACACCCCGCCCTTCCCGGACCTCGCGTCAGTGCGGTCCGTCCCGGGCGCGCGGCCTTCACCGGGAGCGCTGCCCGCCCCTTCCGCGCTCCGGCCGGCGGAGCCGGGGCCACCGGCGGCGCCCAGGCGGCCGACGGAGCCCAGACCGCCGGCAGAGCCCAGACCGCCGGCAGAGCCCAGACCGCCGGCAGAGCCGCGCCCGCGTGGCGCCGAGCCTGCCCGGCCGCCGGGCCCCGAGCCCGCCGCCCCGCCGCCGGGCCCCCGCCGTACGGGCTCTCCCACGCCGCAGCCTCCCCCGGAGGCCCCGCGCGAGGAGCCGCGCCCCGCGCATCCCGGGACCCCGATCGACCCCTGCGCGACCTTCCACGACTTCCGCCGCGACCCCTGCTATGCCTACCTGAACCGCCTCACGCGCTGACCCCTCCGGACACGGGACCGCCCGCCGCCCCCGTGAGCGGGGGAGGCGGGCGGGACGTTCCATAAGGGGATCTCAGCCGGGCAGGGTCAGTCGTCGTCGCGGTCGCCGCCGTTGTCGTCACCGTTGCCGTCGTCGTCCTTGTCGGCCGCCTTGGGGGCGTGCGCGGTCACCTTGCCGCTGGCGGCGTCCACGTCGACCTCGTGCACCTGGTCGCCCTTGACGAGCTCCAGCTCCCACTTGCCCGAGTCGTCGTGGTCCACCTCGCTCACCCAGGCGCCCTGGACCTGCTGGTGGGCCAGCTCGATGGCCTTCTCGGCGGTGATCTTGGGGGCGGTGGGCGCGGCGGTCGCGGCGTAGGCGGCGGCTCCGCCACCCGCCAGCAGCGTGACGGCCCCGGCACCGATGACGATGAACTTCTTCGTGTTTCGCATGACCCAAGGACATCGCGAACGCCGATAACCGCGCGCTAAGCGGCTCCTAAAACCACCTCAACACGCGCCCCGCCCCCGGACGGCGAGGAGACGGCCAGCCGGCCGCCGGACGACTCGGCCGTACGCCGGACGATGTCCAGCCCCAGCCCGGTCGAGCCGCCGCCGCTGATGCCGCGCTCCAGCAGCGCGGGGTCGAACCCCGGCCCGGCGTCCTCCACGGTCAGCAGCGCGCCGTCCGGGTGCCCGGCCAGCCGTACCGACAGCGCGGCGCCCTCGGGCGTGTGCGCGAAGACGTTGCCCAGCAGCGCGTCCACGCACGCCGCCAGCTCCTGGGCCCGTACGGCGACGCTCAGCGGCTCGCCGGGCAGCGTCACCTCGACCTCGCGCCCCTGGTCCTCGGCCAGCACCGACCAGAACCGCACCCGTTCGCGCACCACGGCGCCCGCCTCGCACGACTCCCGGTCGGCCGTGCGGTTGCGCGCCTCGGTGATGAGCGCGCTCACCGCCCGTTCCAGCGCGTCCACCCGGGCCTGGAGCCGCGCCGCCTCCTCGGGGTCGCGCAGCGACTCGACGTCGAGCCGGAGGCCGGTCAGCGGCGTACGCAGCCGGTGCGACAGGTCCGCGACCGACTCCCGCTCGGCGACCAGCAGCTCGTCGATCCGCCCTGCCAGGTGGTTGAGCGCCAGCGCCACCGAGCGCACCTCGGGCGGCCCGCCCGGCTCGGCCCGCGCGGCGAGGTCACCGCCGGCCAGCCGGTGCGAGACGCGGGCGAGGCCGTCCACCGGCCGGGTCACGGCCTGCGCCAGCCGGTCGGCCAGCACGATCCCGAGCACCACCAGCCCCAGCCCCAGCGCGAGCAGCGCGGCCCACGCCTCGCGCACGCCCCGCATGAGCTCGGACTCCGGCACGAACACCCTGATCACCGCCGTGCCCTCGGGCGACTGGGCGGAGACCAGCACCTCCCTGCCGTCGTCGGCCTCGGCGGTCACGCTGCGCCCGGTGGCGGCCAGCCGCACCGCGGCCGAGCGCTCGGCCCGCGCGCCGAGGGTGGTGCCGTCCGGCAGGAACACCGTCACCGGCCGCGCCACCTGCTCCACCGCGAGCGGCAGGTCCGGCGTGCCGACGGCGACCGCCACGGACCCGGCCGTGGTGAGCGCCCGGTCCATGGCGCCGTTCTCGGCCACGGACCTGATGAGCACCGCCATCGGCACCAGCAGCGCGATCAGCACCAGCGACGTGGTGGCCGCCACCAGCAGCGCCAGCCAGCGCCTCATGCCGGCTCGACCAGCTTGACGCCGACCCCGCGCACGGTGTGCAGGTAGCGGGGCTCGGCCGCGGTCTCGCCGAGCTTCCTGCGCAGCCAGGACAGGTGCACGTCCACGGTCTTGTCGGCGCCCCCGTACGGGAGCTGCCACACCTCGGTCAGCAGCTCCCGCTTGGTCACCACCTCGCCGGGCCGCGCCGCCAGGTAGTGCAGCACGTCGAACTCGCGCGGCGTCAGGTCGAGCTGCGTGCCGTCCAGCGTCGCGGTACGCGCCCGCGGATCCACCCGCAGCTCCCCAACCGCCAGCGGCTCGGGCGCCGACCCGCCCGCCCGCCGCAGCACCGCACGTACCCGGGCGTCGAGCTGCGCCGCGCTGTACGGCTTGACCACGTAGTCGTCGGCCCCCGCGTCCAGCACGGGCACCATCTCGGCGTCCCCGTCGCGGGCGGTCGCCACGATGACCGGCACCCGGCTGACCGCCCGGAGCATCCGCAGCAGCTCCACCCCGTCCAGGTCGGGCAGCCCCAGGTCGAGCACGATGAGGTCGGGCCGGTCCTGCACGGCCAGTTTGAGCCCGTCGAGGGCGGTCGGCGAGGAGGACACCGCGTGCCCCAGCTCCCGCAGCCCCCGGCTGAGCGCCGTGCGGATCGCCACGTCGTCCTCGATGAGCAGAATGTCGGCCATAGCACGAACGTAGCCGCTCACTGACCCTGTCTTGGGACGCCTTAGCCTCCCTTTAACCCGGTCTTAGCCCGACGTGGGGGAAGCTGGCGGGGATGAAGAGATACCTGCTGGCATGGGCCGCCACCGCCGTCGTCGCGACCGGGACCTCCCTGGCCGTGCTCGGGCTCGTCGGCACCGGGGTCACCGGCGCCTCGGGGCACGTCCTGTCCGAGGAGGACGCGGCCGCCGCGCTCGCCACCGCCACCGTACGCGCCGCCGCCACGCCGGCCGCCGCGCCGGAAAGCACCCAGCAGGGCAGGCTCATCCGCAGCGCGGGCGGCACGGTCATCGCCTCCTGCGACGGCGGCCTGGTGACGCTGCGCTCGTGGAGCCCTGCCCAGGACTACTCGGTCGACGGCGTCGAGCCGGGGCCGGCCGCCGAGGCGAAGGTCGAGTTCGAGCCGCGCGAGGGCGAGGAGATCGAGCTGACGATCGGCTGTTCGGCGGGCCGGCCGGTCCTGCTCCACGGCTGACCTTTTCAACCGGCCGTCGCGGGGCGATCATCGGAGCGACCCCCCTCAACGACGGAAGGGACCGCCGATGATCCGCCGCGTCCTCGCCACTCTGCTCGCCACTCTGCTCGCCGCCGCCGCCGTCACGGCCGCCACCGCGTCACCGGCCCAGGCCCGCGCATGCAGGATCGACCACTACTGCGTGACCACGTTCTACTCCGACGGCACGTACACGACCGTCGTCGGAGAGCTCTACGAGGACTGCGCCGGCAACCGCTCCATGTGGGGCACCCGCGGCATCCCGGTCTTCGTCGAGACGCCCTGCTGACGTCCGCGCGGGAGCCGCGTCAACGGCTCCCGCGTACCTCGAGCGCGCCGAGCAGCTCCTCGGACGCCCTGGTGACGGCCTCGACCGCACGGTCGAACGCCTCGGCGTTGTGCGCGGCCGGCGCGCGGAATCCGGAGATCTTCCTGACGTACTGCAGCGCCGCGGCGCGCACGTCGTCCTCGCTGACGCTCTCGACGTAAGGAGGACGGAGGGTCTTGATGCTCCTGCACATGACTCAACCGTAATAGCCGATGCGCTCGCTTATCTCCTGAGCGCCCCGGGCCAGCAGCTCGCCCACCTCGGGCAGCCGCTCCGGCGTCAGCCGGTAGGACGGCCCGGACGCGCTGACCGCGGCCACCACGGTCCCGTCACCGCCGCGCACCGGCGCGGCCACGGCGTTGAGCCCGACCTCCAGCTCCTCCACGGTGACCGCCCAGCCGCGCTCCCTGATCTCGGCCAGCCCGAGCGCGTCCGGCGCGGTGATCGTACGCGGGGTGTAGCGCTCCAGCTCGCCGCCGGGCAGCCGCAGCGCGCCGAAGGCGAGCAGCACCTTGCCGCTGGAGGTGGCGTGGGAGGGGGTGCGCTGGCCCACCCAGTTGTGGCCGCTGATCGCGGCCGGGCCGCGCACCTGGCTGATGTTGACCGTGGCCCCGTCCTGCGCCACCGCGACGTTGACGGTCTCGCCGACCGCCGCGGCCAGGCGCAGGCACACGGGCCGGCTCTCGCGGGCCAGGTCGAGCTGGGCGCTGGCCGCGCCGGCCAGCCTGATCACCCCGAACCCGAGCCGGTAACGGCCCCGGTCGCCGCTCTGCTCCACCAGCCCGCCCTGCTCCAGCGCCGCGAGCAGCCGGAACGCGGTGGACTTGTGCACGTCGAGCTCCGCCGCGAGGTCGGTCACCCGGGTGGCGCCCTCGCGGGCGAGGATCTCCAGGATCGCGATGGCCCGGTCGACCGACTGGACCGTCGTGCTGTTGCTCATGGCGCAACAGGTTACTAGGAGTGCGGGCCGAACTCCCTGCCGAAGTCGAGAGCGATCTTCCCCAGCCCCTCGGCCAGCTCCGTCCGGTCCAGCGCGTCGATCCGCTCGGCCGGCCCCGAGACCGACATGGCCGCCACCACCCGCTCGCCGTCGCGTACCGGCACCGCCATGCAGTGCACGCCCAGCTCCTCCTCGCCGAGGTCCATGGCGTAGCCGCGCTCGTGCACCGCCGCCAGCTCGGCGAGCATGGCGTCGATCTCGGTGATGGTGTTGGGGGTGCGGCGGGGCATGCCGGTGCGCTCGAACACCGCGACCGCCTCCCGCGGGGGCCGCCCCGCCAGCAGCACCTTGCCCACCGCCGTGCTGTGCGGCAGCACCCGCCGCCCCACCTCGGCGAACATCCGCAGCCGGCGCGGCGAGGACGCCTGCGCCACGTAGACGATGAAGTCGCCTTCGAGCACGGCCAGGTTCGCCGTCTCGCCGGACAGCTCCACCATCTTCTCCAGGTACGGCTGCGCCCGCACCCCGACCATGCCCTCCGCGACCCCGCCGAGCCGCACCAGCCCGCCCCCGAGCGCGTAGCGCCGGTCGGCCTCCTGGCGTACGTAGCCGCGGGCGAGCAGGGTCTGCAGCAGCCGGTGGATCGTGCCGTATGGCAGCCCCGTGTGCGCCGCGATCTCCGACAGCCCCGCCTCGCCCCCGTGCTCGGCCAGCGCCTCCAGCACGTCGAGCGCCCGCTCCACCGACTGGACGCTCACAGGCTCACCCCGCGCAGGGAGGCGTCGAGGACCTCGGCCGTGTGCGCCACCCGGATGTCGTCGCCCGCCCGCCGCATCGCGGCCGCGATCTGCATCGTGCACCCCGGGTTGGCCGACACCAGCAGCTCCGCGCCGGTCGAGCCGACCGCCTTCGCCTTGCGGTCGCCGAGCTCGCGGGCGGCCTCGGGGCGGAAGATGTTGTACGTGCCGGCCGAGCCGCAGCAGATGGCCGACTCGGGGATCTCGCGCACCTCCAGCCCGGGGATGCCGGCCAGCAGCTCGCGTGGCTGCGACCGTACGCCCTGGGCGTGGGCCAGGTGGCAGGCGTCGTGGTAGGCGACGGTGAGCGGCAGCGGATGCCGCTCGGCGACCGGCCCCAGCTCGGCCAGGAACTCCGACAGGTCGCGCACCTCGAACCGGGGCTCCTCGCCCAGCAGCTCGCCGTACTCCTTCATCGAGGAGCCGCAGCCCGCCGAGTTGACCACGACCGTGCTCACCCCGGCCCGCTCGAAGGCCCGGACCGTGCGCCGGGCCAGCCGTCTGGCCTGCTCCTCGCGCCCGGCGTGCACGCTGAGCGCGCCGCAGCAGCCCTGCCGGGGCGGGATCACCACGTCGCAGCCCTCCATCGACAGCACCCGCGCCGTGGCCGCGTTGACCTGCGGGAAGAACTCGCGCTGCACGCAGCCGAGCAGCATGCCGACCACGGCCCGGCGCTCGCCCCTGGCCCGCACCACGCGCGGCAGCCGCTCGCGCCGCTCGACGCGGGGCGCGAGCGCGGCCATCGCGCCGAGGCTCGGGTTGGCCCTGCCGACGTAGCCGGCCATGCGCCGGGCGAGCGGCGTCAGCGGCCGCGTCAGCCGCAGCCGGCGCGGATAGGGGAAGAGGCTGAACACGATGCCGCGCACCGCCCGCTCCTGGGGGTCGCGCTCGTGCCGCCGCTCCACCTCCACCCGGGTCAGCTCGATCAGCCGGTCGTAGCGCACGCCCGACGGGCAGGCGGTCACGCAGGCCATGCAGCCGAGGCAGGCGTCGAAGTGCCCGGCCATCTCCGGCGTCACCGGCGTGCCCTCGACGTGCTGCTTCATCAGGTGGATGCGCCCGCGCGGCGAGTCCATCTCCTCGCCCCACAGCACGTACGTCGGGCACGTCGGCAGGCAGAACCCGCAGTGCACGCAGTCGTTGATCAGTTTGGGGTCCATGCTCAGATGCCTCCCACGAACCGGCCGGGAGACATCCTGCGCCCGGGATCGAACCGTTCCTTGACGCGCCGCATCAGCGGCAGCGCGCTCACCTGCCCCCACCGGTCGAGCCCGGCGTGCGGCGCGGCCAGCACGTTCACCCGCCCGCCCGCGGACTCCACCCGTCGCCGCAACCCGGCCAGGACCTCGGCTTCCACAGGTGCGGCCGGCGCCAGCAGCACCCGCCCGGACAGCACCGACCCGCGCAGCGCCAGCCCGGCCCGCTCGGCCGCCTCCAGCACGGCCGCCAGGCCCGTGGCGGGGAACCGCGCCTCGACCAGCGTCTCGTCCCGGGAGACCAGCCCCCACCACGGGGGCGGCGCGTCGGAGATCTCGCCGCCGCCCACCAGCTCGCGCAGCGCCGCCGCCCGGCTCTCCGCCGCCGCGCCCTCGGCCAGCACCGCGAGCACCGGGCGCGCGCCCGGCTCCGCCCGGTCCACCTCGGCGGCGCTCGGCTCGGCCTGCGAGGCGGCCAGCGCCGCCGCGATCCCCGGCAGGTCCGCCGCCCCGACCTCGGCGCGCACCCAGCGCCGCGCGGCGGGCAGCGGGTGCAGCCGGAACGTGGCCTCGGCGATGACGCCGAGCGTGCCGTAGGAGCCGGTGAAGAGCTTGCCGAGGTCGTAGCCCGCGACGTTCTTGACGACCTTGCCGCCCGAGCGGGCGACCGTGCCGTCCGCCAGCACCACCGTGACGCCGATGAGCAGGTCGCGCGGGGTGCCGTAGCGGAAGGCGCGCGGGCCGGCGGCCCCGGTGGCCAGCGTCCCGCCCACCGTCGCGTCCTCGGGCGCGTCGACCGCCAGCTCCTGGCCCTCGTCCGCGAGCGCGGCGGCCAGGGCGCCCATCCTCACCCCCGCCTGCGCGCGGACCACCAGGTCGCCCGCCGCGTGCTCCAGGATCTTGTCGAGACGGCTCAGGTCGAGCCGCACGTCGCAGCGCTCCGGTGGCGCCCCCCAGTGCAGCTTCGTGCCGCCGCCCGCGGGCACCACCGCGAGGTCCCGCTCGGCGCAGGCCCGCAGCACCGCCGCGACCTCCTCGACGCTCTCGGGCAGCGCGACCCACCGGGGGAGCACGCCGCCGACGGCGTCCTCGGGGCCCGCCTGCCCGACCGTCACACCCTCGATCAAAACTGCTCCGCCTTCCCCGACTCGACCAGCGGATGAACGCCCTTGCGCACGCCCGGCACCTCGCCGCACAGGCGCGGCGTGGGGAACACCTTGCCCGGATTGGCCAGGCCCTCCGGGTCGAACGCGCACCGGACGAGCTGCATGGTGTCGAGATCGGTCGCGCTGAACATCCGCGGCATGTAGCGCGCCTTGTCCACGCCGACGCCGTGCTCCCCGGTGATCGAGCCGCCGTGCTCGACGCACAGGTCGAGGATCGCGCCCGACACCACCTCGGCCCGCTCGCCCGCGCCCGGCTCGGCGTCGTCGAACAGCACCAGCGGATGCAGGTTGCCGTCGCCCGCGTGGAAGACGTTCGCCACTCTGATGCCGTGCTCGGCCGAGATCCGGTCGATGGCGGCCAGCACACCGGGCAGCGCCGTGCGCGGCACCACGCCGTCCTGGACGATGTAGGCCGGGCTGATGCGGCCCACCGCCGCGAACGCCGACTTGCGGCCCTTCCAGATCGCCGCCCGCTCGGCCGCGTCCGCCGCCACGCGCAGCTCGAACGCGCCCGCGCAGATCTCCCTGAGCCGCGCGAACTGCCGCTCCACCTCCGCCGCCGGCCCGTCCAGCTCCACGATCAGCACCGCCCCGGCGCCCTCGGGGTAGGAGCAGGCCACGGCGGCCTCGGCCGCCTCGATGGCGAGCGCGTCCATCATCTCGATCGCGGCCGGCACGATGCCCGCCCCGATGATCTCCGAGACCGCCTGGCCGCCCTGCTCGATGCTCTCGTACGCGGCCAGCACCGTGGTGACGGCCTCCGGCGCCCGGCTGAGCCGTACCGTGATCTTGGTGGCGATGCCGAGCGTGCCCTCCGAGCCGATGAACGCGCCCAGCAGGTCGTAGCCGGGGTCCATCCGGTCCAGTGTGACCAGGTCGCCGTCAGGGGTGACGATCTCGCACGCCTCGACGTGGTTGACGGTGAAGCCGTACTTGAGGCAGTGGGCGCCGCCCGAGTTCTCCGCCACGTTGCCGCCGATCGAGCAGACCTGCTGGCTGGAGGGGTCGGGCGCGTAGTAGTAGCCCTGCTCGCGCACGGCCTCGGTGATGGCGAGGTTCGTCACGCCCGGCTCCACCACGGCCCGCCGGCCCGGCAGGTCGATCTCCAGGACGGCGCGCATCTTCGAGGTCACGATGAGCACGCCGTCCTCGCGGGGGAGCGCGCCGCCGGACAGACCGGTGCCCGCGCCCCTGGCCACGAAGGGCACGCCGAAGTCGTTGCAGAGGCGTACCACCCGGGCGACCTGCTCGGCCGTGGCCGGCAGCACGACCACGCCCGGGGTCGCCCGGTGGTAGGTGAGGCCGTCGCACTCGTAGGTGCGCAGGCGCACCGGATCGGTGATGACCGAATCGCGGGGCAGCACCGAGAGCAACGCCGTCGTCAGTGTCTCCATCACGCCTTTTCTACGGCATCCGGGCGTAGGCGGGGAGGGTCAGGAACTCGGCGAAGTCGTCGTCGAGCGCCACTTCCTTGAACAGCGCCGTGGCCTGGCCGAACAGCTTCTCGTCGTACCCCGGCTCCTTGGCCGCCTGCTCCAGCTCCTCCGCGATGATCCGCTCGACCAGCTCCTTCGTCACCCGCTCGCCCGTGTCGGCCAGCGTGATGTCGTTGTGGATCCACTGCCAGATCTGCGAGCGCGAGATCTCGGCCGTGGCGGCGTCCTCCATGAGGTTGTGGATGGCCACCGCGCCGGAGCCGCCCATCCACGCGGCCAGGTAGCGCAGCGCCACGTCCACGTTGCTGCGCAGCCCGGCCTCGGTGATGTCGCCCGGCGTCTCGGAGACCGACAGCAGGTCGGCGGCCGAGACGGCGACGTCCTCGCGCAGCCGGTCGAGCTGGTTGGGCCGCTCGCCGAGCACCCCGTCGAAGACCTCCCTGCAGATCGGCACCAGGTCCGGGTGCGCCACCCACGAGCCGTCGAACCCGTCGCCCGACTCGCGCGTCTTGTCGGCCCGCACCTTCTCCAGCGCCACCGCGTTGACCTCGGGGTCGCGGCGCGAGGGGATGAACGCCGCCATCCCGCCGATCGCGTGCGCGCCGCGCTTGTGGCAGGTGCGCACCAGCAGCTCGGTGTACGCGCGCATGAACGGCGCCGTCATCGTCACCGCGTTCCGCTCCGGCAGCAGGAACTCCCGCCCACGGGTGCGGAACTTCTTGATCACGCTGAACAGGTAGTCCCAGCGGCCCGCGTTGAGCCCCGCCGAGTGCTCGCGCAGCTCGTACAGGATCTCCTCCATCTCGAACGCGGCCGGGTAGGTCTCGATGAGCACGGTGGCCCTGATGGTGCCGTGCGGGATGCCGAGCAGCTCCTGCGCGCGGGTGAAGACGTCGTTCCAGAGCCGCGCCTCCAGGTGCGACTCCATCTTCGGCAGATAGAAGTACGGGCCCTTGCCCTTGTCGAGCTGCCGCTGCGCGCAGTGGAAGAAGTAGAGGCCGAAGTCGAACAGCGAGGCCGACACCGGCCGCCCGTCGACGTTCGCGTGCTTCTCGTCCAGGTGCCAGCCGCGCGGCCGGACCACGATCGTGGCCAGCTCGTCGTCGGGGCGCAGCGCGTAGGACTTGCCGCCGGTCTCGAAGTCGATCGCGCGGTCGAGCGCGTCGCGCAGGTTGAGCTGGCCGGCCACGCAGTTCTCCCAGAGCGGCGAGTTGGCGTCCTCGAAGTCGGCCAGCCACACCTTCGCGCCGGAGTTGAGCGCGTTGATGGTCATCTTCTTGTCGACCGGTCCGGTGATCTCGACGCGCCGGTCCTCCAGGCCGGGCGCCGGGGACGCGACCTGCCAGTCGCCCTCCCTGATCTCCTTCGTCTCCGGCAGGAAGTCGAGGGTGCCGCCCGCCGACAGCTCCGCCTGCCGCGCCTGCCGGGCCTCCAGCAGCTCCAGCCGCCTGGAGTCGAACTCCCGGTGGAGCGCCGCCACGAAGTCGAGCGCCTGCGGGGTGAGGATCTCGTCGAACCGGTCGAGCCTCGGGCCGGTGATCTCCATACGGGCCTCTTTTCCGCTCTGTGGAAATTAGATTCTGGATTGTGGAAGTGACGCTACTCTGCCCGGCCTTCCGGGTCAAAGACCGGGGGTCCCCCGGGGCGTCTTAGGGGACATCCCCGATGGGCGCGGGCGGCTCGCCGGGGGGAAGATCGATCCATGAGAACGATCGCGATCGCGGGTGGCCTGCTGGCCGGGGCCGCGCTGCTGACGGGCTGCGGACTGGACGCCATCGCCGGCCCCACCAACAAGGACACCAAGTCCTACGAGGTGACCGACCGGGTGACCGAGCTGCGGCTCGACGGCGCCTCCGGCGATGCCGTGATCACCGAGACCGGCGGCACGGCCGTCCGCGTCACCGAGACCCTGCGCTGGAGCGGCGACTCCAGGCCCACGCCCGAGCACAAGGTCGAGGGCGGCACGCTGGCCCTCTTCTACTCCTGCCCGTCCAGCCTGGGCACCTGCGGCGTCGACTACAGGATCGAGGTCCCCAAGGGGCTCGCCGTCGACCTGGAGACCGGTTCGGGTGACATCACGCTGCGCGCCCTCAGCGGGGACGTACGGGTGCACGTGGCCTCCGGCGACGTGGACGCCGCCGACCTGAGCGGCAAGAACGTCGTGGCCGACTCCGGCTCCGGCAACGTCGAGCTCAAGTACGCCACCGCCCCCACCAGCGCCCGGCTCAAGGCCGGTTCGGGGGACGTCTCCCTGTTCGTCCCCGACGGCGCCTACGACGTGTCGACCGACGTGGGCTCGGGCGACGTGGAGATCTCGGTGAAGAAGGACCGCTCCTCCCCGAACAAGATCTCCGTCAGCACCGGGTCGGGCAACATCAGCGTGTCAGCGCGATAACCAGGTGCTTACGCGGGGGATGTCGTGCCACCATCGGGGAAGACATCGAGGTGTCCAGACGTTTCCCTCATAGAGATGACACGAATGCACAAAAACACCGCACTCGACGAGTTCGAGACCACAGGCTTCGACACCGGGGAATTCGACCTTGAGGAGCGTCAGGCGCTGCGGCGCGTGGCGGGCCTCTCCACCGAGCTCCAGGACGTCTCCGAGGTCGAGTACCGGCAGCTGCGGCTTGAACGGGTCGTTCTCGTCGGCGTCTGGACCTCCGGCACCGCCGAGGACGCAGACAACTCCTTGCTGGAGCTCAAGCTTCTCGCGGAGACGGCCGGCTCCCAGGTGCTCGACGGCCTCATCCAGCGGCGCCAGAAGCCCGACCCCGCGACCTACATCGGCTCGGGCAAGGCCCTGGAGCTGCGCGACATCGTGGAGTCGACCGGCGCCGACACCGTGATCTGCGACGGTGAGCTGACCCCCGGCCAGCTCCGCCAGCTCGAAGACACCGTCAAGGTCAAGGTCATCGACCGCACGGCGCTGATCCTCGACATCTTCGCCCAGCACGCCAAGAGCCGCGAGGGCAAGGCCCAGGTCGAGCTGGCGCAGCTCCAATACCTGCTGCCGCGGCTGCGCGGCTGGGGTGGCAACCTGTCCCGCCAGGTCGGCGGACGGGCGGCGGGCGGCGTCGGCATCGGCGGCCGCGGCCCCGGTGAGACCAAGATCGAGCTGGACCGCCGCCGCATCCGCGAGCGGATGGCCAAGCTCCGCCGGCAGATCGGCGGCATGTCCACCGCGCGCGACACCAAGCGTCAAGCGCGCCAGCAGCGCGAGGTCCCGGCCGTGGCCATCGCCGGCTACACCAACGCCGGCAAGTCCTCGCTGCTCAACCGCGTCACCGGCGCGGGCGTGCTGGTGGAGGACGCGCTGTTCGCCACCCTCGACCCGACCGTGCGCCGCGCGCGCACGCCCGAAGGCAGGCTGTTCACGATCGCCGACACCGTCGGCTTCGTCCGCCACCTGCCGCACCAGCTCGTCGAGGCGTTCCGCTCCACGCTGGAGGAGGTCGCCGACGCCGACCTGATCCTGCACGTGGTCGACGGCTCGCACCCCGACCCCGAAGGCCAGCTCGCCGCCGTGCGCGAGGTGCTGGCCGACCTCGACGGCGTCTCGGGCATCCCCGAGATCGTCGTGGTCAACAAGGCCGACGCGGCCGACCAGGAGGTCCTCGACCGCATCACGCGGCGCGAGCGGCGCAGCATCGTGGTCTCGGCGCGCACCGGCAAGGGCATCCCCGAGCTCATGGAGCTCATCGAGCGGGAGCTGCCGCGGCTCGACCACGAGGTGCACCTGCTGGTGCCGTACGAGCGGGGCGACCTGGTCTCGCGGGCCCACAAGGAGGGCGAGGTGCTCTCCGTGGACCACGTCGAGGACGGCACGGTCCTGCACGCCCGTGTGCTGCCCAGCCTGTTCCAGGAGCTGGAGCGGGTGGGCAAGCCGGTGGAGCGCGTTTCGTAGAAGCACTTTCACGATTCACCCGGGGCGCCCCGCCGTACTGCGGTACGGTGGGGCGGTCCGATTGTCGGGCACGTCACGGCATGGCTGGGGAGGTCTTGCCGCAAAGCGTGCAGACTTGCCCAAAAGCGGCAGTGGTCCCTGAAGCCCTGGTATTGCTACGATTGGCCAGACCTGACGTAGGTCTGGCTGTCTTGGCTGAGGTTCGGCTTCCGGGTTTCGGATGATGACTGAAGGTGTCAAAGTCATCAGCGGGGGCCGCGTGAACGAGGTGGGGCTGGGTGACGGTGGGGATGACTGGTCTTTCTTCCGAATAACCCTGTACACCGGCCCGATATGTGAAATAACGTAACTGAACTGAAATCGCCGGATCATGACTCTGGCGATACGGTCACCGCACAACAGACGCGGATGAGAGCAGGAGACCCCCCATGTCGTCCGGACCCGGAGCGGACTCAGTGGGCGCGGCACAGGCCGTGCGCTGGGCCATGCGCTCGCGCGGGGGCTCGCGCAGGGCGGTGATGCGGTGACCGTTCGGCTCCTGACCAACATCGGCCGCCTCTGGACCGGCAACGAGGTCCTCAGCAACGCGGCCATCCTCGTGCACAACGACCGCATCGCGTGGGTCGGGCGGGCGCCCGACCTGCCGCAGAGCGTGCCCGGGGTCGTCGACGACATCGTCGACGTCGACCACGTGGAGAACCTCGGCGGCGCGCTGGTCACGCCCGGCCTCATCGACGCCCACACGCACCCCGTCTACGCCGGCAACCGCTACGCCGAGCTGGCCATCCGCACCGGCGGCTCCAGCGCCGCCTCGATCACCGCGGCGGGCGGCGGCGTCGGCTCGACCGTCACCGTGACCCGCGGCACCGACCCGTGGACCCTGTGCAACGGCGTACGCGAGCGGCTGCGCAGCTGGCTGCTCAGCGGCACCACCACCGTCGAGGCCAAGACCGGCTACCACCTCACGCGCGACGGCGAGCTCGCCGACGTGCGGCTCCTGCGTGAGCTGGAGAAGGAGCCGATGATGCCGCGCGTGCACGTCACGTTCCTCGCGGCGCACGTCGTGCCTCCGGAATACTTCGGCCGTCAGCGCGAATACGTCGAGGCCGTGGGCGCCTGGTGCGCCGACGCGGCCGCGGCCGGCGCCGACAGCGTCGACGTCTACTGCGACGAGGGCCACTTCACCACCGAGGAATCCCGCTGGGTCCTCGCCTCCGGCCGCAACGTCGGCCTGCTGCCGCGCATCCACGCCGGCCTCTTCGCCCGCCGCGGCGCCGTCCAGCTCGCCGCCGAGCTCGGCTGCGCCTCCGCCGACGGGTTGCACCACATGTCCGACGAGGACATCGCCATCATGTCCCGCTACGGCGTGCCCGCCGTGGTCTGCCCGGCCACCGCCCTCCAGCGCGGCCACCTCCCGCCGGTCCGCCAGATGATCAAGCACGGCGTGCAGATCGCGCTCGGCAGCGACCACAACCCCGGCTACTGCGGCATCACCTCGATGTCGCTGGTCATCGCGATGGCGGTGTCGGCGTTCGGGATGAGCGTCAACGACGCGCTGCGGGCCGCCACGCTGGGCGGCGCGACCGTGCTCGGGGCGCCCGACCGCGGCGTCCTCGCGCCCGGCCGTCTCGCCGACATCGTCCAGTGGGACGCCGACCACGAGGGCGCCTTCGCCTGGTCCTTCGGCCTCAAGCCGCGCCGGGTGTGGCGGGGTGGGACGCCCGTTCAGTAGTTAGTCTCGGGGTATGCCGTCTTTGCCCCGAATCGCCGTCGTGACCGACTCGACTGCCTGCCTGGTTGATGAGGTGGACGGGGTTACGGTGGTCCCGATCACCATGATCGTCAGCGGCACCCCCCACGACGACCCCACCCCCCACGACGACCCCACCCCCCACGACGACCCCACCCCCCACGAGGACCCCACCCCCCACCCGAACCAGGCCCCTCCGGCCTCCTTCGCCCCCACAGCTCTGGGCTCCGGCTCTGGTTCGGGCTCGGCCTCCACCTCCCGTCCCTCGCCCGCCCGCTTCGCCGCCTGCTATGCGGCGCTCGCGGAGTCAGGCGTCACTGCAATCGCCTCAATCCACTTATCAGCCGAAATGTCGGGCACCGTGGACTCCGCACGAGCGGCTGCCCGCGACGCGGCCATCCCGGTCGAGGTGATCGACAGCCGGTCCATAGGGATGGGCCTCGGCTACCCGGTCCTGGCCGCCGCCCGCGCCGCCGCCGCAGGCGCGTCATTGGAGACGGTGACATCGGCCGCCCGCCGCTGCGCCACGTCCACGCGGACGTACTTCTACGTCGACACCCTGGACAACCTGCGCCGCAGCGGCCGCATCGGCGCCGCCGCCCGCCTCCTCGGCTCGGCCCTCATGATCAAGCCTCTGCTCCACATCGTGGACGGCCAGATCTCCCTTCTGGAGAAGGTCCGCACCGCCACGCGCGCCATCGCCCGCCTGGAGGATCTGGCGGTGCAAGCGGCCGGCGACGGTCCCGTGGAACTGGCAGTCCAGCACCTGGCCGCCCGCCCCCGAGCCGAAGCCCTGGCGGAACGCCTCCGTAAACGCCTCCCCGCCCTCGCCGACCTTCAGGTGGTCGAGGTCGGTCCGGTCATCGGCGTACACGTGGGCCCTGGCATGCTCGGCCTCACCATCACCCCCCACACCTCTTGAGCCGCCACACTTCCTGGGCCCTGGCGCCTCCTCTTGAGCCCCCACACTTCCTGGGCCCTAGCGCCTCGTGAGCGGCCCCACTTCCTGGGCCTTGGCGCCTTTGAACCGGCGCACCGCCTGGGGCCCTGGCGCTTCCTGAGCGGCCGCACTTCTTAGGCCCGAGCGCGCCTCCTGAGCCGTCACCCCTCCTGAGCCGTCACCCCTCCTGAGCCGTCACCCCTCCTGAGCCGTCACCCCTCCTGAGCCGTCACCCCTCCTGAGCCGTCACCCCTCCTTAGCCCTAGATGATTGATGCCAAGGCGTAGCTGCGGAGATAGGGCGAGGGTGCCCAAGCTCGATGTGTGACGAAAGAGTTAGACACCCTCGCAACCGCACTGTACGTGCAGATCGATGATGTGTTGAAGGCCCAGCCACAGCTGGCTCCGTGGCGGCCTAAGGTCGGCATCGCGCCGACGCTCAGCGACGCCGAGCTGGTGACCCTGGCGGTGCTGTCGGCGCTGCTGGGCTTCACCTCCGAGCGCCGCTGGCTGCGGCACGCTCGCACCGAGTTGGGCGCGATGTTCCCGCATCTGTCTGGCCAGCCGGGCTACAACCGGCGGCTGCGCAACGCCTGCGGCCTGGTCAGGCACATGATCCGGATACTGGCCGCCGACACCTCGCTGTGGAGTGACGACGTCTGGGTAGCCGACTCCACGCCGATCGAATGCGGCCGCTCACGGGAGACGGCGCGGCGTTCGGCGCTGGCAGGGTGGGCGGAGTACGGCTACTGTGCCTCCCACTCCCGCTACTTCTGGGGGCTTCGGCTGCACCTGCTGTGCACGCTGGGCGGACTGCCGGTGCTGTACGCCCTCAGCGGCGCCAAGGCCGATGAGCGCGAGGTACTGCTCGGCATGCTGCAGGCCGCACCCGACGTCCTGGCCGCTCATCCGGAACAGACGATCATCGCTGATCGGCATTACTACGGCCGCGTCTTCGAAGCCGAGCTCACCGAGCGTGAGCTGCAGCTGCTGCGCCCGGCCCGTCAGAGCGAACCCGAGCGGCCCGGCGCAGCACTGTTCAAGCCACTGCGCCAGACCATCGAGTCGATCAACCAGACCCTTAAGAGCCAGCTGGACCTGGAACGCCACGGCGGCCGCACCCACGCTGGCGTCATCATCCGCGTACTGACCCGCATCCTCGCGCTGACCAGCGTGATCTGGCACAACGACAAGACCGGCCAGCCGATCAAGCGGTCTCTGATCGCCTACGACCACTAACCGTAGCCAGACCCCTTGGCATCAATCATCTAGTCGAGCCTGAGCTGCCACCTCTCCTGCGCCCTCGCGCCCTCTGAGCCTCCGTCCCAATCGCACTGCGTCCTCGGTACCTCTACACCCCTCTGGATCGTTCGGACCCCGTCAGCCCTCGTAACCGCCTGTGCAGCGCCGCTATCCACAGGCTCTACGCCCATCGTCACCGCTATCCCCAGAACCCCGTTCGGCCCTTCGCCTCGTCCGCAACCGCCCTACTGTCTCTGCCGTGCGAACTCCCGATCCGACCACAGAGCGGGCCATAGCCGAATCCCGGCTACGGTCGCTCATCAACCCTCCACGCCGCCCCCGCCGTCTCTTGCCCTACCGTCGCACGCCCAGCCACGCCCCGCACAAGCTCACAACCCTCACCACCCGAGGCCAGGAGCTCGCCAAGAACCGCATACCCGGCACTCACCGCCACCAGGACAGTGCACCCCTCCACCCCACCGACCCATCTCCCCCCTTCCGCCGTTCCCGCGACGGCACCGCCACTCTTGACAGCACTCCCTACGCCGCCATCCCGAACCCCGGCACTTTCCTCCCCACCCACGACCCTGACGCCTTCCTCGCCATCCGCGACGCCGACCCCTTCTACTCCGGCCCTGAACTCACGAGCCCCCAGGACCACGACCTCACCTCAGAAGCCGCCGGATCCCCACCTGTCACCGACGACTTCGACCAGCACGCCTTCCCTTCGCCGGACAGCGGCCACCAGCCCTTCGAACCACCGCCGCGCCATCCCGACACCGCCGCCGCCCCCATCTCTCCCTCCTTCCAGGCATTCCGCGCCGCCCTGACCTCCCGGGCCCCAACCCTCGATCCCGGCAGGCCGGGCCTCCGCGTGCTGCTCGCCATCGGAGCAGTCGCGGTAGCGGCCGCCGTCTACTTCGTCTGGCAATCACAGCCAACCCCGCAACCGCTGCCGCCCCCCACCCCAACCGCCCTCGTGACACCCACCGCCGCCGCCACGATCAGATTGACCGTCCATGTCACCGGCAAGGTCCGCAAACCAGGCGTCTATCTCCTCCCCGCAGGCACCCGAGTGGCAGACGCAGTGACAGCCGCCGGCGGCCCCTCCCGTACCAGCGCGACGGGCTCCCTCAACCTCGCCAGACGCCTGATCGACGGCGAGCAGATCGTCGTAGGAGCCCCAGGAACATCCGCTGCCGTCCCCGGGGCGAGCCCGGCGGACGCCGTCCTCGACCTGAACACCGCGACCCCCGACCAGCTCGAACAACTCCCAGGCGTCGGAGAAGTCCTCGCCGCCCGCATCGCCGAGTTCCGCGACTCCCACGGCGGCTTCACCAGCGTCGAGCAACTACGCGAGGTCTCCGGCATAGGCCCGCGCAAGTACGCGGAGATCAAGCCGAAGGTCCGCATCTGACATGACCAGGCGCAAAGGCCCTCCGCCAAGCTCACAGCCACCAGGTGCGCAGCCAACCGCGCCCCGACGAACCGAGTCCGATCCCCACCCAACCGCCATCAGCACGGCAGCAGCATCAGTACACAAGCCCACGTCACAACAGGACTCACCGAACGCCTCCAACGGCGAGCACGCACCGGACAGCGAGCACAAGCCCTCCTGGCCCCTCATGCTGCCTGCCCTGGCCGCCTGGGCCAGCGCCTTGGTTCTCCTGAGCTGCTCCGCCACCGTGGGCATGCTCGTCGCTGCCATCGCAGCCGTGGCCGCCGGAACAACCGCCTGGCACACCCGCCGCCGCCCCCGCTGGGGGAATCAGGACGCCACACGCCCCTCCACGCCCCGACAACCGCAAGCAGGCCAAGCGGGGATAGATGCCACTACCGAGCAGCGCAGATGGCGCAACATCGTCCTAGCCTCACTGATCGCCGCAGCCGCGTCCTCAGCCTCTGTCGCACTCCGAGTACACGCCCTCACCACCGGACCAGTAGCCGATCTGGCGGCCAGGAACGCGAGCATCACCGCCCAGATCGCGATCACCGACGATCCGAGACGCAGACCCCAGCACCACTACCAAGGCCCACAACAGATCATCCAGGACAGGTACGTCGTCCCGGCCACCCTGAAGACCATCCAGTCGCACGCCACCACGACCACCGGCCACCAGTCAGTCAACGTCCCCATCACCGTCTTCGCCAGCGGCCGCACATGGGGTGCCCTGCTGCCGAGCCAGCAGGTTGAGGTCACCGGCCGCCTCGCCAGACCCACCCCTGGCGACCAGGAGGCGGCGATCCTCCTCGTACGCGGACCACCACGCGTACTGACAGCCCCGTCACCCCTCCAAACCGTGGCCGGCAGTCTGCGAGCGGGCCTGCGTACCGCCGCCGACGCGTTGCCTCCGGACCAGCGCGGTCTCCTGCCCGGCCTCGTGGTGGGCGACGTCTCCCGCATGGACCCCCAGGTGTCGGCCGACCTCAAGGAGACCGGCCTGAACCACTTGAACGCGGTGAGCGGCGCCAACCTCGCCATCGTCGCGGGCGCTACGCTCGCGCTGTCCCGCCTGCTCAGGCTCTCCCTCACCACGAGAGCCGGCTTCGCCGCCCTTGCCATGCTCTGCTTCGCCGTGGTGGCACGTCCCTCGCCGAGCGTCCTGCGAGCGCTCCTCATGGGGTTGGCCGCCTGCGTAGCCCTGGCCACGGGCCGCGCCAAGGACGGATTCGCGGCGCTCTCGGCGACCGTTCTGCTGTTGACGCTGTTCGCTCCCGAGCTGGCCCGCTCCTACGGCTTCGCCCTGTCGGTGGCGGCCACCGCCGGCATCCTGCTCATCGCCCCACGCTGGCGCGACCGCTGGTCACGGACGACCGCGAACAAGGAAGACGCCGCCGAGCACCCGGATGCGCGACCGGGAGGCGGCCGTCTCCTGCTGCCGCGCTGGCTGGCGGAGGCGGTGGCCGTGCCTGCGGCGGCGCAGGTGGCCGTGACGCCTGTCCTCGTGCTGATGTCGGGTCAGGTGACGCCCGTGGCGTTGCTCGCGAACCTGCTCGTCGCCCCGGCGGTGGCGCCGGCGACGTTGCTGGGGTTCGGGGCGGCGCTCGTCGCGCCGCTCTGGCCGGACGCCGCCGCGCTGCTGGTCATCCCCGCCGGGTACGCCGTCGGCTGGATCATCACGGTCGCCGGTTGGGCCGTCGATCTGCCATTCGCCACGGTCCCGTGGCCGAGCGGGCTCGTGGGACTCGGCCTGCTGGCTGTCACCGTGGCCGTGGTGATGATCGTGCTTCGCCGCCGGGCTTGGCGCGTGCTGGCGTTGACCCTCGCGGGAACGGCGCTGGTGGCGGTGCTGGTCGTCCGCCCGCTCGTGGGGTCATGGCCGCCGGACCAATGGCTCATGATCATGTGCGACGTGGGCCAGGGCGACGGCATGGTGATCGCGGCCGGAGCCGGGCAGGGCGTGGTGGTGGACACCGGACCAGACCCGGTCCTCATGGACAAATGCCTGCGAAGAGCCGGCATCAAGCACGTACCGCTGCTTGTGCTCACTCACCCGCACGCCGACCACGTCAACGGTCTACCTGGGGTGTTGAGGAACCGGCGAGTCGGGGCGGTGGTCGTCAGCTCCCGTCCTACGAATCCGCAGGCGAGCACCCGCATCTCGGCCGACCTGGCACGCCGCCGCATCCCCGAATGGGCGGTGGCGCCGGGGACCGGTTGGCGGTTCGGGCCGTCGGAGGTGAGCGTCATCGCGCCCGAGGCCGGCGGCGGCCCTGCGCACGGGCAGGGGGAGGGAAGCACGATCAACAACGCGAGCGTGGTGCTGTGGGTCCGCTGGCGGGCGGGGTCGATGCTTTTCGGCGGCGACCTGGAGACCGAGGCCCAGGACGAGCTGTTACGCCGGCATCCCGTACGCGCCGACATCCTCAAGACGCCCCACCACGGGTCGAACCGTCAGTCACCGGCCTTCCTCGCCTCGCTGGGAGCACGGGCGGCACTGATCAGCGTGGGAGCCGACAACGATTACGGCCACCCTGCCCCGTCCACGCTCGCTTTGTTGCAACGCATCGGTGCCACGCCCTACCGGACTGACCGATCAGGCGACCTGGCCGTGGTGGAGCGCGACGGCGGCCTGGCGATCGTGGCGCGGGGTGATCCCAGGGCACCGAAGGCGTACGGCCCACGCCGCGGCGACCGCGGCGACCATGGGGACCATGGGGACCACGGGGACCACGGCGGCTACGGGGACCACGGGGACCACGGGGACCACGGCGGCTACGGGGACCACGGGGACCACGGCGGCCACGAGCATCAGGGAGAAAGGCTGCTTGGGGATGAGCTGGGGCACAGCCGCGCCTTGAGGAGACGGCTCGCCTTCCGACGCACACGCCTTCGAGGAACAATTGGCCTCGACTAGCTGGTGATCGCCGAGTCCTCGCGGATGAGATTGCAGAAGACGCAAGCCGTGATCGCGAGTCTGGCAGAGGGCTGTCGGCATGGGTGGCACGTCTGCGGCGGATCTCTCAGCGGCGCTTGTGCCGGCCGCCTCGCCCGGACGGCTCGCTTCGACTGCCATGTGAGGGGCGTGGGGTGTGGGGTTCGAGTACCGGGTTGTCGGCGGTGCATGGCATGCTGCCTGGCATGGCGGCAACCGATCCAGCACCTGTGACCCTGGTCCTCGGCGATGAGGAACTGCTGGCCGAGCGGGCGGTGAGTGGCGTGGTCGCGGCGGCGCGGGCCGTCGATCCGAGTGCCGAGGTGCACGACCTCGTCGGTGGCAAGGTGACGACGGGGGAGCTGACCCAGCTGACCTCGCCGTCGTTGTTCGGGGATCGGTCGGTGGTGGTGATCCGGAACGCGCAGGATCTGCCCAAGGACGTGATCACGGAGATGGTGACGTACGCCAAGCAGCCGTCCGACGACACCGTGCTCGTGCTGGCGCACCCCGGCGGGGTCAAGGGGAAGGCGCTGGTCGACGGGGTGAAGAAGGCCAAGGCCGCGGTGATCACGGTCAACAAGGTCACCAAGGCGGGCGAGCGCCTGGACTTCATCAAGGGGGAGTTCAAGCGGGTGGGGCGAGGGATCGCGCCGGACGCGGCGCAGGCGCTGCTCGACGCGGTGGGCAATGACCTGCGGGAGCTGGCGGCCGCGTGCAGCCAGCTGGCGTTCGACACCGATGACAAGACGATCGGTACGGCTTCCGTGGCCCGCTATCACAAGGGGCGGGCGGAGGTCAGCGGGTTCAACGTGGCCGACTCGGCTATCGAGGGGCGGCTGGCGGAGGCGCTGGAGCAGCTTCGGTGGGCGCTCGGCACGGGAGTGGCGCCAGTGCTGCTGGTGAGCGCGCTGGCCAACGGGTTGCGTTCGCTGGCCAAGGTCGCCGGGGCGCCGCGCAACGCGCGGGGGGCGCAGCTCGCCGGTCAGCTCGGCATGCCGCCCTGGAAGGTGGACCGGGTGAAGCGGCAGCTCAACGGGTGGGGGCCGGACGGGTTGTCGAGGGCCATCCAGGCGGTGGCCGACGCGGATGAGCAGGTCAAGGGCGGGGGAGCGGATCCGGCGTACGCGCTGGAACACACGGTGCAGGTCATCGTGGCGAGCCGCACTGGTAGGTGAGCGCATGGAGCGCCACCGGCAGGTGGCTGGATGGGCCCGCGCCGGTAGGTGAGCATATGGAGCTGTGCCGGCAGGTGGCTGGATGGCGGCGCATCGGCGGGTGAGCGGATGGGGCCGTACCGGTAGGTGGCTGGATGGGCCCGCGCCGGTAGGTGAGCGGATGGAGCTGTGCCGGCAGGTGGCTGGATGGTGGCGGACCGGCGGGTGAGCGGATGGAGCCGTACCGGCAGGTGGCTGGATGGCGGCGGACCGGCGGGTGATTGCAGCGAGCCGCGACTGTAGGTGACCTTCGGTGCTGCTGTCGTCGTTGCCGCTGCGGCCGCTGCTTCTTCCGCCGTTGCCGTTACCGCTGCCGTCGCTGGCGCTGCTGTAGGTTCTGTGGCCTCGTCGGCTGTGGCTGATGCTGCTGGAGTGTGGGCCGGGCGGGTGGGGAGTTGTTTGCGTGGCCCAGCCGGGGAGCCCCTTTGCGCCGGAGAGGGTAGTCGGCGCAAAGGGGCGGCAGGTGGACAGGCCTCAGGTCAGAGGCGTAGGCCCACCAGGAGCGGGTCGTGGTCGGAGGAGCGGAACGGGTCGGGGGCGTACAGGTAGGGCGGGTTGAACTCGGTGTTGTAGTCCATGAACCGGCCCTCGTCGGCGTTGATGTGCCAGATCGTGGCGCCGGTCACGAGCTTGCGTGCCCCCTTGTCGGCGAGCACGTGGTCGAGCTCGCCGGACAGGCCCTCGAAGACGTAGCTGTAGCGGTCGTCCTTCTTGACGTGCTTCTTGCTCAGGCTGGTGAGCCCGGCGTCCTCGAGGACGTGGATCGGGTCCTCCTCGCCGTAGGCGTTGAGGTCGCCGAGGACGAGCGCGTTCGGCAGCCGCAGGTCGTCGATCAGGGCCAGCACCGCCTGGGCCTGCTTGACGCGCTTGGCGTTGTAGCAGCTCTGCCCGTCGCCCTGGTCGGCGTCGGCGCCGCTCGCGGTCTCGTCGCCGTCGGTGCAGCCCTTGGACTTGAAGTGGTTCACCAGCACGGTGAACGTCTTGCCCTTGCCATTGGCGGGCCCGAAGGTCTGCGCGAGCGGCGGGCGGTTGAAGATCGGGTCGGCCGAGGACCGGGCCGCGCCGATCGGGGTCACCTTGCCCGGCTTGTAGATCAGCGCGGTCTGGATGAGGTCGGTGCCCGGGTTCGGGTGGGTGATGCCCTTGTAGGTGCCCGCGCCGGCCTTGGCGTTGAGGGCGTCGACCAGGGCGTTCAGCGCCACGTCGCCGTTGCGCTCGACCTCCATCAGGCCGGCCACGTCCGGGTCGAGCGTGGTGATGGTGGCGACCAGCTTGGCGAGCTGGCGGTCCCGCTCGGCGGCGTTGGTCGCGCCACGGGAGCCGAGCGTGGTGAACCAGTTGAGGGTGTTGAGGCTCGCCACCCGTACGTCGCCGCCGACCTTCTCGGGGCGGGCGGGGCGCGGGTTCTCGGCGGTGAAGACGACGGGCTTGGTCGGCTGCACGCGGTAGCGGTCGAAGCCGTAGCTGAGGACGCCGGTCAGGTCCTCGACCTCGTCGCCGAGCCGTACGCTCGCCGCGCCCTCGGTGTGGTACGGCAGCGTCGCCGGGTTCTGCGCGTTGGAGCCGTCGTCCAGCAGGATCGTACGCCGCGCGTCCTTCGCGGGGTCCACGCCCTTGCGGTCGGTCGGCTGCCACAGCCGCTCGTCCTCGGCGAGGGTGATCTCACCGAACCGGCCGAGGTTGTAGACCTCGGAGGCGGCGAGGTCGTCGGGGAAGGTCACGAGCATGTTCTCGTACCGTTCGAAGGTGACGTCCTTGGGGAGCGGCAGCTTCACCTTGACGGGCTTGACCGTGCCGGTGCCGCAGACGTTCACCGACGTGACCGGCGAGAGCTCGGTGAGGCCGTTGAACTCGACGGCCTTGCCGGAGACGAGGACCCGGTCGCCGGGCTTGACCGGCGAGGACGAGAAGGCGAACAGGCCCTCGGAGGTCGCCGGGTCGGCGTCCGGGGTGAGGGACTGCAGGTAGAAGCCGCCGAGCCCGCCGGAGCCCTGGAAGGAGCCGGTGACGACGCCTTCCACCCGTACGTTCTGCCCGGCGAGCGGGCTGGTCTCGCCGTTGCCCTGCACCTGGGAGATCGGGTGCGTGGCCGGGGTGTCGCAGGTCTCGGAAGGAGTGGAGGTCGGCGTCACCGTGGGCGTAGCCGTGGGAGTCACTGTGGGGGAGGGGGACGGGTCGGCGCCGCAGGGGGCCGGGGCGGTGGCGGAGTTGCGCGGCGCGGGGGCCGCGGACTCGAAGTCGGCGCCGTTGTCGTCGGTGTCGGCGCAGCCGCCGCTCCTGCGGAAGGCGGCGGTCGCGTTGGTGAGCGCGGGAGCCGGGGCGCCTTCGGAGAAGTTCGCGCTGCCGTACCCGACCAGGTCGGCGAGCAGCGCGAGCTGCTCGTCGGAGCAGGGCGCGGTGGAGCCGTTGCAGGCCAGGCCGGAGGCGGAGCGGACCAGCGCGACCTTGCCCGCGCTGCCGCTCATGTTGATCGAGCCGGTGCTGTCGGGCTGGGGGAGCGCGCCGCTCGGGGTGGTGCCCGCCGCGAGCTGCACCAGGTGGTACTGGCCGGGGGCGAGGGTGCCGGAGAGCGCGGCCGTGTTGGCGGCGAA
This sequence comes from Nonomuraea sp. B208, assembly GCF_057536035.1. Classification (NCBI taxonomy): domain Bacteria; kingdom Bacillati; phylum Actinomycetota; class Actinomycetes; order Streptosporangiales; family Streptosporangiaceae; genus Nonomuraea; species Nonomuraea sp. B208. Next base: position 93,966 of record NZ_BAAJOU010000022.1, read on the forward strand.
GTTCCCGGTGCCGGTGGCGCTGGTGTACTGCACCGACCAGCCGTCCAGCGGCACGGGGGCGGCGCTGCGGTTGAACAGCTCCACGTAGTCGTTGGTGAAGGGGGCGCCGGAGTTGCCGCCTCCGCCGTAGACCTGGCTGATGACCACGTTCGCGGGAGCCGCGGACGCGGAGGTTGCGGGCAGGGCGGCGAACGTGGCGGCGAGGGCGCCGGCCGCTAAGAGGATCACCGGGACCCGGGACTTTGCATGCATGTCGGCGAGCGTAAACCGACAAACCACCAGAACCCTATGTAAAGAGTAGACGAGCCGTGAACTTTCGGACGTAAGCCTCGATCAGCCGGCCGGCGCGGCCAGGTCGGCCTCGTGGACGACGCCGTCGCTGATCTCCAGGACCCGGTCCGCCAGCGTGATCAGGCTGGGATCGTGGGTGGCGACCAGCGCCGTGACGCCCTCGCTGCGCACGAGCGCCCGCAGCAGCTCCATGATCTGCCGCCCCGTCTGCGAGTCGAGCTGCCCCGTCGGCTCGTCGGCCACGAGGAGGCGGGGCCGGTTCGCCAGGGACCTGGCGATCGCCACCCGCTGCCGCTGGCCGCCGGACAGCTCGAACGGCCGCTGGTTGGCGTGCTGCTCCAGGCCCACCAGGGCGAGCAGCATCCGGACGCGGGCCTCGCGCTCCTCGACCGGCATCCGGGCCAGCCGCATCGGCACCCCCACGTTCTCGGCCGCCGACAGCACAGGGATCAGCCCGAACGACTGGAACACGAAGCCGACCACGTCCCTGCGCAGCTCCAGCAGCGCGTCCTCGGACATCGCCGTGACGTCCTGGCCGGAGATCAGCACCCGGCCCGCGTCCGGCCGGTCCAGGCCGCCGATCTGGTTGAGCAGGGTGGTCTTGCCGGAGCCGGAGCGGCCGCGTACGGCGACCAGCTCCCCGGGGCGCACGACGAACGACACCTCCCGCAGCGCCACGACCTCCTTGGGGCCGCTGCGGTAGACCTTGCGCAGCCCCTCCACCACGACCAACGGTTCATCGCTCATCAGAGGGCTCCTCCCGTGCGGGCCACACGCCGATGTGGTCGCTCTCCAGCTCGAGGCGCACCCGGCGCTCCATGTTCAGGGCGTTCATGAAGTCGCGGGGGAGCTGCAGCCGCCCCACGCGGTCGAGCACGGCGTACTCCTCGGCGACGATCTCGCCCTCGGCGCCCTCGCGGCGCAGCGTCTCGCTGCTGGTACGCCCGTCGCGGATGCCGATCGTCCGGTCCACCTGCCCGGCCACCATGGGATCGTGGGTGACGATGACGACGGTCACGCCGAGCTGCCGGTTCGCGGTGCGCAGCGCGTCGAAGACCTGCCCCGAGGTCTCGCTGTCGAGCTCGCCCGTGGGCTCGTCGGCGAGGATGAGCTGCGGGGAGTTGGCCAGGGCGACGGCGATGGCCACCCGCTGCTGCTCGCCGCCCGACATCTCGGGGATCTTCCGCCCGGCGCAGGAGGCCACGCCGAGCAGCTCCAGCAGCTCCATCGCCCGGCCGCGATCCTTGCGCGGCACGCCGGCGAGCTTCATCGGCAGCTCGACGTTCTCCTTGGCGTTCAGGTAGGGCAGCAGGTTGCGGGCCGTCTGCTGCCAGATGAACCCGACCACCGACCGCCGGTAACGCAGCCGGTCCTTGGGCGTCATGGACAGCAGGTCCATGCCCGCCACCCTGGCCACCCCGGCGGTCGGCACGTCGAGCCCGGACAGCACGTTGAGCAGCGTCGACTTGCCCGATCCCGACGCGCCGACGATGGCGACCAGCTCGCCTTCGTCGATCACCAGGTCGAGTCCCTGCAACGCGACGACCTCGACGCCTTCGGTCTTGTAGATGCGGACGAGGTTGTCGCAGACGATGTGCGCGTCGCCGCCGAAGGCCGCCTTCCCGCGCGTGGCCTTGGCCTCCAGCTCGGACAGGGTGGGATTCATCGTGAGTCCTCCGGCAGGAACGCGTTCATGAGAGGTCTCCCGCGCGCAGCGCGGCGCCGAGGCCGCGCCGCCGGTCGAGCGCGGTGTGCGCGTACGCGCCGAGCACCGCGACCAGGGCCAGCCCGGCCGCCAGCGCGCCCGGCGTGAGCAGGTCGGGGGAGTAGCCGCCGACGGGCAGGTCCCCGGCGTACGCGGACAGGTCGACGCCGGGGCCGAGCGCGGCCGGCAGCGCCAGCCCCAGCCCGAACCCGACGAGCGCCGTCACCAGCACCATCGGCAGCACCTCCAGCATGGTGAGCCGCTGCGCCTGCCGGTCCGACAGCCCGAGCGTACGCAGGAACGCCACCGCCCTGGCCCGGTCGGCGGCCCCCACGACCAGAGACAGGATCACCGCCACCAGCGCGTAGAGCGCCAGCGCCGCGGTCACCACGACCAGCGTCGTGAGGACCGCGCCGGTGAGCGGATCGCCCTGGATGGCGGCCAGCGCCCCCTCCTGGGACTCGACGGCGGCCGACGGGACCAGCCGCGCCAGCTCGCCCGGCGCGACGTCGCCCTTGATCAGCAGCGTGTTGACGGCCGGCCGGGTCAACGTGTCCAGGGGCAGGACGAGGAACTTCCCGGTGCGGTAGAAGCCGGGCACCGCGTCGACGACGCCGGCCACCCTGGCCTTGATCCGCGACTGCCAGCCGACGTCGAGCGTCCCGCGCTCCCGCAGCTCGGGCGAGACCAGCGCGGACGGGCCGCCGGGCAGCTCGGGCAGGTCGATGGGCGCCCCGGCGAGCAGCCGCCGCCACTGGGCGACGTCCACGGCGATGGCCTCGGCGCGTTCGCTGGTGTAGCCGAGCTGCACCCGCGCGGTCTGGGCGGTCACCACCTGTTCGACGCCGGGCGTCGCGCGGATCCTGTCGATCGTCGCGGCCGGGATCTCGATCGTCGAGGTGATCCTGATGGGCGCGCCCACCTGCTGCCAGGACGCCAGCCGCTGCGTACCGGTGATGCCGTCCGAGATCACCGCGGCGAACACCGACACGGACAGCGCGGGCAGCAGGATCAGCACCGGCAGCCCGCCGGCCGCGCGGGCCCGCGCCGCCCTGGTCAGCCCCAGGAACGGCACCGCCGTCCGCCCGCGCGCGGCGAGCCGGACGAGCAGCCGCAGTGGGTACGGGTAGCACCGCACCGTGACCAGCGCCGCCGCCAGCGTCAGCGCGATCGGCACCAGCAGCAGGAACGGATCCAGCCCCGCCTGCGCCGACAGTCCGCGCGCCCGCAGCAGGTAGGCCCCCGTCAGCGCGAGCACCACGACCAGCGCCTCCACCGTGATCCGCCGCGCCGTCGGCCGGGCCGCGGCCACGTCGTCGCGCCGCTCGTGCAGCGGCGTCCGGTGCGCGAGCGCCACCCGCGCCGCCCCGAACCCGACGCCCGCCACCAGCACGAACGCCGGTCCGAGATGCGCGAGCGGCAGCACGGGGCCGGGGACGAGGAAGGCGAGGGCGTACCCGGCCAGCGCGGCGGGGACGACCGCCGCCGCGGTGAGCGCCGCGCCCGTCCCGGCCACCTGCCGCAGCGAGCCGCCACGGGCGCGGGCGAGCGCGAGCGCCCGGTCCAGGCGGTCGGTGAGCAGCCGTACGCCGAGCACGATCACGCCGAGCGCGACCGCGAGCAGCCCGGCGAGCAGCAGGTACATGACGGTCTGCGCGGTGGCCAGCGCCGCCGTGAAGTCGCCGAGCACCTTGGGCAGCCCGGTCTCCAGCCGGTAGGGGGCGGACGTCGTGGCCTGGAGGGTCAGCACCCGTTCGAGCTCGGCGACCCCCGCCTCGACGCCGGGCACGGCCAGCGCGCTCGCGGCCCGCCCGTTCAGCGGCAGCACCCAGCGGTAGGTCAGGTTGCGGGACTCGCCGCTCAGCGCGGCGAGGCCGGCGTCCGGGATGAGGGTCGTGGTGTGGAGCTCGAAGTCCAGCTTGCCGGGCGGCTGCAGCTTGGTGACGTGCAGGATGTCGGTGTTGTGGGTCCAGTAGCGGTCGGCGGGGTCCTTGGCGCGGAAGACGCCGACGATGCGCACGGCCGCGAAGTCGCTCTCGCCGAGCGTCCGGGTGTCGCCGAGGCGGAGGTTCATCTGGCCGAGGGCCTCCTCGACGACCCCCACCTCGAACAACGGGATCTGCTGCCCCTGGAAGCGCGTGGTGGAGGGCGCGCCGGGCGCGCGGCCCGCCACCCAGTCCACCCGCCGGTCGGCGTCGGACAGCCAGCCCAGGTTGATGTAGGTGTTCCCGCCGGTCCCGGTGACGGGCGTGAGGGTGGTCTTGGCGCTCATGTGCCCGTCGGGGGCGACCAGCGGGCGCAGCGTGGCGGGCAGCAGCGCCCGCAGGCGCCGCTCGCGCTCGGCGAAGGCGGCGGGCTCGTGCAGGTCGTCGCGGGGGGAGCGGGACTCGCCCGCGACGGTCAGGTCCGTACGCACCGCGGGCGCGTCGGTCAGCGCGCGTTGCAGCGCCCGGTCGAAGGCCGCCTGCGTGGCCCGGGGCAGCCCCGAGACCAGCAGGCAGGCGAGCGCGGTCAGCACGAAGAGCACGATCAGCGCGCCCGCGTGCGCCCGGGCCAGCAGCGGGATCCTCACCGGTCCTCCAGGATCTGCCCGCGCCGCAGGCGCCGCGCCAGCCCGGCGACGATGGCGAACAGCACCGCCGCCACCAGCGCCAGCATCAGGCCCGTGGCGCCCCACGGGATCTCCAGCAGCACGCCCGGCGTGACGGCCGACGCCTGCCCGGTCAGCACGATGTGCGGCACCACCAGCGCTCCGACGGCCACGGCGAGCCCCGTACCGGCGACCAGCGACAGCCCGACGACGAACGCCTGCTCGACCGCCAGCAGCCCGAACATCTGCCGCGCGCTCGTGCCGAGCGCCCGCAGCACCGCGAACTCGGCCCGCCGCTCGCGCGCCGCGACGGCCGCGTTCACCAGGAAGCCGAGCCCGGCGAACACCAGCGCCGCACCGAAGCCCAGCATCAGCGCCCCCTGGAGCCCGCTCGCGAGAGGGTCGTCGCGCAGCCTCGCCGCGAGCTCGCGCTCGTCGACGACGCTGACGTCCCAGCCGGGCTGCTCGCGCAGCGCGGCGCGGGCGGGCGCGGGGTCGGCGGCGGCCAGCCACCACTCGGTGGCCGGTCTCGGCGGCTGCGCCGCGCCCAGCTCGTACGCCTGCAACGTCCCCCAGTCCACCAGCAGCGCCTGCTGCCCGGCCACGGCCGTCGGCATGCTGTCCACCACGCCCACCACGGTCACCTGGAGCACCCGCCGGTCGATGCTGACCGGTCCGGTCTGCCCGGCGTCCAGCTTGAGCGCGGCGGCGAGGTTCGCGGTGAGCACCACCGGCAGCGGCCCGGGGGCGGCGCCGGGCCCGTACACCGCGGCGGCCGGCCGGTCGGCCGCCGTCACCGACAGCGCGGCGGCGGGCACCTCGCGGCCGTCGGCGCTGATCCCGGTCACCTTCACCGTGGCCTCCGCGCGGGACGCGCCCGCGATCAGGCCGCGCAGCGTCAGCGGATAGCTGATCTTCCCTGACCGCCCGGCCAGCTCCTTCAGGTCGAGCTCCACCTGGTTGTCACCGGTACGCAGCGGGCCGAGCGGCAGGTCCCGCCACACGCCGAGCGCGTCGGAGAGCACCAGCCTGGCCGGCAGCGCGGCGTCCGCCTCGGCCCGTACGGTCAGCGTGGCCGGCTCGCCGGGCAGCGCCAGCCCGCCCGCCCGACTCCCCGCGAGGGCGCGGGACAACTGCGCGACGCTCTGCTCCGACAGGTCGGCCCGCAGGTGGAACAGCTCGCCGAGCCGGGCCGCGTCCAGGCCGAGCAGCAGCGCGCTCTCGCCGCTGACCTCGCTCTGTCCCCGGAAGGCGGGGGAGTGGGCGGTGACGCCGGGCAGCGCGGTGAACGCCGTGCCGCGCCCGAGCGCGCCCAGCTCCGGCCCGTCCGGCGGCCCGGACAGCCGCAGGTCCGCCCCCGCCTGGTGCCGGGCCTGGTCGAGCTGCGAAGCGCGCCAGGTCGCCGCCGTGGCCAGGGAGACCACGCCGATGGCGATCGCCATGGTCAGCAGCAGCGCCGGCCCCGCGTACGTGAGCGGCCGCCGGCTCACCTGCCAGGCCCCCAGCGCGGGGGCCAGCGTCCGCCGCCGGGCGGTGAGCCGCGCCGCCAGCCTCGACACCCGCGGCACCAGCCGCAGGCCCAGCATGCCGCCGGTGAGCAGGGCCAACGCGGGCCCGGAGATGATCAGCGGGTCGATGCCGAGCCCGCCGCCGGCCGTCGTGGTGACCGGCGCGCCGTAGCGGCGCAGCTGCCAGATCGCGAGCCCGGCCACCGCCAGCAGCGCGAGGTCCGCGCCCGCCCGCTCGACCAGCCCGCGCCCGCCGCCGCGCCCGCGCGCCGACTGCTCCTCCACGTACGTGCGCCGCGCCCCCGCCAGCGCCGGCAGCGCCAGCAGCACGGCCGCGGCCAGCGCCACCGCCGAGGAGACCAGGAACGTGCCGAGATCGGGAGACGGCGCGAGCCGCACGCCCGTGGACCTGATCCACGGCAGCTCGCCGACCAGCGCCAGCAGCGGCGGCCCGAGGAACGGCGCGACGATCGCGCAGGGCAGCGCCACCAGCAGCGCCTCGCCCCCGGCCAGCGCGGCCAGCCGCCCGGTGCCCGCCCCGCGCGAGCGCAGCAGCGCCACCTCCATGCGCCGGTGCTCGGCCAGCAGCCGGGCGGTGAGCATCAGCGCGTACGCGGCCAGCAACAGCAGCTGCAGCACCGGGATCAGCATCGTCGAGCGCGCCACCAGGGACGCCGTGTCGAGCTGGGTGAGGATCTCGGGCAGCCGCCCCGACGCCACGCAGCTCGGGCAGCCGCCCTCCTTGAGCCGCTCGCCCACCTGGCCGAGCGCCGCCGCCAGCGGGCGCAGCCGCTCGGGCGTGAGCGCGCCGAGGTCGGGCTCGGCGGTCCAGGTGGCGTTGACGCTGGTGGCGAAGCGGGCCAGGAAGGTCTCGCGGGGGATCATCAGCGGGCCGTACGTGGTGAAGTCGCCGCGCTCGACACCCCGCGTGAGCAGCGGCTCGTTCGCCCAGCGCTCGCCCGCGGGGTCGGTGAGCTGGAAGACGCCCACCACGCGCACGGTGACCGGGCGCGGGTCGAGCCGGCCCTTCGTGGTGAACTCGCGGCCCACCTCCAGGCCGGCGGCGGAGGCGGCGGGCAGCGACAGCGCCGCCTCGACGGCCGGGCCGCCGGGCCGCGGCCAGCTCCCCGAGACGAGCCTGGCGTGCCGGTCGAGCCCGTCGTAGCTGCCGAACCTGAGCAGCTCGGGCTGCGGCTCGCCGTCCTGGCCCGGCATCACGTAGGAGTCGGAGCGGAAGCTGGTGCCGATCGCCGGGGCGGCGCCGTAGGCGCGGGTGAGCTCGTCGCGGACCGCGCGGTCGTACCTGGGGAAGGTCTCGGCGGTGACGGGCGCGCTGATGACGGCGGCGGTCTGGCGGAACGAGGCGGTCTCCATCGTCCGGCGGACGCCCGCGTCGGCGATGGAGGAGGCGTACATCGTCAGCGCCACCAGCGTGGTGGTGGCCAGCAGGATCGCCCCGAACGCGGCCAGCAGGAGCAGCGGCTCGCTGAACGCCCGCTTGACGACCAGCGGCCCCCGCATCCGATCCCCCTCTTGTCCGTTGAGTGCACCTTCGGGGAGGGGCCGGACGCAATCAAGGTGATCTCTGGAACGGTGACTCACCCGATACGGCGGTGTGATATCGAAACCGTGACGAAACCGTGGAGAAAACGAGAACGCCGCCCCCTGGGGGAGCGGCGTCCGCAATGACAGGCCCGGCGTGCCGCCGGGCCTTGGCCTTACTTGGCGGCCAGCGCGGCGGCCTGCTTGGCGATGGCCGACTTGCGGTTGGCGGCCTGGTTCTTGTGGATGACGCCCTTGCTGACAGCCTTGTCGAGCTGGCGGGCGGCGGCCTGCTGCAGCGCGGCGGCCTGTGCCGCGTCGCCCTGCTCGGCGGCCTCGCGGAACTTGCGGACGGCCGTCTTCAGAGAGGACTTGACCGCCTTGTTGCGCAGACGAGCCTTCTCGTTCTGCTTGTTGCGCTTGATCTGGGACTTGATGTTCGCCACGAAGAAGCCTCGGTGAAAGTCTGAGTGATGGATGGGGCGCGCGGGCTCGAGAGAGGGCGCGCCACACACGCAGTTGAACAGATTACCAATAACCCAGGCGGCTCCTCAAATCAACAGCCTGGGCGAATGGGCTGTCACGAGTCTACGGCCATCCAGCCGGTCATCGGATACCTCCGAGGGAACCCCCGCCTCCAGGCGGGGGAGGAATCGGACTCTGCGGAGCAGGGCAGGAGCAGGCGATCCGCCGCCAGGCGGACCGCCGTCGAAACGCCGCACGACACCGCACGGTTCGGTATTGTGTTCGACGGTGGCGACAACTAAGCCACCTGCCGAATGATCAGAAACACCCTCGCCGCCGGGCTGGCGGAGAGCTGAAACGCCTGTGGAGCTGGTGTAAGACCTCAAGGGAAGTCCTTCCTGGCGGGCGACCGGCAGTGAAGCAGGAACCCTCACGGGTGACCGTGGGAATCCCCCTCGTTTACGAGGGGGAGGATGTCAAGTACTCCCGCCAGTCCTCCTCGGTGGCGGCGAAGTCCACGTAGAGGGCCGGGCCGAAACGTTGGCGGGGGCCGTGCCCGGTCAGCGCCAGGCGGGCGCCCTCGGCGGCCGCGCCGATGAGCAGGTGCTTGCCCGCCGGCGTCAGGTCCAGGGCCAGCTCGGCCTAGCGGGCGACGTGGCCGCCGTAGAGGGACCGGGCGGGCGTGCCGGAGACGTACGTCATAACGGCGCCCGCGCGGTCAGGCGCAGACCGGGGTACGGCTCGATCTGGGGCGCCGAGGTGGACAGCGGCCCGGTGTAGCGCCGGGCGAGGCGGCCGCCCTCATCGAATGGTCCGGAATGGACGTACACGTCCTTGATCCCCGTCGCCCCCAGCCGCCGTGCCAGCCGCTCGACGTCCGCCTCCCCGCGCCGGCCGTCCACCCACATGTGCCCCAGCCACAGAGCGTCATCTCCCGTGCTCTTCGCCCACGCGGCCGGGGCACCGGTAAACTGGACGCGGAGCGCTGCGGCGAGCAGGCCGGCCAGCGCGACCACGACGACCAAGGCAAGCGCGAGCAGGCGCAGGCCGCGGCGGATGACGGTCCGGACAATCATCCGGGCATGTCACCATAGAAGACTGCCTGACCTCAAATCTGTTGAAACGGACTTCGGTGCGCACTCAGCCTGGCCAGACCGACCCCGCGTTGATCCGCAACTTCTGCATCATCGCGCACATCGACCATGGCAAGTCGACCCTTGCCGACCGGATGCTGCAGATCACCGGGGTGGTCGACGACCGCTCCATGCGCGCCCAATACCTCGACCGGATGGACATCGAGCGCGAGCGCGGCATCACCATCAAGTCGCAGGCGGTCCGCCTGCCGTGGGACGGCCACGTGCTCAACATGATCGACACGCCGGGCCACGTCGACTTCACCTACGAGGTCTCCCGGTCGCTCCAGGCGTGCGAGGGCGCGATCCTGCTGGTCGACGCGGCCCAGGGCATCGAGGCGCAGACGCTGGCCAACCTCTACCTGGCCATGAACGCCGACCTGCACATCATCCCGGTCCTCAACAAGATCGACCTGCCCGCCGCGCAGCCGGAGAAGTTCGCCGAGGAGCTGGCAGGGCTCATCGGCTGCGACCCGTCCGACGTGCTCAGGGTCTCGGGCAAGACCGGCGAGGGCGTACGCGAGCTGCTCGACCACGTCGTGCAGACCATCCCCGCGCCGGTGGGCGTCGCCGACGCCGCCGCGCGGGCGCTGATCTTCGACTCCGTCTACGACACCTACCGCGGCGTGGTCACCTACGTCCGGGTCGTGGACGGCCACCTGGGCAAGCGCGAGCGCATCCTCATGATGTCCACCAGCGCCACCCACGAGACGCTGGAGATCGGCGTCATCTCGCCCGAGCCCAAGCCCGCCGACCTCGGCCTCGGCGTCGGCGAGGTGGGCTACCTCATCACCGGCGTCAAGGACGTCCGCCAGTCGCGGGTCGGCGACACCGTCACCTCGGCCGCCAAGCCCGCCGGCGACATGCTGGCCGGCTACGAGCACCCCAAGCCGATGGTGTTCTCCGGCCTCTATCCGATCGACGGCGACGAATACCCCGAGCTGCGCGAGGCGCTCGACAAGCTCCAGCTCAACGACGCCGCGCTGGTCTACGAGCCCGAGACCTCCGCCGCGCTCGGGTTCGGCTTCCGCGTCGGCTTCCTCGGGCTGCTCCACATGGAGATCGTGCGCGAGCGGCTGGAGCGCGAGTTCGGCCTGTCGCTCATCTCCACCGCGCCCAACGTGATCTACCGGGTCGTCATGGAGGACGGCAAGGAGTTCACGGTCACCAACCCGTCGGAGTTCCCGGCCGGCGGCAAGATCGCGACCGTCCACGAGCCGGTGACCAAGTCCACGATCCTGGCGCCGTCCGAGTTCATCGGCGCGATCATGGAGATCTGCCAGGGGCGGCGCGGCCAGCTCCTCGGCATGGACTACCTGTCGGAGGACCGCGTCGAGATCCGCTACACGCTGCCCCTCGGCGAGATCATCTTCGACTTCTTCGACCAGCTCAAGTCCCGCACCCGCGGCTACGCCTCGCTCGACTACGAGCCGGCCGGCGAGCAGGAGGCCGACCTCGTCAAGGTCGACATCCTGCTCCAGGGCGAGCCGGTCGACGCCTTCAGCGCGATCGTCCACAAGGACAAGGCCTACACCTACGGCGTCGACATGGCCAAGAAGCTGCGCGAGCTGATCCCGAGGCAGCAGTTCGAGGTGCCGATCCAGGCCGCCATCGGAGCCCGGGTGATCGCCCGCGAGAACATCCGGGCCATCCGCAAGGACGTTCTGGCCAAGTGCTACGGCGGTGACATCTCCCGTAAGCGCAAGCTGCTGGAGAAGCAGAAGGAAGGCAAGAAGCGGATGAAGATGGTCGGCCGCGTCGAGGTGCCGCAGGAGGCCTTCGTCGCCGCGCTGTCCACCGAGTCCAGCTCCGACAAGCCGAAGAAGTAGCCGGTCTCAGAGGTTGAGCACCTCGGGCGCGCGGGCGAGGGCTCGCCAGCGCGCCCCCGGGTCGTCGAGCAGGCGGCGCTCGCGCAGGTCCATGAGGCCGCCGACGCCGGTCAGCGCGGCGGCCTGCGCGCCGTCCCGCACCCGCAGGAACTCCTGCCTGACCCGGAACGTCTTCCCCGCGCCCCACTCGAACGCGCACGTCACGTCCACCTCGTCGCCGCCGCGCAGCTCGCGGCGGAAGCGGATGGTGTTCTCCAGGGTGACCGGGCCGACGCCGGCGGCGAGCATCTCGCCGAGCTCGATGCCCGCGGCGCGCAGGCACTCCCAGCGGGCGTGGTCGCCGTACTGGTGGTAGACGACGTTGTTGAGGTGGCCCTGCGTGTCGAGCTCGTAGCCGCGTACGGCGACGCGTACGGAGAAGGTCACGGCCGGCCCTCCAGCCAGGCGTGCGACTTCGCGGTGAGGTAGCGCAGGCCGTCGTCGCCGAGCTCCACCCACTCGCCGCGCGCCCAGCCGCCGGTGGTCTGCGGGGCGAACCCGTGCCGCTGGAACAGCGCGGACGCCTCCTTCTGGGTGAGCCCGCGCCGGCCCCACTCCCTGATCACCCGCGCGGTGCGCTCGTCCTCGCCGGCCTCCTGCTCGTCGCCGAGCGCCCCGGCCAGCTCCTCCAGGCCGCGCGCGATGGTCCGCAGCGCACTCTGGATCTTCGGAACGTCCATCGATCGCTCCTCGATCGGTATCAATTGCTTTTCGATAGTAGGGGCTACGCTGGAACCATGGAAGTGGTGCAAACGGCGCGAATGCTCCTATCTCGCGTCACGGCCGACGACCTGGAGGCCGTGCACGAGCTTCACTCCGATCCGCGTACCAGCGTGTACAACCCGGCCGGCCCGTCCCCGGACCTGGAGTCCAGCCGCGCGATGCTGGACCTGTGGCTGGCCGACTGGGCCGAACGCGGCCTCGGCTACTGGGCCGCCCGGCCGCTGACGTCACCGGACCTCATCGGCGTCGGCGGCCTCCGGCACGCCGTCGTGGACGGCGCCGAGGTGCTCAACCTCTACTACCGATTCCATCCGATGTCCTGGGGCCACGGGTACGCCGTGGAGCTGGTCAGAGCGGCGCTGCGCGTCGGCGGCCCGCTCGGGACGGTCGTCGCGGTCATCCGCGACGTCAACACCCGCTCGCTCCGCGTGGCCGAGCGCGCGGGGATGCGCCGGGACCGCGCGATCCCGTACGGGGGCGTGCCCAGCTACGTCTACGTCGCCCTGCCGGCCCGCAGGACGTAGCCCGCCAGCGCCGCCGCCCCCGTCACAGCCTGGGCCACCAGGTACGGGCCCGGCTGCGGGGGAGCGGTGGACAACGCGAGGAGAGCGGGCAGGCACCCGACGAGGGCCAGGTCGAGCCCGGTGACCGCCCAGAGGACGGGACCGAGGGGGACCGGACCCGCGCCCGTGTCGATGACGGGCAGCGAATGATCGACCGGCCGCCGCCGCACCACCCGCAACGCCCCGGCCGCCAGCCCTGGCGCCGCCAACACCCCGAACAACACCACCACGGCAACGCCCTCGCCGCCCCCCGCGACACTCGCCTCGCGAGCGCCCGTCCCGGGCCCGTGCCCTGGGGCGCCCGCTCCGGGTACGACGGCGCTCGGTCCGTGCTCTGGGACGCCCGTTCCCGCTCCTGCGGCGCTCGCTTCCGGTCCGGCGGCGTTCGCCTGGTGCGCCGGGATGCCCGCCACCGGGGCCGCGCTGCTCGTCGCCTGGGCCACGGCAGGGGCCGGGGACGGCGGCGCGGCCGTCAGGGTGAGGCCCGCGAGGGCGGCCGACGTCCAGAGGGCCGCGAGCAGGGCGGGCAGCGCCGCACGCGCCGCCAGCGTCGATCGGTGGCCGATGCCGAGGAGCCGGGCCAGGGCCGGGTTGGCGGCGTCGCGGCGCGCCCCGGTCGCGGCGGAGGCCGCCACCGCCAGCCCGCCCGCCAGCACCACCGCCCCGAGCATGCCGGGCGCGCCGCCCGCCTGCGCCAGAAGGGCCGGCAGCCCGGCCGTGGCCAGCGTGAACGCCAGCCGCCCCGGCCGCCGCGCCAGCCGCCGCCAGTCCTGCCAGGCGGTCGCGAACGCCGCGGGCAGCGCCGGCCACCTCCGCGACCTGAGCCTCCTGCCCCGCCAGTGGTTGTCCTCGGCGATCCAGGTGAGCGCACTGGGATCGACCCCTGTGGCCGCGTCCGCGACGTGCCCGCCCCGCGTGGAGGCGGCGGCGATCTCCCGAGCCGGGATCCGGCCGAACGCCCGCCACGCCTGCCACGCCAGGAGGGCCGAGCCCGCCGCCGCGAGCGAGGCGGCGACGGCCACGGCGGTCAGGGGAGCGCCGCTGGCGATCGCGAGCACCGTACGGGCCTGGCCGCTGACCGCCACCACGGCCACCACCAGGAGCGCGATCATCGCCACGACGAGCCACACCTGCCACGACTGGGACGCCCGCGCCAGCACGGCCAGCGCCATCGCCCCCACGCTCGCCGACACCCCGAGCACCAGCGCGCCGAGCACCCGCCAGGCGAGCTGGTCCGGCGCGCCCAGCACGGCCACCAGCCCCAGCCCGAGCACCAGCCCCGCCGCCACGGCGACCATCAGCAGCGCCCGCCCGGTACGCCCGAGCACCTGCCTGCGGTCCAACGGCGACAGCAGCAGCCAGGACGCGTCCGGCGCCGTCATCATCACCGGCCCGGCGGCCCGAGCCACGGCCAGGAACCCGGCCAGCCCGAGCGCCAGCAGCGCCACCCCCGCCCCCAAGCGGGCCGGCTCGACGGCCCCCGCCGTCCCGGCCAGGTCGGTCAGCAGCTCCGACACCGGCTGCCCGGCGACGGCGGCGAACATCAGCAGGCAGAAGAGGGTGACGTACCGGTCGAGCGACGTCGATCGGGTCCGGCTCCGCGCCCGCAGGAACCCGCGCACCGCCCGCACACCACCCTGCCCCTGCCCCTGACCCACGCCACCGCCCACACTCATGCCGCCACCAGCGCCGACGCCGCCACCAGCGCCGACGCCGCCACCAGCACCGACGCCGCCGCCAGCGCCGACGCCGCCACCCGCGCTCACGCCGTCCCCGCTCATGCCGCCATCCCCGCCGGTGAGATCAGCCGCCCGTGCGCGGCCAGGCCGGAATCATGCGTGGCCATGACCACGGTGCCGCCTTCGTCCCGGTACGCCGTCAGCAACTCCGCCAGGCGCAGCCGGAACGCGAGGTCCAGGCCGCGTTCCGGCTCGTCCAGCAGCAGCACGCTGCTCGGCCTCAGCAGCGTGGCCGCCAGCGCGAGCCGCTGCCGCTGCCCGGTGGACAGGTTGAGCGGCGCCGCGTCCGCCCGCTCCACCAGGTCGAACACCTCCAGCGCGGTCCCGGCGTCCATCCGGGCACGCGGATGCACGGCCGCCATCAGCTCCAGATGCTCGCCCGCCGTCAGCCCCGGGTACCAGGCGGGCTCGTCGCCGAGATGCGCCACCCTGCGCCAGAACGCCGCGTCGTCCACCGGCGGGGCCCCGAACACGTGTACCTCGCCGCCCGAGGCCGGCTGGAGCCCGGCGAGGGTGCGGAGCAACGTCGACTTGCCGGAGCCGTTCGGGCCCACGACCGCGACGATCTCGCCTGGTGACACGGTCAGTGTGAGCTCGCGCAGCACGGGGTTGCCGCCGAGCTCGACCGTGAGGTTCTCGACACTGATGATCGGCTCGTCCACCGTTCGAGCCTAGCCAGATCCCCGTGCGCACAGGCGATTCTGTCGGTGCGGTCGTCTACCTTCTGTTCCGAACACCTGTGCGACTGGAGGTCGGCATGATTGCTTCTGAGCGCTTCGAGCGTGCTGCGGTGCTGGGGGTCGCTGTGGCGGAGGAGGCCAGGCGGCTGCTGAGCCGGCATCTCGACCCTGCGGCGAGCGAGGAGGGGGCGGACGGCACCGTGCTGGTCGACGTGCCCTATCCCGACGCCGCGGTGGTCACGGCCCTGCTCGACGTGGCGGCCGAGTGTTTCGGCGAGCGGGGCGGCTCGGTCGAGGAGACGCGGCAGGCGGCGCTGGAGACCTTGTTACAGCTCGCCGGGTTCGACGACGAGTCGCAGCTCAACTCGGGCGGGGGGATGCGGTAGAGGGCGGCCGTCTCGGCCCGTCCGCAGCGTCAGGAGGCGAGGACGGGCAAGTCCGGGGGCCGATGCTCCGGCCGGCGCCGACCACGGTGACCTGTGCGGAGCTGCCCCGCATCGTGGCGGCGGCTGTGCAGACGATCTGGTCGACGGCCGGCGCCGACAGCTCGCCGGCCGGAGCGGACAGGGTCACCACCAGCTGGCCGGCCGGGCCGGCGGTCAGCGAGAACGGGCCGGCGTCGGGCGGCACCTCGGAGGTGAGCCCGTGCGCCTGTTCCCTCGGCGTGGGCCCGGCGGCCAGCAGCGCGAGCGTGTCCGCCGGGGTCAGCCGCCCGTCGGGCCGCGCCACCGCATTGAGCCGCCCGTCCTTGACCAGGTAGAGGGTGACCGTCGTGGCATGCTGGACGGGCCCGCTCGGCGGATCACCGGCGAGGATGACATCGCTGGGCCGCACGCCACACCCCGCCACGGCGACAAGCGCGACGAAGCCCACCACGAGCCCGACGAAGTCCGCAGCGAACACGCGCCGGGCGAACCGAGTCCTCACACCGAACCTCCGTCGGGGTTGCCTGCTGGCAGGGAGGCGGCGGTGAAACGGGTCCTCACGCCGGGCCTGCGTCCGAATGTGATGTGCGGCGGGGTGGGAGCGGTGAAGCGGTCCTCATACTGGGGCTTCCGTCCGGAGTCCGGCTGGACAGGTGCGGTGGACCGAGTCCCCATAGCGGGCCTCCGTCGGGGTTGGATGCCAGGCAGGGCGGGGGCGGCGCAGCAGGTCCTTACTCCGGGCCTGCGTCCGGATCTGGTATCCGGCGGCCCGGGGGCGGCGGATCGGGTTCTCATGCCGGGTCCTCCTCCGGATCGGAGGATCGGCGGGGCAGGCGCAAGGTGAAGAGGGCGCCTCCGTCCTCGGCGTTGGTGACGGTGATGTCTCCCTGGTGCAGGCGGGCGTTCTCGCGGGCGATGGCCAGGCCGAGGCCGTTGCCCTCGGACCTGGTCCTGGCCGCGCCGGCCTTGTAGAAGCGGTCGAACACGTGCGGCAGCACCGCGTCGTCCAGCCCCGGCCCGTGGTCGCGGACCTGCAGTTCGATCCACTCCGGGTCGGCGGACAGGCGCACCGACACCGGTGGCTCGCCGTGCCGCAGAGCGTTGCCGACCAGGTTGGCGAGGATGACGTCCACCCGGCGCGGGTCCAGCCGGGCCGTCACCCCGGACGGCAGCTCGGCCTCCACCCGCTCCGGCCAGCCCCGGGCGCGCAGGGTCGCGTGCACCAGCTCGGCGACGTCGATGTCGTTCAGCGCGAGGGCCGCGACGCCGGCGTCGAACCGGCTGACCTCGATCAGGTCGTTCACCAGGCCGGTGAGGTTGTGCGTCTCCTGGCTGACCAGCCGGGCGGCCCTGGCGGCGGGCTCGGGCAGCCGGGCCGCCTCCTCGTCGAGGACGTCGGCGACCGCGGCGAGCGCGGCCAGCGGGGTGCGCAGCTCGTGGGACACGTCGGCCACGAACCGGCGGGCGTCGGCCTCCATCGCGCGCAGCTGCTCGACGTGCCGTTCCAGCTCGGCGGCGGTGTTGTTGAACGTACGCGCCACGTCGGCCAGCTCGTCGGAGCCGCGGACCTCGATCCTCGTCCGCAGCTCGCCCTCGCCCAGCAGGCGCGCCGCCCGGCCGAGTTCGCGTACCGGGCCCAGCACGCCGCGGGTGGCCAGCGACGCGAGGACGACCGCGAACGCCAGCGCCGCCCCGCCGGTGAGCCAGGCGCGGGTGGCGAGCTCGTCGATGCTGCGCTGTTCGGCGAGCAGGCTGCGCGCGGCGTAGACCTCGATGCCGGACGGCCGCGGCGGCCCGAGACCTGGCTCGGAGACCAGCAGCGGCATGCCGACGATCAGCCAGGGCCCGTCCTGCCACTGCACCCGCTGCCACGCGGTACGGCCGCCGGCCACCACCCGCCGCAGCTTGGGCGAGATCACCGAGAGAACCGGCGCCCGGGCATCCGGACCCGGGCCGCGCCCCGGCGGCGGGGGTGGAGGAGGAGGGACCGGCGAGTGCAGTTCGCCGTAGAAGGCGACCGAGAAGGCGACCGAGAAGCCGGACTGCTCGGCCGCGGCCGCGGCGATCTTGTTGAGCTGCTCCTGGCCGGGCGTGGCGGTCGGCAGCGGGTAGAGCGCCTGCAGGCGGCTGGTCAGCGCCTGCACCGCGGCGTCCTGGGTCCGCTCCAGGATGGCGTTGCGGGCCTGGACGTAGCTCCCGCCGGCCACCGCCGCCGCGGTGACCACGCACAGCAGCGCGAACGCGAACAGCAGCCGGGCCCGCAGCCCCAGGCTCGGTCGAGGCGCCACCGCGGGCTCACACCGGCCCGAACCGGTAGCCGAACCCGCGCACCGTCTGCACGTAGACGGGCGCCGCCGAGTCGTCCTCGATCTTCGCGCGCAACCGCTGCACGCACGCGTCCACCAGCCGCGAGTCGCCGAAGTAGCCGTGCTCCCACACCGACTCCAGCAGCTGCTGGCGGCTGTGCACCCGGCCGGGCGTGCTGGAGAGCACGAGCAGCAGGCGCAGCTCGGTCGGGGCGAGGCTGACCGGCACGCCGCGCTTGTCGACCACCAGCCCGGCCCGGTCGATGGTCAGGTCGCCGTGCCGTTCGAGCTCGGCCTGCTCGCGGCCGATCCGCCGCAGCACGGCGCGGATGCGGGCCTCCAGCACCCTGGGCTGCGCGGGCTTGACCACGTAGTCGTCGGCGCCCGACTCCAGCCCGGCCACCACGTCCATATCGTCGCCGCGTGCGGTCAGCATGATGATCGGCACGTTCCCGGTGGCCCTGATGCGGCGGCAGACCTCGAACCCGTCCATGCCGGGCAGCATCAGGTCGAGCACGACGACGTCGGGGACGTCCGCGCGCAGCCGGTCCAGCCCCTGCTCGCCGGACTCCACCGCGCGCACCCAGTGGCCGTGCCGGGACAGTGCCAGCTCAAGGCCCTCCCGTACGGCCGGGTCGTCCTCGATGAGCAGTATTCGCGACATGCCCCCGGGTTTCACCGCACACTCCGTAACTCGCCCGTCGGCCGACCCCAACCACTGTCGGCCGGTCGTGTCCTCGTCCCGTCAGCGCCATGTCATGGTTGTGTCACGGTCGCACGAGCGGGGGTCCCCGTCGACGAACGCGTCGACGAACGGTGACATACGGCTGACGACGCGCGCACATTCGGCGCCAATCGTAGTTCGCCATGAACGAACCACGCACCATCCCACCTCGGCCCCGGGACCGGCTGTACGCCGCCGTCACGCTGGTGCTCGCCGTGCTGCTGCTGCCCGTGGCGTTCGTCCGCCGTCCCGGCCACGCCCGCGAGCTGGCCTGCGGCTGGGTGCTGGCGATGCGTTTCCCCGCCGAGGACCTGACCGGGCTCACCGAGGGCGCCAGGGCCGCGTTCACCGCGGCGCGCACCGAGGCGCTCTGGCGGCACCGCCAGCTCATCGGCCTCACCTCGGGCTACCGCGACCCCGCCGTCCAGCAGCGGATGTTCGACGAGGAGGTCCGCCGCTCCGGCTCCCCGGCCTCGGCACGCATGCTCGTGCTGCCGCCGGCGGAGTCCGGCCACGTGAAGGGCGTCGCGCTGGACGTCCGTCCCCATGAGGGCGCGCGGTGGCTGGAGGAACACGGCGCCCGCTACGACCTCTACCGCCTGTACGACAACGAATGGTGGCACTTCGAGCACCGCCCGGAGTGCGGCGGCACGCCACCACCACGACGGCCGCATCCGGGCGCGGGCCACGTCATCGGGAACTAGCGGGCCACGTCATCGGGAACTAGCCGCTCAGGGCGAAGCCGGCCGCGGCCTCCGCGTGCAGCCGCGCGCTCGGCAGCAGCGGAACCGGGGTGTCCTTCTCGGTGATCAGGAGCTCGATCTCCGTGCAGCCGAGGATGACACCCTCCGCTCCGCGGGCCGCGAGGCCGGCGATGATCCGGGCGAACGCGTCCCTGGACGATTCCCTGAGCACCCCGCGCACCAGCTCGTCGAAGATCACGCGATGGACCAGCTCCCGCTGCTCCCGCGGCGGGACGACCACGTCGAAGCCGTGGGCGGCCAGCCGGTCCCGGTAGAAGGGCTGCTCCATGGTGAAGCGGGTGCCCAGCAGGCCGACCCTGCGCATCCCCCTGGCCCGGACCTCGGCGCCCACGACGTCGGCGATGTGCAGCACGGGCACGCTCGCGGCGCGCGCCACGTCGTCGCTCACCCGGCTGAAGGTGTTGCTGCAGACGAGCAGGACGCCGGCGCCGAGGCTCTGCAGTTTCCGGCCGGCGTCGGCCAGCAGCGCGCTCACCTCGTCCCAGCGGTCGGCGAAGATGAGGTCCTCGACGGTCGTGTAGTCGACCGACCAGATGAGGCTGTCGGCGGAATGGCTGCCGCCGAGCCGCTCGCGTACCCGCTGGTTGATGATCTGGTAGTAGATCACCGTCGACTCCCAGCTCAACCCGCCGATGAGGCCGATGGCGCGCATGGAACTCCGTTTCACTGGTTTGCGGTGGCCAGGGCCCTGGCGCAGGCGCCGAGCCCGTACTCGCTGGAGGCTTTGACGAACACCACGTCGCCCGGTTCGAGGAGGGCGGTGGCCAGCTCGATCGCCTCTGTCACGTCTTCGACGGCGTGGACGGCCACGCCCGAGGACCGCGCCGCCTCCGCCGTCGCGAGCGGATCGCCCGTGCCGACCGTGATCAGCACGTCGAAGCGGAGGCCGGCGACGAGCCGGCCCACCTCCGCGTGCCGGGCGCGGGAGGCGTCCGCCTGCTGTCCCATCCCGCCGAGCACGGCGACGGTACGGCGGGCGCCGGCCAGGGCCTTGGCCGCGCGCAGCCCGGCCCGCATGGACTCGGGGTTGGCGTTGTAGGCGTCGTCGACGACGGTGACGCCGTCGGGTCGTTCCGTGATCTGCAGCCGGCCCGCGGAGCGCCGCCGGGCGGCGGTCAGCCCGTCCGCGATCTCGGCGGCGTCCAGGCCGAGCGCGGTGGCCACGGCGGCCGCGGCCAGGGCGTTGCTCACCTGGTGCTCGCCGATGAGGTCGAGCGCGACCGGGGCGCGGCCGGAGGGCGTCACCAGCTCGAACGCCGTCCGCGCCCGATCGTCCATCCGCACGCGTTCGGCGCGCACCCGCGCCCGCGGCGACCTGCCGTACAGCAGGATCTGGGCCTCGGTGCGGCCGACCATGCCCAGCACGTACGGATCGTCGGCGTTGAGCAGCGCGTACCCGTCCGCGGGCAGCGCCTCGACCAGCTCGCCCTTCGCCTCGGCCACGTCGGCCCGCCCGGTCCCCATCCGTTCCAGGTGCGCGGTGCCGACGTTGAGCACCAGCCCGATGCGGGGCGGCGCGATCCCGGTCAGGTACGTCAGGTCGCCCTTCCTGCTCGCGCCCATCTCCAGCACCAGGTGGCGGGTGGCGGCGTCGGCGCGCAGCACGGTGAGCGGCAGCCCGAGCTCGTTGTTGTACGACCGGTCGGTGGCGACCGTGGCCGCGTGCCGTTCGAGCACCTGGGCCAGCAGGTCCTTGGTGGTGGTCTTGCCCACGGAGCCGGTCAGGCCGATCACCGTCGGGCTGATGCGCCGCAGCAGCTCCCTGGCCAGCAGGCCGAGCGCGAGCCGCACGTCGTCCACCACGAGGGCCGGCAGGCCGACGGGCCGCGCGGCCAGCACGGCCACGGCCCCGGCCGCGACGGCGGCGGCCGCGTGATCGTGACCGTCAGTACGGGTGCCGGCCGTCGCGGCGAACAGCCCGCCGGGCGCCACCTCGCGGGAGTCGACCGCCGCGGGCGCCGTCACCAGCGCCACGGGGTCGGACACATCGTGCGGGCTGGCGCCGCAGGCCCGCGCGATCTCGTCCAGCGTCATCGGGATCACGAGCCGCTCCTCGCGAACGCGAGGTCGATGAGGCGGCGCAGCAGCTCCGGGTACGGGACGCCGCTCGCGGCCCAGGCCCTGGCGTAGACGGACCTGGAGGTGAAGCCGGGCATGGTGTTGATCTCCAGCACGTACAGGCGTCCCGTGTCCTCCTCGTGGAGGAAGTCGACCCGGGCCAGGCCGTAGCCGCCGATCGCATGGAAGGCGCGCAGGGCCAGCTCGCGCACCTCTCCGGCCACCCGCTCGGGCAGGACGGCGGGGATGGTGGCGATCTCGGCCCCGCTGAGGTATTTGGCCTCGTAGTCGAGCCAGTCGCCGGGCACGATGAGCTCGCCCGGCACCGAGACCTCCGGGTCGTCGTGGCCGCCGAGGACGCCGCAGATCAGCTCGCGCGCGGTCACGCCCTGCTCGACGACGACCGTCCGGCCGTGGGCCAGCGCCAGCTCCACGCCCGCGCGCAGCTCCGCCATGCCGGTGACGCGGGAGACGCCGATGGAGGAGCCCAGGCCGGCCGGTTTGACGTACATCGGCCAGTCGAGCGACTTCACCAGCTCCCCGTGGTCGGTGGCGGTGCGCCACTCGTGCGCGCTGAACCACACGTACGGGGTGACCGGGATGTCCTCGGCCAGGAACGCGCGCCGCATCGCGACCTTGTCCATGGCCACGGCCGAGGCCAGGACGCCGCACCCCACGTACGGGATGCCCAGCGTCTCCAGGTGCCCCTGGAGCACGCCGTCCTCGCCGTACGGGCCGTGCAGCACGGGGAAGACCACGTCCGCCACGTCGCGCCGCAGGTCCACCGGCCATCCGCCGTCGCGGTCGATGATGACGGGGACGGGCTCGTACCGATCCCTCGGCAGGGCGGCGAGCACGGACTGCGCCGATTGGAGGGACACCTCGTGCTCGGCGGACGGGCCGCCCGCCAGCACGGCCACACGTATGCGTCGGGCCACGATCGATCAGCCTTTCTCGGCAGCGGGACACGGCCCCACCACTGTCGGCTGATCATGTCCGCGCCTCGTCAGCGCCCTGTCATCGTTGTGTCACGGACTCGCTCGCGACAGGAAGCTCGGCTACCGTTCAGGAATGCGCATCATCTCGGTAAATGTCGGCGTCGCGGTGACGGCTGAGTGGTCGGGGAGGCTCGGACGGACCGCGATCGACAAGCGGCCCGCCGGGCACCGCGTCCCGGTGCTCCTCAACGGGCTCGCCGGCGACGAGCGCGCCGACCACAAGCACCACGGCTCCTCCGACCAGGCGGTCTACGCCTACGCCAGGGAGGACTACGACTGGTGGCAGGAACGGCTCGGGCGGGAGCTGCGCGACGGGCTCTTCGGCGAGAACCTCACCACGGCGGGGCTCGACGTCAACGGGGCCGTCATCGGCGAGCGGTGGCGGATCGGCGGCGCGCTGCTGGAGGTGACCAGGCCCCGGGTGCCGTGCGTGGTGTTCCGCAACTGGATGGACGAGCCGGCGTGGGTCAGGCGGTTCACCCAGGCGGGACGGCCGGGTGCGTACCTGCGGGTCATCGAGACCGGCGACGTGGGGGCGGGCGACGAGGTGGCGATCGTCGCACGGCCCGGGCACAGGGTGACGATCTCCGACTGGTTCCTGGCCCGCCACGGCGACGGGGACGCGCTGCGGCGCGTGCTGACGCTGCCGGGCCGCGACCCGCACTGGGACGAGCTGGCGGCGAGGACCCTGGGGACGCCGGTCCGGAGCGCCGGGCAGGACGAGCCCGCGGCGGCTCCGGCCGGCTGAGTCCCCGGCCGGGGTGTCAGCGGAGGACCGAGTACAACGCCGAGGTCAGGGAGGCGCGCGAGTCGTCCTGGTCGATGGACCACATCATCGAGCCGCCCAGCCCCTTGAGCCGGATGTACGCCGCCTTCTGCACCAGCACCGCCGGATCGTCGTACGACCAGAACTCGTTGCCGTCGTACAGCCACATCGCCCCGGTCAGCAGGTCCCGGTAGCGCTTGCCCGGCTTGTTCACCAGGTCCTTGTAGTCCTCGTTCCCGGCGGCCCACTTGCCGGGCGCGGGGCCGGTGGCGGGCTTGTAGAGGCCGTCGCCGCCGCCGGTCACGCCGGTCCAGCCCTGGCCGTAGGCGGGCACGCCGATCACGAGCTTGCGGGCGGGCGCGCCCCGCGACAGGTAGTCGCGCACGGTCTGGTCGACGCTGTACCTGACGGGGTTCGGGTCGCGGCGGTCGGTGAGGAGGTTGCCGTTGTGGCCGGTCTGCGGCTCCCAGGTGCCGTGCAGGTCGTAGCCCTGGACGGTGGCGAAGTCGAGCTGCTTGAAGACGCGGCGCACCTCGTACCCGGCGTCGATCTTGGTGGCGGCGGCCGGCAGGAAGGCGCTGAGCTCGGCGTCGCGGGCGTAGGCGTCGAGCTGCCCGCGCAGCTCCTCGACGAACAGCGTGAAGTTGCGCCTGTCCTCGGGCCGGATGACGTTCCCCTCGGCTCCGGCCGAGCCGGGCCACTCCCAGTCCAGGTCGATGCCGTCGAAGACGCCGGCGCCCGCGCCCGGCTCCAGCCCCGGCAGGTTGCCGCGCAGCCACAGGTCGACGCAGGACCGGGCCAGCTTCGCGCGCGAGTCCGGGGTGAGCACGGCGTCGGAGAAGTACTTGGACCCGGTCCAGCCGCCGAGCGAGATCAGCACCTTGAGCCCGGGGTGCTTGGCCTTGAGCTTGCGCAGCTGGTTGAGGTTGCCGTTGAGCGCCTGGCCGGGCGCGTCGGCCACGCCGTCCACGCTCTGCTCGGCCGGCACCGGACGCTGCCAGTCGGCCCACGGGTCCGCCGAGTAGCAGGAGCCCCCGGCGTCGACGAAGCCGAACGCGTAGTTGAGGTGGGTGAGCTTGGCGGCGGCGCCGCTGACGTCCACGTCCCTGACGTGGTAGTCGCGGCCGTAGACACCCCATTGGATGAAGTACGCGACCCGCTTGAAGCCGCTGCGGGTCTGGGCCTCGGCGGGCGCGGAGACCGCCGTGAGTCCCAGTAAGAGCGAGAGCATGATCAGGGTCTTCTTCTTCACCGGACGACTCCCGTCAACTCATAAGAAACTTTCCTATAAGTTGACGTGATGGTAGAGCCCGCGTACCAGGGCGTCAACGATTTCGCAGGCGGGACCACCCCCTGACGACCGGCAGACTGGAAGGGTGCCATCCACCCTGCCCGACGGCGACCCCGCGCCCAGCACGGGCGAGCTGCCCGACAGCGCCCTGCGCGGCCTCGGCGAGCGGCCGTTCGGCTTCTACGTCCACGTGCCGTTCTGCGTGACCCGCTGCGGCTACTGCGACTTCAACACCTACACCGCCGCCGAGCTCGGCCCCGGCGCCTCCCAGCGCGACTACGCCGACACGGTCGTGGAGGAGGTGCGCCTCGCCAGGCGCGTCCTGGGCGAGCGCGAGCTGCCGGTGGACACCGTGTTCTTCGGCGGGGGCACCCCGACGCTTCTGCCGCCCGAGGACCTCGCGCGGATCCTCGCGGCGATCGACTCCGAGTTCGGGCTGCGGCCGGGGGCCGAGGTCACCACGGAGGCCAACCCCGAGTCCGTCGATCCCTCCTCGCTGGAGAAGCTGCGCCACGGCGGGTTCAACCGCATCAGCTTCGGCATGCAGAGCGCCCGCGAGCACGTGCTGCGGGTGCTCGACCGCAAGCACACGCCGGGCCGCCCGGCGGCGGCCGTGCGTGAGGCCAGGGCGGCCGGGTTCGAGCACGTCAACCTCGACCTCATCTACAGCACGCCGGGGGAGTCCGACGACGACTGGCGGGCCTCGCTGGCCGCCGCGATCGAGGCCGGGCCCGACCACGTGTCGGCCTACTCACTCATCGTCGAGGACGGCACCAGGCTCGCCGCCCGCATCCGGCGCGGCGAGCTGCCCTCGCCCGACGACGACGTGGCCGCCGACCGCTACCTCATCGCCGACGAGCTGCTGGCCGAGGCCGGCTTCCACTGGTACGAGGTGTCCAACTGGGCGACCTCCGAGCAGGCCCGCTGCCGGCACAACCTGCTCTACTGGACCGGCGGCGACTGGTGGGCCGCCGGGCCCGGCGCGCACAGCCACGTGGGCGGCACCCGCTGGTGGAACGTCAAGCACCCCGCCGCCTACGCCCAGCGCCTGGCCGCCGGCGTCTCGCCCGCCCACTCCCGTGAGGTCCTGGACGCGGACGACCGCGCGGCCGAACGCCTCATGCTGGAGCTGCGCCTGGTCACCGGCTACCCGCTCGGCGACGTGGCGCCGCGGGCGCGCCCGGTGGTGGCGGACGCGCTGGCGCGGGGGCTGCTGGAGCCCGAGCCGTTCAAGGCCGGGCTGATGGTGCTCACGCTGAGGGGGCGGCTGCTGGCCGACGCCCTCGTACGCGACCTGCTGGTCTAGGTGATCATCCGGATGGAGAGCGGGTAGCGGTAGCGCTGGCCCTTGTTCGTGGCCACGGCCGCCTGGATGTGGAAGATCAGCGACAGCACCCAGATCACCGGCAGCAGCAGGACGCCGATGAACACCACCGACAGGACGCCCGCCACGACGTAGCCGATGAACATCGTGATCTGGAAGTTCAGCGCCTCCGCCGCCTGGTCGCGGACGTAGGGGGACTGGTCGCGCTTGATCAGGTAGATGATCAGCGGGCCGATCCAGGAGGCGAGCAGGCCGAGCAGGTGCGCCAGCATCGCCATCGTGGTGTCGTCGGTGCCGGGGCGGGGGCCGTGCATGCCCGGCACGTACGGGCCGCCGGGAGGCTTCGCGTAGCCGTAGCCGGGCGGGGACTGCTGCTGGTAGCCGTAGCCCGGCTGCTGGCCGTAGCCGTAGCCCGGCTGTGACGGGGGCTGCTCGCCATACCCGTAACCGGGCTGCTCGCCATACCCGTAACCGGGCTGCTGACCGTACCCGTAGGCGGGCTGGGACGGGGGCTGCTGGCCGTACCCGTAGCCGGGCTGGGAGCCGGGCTGCTGCCCGTATCCGTAGCCGGGCTGGGATGGGGGTTGCTGCCCGTACCCGTAACCGGGCTGGGAGGGCGGCTGCTGGCCGTAGCCGTAGCCCGGCTGCTGGGGGACGGCCGACGGCGGGACGTACCGGGTCGCGTCGTCGTCCGGCGGCGGGGCGTGGGGATCCTGGCTCATCATGTCTCCGTAACGAAGTCGATCAGTTCTTCGACCCGGCCGAGCAACTCGGGCTCCAGGTCGGTGAAGGTCGAGACGGCGCCGAGGATGCGCCGCCAGGCGTCGGCCGGCTCCAGGCGCCAGCCCAGGGCGGCGATCACGCCCTCCTTCCACGGCACCCCGCGCGGCACCTCGGGCCAGGCGGGGATGCGCAGCACGGACGGCTTGACCGCCTGCCAGATGTCGACGAACGGATGCCCCACGACGAGCACGTCCGGCGAGGTGATCTCGGCGGCGATCCGGCTCTCCTTGGAGCCGGGGACGAGGTGGTCCACGAGGACCCCCAGCCGCCGCCCCGGTTCGGGGCCGAACTCGGCGACGATGTCCGGCAGGTGGTCCACGCCCTCGAGGTATTCGACCACGACCCCCTCGACCCGCAGGTCGTGGCCCCAGATCTTCTCCACGAGCGCGGCGTCGTGCACGCCCTCGACGTAGATGCGGCTCTCCCTGGCCACGCGGGCCCGCAGCCCCTCGACGGCGATGGAGCCCGACGCGCTGCGCCGGGGGCCTTCGGGGGCGGCGGCCGGCGCGGGGCGCACCAGGGTCACCGGCCTGCCCTCCAGGAGGAACGCGGCCGGCGCCAGCGGGAACAGCCGCCGCCTGCCGAACCGGTCCTCCAGCGTGACGGCCTCCTTGTCGCAGGCCACCACGGCGCCGCAGAAGCCGCTGTCGGCGTCCTCCACGACGAGGTCCGGCTCGGCGGGCACCTTCGGGATCTTGCCCTTGCCGGGCCGCCGCCAGTTACCCGCCAGAACATCACCGTCGTACACAGGGGGGACCGTAGCAAATCACCCGGCGGCCGCAAGGCGCTTGCGCGCGGAGGAGCGGCGCACCAGGACCACGATGGTGGCGATGATCGCGAGCAGGATGCCCGCGCCGGGGATCGCGAGCAGCGCGACGACCCCGCCGACCACCCCGCCGGCGGCGGACGACAGCGGCTTGCCGACGCCGTACTTGACCGCGGCCGATCCCTCGTTGCTGCAGGTGAGCTGGTAGTCACCCTTGGCGGGGGCGTTGACCACGAGGATCTGCTCCCACACGACGCCGTTGACCGTGACGGTCTGCGAGCCGCTGGTCTTGGCCAGCTTGGCCTGCCCCGATCCGCCGGCGATCTGGCACGAGTATGTGACCGGCGTGTCGGAGGAGAGGTAGACGGCGGGCTTGTCGGCCGGGTCCACGGTGACGGTGACGTTCTCCCCCGAGGTGAACGTCTTGGTGGGCGCGAGGTCGCTCACGCCGCCGGCGACGCCGTTCACGAAGAGCACGATGCCGAGGACACCGCAGAGCACGGCCACGATCCAGGCGCCGCCGACCCACCACAAGCTGGGTTTGATGGCTTTGGAATCGATTCGTGGTGGGAACTGTGGTTGTTGGCCGTATTGTCCGTACTGAGGCGGCGGACCATACGGCTGTGGAGGCGTGCCGTATCCCGGCTGCCCACTGTATCCGGGCTGCGGCCCGTATGCGGGCTGGGAGCCGGGCTGCGGGCCGTATCCGGGCTGAGGCGGGAATGGCTGATGGTGGTACGGACCCTGTCCGGGCGGTGGCCCGTACGGGGGCTGTGCTTCGTCCGACATGTCCGCAAGTGTGAAGCCTGTCGCTTGTAAGACGCTAGCAAGAGGATGGGAGCCGGTGTCATCGCACCCTGTGGGCGAGAGCCGTACACTTGGCACTCGGGAACACAGAGTGCTAGGCACCGCGTTTTCCCTACGGGCAGAGGCAGGAGGTGAGCACGTGCTCGACGAACGGAAGCTGGCGGTGCTCCGCGCCATTGTCGAGGACTACGTGTCCACCAACGAACCGGTGGGCTCCAAGGCGCTGGCCGAGCGCCACAATCTGAAGGTCTCCCCGGCGACGGTCAGGAACGACATGGCCGCGCTGGAGGAGGAGGGCTACATCACCCAGCCGCACACGAGTGCGGGGCGGGTGCCGACGGACAAGGGCTACCGCCTGTTCGTCGACCGGCTCTCGCAGATCAAGCCGCTGTCCGGCGCCGAGCGCCGGGCGATCGAGACGTTCCTGGCCGGCGCCGTCGACCTGGACGACGTGGTGATGCGCACGGTGCGGCTGCTCGCGCAGCTCACCCGGCAGGTGGCCGTCGTGCAATACCCCACGCTCACCCGTTCGACCGTCCGGCACGTCGAGCTGGTGCCGCTGAGCGAGCGCCGCGTCATGCTGGTGCTCATCACCAACACCGGCCGCGTCGAGCAGCGCGTCGTCGAGCTGCCCGAGGCGCTGGAGGACACCCGCATCGCGCACCTGCGCGCGGTGCTCAACTCCGGCCTCGACGGCTGCCAGCTCAGCAGCGTTCCCGAGCTGGTCGCCGACCTGCCGGAGCGGCTGCCCGTGGAGGACCGGCCGGCCGCCGCCACGATCCTGTCCGTGCTGCTGGAGACCCTGGTGGAGCGGTACGACGAAAAGATCGTTTTCGCGGGCGCGGCCAACCTGGCCGGAGCGGACTTCTCCGTCGGCCTGCGCGACGTGCTGGAGGCGCTGGAGGAGCAGGTCGTGCTCATGCGGCTGCTCGGCGAGACCTCCCCCGACACCCCGTCCGCCCTCACCGTACGGATCGGCTCGGAAAACCCCTACCTCCAGGGCACATCCGTGGTCGCGACCGGATACGGTCTTGGCGACAACCAACTCGCCCGGCTCGGTGTGCTGGGTCCCACCAGGATGGACTATCCCGTGACGATGGGCGCCGTGCGCGCGGTGGCTCGCTACGTCAGCCAGATCCTGGCTGCATCATAAGAGGTCGATAAGTGGCAAACAGCGACTATTACGCCACCCTCGGGGTGCGGCGTGACGCGAGTCAGGACGAGATCAAGAAGGCATACCGCCGGCTCGCCCGCGAGTTGCACCCCGACGTGAACCCCGATCCTGACACCCAGGAGCGGTTCAAGGAGATCACGCAGGCCTACGAGGTGCTGTCCGACCCGAACAAGCGCCAGATGTACGACCTGGGGGGCGACTCCTCCTTCGCCGGCGCGGGAGCGGGCGCCGGGGGCTTCGGCGCCGGCTTCCCGTTCAGCGACATCATGGACGCCTTCTTCGGCACCGCCGCGGGCGCCCGTGGCCCGCGCTCGCGCGCCCGCCGGGGTCGCAACGCCACCATCCGGGTCGAGCTCGACCTGCGCGAGACGGCGTTCGGCACCACTCGTGAGCTGGTCGTCGACACGGCCGTGGTGTGCGAGGTCTGCCACGGCGCCGGCGCCTCGCCCGGCACCCACCCCGACACCTGCGACATGTGCAACGGGCGCGGCGAGATCTCCCAGGTCACCCGCTCGTTCCTGGGCCAGGTCATGACCTCGCGGCCGTGCCCGCAGTGCGGCGGCTTCGGCACCATCATCCGCCACCCCTGCCAGGAGTGCTCGGGCGACGGCCGGGTGCGCACCCGCCGCACCATCAAGGTCCGCATCCCGGCGGGCGTCGAGGACGGCACCCACATCCAGCTCGCCGGCGAGGGCGAGGTCGGCCCCGGTGGCGGCCCGCCCGGAGACCTGTTCCTGGAGATCGTCGAGCGCGCCCACGAGATCTTCGAGCGGCGCGGCGACGACCTCCACTGCACCGTCCAGCTCCCGATGACGGCCGCCGCGCTCGGCACGGTGCTCGCGGTCGAGACGCTCGACGGCACCGAGGAGGTCGACGTCCGGCCCGGCACCCAGTCCGGCCAGGTCATCACCATGTTCGGACGGGGCGTGCAGCGCCTCAACGAGTCCGGCCGGGGCGACCTGCTCATCCACGTCAACGTCGAGACCCCTTCGAAGCTCGACACCCAGCAGGAGGACCTGCTGCGCGAGCTGGCCAGGCTGCGGGGCGAGGAGCGCCCGCCGGGCAAGTTCGCGCCGGGTCAGCAGGGCTTCTTCTCGCGCCTGCGCGACGCGTTCAACGGCAGGTGACGTGAGCGTTCCGGTGTTCATCGCCCCCGAGCTGGGCGACGGTCCGGAGCTGACGCTCGACGGCCCCGAGGGGCGCCACGCCGCCTCCGTGCGCCGTCTGCGGGCCGGCGAGCGGGTCGATCTCACCGACGGGGCCGGCCGGGTCGCCGAGTGCGTGGTGCGCGAGGCGTCCAAGGACGCGCTCGGCCTGGACGTGCTGCGCCGCTACGAGGTGCCGGCCCCGCGACCGCGGCTGACCGTGGTCCAGGGGCTGCCCAAGGGCGACCGGGGCGAGCTGGCCGTCGAGATGATGACCGAGGCCGGGGTGGACGTCATCGTCCCCTGGTCGGCCTCGCGCAGCATCGCCCAGTGGAAGGGCGACAAGGTCGCCAAGGGCCTCGGCCGCTGGCGTGCGACCGCGCGCGAGGCGGGCAAGCAGTCCCGCCGCTTCCACCTGCCCGAGCTGAGCGAGCCGGCCACCACCGCGCGGGTGGCGGAGCTGCTGTCCGGGGCGGCGCTCGGGCTGGTGCTGCACGAGGAGGCGGCCGAGCCGCTGTCGAAGGTGACGCTGCCGGCCGAGGGCGACATCGTGGTGGTCGTCGGGCCGGAGGGCGGCGTCTCGGACGAGGAGCTCGACCGGTTCAAGGCCGCGGGGGCGGCGCCGGTGCTGCTCGGGCCGACGGTGCTGCGCACGTCCACGGCGGGGGTGGCGGCGGCGGCCGTGCTGCTCACGCGCACGGGCCGGTGGTGAGCCGCCGGTCGACACGTGGTGTCAAGGGGTGGTGCCGCCGCCGGTCGCGATGAGCGGGGTGGCGATCTCGGCGGGGCTCTCGCTGATGCTGTCGGCCGGGCACTGCTCGGTGGGGCACGTCGAGGGCTGAGCGGCGGGGTCGGCCTCCGTGGGCGCCGGCGACGCCGACGTGGCCGGGCAGTCGTCGCCCGGGGTCGCGGCCACGGGCGGGCAGGTGGTGGTGGTCTCCGTACGCGGGGTCGGCGACGGCCGGCTCGTGGACCCGGCGGTCCTGGGCGGCTTGCTCGGCGACTCGGTGGTGGGCTCCGGCGGCACGACGACCGGGTTGTCCTGGCTGGGCGGAGGCGGGGGCGGCTGATGGGAGCGGGTGGTGGAGGAGTTGGACGGCACCCTGCCCGTGGTCTCCTGATCGACCACCGTGATCGGGCTCTCGTTGATCACCTTGGACCGCAGCTCGGGCACCACCATGACGATCGTGCCGGCCACCAGGACGGCGCTGGCCGCGGCCGCGCCGGCCCGCCACCAGAAGAGGTTGCGCACGCCGCGCCGCTCGATCCTGGCACGGATGATCTCCAGACCGTCCGGCGAGGGCACGACCGCGTCCGCCTCCGCGCGGAGCGCACGGCGCAGGAGGTCGCCGTGCTCGTCGGGGCGAAGGGTCATGACATTTTCTCCAGGACGGATCGCAACGCGGCCATGCCACGGGCGGTGTGGCTCTTGACCGCGCCCTTGCTGATGCCCATCGCGTGAGCGATCTCAGCTTCGGACAGATCACCGTAATACCGCAGAACCAGTGCTTCTCTCTGCCGGGTCGGGAGGGCTCGTAACGCCTCGATGACGGCGGACCGTTCCAGCTCGCCGATCGCGCCGTTCTCGGCGCTCGGCGCGTCGGGCAGGCCCTTGGGCGCGTATTTCTCGACGACGGCGCGGTGGCGCAGCACCGAACGCGAGCGGTTGACGACGGACTGACGGAGGTAGGCGAGTGCTTTGTCGGGGTCGCGCAGCCTGCGCCAGGCGCCGTGAATGGCGACGAACGCGTCCTGCACAACCTCCTCGGCGGTCGCGATGTCGCGCACCAGCAACACAGCGAGACGCACCAACGACCGAAAGTGCGCGCTGTAGAGCGCGGTAACGGCCATGTCGGCATCCCACTCGACCGGCACCGCCCCCATCGACCTGTCGGCCAGAAGGGTTTCGGTGGTCACATCAGTGGGACGCGCGGCCTTCCCAGTGGGTTTACGCTCTTCCGGTTCTTGAGGTTTCCCCGGTTCCTTAGGGTGCATTACCCAGTCGTGTCCTCGCCAGGTGGCGCTCGCCCGACCCTGAATCGTCTTTTTTGTTGAAGTGTCGCACACCCACCCTAACCGCGTTGATCTTCCCGCGCACGACACCGCCGATTACCGATTCGCAACGGACCGGCGGGCGGGAGGCGGGTCGGTATGGTGCTGCTGTGAAGGACTGCCTCTTCTGCAAAATCGTCGCCAAGGAGATTCCCGCCGAGATCGTCTACGAAACCGGCAGGACACTGGCGTTCCGCGACATCGACCCCAAGGCGCCGACCCACGTCCTGGTGATCCCCAAGGAGCACCACGCGGACGCGGCGGCGCTCGCCGAGGCCGACGACGGCCTGGCCGACGAGGTGCTGAAGGCCGCGCACGCCGTGGCCGTGCTCGACCAGGTGGCCGAGAGCGGCTACCGCGTCGTCTTCAACACCGGACCCGCCGCCGGGCAGACCGTCTTCCACACGCACGCCCATGTCCTGGGCGGCCGCGACCTCACCTGGCCGCCCGGTTAGAGCCGCCCGATTAGACCTGTTGTGGTGTCGAGAGGGGCCGGTGCGGTGATATTGACGCGAGCAAACCGCCTGGCCCCGGATACGATGGGCGGAGAAGAACTCCGCAAGAGACCGGGAGGCATCAGGCCACTGGCCTGCCCATGTCCGAACTACACGAATCCCGACGCACGGCACCTCCCTCGCGCACTCAAGCCAAGGTGCTGATTCCGGACGAATACCCGATGGTCAGCCTCCTCGGCTCCCGTGATGAGCTGCTTCGCGTCATCGAGGGCGCTTTCAAGGCCGACATCCACGTACGGGGCAACGAGATCACCGTCACCGGCAGCCCGGACGAGAGCGGCGTCGTCGTGCGCCTGTTCGAGGAGCTCGTCGAGGTGCTGCGCAGCGGCGGCGAGCTCACCCCCGACGCGGTCGAGCGCAGCATCGCCATGCTCCGCATGACGTCCGACCGTCCCGCCGAGGTGCTGTCGCTCGACATCCTGTCCTCGCGCGGCCGCACGATCAGGCCCAAGACCGTCAACCAGAAGCGCTACGTCGACGCGATCGACAAGCACACGGTCGTCTTCGGCATCGGTCCCGCCGGCACCGGCAAGACCTACCTGGCCATGGCCAAGGCGGTCCGGGCGCTGCAGGAGAAGCGGGTCAACCGCATCATCCTGACCCGCCCGGCGGTCGAGGCCGGCGAGCGGCTCGGCTTCCTGCCCGGCACGCTCTACGAGAAGATCGACCCCTACCTGCGCCCGCTCTACGACGCGCTGCACGACATGGTCGACCCCGACTCCATCCCCAAGCTGATGGCCGCAGGGACGATCGAGGTCGCGCCGCTCGCCTACATGCGCGGCAGGACGCTCAACGACGCCTTCATCATCCTCGACGAGGCACAAAACTCCTCGGCCGAGCAGATGAAGATGTTCCTCACCCGGCTGGGGTTCAACTCCAAGATCGTGGTGACCGGTGACGTCACACAGGTCGACCTGCCCTCGGGCACGGTCAGCGGGCTGCGGGTGGTCCAGGAGATCCTCGACGGGATCCCCGACATCCACTTCGCCCGCCTGTCCAGCGCCGACGTCGTCCGCCACAAGCTGGTGAGCGAGATCGTCGACGCCTACGGGCGCTACGACGCCTCGCAGGCGGCCCAGGAGCCCAAGGCCATCCAGCAGCGGGGGAAGCGCCGGCCATGAGCATCGAGATCAACAACGAGTCCGGCGTAGGCGTCGACGAGGAGAGCCTGGTCGCGCTGGCGACGCACGTGCTCGGCGAGATGGGCATCAACCCGCTCGCCGAGCTGTCCATCGTCGTGATCGACGAGAACGCCATGGCCGAGCTGCACGAGAAGTGGATGGGCGAGCCCGGCCCCACCGACGTGCTCGCCTTCCCGATGGACGAGCTGCGTCCCGGCGGCGGCGCGCGCGGCGACTCCGAGAGCCCGGCCGACCCGGCGCTCCTCGGCGACGTCGTGCTCTGCCCGCAGGTGGCCGCCCGGCAGGCCCAGGAGGCCGGCCACGCCACCGCCGACGAGCTCGAGCTGCTGTGCACGCACGGCATCCTCCACCTGCTCGGCTACGACCACGCCGAGCCGGAGGAGCACAAGGAGATGTTCGGGCTCCAGGCGCAGCTCCTGGAGTCGTGGCAGGAGGTGCGCGACTCGCGGTGAACGTGCCCTGGTTGCTCCTGGCCGTCGCGCTCGTCATCATCGGTGGCCTGATCGCCAGTGCGGAGACCGCGCTGACGCGCATCTCCCGCGTGCGGGCCGAGGAGTTCGTCCGCGACGGCCGGCGGGGGGCGCGGCGGCTGCAGGCCATCGTGACCGACCCGCCGCGCTATCTCAACCTGCTGCTGCTGCTCCGGCTGAGCTGCGAGCTGGTGGCCACGGTCATCGCCACGCTGCTGTTCATCGACGTCATGGAGGACCAGGGCTGGGCGTACGTCTGGGCCGCGGTCGTGATGATCGTGATCAGCTACGTGGTGGTCGGGGTCATGCCCCGCACGCTGGGCCGCCAGCACGCCGAGCCGGTCGCGCTGGCCAGTGCGCCGGTCGTCTACGGGCTCACCCGCATCTTCGGCCCGCTGCCCAAGCTGCTCATCCTGCTCGGCAACGCGCTCACGCCCGGCAAGGGGTTCCGCGACGGCCCGTTCACCTCGGAGGCCGAGCTGCGTGACCTGGTCGACCTGGCCGAGGAGCGCCGGGTGATCGAGCCGGACGAGCGCGAGATGATCCACTCGGTGTTCGAGCTGGGCGACACGCTGGTGCGCGAGGTCATGGTGCCGCGCACCGACATGGTCTACATCGAGCGCGGCAAGACGATCAGCCAGGCGCTGTCGCTGGCGCTGCGCAGCGGCTTCTCCCGCATCCCGGTCGCCGGCGAGAACGAGGACGACGTCGTCGGCATCGCCTATCTCAAGGACATCGCCCGCAAGATCCACGAGTCGGGCGAGGGCGGCGGCAAGGAGCCGGTCGAGACGATCATGCGGCCGGCCGCGTACGTGCCGGAGAGCAAGCCCATCGACCAGCTCATGCGCGAGATGCAGGCCCGGCAGATCCACATCGCCATCGTCATCGACGAGTACGGCGGCACCGCCGGCCTGGTCACCATCGAGGACGTCCTGGAGGAGATCGTCGGCGAGATCACCGACGAGTACGACCAGGAGGCCCCCCGGGTCGAGCGGGTCCCCGACGGCGCCCTGCGGGTCACCGCCCGGATGCCCGTCGACGAGCTGGCCGAGCTGTTCGACACCGAGATCGAGGTCGACGACGTGGAGACCGTAGGCGGCCTGCTGGCCCACGCGCTCGGCCGGGTGCCCATCGCGGGCTCCCACGCGGAGGTGGCCGGGCTGTCGCTGACCGCCGAGACGCTGGCCGGCCGGCGCAACCGCATCAGCACCGTCGTCGTACGCCGCGTGGCCTCTCCCGAGGAGGACGAGGAGTCGGTCCCGGCGAACGCGGGGCAGGAGTAGGCGGGAAGGCCGCTCGCAAGCGATCTACAAGTTTTCTGCAAGCACCGTCGGGCACTCTGTGAATCACGACATCCAGTGCGGTGGGTGTCAAGGGGGAGGCGTCCGAACGCCGGGTGGGGTTCGCGGCGGGAGGACGACTCCAGGGGGGACGACAGCGTCCCGGCCGGGCGGCCGGCTGAGGCGCTGATCGGCGTAAAGGGTGTTCTTGTCCGGCATACCGGATGAGGACACCCTTTTTGCGTGTCGCCGAGATCCCCTGGTGAGCGCCCAGGGCATTTTCCGCGCTGGGGGAATCATGAGACGAAGACGGAGGACCGCCGCCACGGCCCTGCTCGCCTGGGCGCTCGCCGGAGTGCTCACGGGCGCGCTGGCGGGCTGCGGCGGCGGAGGCGGGGAGAGCTTCATCGACCCGCGCGCCATGGCGCAGCTGCGTGAGGCGCTCAGCAAGGAGCCGAGCCTGCCCGACGGCTTCACGGCCCGGCCCGACCAGGCGTGGCGGATGCCGTTCGGCCCGGCGCAGCGCAGTTGCCGCGCGCTGCTGGAGCCGGCCGCCGGGCACGCGCCCGGCCAGGCGCTCACCGCCCAGGCGGCGGTCAGCTACCAGGGCGACGGACTGGGGGAGCAGGCCGGGGTGGGCCTGGCCCGGTACGCCGGCGGGGAGGCCGGGGCGCACCTCGACGAGCTGGACAGGGCCCGCAGGGAGTGCCAGGTGGTGCGCACCTCGTCGGGGACCGACCTGTGGCTGAGCGAGCTGCCGCCGGAGGCCGCCGGGGACGACGCCGTCGGCGCGCGGCTGCAGGGGCGGCTGCACGGGTATCCGTACGCGCTGGACGTGGTCTTCTCCCGCGTGGACGACACGCTCGTGTCGGTGGTGCACACGGGCATGAACGACGTGGACCCGGCACGCACCAGGCAGGTGGTCGAGGCGGCCATGGCGATGGCCGGCACCTGATCCGGGGCGCCTAATCTAGAGCGCGTGACTCTCGACCCTGAAGACAGCAAGATCATTACCTTGGCGCGGGCCGCGCGGGCGCGCAACGGCTCGGCCGAGGGCGCCGCGGTGCGCGACGAGACCGGGCGCACCTACTCGGCGACCGACGTCAAGCTGGCCGCGCTCTCGCTCTCGGCCGTGCAGGTCGCGGTGGCCATGGCCATCTCCAGCGGCGCGCGGTCCCTGGAGGCGGTCGCGGTGGTGACCGAGGGCGAGCCGGGCGACGCCGACCGGGCCGTGGCCGCCGAGCTGGGCGTGCCGTCACTGCTCGTGGCCGGCCCCGACGGCACGCTGCGGAGCTGACGTGCCGATGTCCCCGTTCCTCGCCAGGCTGCGCGAGAAGGTGGGCGGCGACCTGCTCATGCTGCCCTCGGTGACCGGGTTCGTCTTCGACGGGACGGGGCGGCTGCTGGTGGCCAGGCACGGCGACGTGGGCCTGTGGGCGGCGCCCGGCGGCGGCGTCGACCCCGACGAGCGCCCCCAGGACGCCGTGGCGCGCGAGCTGCGCGAGGAGCTCGGCATCGAGATCGAGGTACACGGCCTGGTCGGCGTCTACGGCGGCCCGGAGTTCCGCGTCCGCTACCCCAACGGCCACCAGGTCGGCTACGTCATCGCTGGCTACGCCTGCGTGATCGTCTCCGGCGACCCCGAGCCCGACGGCGACGAGATCAACGAGTGCCGGTGGGTGAGGGAGCAGGAGCTGGCCGGCCTCGACACCACCGCCTGGATGCCGCTGGCGGCGCCCGAGGCGTTCGCCTGGTGGCGTGAACACGCCCGCCGATAGGACAGAATGCAGAGGTGACCTCGCCAGACAGCCATCGCGCCGGATTCGCCTGCTTCGTGGGCAGGCCGAACGTCGGCAAGTCCACGCTGATGAACGCCCTGGTCGGCTCCAAGGTGGCGATCACCTCCTCCAAGCCGCAGACCACCAGGCGCGCCATCAGGGGCATCGTGCACCGTCCCGACGCCCAGCTCGTCATCGTGGACACCCCCGGCCTGCACCGCCCGCGCACGCTGCTCGGCGAGCGACTGGACAGCCTGGTGCTGTCCACGCTGACCGAGGTGGACGTGATCGGCTTCTGCGTGCCGGCCAACGAGCCGATCGGCAAGGGTGACCGGTTCATCGCCGACAAGCTGTCGGCGGTGAAGAAGACGCCGGTGGTGGCCGTGGTCACCAAGTGCGACCTGGCCTCGCGCGACCAGATCGCCGAGCAGCTGCTCGCGGTGTCGCAGATCGCGGAGTTCGCCGACGTGGTGCCGGTCTCGGCGCAGTCCGGCGAGCAGCTCGACGTCGTCGGCGACGTGCTGATCAAGCACCTGCCGGAGTCGCCGCCGCTCTACGAGGACGGCACCCTCACCGACGAGCCCGAGCAGGTGCTGGTCGGCGAGCTGATCAGAGAGGCCGCGCTGGAGGGCGTACGCGACGAGCTGCCCCACTCCATCGCCGTGGTCGTCGACGAGATGCTGCCCCGCGAGGGGCGTGACGACCTGCTCGACATCTACGCCCACATGTTCGTCGAACGGCCCTCGCAGAAGGCCATCGTCATCGGGCACAAGGGCGAGCGGCTGCGCGAGGTGGGCACCAAGGCCCGCAAGCAGATCGAGGCGCTGCTCGGCACCCGCGTCTACCTCGACCTGCGCATCAGCGTGGCCAAGGACTGGCAGCGCGACCCCAAGCAGCTGCGCCGCCTCGGCTTCTACGACTGACCGGCTACGACCGGCCTGCGGGCCTGGCCCTCCTGACCAGCGCGAGGACCCCGAGCACGACGAGCGCGAGCGCGCAGGCCAGCGTGGCGAACCAGCCGGCCCTGATCACCGGCGTGACCGACAGCAGGCCGAGGTCCACCGAGATCCGGTCCCGCACGCCGCCCCCCTGCAGCTGGAACATCAGGGTGGCGGCCACGGCCAGCCCGCCGGGCAGCACGGCCAGGGCGGCGAGGCGCGGATGCGCCAGCAGCCCGGCGAGCCCGCAGGCGAGCGCCGCCAGCCCGGCCAGCAGGGCATAGACGCCGAGCCCGTCGTCGATGCCGCGCACGTCGCCCGACACCCCGGCGCCGAGCACGCCGATCCTGGCCTCGACGCCGGCCCAGGGCAGGATCGCACAGAACACCAGGAGCGCCGCGACGACGGTCACGGCCAGCGGATAGCCGCGGCCGGGGCGGCGGACGAGCTGCAGGTCTTCGGCCACACGATCAGGGTATGCCGGGCCGCGCGCCACCGCCACGGCCTGCGACAGTGTCGTCACCATCTCCGGACACCGCGCGCTCCCCGCGTTCCAGGCGGGCGCGCAGCTCCACCGCGTCCGTGGCGAGGGCCGAGACCACCGTGCCGGACGCCGCCAGCGGCAGCACCGCGAGCCCGTCGGACACCAGGGGCTCCTTCGCGGTGGCGGTGAGGAACGTGGTGCCGAGGCAGCGCGCCCCGCCGAGCACCGCCGGGGAGGCGTCGAGGCCGGGATCGCCGAGCGTGAGCTCCTGCCGCAGCAGCGGGCGGCCGGCGAGGGTCGCGTCGAAGCGGGTGCGGCAGCGGCCGGGCCGCTCGCCGTGCCGGCCGAGCACGATCTCCTCGCGCCACAGCACGCTCGCCTCCGGCTCCAGCTCCAGGCGGACGATCAGCCGGTGCGCGCAGCCCGCGGCGAGCACCGTCGGCTCGGGGACGAAGCGGAGCCGCGCGCCCGCGCCGACCCGGGCGGTGACCAGCAGCTCCGACTCTCCGGTGCCGGGCAGGACCAGCGTGCCGGCCACCGACGCCAGCTCCAGCGTCGTACGGGGAGCGACGTCCAGGTCCAGCCACAGGCGGTCACCGCCGAGCGGACCGGCCGCCGTCGAGACCAGGTGCACGGTGTGCGGGCCGGTCTGGCGCAGCGTCAACGGCGGCGCCGAGGCCAGCCGCCGCAGCACGGTCCGCCCGCCGGGGCCGAGCGCCGTCCCCACGGCCGCGGCCGCCCGCATCCCGGCCCCACGCATCAGGACGCGGGGGCCGCGTGCGCGTGGGACCAGGTGGTCACCTGGTCGCTGACCCAGCTCGCGACCGCGCCCGCCGACGGCTGCTCGCGGATCGAGGTGAACAGGACCGGGCGCTCGCCGCGTACGGCGGCCGCGTCGCGGTCCATCACGCCGAGGTCGGCGCCCACCATCGGCGCCAGGTCCGTCTTGTTGATCACCAGCAGGTCGGCGGTGGTGACGCCGGGCCCGCCCTTGCGCGGTACCTTGTCGCCGCCCGACACGTCGAGGACGAAGATCTGCCGGTCGGCGAGCCCGCGGCTGAACGTGGCCGTGAGGTTGTCGCCGCCGCTCTCCACGATGACCAGGTCGAGCGGCCCGAACCGGTCCTCCAGCGTCTCGACGGCGTCGAGGTTGGCCGCGATGTCGTCGCGGATGGCGGTGTGCGGGCAGCAGCCGGTCTCGACGGCGAGGATGCGCTCGGGGTCGAGCACGCCCGCGCGGCGCAGGAAGTCGGCGTCCTCGGTGGTGTAGATGTCGTTGGTCACCACGCCCAGGGACATGACGGGCCCGAGCGT
This sequence comes from Nonomuraea sp. B208, assembly GCF_057536035.1. Taxonomy (NCBI): domain Bacteria; kingdom Bacillati; phylum Actinomycetota; class Actinomycetes; order Streptosporangiales; family Streptosporangiaceae; genus Nonomuraea; species Nonomuraea sp. B208. The sequence continues at coordinate 134,077 of NZ_BAAJOU010000022.1, forward strand.
CCGGCACAGCGCGGCCACCAGGGCCGTCTTGCCGCTGCCCACGGGGCCGCCCACGCCGAGGCGCAGCGCCCGGCCGTGGCCGTCGGGAGCGTGGTGGTGGTCGTCGTGTCGAGCGCCCATGTGAAGGGTCCTTCCTAGGAGACGAACAGCCGGACCTCGGCCCTGGCGTGCTGCTCGGCGAGCAGGTCCAGGGCCGGGGCCGAGCACGCGGGCAGCTCCGCCCATGAGCCGGGCGGGTGCGCCCGTCCGGCCACCGCCGCGAGGTCGGGGCCGAGGGCGGCGAGCAGGGCGTGCACGGCGACCGGGTCCAGGCCGAGCAGCCGGACCGCCGCCGTGGCCGGGCCGCTGACCGCGTGGTACGCCGCCGCGAGCGCCGCCTCCCCGGCCGTGGCTCCGGCGGCGTACGCGGCCACGCCGAGCGCGACCGGGTGGTGCGGGCTCGGCGTCCGCCGCGCCAGCTCCTCCAGAGCCTCGGCCGGCCACACCCGGCGGGCGACCCGCAGCAGCAGGCGGCCCTGCGTACGGGACGCCGCCCGCTGGGCGGGGGAGGCGGTGCGGGCGTCGGCCTCCTCGTCCAGCAGCTCCCACCCGGGACGCTCGGCCACGGCGGCGGCGGCGTGCGCGGCGGCGGCGAGGGCGGCGGCCAGCGCGCCCGCCGTGTGCAGGCGGCCCCGCAGGAACCGCTCCAGGGACGGCACGTCGTGCACCGCCCCCGACGCGATCGCCCGCTCGGCGCCGCCGGAGTGCGCGTGGCCGCCGGCCGGCAGGCGGGAGTCGGCGAGCAGCAGCAGACCTGGACTCAGCATGAGGTCATCAGAACAGGAAGTAACGCTGGGCCATGGGCAGGCTGACGGCCGGGGCGGGCTCGATGAGCTCGCCGTCGACCCGCACCTCGAACGTGTCGGCCGCCACCTCGATCCTCGGCAGGGCGTCGTTGAGCGGCATGGCGGACTTGCCGCGCCGGCGTACGTCGGCGGCCGGAGCGAGCCGCCGCCGCACGGCGAGCCGGTCGGCGAGCCCCGACTCCAGCGCCATCGGCGCCACGAAGTGCAGCGAGGTGGCCGCGGCGGTGACCGGTGAGGCGCCGAACATGGGCCGCGGCAGCACCGGCTGCGGCGTCGGGATGGAGGCGTTGGCGTCGCCCATCTGCGCCCAGGCGACCACGCCGCCCTTGAGCACGAGGTCCGGCTTGACGCCGAAGAACGCCGGGTCCCACAGGACGAGGTCGGCGAGCTTGCCGCGTTCGACGGAGCCGACCTCGCCGTCGAGGCCGTGGGCGACGGCCGGGCAGATGGTGTATTTGGCGACGTAGCGGCGGGCCCGCAGGTTGTCCGCGGGGCCGTCGCCGAGCCGGCCGCGGCGGGTCTTCATGACGTGCGCGGTCTGCCAGGTGCGGATGATCGTCTCGCCGATGCGGCCCATGGCCTGCGAGTCGGAGCCGATCATCGAGATCGCGCCCATGTCGTGCAGCACGTCCTCGGCGGCCATCGTCGTGGGCCGGATGCGCGACTCGGCGAAGGCGAGGTCCTCGGGGATCGACGGGTTGAGGTGGTGGCAGACCATCAGCATGTCGAGGTGCTCGTCGAGCGTGTTGACGGTGTGCGGCCGGGTGGGGTTGGTGGAGGAGGGCAGCACGTTGGGGTAGGCGGCGACGCGGATGATGTCGGGGGCGTGGCCGCCGCCCGCGCCCTCGGTGTGGTAGGCGTGGATCATCCGGTCGCCGATGGCGGCGAGGGTCGACTCGACGAACCCGGCCTCGTTCAGGGTGTCGGTGTGGATCGTCACCTGTACGCCGGTCGCGTCGGCCACCCGCAGGCAGGCGTCGATGGCGGCCGGGGTGGTGCCCCAGTCCTCGTGCAGCTTGAAGCCGGAGGCGCCGGCCCGCAGCTGCTCCAGCAGGCCCTCGGCGCTGACGGTGTTGCCCTTGCCGAGCAGCGCGAAGTTCAGCGGGTAGGAGTCGAGCGACTCCAGCATGCGGCCGAGATACCAGGTGCCGGTCACGGTGGTGGCCTTGGTGCCGTCCACGGGTCCGGTGCCGCCGCCGACGATCGTGGTGACGCCCGATCCGATGGCCTCGTCGAGGAGCTGCGGGCAGATCAGGTGGACGTGCGAGTCGACGGCGCCGGCGGTGAGGATCTTGCCGTTGCCGGACAGGATCTCGGTGGACGGGCCGATGACGAGGTCCACGCCGTCCATGGTGTCGGGGTTGCCGGCCTTGCCGAGGCCGTGGACGCGGCCGTCGCGGATGCCGACGTCGGCCTTGATCACGCCCCAGTGGTCGAGGATGACCGCGCCGGTGATGACGAGGTCCATGGCGCCCTCGGCGCGGGTGGCGCGCGACTGCCCCATGGACTCGCGGATGACCTTGCCGCCGCCGAACACGGCCTCGTCGCCGGCGCCCGCCGGGCCCATCGACAGGTCCTCGGTGACCTCGATGAACAGGTCGGTGTCGGCCAGCCGGATCCGGTCGCCGGTGGTGGGGCCGTAGAGCGCGGCGTAGCGGGCCCGTGAGAGGTCAGCCATCGAGCGGCCCCGCCCACTCGGGACGCAGGCCGGGGACGATCCGGCCGCCGGCCAGCGGCACGAGCGTGACGTCGCGCTCGACGCCCGGCTCGAACCTGATCGCGGTGCCCGCGGGCACGTCCAGCCGCATCCCCCACGCCGCCTTCCTGTCGAACTCCAGCCCCGGGTTGACGGCCGCGAAGTGGTAGTGGGAGCCCACCTGGACCGGCCGGTCTGCCGTGTTGACCACGCGCAGCGTCACCCGTTCGCGCCCGGGGTTGAGCGGGTGGGAGCCCTCGGGGTGCGCGTACTCGCCGGGGATCACGGGATCGGCCTGTGCACGGTCACGAGCTTGGTGCCGTCGGGGAACGTGGCCTCGATCTGCACGCGTTCCAGCATCTCCGGCACGCCCTCCATGACGTCGGCCCGGCTCAGCACCGCGCGGCCGGCCTCCATGAGCTCGGCCACGGTGCGCCCGTCCCTGGCGCCCTCCATGAGGAACGAGGCGATGACGGCGGTGGCCTCGGGGTGGTTGAGCCGCAGGCCCCTGGCCTGCCGCTCGCGCGCCACCCCGGCGGCGACGTGGATGAGCAGCCGTTCCTGCTCGTGTGAGGTAAGCCGCATGGCCGGACCATAGGAACCGGGGGTTTCGCCGCCGTTGCCGGGGGATGTCGGGTCTGTTTCGCGCTGCGGAGAAGGCGCACATGACGGGTTATGTGCGCTTGTGAAGATCCGGCAAAGGCGTATTAACGCCCGGGATCCGCGCGCGAAACGCGCCGGGGTCACCTTTCTCGCAGAACCGGTCGGCAGGAAGGAACCGCCGTGCGCATCTCCCGCCCGATTGTCTCAGGAGCCCTCGTCCTGGCCTTAGCGGCCTGCGGATCCAACGCCCAGCCGGCCGCCGAGGCCCAGGAGATCAAGGTCGGCCTCCTCCACTCGCTCAGCGGCACGATGGCGATCAGCGAGGTCACCGTACGCGACGCCGAGCTGCTGGCCATCGACGAGATCAACCGGGCGGGCGGGGTGCTCGGCAAGAAGCTCGTCCCCGTGGCCGAGGACGGCGCCTCCGACTGGCCGACCTTCGCCGAGAAGGCCACCAAGCTCATCAGGCAGGACAAGGTCGCCACCGTCTTCGGCGGCTGGACCTCCGCCAGCCGCAAGGCCATGCTCCCGGTCTTCGAGCGGTACAAGGCGCTGCTGTGGTATCCGGTGCAGTACGAGGGCCTGGAGAGCTCGCCGTACATCTTCTACACCGGCGCCACCACCAACCAGCAGATCATCCCCGGCCTCGACTACCTGAAGGAGCAGGGCAAGAAGAAGGTCTTCCTGGTCGGCAGCGACTACGTCTTCCCGCGCACCGCCAACAAGATCATCAAGGCGTACGCGGCCGCCAACGGCATGGAGGTCCTCGGCGAGGAGTACACCCCGCTCGGCCACACCGAATACTCGACCCTCGTCAACAAGGTCGTCCAGGCCAAGCCGGACGCGGTGTTCAACACCCTCAACGGCGACAGCAACGTCGCCTTCTTCAAGCAGCTCAAGAGCGCCGGCGTCACCGCCGAGGCGATGCCCGTGCTGTCGGTCAGCGTCGCCGAGGAGGAGGTCACCGGCATCGGCGTGGACAACATCGCCGGCCACCCGGTCGCCTGGAACTACTACCAGACCACCGAGACCCCGGCCAACGAGGCGTTCGTCAAGGCGTACAAGGCCAAGTACGGCGCGAACAAGGTCACCTCCGACCCGATGGAGGCCGGCTACAACGCCGTCTACCTCTGGGCCGAGGCCGTCAAGAAGGCCGGCACCACCGAGGTCGAGGCGGTGAAGAAGGCCGCGCCCGGCATCTCGCTGGACCGCCCCGAGGGCAAGGTCACCATCGACGGCGAGAACCAGCACCTGTACAAGACCGCCCGCATCGGCATCATCCAGCCCGACGGGCTGATCAAGCAGGTGTGGGACTCCGGCGAGCCGATCAAGCCCGACCCCTACCTGAAGGCCTACCCCTGGGCGGCCGGGCTGGCGGCCTCCTGATGACGGCCTTCGTCAACCAGCTTCCCATCGGGCTGTCCATCGGGGCGGTGCTGCTGCTCGTGGCGCTCGGGCTGACGTTCACGTTCGGCCAGATGGGCGTGATCAACATGGCGCACGGGGAGTTCATCATGGCGGGCGCGTACACCGCGTTCCTCATCGGCGACCTCGTGCTCGCGCTCCCGGCGGCGTTCCTCGTCGCCGGGGCCATGGGGCTGGTCCTGGAACGCGCGGCCGTCCGCCACTTCTACGGCCGCCCGCTGGACACGCTGCTGCTCACCTGGGGCGTCAGCCTGGTGCTGCAGCAGCTCGCCCGCGACCTGTTCGGCGCGCCCAACGTGCAGGTGCCCGCCCCCTCCTGGCTGGCCGGGGGCGTCGGCATCCTGCCCTACAACCGGCTGTTCATCATGGCGCTGGCCGTCGCCGGCGTGGTCGCGGTCTGGGTCTACCTCAACCGCACCGCGCTCGGGCGGCGTACGCAGGCGGTGGTGCAGAACCGGCGGCTCGCCGCGACCAGCGGGATCGACACCGGGCGGGTGGACATGCTGACCTTCTTCGTCGGCTCCGGGCTGGCCGGCGTGGCTGGGGTGGCGCTCACCCTCATCGGGCCGGTCGGGCCGGGGCTCGGCACGTACTACATCGTGGACGCCTTCCTCGTGGTGGTCGCGGGCGGGCTCGGGCAGCTGCGCGGGGCGGTGCTCGCGGCGGCCGGGCTCGGCCTGCTCAACTCCTACGCCGAGTTCTGGTCGGACGCCTCGCTGGCGAAGGTGATCGTGTTCGCCGTGATCATCGCGTTCCTCCAGGTGCGCCCGCAGGGGATGTTCGTCCTCAGATCGCGGGTGCTCACATGAGGGAGCTGATCCGGCGCAACCTGCCGTTCGCCGCCGTCGCCGTGGTGGCGCTGGTCGCCGCGCCGCTGCTGCTGGAGCCGTTCCGGCTGGGCCTGCTGGCGAAGTACCTGTGCTACGCGATCGTCGCGCTCGGCATCGGGCTGGCGTGGGGCAAGGGCGGCATGCTCACCCTCGGGCAGGGCGTCTTCTTCGGGCTCGGCGGCTACGCGATGGCGATGTACCTCAAGCTCACCGAGGCCGGCCCCGGCGGGCTGCCGGACTTCATGGTGTGGAGCGGCGTGGAGGAGCTGCCGGCGTTGTGGGCGCCGTTCGCCAGCCCGGTCCTCGCGCTCGCGATGGCCGTGCTCGGGCCGATGGCGCTCGCGGCGGTCCTCGGCACGCTGGTGTTCCGGCAGCGGGTGCGCGGGGCGTACTTCGCGATCCTCACCCAGGCGCTGGCCGCCGCCCTGGTCATCCTGCTGGTCGGTCAGCAGGGGCTGACCGGCGGCACCAACGGCATGACGAACTTCTTCGAGCTGTTCGGCCAGGACCTCGCCGAGGACTCCACGCAGCGCGGGCTCTACCTGGTGACCGCGGGCGTGCTCGGCGTCCTCTACCTGGCCACCCGGCAGCTCGTGAACAGCCGCTTCGGCCGGCTGCTGGTGGCGGTGCGCGACGGCGAGGACCGGGTGCGTTTCCTCGGCTACGACCCGGCCCTCGTCAAGACCGTCACCTTCGCGATCTCGGCCGGCATGGCCGGGCTGGCGGGCGCGCTGTTCGTGCCGGTCGTCGGCATCATCTCGCCGGCGCTGCTCGGCGTCGTGCCGTCGCTGGAGCTGGTGGTCGCGGTGGCGGTCGGCGGGCGGCACGCCCTGGCGGGGGCCGTGCTGGGCGCGGTCGTCATGGGCTACGCCAAGACCGCCTTCAGCGAGCAGTTCGCCGACGGCTGGCTCTACCTGCAGGGCGCGCTGTTCATCCTGGTCATGACCCTGGCGCCCAAGGGGATCGCCGGGCTTCTCGGGAGGGTGCGCCGTGCTCGAACTGCGTGACGTGCGGGTGGAGTTCGACGGCTACCGGGCGCTCGACGGCGTGGACCTGACGGTCCCCGAGGGCGAGCTGCGCTTCCTCATCGGGCCGAACGGCGCGGGCAAGACCACGCTGATCGACGTGATCACCGGGCTGACCCGGCCGGTCGCGGGCAGCGTGCGCTTCGCCGGCCACGACCTGGTGGGCCGCAAGGAGCACCAGATCGTCCGGCTCGGCGTCGGCCGGACGTTCCAGACGTCGGTGGTGTTCGAGGAGCTGACCGTCCTCGAGAACCTCGACCTGGCGGCCGGCTTCCGCAGCCCGCTCTGGTCGCTCGCCCGGCGGCGCCGCGGCGTCTCCGAGGCCGTCGCCGAGGCCCTGGCCAGGACCGGGCTCGAAGAGCTCGCCGAACGTTCAGCGGGCGTTCTCTCGCACGGCCAGCGCCAGTGGCTGGAGATCGGGATGCTGCTGGCGCAGCGGCCGAGGCTGCTGCTGCTGGACGAACCGGTGGCCGGCATGTCCGGCGACGAACGCGAGCGCACCGGCCGGCTGCTCACCGAGATCGCCGCGGACCACACGGTGATCGTGGTCGAGCACGACATGGAGTTCCTGCGGCGGCACGCGTCCACCGTGACCGTGCTGCACGAGGGCAAGGTGCTCGTGGAGGGGTCGGTGGAGCAGGTCAGCGCCGACCCGCGGGTGCAGGAGGTCTATCTCGGGAGGAGGCCGAGCGATGCTGCTGTCGGTGAACGGACTTGAGTCGGGGTACGGACGGGCGCGCGTGCTGTTCGGAGTGTCGCTGGAGGTGGAGCCCGGCCGGCTCGTCTGCGTGATGGGCCGCAATGGCGTCGGCAAGACGACCCTGCTCAACACCGTCATGGGCGTGCTGCCCGCCACGGCCGGCACGGTCGCCTTCGACGGCCGCGACGTGACCAGGCTGAAGCCGCACGAGCGGGTCAGGCTCGGCATGGGGTACGTCCCGCAGGGCCACCAGTGCTTCCCCCAGCTCTCGGTGCTCGGCAACCTGCTGGTCACCGTCGAGGCCGCCAAGCAGCCGAAGGAGGCCGTGGACGAGGCCCTGGACCTGTTCCCGGCGCTCAAGCCCATGCTCAGGCGGAGCGCCGGGCACCTGTCCGGCGGCCAGCAGCAGCAGCTCGCGATGGCCCGCGCCCTGGTCACCCGCCCCCGGATGCTCATCCTGGACGAGCCGACCGAGGGCATCCAGCCGTCGATCATCCTGGAGATCGAGGCGGCCATCGAGCGGCTGCACGCCGCCGGGCTGGCGGTGCTGCTCGTCGAGCAGTATCTGGACATCGCGCTGCGGCTCGCCGACCGGTTCGTCATCCTCGACGCCGGGCACGTCGTCCGCACCGGGGACGCCGAGGAGCTGCGGCGCGACGACGTACGCAGGCTGCTGGCGGTCTAAGCCGCTTACGCGGAGGAGCCCAGGAGGGCGAGCAGGCTGCGGGCGTTCGCGGCGCCCCGGCGCTCGCCCGTCCTGTCGAAGATCTCCAGCGCCGCCCTCGCGAGTTCGCCGGCCCGCCCGGCCGCGCCCTCCGCCCGGCCCACCCGGGCGAGGGCCAGCAGGGCGTGGGCGTCGAGCAGCCGGTCGCCGAGGCGTACCGCGAGGCTTCTCGCCTGCTCGGCGGCGGCGCGGGCGTCCGGCTTGCGCCCCTGCGCCAGGCGGGCAGCCGCGAGCTCCAGCAGCGTGTCGGCCTGCCGGTGCCGGTCGCCCAGCGCGGCCAGCCGGTCCACGGCGGCGGTCAGCCGGTCGGCGGCCTCGTCCAGGCGTCCCGCTCGGCGCAGCACCATGCCGAGGGCCTGCTCGGCGTCGGCGGCGTCGCGCTGGTTCTCCGCCCGTGAAAGGCAGGCCAGCAGCGTGCGCTCGGCCTCCTCCAGCCGGCCCAGCTCCAGGTGCACCCGGCCGAGCCTGCGGGTGGCGCGGGCGCTCTCCCTGGGCTGTCCGGCCAGCTTGGCCAGCGCCGCGAGCAGCCGTTCCTCGGCCCGCGCCCAGTCCCGCTCGGCCAGGTGCAGATCGCCCAGGTCCAGCAGGACGAGCCCCTCGCCGTCGCCGGAGCGTCGCGCCGACACCAGCGCGAGCGAGGTGACGGCCCGCCAGTCGTCCAGGAAGCGCTGCCGCTCCAGGTAGGGCGCCAGCAGGTGCGCGAGCCGCCAGCACGGCTCGTCGAGGCCGGCCGCGTGCAGGTCGGCCACCAGGCTCACCAGGAAGCCACGTTCGGCCGCCAGCCACTCCACCGACTCGCGGATGTCGCGGGTCGCCACGGTCGTCGCGGGGTCGCCGGACACCAGCTGGAAGCGGGAGGCGCGGACCCGCTCCAGCACCACCTCCGCGAGCCGCGGCAGCACCTCGGGCGCCGGCTGCTCACGGGCGAACAGCCGGGTCAGGTCGTGCAGCCGGTAGCGGACCTGGCCCGCCACGTCCACGCCGTGCGTCTCCAGCAGCCCCGCGTCCACCAGCGCCTCGGCCTGACCGCCCAGCAGGTCGGTCACCCAGTCGGCGAAGTCGGGGGCCGACAGCGCGCCCAGGCCGCGCAGCGTGCGCCTGGCCGCCTCCGGCAGCCCGTCGAACCCGATCGCGAACACGCTGCGCACCGCCAGGTCGCCGGCGTGCAGCCGGTCCAGCCGCTCGTGCTCGTCCTCCAGCAGGCGGACCAGGTAGCCGACGGTCCACTCGGGGCGGGCCGCGAGGCGCGAGCCCGCGATGCGCAGCGCGATCGGCAGGCCGCCGCAGAAGCGGGCCAGGCCGCGCAGCCCGTCGTCGCCCGCCCGGCCCGAGCTCCTGGCCAGCAGCTCCAGCGCCGCCGCGTCGTCGAGGACGCCCACCGAGAGCCGCCGCGCGCCCGGCAGCCCGCCGAGCGGCGAACGGCTGGTCACCACCGTCGGGCAGGCGCTGAGCAGCGGCCGGACCTGCGCCTCGCCGACGGCGTTGTCCAGCAGCACGAGCAGCCGCCGGTTGGCGGTGTAGGCGCGGAATAATCGCTCGCGCTGCTCCAGCCCGGCCGGGATGGCCTGCGCGGGGCAGCCGAGCCAGCGCAGGAAGTCCTCCAGGACGGCGGCCGGGGTCGTGGTCTCGCGCAGGTCGGCGTACAGGATGCCGTCGCCGAAACGCTCGCGGGCCCGCCAGGCCGCGTGCACCGCCAGCGCCGACTTGCCCGCCCCCGCCTGCCCGTGCACCACGACCAGCCCGCCGACCACCTCGCCCAGCAGGTCCTCGCGGCCCGTGAAGTCGGCCACGTCGGGCGGCAGCAGCACCGGCGGGCCGGCCGAGACGTGCAGCGACACGTCATCGTGCAGCATGCGGTGGTAGAGGAGCTGCAGCTCGGGGTCCGGCTCGATGGCGTGCCCGCCGTCGAGCCGGTCGCGCAGCACCGCGTACGCGGCCAGCGCGTCCACCCGCCGCCCGCTCCGGTAGAGCGCCAGCATGTACTGGCCGCGGAAGCGCTGCCACAGCGGATACCGCTTGGTGAGCTGACGCAGCTCCGCCAGCAGCTCGCGGTGCCGCCCGGCGTCCAGGTCGGCCTGGACCCGCCGCTCCAGGGCCAGCAGCCGCAGCTCCTCCAACTCCTCGCGCAGCCGCCGCGTCTCCACCCACCGCACGCCGTCGGGGTCCAGGTCCTCCAGCGCCTCCCCGCGCCACAGGCCCAGAGCCTCCTCGTACGCGCCCTCGCCCACCAGCAGCCGGAACCGGTCCACGTCGAGCCGGCCGTCGCCGAGGTGCAGCACGTACGCGCCGGAGACGGTCGCGATCGTGTCCTGGCCGATGAGCTTGCGGAGCTGCCCGACGTAGCCGCGGATCAGCGAGTCGGAGCGCTCACCGCCCTCGCGCGGCCACAGCAGCCGCCGCAGCCGCTCGGCGGTGAGCGGCCGGCCGGCGTTGAGCAGGAACATCGCCAGCAGATCCCGGTGCTTGGGCACGGCCGGGGTGCGGTCCGCGCCGTCGGCGTCCCGGACCTCCAGCGGCCCCATGATGCGGAATTCCACCGCCCTTCCTTATCAGGCCGCTGGAGCTCCGGCTACCCGGAGGCGTCAACCCGGTGTCGAGCCGCCGGTCCAGGCGAGGGCCGAGCGCACGATCTCCTCCAGCCGGCCGCTGTGCGCGCCGCGCCAGTAGACCTGGCCGCAGTCGCGGCAGCGGCCGTAGGCGTCGTAGCTGCGCCTGGTGCCCGACTCCAGCTGACGGGAGATCTCCTGCTTGTCGACCGGGTCCAGCTCGCCGTTGCAGGCCGTGCAGCGCGACCACGGGCGCAGGGGCGGCGCAAAACGGTCGAGGAGGTCGTGCAGCTGGTCGGCGGGGTCGGAGCCGCGGACGTACGCGCCGAGCCACAGCGCGCGGCGGCGCAGCAGGCCGCGGTCCTGAGTGAGCAGGACCCGGCGCTCCGCGTTGGCCTGCGCCACGAGCGAGGGGTCGTCCATGTCGTTGTGGTAGGCGGCGTCGACGCCGAGCAGGCGCAGGCGGCGGGCCAGGGTGCCGAGATGCACGTCCAGCAGGAAACGGGGATCGTCGGGCAGGCGTTGGGGCCGGGGCTTGGGCGGGACCTCCGCCACGTCCCCGGGCACGAGCTGGTAGGAGAAGGGCACCGGGCGGCCGGCCACGGTGAGCTGGCCCACCTCGGTCAGCGGGACGCCGGTGGACTCCACGTGATGGCCCAGGGTGGAGGTGCCGTCCGGCGTCACCTCGTGCCACTCCTGGCGGCGGCTCACGGGCAGGAACATCCTCAGCTCTGGGGCGATGCGCAGGCGAGCGGTGGTCACAAGGTCCATTCTGCTCCGGCGGATAACGTGAGTTCATGTCCATTACCCGCCGGTCGCTGCTCGCGTTGCCCCTGGCGGCGGCCGCCTGCTCGGGCGGCGGCCCGCCCGAGGCCGAGCTGCGGCTGGTCACGGGGCAGACCGGCGGCGCGTACGGGCAGCTCGGCGACCGCCTGGCCGGGGAGCTGCGGCGGGACGGGCTCCGCGTACGGGTGCTGTCCACGGCGGCCAGCGTGCAGAACCTGACGATGATGGCCGACGGGCGGGCCGACGTCGGCTTCGCGCTGGCCGACACCGCCGACGACGCGATCCGGGTACGCCACCAGGCGGTCGCGGCGCTCGGCCGCGTCTACATGAACTACGTCCACCTCGTCGTGCCCGCCGGGTCCGGGATCGCCGCCGTCGGCGGCCTCGCCGGGCGCAGGGTCGCGATCGGGGCGGAGGGGTCGGGCACCGCGGTGACCGCCACCCGGGTGCTCGCCGCGGCCGGGCTCGCCCGCCCGGCCGAGCTGGTCCGGCTGGAGCTGGACGCGTCCATCGCGGCGCTGCGGGCCGGGGAGGTGGAGGCGTTCTTCTGGTCGGGCGGGGTGCCGACGCCCGCGCTTGAGGCGGCCGGCGGGATCCGGCTCGTGCCGCTGGACCCCATGGTGACGGTGCTGCGTCGGGAGTTCGGCCCCGTGTACGAGCATGGCACCGTCCCCGCCGGCGCGTACGGCGCGGCCGGGCCGGTGGCCACCGTCGGGACGCCCAGCTACCTGATGTGCCGGGCCTCGCTGGGGGAGGATGTGGCGTACACGGTGGTCGAGACGGTGTTCAGGGCCCGTGACCGGCTCCAGGCGCCGTCCGCGCCCGGCGGGCGGCTCGACCCGCGCTACGCCATCGGCACCGGGGTGGTGCCGCTGCACCCGGGCGCGATCCGGTACTACCGGTCGGTCTACGGCTGAGGTGCCTCCAGGCCGGCGTCCAGCCTGGCCCGGCTCTGGTGGGCCAGGAGGCGCAGGGCGTCGGCGGAGCCCGGGTCGTCCGGGGTGTAGAACTCCAGCCGGTGGTCCGGGCTCTCGGGCTGGAGCCAGACCTGGTAGGTGACGTTCACGGCGCCGACGGTGGGGTGCCGCAGGCGCATGGCCCCCACGGTGCAGTCGGCGACCTCGCCGGCCGCCCACATCGTCGCGAACGCGTCGCTGCGCATCGTGAGCTCGCCGATCAGCTCCGCCAGGCGCGCGTCCGTGGGGAACCGCCCGGCGGTGAGCCGCAGGTAGGCGACGTGGACGCGGGCCAGCTCGTCCCAGTTGCGGTGCAGGTCGCGGGTGAGCGGGTCGAGGAAGAACATCCGCGGGACGGACGGGCGGCCCGCCGGCTCCCACGGCGCGTCGAAGGGAAGGTGCTCGGCGACGAGCGCGTGACCGGCGCGGTTCCAGGCGAGCACGTCGCCCCGGCGGCCGAGCACGATCGCCGGCGTCGCGTCCGCCAGGGAGCGCAGGAGCGCGAGGACCCGCGGGTGCGGCTCCTCCGGCGGCGGTTCCGAGAGGCCGGACCGCGCGGGCTGCCGGGCGAGGTTGTGCAGGTGCACGGTCTCGACCGGGTCGAGCCGCAGCACCCGCGCCAGCGCGCCGAGCACCTGCTCGGAGGCGGTGTCCGCGTGCCCCTGCTCCAGGCGCGTGTAGTAGCCGACGCTCACCCCCGCGAGCTGGGCGAGCTCCTCGCGCCGCAGACCCGGGACCCGGCGGGCGGTCCCGAAGGTGCGCAGACCGATCGCGGCCGGCGTCACCTGGTCACGCCGGCTCTTCAGAAACGCTCCGAAACTCTCCACGCCGTCGATCGTAGGCTGAGCGGCGCCCCGGAGGGTGTCCCTGTCAAGTGCACCCACGCCAGGGGGATGGTTGCCGGGCCCCCTCCTGGCGGACCGTCGATGCCATGTCTCGACAGCACACGCACACCTCGCCGGGGCCGCGGGCCTGGCTCGGCCTTGTGGTGATCCTCGGGCCCGTCCTGCTGGTCTCCATGGACGGGTCCATCCTCTTCCTGGCGATGCCCCGGATCAGCCAGGACCTCACGCCGACCGCCGACCAGGCCCTGTGGATCCTGGACGTCTACGGCTTCGCCGTCGGCTCCCTGCTGATCGCGTTCGGCAACCTCGGCGACCGGTACGGCCGGCTGAAGCTGCTCATGATCGGCGCGACGGCGTTCGGGATCGGCTCGGCGGGAGCGGCGTTCGCGCCCGGCCCCGAGCTGCTGATCGTCGCCCGCGCGCTGATGGGGGTGGCGGGCGCCACGCTCCTGCCGTCGGCCCTCGCGGTGCTGAGCGAGCTGTTCGCCGACCCGCGGCGGCGGGCGCAGGCCATCGGCGTCTTCGCGGCGGCGTTCGCGGCCGGGTTCGCCATCGGCCCGGTCGTCGGCGGCATCCTGCTGGAGCGGTTCTGGTGGGGCTCGGTCTTCCTGATCAACCTGCCCGTCGTCGCCCTGTTCCTGCTCCTCGCGCCCATCCTGCTGCGCGAGGTCCGGGCGACTCGTCCGGGTCGCGTCGACGTGCTCAGCGTCGTGACCTCCGCGGCCGGTCTCCTGCTCGTCATCTACGCGCTCAAGCACGCCGCCGCCGAAGGCCCGTCGGCCGTCGCGGTCGTGCCGGGACTCGCCGGGCTGGCGCTGCTGGTGTGGTTCGCCCGCAGGCAGCGCAATCTCCGGCACCCGCTGGTGGACTTCTCGCTCTTCCGCGACCGGGTCTTCACGGTGGCGATCATCACCGGGCTGCTGCCGCTGGCGGCCTGGTCGGCGACCGCGTACCTGGCGGGCGTCTACCTGCAGTCCGTCCTCGGCCTGCCCGTCCTGCGCGCGGCCCTGCTCGCGCTGCCCGGCGCCGTGGTCCTCACCGTCAGCTGCGTCGTCACGCCTCTCGTGGTCGCCCGCGTCGGGAAGCGCGCCGCCCTCGCGGTCTGCCACTTCTCCATCGCGGCCGGTCTGCTGCTCCTGCTGCCCACGGCCGTCACGGGCGGGACGGGCTGGTACGTCGCCTCCACGGTCGTCGCGGGTGTCGGCTACGGCATCTCCTTCAGCGTCGTCGCCGACACCGCCGTCGGCGCCGTCCCTCCGGCACGAGCGGGTTCGGCGGGCGCGATCGCGGAGACCAGCAACGAGCTGGGCAACGCCCTCGGCATCGCGCTCCTCGGCTCGCTCGCCGCCCTGGTCTTCCGCCTCCAGGGGCCGGACCTGGCGCCCACCCTCGGCGAGACCCTCCGGCTTCCCGGCCTCGCGGCGGCGGCGGCCGAGGAGGCGAAGACGGCGTTCGTGACCGGCCTGCACGTGGCCGCCGCCGTGGCCGGCGTCCTGCACCTGGCGCTCGGCGTCTTCGCTGTCCGCCGGCTCTCCAGCTCGGCGCGGACCGGCCCCGGAATCCGACACGGAGCTCACGAGGGGAGACGGAGCTCCACGGTCAGTCCGTGAGGAACGGTGGGCAGGAGGTGAAGGGCGCCGCCGCAGGCGCGGGCCAGCTCGGCGGCGATGGCCAGGCCGAGCCCGCTCCCCGGCACGTTCGCGTGCGAGCCCGCCCGCCAGAAGCGCCCCAGCGCCTCGGCCCGCTCCTCCTCGCCCAGCCCCGGCCCGTCGTCGGCCACCCGCAGCACCCCGCCGGCCAGGGTGACGGTCACGGTCCCGCCCTCGGGGACGAACTTCTGTGCGTTGTCCAGCGCGATGTCGGCGATCCTGGCCGCCGCCTCCGGCACCTCGCCGTGCTCGGGGGCCACCAGGGCGAGCCCCTTGGCCGCGTACACCTCGCGCCAGACCGCGAGGCGCGGCCCCAGCGGGACCGGCCGGGACTCCAGGCCCGCTCCCGCCTCCACCCTGGCGAGGGTCAGCAGGTCCTCCACCAGCAGCGCCAGCCGGTCCAGCTCGGCCATCGCCTCGGCGTACTCGGCCGAGCCCTCGGCCTTCAGATGCGGCTCCAGGTTCTCCAGCCGCAGCCCCAGCACGGTGAGCGGGGTGCGCAGCTCGTGCGAGGCGTCGGCGACGAAGGCCCGCTGCCGCTCCATCGCCCCCGCCACGGCGTCGGCCATCGCGTTGAAGCGCTCCTCCAGCCGCCGCAGCTCCGACGGCCCGGCCCCCGGATGCGCCCGCGCGTCCAGCCGGCCCCGGGCGATGGCCCGCGTGGTGCGGTCCAGCTCGGTGACCGGGCGCAGGATCCAGCGGGCCAGCCGCCTGGCCACCAGCGCGCCGAGCCCGAGCGCGGCCAGCGCGCCGAGCGCCAGCGCGCCCCACACCAGCGACACGTCCAGCCGGGCGCGGCCCGCCGGGGCCTGGAGCAGCACCACGCCCGAGAGCTGCGCGTCCCGCCCGGCGGGCTCGGCCAGCAGCGCGTACGCCGGCCCGAACGGCGTCGTCATCGGCAGGTCCTCGGTGGTGCGGCCGGACAGCGCCAGGCGGGTGGCCTCGCGGTCGTCGGCGGCGAAGGAGCCGGCGGTGAAGCGGACCGAGCCGTCCCGGTCGCGGACGCGGACCGCCGCGCCGTACAGGTCGGCGTAGCGGCGCACCTCCTGCACCAGGCCCGCGTAGTCGCCCTCGCGCGCCGCCTGGTCGGCCAGCTCGGCGAAGCGGGTGGCGTCGGCGCGGCGGTCGAGGAGCAGCCGGTTCGTCCGATGGGAGGCGTACGCCCAGCCGAGCGGCACCGCCAGCGCCGCGATGAGGATCGCGATCAGCGTGGTGAACGTGACCACCAGCCGCGCGTTCATCCGGCCGAGCCCAGCCGGTAGCCCGTGCCCCGCAGGGTCTCCACCAGCCCCGGCCGGCCCGTCTTGGCGCGCAGCCCCGCCACGTGCACGTCCAGCGACCGCGACGCCGACAGCAGCGGGTCGCCCCACACCTCGTCGAGGATCTCCTCCCGGCTGCGCACCACGCCGGGCTCCCTGGCCAGCAGCGCCAGCACGTCGAATTCCCGCCGGGTCAGCGTCACCGCCTCCCCGGCCACCGTCACCTGCCGGGTCTCCAGGTCGATGCGCACGTCGCCGACCTGCACCACGTCGTCGCGGCGCGGCAGCGGGCGGGTGCCGCGCCGCACGACCGCCTCCATGCGGGCCATCAGCTCCGCCGTACGGAACGGCTTGACCAGGTAGTCGTCGGCCCCCGAGCGCAGGCCGCGCAGCACCTCGCGCTCCTCGGTGCGGGCGGTCACCACGATCAGCGGCACGGCCGACACCCGGCGCAGGCGGCGCAGCACGTCGAGGCCGTCCATGTCGGGCAGCCCCAGGTCCAGCAGGACGAAGTCGACGCCCCCCGCCAGGCGGAGGGCGTCGACGGCCAGACCCGCCCGCGTCACCCGGTGGCCGTGCCGGGCGAGCGCCGTCGTCAGCGCGGCGGCCAGCCGGTCATCGTCCTCGACCAGCAGAACTCGCATGCCGCCAGGGTAGACGCGCGCGGGCTACACGCGTTCCGGGACGGCCCCCGCCGTCTGCTCGGCCCGCGACAGGGCCGCGTCCCGGGTCTCGCGCATGAACAGGTAGACGACGAGCGAGACGGCGGCGCAACCGGCGACGTACCAGAAGAAACCGGACTCCATCTGCGCGTTCTTGAACCACAGCGCCACGTACTCGGCGGTGCCGCCGAACAGCGCGTTCGCGATCGCGTACGGCAGCGCCACCCCGAGCGCCCGCACCCCGGTCGGGAACAGCTCGGCCTTCACCACCGCGTTGATCGAGGTGTAGCCGGTGACGATCACCAGCCCGGTCAGCGACAGCGCCAGCGCCCCGCCGAACCCGCTCGCCCCGCCGAGCGCCGTCATCAGCGGCACCGTCCCCAGCATCGACCCGATCCCGAACGTGATCAGCAGCGGCCGCCGCCCGATCCGGTCCGACAGCGCCCCCGCCAGCGGCTGCAGGCACATGAAGACGAACAGCGCGCAGAAGCTCACCAGCGTGGCCGTCTCCTTCGCCAGGCCCGCCGTGTTCGACAGGTATTTGGTGAGGTACGTCGTGTAGGTGTAGTACGCCACCGTGCCGCCCATCGTCAGGGCGATCACCAGCAGCGCCTCCCTCTTGTGGGCGAGCAGCCCCCGGATCGTCCCCCGGTCCGAGCTCTCCTCGGCGTGCCGCTCCTCGTCGTACGCCTCGGTCTCCAGCAGGCTCCGCCGCAGGTAGAACACGACCGCGGCGGCGAGGGCGCCGACCACGAACGGGATGCGCCAGCCGTAGGAGCTGAGCGCCTCCTTCGACATCGTGTTCTGCAGGATGATCTGCAGGCCGAGACCGACGAGCTGGCCGGCGGTCATGGAGACGTACTGGAAGCTGGAGGCCAGGCCGCGGCGGCCGCGCGGGGTCGCCTCCGTCAGGTACGTGGCGCTGGCCGCGTACTCGCCGCCCACCGACAGGCCCTGGAGCAGCCGGGCGACGACCAGCACCAGCGCGCCGAAGTAGCCGACCGACTCGTACGTGGGCGCGATCGCGATCAGCAGGGCGCTGGCCGACATCAGCGTGACGGTCAGCGTGAGCGCCGCCTTGCGGCCCCGGCGGTCGGCGTAACGGCCGAGCAGCCAGCCGCCGAGCGGGCGCATGAAGAAGCCGACGGCGAAGATCGCCGCGGTGTTGAGCAGCTTGGCCGTGTCGTCGCCCTCCGGGAAGAAGGACGCGGCGAAGTAGACGGCGAAGCTGCTGTAGACGAACCAGTCGTACCACTCGACCAGGTTGCCGACCGAGCCGCCGACCACCGCCTTCCACGGCACACGGGGTTTGCTCACTTGGGGACCTCCAGGGGGCTGGGGGAGTACCTGCAGGTCAGAGCCTCACCCCAGGAAGGAGCCCGGACAAGGTGGAGGGGCCGAGATCTAACGTCCGCTTAACATCGGCGCCTTCCGGTGGAAACGTCAGCGCAACGGCGGGTTCGCCAGCTTCGCCCGCTCCAGGGCCATCTCCGCCCACCACGTGCCCGCCTCCGGCGCGACGACGCCCCGTTCGGGGTCCTTGTCGCCCTTCGTGCCGCGCCGGCAGTGGCCGCCGGAGGTGCCGGGACGGGCGATCCACAGGTAGGCGTCGGCCAGCTCCTCGCCGGTCTCGGTCGTCGGACGCTCGCCGACACCCCTGCCCGGCGGGTTGCACCAGGTCTGCGGGTCCGCGTAGTGCTTTTTCGGCGCCCAGGAACCCTGCCCGTTGCGCGCGGTGTCGACGACGAAGTGCGGCAGCGTGGCCGGGTCCACCGGCGCGTCGGGCGGGCAGTCGGAACGGCCCGCGCGGCGCAGGGCGACGCAGGCCGAGAGCTGCTTGCCGTACCCGACGGCCTTCGCGGTGCGCTGGAAGGCGGCGGCGTTGACGAAGAAGCCGTCGGTCTCGCCGACGCCCGCCTTGAGCAGGCGCTCGGCCATGACCTCGGTGCCGGGGTAGAGGTCCTGGGCGCCGTCGAGGTAGACGGCGGTGCGCGGGTTCGCCTTGAGCGCCCCGGCCGCCGCGCGCAGGGCCGCGTAGCGCTGGTCGGGGGAGCCCTGCGGGTCGCAGTTCTTCGTGCCGGGCAGCTTGACCAGACTGCCCGGCTCCAGGACGACCACGGCCGGGGACGCGCCGATCTGGCCGGCGATCCCCTTGATCCAGCTCTGGTACGCCGCCAGCTCCGCCGGGGTGGCGGGCCGGCACTGGTCGCTGCCGGGCAGGTAGTTGACCAGGAACACCGGGACCCCGCCCGCGGCGTTGTCCACGGCTTGGGCCACCTTGTCGCGTACCTCCGGGTTGCCGAGGCGGATGGCGTGCGGGACCTTCGCCAGCTTCTCCATCAGGGCGGCGTCCTGGGGGCGGTCCTTCTTCCAGAGGGCCGCCTGGTCGGCCGCGTTGGGCTCTTCCGGGGAGTAGAAGGCGACGGGACGGGTGGCGCGCAGCGGGTTCCCGTTCTCTGGCGTGGTGGCCGTCGTCGTGGGATCGCCCCGGCCGCTCACCCGGGAGGCCGCGCCGGGCGAGGCGTTCTCGGCGGGCGAGCCGCCGCCGGGCCCGGCCACCCCGTTCAGCACCAGCCCCACCGTCACCCCGGCCACGGCCACGGTCACCGCCGCCGCTCCCGCGACGACCCTGCCCCGCCTCCGGCCACCGGACGGCGCGGTCGCGCCCTCGTCTCCCGCCACGCCCTCACCCTCCGCCGTGCCACCAGGCAGGCCGGTCGAATCCCCACCCTCCGCCCCGCCCTGAGAGGCCGGCGGGGGAGGGGCGGGAAAGGCGTCCGCAGGGAGGGCCGAGGGGTTGGCGGCGCTGAGACGGTCCAGGAGGTCCTGGGCCGTGGGCCGCCGCGCCGGGTCCTTGGTGACCGCGGCCTCGACCAGCTCCCGCAGCACCCCCGACAGCCCGTGCAGCTCCGGAGCCTCGTTCACGATGCGCAGCAGGATCGTCGGCACCGAGCCCGTACCGAACGGCGACGCCCCCGACGCCGCGAACGCCACCGTGCACCCCCACGAGAAGATGTCCGACGCGGGCCCCACCCGCGACCCCGACACCTGCTCGGGCGACATGTACGCGGGCGTCCCCACGATCGCGCTGCTCACCTCCGCCTCGGTGAAGCGCGCGATCCCGAAGTCGATGACCTTGGGCCCCACCTGGGAGAGCAGCACGTTGGACGGTTTGAGGTCCCGGTGCACCACGCCCGCCCCGTGGATGGCCCGCAGCGCCACCGCCATGGCCGCCGCGAGCCCGTCCAGCGCCGACCCCGTCAGGGGCCCCGACGCGCGTACGGCGTCACCGAGGCTCGGGCCTTCGACGTACTCGGTGACCAGGTAGGCGGGGTCGCCGTCCACGTCGGCGTCGAGGACCGGGGCGGTGCAGAAGCGGGCGACCCGCCGCGCCGCGGCGACCTCCCTGGCGAAGCGGCGGCGGAACCCGGGGTCCGCGCTCATCCGCGCGTTGATCAGCTTGACCGCCACCCGAGCGCCGTCCGGCGCCCGCCCGAGGTAGACGGTCCCCATGCCGCCCTCGCCCAGCCGGCCCAGCAGGGTGTAGGGCCCGGCCTGGCGTGGATCCCCGTCGCGCAGCGCGTCCAAGGTCATAAGGCGTCAGGGTAACCCGCCCGCAGGAGCCTGGGGAGGGTCACAGCTCAAGCCGCCAGGTGTGCCACTCGTCGAGCAGCCGGAATCCCATGGCCTCGTTGATGGCCAGCATGTGGACGTTCGTGCCGGCGTTCCAGGTGATGACGCGGTCGAGGTGCGGCTCGCTCTCGCGCAGCCACAGCAGGTTGGCGAGCTTGACGAGCAGGCCGAGGCGGCGGCCCCGGTGCGGGCGCAGCACCACCGTGTCCACCTGGCTCGCCCAGCCGTCGGATCGGTCGGCCTTCAGGACGATGCGGGTGAAGGCGGCGGGCGCGCCGTCGCCGTCGCGGCGGGCGATCGTCGTGTAGCAGGTCTGGCCCGCCTCGGCGATGCTCCGCTCGCGCTCGCCGACCCGCTCGGCGTCGTAGCGGCTCGCCTCGACGCCGGCGTCGCGCGGCGCGTCGTTCATGCCGTCGAACAGCGTGGCGAGGTCGTCCAGCAGCTCCGGCCCCGCCGGGCCCACCCACTGCTGGAGCGTGTAGCCCTCGACCGCCGGCGTCAGCGCCCGCAGCGCCGCCGGGTCGGCCGCGCGCAGGTCGAGCGTGCGGCGCGCCTCGGTGACCGAGGGCGTCATGCCGTGCGCCCGCGCGAACCGCGCGCCCGCGCCCGTGGCCGGCGTCTCGGTGAGCAGCAGCCGGCGGCCGTGCGCGCGGGCCCGGCCCACGGCGTGCTCGAACAGCGCGGCGCCCAGTCCGCGCCCGCGCCGCTCGGGCCGCACCACCAGCGGGAACACCGACGCGGTGTGCGTGTTGTCGAGGCGCGGCAGCCCCAGGCTGTAGCCGCCGGCGACGTTGCCGCGCTCGACCGCCACCCACATCTCCACGCCCTGGCCCGGCCGGTCGGCGCCGAAGTTCAGGCGGAAGCGGGGCAGGGTGGGGAGGGGGCCGGGGTCGTCGGCGCTGGCCGCCACGTAGGCGTCGTACAGGCCCGCGACCATGCCTTCGTCCCGGCCGAGATCGACTCGCTGGACAGTCATCCGGTCAGCATAGGCACGGCGTGCGGACGGAGGACCATGATCGAGTCTTCCAGGGTCGCCACCATGGCGAAGGGGAACCGGTCGAGCTCAAGGCAGAGGGCGACGTCGTCAGGATGGGCTCCTTCACGCACCCCCTCCGCCAGCTCGGCGGCGGCACGTGACCCGGCGGCGCGGCGGAGGAATGCGGCCGCATCCGTCCCGGCCCCGGTGGCCCTGCGAGCGATGTACTGGGCGCACGCCAGATCCTCGTCGGCCTGCCCGTCCTCGCCGGTGACCACGAACGTGACGCTGTCGCACCCGCGTGCCCGCAGGAGCCGGGCCGTCGCCTCCGCCACCACGAAGCCGGCGCACAGCACCAGCGACGCCTCCTTGACGGCGAGGGCGCCGACCGTCCCCGCCGTGGTCTTCTGCACGACGGTCCGTCCGCCGAGGTCAAGGGAGCGCAGCAGGGCCGGCGAGTTGACGGCGTCGAACCCGGGCGCGGGCGGGCCGTCCTTGAGCGCCACCCAGTCCGGGTGGCGGGCCTTGAGCGCGAGGGCGTCGTCCAGCGACTCGGCGAGGACGATCTTCTCCGCCCCCTGGGCGAAGGCCCAGGCGGCCACGGTGTAAGCGCGCATGACGTCCACCACGACCGCCACGGACGGGGTTTCGACCAACTCAGTGATGCCGAGGAAACGGGGGTTCACTCCATGATGATCGCGCACTCCGGAGCGCGGGTCACTGCCGGTAGTTCTCCACCTGGCCGGCCGGGCGGACCGCGGCCTCGTCCGGGTCCTCGCCCGCGCCGCGCCGGGCCCGGCGCTGCCTCAGCAGGTCCCAGCACTGGTCGAGCGCCGTCTCCAGCTCCTTGACGCGGTTGTGCTCGTCGTCCGTCGTCACCTCGCCGTTCGAGAGCTTCTCGCGCAACTGGTGCTCCTCGTCGACCAGGGCGCTGATCCTCGTCAGAATCTCGTCATCACTCATGCCAAGACTCTAATCCGAACGTGATAGAACACGCCCTATGTCTGGTATCGCGCTGGTAAGGAAGCCCGGCCCCCGTATCGCCGAGGGCATCGTGACCCACCTCCAGCGCGAGCCGGTGGATCCCGGTCGGGCCCTTGACCAGCACCAGGCGTACGTCGCCGCGCTGGAGGCGGCCGGATGGCGGGCCGTGTACGCCGAGCCCGCCGACGACCTGCCCGACGCGCCGTTCGTGGAGGACGCGGTCGTGGTGTCGGGCCGCGTGGCGGTGCTGACCCGGCCCGGCGCGGCCGAGCGGCGGCCCGAGGTGGAGTCCGTGGCGCGGACCGTACGCGACCTCGGGCTGAAGACCGTGATGATCGCCCGGCCGGGCACACTCGACGGCGGCGACGTGCTGCAGTCCGGCCCCACCGTGTACGTCGGCCGCTCCGCCCGCACCAACGAGGAGGGCATCCGCCAGCTCGCGGCCCTGCTGCCGGAGCGCCGCGTCGTGCCCGTGGACGTACGCGGCGTCCTGCACCTCAAGTCCGCCGTGACCGCGCTGCCCGACGGCACCCTCATCGGCGACCCCCGCCACGTGGACCTGCCCGGCCTGCTGGTGCCGCCGGAGGAGCCGGGCGCCCACGTCGTCCCGCTGGGCGGCGAGGGCGTGCTGATCGCCGCCTCCGCCCCGCGTACCGCCGAGCTGCTGGAGCGGCGCGGGCTCGCCGTCACGGCCGTGGACATCTCGGAGTTCGAGAAGCTCGAAGGCTGCGTGACCTGCCTCAGCGTGCTCATCGAGGAGTGAGCCGCGACACACCGTTTCTCGCGATCTGAGATAACGCACAGCGCATACCGAGACGTCTGATAGCGTGCAGGACATGCTGCGCGGGCTCCTTCTTAGCTGCCGCGGCGGGGGCCTTTAAGGCCGGCTCCCTCGCCGCGGAGCCAGTCATGCGCGTCGGCCGCTTCCTTTCCGAACCGCCCGACGAGGAGCAACGACCATGACCGCTCAGCAGCCCAGCCGGATGCCGATCCATCGCTACCAGCCCTTTCAGCCCGTCAAGCTGACCGATCGCACCTGGCCCGACAAGGTCATCACCAAGGCGCCCCGCTGGTGCGCGGTGGACCTGCGCGACGGCAACCAGGCGCTGATCGACCCGATGGACTCCCACCGCAAGCTCCAGATGTTCGAGCTGCTGGTACGCCTGGGCTTCAAGGAGATCGAGGTCGGCTTCCCCGCCGCCTCGCAGACCGACTTCGACTTCGTCCGGCAGATCATCGAAGAGGACCGCATCCCCGGCGACGTCGTCATCCAGGTCCTGACGCAGGCGCGGCCCGAGCTCATCGAGCGCACCTTCGAGTCGCTGCAGGGCGCCAAGCAGGCCATCGTCCACCTCTACAACTCCACCTCCACCCTGCAGCGCCGGGTCGTCTTCGGCCAGGACAAGGAGGGCATCACCGCGATCGCCGTCGAGGGCGCCAAGCTGGTGAAGAAGCTCGCCGACGCGAGCGACGTGGACGTCTTCTTCGAGTACTCCCCGGAGTCGTTCACCGGCACCGAGCTGGAGTACGCCGTCGAGGTCTGCGATGCCGTCAACGAGGTGTGGCAGCCCACCCCCGACCGCAAGGTCATCATCAACCTGCCCGCCACGGTCGAGATGGCCACCCCCAACGTCTACGCCGACCAGATCGAGTGGATGAGCCGCAACCTGCGCCACCGCGACTCGATCGTGCTGTCGCTGCACCCGCACAACGACCGCGGCACCGCCGTCGCCGCCGCCGAGCTCGGCTACATGGCCGGCGCCGACCGCATCGAGGGATGCCTGTTCGGCAACGGCGAGCGCACCGGCAACGTCTGCCTGGTCACGCTCGGCATGAACCTGTTCTCCCAGGGCGTCGACCCCGAGATCGACTTCAGTGACATCGACGAGATCCGCCGCGTCACCGAATACTGCAACCAGCTTCCCGTGCACCCGCGCCACCCGTGGGGCGGCGAGCTGGTCTACACCGCCTTCTCCGGCTCCCACCAGGACGCCATCAAGAAGGGCTTCGAGCACCTGGAGCGCGACGCCGCGGCCGCCGGGACGCCGGTGGACGAGTTCACGTGGGCGGTCCCCTACCTGCCGATCGACCCGAAGGACATCGGGCGCACGTACGAAGCCGTGATCCGGGTCAACAGCCAGTCCGGCAAGGGCGGCGTGGCGTACATCATGAAGTCCGACCACCAGCTCGACCTGCCGCGCCGGCTGCAGATCGAGTTCTCCAAGGTCGTGCAGGCCCGCACCGACAGCGAGGGCGGCGAGGTCAGCCCCGCGGAGATGTACGAGATCTTCCGCGACGAATACCTCCCCAACCCGGCCAACCGCTGGGGCCGGCTGAGCCTGCTGGCGCACCGCAGCGAGTCCACGGTCGACGACAAGGACCGCATCAGCGCCGACATCCGCCTCGACGGCGAGATCCGCGAGGTCAGCGGCACCGGCAACGGCCCCATCTCGGCCTTCATCGACGCGCTCGGCGGCGTCGGCATCGACGTACGGGTGCTCGACTACTCCGAGCACGCCATGAGCTCGGGCAGCGACGCCAAGGCCGCCTCCTACCTGGAGTGCGACGTGAACGGCGAGATGCTGTGGGGCGTCGGCATCGACGCCAACACCACCACCGCCTCGCTGAAGGCCATCATCTCGGCGGTCAACCGCGCCTCCCGCTGAGACCGCGGGGACGAGACTCCGAGAAGGTCCTTGAGGACCTTCTCGGATGGTCGTCGGCTGCGGCTAGTCGAACTCACCGTCCTTCACCCCGTTGACGAAGGCGTCCCATTCGCCCGGGGTGAAGACCAGGGCCGGGCCGGTGGGGTTCTTGCTGTCGCGTACGCCGCGGCGTCCTCCGGAGAGGGTGGCGATCTCGACGCAGTTGCCGCCGTTGCTGCCCGAGTGAGAAGACTTGGTCCACGTGGCTGCGCGCAGTTCGTGGGTCAGCTCGTCCATCGTTGCATCGTCTCCTCGATCAATCTGATGGATTCCCGTTGAGACAGAGCTTCGGAGCGGATTCCTTCGTACCTGAATGCCAGGATCCTTACGCTCTCTGTCCCGTCGGTCACCTGGGCGTCGCAAGCGGCCTCGACGTACGCCGTGTCGGGGGCTCCGTGCGCCTGGCTGATGGCGAAGCCGCCGAGGAGCCCGGTCGTGGAGCGCGCGCTGAGCGGAAGGATCTGGATGGTGATCCGCGGCGCCGTGCCGAGTTCGGCGAGGTGGGCGAGTTGGGCGGCCATCACGGCGTGACCGCCGATCGGGCGGTGCAGGACTCCTTCGTCGAGAACCGCCCAGAGCATCGGGGGCTTGGGCCGGCGGAGGATGGACTGGCGCTCCATGCGCGCCGTGACGTTCGCCTCGATCTCCTGCGTCGTCACGCCGGGCTCGCCGCTGAGGATCGCTCGCGCGTAGTCCTCGGTCTGGAGCAGGCCGGGGACGACCAGGGGCTCCCATGTGCGGATCGCCTCCGCCGTGGCCTCCGCGTCGAGCCAGGGCCGGAACCATGGGGGCGCCGACGCGTGGCTGACCATCGGCCAGAGCCGCATCAGCGCGCCTTCCGCTTCCAGCGCCTCGTCGCAGTGGCGGGCGAACTCCTCGGTCGGTGACCGCCTGGCCGTCTCGATCATGCTGATCGTCCCGACGGAGTAGGGCACCGCCTTCGACAGGCGGATCTGGGACCAGCCTCGGGCCTTGCGATGGCGCCGCAGTTCGAAGCCGAAGAGTGCGGTCGGCGAGTCAGAGGGACATAGCTCGCTTTCCTTTGGCATCTGACCTCCTGGGGGGTCACCGCCGTTCCGACAGGATATTTGTCGAAACGGTTGATGGCGTCGTGAAGTCAATCGGCTACACAATGTAGCCAAGGGTCGGCGTGGAGCCGAGGGTTATCGGCTCGATCCCGTGGGACCGGCCGGCCTCCCGTGGCAGATATTCATGAGGTGTTGAATTCGGGCGGCGGCAGACTTACGCTCCTTAGAGAACGGTTCGTTCACTAAGGGAGGCGTCATGGGGTTGGTGGTGACCGGGCTGATCCTGGCCATGCTGCTCGCGGCGCTCGATCAGACGATCATGGCTCCCGCGCTGCCCGTCGTGGCCGGTGACCTCGGCGGGCTCGACCAGATGCCCGGCGTCGTCACCGCCTACCTCGTCGCCGCCACCGTCTCCATGCCCGTCTACGGCAAGCTCGGCGACCGCTACGGCCGCAAGCCGACGCTGCAGGCCGCCGTCGTCGTGTTCGTGACCGGGGCCGTCCTGTGCGCGCTCGCCACGTCGATGCCGCAGCTCATCGCGTTCCGGGTGGTGCAGGGGCTGGGCGGCGGCGGGCTGATGATCGGCGCCCAGGCGACCATCGGCGAGCTGGTCAGCCCGCGCGAGCGGGGACGCTTCCTCGGCTACTTCGGCTCGGCGTACGTCGTGGCCGCCGTCGGCGGTCCGCTGATCGGCGGGTTCCTCATCGACCGGGTGAGCTGGCGGTGGATCTTCGCGATCTACCCGCCGCTCGGGCTGCTGGCGCTGGTCCTGCTCACCGTGGCGCTGCGGCTGCCGCGGCCCGAGGGCGGGCGGCGGCCCCTCGACGTGGCCGGGGCGCTCGCGCTGGGCGCCCTCGTCGTGGGCGTGGTGCTGGTCGGGCAGACCCGCGAGCCGGTCTACCTGCTGGTGGCCGCGGGCGGGCTGGCCGGCTGGCTGGTCAGCGCCCGGTACGCGGCCGACCCCATCATGCCGCTGCGGCTCTTCCGCGAGCGGGCCTTCGCCGTGCCCGTGGCGATCAGCCTGCTCATCGGGTTCGCGCTGTTCGGGACGATCACGTACATGCCGGCCTACCTCCAGATCGCGCACCGCGCCGGCGCCACCCAGGCCGGGCTTCTCGTGACCGCGCTCATGGGCGGCGTGCTGGCCGCCACGATCGTCTCCGGGCGGCTGATCACCAGGACCGGCCGGTACAAACCGTTCCCCGTCGCCGGGACCGCCGTCGCCGCGGCCGGGCTCGCGCTCGTCGGGCTCACGGCCGGCTCGCCGCCCGCGCTGGCCGCGTCCATGCTGGTCACCGGGCTGGGGGTCGGCCTGGTCATGCAGGTCATGCTGCTGGCCGCGCAGAACGCCGTCCCCTACGCCGACCTCGGCACGGCCACCTCGGCGGTCACGTTCGTGCGGCAGATCGGGGCGTCGGCCGGGGTCGCGGTCGTGGGCGCCTTCATCACCCTGCGGTCCGGGATCTCCGCCACCGAGACCCCGGCCGCGCTGCCCGACGGCGTGCGCGAGTCGTTCGCGACGGCCGTGCCCCCGGTGTTCGGGGCCATGGCGCCGCTGCTGGTCGTGGCGTTCGGGCTGGCGCTGGCGCTGCCGGCGCGCCCGCTCCGCACCACGGCGCACGCCGATGACATCCCCGTGAAGGAGAACTCGTGAGACTCGTCGCGCCCCTGGACGCCGTCGGCCGTGCCGACCTGCCCCTGGCCGGAGGAAAGGGCGCCAACCTGGGCGAGCTGGTCAGGAACGGATTCCCCGTGCCGTCCGGCTTCGTCGTCACCACGCACGCCTACGACCTCGCGGGCCGGGACGGCGAGCTGCCCGCCGGGCTGCGGCGGGAGATCGCCGCCGCGTACGAGGCGCTCGGCGCCGGGCCGGTGGCCGTACGGTCGAGCGCGACCGCCGAGGACCTGCCGGGGGCCGCGTTCGCCGGGCAGCAGGACACCTACCTCAACGTGGTGGGCGAGCAGGCGCTGCTCGACGCGGTACGCCGCTGCTGGGGCTCGCTCCACACCGAACGGGCCGTCGCCTACCGGGCCAGGCTCGGCATCGACGACGCCGGGGTGAGCATCGCCGTGGTCGTGCAGCGCATGGTCGAGGCGGACACGGCGGGCGTCCTGTTCACCGCCGACCCGGTCACCGGCGACCGGGAGCGGATCGTCGTCGACGCGGGCGCCGGTCTCGGGGAGGCCGTCGTGTCGGGCCTGGTCACACCCGACCACTACGAGGTGGACCGCCGGGGCCGCATCGCCTACCGGCCCGGCCGGGGCGAGGTGGTCGTGCGCAGCGCTCCCGGCGGCGGCGTCGTCCACGAGACCCGCCCGGAGGGCCGGACGGCACGGCTGCCGGACGCGGTCGTGGCCGAGCTGGCCGGGCTCGCCCGCCGGGTCGCCGCCCACTACGGCCGCCCCCAGGACATCGAGTGGGCCTATGCCGGCGGCCGCCTCCACCTGCTCCAGGCGCGGCCCATGACGGCCCTGCCGCCGCCCCCGCCGGGCCGGCTCAACCCGGTGCGGCGCCGGCTCACCGGCATCCTGATGGAATACCTGCCGGTCCGGCCGTACCCGATCGACATGACGACCTGGCTGCCGTACGGGCCGGCGGGGCTGATGGGCAAGGTGACCGGCGCGTTCGGGATCCGGGGCGGGTTCGAGGGGTTCCTGCGCGAGGAGGACGGCGTGGTCGTCGCGCTCGTCCCGCCGGCGCCCCGCCCGACGGCCAGGGCGCTGACCGCGCCGTTCCGCCTCGCGGCCAAGGCCAGGAGGTACGACCCCGCCCGCTGGACCGAGGACCGCCGCTTCACCGGCTACCTGGCGGCGGCGCGCGACCTGGCCGCCCTGGACCTCGGGACGCTGCCGTGGGAGGAGCTGATCCGCGTGCCCAGGAAGGCGCTCGACCTGGTCGCCCCGGTGGCCGACCTGCGCATCGACTACCTGCCGGGCACCGGGCTCGCGCTGCTGCGGCTGCTGGCGGCCGTCAAGCTGCTGCGCCGGGGTGCGCTCTTCCCCGGGCTGCTGGCCGGCGCGGTCACCCGGACCAGCGAGACCAACCAGGCGCTGGAACGGCTGGCCGAGCTGGCCGTCCGCACCGGCGCGCTCGACGACGGCCCGAAGCCCGCCGAGTTCCTGGCCGCGTTCGAGGAGTTCCTGCGCGAGTACGGCCACCGCGAGACCGCCAGCCCCATCCTCGTCACCCCGCCCACCTGGGCGGACGCGCCGGAGACCGTGCTCGGCCTGGTCCGGATGCTGGCCGCGCACCCCGCGCCGGCGGCCGGGGAGCCGGGCGACGCCCTCGACCGGCTGCTCGGCCACCCGCTCCTGCGTGCTCCGAGGCGGCGGGAGCGGATGCGGCGCTGGGTGGCCGCCGCCCGCGCCGGGATCGCCTTCCGCGAGGACAGCCATTTCTACTTCACGCTGCCGCAGCCCGTCCTGCGCCGCTCGCTCGTCGAGCTGGGCCGGCGGCTGTGCGCGGCCGGCCTGCTCGACCGCCCCGAGGACGTCTTCCACCTGCGGCTGGAGGAGCTGGAGTCGATCGGCGGCGAGACCGCGCTGAGCGGTGCTGACGGGGCCCGGCTGCGCGAGCTCGCGCGGGCGCGGGCGGCGAAACGGGAGGAACTGGTCGGCGTACGCCTCATCGACCCCGCCGCCGTCTTCCCTCCCGCGGCGGCGGACGGGGACGCGCTGGTGACGGGCGCCCCGGCGAGCGCGGGCACCGCCACCGGGCCGGTGAAGGTGATCAGGGAACCCGCCGACTTCGGCCGGCTGGCGGCGGGCGACGTGCTCGTCTGCCCCTACACGAACCCGTCGTGGACGCCGCTGTTCCAGCGCGCCGCGGCCGTGGTCGTGGACAGCGGAGGGACGGCCTCGCACGCGGCGATCGTGGCGCGGGAGTACGGCGTCCCCGCCGTGATGGGCACGGGCACCGGGACGTCCGTGCTGGCGGACGGCCAGGTCGTGACCGTGAACGGCGACGCGGGCACGGTCGTCCCCGCTGCCTAGGATGGCTGTCATGGTCACCGACCACCGCAAGCTGCCCCGCCGCAGAGGGGAGGCGCTCGACGCCGCGATTTACCGGGCGACGCTCGACGAGCTGGCCGAGAGCGGCTACGCCGGGCTCACCATGGAACGGGTGGCCGAGCGGGCGAGGGCCGGCAAGGCGTCGCTCTACCGGCGCTGGCCGTCACGCCTGGAGCTGGTGGCCGAGGCCGTGCGGACCGTCCTGCCCACGCCCGAGTCCGTCCCCGACACCGGGGAGCTGCGCGGCGACCTGATCGCCATGCTGGGTCAGGCCGCGCGGGCCCTGTCGGGGCCGGCGGGGGAGGCGCTGCGCGGGCTCCTCGGGGAGGCGCTGAGCAGCGGCTCGCAGCTCGGCGCGATGCGCAGGACGTCGCAGGGGATGGGCAGGAAGGCCATGGAGGAGGTGGTGCGGCGGGCGGTCGAGCGGGGGGAGGTCGATCCCGGCGTGGTCACACCCAGGCGGCTGGACGCGGGGCATGCGTTGCTGCGGCACCACTTCCTCTTCGACGGCACACCCGTCCCCGACGAGCTGGTGGTGCAGATCGTGGACGAGGTGCTGGTGCCGCTCCTGACGAGAGGGTGAGGGGCACCCCGGCCCACTGCCCGGTGCCGCCGCTCACGGAAGGGTGAGGCCCATGGTGGCGGCGGTGAGGCGCATGGCGTGGTCGAAGGCGGGGCGGCGGTCGTCGATGACGTTGTTGAACTGGCCGAACACCTCGAAGTTGACCCATCCGTACAACGTCGTCCACGCCGCGGCGGCCGCCCACACGACCTCGTGCGGCACGTCGGGCATCAGCTGGCTCAACGCCCCCGCCTGCGAGGCCAGCTCGGGCGGCGGCGCGGGCAGGCGGTCGGGCAGGCGCACGGTCCCGGCCCGCCAGGCGTCGGCGATGAGCGCCCCGAGCACGGTGACGTCACGCGCCCGAGCCGCCACGGTGTCCTGAGGGGCGTGGTAGCCGGGCACGGGGGAGCCGTAGAGCAGGGCGTACTCGTGGGGGTGCGCGAGCGCCCAGTCCCGCACCGCGTGGCAGGCGGCCAGCCACCGCCCCAGGTGGTCCTCCCGCGGGCAGGCGGCCTCGCCCTGCTCGACGGCCTCGCCGAGCGCGTTGTAGCCGTCGATGATGAGGGCGGTCAGCAGGTCGTCACGGCTCGGGAAGTAGCGGTAGATGGCCGAGGAGACCATGCCCATCTCCCGTGCCACCGCGCGCAGCGAGAGCCCGCCCGCGCCCTCGGTGGCGAGCTGGCGGCGCGCGATGTCGGTGATCTCCCTGGTGAGCTCGGCCCGGACACGTTCTCTGGCGGTGCGGCTTGCGGTCATGACGTCAGGCTATCAGAGCGGTGCGAAAAAACGAGAGCACTGCTCTTGACGAATGTCGCTCTCTTGAGAGAGCATTGCTCTCGTAAGTGAACGGCAGTAACAACCGCTGGAGTCTCGATGCTCACCCTGGCCAAGCACGCCAACGCCGCCCTGATGTTCTTCCTGGAGCTGGCCGTGCTGTTCGGCGCCGGCTACTGGGGCTTCACGGTCAGCCAGAACTGGGCGCTGAAGCCGCTGGCCGGGCTCGGCGCGCCGGCGCTGTTCATCGCGGCCTGGGCGCTGTTCGGCGCGGGCGGCGGCGCGAACGCCGTCTACCCGCTCACCGGCCTGGCCCGCGCCGCCCTGGAGATCGTCTGGTTCGGCGGCGGCGCGCTCGCGTTCTATGCCGCCGGCGCCGCGACCCCCGCGGCCGTCCTCGCCGTTCTCTTCGTCGTCAACGCCGTCCTCCGTCTCGCATGGAAGCAGGTCTGATCATGGGTAAGCACGTCGTCGTCGGATCCGGGCAGGTCGGCGGCCATCTCGCCGCCAAGCTCCTCGACCAGGGGCACGAGGTCGTCGTCGTGACCCGCTCGGGCCGCGGCCCCGAGGGCGCGGTCAAGGTCGCGGCCGACATCGCCGACCAGGCCAGGCTCGTCCAGGTCGCCCAGGGCGCGGACGTCCTCTACAACTGCGTCAACCCCGCCTACCACCGCTGGCTGACCGACTGGCCGCCGATGGCCGCGTCGTTCCTCGCCGCCGCCGAGTCGAGCGGCGCCGTGTACGTGATGCTCGGCAACCTCTACCCCTACGGCCCGGTCGCCGGCCCGATGACCGAGGACCTGCCGCTCGCCTCCACCGACCCCAAGTTCCGGGTACGGGCCACGATGTGGGAGGACGCCCTCGCCGCCCACCGGGCGGGCCGGATCAGGGTCACCGAGGTGCGCGGCTCCGACTACTACGGCCCCGGCGCCACCGACCAGTCCTACCTCGGCGACCGCTTCCTCAAGCCGCTGCGCGCCGGCCGGGCCGTCCCGATCGTCTGGCCGGCCGACGTGCCGCACGCCTGGACGTACCTGCCGGACGTGGCCGACGCGCTCATCGTGGCCGGGGGCGACGAGCGGGCCTGGGGCCGGCCCTGGCACGTGCCGACCGCCGAGCCGCTGACCTTCCGTCAGATGGGGGAGCGGATGGCCGCCCTGCTCGGCAGGCCCGCGCCGCGGCTCGTCCGGATCCCGTGGCCGGTGCTGCGGGCGGGCGGGCTGTTCTCGCCGATGATGCGGGAGCTGGGGCACGTCCGTCACCAGTTCACGGCGCCGTACGTGCTGAACTCCTCGGCCTTCCAGCGGACGTTCGGCGTCGCGCCCACGCCGGTGGACGAGGCGCTGAAGGCTACGCTCGGCCTGTGAAGACAGCAATCATCGGCCTGGGCGACATCGCGGAGAAGGCCTATCTGCCCGTGCTCGCCGCCCAGCCGGGCCTCGACCTGCACCTGTGCACCCGCAACACCGCCCGGCTGGACCGGCTCGGCGACGCCTACCGCGTCGCCCGCCGCTCCACCAGCGTGGACGAGGTCATCAAGGCGGGGGTGGAGGCGGCGTTCGTGCACGCGGCCACG
The DNA here is from genome assembly GCF_057536035.1 of Nonomuraea sp. B208. Classification (NCBI taxonomy): domain Bacteria; kingdom Bacillati; phylum Actinomycetota; class Actinomycetes; order Streptosporangiales; family Streptosporangiaceae; genus Nonomuraea; species Nonomuraea sp. B208. The sequence continues at coordinate 166,877 of NZ_BAAJOU010000022.1, forward strand.
GAGGCCCATCCGGAGATCGTCGAGCCGCTGCTGGCCGCCGGGGTGCACGTCTACGTCGACAAGCCGATCGCGTACACGCTGGCCGAGTCCGAGCGGCTGGTGCGCCTGGCGCGGGCCGAGGGCAGGTCGCTCATGGTCGGCTTCAACCGCCGCCGCGCCCCCGGCTACGCCGCGCTCGCCGCGCTGCCCCGGCACCTGGTCGTCATGGAGAAGAACAGGGAGAACCACCCCGACGACCCGCGCAGGGCGGTCTTCGACGACTTCATCCACGTCGCCGACACGCTGAGGTTCCTGCTGCCCGGCCCGGTCACGGACACCACGATCAGGACCAGGGTCAGGGACGGCCGCATCGAGCACATCGTGCTGGAGCTGTCCGGCGACGGCTGCACCGCCCTCGGGATCATGAACAGGGTGAGCGGCGCCAGCGAAGAGTCCTGCGAGGTCATGGGCGACGGCGTCAAGCGGCGGGTGGTCAACCTCGGCGACGTGGTCGACTACCGCGGCGGCGAGACGCTCACCCGGCGGCCCGACTGGGTGCCGGTGTCCCGTCAGCGCGGCATCGAGCAGATCTGCGTGGAATTCCTGGACGCGGTCCGCGCGGGCCGGGTGCTGGACGCGGGCGACGCCCTCGCCACCCACGCCCTGTGCGAGGAGATCGTGGCGCAGGCCGGCTGAGGTCAGTCCTCGCGCTCGGCGCGCATCTCCCGGTCGGCCCTCGCCAGCATCCGCTCGAAGGGCCGGCCGCCCAGCCGGGTCAGCACCGTGTAGCCCTTGGCGTCGCTCAGCGGACTCGACGACGACACCACGCCCGCGACCGCGCCGCCGTACAGCGCGGGCCCGCCGCTGCCGCCCGCGGCGGCGTGGCAGTTGCGGGTGACCATGAGCCCCGGCCCCTCCGAGACGCCCTCGGTCGTGTCGCCCAGACACCGGTGCAGCCGCACCCCCGGATAGCCCTTGCCGGCCGGGTAGCCCAGCAGCTCCAGGCCGCGCAGCGCGGTCCCGCGCGTGGTCGGCATGGGCGCGAGGCCGCGCCCGGTGACCGCCTCCAGCGGGCGGCCCCGCCGGGTGACGCCGGCCAGCCCCACGTCGTACGGCAGCAGCTCCGTCGAGTACGGCCGGTTCCGCCACCGCGCCGGCACCCACGAGCGCACCACCGGCCACACGCCGTGCCGCGCCCGCCCCCGGTCGTAGCCGGGCAGGAAGGTCAGCCGCCCGAGCTGCCGCCCCTGGTGGTAGAGGCAGTGCGCGGCCGTCAGCACCAGGCTGCGGCTGCGCGAGCCGATCACGGTGCCGCCGCACATGATGTCCTGGCCGGTCGCCGCGTCACGCCCGACCAGCACGCCGGTGAGCTGCCGCGCCCCCGTGAAGGGGCGCGGCACCGGGGCGTAGCCGAGGCGGTCGCCGTCGGGGGTGAGCACGCGCGGGGCGGGGATGTTGCGTTGGGACACCTCGATGACGGCGCTTGGATCGAGCAGGAGCAGGGACAGCACCAACCTGAGCACCCTCCAACAGGTAGCAGAAGATGATCAGCGCCCCGACCTGCGACATCCGGGTTTACTAACTCGTGTACTGGGAACCGAGCGCGCGCAGCCGCTCGTGCGCGGACTCGTAGACGCCCGGCCCGCCGAGGTACGCCTTGGGCAGCTTGGCCACCATCGTGTAGTTGGTGTCGCACACGTTGCCCACCGGCGCCTCCCCGGCCTGGCTGACGAGCTGGTAGGCGTCCAGCGTGTCGAGCCCGGTCAGCTCGGCGGCCCAGGTGACCAGGTCGTGCTGGCTGATCCGGTAGGCGTCCTCCAGCGGCCGGGCCGAGCCCGTGGACATCAGGTGCAGGTCGTCCTCCAGCCGCGGCCACGGCGTGGCCACGCCCTTGATCAGCTCGACCGCGACCACGGTGTTCATGGCGGACTCGACCGCGGTGCCGCACACCTCGCCGTGACCCTGCCTGGCGTGCCCGTCGCCGATCGCGAACAGGCCGCCCTCGACGTTGACGCCCAGGTAGACGGTGACGCCCGCGCGCAGCTCGGGGGTGTCCATGTTGCCGCCGTGCGCGTCGGGGGTGATGGTCATGCGGGCCTCGTTCGCGCCGGGGGCGACGCCGACCGTGCCGTGCATGGGGTCGAGCGGCAGCTCCACGCTGAAGTCGCTGGAACGGGCGTGGTAGACGGCCACGCCCTTGTCGAGGTCGAGGTCGTAGCGCCAGACGCGCTCCTCCAGCGGCGGCTGGAGCATGGCCGTGGTGTGGGTGCCGGTCAGCGCGCCGAAGTGCGGGAACGTCGTGGACACCGCCCAGTCCCGCGCCGGGGTGATCCGTACGAAGTGCAGCGCCAGCGTGTCGCCGGGCTCGGCCCCCTCCACGTGGAACGGCCCGGTCACCGGGTTGAGGTAGGGGAACTCGCACACCCGCGACGGCAGGTCGTCCACCGTCCGCACCAGGCCGCCGAAGCAGTCCTCGGTGAAGATCTCCAGGATCGTGCCCGGGCGCACCTTGCCCACCGGCGGCCGGCCGCCGAAGGTGTAGCTCAGCTCCTCGGGCTTCGGACGGTAGGAAACGACGTTCACACGACCTCCTTGGGAAGCTCGGGCCGGCGGCCCGCCAGATAGGTGATGCCGAGCACGACCAGGCCGAGCAGCAGCCACAGGCCGCCGACCCACTGGGCCGCGACGTTCTGGTTGATGACGACGGCGGCCAGCACGAGGAAGCCGACCACGGGCACGACCAGGTGCGCCAGCAGGTTACCGCTGCGCTTCCTGATCAGGTAGTGGACCACGACGGAGACGTGCAACATCAGGAACGCGAACATGGCGCCGAAGTTGACCAGCGAGGCCAGCTCCCCGATGCCGTTGTCCCGGGTGGACATGAAGATCCCGAGGACGAGCGAGATCGCGGCCACCACGAGCGTGGCGTTGACCGGCACCTTGTGCTTGGGATGCACCTTGGCGAGGAACGACGGCAGCATCCGGTCCCGGCCCATCGCGAACAGCAGCCGCGAGGTGGCCGCCTGCGCGACCAGCGAGTTGGCGAAGCCCCAGGCGACGGCGGTGGCCACGGCGGTGAGCGCCGCCAGCCAGGGCCCGCCGGCGAACTCGGCGGTGTCGTAGAAGGCGTTGCCGGCCTCGTCGCCGTTCGCGATCAGGTCGGCCCGGTTGGGAGTGAGCAGCGCGGCCACCCACGTCTGCACCACGAACAGCACGGCGGCGACGGCGAGGGCGGCCAGCATGGACCGGCCGAGCCTGCGGGCGTCCTCGCGGTTCTCCTCGGCGAGCGTCGAGATGCCGTCGAAGCCGAGGAACGACAGCACCGCGACCGACGCCGCGGCCAGCACCACGCTCCAGCTGAACCCGGCGGAGTCGAACAGCGGCGTGAGCGCGCCGGTCTGCGCCTTGCCCTGCGCCAGGGCGACGCCGCCGACCACCAGGAAGATCGCCAGCACGACCAGCTCGGCGGCCAGCATGATCCGGGTGATCCTCGCGGTCATCTGGATGCCGAGGTAGTTGACGACGGTGTTGAGCACCACGAACGCCGCCAGCCAGGCCACGACGGGGACGGTGGGCACGAAGGAGTTCATGGCCACGCTCGCGACCAGGTAGAGCAGGGACGGCACGAGCACGTAGTCGAGCAGGATCGCCCATCCGGCGATGAACCCGACCGGCGCGGCGATCCCGCGCCCGGCGTAGGTGTAGACGGACCCGGCCATCGGGAAGGCGCGGGCCATCTGCGCGTACGACAGCGCGGTGAACGCCATCGCCACCAGGCCGATGAGGTACGCCAGCGCGACCATGCCGTGCGAGACGGCGAAGACGTTGCCGAAGATGCCGAACGGCGCGATCGGCACCATGAAGATCAGGCCGTAGATCATGAGGTCGGCGAAACCCAGGGACCGCTGAAGTTCCTGGCGATAGCCGAACTGCTCGACGGTGCTCATGGACGTGGCTCCTAGCTGCGTCAGGGGGGCGATTGGCACCTTAGAGCCAAAGCTTTCTAGAGAAAAGGTTTCTCCAGAAAGAATTGGAGGCCGTCCGCGCGGGCCAGGTGGACCGGGTGGGCCACCTGCCGGTCCCGCAGCGTGAGCCGGCCCCGCCCGCTGGTGATCGTGGCGCCCTCGGCCACCGCGTCCAGTGCGGGCACCGCCAGCGAGCCCGCCCGCCCGCACAGCGCCGCCAGCATGGCGACCGCCTCGTAGCAGCCGTGACCGTGCGCGTTGAGCATGGGGGCGTCGGGGCCGAAGCGGGCCGCGTACCGCTCGGCGAAGTCCAGCGCCGGCTCGGTCGTGAGGTCGCGGAAGTAGCCCATGGACGCGTACAGCTCGCCGGTGCCGTCGCCGCCGATGCCGAGCAGGCCGTGCTCCTCCAGCGCCCCGCAGAGCCGGGCCGCGCCCAGCCCGGCGGCGGCGTAGGCCCGGTTGAAGGCCACCAGGTCGCTGCCGATCAGCGTGAGCAGGATCGCGTCGGGCCGGGCCCCGGCCACCCGGTCCAGCCAGCGCGTCGCCTGCCCGTAGCCGGCGAGGCCCTCGCCCACGACGCTCGCCCCGGCCGCGCCCAGACGGGCGCGGGCGGCCGCGTGCACCAGCCGGGGCCAGACGTAGTCGTTGCCCAGCAGGAACCAGCGGCGGGCCCGGCGGGTGCGGATCAGCCAGTCGATGGCCGGTTCGAGCTGGCGGCGCGGGGTCTCGCCGAGGAAGTAGACGCCGGGGGCGTGGCCGCCGCCCTCGTACGGGGGCGCGTACACGAACGGCACCCGCCCGGCGAGCGCCGCCACCACCTCCACCCGGACGTCGCTGGCGTGCGTGCCGGCGACCGCCTGGACCGTGCCCGAGGCGACCAGCCCGGCGACCTCGGCGGCCACCTCGCGGGCCGGCCGGCCGCCGTCCACCAGGACCAGCTCCACCGGCCTGCCGAGCACCCCGCCGGCCGCGTTGAGCTCCTCGGCGGCCAGCACGGCGCAGTTGATCGCGCAGGGGCCCACCAGCCCGAGCACCCCGGACACCGGCACGACGAGGCCGATCCTGAGCGAGTCGGAGGGGAGGAGCCGCGCTTCTAAGGGATCGACGACCGCCGCCACGCCGACGAGTATCCTCCGGAATAGCTCCCCTAAGAAAGGACCTTGTCCATGAACGACTCCGGTCTCGGGTCCTCACTCGCCTACCTGCTGAGCTGTGCGGAGCGGAGCGTCACCCGCGGCCTCGCCGCCGTGCTGGCCGGCGAGGACGTCACCGTCGAACAGTGGCGCATCCTGCGGGCGCTGGCCGAGGGCCGCGGGCATTCCATGGGCGAGCTGGCCGAGGCCGTGCTGATGCCGCATCCGACCCTGACCAAGGCGGTTGACCGGCTCATCGACCGGGCGCTGGTCTACCGGGGGCCGTCGAAGGGCGACCGGCGGCGGGTGGCGGTGTTCGTCTCCGACCGGGGGGCCGAGCTGCTGGCCCGCACCGACGGCGCGGTGGCCGAGCACCACCGGCTCATCGCCGACGCCTTCGGCCACGAGCGCACCGAGCGGCTGATGCGCGACCTGGAGACTCTCACGGCCGCGCTCGACTACGCCGAGCTGCGCGTCTGAGCCGCCCGATCGCGACGGCCCGGCCGCCCGCCGAGGGCGGCCGGAGCCTTTCGAATGTCAGCTCACGGGTAGAGCCCGCGCATCTGGTGGGCCTCGGCCACCCGGCCGACGCCGATGACGTGCGCCGCCTGCCGCAGCGTGAGCCCGCGGGCCCCGGCGAGCGAGCGCACCTCGGCGAAGGCGTTCTCCATGAGGTCGCGCAGCTTGACCTCGACCTCGCCGGAGCTCCAGGAGTAGGCCTGCATGTTCTGCACCCACTCCAGGTAGGAGACGATCACCCCGCCGGCGTTGGCGAGGATGTCCGGCACGACCGTGGCGCCGTTCGCGTTCACGATCTCGTCGGCCTCGGGCGTGAGCGGCCCGTTGGCGCCCTCGACGATCAGGCGGGCGCGCACGCGGGGCGCGTTGGCCTCGGTGATCGCGCCTTCCAGCGCCGCCGGGACCAGCACGTCCACGTCGAGCTCCAGCAGGTCGTCGAGCGGCAGCTCGTCGGCGTGCGGGTAGCCGCGCACGGTCCCGTGCTCGGCCGCGAAGGCGCGCAGGCGGGAGACGTCGAGGCCGCCGCTCGCATACACGGCGCCGCCGACATCCGAGACCGCGACGACCTTGCAGCCGGCGTCGGCGAGGTACTGGGCGGCGAGCGCGCCCACCTTGCCGAAGCCCTGCACGGCCACGCTCACGCCCTCGGGCGAGCGGCCGAGCGCGGCCAGCGTGGCGATCTGCACGCCGCGCGAGGTCGCGCCGGCGCGGCCGAGCGAGCCGCCCAGCGTCATCGGCTTGCCGGTGACCACCCCGGGCACGGAGTAGCCGGCGCTGACGCTGTAGGTGTCCATGATCCAGGCCATGGTCTGCTCGTCGGTGCCGACGTCGGGCGCCGGGATGTCCTTCTCCGGGCCGATCAGCGGCAGGATCTCGTTGACGTAGCGGCGGGTGAGCCGCTCCTGCTCGACCACGGTGAGCGTGGCCGGGTCCACGGCGACGCCGCCTTTGGCGCCGCCGTACGGGATGCCGACCAGCGCGCACTTCCAGGTCATCCACATCGCGAGCGCGGTGACCTCGTGGATGTCGGTGCCGGGATGAAAGCGGATGCCGCCCTTGGCGGGGCCGCGGGAGACGTTGTGCTGGACGCGGAAGCCCTGCACGACGTCGAGTCGTCCGTCCTCGCGCCGCACCGGGACCGAGACGGTCAGCGAGCGGCGCGGCGTCGCCAGCACCGTACGCAGCCCGTCGTCGAGCCCGAGGTGCTCGGCGGCCTGGTGGAGCTGGTGGAGGGCGGAGTCGAGGGCCTGTTGGCCCGGGGTGATCAGGGCCGGCGTCTTTGACGGCACCATGATGCTCATGGAAGAGTGTCCTCCTGGTATTTACGCCCGTTTTGCGCAGAAAGCGCCATTGCTTTCCACTTAGGGCGAGGTTGTCACGATCATCCTAGGGCGGGGCGTTTCAGGTTGCCTAGCCGTTGGTAGAAATCCAAGCCGATGATCGAGATGCCGTGACCCTGCCACTCTGGCAGGCTGGGCCGCGACAATGTGCCGAAACATCGAAACGGAGGGTCGGATGCCCGCACTCGTGGTGGGGCCGATGCTCAGACACGTCGATTCCCATAGCGCCTCGATCTGGGTGGAGACCGCCGAACCCTGCACGGTCGCCATCGAGGCGGAGGGCAGGACTTACCGGTCGCCTACCTTCACCGTGCACGGACACCACTATGCGATCGTGGATCTCGTCGAGCTCACCCAGGATATCCCGTCGTATTCCGTCACCCTCGAGGGGGAGCGCGTATGGCCGCTGGCGGGTCGCCCGCCGAGCCGGATCCGGCTGATGCCCGAGAGCGGGGCCCGGCGGCTGGCGTTCGGCTCGTGCCGCACCAGCGTGCCGCACGACCCCGCCACCGTGCGCGTCCACGGCGAGGACGTGCTGCGCTCCTACGGCCGCCGGCTCTACGAGGCGCCCGACGAGGAGTGGCCCGACCTGCTGCTGCTCATCGGCGACCAGGTCTACGCCGACGCCCCCTCCCAGGACATCCTGGCCTTCATCCGGGCCCGCAGGGACACCGCGCCCCAGGACGAGATCGCCGACTTCGAGGAGTACGCCGAGCTCTACCGCCAGGCCTGGACCGAGCCCGACATCCAGTGGCTGCTGTCCACCGTGCCGACCGCGATGATCTTCGACGACCACGACCTGCGCGACGACTGGAACACCTCCCAGCCCTGGCGCGAGCAGATGGCCCGCACCACCTGGTGGCAGCGGCGGGTGGTCGCCGGGCTCGGGGCCTACTGGGTCTACCAGCACCTCGGCAACCTCTCGCCCGCCGAGCGGGCCGCCGACCCGCTCATGCGCACGCTGCTCGACCTCGGCGGCCGTGACGGCGCCGCCGAGCTCGACGCCTTCGCCGAGAAGGCCGACGCCGAGCCCAGCAGCAACCGCTGGAGCTACGCGCGCGACCTCGGCGGCGCCCGGCTGATCATGGTCGACACCCGGTGCGCGAGGCAGCTCACGCCCGGCGACCGGCGCATGCTCGACCCCGACGAGTGGGCCTGGCTGGAGGAGCAGCTCGCCGCGCCGGCCGAGCGCCTGATCATCGGCTCGTCGATCCCGTTCCTGCTGCCCGAGGGCGTCCACGGCGTCCAGAACTGGAACGAGGCCCTCGCCGACGGCAAGTGGGGGTCGCGGGTGCGGGAGTGGTCGGAGCGGTTCAGGCAGGCGATCGACCTGGAGCACTGGGCGGCGTTCCGGCGCTCGTTCGAGGACCTCGCCAGGCTGCTGGTCAGGACCGGCAAGCCGGTGATGATCCTCTCCGGCGACGTCCACTACTCCTACCTCGCCAGGACCAACAGGGGGCAGATCTTCCAGATCGTCTGCTCGCCCATCCGCAACCCGCTCAGCCGCCTGCTGCGCTGGGCCAACGTGGTCACGCAGTTCTCGGTGGCCACGCTGGTCGGTGGCCTGCTGGCCCGCTTGGCGGGCGTCCGCCGGCCGCCGTTCCGCTGGCGGATCACCAAGGGGCCGTTCTTCCAGAACGCCATCGCCGAGCTCGCCCTCCCCGACGAGGTGAGCTGGTACGAGTCCCGCAACGACACCCTGCGCCGGATCGACTCGGTGCGGCTGCGCTGAGCCGCCGGCGCAGGGTGCGCCCGCTAACCCTTGTTCCTGAACTCGTAGACGGCGTCGGCGAGCTGGTCCACCGCCCAGACCAGGTCGTCCTCGCTGATCACGATGGGCGGGGCCAGCCGGATCGTGGAGCCGTGCGTGTCCTTGGCCAGCACGCCCCGCTTCATCAGCGCCTTCGACACCTCGCGCCCGGTGGCGAGGTCGGGGTCGATGTCCACGCCGGCCCACAGGCCGCGCCCTCGCACCTCGACCACGCCCTTGCCGACCAGCTCGCGCAGCCGGGTGTGCAGCACCTCGCCGAGCTTGGCGGCCCTGGCCTGGAACTCACCGGTGGCGAGGATCTCGATGACGGCGTTGGCGACCGCGCAGGCGAGCGGGTTGCCGCCGAAGGTGGAGCCGTGCTGTCCCGGGTGGATCACGCCGAGCACGTCGCGGTTCGCGGCGATGGCCGACACCGGCACGACGCCGCCGCCGAGCGCCTTGCCCAGCACGTAGATGTCCGGCACGACCCCCTCGTGGTCGCAGGCGAACGTCTGGCCGGTGCGCCCGAGCCCCGACTGGATCTCGTCGGCGATCATCAGGACGCCCTCGGCGGTGCACAGGTCGCGCACGTCGCTCAGGTAGCCGTCCGGCGGCACCAGCACCCCGGCCTCGCCCTGGATGGGCTCGACCAGCACGGCCACGGTGCTCGCGTCCATCGCCGCCCTGATCGCCTCGACCGACCCGTACGGCACGATCCGGAAGCCCGGGGTGTACGGCCCGAAGCCGTCGTGCGCGTCGGGGTCGGTGGAGAAGCTGATGATCGTGGTGGTGCGGCCGTGGAAGTTGTTCTCCATCACGATGATGTTCGCCTGGTCGGGCTCGACGCCCTTGACGTCGTAACCCCACTTGCGGGCCACCTTGATGGCGGTCTCCACGGCCTCCGCGCCGGTGTTCATGGGCAGGATCAGGTCCTTGCCCGTGAGGTCGCCCAGCCCGGCGCAGAACTGCGCGAACTGGTCGTGGTAGAACGCCCGGCTGGTCAGGGTCAGCCGCTGGAGCTGCTCCTGGGCCGCCTCGATGATCTTCGGGTTGCGGTGGCCGAAATTCAGCGACGAATAGCCGGACAGGCAGTCCAGATATCGCTTGCCGTCCACGTCGGTGACCCAGGCCCCCTCGGCCTCGTGGACCACGACGGGAAGCGGGTGATAGTTGTGCGCGCTGCGGCGCTCGCTCAGCTCGATCAGCTCTGCGCTGCTGGTCATGTCAGTTTTCCCCCCTGATTTCCAGTGTGCAGCACTTCGGCCCGCCGCCCGCCTTGCGCAACTCCGACAGGTCGACCGGAATCACCTCGTACCCACGGCGCTTGAGCTCCAGCTGCAGGTTGGACGCCTCGGCGTTGATCACCACGTTCCTGCCGTCGCTGACCGCGTTGAGCCCCAGCACCTCGGCGTCCTCGGCCCCGGCGAGCACGGCGTCGGGGAACATCCGGCGCAGCACCTCCTGGCTGCCCGGCGAGAACGCCTGCGGGTAGTAGGCGACGTTGCGGCCGTCCAGCGGGAACAGCGCCGTGTCGAGGTGGTAGAAGCGTGGGTCCACCAGGGTCAGCGAGACGACCGGGCGGCCCAGGAACTCCTGCGCCTCCTTGTGGGCCACCACGTCGGTGCGGAAGCCGGTGCCGGCCAGCACGACCTCGTCGAGCGTGAGGAAGTCGCCCTCGCCCTCGTTGACGTGCGCGGGCTCCAGCACCGGGTAGCCGCGCTCCGCGAACCACCGCAGGTAGGCCGGGCCCTCCGGGCCGCGCTGCGGGAAGGCGAAGCGGGCGCCGTAGACGCGGCCGCCGACGACCAGCGCGCCGTTGGCGGCGAAGACCATGTCGGGCAGGCCGTCGATCGGGTCGATGAGGTCGACCCGGTGCCCGAGCTCCTCGTAGGCCGCTTTCAGGCCCTCCCACTGGCGGACCGCGACGTCGCGGTCCGCGCCGGCCTCGGGATGCATCCACGGGTTGATGGCGTACTCGACCGTGAAGTAGTCCGGACGGCACATCAGGAAGTGTTTGGGCATGCGGCTTCTCCGTCGCACTTATGCGGGCACATGGGGACGGACACAGCCTAGGAATCACATTTGCGCAGGCCAAGCGGGTGGCATTGCGTGCTCGCGCGGGTCTGTTGCGAGTTTCACCCGATGAGCCGCGTTTCGTTGCGCAGCACCCCGGAAGGGGCGTCCACCAGGCGCGACAGCACGATCGCGCTCTTGGTGCGGACCACGAACGTCTCCGCCGCGATGCGCTCGATCACCCGCTCCACGTGCCGCACGTCGGTGGCCCTGATGTGGAGTAAGGCGTCCGCCTCGCCGGTGATCGTGGCCGCCCCCACCACCTCGGGGAACTTGGCGACGGCCAACGCGATGTCCGACGGCTTGGTCTTGCCCTGGCAGAACAGCTCGACGTACGCCTCGGTGGTCCAGCCGAGCGCCTCCGGCGCCACCCTGGCGCTGAACCCGGTGATCGCGCCGCTCTCGCGCAGCCGGTCGACCCGCCGCTTGACCGCCGAGGCGCTGAGGCCCACGAGCTGCCCCACCTCCGCGTAGGTCGCGCGGGCGTCGTCCACGAGCGCCGCGATGATGTCACGATCGAGCCGGTCCAGTTCCACGCGCCCTGTATACCGCCTGGCCAGGCTGGCGCGCGACGAGCGGCGCGCGGGAGACTGGTCCCTCGCGATCGATGACGAAGGGTTTCCGCCGTAATGAGCACCGCAGCCTTCCCCGAGGGCTTCGTCTGGGGAGTGTCCACCTCGGCCTACCAGATCGAGGGAGCGACGACGGCCGGCGGGCGCGGCCGGTCCATCTGGGAAACCTTCTCCGCCGACGGCGCCGAGGCGTGCGACCACTACCACCGCTACCGCGAAGACGTGCGGCTGATGAAGGACCTGGGCATCGCCGCCTACCGCTTCTCGGTGAGCTGGGCGCGGGTCTTCCCCGAAGGCTCGGGCAAGCCCAACGACGCCGGGCTCGACTTCTACGACCGGCTTCTGGACGCGCTGCTGGAGGAGGGGATCACGCCGTACGCCACCCTCTACCACTGGGACCTGCCGCAGGCGCTGGAGGACGCGGGCGGCTGGCCGGAGCGCGAGACCGCGCACCGCTTCGCCGACTACGCGGCGGCCGTCGCCGCGCGCTTAGGGGACCGCGTGGACACCTGGTTCACCGTCAACGAGCCCTGGGTCGCGGCCTTCCTCGGCTACGGCTCCGGCATCCACGCCCCCGGCCGCACCTCGCCCGCCGACGCCTTCCGCGCCGCCCACCACCTGCTGCTCGCGCACGGACTCGGCGTCCAGGCCCTGCGCGCGGCCGGCGCGGCGAAGGTCGGCGGCGTGCTCAACATCTCGCCGGTGCTGACCCCCGGCCAGGTCGGCGACCCCGGCCGGCCGCTGTCGGAGGAGGACGCCGAGGCGGTGGGCCGCATCGACGCCCTGGTCAACCGGCAGTTCCTGGACCCCATGCTGCGCGGCGCCTATCCCGCCGAGCTGCTGCCCATCGTCGAGCGGACGGCCGGGCTCGACCATGTGCGCGACGGCGACCTGGAGCTGATCGGCCGGCCGATCGACCTGCTCGGCGTCAACTACTACACCCCGCTCGTGGTGCAGGCCCAGCCCAGCGAGCCCGCCGACCCCACCTACCCGGGCAGCGAGGGCGTGCTGTTCTGCACCGTTCCCACGGCGGTCACCGCCATGGGCTGGCCCATCGTCCCCGGCTGCCTGTCACTCGTGCTGCGCCGCCTCGCCGCCGAGTTCCCCGGCACCGAGCTGATGGTCACCGAGAACGGCGCCGACTTCGTGGACGTCGTCACCGGCGACGGCATCCACGACGTCGAGCGCATCAGCTTCATCGAGGAGCACCTGCGCGCGGTGCGCGCGGCCGTCCAGGAGGGCGTGCCGGTGCGCGGCTACCTCGTCTGGACGCTGCTGGACAACCTCGAATGGGCCGACGGCTACCGGCGCAAGTTCGGCCTCGTGCACGTCGACTTCGCCACCCAGCGGCGGCGGATGAAGGACAGCGCGCTCTGGTACCGCGACGTCATCCGGCGTAACGGCCTGCTGGAGTCGCGCCCGAAGCGGCCCACGCTGGAGACCGTGGCCGCCCGTGCCGGCGTCTCCCGCGCCACCGTCTCCCGGGTGGTCAACGGCGAGGCGTCCGTCCGCCCCGAGGTCCGCGAGACGGTGCTGCTGGCGATCAAGGAGCTCGGGTACGTCCCCAACGCCGCCGCCCGCAGCCTCGTCACCCGCAGCACGAACTCCGTCGCGCTGGTGCTGTCCGTGCCGCGCCAGGGCGGCGACCAGCTCACCGCCGCCGTCGTCCAGTACGTCACCAGCGTCCTGGAAGGCGCCGGCAAGCAGATCACGCTCATGCTGGCCGACACCGCCGAGAGCCACCGGCGCATCGTCCAGCACGTCGAGGCCCGGCTGGTGGACGGCGTCGTGCTGCTGCCGCCCGACCGCGGCGACACCCTGGCCGAGCGGCTCTCGCGCACCGGGGTGCCGGTCGTGCTGCTGGGCAAGCCCGCGATCGCCTCGCTGGTGCCGTACGTGGACGTCGACAACGCGGGCGGCGCCGCGGCCGCCACCGAGCACCTGCTGGCCGGCGGCCGGAGCCGGATCGGCATGATCACCGGCCCTCTGGACCTGGTCGCCATGCAGGACCGCCTGGCCGGCCACCGCGACGCGATGCGCCGGGCCGACCGGCAGCCGCTGCTCGCGCCCGCCGAGCTCACCCGCTCCTCCGGGGCCGCCGCCACCCGCCGGCTCCTCGGCGACGAGCCCGCGCTCGACGCGGTCTTCGCCGCCACCGACCAGCTCGCGCTCGGTGCGCTGCAGGCGGCGCGGGAGGCCGGGCGGCGGGTGCCCGAGGACCTGGCGGTCGTGGGCTTCGACGACGTGGACGCCGCCTCGGCGGTCGTCCCCGGGCTCACCACGGTCAGGGTGCCGGTGGCCGAGCAGGCGCTGGCGCTGGCCCGGCTGCTGCTGTCGCGGCTGGAGGGCCGCCACACCGAGTCGGTGGCGCTGCCGGTCCGGCTGGTCGTGCGGGAGTCTGCCTAGTTGGGCCGCTCGTCCAGGGTCTCGAACAGGCGGGGGAAGACCTTGGCGACCTTCGCCAGCAGATACTCCCCGTAGGTGCCGGTGAAGTCCACCTGGCCGTCCCAGCGGTGGCCGGGGGCGTAGGGGAGCGGCGGCACCTCGCTGTCCCAGCCGGGGTCGAAGAAGAACGGGAAGCTGAGCCGCTCGTTCCCGCTGAGGTTGCGCACCCGGTGCGGGGTCGAGCGGTAGTGGCCCCCGGTCAGCTTGTCGAGCATGTCGCCGATGTTGCACACGAACGTGCCCTCCAGCGGCGGCGCGTCGATCCAGCCGTCCCGGGTGCGGACCTGGAGGCCGCCGTTGGCGTCCTGGAGGAGCAGCGTGAGCAGGCCGTAGTCGGTGTGCTCGCCGACGCCCCAGCTCTCCGGGTCCGGCGGGGCGGGCGGGTAGTGGAAGACGCGGAACAGGATCGTCGGGTCGGCCGTGCAGCCGGTGCGGAAGTAGTCCTCAGCCAGCCCCAGGCTGAGCGCGACGCCGGACATCACCGTCTGCGCCACTTCGGTCATCCGGTCCAGGTAGGCCAGCACCGCCTCGCGCAGCTCCGGCACCTGCGCGGGGAACAGGTTGGGGCCGTGCAGCGGCAGCGGGCCCGGCGGCTCCTCCGCGCCGAAGTAGACGCCCTCCTTGAGGTCGGGCCGGCCCGAGGTCAGCTCGCCGCCGACGGGGAAGAAGCCCCGCCAGGCCCGGCCGCCCCGGTCCATCGCGATCTCGTTCTTGACCGGCTCGGGCAGCGCGAAGAAGCGGCGGGCGGCGGCGTCCAGGTCGGCGATCAGCCCGGCCGGCACGCCGTGGCCGGCGACGTAGAAGAAGCCGTTGTCCCGGCAGGCGGCCCCGATGGCGCCGGCGACGGCGGCCTTGCCCGCCTCGTCCTCCCCGAAGAGGGGCGCGATGTCGATGACCGGCAGTTCGCTCATCGCCCCATTGTTGCCCAGATGGACGGATGCCGCGCCCGCGCGGGCCCCCCTGCGCGGGCGCGACCGCCGGTCAGGAGGTGGAGAAGGTGAACCAGTTGACGTTGACGAAGTCGGCGGGCTGGCCGCTGCTGAAGGTCAGGTAGACGGTGTGCGTGCCGGTCACCCCGGAGATGTTGGCCGGGATGGTGCGCCAGCTCTGCCAGCCGCCGGTGTTCGCGAGCGCGAAGTCGCCGATGGGTGTGGCCGTGGGGCTGTCGAGGCGTACCTGCACCAGGCCGCTGACGCCGGCCGCCGCGCCCGACGCCACCCTGGCCTTGAACTGGGTGGCCGCCGTGGAGCCGAAGTTCACGCCGTCGTAGCGGAGCCAGTCGCCGTTGCCGATCGCGCCGACGTTCTGGCCGCCGCCGCTGTCGGTGGTGGTCTCGACGATCGTGCCCGACTGGGCCTGGTAGCGCTCGGCCTGGATGGTGGAGCGGGCGTCCACGCCGCCCGGTGAGGTCGGGGTGATGGTCGGGTCCGGTGTGCTGCCGGTGCCGCTCTGCCACACGGCCACGTAGTCCACGACCATGGGACGGCCGGGCACGGTCGCCGCGGTCGGGGTCTGGCCGCCGAGGGCGTTCGGGAACGCGCCGCCCATGGCCACGTTCAGCAGCAGGAAGTAGCCGGCGTGGCCGGTCATGTTGGCCCAGGTCGTGGCGTCGAACTGGGACTGGTTGACGCCGTGGAACTGCTGGCCGTCGACGTACCAGCGCAGCTGGTTGGGGCTCACGCTGCGGTCCCACTCGAAGCGGTAGGTGTGGAAGGCCGACTGGCAGGTGGAGCCGGGGCAGGCGCGGCTGGCGCCGAGGCCGGTGGTCTCGTTGCACGGCCCGCCCGGGTTGACGCCGCAGTGCAGGACGCCCCAGACGGAGTTGATGCCGTTGACGTTCTCCATGATGTCGAACTCGCCGATGGCCGGCCAGTTCCAGTAGTTGCCCCGGTAGGGCGCGCCGAGCGCCCAGAACGCCGGCCAGTAGCCGAGGGCGGCGTCGCCGGTGACGTTCGGCATCTGGAGGCGGGACTCGATGCGCAGGATGCGGCCGTCGGCGGGCTTGAAGTCGGCGCGCCGGGTCTCGATGCGGGCCGAGGTCCACTCGCCCGAGCTGCTGCGGAGGGGCGTGATGCGCAGGTTGCCCGAGCCGTCGAGGCTGAGGTTGGAGGTGCTGGAGGTGTAGTTCTGGATCTCGCCGGTGCCCCAGTTGGCCGGGCCGCCGGGGTAGGCGTGGCCGGTGTCGATGATCCAGTTGCTGGAGGACGGGAGGGTGCCCGCGGAGCCGTTGAAGTCGTCGGACCAGACGAGCGACCAGCCCGAGGGGGTGGCCGGGACGGCGGCGGAGGCGCTGACCGCGGCGTTGACCAGGAGACCGGTGAGCGCGACCAGCGCGGTGAGCACCGTGGCCAGGGGCGCCAGGCGGCGTCGTGGCCTGCTTGCTGTGGTTGTCATGGCGCGTCTCTCCTAGGGGGGTGCGGGGAGGCGGGAAAGCCAGAGAGCGCTCTCTGGGATGATCTGAGCACACGGCTCACTTCCCGTCAAGCAGTCGGTGAGAGCGCTCTCCGCTCCGGGTCCGCACAAAACGGACGGCGCCGCCCCCGGGGGGCGACGCCGTCCGGGACGACGACAGGAGTCAGGCCTTCTCGGCCTCGCCGGTGGCCTGCTCCATGGCCTCCTCGGGGGACGCCTCCAGGTCCTGCTCGGCGTCGGCCCCCGCCTGCGCGCTCGCCTTGTCGAGACGCACCCAGCTCGTCACGCTCTCCACCGCGAACAGCACGAACAGGTAGGCCGTCAGCACCGCCAGCACGGGCGTCAGGAAACCGGCCGCCGCGCCCACGCCGATGATGAGCAGCCGCAGCTCCCAGCCGAGCCCCGCGCGGAACACCCAGGCGGGCGGCCAGATGCTCTGCCGCGTCCGGTAGACGGTGTCGTAGGTGTGGTAGCCCACCACGTACACCAGCACGAACAGCAGCCACTTCGGCGCGTCGGCGGCCAGGCCGATCGCGATCGTGGCCAGGAACTCGGTGCCGCGCAGCAGCGGCGGCGTCAGCCAGTCGAGCCGGCCCAGGTGGTCACGCGGCGCCGTCGGCAGGATGAGCAGCAGGGCGATGGCGACGGGCACGAGCAGCATGGGGCCGGACTCCGGCAGCCCGGCGACCGTGACCCCGGCCACGGCGAGCAGCGCGACGAGCGCGGCCGGCACGGGCGGCAGGCCCCGCCCCAGCCGGGGCGCCAGCGCCTGCACGAGCGGGCCGTCGTCGCGGTAGGCGAGCAGGCGGGCGGTCTGGATGCGCCGGCGCTCCTCGTCGGGGTCCGGCGTGGGGGTGGCCATGGCCTGCGGTTGGGTGATCATACGAGCGACCTCATGAGGCGTCCGGTGAGGGAGTAGGCGGCGGCGACGGAGCCCCAGATCACCAGCGTCAGGAAGGTGATCCGGGCGTCGAAGAGGGCGGCGGTGATCGCGATGGCCGCGAACCGCTCACCGATGGGGAAAACGATCATCTTGCGCGCCCAGTGGACGGCCCGGAACCTGCCGGCCCTGGTCCACATCTTGAGCACGCCCCGCAGGCCCTGGCTGCGCTCTTCCCGGCGGCGCGACAGCGCGGCCCGCAGCTCGCGGTCGTCGGGGGCGTCGAGCGCCAGCGTGGGCAGCTTCGCGGGCGGCTTGCGGCGGTTGGCCGCGCCGAAGGAGAAGTCGAGCAGGTGGCGAATGGACTGCAGGCCCAGCGCGGCCAGCGCGAGGATCCAGATGTCCTCGCCGTTGCCCGCGATGACGTAGCCGAGGGCGAGGCCGGCGAAGACCACGTATTCCTTGAACCGGTCGAACGTGGCGTCCAGCCAGGCGCCGAGGACGCCGAACTTGCGGGCGTACCGGGCTACCTGGCCGTCGACGCAGTCGAAGACGAACGCGAAGTAGATCAGCACCCCGCCCAGCACCATCCACGGCCGGTCGCCCGTCGCGAAGCAGGCGGCCGCGGCCACGCCCAGCGCGATCGAGATCAGCGTGACCTGGTTGGGCGTCAGCCCCCGCCGGGCCGCCCAGCGGGCGATGAAACGGGAGTAGGTGGAGACGAAGTAGGTGGTGAAGAAGCCGTCGGCGCCCTTGACCGCGTTGTTGAGCCGGGCGCGGTCCTCGTCCATGGCGGCCATCTCGGGGCCGGCCTCGTTGACCTCCTCCTGGGTGGTGACCCGGCGGTAGAAGAGGTCGCGGCGGCCCCTGATGCCGACCGACACGCCGTTGCGCACCAGGCCGAACACGACGAGCTGCACCAGGTCGTCGTCGGGGCCGAAGGTGTGGGCCATGGCGGCGAGCTCGCGGCAGGTCTCCGCGAGCACCGGCGCGTTGCGCGCGCTGACGTGCAGCGGGCCGAGCAGCGCGCCGTTGGGGCGGGTCACGGCGTGGGTCGCGGTGCCGACCGAGACCACCCGTGACTTGCCGATGCGGGCGCGCACCGGCAGCCCCTCCAGCCGGTTGAGGCCGATCTCGGGATCGGCCTCGTCGATGGGGACGAGCTCGGACTCGGCCTCGGCGGGGTCCTCCGGAGCCTCCTCGTCCGTGCTGCCCGCTCGCGGCTCCTTGGCGACGAGCGCCAGCGCACCGCGCTTGGTCTTGGTGATCTGGTAGATCAGCTCGTCGTGGGTGACCGAGTTCTCGGGGATGATGAGCAGGCTCTCCGTCGCCGACTCGGCGACCTCCGCCAGCGCGCGCAGGGCGGCGGCCACGTCGCCGGCGGCGATGGTGGCGGGCCTCGGGTCGTAAGAAGCCAACTGGCCGCGCAGCCGCTCGGCCACGGTGGGATTGCCGGGCAGCGCGGCCAGCCTCAGGCCGGTCGGAGAGGTGTCGGGGCCGGGCGAGGCGCCCAGCAGGACCACGCGGGTCATGACTCCCTTTCGAGGCGGTAGCGGGGGGTTGAACAACGGGTAATGCGGGGACAGGCGTCAAAGTCTAGTGAGAGTCACGCAAAGTCGCGTCATCCGAGCATGCCCGTAACGCCGGACTCCTCGGCACACAAGGCGGCCGTAAGATGTCGGAGTGAGTCTCTATCGTGACGAAGGCGTGGTTCTGCGTACGCAGAAGCTCGGCGAGGCCGACCGCATCGTCACGGTCCTGGCCAAGCGCACCGGCAAGATCCGCGCCGTCGCCAAGGGCGTGCGCAGGACGACCTCGCGCTTCGGGGCCAGGCTGGAGCCGTTCACCCACGTCGACCTGCAGCTCCACACCGGCCGCACGCTCGACGTCGTCACCCAGGCCGAGACGCTCAGGCCCTACGGCGAGGCGCTGGCCGCCGACTACCCGCGCTACACCGCGGGCAGCGCCATGCTGGAGACCGCCGACCGGCTGACGCACGGGGAGAAGGAGCCGGCGCTGCGGCAGTTCCTGCTGCTCGTGGGCGGCCTGCGCACGCTCGCCGAGCGCACCCACGAGCCCCGGCTGGTGCTCGACGCCTACTTCCTGCGCTCCCTGGCGGTCGCCGGCTACGCGCCCGCCCTGGAGGCGTGCGCCCGCTGCCAGACCCCGGCGATCAGGGCGTTCGCCATCGTCGCGGGCGGTGTGGTGTGCGGGTCGTGCCGCCCGCCCGGGGCGGCGGTCCCCGCCGGGGAGACGATCGGGCTCATGGCGGCGCTGCTGCGCGGCGACTGGGTCACCGCCGACGCCTCCGACTCGCGCCACCGCAACGAATGCAGCGGGCTGGTCGCCGCATACCTGCAATGGCACCTCGAACACGGAATACGCTCTCTCCGACACGTCGAAAGGGAGCCAGTGTGAACGTCCGTCCTCCGACCCCTCATCCGTCCGGCGCCACGCCGCCGCCGATCCCGCGAGAGCTGGTGCCCCGGCACGTGGCCATCGTCATGGACGGCAACGGCCGCTGGGCCAAGATGCGCGGCCTGCCGCGCACCGAGGGGCACAAGGCGGGCGAATCCTCCCTGTTCGACGTCATCGAGGGCGCGCTTGAGCTGGGCATCCCCTACCTCAGCGCCTACGCCTTCTCCACGGAGAACTGGAAGCGCTCGCCCGACGAGGTCCGCTTCCTCATGGGCTTTAACCGCGACGTGATCAGGCGGCGGCGCGACGAGCTCAACGCCATGGGCGTGCGCGTGCGCTGGGCGGGCCGCCCCGGCCGGCTCTGGAAGAGCGTGATCTCCGAGCTGCAGACCGCCGAGGAGATGACGGTCGGCAACCGCAAGCTCACATTGCAGTTCTGCGTCAATTACGGCGGGCAGGCCGAGATCGTCGAGGCGGCGCTCAAACTCGCCCAGGACATCGCGGCCGGCCGCGTCAAACCCGGCAAGGTGGACGAGAAGGTCTTCGCCCGCTACCTCGACGAGCCGGAGATCCCCGAGGTCGACCTGTTCGTGCGCTCGTCGGGCGAGCAGCGCTTCTCGAACTTCCTGCTGTGGCAGTCGGCCTACGCCGAGATGGTCTTCCTCGACCGGCTCTGGCCCGACTTCGACCGGCGCGACCTGTGGGAGGCGTGCGAGATCTACGCCAAGCGCGACCGCCGCTACGGCGGAGCCCTCCCCAACAAGGTCTGACCGCCGCGTACGGCCCCGGCGTGGTGGCGCGGGGCCGTGCGCGATCAGTCCGAGGAGCGGGGCCTGAAGGACAGCAGGTCGCCGGGCTGACAGCCGAGCACCTCGCAGATCTTGCTCAGCGTCGAGAACCGGATCGCCTTGGCGCGGTTGTTCTTGAGTATCGACAGGTTCACGTTGGTGATGCCGACCTTGTCGGCCAGCTCGACCACCGTCATGCCGCGCTCTTCGAGCAGCCGGTCCAGATGCACCTCGATGGCGTGCTCGGGGTTCTCCGCGGGTGACATCAGACGGTTCCTTCGAGTTCCTCGCGCATGTGCGCGCCGACGCGGACGACCTTGGACATGACGACGAGCCCGAGCCCGGCGATCAGGTACGCCCAGGGGAAGCTCCAACCGCGCAGAGCCATCGACCCCACCTCCCTGACGGTCCCGGCCACCATCGACACGGCCAGGCCGGTCTCCACAATTGTGGTGTAAAGCGACGCCGCGAGCGTGCCGGCGATGAGGAACACGCCGAGGAAGCGCAGCTTGCGGACGATCGTCTCATCGAAACCGCTGTCCCGCCGGGCGTCCGCGATCAGCCGGTCGAGGAGGAAGAGGGCGACGAGCACGACGAGCGGGGTGGCGAACCGCGAGGTCTGGTAGAGCGACTGCGTGCCGAGGCCGGCGTCGTCCTTGCAGAGCTGGGGCAGTCCGTAGGCGAACTCGACTCCCTTCTCCACGGGATAGGGGGTGCCGTCGACTCCGCTGCTCTGCGCCACCGCCCTGGCGCGTCGGGGGTCTTCGGTGACGTTTCCCTCCACGTCGAGGATGCTCGGTGACGCCACGCACACCGAGCTCCGGTCGCCGAGGGATCCGGTGGCGTTCTCTCCGCCGGTCAGGGCGGCACGCCCGATCTCGTAGACCAGGGTGGCGGCGAACAGCGCCAGGAGGAGGCGGACGACGATCGCCGTCCACTTCAGGGAGGGGGATGAGTCGAGGGACACAGCACAGCTCCATATCGTTGCTCGATATTATTGCTTCTCGATAGTATCGAAGAACGATAAGGAGTCAAACGCGGTCGCCCCGGGTCCTTGAGACGTGGTTCTTCACCGTGCCCTCGGTGATGCGCAGCCGCGCCGCGATCTCCCGGTTCGTGGCCGACGCGGCTTGTGTCCCGGATCGTCGTGCCCGACCGTTGAGGCATGAGAATCTTGACCGTCCTTGTCGTCATCCTGCTGTCGGCCGTCCTGAGCGGTTGCGGTGAGGAGCGGATGTGAGGAGCGGGGTCGTCGGCGTCGCCGTCGGCCTTACGCCCTTGCCCGGAGATCGCTGAGCCGCCGATGCCGAGCCCTTGTGTGACGATGCCCTCCTGGGAGCAGAAGCACGCCGGCAACAGGGCGTACCGCCAGCGCGCCGCGCTTCCTCCGGAGGTGGCTGCGGAGGCCGAGCCGGTGGCCGAGGCTCTGCGGGACAGATTCGCCGGCCTGCGCGAGCGGAAACTGCACGGCGAGGCCCACGTCGCGAAGGCGGTCCGGGCGGTCGCTCCACCGGGGACGAACGTCATCATCAGGGCGGGGGGCGCTCGCTCCGCCGTGGTGTTCGCCATCGAACTGCGGGGAGGATGCCTGACCGGCTTCTACGACGAGCGGGAGTCGGAGGTGGAGGTGGGCGGCTACATCAACGACGGCGGCTGCCTGACGGCTCCCGGTCACTGACCCCGCGCTTCAGAAGGGGGTCAGGCGCGGCGGCGGGCGCGGTAGGCGGCTACGTGCATGCGGTTACCGCACGTACGGCTGTCGCAGTAGACGCGCGACCGGTTGCGTGACTCGTCCACGAAGACGTGGTCGCAGTCGGGGGCCGAGCAGGTGCGCAGGCGTTCGCCCTCGCCCTCCACCAGCAGCAGCGCCAGCGCCACCCCGCAGTCGGCGGCCAGGTGCTCGGCCAGGCTGGAGTCGGCGGCGAAGTAGTGGACGTGCAGGGGGTGGCCGTCGTGCTCGGTCAGGCGCGGCGTGATGCGGGTCGAGGAGAGCAGGGAGTTGAGCGTGTGGACCGCGGTCGGCTGGTCGGGCGCGGTGAAGACGCGGTGGAAGGCCTCCCGGACCGCGCGGACCTGGGCGAGGTCGCGGGCCGTCAGCTTGCCGATGCCGCTCACCTCGCGGGACTCCACGAACGCCTGGAGCTCGGCCAGGCCGGGCAGCCCCTCGTCGCCGCCCGTGGCAGGTGAGGTGTTGACCAGTTCGACGACAGTGGCCAGAGAATGCACCATGTCATGGCCAAACGGCATGTTGACTCCTGTCCGCGCCGGATCCTAGCGTGGTCGAACTGTATCTCTTACTGCGGCCACGGGGGTTTTCATGGGGGCACACCGTCGTATCGTGATCATCGCGATCGTCGGCGCGCTCGTCATCTCCACCTCCGCGCCGCTGGTCCGGCTGGCCGAGGTGTCGCCGGCGACGTCGGCGTTGTTCCGCTGCGCGTACGCGATCCCGCCCATGCTGGCGCTGGCCTGGCTGGAGCGGCGCAGGCACGGCCCGCTGCCGCGCCGGGCGGTGCTGCCGGCCTGGGCGGCGGGCCTGACGTTCGCGTTCGACCTGCTGTTCTGGCACCACGCCATCGCGTACGTCGGCGCGGGACTCGCGACCGTGCTGGGCAACCTGCAGGTGTTCCTGGTGGCGTTCGCGGCCTGGGCGGTGTTCGGGGAGCGGCCGTCGAGGCGGCTCATGGTGGCGACGCCGGTGGTGTTCGGCGGCGTGGTGCTGATCTCCGGGGTGTTCGACAACGCGGCGTACGGCGACGACCCCGTCATGGGGGTGCTCGCCGGGGTGGCCACGTCGGTGTCGTACGCGGCGTTCCTGCTGCTCATGAAGGGCGGCTCGGACCGCGCGGCCGGGCCGCTCGCGCACGCCACCGTCGTGGCCACGGTGGCGATCGCCGCGCTCAGCCCCGCCTTCGGCGGCGCGGACCTCGCCCCGAGCTGGCCCGCGCACGGCTGGCTGCTCCTGCTCGCGCTCGGGCCGCAGGTGCTGGGGTGGTCGCTCATCACGTTCACGCTGCCGCGGCAGCCGGCCGCGCTCACCGCGCTGCTGCTGCTCGTGCAGCCCCTGACGACCGTGGCGCTGTCGGCGGTGGCGCTCGGCGAGCGGCCCTCGCCCTGGCAGCTCGCCGGATGCGCGGTGATCGTGCTCGGCGTGCTGTGGGGCTCGCGCCGCGGCGCTCAGCCGGCGGCGGGCGCGGACGGCGAACAGGACGCGCAGGTGCCGAACACCTCCACCGTGTGAGTGATCTCGGTGAAGCCGTGCTCGCTGCCCACGGCCTCGGCCCAGCGCTCGACCGCGGGACCGGCCACCTCGACCGTGCGCCCGCACTTGCGGCAGACGAGGTGATGGTGGTGGACCTCGCTGGCGCAGGCCCGGTAGACGGACTCGCCGTCGTCGGTGCGCAGCACGTCGACCTGACCGTTGTCGGCCAGCGCCTGCAGCGCACGGTAGACGGTGGTCAGGCCGATCTTGGCGCCGTGCAGGCGCATCTCCGCGTAGACGTCCTGCGCGCTGCGGAACCCCTCGCTCTGACGAAGGGTGTCGTGCACGGCGTCGCGTCTCGTCGTCATGCGACCTCCTCGACGCGCATTGTTGGACCCACTCTGGACTCCTCGTCGCTCCGGCCTCGGCGTACGAATTTACCGACAGCGAGGGCCAGGACGAAGCCGGCGAGAGCGATGAGCACGATCGAGGCGCCCGGCGGCACCTTCGGGGACACGGTGGAGGCGAGCAGCCCGCCCACCGAGGCCAGCACCCCGAACACCATCGCCGTCGCCATCGTGGCGCGGAAACCCCGCGTGAGCTGCTGACTCGTCGCCACCGGGATCACCATCAGCGCGCTGACCAGCAGCAGTCCGACCACCCGCATGGCGATGACGACGGTCAGCGCGGCCGTGACCGCGATCAGCAGGCTGAGGAAGCGCACCGGCAGGCCGCTCGCGCGGGCCATCTCCTCGTCCTGGCAGAGCACGAACAGCTCCCTGCCGAAGATCACGACCACGCCGATCACGGCCACGGCCAGCGCGGCGATGACCCAGATGTCGGCCGGGGTGACGCTCGCGATGGCGCCGAACAGGTAGGAGTTGAGCTTGGCGTTGCTGCCGCCGGGCGCGACGGCCATGAGCATGACGCCGCCCGCGATGCCGCCGTAGAACAGCAGCGCCAGCGCCACGTCGCCGCTGGTGCGTCCGCGCGCGCGTACGAGCTCGATGGCCACCGCCCCGACGACGGAGACGAGCACGGCGGTCAGCACCGGCGCCGTGCCGGTCAGGAAGCCGAGCGCCACGCCGGTCAGCGCCACGTGCCCGATGCCGTCGCCGAGCAGCGCGAGCCGCCGCTGCACGATGAACGTGCCGACGGCGGGCGCGCACAGCCCCACCAGCAGCGCCGCGACGAGCGCGAGCTGGAAGAGCTGCTCGCCCAGCAGTTCGAAGATCACCTTGGTTCCCCCTGCCACCCGGTCAGCGGCCCGGCCACCGGCTCGGCGGCGTGCGGATGCTGGTGCTCGTGCCCCGGCCGCGCGCACTCGCCCTCGGGACGCGGCGGCGGCCCGTCGTGCGCGATCCTGCCGCCGCCGATGACGACGCCGCGCGTGATGACCGGCTCCAGCGGGCCCAGCTCGTGCGCGACCAGCACCACGGTCTTGCCGCCGAGCACCAGCCCGGCCAGCGTGTCGGCGAGCAGGTGCTGCGTCCCGGCGTCGACGCCCGCGGTGGGCTCGTCCATCACGTACGTGTCCGGCTCGCCCGCCAGGGCGCGGGCGATGAGCACCCGCTGCTGCTGGCCGCCCGACAGGGACTGGACGGGGTCGCCGGCGCGGTCGGTCAGGCGGACGGCCTCCAGCGCCGCGGCCACCGCCGCCCGGTCGGCCGCGCTGGTGCGGCGCAGGCGGCGCTGGCGGGCGATGCGGCCCGAGGCGACGACCTCGCGCACGGTGGCGGGCACGCCGCCGCCGACCTGGAGGCGCTGCGGGACGTAACCGATGCGCCACCAGTCGCGGAAGCGCGCCGGTGGCCGGCCGTAGATCAGAGTGTTGCCGCCCGAGAGCGGCGTGAGCCCGAGCAGGGCGCGTACCAGCGTCGACTTGCCCGAGCCGTTGGCCCCCAGGAGTGCGACGACCTCGCCTGTGTGAACGGTCAGGTCGATCCCGCGGAGGATCGGCTTGCCGTCGTAGGCGACCCGGCCGCCGGTCATCGCGAAGGCCGTCTCGCTCATGCCGTACACCCCAGTGCTGTTTGAAGAGTCTTGAGGTTATCGCGCATGGCGGAGACGTAGTCACCGGAGGGCTTGCTCTCCAGCGGGTCGAGCACGGCGGTCTTCGCGCCGACCTCGTTCGCGAGCACCTCGGCCACCTTCGGGCTCACCAGGGCCTCGGTGAAGATCGTGGTCACGCCCTCGGCCCTGGCGAGCTTGGCCACCTCCGACAGGCGCGCGGGGGACGGCTCGGTCTCGGGGTCGAGGGTGATGCCCACCTGCTTCAGCTTGTAACGGTCGGCCAGATAGCCGAACGCCTCGTGCGCCGTCACCATCGTCCTGGACCGGCAGGTGGTCAGGCCCTTGGTGAACTCCTGGTCGAGCGTGGTCAGGGTGGCGGCCGTCTTCGCGGCGCGATCCCGGTACGCCTGGGCGTGCGTGGCGTCGGCGGCGGCCAGGCGCTCGCCGAGCTTGCCGGCGACGGTGGCCATGCGGGACGGGTCGAGCCAGAGGTGCGGGTCGTAGCCCACCTCGTCGTGGCCGTGCTCCTCCTCGCCCTCGTGCTCGTGCTCGTGGCCTTCGCCGGCGGGGATCGTGGTGACGGCGGTGGCGGCGTCGAAGCTCTTCTCCTGGTCGACCGCGTCGTCCACGGCCGGCTGGACGCCCTTGACGTAGACGGTGAGCGCGGCGTTCTGGAGGTCGGTGACCTGCTGGATGCCCAGCTCCAGGTCGTGCGGCTCGACGCCGGGGGCGGTGAGGCCGGTCACCTGGACGTCGGATCCCCCGACCTGCTCGGTCAGCCATTGCAACGGATAGAAGGCGGCGACCACCTCGGGCTTGCCGTCGGAGGTCGCGCCGACCTCGGACACACCGGAACCGCCGCCGCAGGCCGTGGCGCTGAGCAGGGCGCCGGCGGTCAACAGACCGAGCGCACCCAGCCGGGAAAATCCTGACATCATGGGAGTCAGTATGCGCCAAAATGAAAACGGTTGTCAAAATCTGTCCCCCGGGCGCAGCTACGAAGGCGCGCAGGGGATTGAGGGGCGCCGCGCGCGTACGGGATTGGTGGCGCTGCGCGTAGGGGATTGAGGGGCGCCGCGCGTACGGGATTGAGGGGCGCCGCGCGTACGGGATTGGTGGCGCTGCGCGCCAGGGGTTTGCGAGGGAGCGCCGTCGCCTGGACTGAGGAGCGCAGGGAGCGAAGCGACCGTAGCGACGAGGGAAGGCGACGGGTCTGAGCGACCGAGCCGCCCGCGCGGAGCGCGGGCATTGAGCACGGCGACCGAGCCGCCCGCGCGGAGCGCGGGCCATTAAACGCGCCGTTCACCGGTGTAGATGTTCATCGAGTTCCCGCGCAGGAACCCGATCAGCGTCAGCCCCTCCTCGGCGGCGAGTTCGGCGGCCAGCGACGACGGCGCCGAGACGGCGGCGAGCACCGGCACCCCGCCCATCACCGCCTTCTGCACCAGCTCGAACGACGCCCGCCCGGACACCATGAGCACGCAGCCGCGCAGCGGCAGCCGTCCTTCGCGCAGCGCCCAGCCGAGGAGCTTGTCGACCGCGTTGTGCCGGCCGACGTCCTCGCGCACGCACAGGGGCTCGCCGTCGGCGGTGAACAGGCCGGCGGCGTGCAGGCCGCCGGTCCGGTCGAAGACGCGCTGGGCGGCCCGCAGCCGGTCGGGCAGGCTCGTCACCGTGGCGGGCCGCAGCGTGACGGGGTCGTCGGCGGCGCTCCAGCGGGCGACGGTGCGCACCGCCTCCAGCGACGCCTTGCCGCACACGCCGCAGGAGGAGGTGGTGTAGAAGTTGCGCGGCTCGGGCGCGGGCACGCCGGGGGCGAGCCGTACGTCCAGCACGTTGTAGGTGTTGCCGCCGTCCACGGTGGCGCCCGCGCAGTAGCGGATGGTGGCGATCTCGCCGGGCGCGCCGACGGCCCCCTCGCTGACGAGGAAGCCGGCGGCGAGGTCGAAGTCGTCGCCGGGCGTGCGCATGGTGACGGTCAGCGGGGTGCCGTCGAGCCGGATCTCCAGCGGCTCCTCGGCGGCGAGCGAGTCGACGGCCGGCAGCCTGGCCCGGTCCTTGACGCGGACGATCCTGCGCTTCACGGTGACCCTAGACATGGGCGGGGACCCTAGACATAGCCGTACCCGAAGCGGCCCTTCACGCAGAGGTTGCCCTTCGTGACGGGGTTGTCGTGCGGCGACGTCACCTTGACGATCTTGTTGTCCTGGACGTGCAGGGTGAGGTTGCAGCCGACGCCGCAGTAGCTGCAAATGGTGGTGGTCTCGCTCTGCCGCGTCTCGTCCCAGGTGCCCTCGGCCCGCATGTCGAACTCGGTCTTGAACGACAGCGCGCCCGTCGGGCAGACCTCGACGCAGTTGCCGCAGTAGACGCAGGCCGAGTCGGTGAGCGGGGCGTCGAACTCGGTGGAGATCGTCGCGTCGAAGCCCCGGCCGGCGACGCCGATGGCGAAGGTGTTCTGCCACTGCTCGCCGCAGGCGTCCACGCACTTGTAGCAGAGGATGCACTTGCTGTAGTCGCGGACGTAGAGGTCGTTGTCCACCTTGGCGGGCTGCTCGACGGTGGCCGCGTCCGCGCCGAACCTGGCGGGGTCGGCGCCGTACTCGGCGTTCCATTCGGCGGCGCGCGGCGTCGTGGACATGTCGACGGAGGAGCCGAGCAGCTCCAGCACCACCTTGCGGCTGTGCCGGGCGCGCTCGGTCCCGGTGCCGACCTTCATGCCCGGCTCGGCCTTGCGCGAGCAGGCGGGGGCGAGGGTACGGGCCCCCTCGACCTCCACCACGCACACCCGGCAGGCGTTCTTCGGGGTGAGGGTGTCGCCGTGGCAGAGGGTGGGCACGTCCTTGCCCGCCGCCCGGCAGGCGTCGAGGATGGTGGCGCCCTCCGGCACGCGTACGGTCTCGTCGTCGATCTGTACGTCGATGAGCCGCCGGGGCGGCTGCAGCGGGATCATTCGAAAACTCCCAGGCGGTCGATGGCCGATTCGACGGCGTTCCACGCGGTCTGCCCGAGGCCGCAGATCGAGGCGTCGCGCATGGTCCGCCCCACGTCGCGCAGCAGCACCAGGTCGTCGTGCGAGACCCGCCGCGACAGCCGGTGCAGGGCCTCCTCCTGGCGTACGGTGCCCACCCGGCAGGGCACGCACTGGCCGCAGGACTCGTCGCGGAAGAACTCGGCGATGCGGAGGAGCAGCTGTTTGAGGTCCACGGTGTCGTCGATGACGAGGACCACGCCGGAGCCGAGCGTGGCGCCCGCGTTCCTGGTGCCCTCGAAGGTGAGCGGGATGTCCAGGTCCGTGACGAACGCCCCGGCGGCCCCGCCGAGCAGCACCGCGCGGGTGGTGCCGGTGGTCCCGGCCAGCTCCAGCAGCTCGCGCAGGGTCGCGCCGAACGTCAGCTCGTACACGCCGGGCCGTTCCACCGCGCCGGAGACGCAGAACAGCTTGGGCTCGGCCGCCGCGTACGCCCGCGCCCCGCGCTCCAGGATCGGCAGCACGTTGACCAGCGTCTCGACGTTGTTGACCACGGTCGGCTTGCCGAACAGGCCCTTCTCCACGGGGAACGGCGGCTTGCTGCGCGGCTCGCCGCGGTGCCCCTCGATGGAGTTGAAGATCGCGGTCTCCTCGCCGCAGATGTACGCGCCCGCGCCCCTGCGCAGCTCGATGTCGAAGGAGAAGCCCTTGCCGAGGATGTCGGGGCCGAGCAGGCCGCGGGCGCGGGCGGTGGCGATGGCGTGCGCCAGGCGGGCGGCCGCCCTCGGGTACTCGCCCCTGACGTAGAGGTAGCCCCGGGCGCAGCCGGTCGCCCACGCGGCCACGGTCATGGCCTCGACCAGCGCGTACGGGTCGTTCTCCATGACCACCCGGTCCTTGAACGTGCCCGGCTCGCTCTCGTCGGCGTTGCACACCAGGTAGTGGGGGTGGTCGGGCTGGCGGGCGGCGGCGTCCCACTTGCGGCCGGTCGGGAAGGCCGCGCCGCCCCTGCCGACCAGACCCGACTCCAGCACCTCGCGGATCACCCCGGCGGGGCCGAGCTCGAAGGCGCGGCGGAGCGCGGTGTAGCCGCCGGTGGCGCGGTAGTCGTCGAGGCTCGCGGGGTCGGCCAGGCCGGCCCGCCGCAGCAGGATGAGCCCGTCCTGGCCGGCCTGCGGCACGGCGGCCACGGCGGGGGCGTCGCCGGCCACGTCGAGTCGCGGCCCGCTGCCGTTGGGGCTGGGGGAGCCCGGGACCGCGTCGGCGGGGGTCCTCGCCATGGCGTCGGCGTCCGCCGGGGCGTACACCTCGGCGCGCGGCGTGGCCCCCGCCTCCAGGGCGAGCGCGGCCGGGGCCCGCTCGCACAGGCCGAGGCAGGGGCTCTCCTGCCAGGTCTCGCCGGGCGGGCCGAGCCGCTCCTCGACCTGCTCGCGCAGCCGCCGGCCGCCCTTGGCCTGGCAGGCCAGGTCGGTGCACACGTGCAGCACCCGCGCCGGGCGCGGCCGCAGCGAGAACAGCGAGTAGAACGTCGCCACCCCGTACGCCTCCGCGGGCGGCACGGTGAGCCGCCGGCAGACGTAGTCGAGCGCGCCCTCGCTGATCCAGCCCACCCGGTCGTTGACCGCGTGCAGCGCGGGCAGCAGCAGGTCGCGCCGAGGCTCGGCGCGGGCGGCGAAGCGCAGGTCGGCCGCGGACCTGGCGCCGCCCTCCCAGCCGGTGGCGGGCGGGCCGAGCACGGCGTCGACGGCCGCGCGCTCCTCGTCGGACGGTTCTGCGTCGCGGAATCGGATGTCCATGTCTCACCCGGCCTTGACGAGCTTCTCGACGCGGACCGCGGCCGCCTTGAACTCGGCCGTGCCGGCGATCGGGCAGGTGGCCTCGATGGTCAGCGAGTTGACGTCCACGTCGTCGGGGAAGTGGAAGGTCATGAACACCAGGCCGGGCCGCAGCGCCGGGTCGATGAAGACGGGCGCGACGACCGAGCCGCGCCGCGAGGTGATCCGTACGTCCTCGCCGGCCGCGACGCCGAGCCGTTCGGCGTCCTCGGGGCACAGCTCGACGGTCTCGCCCCGGCGCAGCGGCGAGGCGAACCCGGACGACTGCACGCCTGTGTTGTAGGAGTCGAGGCGGCGGCCGGTGGTCAGCCGCAGCGGATACTCCTCGTCCAGCAGGTCCACCGGCGGCGAGTGCTCCAGCACCGCGAACGGCGCCGGCGCGCCCCGCCGCTCCGGGTCGCTCTCCCAGAGCCGCCCGTGCAGGTACGGCGGCTCCAGCGCGTCCTCCGACGGGCAGGGCCACTGGATGCCCTGCAGCTCGGTCAGCCGCTGGTAGCTCATGCCGCGGTGCTGCGGCGACAGGGAGCGCAGCTCGTTCCAGACCTCCTCGGCGCCGTCGTAGGCCCAGTCGTGGCCGAGCCGGCGGGCCAGCTCGCAGAGGATCCAGATGTCGTCGCGGGCCTCGCCCGGCGGTTCGAGCGCCTTGCGGACCCGTTGCACCCGCCGCTCGCTGTTGGTGAACGTGCCCTCGGCCTCGCACCAGGCGGCGCTGGCCGGCAGCACGACGTCGGCCATCTGGGCGGTCTTGGTGAGGAAGATGTCCTGGACCACCAGGTGGTCGAGCATGGCCAGGCGCTTGGCGCAGGCGAGGGAGTCGGCCTCGGACTGCACGGGGTTCTCGCCGATGAGGTAGCAGGTGGTGACCTCGCCCTCGGCCATGGCCTCCAGCATCTGGGTGAGGTTGAGCCCGTAGCGGGGCTGGATGGGGGCGCCCCACGCGCTCTCGAAGCGGGCCCGCAGGTCCGGGTCGAGGATGTCCTGGAAGCCGGGCAGCCGGTTGGGGATCGCGCCCATGTCGCCGCCGCCCTGCACGTTGTTCTGGCCGCGCAGCGGCGACAGGCCGGAGCCGTAGCGGCCGACGTGGCCGGTCAGCAGGGCCAGGTTGATGAGGGCCCGGACGTTGTCGGTGGCGTTGTGGTGCTCGGTGATGCCGAGCGTCCAGCAGAGCTGGGCGCGGTCGGCGCGGGCGTACGCGTGCGCCAGCTCCCTGATCGCCGCGGCCGGCACGCCGGTGACCTGCTCGGCGGTCGTGAGCGTCCAGGGCTCGACGCACTCCTTGAACGCGGCGAAGCCCACGGTGGCCCGCTCGATGAACGCCTCGTTGTGCAGCCCGGCGTGGATGATCTCACGGGCGACGGCGTGGGCGAGCGGGATGTCGGTGCCCACGTTGAGCCCGAGCCACAGGTCGGCCCACTGGGCCGTGCCGGTGCGGCGCGGGTCCACGGCGAACATCCTGGCGCCGTTCCTGATGCCCTTCAGCACGTGCTGGAAGAAGATCGGATGGGCGTTGCGGGCCGCCGACCCCCACATGACGATCACGTCGGTGTCCTCGACCTCCTGGTAGGAGGAGGTGCCGCCGCCGCTGCCGAACACGGCGGAGAGCCCCGCCACGCTGGGGGCGTGGCAGGTGCGGTTACAGGAGTCCACGTTGTTGGTGCCGATGACCACGCGGGTGAACTTCTGCCCGACGTAGTTCATCTCGTTCGTGGAGCGGGCGCACGACAACATCGCGAAGCAGTCGGGGCCGCGCTCGGCGACGTTGCGGCGGAAGCCCTCGGCCGCGCGGTCCAGCGCTTCCTCCCAGGTCGCCTCGCGCAGCACGCCGTTCTCGCGCACCAGTGGACGGGTCAGGCGGTCATAGCTCATGATCCCTCCATTCTGTATACAGGCTACGGTATTCGGAGCTACACCGCGCGGACAAGGTTCGCGTTCAGCAGGTCGCTCACGGCGTGGATCGCCCGCAGCGTCGGGACGTCCGCGCCGGTCAGGTCGGCCAGCTCGACCACGGCCGCGAGGAGCACGTCCAGCTCCAGCGGCTTGCCCTTCTCCAGGTCCTGGAGCGTGGAGGTCTTGTGCTCGCCGGCCTTCTCCGCGCCCCGCAGCCGGCGCTCGATGGAGACGCCGGGGTCGCAGCCGACCCGCCCCGCCACCTCCACCGTCTCCCGCATCATGGCCACGACCAGCTCGCGCGCCCCGTCGTGGCGGCAGATGCCGGCCATCGTGGCGCGGGCGAGCGCGCTGATCGGGTTGAAGGCGATGTTGCCCATGAGCTTGATCCACACGTCGCGGCGCAGGTCGCGCTCGACGGGGCACTTCAGACCGCCCTCGACGGCGGCCTCGCTGAAGGTCCGGCACCGGTCGGTGAGCAGCCCGCTCGGCTCGCCGATGGAGAACCGGGTGCCCTCCAGGTGGCGGATGACGCCGGGGCTCTCGATCTCGGTGGCCGCGTACACGACGCAGCCGACGGCCCGGTGCAGGGGCAGCGCGGCCGTGACCGCGCCGCCGGGGTCGACGCTCTCGATGCGGTAGCCCTCGTAGGGGCCCTTGAGCCGGTGGAAGTACCACCATGGGATGCCGTTCTGCGCGGCGATGATGCTCGTGGACGCGTGCAGGAGCGGCGCGATCATGGGGCCCGCCGCGGCGTAGCTGTTCGCCTTGAGGCCCAGGAAGACGTGGTCCACCGGCCCGACCTCCGTGGGGTCGTCGGTGGCGTGGGGGTGGGCGGTGAAGTCGCCCCTGGGGGACAGCACCCGCACACCGGCGCGGCGGATGGCCTGGAGGTGCTCGCCGCGGGCGATCAGGTGCACCTCGGCTCCCGCCCGGTGGAGGGCGGCTCCCACGTACGCGCCGATGGCGCCGGCGCCAAGAACAGCGACCTTCATGCTGCGCGCTCCGTTCTCGCGTCGGATTTGCATTCGGTATACAGTATGGAAAAACGCGGGTCAAGGAGCTTGCGGATGACGGTTGTGCGGCATGATCCAGTGGTGGACGCGATGTCATGGGAGGCCGCGCGACGTGTCGCGGCCGGGAGCGTGAAGCCGCTCGGAGCCGTGCCGGTGCCGGCGGCCGAGGCGCTCGGATGCCGGCTGGCCGGGCCGCTGCGGGCCCTGGTGGCGGTGCCCGGCGTGGACGTCTCCGCGATGGACGGCTACGCCGTGGCCGGTGACGGGCCCTGGCGGCTCGTCGGGCGGGTGCTCGCGGGGGGCCGGGCCCATCCCGGCCCGCTGGCGGCGGGGGAGGCCGTGGAGATCGCCACCGGGGCGCCGGTGCCGGCGGGGGCGGTGGCGGTGGTGCCGTACGAGCGCGCCGTGGCGGGCGCCGGGATCGTGGACGGGACCGTGGAGCCCGGCCGGCACATCCGGCGGCGCGGCGAGGACATCCCCGAGGGGGCCGTGGTGCTGGAGGCGGGCGCGCCGGTGACGCCGGTCGCGCTCGGGCTGGCCGCCGCGCTCGGGCACGACGACCTCCTCGTACGGCCCCGCCCCGGCGTCCTGGTGCTGATCACCGGGGACGAGGTGGTGCACAAGGGGCGGCCCGGCGCGGGCCGGGTCCGCGACGCCATCGGACCGTTCCTGCCCGGCCTGGTCGAGTGGGCGGGCGGCCGGGTCACCGACACCGTCCACCTCCCGGACGGCCCGTCCGCCCTTCACGCCGCCCTGTCGGGAAGGGGAGCGGAAGTCGTGGTGGTGTGCGGCGCCTCGTCGAAGGGCCCCGCCGACCATCTGCGGGGCGTGCTCGCCGCCCTCGGCGCCGACGTGCTCGTGGACGGGGTCGCGGTCCGGCCGGGCCATCCGCAGGCGCTGGCGCGGCTGCCGCACGGCCCGCTCGTGGCCG
The DNA here is from genome assembly GCF_057536035.1 of Nonomuraea sp. B208. Taxonomy (NCBI): domain Bacteria; kingdom Bacillati; phylum Actinomycetota; class Actinomycetes; order Streptosporangiales; family Streptosporangiaceae; genus Nonomuraea; species Nonomuraea sp. B208. The sequence continues at coordinate 201,006 of NZ_BAAJOU010000022.1, forward strand.
GGCTGCCCGGCAACCCGTTCGCCGCCCTCGGCGCGGCGCTCACGCTGCTCGTCCCCGCCCTGCGCGGGCTGACCGGGACGCCCGAGACCCGCGAGACCGGCACACTGGGCGGCGACGTGCGCGCGCACCCCCGCGACACCCGCCTCGTGCCGGTCCGCCGCACGCCGGAAGGCGCGGCTCCGGTGGGCCATGACCGGCCGGGATCTCTCTGGGGAGCGGCCCTGGCGGACGCCCTGGCGGTGGTCCCTCCGGGCTGGGACGGCGAACCGGTGGAGCTGATCGAGTTGCCCTGAGGGGCTGGACAGGCCGATCGGGAGAGAGTAACCATTGCCTTCATACGGTATGCAGTATGCGGAAGACAGCGCTCTCCGAAGGGTGGCAGGGAATGTCGGAAACGATCTCTGGCGGTCATCTCGTGGCCAAGGCGCTCAAGGCCGAGGGCGTGGACGTGATCTACACGCTCTGCGGCGGCCACATCATCGACATCTACGACGGCTGCGTCGATGAGGGCATCGAGGTCATCGACGTACGCCACGAGCAGGTCGCCGCACACGCCGCCGACGGGCACTCCCGCATCACCGGCCGGCCCGGCTGCGCGGTCGTCACCGCCGGCCCCGGCACGACCGACGCGGTGACCGGTGTGGCCAACGCCTTCAGGGCGGAGAGCCCGATGCTGCTCATCGGCGGCCAGGGCGCGCTGAGCCAGCACAAGATGGGCTCACTGCAGGACCTGCCGCACGTGGACATGATGGCCCCGATCACGAAGTTCGCCGCCACGGTGCCGAGCACCGAACGGGTGGCCGACCTCGTGTCGATGGCCTTCCGCGAGTGCTACCACGGCGCTCCAGGGCCGTCGTTCCTGGAGATCCCGCGTGACGTGCTGGACGCGAAGGTGCCCCTGGACAAGGCCCGCATCCCGAAGGCGGGCCACTACCGGGCCTCCACCCGCCAGCAGGGCGACCCGGAGGCCGTCGAGCGGCTGGCCGACCTGCTGGCCCACGCCGAGAAGCCGTGCATCCTGCTCGGCAGCCAGGTCTGGACCTGCCGGGCCACCGACGCGGCCATCGACTTCGTCCGGGCGCTCAACGTGCCGGCCTACATGAACGGCTCCGGCCGCGGCACGCTGCCGCCGGGCGACCCCCACCACTTCCAGCTCAGCCGCCGCTACGCCTTCACCGAGGCCGACCTCATCATCATCGTCGGCACCCCGTTCGACTTCCGGATGGGCTACGGCAAGCGGCTGTCCCCGTCGGCGACCGTCGTCCAGATCGACCTCGACTACCGCACGGTGGGCAAGAACCGCGACATCGATCTCGGCATCGTCGGCGACGCCGGTCTCGTGCTGTCGGCGGCGGCGCAGGCCGCGAGCGGGCGGATCGGCGACGCCGCGGCCAAGCGCAAGGCGTGGATGGACGAGCTGCGCGCGGTCGAGACCGCGGCCTACGAGAAGCGCCTGCCCCGCCAGCACTCCGACGCCCGGCCGATCGACCCCTACCGGCTGGTTCACGAGATCAACGAGTTCCTCACCGAGGACACCATCTACATCGGCGACGGCGGCGACATCGTCACCTTCTCCGGACAGGTCGTGCAGCCCAAGTCGCCCGGCCACTGGATGGACCCGGGCCCGCTCGGCACGCTCGGCGTCGGCATGGCCTTCGCGATGGCGGCCAAGAAGGCCCGGCCGGACAAGGAGGTGCTGTGCCTGTTCGGCGACGGTGCCTTCAGCCTCACCGGCTGGGACTTCGAGACGATGGTCCGCTTCGACCTGCCGTTCATCGGGATCGTCGGCAACAACTCCTCGATGAACCAGATCAGGTACGGCCAGGCCGCGAAGTACGGCGAGGACCGCGCCCGCGTCGGCAACACCCTCGGCGACATCCGTTACGGCGACTTCGCCAAGCTCCTCGGCGGCCACGGCGAGGAGGTACGCGACCCGGCCGAGATCCGCCCCGCGCTGGAGCGGGCGCGCGAGTCCGGCAAGCCCGCGCTCATCAACGTCTGGGTCGATCCGGAGCTCTACGCCCCCGGAACCATGAACCAGACGATGTACAAGTGACGGCGCACCAGCGAAGGGCGGTCAGACGATGAAGGCTCTCGAAGGCGTCCGCATCCTCGACATGACGCACGTCCAGTCCGGCCCGTCGTGCACCCAGCTGCTCGCCTGGCTCGGCGCGGACGTGGTCAAGCTGGAGGCCCCCACCGGCGACATCACCCGGCAGCAGCTGCGCGACGTGCCCGGCGTCGACAGCCTCTACTTCACGATGCTCAACTGCAACAAGCGCAGCATCACGCTCAACATGAAGAGCGAGCGCGGCAAGCAGCTCTTCACCGAGCTGGTGAAGGACGCCGACGTCCTGGTGGAGAACTTCGGGCCGGGCGCGGTGGACCGCATGGGCTTCCCGTGGGAGCGGCTCCAGGAGCTCAACCCGCGCCTGATCTACGCCTCGATCAAGGGCTTCGGCGCCGGCCGGTACGCGAAGTTCAAGGCGTACGAGGTGATCGCCCAGGCGATGGGCGGCTCGATGAGCACCACCGGCTTCGAGGACGGCCCGCCGCTCGCGACCGGCGCCCAGATCGGCGACTCGGGCACCGGCATCCACGCGGTGTCCGGCATCCTGGCCGCCCTCTACCAGCGCGAGCGGACCGGGCGCGGGCAGCGCGTGCAGGTGGCCATGCAGCACGCCGTGCTGAACCTGTGCCGCGTCAAGCTCCGCGACCAGCAGCGCCTCGCGCACGGCCCGCTGCGTGAGTACCCCAACAGGACGTTCGGCGACGAGGTGCCGCGCTCGGGCAACGCGAGCGGCGGCGGCCAGCCGGGCTGGGCGGTGCGCTGCGCGCCCGGCGGCCCGAACGACTACATCTACGTGATCGTCCAGCCGGTGGGCTGGCAGCCGCTCTCGGGCATCATCGGCCGGCCCGAGCTGGCCGACGACCCCGAGTGGGCGACGCCGGAGGCCCGCCTGTCCAAGCTGGACAAGATGTTCCAGCTCATCGAGGAGTGGACGATCCGCCACGACAAGTGGACGGTCCTGGACCGGCTCAACGCCGCGAACATCCCGTGCGGGCCGATCCTGTCCACCCGGGAGCTGGTGGAGGACGAGAGCCTGCGCGAGGAGGGCATCGTCGTCACGGTCCCGCACCCCGAGCGCGGCGACTTCGTCACCGTCGCCAGCCCGTTGCAGCTGTCCGACTCGCCGGTGGAGGTCCGCACCCCGCCCCTGCTCGGCGAGCACAACGAGGAGATCTACGGCCGGCTCGGCGTCGGCACCGAGGAGCTGGCCGAGCTCAAGGCGAACGGAGTCATCTGAATGGATCCCAGGCACGTCATCGAGCGGGCCCGCGCCGAGGGGCGCGCCGCGCTGACCGCTCCCGAGGGCCGGCTGCTGTGCGAGGCGTACGGCATCGCCACCCCCGGCGAGGGGCTGGCCGGCTCGGCGGAGGAGGCGGCGGAGCTCGCGGGGAAGATCGGGCTCCCGGTCGTCCTGAAGATCGTCTCACCGGACATCCTGCACAAGACGGACGCGGGCGGCGTGCTGGTCGGCCTGCGGACCCCCGAGGAGGTACGCCAGGGCTACGACACCATCCTCGCCAACGCCCGCGCGCACGCCCCCGACGCCAGGATCGACGGCGTCCAGGTGCAGCAGCTCGTCGGCGGCGGCCTGGAGGTGATCGTGGGCGCGGTCACCGACCCGACGTTCGGCAAGGTCGTCGCGTTCGGCCTCGGCGGCGTCCTCGTCGAGGTGCTGAAGGACGTGACCTTCCGGCTCGCCCCGGTCTCCGGCGACGACGCGCTCGCGATGCTCGACGACATCCGGGCGGCCGAGGTGCTGCGCGGCGCGCGCGGGGCCGAGCCCGTGGACCGGGCGGCGCTGGCCGCGCTGATCGAGCGCGTCGGCCGGCTGGTCACCGACCATCCCGAGATCGTCGAGGTGGACCTCAACCCGGTCTTCGCCGACGCCAGGGGGGCCGTGGCCGCCGACGTGCGGATCATCGTCGGCGACCGGCCGGAGGAGGTCACCCGGCTGCCCAGGGAGGAGATCCTGCGGCAGATGACGCGGATCTTCCGGCCGCGTTCCGTCGCCGTCATCGGCGCCTCCGCCGAGACCGGCAAGATCGGCAACTCGGTCATGCGCAACCTCATCGACGGCGGCTACCGGGGCCGGATCCTGCCGATCAACCCCAAGGCCGACGAGATCATGGGGCTGCCGGCGTACAAGAGCATCGCCGACGTGCCCGGCGAGGTGGACGTGGCGGTCTTCGCCATCCCCGCCAAGTTCGTCGCCGCCGCGCTGGAGGAGGTGGGGGAGAAGGGCGTGGCCGGGGCCGTGATGATCCCGTCCGGGTTCGCCGAGACCGGCAACGTCGAGGGGCAGAAGGAGATCGTCGAGATCGCCAGGCGGCACGGCGTGCGCATGCTCGGCCCCAACATCTACGGCTACTACTACACGCCCGAGAACCTCTGCGCGACCTTCTGCACCCCCTACGACGTGCGCGGCAGCGTCGCGCTGACCTCGCAGAGCGGCGGCATCGGGATGGCCATCCTGGGCTTCAGCCGCACCACCAGGATGGGCGTGTCCGCCATCGTCGGCGTCGGCAACAAGGCCGACGTGGACGAGGACGACCTGCTGACCTTCTTCGAGCAGGACGACAACACCAAGGCCGTGGCCATGCACCTGGAGGACCTCAAGGATGGGCGCGGCTTCGTCGAGGCGGCCCGCCGCGTGGTCAGGGAGAAGCCGGTCATCGTGCTCAAGGCCGGGCGCACCGCGATGGGCGCGCGGGCGGCCGGCTCGCACACCGGCGCGCTGGCCGGCGACGACAAGGTCTACGACGACATCCTCCGCCAGGCCGGCGTGGTCCGCGCCCCCGGGCTCAACGACATGCTGGAGTACGCCCGCGCGCTGCCCCTCATGCCCGCGCCCCAGGGCGAGAACGTCGTCATCATCACCGGGGCGGGCGGCTCCGGCGTGCTGCTCTCCGACGCCTGCGTGGACGCCGGGCTGACGCTCATGGAGATCCCGCCCGACCTCGACGCCGCCTTCCGCGCCTACATCCCGCCGTTCGGCGCGGCCGGCAACCCCATCGACATCACCGGCGGCGAACCGCCCGCGACCTACGAGAACACGATCCGCCTCGGCCTCGGCGACGACCGCGTCCACGCGCTCGTCCTCGGCTACTGGCACACGATCGTGACGCCGCCGATGGTCTTCGCCGAGCTCGTCGCGCGGGTGGTGGCGGAGGAGAGGGAGAAGGGCAACGTCAAGCCCGTCGTGGCGTCCCTGGCCGGGGACACCGAGGTTGAGGAGGCCAGCGAGTACCTGTTCGAGCACGGCGTGGTCGCGTACCCGTACACGACGGAGAAGCCCGTCGCGGTCCTCGGCGCCAAGTACCGCTGGGCGAGGGCCGCCGGACTGCTGCGCTAGAGCCAGGCGGAGCAGGACGAGGCGAGGGGGCTAGATCGGGGCGCACGAGGAAGGCAACACACCCCCCAGGAGGTCCGTAGGTGGACACATCGAACACACCACCGGCGACGGCCACGCCGCCGGTCGAGGATCAACGAGTATGGAAGGCGGGCCGGCTTGAGCCGATGCCCATCAGGAAGCTCCCCGACGCGCCGCCCTCGGTGCACCTGCTCGGGCCGACGGTCTTCCTGGTCGCGCTCGGCGTCGGCATGGGCGAGTCGTACATGTGGCCCCGGCTGGTGCTGCTGTTCGGGCCCGAGATCAGGTGGCTGTTCCTGATCGGCGTGACCCTGCAGGCCGTGGTCATGCTGGAGATGGCGCGCTACGCCATGGCCACCGGGGAGAGCATCTTCTCCGGCGCGGCCCGGGTGTTCAAGCCGCTGATGTGGTTCTTCTTCGTCGTCGCCGTCGCGGTCTACATCTGGCCGGGGCACCTGTCGGCGGGGGCCGCGGCGTTCGAGGAGATCACCGGCATCCCGTGGATGGTGACCGCGATCGCGGGGCTGATCCTCGTCGGCGTGGTCTTCACCCTCGCCAAGGTGATCTACAACCTCCTGGAGAACGTGCTGTCGCTGCTCATCGGCGCGCTCGTGCTCGGCACGGCCGTGGTCGCGGCCATGGTCGGCTCCTGGAGCGACGTGGTGACCACGATCAGCGGCATGTTCTCCTTCGGCTACCTGCCGCCGCAGGCGATGTCGGCGGCCTGGTTCCCGGTCATCGTCGGGGCGTGCGCGTTCGCCGGGCCCTCCGGCATGCAGCAGATGTGGTACACCCTGCACCTGCGTGACTCCGGGGCCGGCATGGGCGCGCACCAGCCGCAGATCCGCGGGCTGCGGCACGCCGGCGAGGAGGAGGAGCGGCCCGCCCGCGGGTTCATGTTCGACACCTCCGACCCGGCCGAGATGGCGAAGTGGAAGGGCTGGCGGCGCTGGGTCACCTTCGACGCGCTGCTGCTGTTCTGGGGCATCACCATGCTGGTCACGATCTCCTTCACGGTGATCGCGCAGGCGGCGGTGCGGATTGACCCGGGCGTGCGGCAGGTCATTCAGGGCGACGACCGGGAGGTGGCGCTGACCGCGATGTCGAACGCCGTCTCCTCGGCGGGCAGCTCGGTTCTCGGGGTCGTGTTCCTCGGGTTCATCGCGCTGATCGGCCTGAACGCGACGCTCGGCCTGTTCGACTCGTTCTCACGCGGCCAGGCGGACATGACCTTCCACTTCATCCCCGGCGCGAAGAAGCTCGGCATGTCCAAGCTGTACGCGATCTTCCTGTGGGGAGTGATCCTCTTCGGGATCCTGATCCTGCTCTTCGGCCCCGCCGACGGGCCGAGCGGGATCCTGGACACGCTGGCGTTCCTGTCGACGTTCGCGATGGGGGCGTACTGCGTGACGCTGCTGCTGGTCAACAACCGCATGCTGCCCAAGCCGATCAGGCCCCGATGGTGGTCGAACGTGATCATCGGCTTCGGCGCGGTGTTCTACCTCGGCATGCTGTTCTACAGCCTCTTCGCCTACGGCGTGGTCGTGGGCTGATGGAGCGACGGCACAGTTTCGAGCTCGCCCTGCCAGGGGCGTCCATCGGAGCCGTCGCCGGCGCCATGGCCGGTGGGCTGACCCTGTTCGCGGGGGCGCCCACCGGACTGGCCGCGCAGGCGGCCCTGGCGCTGGCCACGCCGCTCGCCCTCTTCGGCGGGCTGTTCGGCGTGCTCGTCGGCCACGGCGTGCTCCGGCCCGGCACCTTCGGGCCGGCCGGACTGTACTGGATGGCGGCCTTCCCGCTGTCCCGGCTGCTCCAGGAGAGCGTTGCGGGGGTGGGCATGCACGACGGCGTGCTTCCCTTCCTCGCCTACCAGGCCATGGTGGGGCTCGGCTTCGCCATCGGCTTCGTCTGGCTGCACGAGCGGTTCATGCCGTACTGGCTGTCCCACCGCGCGGCCGTCAACCCGCTGGCGGCCGAGTTGCTCGCCGTCTACGTCAGGTACGCCACGACGCTGCGTGCAGGAAAGAAGGGAAGCAGGCGGTGAACCTGCCCTTCTGGATCTGGGCGGCCACCCTCGGGGGCTTCGCCGCGGTCCTCGCGTTCGACTTCTGGATGGTGGCCCGCAACCCGCACGAGCCGTCGATGCGCGAGTGCGTCGGCTGGGTGTCGTTCTACGTCGGACTGGCCGCGGCCTTCGGCGCCGGACTGCTCCTGCTGTCCGGCCCCGCGCACGGCGGCGAGTTCTTCGCGGGATGGATCACCGAGTACTCGCTCAGCGTGGACAACCTCTTCGTGTTCCTGCTGATCATGAGCAGGTTCCGGGTGCCGCGGGAGTACCGGCAGAAGGTGCTGCTCATCGGCATCGTGCTGGCGCTGGTCATGCGCGGGGCGTTCATCGCGGCCGGCGCGGGCGCCGTCCAGCGCTTCGACTGGCTCTTCTACGTGTTCGGCGCCTTCCTCGTCTACACAGCGTGGAAGCTCATCGGGCACGAGGAGGAGGCGGAGTTCTCCGAGAACCTCGCGCTGCGGACCGTGCGGCGGGTGCTGCCGACCACGGACACCTACCACGGCGCCCGCCTCACCGTGCACAACGGGCGCAGGCTGGTGACCCCGATGCTGATCGTGATGGTCGCCATCGGGACCACCGACCTGCTGTTCGCGCTCGACTCGATCCCGGCCATCTTCGGGCTCACCAAGGAGCCCTACCTGGTGTTCACCGCGAACGCCTTCGCCCTCATGGGGCTGCGGCAGCTCTTCTTCCTCATCGGCGGGCTGCTCGACCGGCTCGTCTACCTGAGCAAGGGGCTGTCGGTGGTGCTCGCCTTCATCGGGCTGAAGCTCATCATGGAGGCGCTGCACCACGACGGCGTGTCCTGGGCGCCGGAGGTGCCGATCATGGTCTCCCTCGGCGTCATCGTCGGCACCCTCGCGGTGACGACGGTGCTGAGCCTGGTCAAGTCGGCCCGCGACGCCAGGAGAGCTCGCGAGCCGGAGCCGGCGGGCCAGTCATCGGGCCAGTCATCGGGCCGGTCATCGGGCCGGTCATCGGGGCAGTCGTAGCGGCGCCGGGCCGCGGCGGGGGCGTGCCGCTTCCGCCGCGGCTCAGTGCCGCGGGCTCTCGTGGACGTCGTGCCCGGACGTCGTGCCCGGCGTGGCCCACAGCCGCAGGTAGCGCTCGGCGTCGTCGGCCGAGCCCTGCCTGCGCAGGGCCGTGCTCAGCCCGAGGCCGATCGCGCGGCCGTCCGACGGCGAGCCCGCGGGTTCCGCGAGGAGAAAGCGGAGGAACGCTCTCATGGTCATGCACCTCCCATCCGTGCCGCCCCATCCTCCGGCGGAGGTGTTTCCGGGCGGGTGTCACGATGTGAACGTCAGGTCAAACGGCATTCAGCCGGCCGTACGGCGGCGCCGGCGCACCGGCTTGGGAGCGGGCTCGACCGGCTCCTTCTCCCGCTGCTCCATGTAGGACACGCGGGTGTGCTCGGTGTGCTCGCGCATGACCTTCGCCGCGCGGCGCTCGTCGCCGGCCTCGATGGCGTCGATCAGGCTCGTGTGCTCCTCCCAGGAGGCCATGCCGCGCTGGCGGGCCACCGGCGTGTGGTACCACCGCACCCGCCTGGCCACCTGGCTGGTCAGCTCGGCCAGCACCTTGTTGCCGGACAGCGCGGTCACCAGGGCGTGCAGCTCGGAGTTGGTGGCCACGGCGGCGTCCACGTCGTCGGCCTGCACGGCCGCGATGCCGCGCGCGCAGAGGTCGCGCAGCCGCTTCACGCCGTCCTCGCCGGCGTGCTGGGCGGCCAGGCGCGCCGCCTCGGTCTCCAGCAGCGCGCGGACCGCGAGCAGCTGGTCCGCCTCCTCCACGGTGGGCACGTGCACGAACGCGCCCTGGCCGGGGTGCAGGTCCACCCAGCCCTCGCCGCTGAGCTGCTGGAGCGCCTCGCGCACCGGCTGCCTGGAGACGCCGAGGAGGTCGGCCAGCTCGCTCTCGACCAGGTGCTGGCCGGGCTTGAGCTGGCCGGAGACGATGAGCTCCTGGATGGCCTCGATGACGCTCTCCCGCAGCGTGGCGGGGCGCTGGATCTTGGTGGCCGCCGGCTGACCGGCCTGCTCCGACAGCAACATGGTCACCTCTCCAGGGAACTGCGTATCGTACGGATTCGGGCGTTTCGCTGTTTTTGGTCGACTGCCTACAGCATACCGTTCGCCGCATGAAC